>JANQRS010000005.1 GCA_028284445.1 Calditrichia bacterium
GCCCGCAATCCTGATATACAGCTGCTTTAGATCCTTACGATTCATTTCCCTGAGGCTTGGCAGGGATACTTCCAGGCGATTGATTAACAAGTAGAGCAATTGCCCCTTGGTTAACATATCAATATCCAGTTGAACCTTCAGTGCGCCCGGCGCCTCAATTGGAAAGAGGCGGTCAAAAATTGCCGCTTCGTCATACCCGCCTGCTTTCAGTGATATGTATAGCTGCTCCTCCTGGCGTGTCAGGAATTCACTGACAATGGCATCGTCGTCTGCCTGGCGAATGCGCCAATTGAGGATGGCAAACATTCGCCCATCTTGCCTGACAAATCTCGTTTTTGGGTGCATCAATCCTCCACGGTTATGCGATATAGCCTCTGTAGAAACGTACATGGTGTGGAGAGCTTTTGTCAATGTCTGACATCACTTCTTCAGTTGCATCTCCACTCGATCGAGGTTTGCCTGGTAAACGGAAACATTACCGTCGGCATTCTTCGTACCTTGTTCTACTGCCTTTCGGTAGTTGTCGCGAGCATTTTCTGTTTGCCCGGCAGCATCGTAGGCGTCGCCGAGGCTGTCATAGACATTGGCAGAAGCCGGAAAGCGCTTGGTATTCTCGGTCAGCACCCGAATCGCTTCTTCATGGTTCTCGCTGCGGATGTAGCGGTAGCCAAGCAGATTGATTTCCCGTTCCGGGGTAGTGATATCGAATTTGAAGCGTTTCGATAGGCTCTGATAGTGCGTGTCGTAGTCTTCCAACGAGCCATTGTTGGCGATTTCCGTCGGCAATCCCCAGTCTTTGAATAATGCTTCCAGTCCAACGTAGATGGTACGGTGGGGAATTGAGCCATGCGTCTCATTTTCCATGTGCGTAAATCCCCATATCAACCCCTTTGGTGACTTTTCCTCGAGCAGCGCTTCCATGGCCAGATTCTGGGTTTGCATGTCACCGCCTTCATTCGCCAGGGTAAAGTAGAGAAACTTGTCCAGTGTTGGATTAGCGTCAAGATAAGATTTTGCCAGCGTAACCATAGAGCCGCTGTTCCACCAGAGGCTGGAACTAATGGCAAAGTAGGCATCAAAAACATCCGGTTTGGTAAAGAGGGCGTTGATCGCGAAGAGGCCGCCAAAGCTATGGCCGACCAAAACGCGATAAGGATGCGTACGGTATTTCTTTTCTACAAGCGGCATAAGTTCAGTCTCTATGAACGCCAGAAATTGATTGGCACCGCCGGCCGTAGCAAATCTGGCGTTCTCGGTGTCGTTGGTTTCCGGCGTCAAATCTCGCGTGCGATCGGTATTGCTGATGCCGATCAGCAGCATCTGAGGCATGCGTCCCAGCCCCGCCAGATATTCATTCAACCCGGATACATGATGAAAGTGAGCATCGCCATCAAGGAGATACATTACCGGATAGCGCCGGGTGCTGTTTTCATATCCCTGTGGCTTGACCACAATAATGTTGCGATTCTCACCAAGGAGTTTCGACGTCATGGTAAACTGTTCGCCGATGACAATCGGCCGGACGTCTTCCTGAGCAATAAGTTGACCGAAACTGACAAGCAGGATCAGTAACATAGTAAAGGACTTGGCTATTAATGCGGCAAGCGATTTCATAGAGTCTCCGAATACTTTCTGTATAGAAATTTGAATGCTCTGTCGTGTCATTCCCGCATGCTTGTAGCGGGAACCCATGCGAATTCAGACGAAATGGATGCCCGATTACTGCATTCGGGCATGACAAAACAAGAATACTCGATTTCACTTCGAATCGGTATTAACCTTAGCACATCTATTCCAACAACGCAACTGCGAATGGAATTGTTGCTGATTCTTTTAGAATGTGGCGGCGTTGAGCGGGCTTGCTCGTATATGGCTCTGCCGCATACATGAAGGGGTAGGGAAAATAGCAGCGTGGGGCAGTTCTTCTGCCCCACGAGTCTAAAATCTGGTCCGTGCTGCTTCTTACATTGAATTTATCTTACCAGGAGCAACTTGCGGGAATCAATAAATGCGCCGGTTTCCAGGCGATACACATAGATGCCGCTACTCAAATTCCAGGGCTGCCAGGTCACTTGATGATGACCTGCTGCCCGGTAGCCGTTCACCAGGGTTTCCACTTTCTGGCCGAGCATATTATAAATGCTGATGTTCACCGGGCCGCCTGTGGCCAATCCATAGCGAATGGTTGTGGCCGGGTTAAAGGGGTTTGGATAATTTTGCTCAAGGTAGAATGATGCCGGAATTGCTTCATTGTCATCAATACCGACAACGGATTGATACGTGAATACCACTTCGTAAAGGCTATCGGTCTCGCTAACTGTGAGAATAGAATCGCTGACAGAAACTAGGAGTCCTTCATCATAATAGGGGACCTCCATTACCCAATTTCCTTCGCAAACTTGTAGAACAAATTCGCTGTCGGAAACGGCTTCCGCGTAGGCATGGTAGACAAATGGCCATTTTCCAGTGGTGTAACTTTCATAGGGAATCCATGAGGCCGGAATGGGTGAGTTTTCCAGTCGCACCTTTATCTCCGCATGGGCATAATTTAGTTCAAAATTCAGGCCTTCCACCGTGTCGCTTGCAACGGAGATTTGCTCGTAGCGGCTAGGGCTTGCCAGATAGTTTTCATCTGATGCATCGAATTCAACGATCCAACTGTTGGCCGGCACAAAGAGTTCGAAGCTTAAATCTTCTTTGACAGACGCTTCATAGTATTCAATGAAGGTGCTGTCAAATGCCTGGACGTATACATCGTCGAAGTCCAGCTCCTGCGGATCACCGGGATCAAATGTGATTTGACCTTTCAAGAGGTTGGCCGGCCGGATCAGGTTGTAGTAGACCGTGTCACCGGCGACAGCTTCCCGGAAAGTGCCGCCGTCGACTGTATAGCCTTCAGGTAAGCCGTAGTCTCCGTAGGCGTCAAGGTCAATCCAGTAGAAAGTGCCACCGGCGTCGTGAACATTCAGCTCGAAATATCCGCTTGCCGGATCACTCATGGTCTCCGTATAACCCAGTGTGTCAGTATGTGCATTGATTTGATGTAACAGGCCGCTGCCCTGTCCATCCAGGGTGATGTAGCCATAAATTGTTGCATTCGTAGAGAACGCGGCAATATTGCGTTCAATGCTATCACCATTGGCAATGTCAAAGAGGTTGTTGTTGAATGGCGCCATGTAATTTGGAATCAGATCGTCACTGTCGATGCCCAGGAAGAAAGCATTCGATGCATCTTCTATAGGGATGGAGACGCCAAGAGTGAATTCACCGTCCTCCAGTGGCACAACACTTTCGCCACCATTGTCGATGTTTTGTGCCCAGACTTCTCCCTCAACGCCGGTAATCTTGTCCTGGTTTTCATCAAGTAGTTGACCGTAAATGAAGGCGGTTGGCAAGGTAAAGAAAAGATCCGTATTTGGATTGTCACCGGGATTGGCAAATACGTAGGTCTCTTCCGGCGGAATAAAATCCTGCAGTGGATTGTCGAAGAATAGCTCTACTTGCCAGTCGATACCGGATTCATCGAGGTTGATGGAGAAATTGCCAAATTCATCGGTAATACCGGCAAAAGTGCCTTCGTTAAATTCTTTTTGCGCGGCAATAAGAATGTGGCTGTAAAGTGGATCAGGGGCCGGCACGCCTTCGATAATAACCTGGCCGCTGATGGTAGCTGGCGGATTCGGCAATGCCTGGCTGCTTAACCAGTTAACAACCTCGCTGCTGTCTTCATCAACGACTCGCATCAAATAATTGCCGGGAGCGAGGCCAAGACGGCCGACTTCGGCATAGACAATGCCGTCTGCGGCTTCCGTCAGATCCTCCGGCCCTTCAACTTCGCCGCTGCCGTCTATCATGCCCCAGCCGGCCAGCCAGATATCACCTTCTGTCAAGGTTTGTGAATTGTCGACGTCGAGATACAGCTCCATCTGCACCTCATTACCGGGAATCGCAACGTCGAATTCCCAGGCAAAGTAGGCGCCTTGTTCCATCACATTTGCTGAATCTTTATTAACGAAGAATGTCAGGTAGCTGGATGCCTGCAAACTGCCGGCATTCAGCACAAAAATTGCAAGAAAAAGTACATACGATAGCAGAACCCTCTGCATAGCTCATCTCCTTATGATGTTGACTGATGTGTGAATTGTCGTCAGTGTGGGTCCAAGATTGAGGACATGTTTGAAAAACAGAAATGTATGAGCGATGCCCACTTCATTCCTTGCAGCAGACGGACTCTGTCGTTATTATGGAGCGTTTAAGGACTTGTTCATGTAGCAATGCTAATTGAGAATAACGTGTTGAATTGACGAAATGGCTGAGCCAATGCAAACCACTGACGTTTTCATCTTGACCAGCGAGTGGTCGGATACCGAAAAGGGGAACCAGCTCCACTTTTTTGGTTTGTCGACGACAGCCGGGCGCGTTGAAATCGTTGTTGATTATCAACAGCCGGTTTGCTTTATACCTGAAGACGCAGTATTGCCTGAATTCCCTGAGATCGTTGATCGAAAAACCCTGCCGATGGTTTCCTTCGACGGCAATCCTGTTGACGGCATTTATTTCCATTCCCAGCAATCTTTGCGTGAGTTGATGAAGGTGCTGGAGTTCATGGGAATAAAGACCTATGAAGCTGATCTCCGCCCTGATCGACGCTACCTGATGGAGCGTTTTGTCAATGCCCAGATGCGCATTACCGGAAAGGGCGTTCGGCGAGGCAATCTTACCCGCTACCGAAATCCAAAGGTTGAGCCTTGTGAGATGACGCCAAATTTGCGCGTTGCCTCTCTTGACATCGAAACCGGCGTGGAGAGTGGGCAGCTCTATTCGATTGCCATTGACTTGCGGGAATCAGGCGCATCGCAACAGCGCGTGTTTATGCTCGGCGACAAGGATGAGGTGGTAGATGAGCGGCTCGAATTGCTTGATAGCGAAAAGAAGCTGCTGCTGACCTTCTTCAAGTGGTTCCAGACGGTAGATCCGGACATCATAATCGGCTGGCACGTCATCGGGTTTGACCTGGACTTCCTGAATCGAAAGTGCCGTGAATTGAACATTCGTTTGGATATGGCCCGCAGCCGGCGGCGCATCAGTATTCGCAAGCGAGAGTTCGCCGGATATATTGCAGATATTTCCGGACGGGTGGTGATTGATGGGCCACAGTCTCTACGGGCGGCGTTTTATCAATTTGAAGACTTCAGTCTGGAGACCGTCAGCCGCGTTTTACTTGATACCGGTAAAACCATTACGCCGGATCATGATAAAATTGGGGAAATTGAGCGGCTTTTTGCCTCTGATAAAAAAGGACTGGCAGAATACAATCTGCAGGATTGTGTTCTGGTAAGCCGGATTTTTGAAAAGACCGGCTTGTTAGACCTTTACATACGGCGCTCGCAAATCTCCGGAATGCTACTCAACCAGGTTGGACTTTCCGTTGCGGCTTTTGATCATCATTTCCTGCCCCGCCTCCACCGGAGAGGATTAGTAGCGCCGAACAAAGACGATGTCATTCCGCAAGGGCATGCTGCCGGCGGATACGTCATGGAGCCCATCCCGGGCATTTACGACAATGTCATCGTCCTTGATTTCAAAAGCCTGTACCCATCAATAATTCAGTCGTTTAAAATTGATCCTTTTTCGCGCCTCAAGGCGAATAGTGATGTAGTAAAGACACCGGACGGTTTTGCCTTCTCGGCCTCCGAACATATTTTGCCGGAATTGATCGATACTTTGATGCAACAGCGTCAGAAGGCCAAGAAGCACAAGGATCAGCCCTTATCTCAGGCCATCAAGATTCTGATGAATAGCTTCTATGGCGTAATGGGGTCTTATGGATGTCGATTTTATCATCCCGATTTACCGTCGGCAATCACCGGCACCGGTCAATGGCTGCTGAAGCGATGCCGGGAATATCTGGAGCGCGAAGGCTTTCAGGTACTCTATGGCGATACGGACTCCTTATTTGTGCATTTGAAGAATGTGCAGCACCTTGATCCGGATGAAACGGGTAATGCCCTGGCAATCCGTTTGAATCAATATTGGCGGGATGAACTGGGGAAGATGGGCGTTGTATCGCATTTGGAAATGGAATATGAGAAGCACTATCGAAAGTTCGTGTTACCGTTGGCTCGTGCCATTTCTGGTGGGGCTCGAAAACGCTATGCCGGCCTCCGGCAAACCATCGCTGGTGAGAAGCTTGAGTTTGTCGGTATGGAATATGTACGAAGCGATTGGACGCCACTGGCGAAGGAATTCCAATATCAGCTATACCACCGGCTGTTGACGGGCGAGCCGATTGCTGATTGGATTCGTGACTTGGTTCGCCAAATCTATGCCGGGCAGCTGGATGATAGATTGATTTATACCAAGCGCCTGCGCAAAAAAGCCAGCGCTTACGAGAAGAATATTTCGCCTCAAGTTCGTGCGGCGCTATTGCTCAAGGATGATGACGTACGCGTGGTTAAATACTTGATTACCCGGGATGGTCCGATACCTATC
This sequence comes from Calditrichia bacterium, assembly GCA_028284445.1. Taxonomy (GTDB): domain Bacteria; phylum Calditrichota; class Calditrichia; order RBG-13-44-9; family J075; genus JANQRS01. The sequence goes on from JANQRS010000005.1 coordinate 6,493, forward strand.
GAACTGGGGCATCGGCCGATTAACTATGCTCATTATGTGGAAAAACAATTAAAGCCGATTGCCGATTCCTTGCTGGGACTCATCGGACAATCTTTTGACCGGCTTATTTACCCTGCTCAACTGGATTTGTTTGAAAGCTGAAAGGATATCTCATGCACCTCCGTTTGCTAGTTTGCCTCTTGCTTACCAGTGTCTTGCTGGCCCAAAAACCGGTTAAATATGAATTGACCTTTGAGAATCGCCGTCATCACGAGGCGCGGATATCTGTAACCTTCCAGGATGTGGCGGTTGATACGCTGGAAGTGCGCATCAGTCGCACATCTCCAGGGCGCTACGCACTTCATGAATTTGCAAAGAACGTGTATGAGGTTTCGGCAACCGATAGCAAAGGCCGCAGCTTGCCGATTGAACGGCCCAACCTTCACCAGTGGAATATCAGCGGGCACGACGGGACGGTTCATGTCACCTATACGCTCTATGGTGACAGGGCGGACGGCACCTATACCGGCATTGATGCAACGCACGCTCACTTAAATGCACCGGCGACCTTTCTTTGGGCGCGTAGTCAGAAGGATCGTCCGGTTGAAGTTGTCGTCAATAAGCCCAATCCCAACTGGCAAATTGTCACTCAATTAAGGATGCTTGCACCACATCGCTATTCCGCCCCGAATCACGGCTATCTGATGGATAGTCCTATTGAAATGGCGGATCTTCGCATTCGTAAATGGCCTGTGGGCGATAGTGAGCAACCACAGTACATCCGCCTTGCTCTTCATTACGATGGGACGGATGAAGAAATTGACATTTACACGGAAATGGCCAGGGCGGTTGTGGCGGAACAGATTGCCGTGTACGGTGAAGTGCCGCGATTCGACTATGGTGAATACACCTTTATCGCTGATTATCTGCCCCATGTAAATGGCGATGGCATGGAGCATCGAAACTCGACCATTCTCAGCAGTACCGGCTCGCTGAAAGGGGAGGGGGTACTATCCCGTCTGAATACGCTTTCGCATGAATTCTTCCATGTTTGGAATGTCGAGAGAATTCGACCAGCCTCATTGGAGCCCTTTGACTTCGAAATCGCTAATCCATCCCCGGAGCTGTGGTTCGCAGAGGGGTTTACCAGCTACTATGATGATTTAATTATTCACCGTACCGGTCTCACCAGCCTGGACAAATATGCCGAGGGATTAACCGGCCGTCTCAATACTGTTCTCAACAGTCCCGGTCGCAATGTGTTTTCAGCGGCTGAGATGAGCATTCAGGCGCCCTTCGTGGATGCGGCTCGATCTGTAGATCACCATAATCGCAGCAACACCTTTATCTCATATTATACTTACGGAAGCGCCCTGGGGCTCGGGTTGGATCTCATGTTGCGAACCGAGTTCTCAGGTATAACGCTGGATGATTACATGCGGGCAATGTGGCAGGGCTATGGCCGTAATGAAAAGCCCTATACGCTAACGGATCTTGAGACAGTTCTCGCCGGTCTCACCAAAGACCCTGACTTTGCCGGTAAGTTCTTCCAGGATTACATCACCGGCTTAAACCCGATTGACTATAAATCATTGTTGGCAAAGGCGGGTTTGCTGGTAACCGCTGAAAATCCGGGAAAAGCGTTTGCCGGACGAATACGATGGACGGTAGAAGACGGTAGCATCTCCGTACGCAGCGCCACACATCGGGGCAGTCCTGCTTATGACGCGGGGCTGGATCGTGGTGATAAGATTTTGTCTCTTGATGGCTCGCACGTCACATCCATTGCTGAGTTTGATTCCATTGTCGATGCGCAAGAGATCGGCACAGAGATCGCGCTTCGCTATTTCAGTCGTGGTGATACTGTTGATACCACCATAACCCTGACTGCCGATCCAACGCTCGTTGTTGTTCCGTTTGAACATCATGAAATGGCGATCAGCACTGACATCAAGTCTCTGCGTCAAGAATGGCTGGGCAGCCAGGCACCTGAACATCAGCTGATGGTGCACAAACAATGCGACACATGCAAAAGGAACTTCAAAGCTGAGGAAGAATATTGTCGCTATGACGGCGACAAGCTGGCGTGGAAAAAGACAAGCGACAAATGAGTCTAGACGGCTACTTTGAATTGTTGATAACTGTTATTTGATCATTCAATGTCCAGTAATCATATAGATAGCCGATGAGAAATAGACCACCGCTGATCAGATAGATGATGCCGCTGAACCACTTGCCCATATACATACGATGGATGCCGAATACGCCCAGGAAGGTCAGTAGCAGCCAGGAAAGTGTATAGTCGATCCGTCCGCTGGTGAAGCGCAAATCAGCCTGGCGGTTCAGCCCCGGCATCAGGAACAAATCGATAAACCAACCGATGCCCAGCAGGCCAAGCGTAAAGAAATACACAGTTGCAGAAACCGGCTTCCCGTAATAGAACCGATGTGCTCCCAGGAAACCAAAAATCCAGAGTATGTATCCAATTAGTAAACTATGCGATCTTTCTTCCGCCAACGGCGCCTCCAACGCTTTATTTCAGACCCAATATACAAGAAATCATGTGACAGTCAACATTTGAAGATAATTTGCGCAGCGCTAATCTCTCCCACGGCAAAAAGCAAAATCGTTGCGGAATAAGTATTGAAATAATGGCAGTGGAAGCCGATATTGGTCAGGTGCCAATGATGCCTGGCCTTGTAATTCGGCAAGAGAAATAGTGCTGGTCAGCTAAGAATTTAATTCCGGCAGGAGAATAGATAACGTGGCAAGATATGGTTTCAACTTTCAGTGGATGTACTATTACGAAAAAGGAAAAATACCGGCTTTGCCGGATTTGAATGCACTGGATGTCATGGCGGATGTCGGCCTGGACTTTGTCAGGCTCCCGCTGGATTACCGTTTTTGGATTCGTGACTTCAATTACTTGAAGCCGGATGAGTCGATGCTGGAGTTCATCGATCATTATTTGAATGCCTGCCTGGAACGCAATCTGCACATGTCACTGAACCTGCATCGTGCGCCCGGTTATTGCATCAACAGCAATCATCTGGAGAAGCACAACCTGTGGCTGGATGATGTTGTACGCGATGCTTTCGTGTTTCATTGGGAGATGTTCGCCGAGCGCTACCGAAGCATACCCAGCCGTAACCTCAGTTTTGATTTGTTGAATGAACCGCCGGCTGTCGGGCAATACGGTATGACCCGGGAAAATCATGAAACCTTGATGCGTCGAACAATTGCTGCTATTCATAAGATCGATCCGCAGCGGGAAATAGTCCTAAACGGATTAAATGGCGGTAATGAAGCGATTCCGGAACTGGCAGACCTGGATGTGATTCACAGCGGCCGCGGCTATCAGCCGATGCCGGTGACGCACTACGAGGCAAGTTGGTGGGACGGAAGCAAGGGGCTCAGCGCGCCTCAATATCCCGGAACGCGTTGGGAAGGCCAGAAGTGGAATCGGCAGGCGCTGAAGGCCCATTATGCACCGTGGCGCGCTGTGGAGGAAGGCGGCACGGATGTCCACATTGGTGAGTTTGGCTGTTACAATAAGGTGCCGAATGATCTGGCGCTGCGTTGGTTTGCTGATCTACTATCCGTCTTTAAGGAATTTCGCTGGGGATATGCCTTATGGAATTTTAAAGGCCCGTTTGGTATTGCTCAACATGGCCGCGAGGGGGCCAACTATGAAGATTTTTACGGATATCAGGTCGATCGGGACCTGCTGCAGCTATATCTGGATAATCGCGTAGGAACACTCAGCTAGTAGAAATATACCTGATTGGTTGATCAGTCGGCGCTCTGTGTGGTTTCCAAAACGATAGTTGACACCACTCTTCGGCCGTTTCCGCTCAGGTCAAACACTTTCAACAGGCGATCCGCATTTAAGTCTACTTCAAATTCAGCAATAACCCGCTCCCGCCCTTTAACGCCCAATTGGCGCAGACGTTGGTAATCTCCAATTGCCGATTCAATGTTGGCAACTAAATCATCTACCTCACCCGGTTCTGCCAGCAATCCCGAGATACCATGGTCGATGAGTTCCGGAATGCCGCTGATACGGGTGGAAACAACCGGTATCTCCATGGCCATGGCCTCCATAAGGACAACCGGTATGCCGTCCTGATTGTTCTTGCTGTCTTTGCGGCATGCGAGAACGAACAGATCCAGGTTCTTCATCCAGGTGGGAACCTGGTTGTGCGCAAGCGCCCCCCTGAAATCAACGTAGCGTGTTATTTCAAGTTCGGCGGCCAGGGTTTCATATTGGTGACGACGTGGCCCATCTCCAGCTATTTCAAGCTGAACCCGAATCCCTTTTTGCAGAAGTTGACGTACAGACCGCAGCAAAATATCCATCCCTTTTGTCTCAACTAAACGCCCCAGGCTCCCTATTCTGATTATTTCAGGCGCCTCACTAAATGCAGGCCGTGGTTCAAAATTGGACATGTTTACGCTGGCGCGAACGATCTCGATTTCAGATCGTGGGATGCCGATCGAGGCGAGATAATCGCGATTGTAGTTGGAGATTGTCACTATGCGTTTTGCCCGCTCGCTTTTTCGCTGTAGGAGCAGTCCTTGCCGAAAAATATCGCATGCATGCGCCGTAAAGCTGAAGGGAATATTTGCCATTGACGCTGCATACATACCGATCTGCGTTGCTACATGGGCGAAATGAATGTGTAAGTGCTCACAGTTTTTTACTTTAAGCTGACGCGATAGCCAGCAGGCAGATATGAATTGAAAAGGGAGTTTGAAAGCGGTTTTAGTGAAGAAACCTACCGTGATACAGTCAGATATTACCTGGCCGAAGGTGCTGAAGAATCGACCTGGATGTCGCAGGAGCTGAAATAAGCTGGCTGCCAGTACACGATATTTCGGTTGCTGGTAGAGGATGCGCGTTCGATGGGCCAACTTCTTGGCAAGATATTCCTTTGCGGCAACAGCTGGGGGATGCACAGAGAATGGAATAACACGCACGCCCTTGCGCTCAACAGCGAGGATTTCCTGATATACAAACGTTGCTGATAACGCCGGCAACTCGGGGGCTAGATAGGCGATTGTCGCGCCCGGCGGCTGCATCCTATCCGGCTTGTCGATTACTCTACGTCCCTGTTCCATCTCTCGACCTGCGTTCAGTCCATGTGCCGCGTTAACTATTCCATTAGTGGCTGCAGCACCCTCAGGCTAATATTCGACGAATTCCGGTATCCCTTTAGTGAGCAAGGCTTTGATGCCCGGACATCACAGGGCCAATGCCGGCCGATTGCGATGCTTTAGGAGATTGGCTTCAAACTGATCCGCGGCTTTGTTCCAGCTAAAATCTTCACTTCGAGACAAGCCGGCAAGTTGGATTCGACGAAGCAGGTCGTGATTCACCAACAGCTCTTTGATCTTATCGGCAAGGCCCTCACTATTATAGGGGTCTACTAAAAAACCATTGCGGCCGCTGTCTACTAAATCTTCGATGCCTTTGCTGTTGGCGGCAACCACAGCTGCGCCGAGGCTCATCGCTTCCAGCGCAGGCAAAGAAAATCCTTCTTCAACGCTGCTGCTGATCCAAACGCGGGTTGAAAGGTAGATGTTGCGAATTTGCTGTTGCTGCGGACGTTCGAAAAAAGTCACGTTGTCCGGCAGCGGCTGGTTCGGTCGCTCGGCACCGAACATGACGATTTTGATATACGGAAATTCTTCCTGGACGCGACGAATTGCATCCAGACCATAAACTGCGCATTTGGCGGGAATCCGTGAATATATCATGCCGATATCGAAGGGGCGTTTAACGCCGTCACCGCAGGACTCTGAGAGCTGGAAGTCTCGTCCGACCGGAATGACCGGGATATCTGTTTCTCCGGTTTCGGCCATAACTTTTTTGCGGAGACATTCAGATGTCACCATTTTATGGAAAGGCAGATAATAGCTTGCAAGTTCATTTTCCGGCATGTTTTCATGGGTATCGTAACCCTGTATAAGATAAAATTTCTGTCCGTAACGATCATCGAAGTTGGCTGCTTTGCGAGCTATTGCCGAGTTGGTGGCTACCAGACAGTTTGCGTTGGGCAGATAACGCTCCTCGAATTCCGATACGTTTATAAGCTCTCCCTGAAAATGATCAAGGTGATCCAGCTCGTAGAGAAAAGCCCGGCGCAAGTGGCGCCTTATGGCCGTTCGCCAGCCCACCTTGGGTGAGGTGTACGTAATGGAAACATGATGCCCCCGGCGCAAGAGCGCATTGCCGTAGGCGACAATGATCTTCAAACCGCCGGAGAGTCCGTTATGGGGTGCGAGGAAGTTGATCTCCATATCTCGCTCCTTTGAGCATTCCGATTCTTAACCAAGATTTGTTAGAGAAGAAAGGCGTTGAATTGAAATATTATCGGACGAAAAATCCAGGGCTTAAATCGCGAATGGATGCATCCTGCGATTTTTGAAACTTCGCTTATCGAATTTTGTGCGATACATCTAATTTCCAAGCCCGGACACTTAGTATGTTATTTCAAATGCATGCAAGATTGCAAATCCTTGACAATTGATACCGACTTTTTGATTATCCGGTTTGCTTCCTGGATCATAACGCTGCGTTATGACTTGCTTTGTGGCTTCCCACTGATCTCCTAATGCTTGGAATAAAGAGACCGATCATGTCCCTTGACTTGTGTACTACCAGGGGCAGATCCAATTCGTTTGCCTCATTTTAAGCTTTGAATAGGACTCATTACAGCAACAGGAAAAAAGGAAACTGTTTTGCTAATGTTTCCTGCCTGACGGTCGATTATTTATCGGCGAACAGGGAAGCTACAATTGTGTGCAGGAGGCACACTGGGCAGGAATAAAGCTGGTACCACCTTGGTTTGGAATTGTTGAACCAGATTTATTCTGAATATCAGAAGCAGATGTAAGCATACAAGGTAAGACGCCGACAACTGCTGTATCTACGCTTCAAGGAAGTAAAAGGAATATGTGTGAACGGAGGAATTATGAAGTGGATTGTTAGTGCTTGCTTCCTCATCTTTCTGTCTGCCTCGGCTCTTGGACAGAATGCTGTCGAAGTTTATATCAATGAAATACGTGCAAACGACCTCAATACCGATGATGTTGAATTTATCGAGCTGATCGGACCGGCAGGTACCAATATCAGCGGATTCGTAATCGTTCATTATGACGGTGCGAATGTAAATGACGGCGAAGTTTGGCGTCATACAATCGGCACATTTACGATTCCGAACGATGGTGTGCTGGATGACGATGGTGTGAACGTCGGTTTTTATGTTGCTGCTCAAAGTGGTGCAGTACCGAATGGGGATGCGCCTTTACCGGGGCTCTTGCAAAACGGTAACGGCGATGGTTTGATTCTGTATGATGGCGACCCAAGCAGTGGCGCCAATATCCTTGATGCTGTTTCCTGGGATGGTGTAACGGACATCGACATTGATGATCCCGGCACCGTTTCTACCGGTGTGGATAGCAATGAAGACAACTACCTGCATCAGGTTGTAGATGATGACAACACAGACTTTAGCATCCAGGCGCCTAACAGCGTTTTTAACGATGATGGCAGTGGCTGGGCACTTGATAACGCCACACCTGGCGCACTGAATGCCAGCCAGGTTTCCGGCGACATTGTTCTCCCCGTGAGCCTAAGCTCGTTTACGGCAAGGCTGGCCGGTGAAGAAGTGGTATTGAACTGGGTTACCGAGAGTGAAGTCGACAATATTGGTTTTGAAATCTGGCGCAATGCAACTGTTGGCGGTGACTATACCCAGATTGGCTGGCAAGACGGTCAATTTACGACCAATGAACGCACCCAATATAGCTTTAGCGATGATCGCGTGATCAGCGGAACGATTTATTCGTATCTGCTCGTTGATGTTGATGTCAATGGTGTTCGCACTCAGCATGGTCCGATTGAGGTCAACACTGCCAGCGAAGCACCGACAGTTGATGGCTTTTATCTCTATGCCAACTATCCGAATCCTTTTAACCCGACCACTACACTGAAAATTCAGGTACCGGTCGCGGAAAGACCGCAGAATGTAAAGTTGGAAATCTTTAACTCTCTCGGGCAGCGCGTTCGTGTTCTGCAGAACGGTCAAATGACAGCCGGTACTCACGAGATTGAATGGAACGGCTTGGCGGATAACGGAAGCCAGGTAACCAGCGGCCTTTACTTTGCCGTGCTTCGAGCTGGCAACGTAACTCAAACAATCAAGATGGCCCTCCTGAAATAAGCCTGGATTGTTAGCACATGTTCCTTTGAATTTGAAGGGCAACCTGGCCGGTAACTTACCGGTTTGGTTGCCCTTTCTTTATGAAGAATCACCAAAACAGTTTTTGCAAGATTCCTGCAAGAACCGTAATTTCTAAAGCTATGCGAACGCCCTCGACACACAGACAACGTGGACTCATTCTCTCCATAATTTTCCTGGTTGGCACATTGGCTCTTGTTTACTTTGCTACCCGTGAGCCTGCTCGCAACAAGTTCGAAGTTCCTGAAGACCTGCAAATTCCGAAAGGGATGGTCCTGGTTCCAGGTGGGAAAGCCCGGATTGGATCAATCGCCGGGTCCGCGGATGAACAACCGGTCTTCACCGTTGATGTGTTGCCGTTCCTGATGAATCGTCATCCGGTAACGGTTGAGGAATTTAAGAGATTTGTGGATTCTACCGGCTATGTTACCAGCGCGGAAAAATTAGGCACGGGCATTGTGATGCATTCGCAAAGTCATCGTTGGGAGTTGGTCGCAGGCGCCACTTGGCGTAAACCACTTGGGCCTAACTTTCCGGAAGCACCTCCTAAGCATCCTGTTACGCAGGTTTCCTGGCATGATGCAAACGCATACTGTCGCTGGGCCGGTAAGCGCTTGCCTACTGAAGCTGAGTGGGAACACGCCGCCAGGAATGCACGCAATCAACAGACGCGTTTTTCCTGGGGAGATTCCATCAAAGTTAACGGTGAATACCGCGTAAACTACTGGCAGGGTCCTTTCCCTATTTACAATACCGGGGACGATGGATTCCTTTATACTTCACCCGTTGGCGTTTTTGGCCGAACCCCGCTTGGCCTGACCGATATGGCAGGCAATGTTTGGGAGTGGTGCGAAGATTGGTATCGCTCCTACGGTGATCGCGAAAAACCTTTCGAACCGACAGACAATAGTAAGAAGGTGCAGCGCGGTGGATCATTCCTCTGCGAACCGACCATCAGTTTTGGCTTCCGCGTTTCCGCTCGTTCTCATTCTACCCCTGAAACCGCACTCTTCCATACCGGCTTTCGGCCCGTGATGGATATCATTCACCGTTAAGTTCAGTTTCCGTATCTAATAATGTTCAGACTTTTCAGCTCTGCCTGGAAAAAGCGGAGGCACACTTTAGCCTGCTTATTCGTAAGAGGAGATATATTTTGCATAGAGATTTTTATCTGTATAGCCTTTCCCTGCTATGTTTGCTGGCATTCTGTTCACTCTTTGCCCAGAGCAACGGAAGCATTGCCGGAACGTACCAGGATGCCAATCTTAAACTGATCTTGAATGGCCAGAATAGTCAATTAAGTGGCACCGTCGCCTTTGAAGGCCAGCAATTTCAGGTGAATGCACAATCGAGTGACGGCGTTCGCGTGGACGGATACTATGTCTACTTTGGACAGGCGGTGCCATTTACCGGCTTCCTTCAAAACGGCCAGTTAACGATCAGCAGCGAGGGAGATACCTTTGTCCTGAAGCAGCTCGGTCAAAAGCCGGCTGCCAAACCCGCAACGAGTCCTAGTCCGGCGCCTACTGCAGCAAAACCATCGGCACCTGGCGAAGTGAAAAACAACGATTGGGGTATGTCGTTCATGAAACCGGCCGGATGGGACGGACGCTTGACTGAATCCGGTTACGTTTTGGGATCAAATACACAAAAAGGGATTTTGCTGATTCTGCCGAACGAAGCGAAGGACATGGCCACAATGCGCGCGGAGGCGCAAAAGGGATTGATGGAAGAAGGCGGCACATTTCTTTCGCTTGCCGGACAACTGAAGACCGTTGGCAAGAATGGTCTCGCCGGCAAATACCAGGGAACGCTCCAGGGCGAGCAAGCCAACGCCTATGTGTTGGGATTGATTTCACCGCATGAATATGGGGCAATTGTGATGGTCGCTGTTGAGCCCGGTAGCTATGGCCCGGCATATGAGCAACTGGTTGAGAAACTGGCGAAATCCATCCGCTTTTTCAAACCGGTGGTGCCACCTGTTGCAGAGAAATGGAAGCGAGATCTTAACAATTGTAAATTGAGTTATTATGACAGCTATAGTAGTTACAGTGGCGGTGGCTATACGACCAAGAAAACATTTGACCTCTGCGCGGCCGGCTTCTTTCGCTATAATCTTGAAGACGAAACGATCTGGAATGCCGGGGATGGCAGCTTGACCGGCGGCTATGCAATGAATTACGGAAACGGGAACGGGACCTGGTCTGTCGTTGGCAGGGGAGACCAGGCAGTGCTTGTGCTAAAATTCTACGACGGCAAAGTGTGGGAGTATGAAATGTCCACCAATGCGGACGGACATACACTGATGAACGGCACTCGTTACCTCCGCACTTGCAATCCAAACGATTCGGTTGTGGAAGCGCGCCCGGATTGTTTTTGAATCCATCCCTGCAGCTCTTTAAACGCAAAAAGGCCGGCAAAAAGCCGGCCTTTTGTACTCCCGGTAGGAATCGAACCTACGACACCTGGCTCCGGAAACCAGTGCTCTATCCACTGAGCTACGGGAGCGAATACGACAAAGATAATAGCTGTTTTTGCCTAAATCAACCGAATAAATAGGCGACATGTCGAAGCGGTATCTGCGCTTCACCGCACGCTAGGGTCGTGCAACAAGTTTATTCACTACTATTCGCTGCTGCTCAAGGTAATGCGCACGCCTAGATCTGCATGAGTGTTGCCCAGGTGCGCCAATTCAGGCGCCGGCGGAATTCTGACCATGATTTCCCAGGAAGTGCATATGGCAATCGATTGGCGTTCGGCTCATCCCAGCTATTATTCACACCGCTTAGATCCCAGAGTAAATCCCGCCCGTCAAAGCCCGATTCAATTATCAAGCCCGCCGGCTCTTTTCCATTCTCAATATAGGTATTGCCGTGGATCCAATTATTATCGGGTGAGGGGTCAACGTCGTAAATTGTGCCCGGCTCATAAACCATATCGAGATGAATCATGGCGATGCCGAATGAGTTGTTCTCGGAGATAGTGTTACCGGTAACCTCAACGCTGTCCGCGCCCAGGATCATTATGCCGGTGCCCGGTGGCACTTTGCTCACGATGGCGGTAGGGTCACCAAAATTCGGATGATTGTTTTCATGAATGCGATTGTTAACGACCCGGCAATTACTGGAAACCTTGGATGGATTGTTCGGCAAAAGGAAGACCAGTATGCCGCCGGTGTTGTTATAGACTTCGTTGTTTTCGACCAGGGCATTGATGGAATTTTCAATTTCGATACCAGTTACGTTCAAGTAGGCGCGAGAATCGCGAACAACAATGTCCCGCGATTGCCCCACGTAAATACCGGCATCGCGTGCACCGGCCACAGAGCATCGTTCTACAGTTACGCCGATGCAGCCAACCGGGTAGACGCCATAAAGACCGGGATTGTCGCAATGAACATCGCGGAAGGTGACATTCTTCGCGCCGTCCAGCATCAAAGCATTAGCGGTGTAATTTCGGACAATAAACTGACGAATTTCAAAATCACTGCCGGAACCAATCAGTCCATCAGAAAGAATGTTTTTGCCATCAAGGATAGGGCGATTGTCATTGGTCCCCTTGCCGAGAAGGGTAATTCCGGATTTGTCTAACGTTAACGTTTCATGATAGATGCCGGGCATGACCAGCACAGTATCACCGGCTTCCGCATGATTCAGACCATCCTGTATGCGGTCGCCGTTTTGAATAATCAAGGTATTGCCGCGACGCTCCGGCTTCGGACGTTCAACTTGTTTGGCCGGGACGAAGGAAGCAAGTTCGGTGGATTGATTTTTTAATGGCGGAACAACAGCCAGTCCTGAGGGGACTGAAGCCGGTATCGCCGGTTTCGCGGATTCATCGCTGAGCGAGTGCAGAAAAGCAACCAATGCCCTCTTTTCTTTGGGGGAGAGAGAGAATGCACGGATCTTGTCATCGAGATTGCTGAGATGCAGGCCGCGTCCCGAACCACCGCCTCCTGCATAAAAGTCGATCACTTCTTCCAGGGTATTGAAGATACCATTATGCATGTACGGTGCGGTTAATGCGACGTTGCGTAAGGTAGGCACTTTGAACGCGCGATTATACCCTTCACCGGCGAACTCACCATGACCCATATCTGCCTCCATACCCGGCAGATCCGGAACGCCGATCACCTTAAAATCAGGATTGGCAAAAGTGGGCATGCCGTGGCATTCGAAACAGCGGGTTTTTAAAGAGCGAAAAAGGTTCAGTCCGGCCACTTCTTCGTGGTTCAAGGCCTTGGCATCTCCAGCAGCATACTGATCGAAGCGCGATTGATCGCTTATCAGGGTTTGCTCAAACACTGCAATCGCATAGCTTAAGTTCTTTTCAGTAATTGCAGCAGCGCCTTCTTCAGGAAAAGCCCGATTAAATTTCTCAACATATTCCGGGATATCCCGCAGTTCTTTAATTAAGCTCTCAAGGTCTTGCCCCATTTCCGTGGGATCCTGAATCGGCTGAAGCGCTTGCTCTTCGAGGTCCGCCGCGCGTCCGTCCCAAAATTGCCGGTGATTATATACGGCATTCCATACGGTCGGGGAGCCTCGTCTCAAGATCGCGCCGCCACTCCGGGCCTTGCCGAGGCCTTTACCACCAATCCCAATGGAGAGTCCGACGTTATCCGAAAACCCGAGATCCGGATGATGGCAGTGGGCACAGGAAATGTCATTGTCGCGTGATAGAACGGGATCAAAATATAGCAGGCGGCCCAATTCAATCTTTTCCGGCGAGGATGGATTGTCTGCTCGCACTCGCTTGGCCGGGAATGGACGCTTTAACCCATCACTTGTTGAGATATTTGAGAAAAAATGCGCGGTACGCTCTGCCGGTTCGACTGAGCGATCATCCATTCCTGGTCTCGCCAAACTTGAGATAGGCGCATAAGCAAAGATCAAAATCAAGGCAGCTAACAGTCCGCCGGTGATAAGCAATTTTTTTGCTAAACCGTTCATCGATCCTCCGAAAAGTGTCTCTTTCAAAATATAGCAATTCTACGCAGATAAACAATTTGTCAAAGGTGTCACAAATGAGATTGCCGGATCGTCTCCTGAATGACGGAGTTGACATCCCTCTATGTCCCCCTTCGAAGGGTGATGCAGGGGGATATCAACTCACAACTATCAACTATACCCAGGAGGAATTCCTCATGCGTTTAACACCAATTGACAATCCGAAAGATCTCATGACGCGACTTGCGTATCGCTATTCGAAGAAGATGTTTGGAAAAGTAATTACCCCAATGAAAGTGGTTTATGCCCGCGCCCCGAAAAGCCTGTGGCTGGCGAACAGTATGGGTAACTATGCTGAAAAAGGGATGTCATTGTCGAAAGAACTCAGCTATCTTTTGAAGGCGCATACAGCTGGTCTAAATGATTGCCATTTCTGCATCGACATTGCCCGGGCAATGGGGCAATCAAAACAGGTGAGCTTGAAAAAATTCTATGCCCTGCCGGACTACAAACACTCAGACTTGTTTGATGAAGCTGAACGGGCTGCTCTTGATTTTGTAACGGAAGCAACCACAAATCGCCGTGTCAGTGATGAATGCTTTACCAGCTTGCAACAGCATTTTACGGATTCGGAAATAGTGGAAATTACCATGCTCAACGCCATTGAGAATTTCTATAATTTCATCAACCTGCCATTGGAGATTGAGTCGGATGGGTTGTGTGCACTTCAATATGAGGCTGAAGATGAACAAAACGGACGTCTTTAATGCGCATCGAAATTTGCTGTTTTCGATTGCCTACCGAATGACCGGCAGCGTTATGGATGCTGAAGATATGGTGCAAGATACCTGGCTCAAGTGGGATGCAGTTGATCTAAAGGATGTAGCGCGCCCAAAAGCATTTCTCACTACCATGATTAGCCGCAGCTGTATCGACTATTTGCGTTCCGCTCGCCTGAAACGGACCGATTATGTCGGTCCGTGGCTGCCGGAGCCGCTGGCCGGGGATGACGCCGCAGACGATCTGGCACTCAGCGATTCTCTTTCCATGGCTTTCCTGATGCTCCTGGAGAACCTCTCGCCTGTGGAGCGAGCCATATACATTCTTAGGGTCGCGTTTGTCCTCGACTATGATGAAATCGCCGGTATTGTCGATAAATCTGCAGCCAATTGTCGCCAGATCCTCCGTCGCGCTCGCGAGAAACTGGATACCGGTCAGGGCCGCCGACAGGCGCGGAGGGCTGAGCATGAGTCACTGTTGAGCAACTTTATGAAGGTCTGCGAAGATGGCAATTTAGACGAACTGATCGCGCTGATGTCGAAAGACATCGTCCTTTATTCCGATGGTGGTGGTAAAGTGGTCGCGGCTCTCCGGCCACTGAACGGTGCAGAAAATGTTGCCCGATTCCTGCTGGGGATTTTGAAAAAAGCGCCGGCAGACCTAACGGTGCGTATAGCAACACTTAATGGCTCACTGTCTGTCCTGGCTATGTTAAATGGCAAGGTGATTTCAACAATGAGCCTGGCTATCAGCGATGGAAAGATTGAGGTCATCCACATCATGCGGAATCCTGATAAGTTGCGCCATTTGCAGGGAATGGTAATGAAGATTGAAGATTGAAGATTGTTTTCAAGATTTCATCCCCTTTGTCTAAGGTGCTTTTAGAAAGACTAAATGCCCCGGGATGAAATAATGATTCACCAACGCTTACTTGCAGACAGCCTATTGTTGGCCTTGCGCATGCTTGCCTTGACAGCTTCGTTGCTCATTGGTCAAACGAAGTCTAATTTAATTCCATTCACCAAGTCCACACACCATTCCACAAATAAACAGGTCAATGCAGCCCTGAATAGCAACCAATGGAATTATTGGGTTCAATGGGACGGGCAGTCCGGCCGCAATCCGTACTCCGGTGATGCCGGCGGTCTGTATCCTAAAGGCAATGTCGGCGCCATCTTCGCCGACGGCATTATTTGGGGCGGTTATGTGCAAGACTCAACTTCTTCAAGGCCCTTGCGGGTGGGGGGCTCAACTTACGTAAGCGCGCAAGATCCCGGGCATATACTGGCTGGCGGTATCCCTGCCAATCCATCAGATAGCGACGTAAAAATATATCGGCTTCGTTCTGATTACGCATATGCCAGTGATGAGGTCTTAAGAAATGACGCAGCCCAGACTTTTCAGACACCGATTTCTCAAATTACCGGCGCATACGTTTTGGAATTGCGTAATCGCTATCGTACTGATTGGGAGAACTGGCCGGTGCACCTGGGCGCGCCTTATGTTGATACAAACATGAACGGAAGTTGGGACCCCGGAGTTGACACACCAGGTATGCCCAATGCGCTTCAAACTATTTGGTTTGTCACCAATGATTTTGATGTAACAACCATACCACGGGATTTTTCTGGTTCTCCCGGCATCGGTTTGGAAATTCAGCACACCCTTTGGACGGAGAAAATCCCTGGTTTGGAAAACGTGATTTTCCGGCGGGCGCGGATGATCAATAAATCAGCGTTTGATGTGCACGAGATGTATATCGGCATTTGGGCGGATACCGATCTCGGCGATTTTGGAGATGATTTTGTTGGCTGCGATTCGTCACTATCCCTCGCGTATACCTACAATGGCAATGATGTGGATTCCGAGTTCGCTGCCAATTTTCTAAAGCCGCCGGCTATTGGCCATTTACTCCTGCAGGGACCACGCGTTGACGCTCCGGGGCAGCGGGCTATTTTTGATTTTCGTGACGTTGCTGATATGCAGAATCTCCCGCCATCCTCTTTTGTGTGGTTCGCCGCGGGAACACCCGTGCAGTGTGACGGATATGAGTATGGATGGAGTATTGCTACTTACAATATCCTGAATGGCTTTGACAAAAAGCAATTTCGCCTCGAAGATCCTCGTCCCATGTTTGTTGGCTCCGGCCCCTTGCAGGGGCAAGTTACCAAATGGCCGCTTAACGGAGATCCTTTATTGGATCCTTTCGGATTTATCAGCGACATTGATGGCCAGGGCAGTAATTTCCCTCCGGGAGATCGCCGCTATTTTCTCTCAAGTGGTCCCTTTACCCTGGCCAGTAGTGACACCCAGGAAATTGTGCTTGCCATTCTCGGCGGAAATGATCAGGTAAATGGCCGTTTTGGTGCCCTGGAAAACCTGAAGCATCTCGCTGCAAATCTCCAGCAGACGTACCGGGACTTGAATGCGTTTCCTTATGTCAATATCGATAAACAATCAGATGCTGAAGAAACGACTCTCCGTATCGTATTGGATCTAAGGGATAGCTATGAAGCATTGAGCGCCTCATTCGAGGTTACTCCCGTCTCCGGCAATTTATCATCAATTCGCGTTGATTTGTTCGATGATGGTATGCACGATGATAGCCTGGCCGGAGATGGCATTTGGGGTAGCCGCGAAATCCGTTTAAGCAACCGTCGTTATCCGCATGAAGTTTCTCTGCTGTTGGACTCCAACCAGGGCAGTAAGCAATTTGATAATATTCAAGAGATGCTTTCTCTGCGCCCGACTCCGGAATTGATCAACTTCCGGCAAGTCTGGGAAAATGGCCGGCAAGATGGGCAGCTTAATCACGGGGAGACAGCTCACATTGCCTTCGACATGCTTCACAACGATTATGTGAACCGAATTGAAAAGCTATCGATAAATGGCGTTGAAATTAAGGACATTAGCTTTAGGCCCCTCAATATTTTGCAAAGCGATGAGTTCAAGCTTGTTGTTGAAGCACCTGAGAATGTTGATTCGCTGACTTTCCTTTACAGTGTCGAATATGATCAATTCCTTACCATCGGGAGCATTACATTGCCTGTCCATCCCTGGACGCCTACAGCTCTCTGGCGGGATATGCTAGAGGTCTTCTCGGTCCGTGCCAACGATAAGCATGCTGTGGCGCTGATTGCTGATGCTTTACAAATTACCGGCGATATATATCAGATAGACTTCGGCACTGGAATTGCCGATAGCCAGACAGTATGGCACTTGACGAACTTGAGTAGCGGTGAATTGCTCCTGCAAAATCAGATTCCGGGAACTGATCAAAACGTTTCATTTCCAGTTGTCGACGGGGTCCAATTCCGAGTCAGTCAACCGCCTTTTGCTGTAAAGCACTTCCAAACGGTCTCTAACGCTGTTGGAATTATTGATCCGCCTGTGCAGGGGACATTTATCTTCAATGACAATGGTTTTCCAACCCATGATGGCCAGTCGATAATCCGAGGTGTGAATGACCGCCCGGATGCCACTAGACAGCAGACCAATGGCAGCACCTGGGGGGTTCATACAGGAGGATCGGATCGTTTCTTGTATGAAACCTATTTGGCGAGGGTGTTCAGTGGGGACAACCTTGATCGAGCCTTATCATACGATTTTGAGTTGCGTTTTACAGAAGCCGGAGGCTACGCAGCCTGGGCGTTTGAGAGCGGGGAAATAGGGGAAGTGCCCTTTGAACTATGGAATATTGGCATCAATACGCCTGATGATCCCACGGATGATTATCGCATGATTCCATGGGTGCGAAACGACGAAGATTTTGCTACCGGTCCAGAAGTTTTTAATATCAACGCGCTGGATCATGCTGTATCAGGCAGTGACAACGATCCGTATACTGACTGGATCTATTGGCATGATCCTGAGGACAAGAGTCCTGGAGAGTCTGGTTATCAACAGTTTGTGGCCGACATGCAGGCTGGCATCTATCAATTTGAAAGCCTGGAGGTCATGGCGCGTACGGTCCTTGTAAATTGGAATGGCGGTGCGGTAAGTGATCCGGCTTTCCCGGAAAACCTGGATGCTGCTTTGCCGGAACCTGGCACTGTTTTTCGCATCATTATGCATAAACCACATTGGCCGGGCGATAGATTGCTGGTTGATACGGCACCGGCCTATCAACCAGAACTGTTTTACCCAAAGAGCTTTTCTCTGCTCCAAAATTATCCTAACCCCTTTAACCCGGAAACTACCATCGAATTTGCAATCCCTGGAGTTGCAACCGTAAAACTGGAGATATTCAATATGCTCGGCCAGCGGATTAGAACGCTGGTAGATGAATCCCTCGAACCAGCGGAATATCGCGTTTTGTGGGATGGAAGTACCGGCACTGGTGCCCAGGTCGCCAGCGGAATATATTTTTATCGCCTGAGCGCCGGGCGATTTGTAAAGACGCGGAAAATGATTTTGCTACGCTAAAGGATTGAAGGATTGAAGGATTGAAGGATTGAAGGATTGAAGGATTGAAGGATTGAAGGATTGAAGGATTGAAGGAATTTACCCATTTCTTTTGTGGACTATGCAATTTAATTTTCAGAAAATCGGCCATCCCTTCTAAGATATTTGTAGATCGAAGAGTGAAATGACAAATGTCGAACGAGAAATGACCAATAAAAAGAAAATAACTAGCTTGGTACCTGCCACTGCCACATACCGCCAAGCGCCGACCGCTAACTGCAGCGCGTTCCTTCGCGCATCTTCGTGGTTGATCCTGTTCTTCACTCTGCCTTTGCTACCGCAATCAAAAGCAAACAAATTTCCAATGCAAAAAAGCTTGACCATACAAACTGATCAGGTTATTCGCGCTACCCTTAACACAAACGAGTGGAGCTATTGGGTGCTTTGGGATGGGCAATCAGGCCGCAACCCGCTGACAGGCGATTCCGGTGGCTTATTTCCTTTTCGGCAAATCAGCTGCGTTTTTGCTGATGGCATTGTGTGGGGTGGTATTGTAGATGATTCGACAAGTGCTCTTCCATTGCGGGTTGGTGGATCCACCTATATTAGCTCCAGCAGACCGGGACGTATCCTGCCTTCAGGAGAGGCTCAGGATCCAGCGCATGCGGAGGTGAGATTGTATCGCGTTCGCCCGGATTTTGCCTCGCTGACGGATATTCAATTGAGAAGTGATGCGGCTGAGCAATTCGAGAAATCGATTGTGTCCGTTACCGAGGCGGAAATTGAGCTGATTCGTAGCCGTTATCAGGCCGACTGGGAAGATTGGCCGGGAGATCTTGGGGCGCCATACGTGGATGTGAACGAGAATGATGCCTGGGACCCCGGCACGGATATCCCCGGTATGGCAAATGCGCGGCAGACCATTTGGCATGTGACGAATGATTTGGATGTGGCAAATGTGCAGAATTGGAATGGCTCACTACCTTTAGGATTGGAGATTCAAAATACTTTCTGGATAAGCGATAATGCGTCATTGGATGACATCTTCTTTCGGCGGGTTCGGCTCATCAACAAATCCGGGTTTGATATCGATGATATGTATATCGGCATATGGTCCGACATGGACCTCGGTGATTTTGGCGATGACTTTGTTGGCTCCGATTCTTTGCTGGGTCTGGCATATGTCTACAACGGGGCCGATGAGGATAGGCAATATGCTGCAATCGGCCTACCTCCAGCGGCTGCGGGACATTTGTTATTGCAAGGCCCGCTTGTTGAGGCGCCCGGAGATGCCGCGATTTTTGATTTTCGTACTGTGACCGGCTACAGGAATCTCTCGGCAATAGGCTTCGGCTACCAGGCTGCCGGCTCGCCTCTAGGCGTTCCACCGCTGGGAGACTACCACTTTACGCTGGGCTGGTATAATCGACTTCGCGGTTATACGCCTACCTTTGACATTGCTAATCCAACACCACGGGAAATTGGATCTGGCCCAAGGCAAGGGCAACCAACAAAGTGGCCCTTGAGCGGAGACCCGGTTACAGATCCCATGGGGCTTGCGGGGGATGTTGACGGCGCAGGCAATAACTTCCCGCCGGGTGATCGCCGCTATTGGATGTCGAGCGGCCCCTTTGTTTTAGCCGCAGGCGATACACAGGAAATTGTTCTCGCTACCATCGGCGCATTAGACCATGTAAACGGACGATACGGCGGAATTACCAAACTGAAGACCGTGGCTGAAAATCTAAAGCAAGCATGGTTTGAGCAGAATGCGTATCCAGAAATAGATGTTCGGCTGACGCCCGGACGTAGCGAAACCACTGTGCAAATTCAGGTAGATCTGAGAAATAGCTATGATGCCTCATCCGCGAACATACAACTGAGTGATCCCGAAGGACGGGCGCCGGATATCGATATCTCCCTCTTTGATGACGGTCAGCACAGCGATGGTGTCGCGGGAGACAAGATATGGGGCAGCGTCCCGGTTACGGTGGCAAATCGGCGCTATCCGAATACAGCTACTCTGAAGCTCATCACTGAATCCGGCAACAAGGAGTTTCCCGGCATTTCAGATGCCATCTCCCTGCGCCCTCGACCGCAATTAGTCAACGTGAGGCAGACCTGGGAAGACGGCCGCCAGGACAATTATGCTAATCATGGTGAGACCATCCATATATCCTATGACTTGTATTTTCCTGATGATGCAAATGATATTGAACAGCTAACTGTCAATGGTAATGGTATAGAGTCACTCACTTTCCTCAACGATTCGCGCATAGTTAGCCCCGATTTCCGATTTACGGCTGTAGCGCCCCAAGTCGGCGATTCGCTGGCAATTAGTTGGCAGATGCAATATGACTTATTTCGAATCGACGGAGAGTTCAAAGTCCCTATCAAAATCTGGGATCCGACAACGCTCTGGCAGGATACTCTTGATGTCGTCAAGCAGAGCGGCAATGCCGCCAATCTCTTACCCATTATCGCCGATGCCTCTTTGATCACCGGAGATCAATATCTGGTAGAGTTTATGGAGGATCCCCTGGCAGATGAACCACGCTGGCAACTGAGAAACGTGACAACCGCTGAGATACTGCTGGAAAATCAAACTGTTGCGGCAGACGCTTCACATCCGTTCCCTGTGGTAGACGGCATCCAATTTCAGGTGACAACGCCTGGCGCGGGATTTCTTCATTTTCAAACTGTTGCCAATGCCGCCGGGCCTATCGACCCGCCAGTGCAGGCTGCATTAGCCTTTAGCAGCAATGGGTTTCCGACTCATGATGGTCAGCCTCTGATTCCGGGAGTCAATGATCGTCCGGATGCCAGCAGGCAACAAACCAACGGTAGCACATGGGGAATTCATACCGGTGGCACTACAGATCGCTCATACGTGGCATTTCTGGCGCAGGTGCTCCGCGGAGATAATGCCATCCGGGCACTGCCATTCGATTATGAACTGCGCTTCACCGACAGTGAAAATTGGGCAAATGTCGGCGGAACCGTACGGCATGTCCCCTTCGAAATGTGGAATATTGGGAGCAACACCGTGGATGACCCAAGCGACGACTTTCGTATGATTCCACTGGTTCTGGATGAGGTATCCTTTGCCCCCGGACGGGGCGTGTTTAATCTCAATCCGCTCGATCATGTTGTTTCCGGGGTCACCAATGATCCGCAAACAGATCAGTTCACCTGGCGCGATCCGGATGATAGGTCGCCGGGAGATGCCGGATATCAACAATTTGTTAATGATAGTGCATCGGGCAATTACGGAATTCCCGGCACAGAAGTGATGGCGCGAATGTGTCTGGTGAACTGGAATGGCGGCGACGTTGAGGATCCCACTTTCCCGGCCAATGTCGATGCCTTAATGCCTGAGACCGGTACTGTTTTTCGCATCATTACCCATAAGCCAAACTATCCTGGTGATCGTTTGCTCGTCGATACGGCGCCGGTATTTCGACCGGAGTTATTTTATCCTAAAACGTTCTTTCTTGATCAAAACTATCCCAATCCCTTCAACCCGGAAACAACCATCGAGTTTGCATTGCCGGAAGCGGTAGACGTGAAACTGGAAGTGTTCAACGTGCTTGGTCAACGCGTGAAGATCCTAATGGATGAAAGCCTGGAACCGGCGGGATACCGTGTCATATGGGATGGAAGTGATAGCAATGGCAGCCAGATGGCCAGTGGGATTTACTTTTATAGGATCAGCGCCGGGCGGTTCGTGAAGACGCGGAAAATGATTCTGCTACGTTGAGGCATTGAAAAAATGAAAATTGAAAATAGACGATTGAAAAATGAAGAATGAGAAAAAAACAGCTAGCTTCGTACCTGCCACTGCCACTGCCACTGCCACTGCCACTGCCACTGCCACTGCCACTGCCACTGCCACTGCCACTGCCACTGCCACTGCCACTGCCTCCCGATTTGCTTCGCGTTCCTTCGCGGTTCTTCGCGCAACTTCGTGGTTAATTCTCCTGCTTTGCCTGCCTTTGCTACCGCAATCAAAAGCAAGCAAATTTCCAATGCAAAAAAAACTGGCCAGACAAGGGGATCAGGTAATCCGCGCAACGCTCAATACGAATGAATGGAGCTATTGGGTGCTCTGGGATGGGCAATCCGGACGAAATCCGCTGACGGGCGGCTCCGGTGGTCTTTACCCGGATCAGGCGATTGGGCATGTATTTGCAGATGGGTTGATGTGGGCGGGGGTTGTCGATGATCCGAGTGCAGATGTTCAACTTCGCGCCGGCGGGTCTACTTACATAAGCGGCAACCAGCCCGGCCGGATTCTTTCGTCAGGCGAAGCGCAGGATGTGTCTCATCCGGAGGTTAGAATCTACCGCCTTCGCAGCGATTTTGAAACGGCTGACCATTCTACTTTGCTCATTGATGCCCATGTGAGTTTTGGGATACCGATTGATCAAATTACGCCAGGCGACATAGAGACACTGCGCGAACAATATCGCCACGATTTTGATAATTGGCCCGGTCATCTTGGCGCACCTTTCATCGATGTGAACGGCAATGATATTTGGGATGCCGGCACCGATTTACCGGGACTGCCTGGATATGCACAATTAATTTGGCACGTTACCAATGATTTAAACTCAGAAACGACAGATGACTTCACCGGTTCTCCATCTATGGGGCTGGAAGTGCAGTCCACATTTTGGACGATGAAGAATGCCATATTCGATGATGTTATTTTCCGTCGGACGCGCTTGATCAATAAATCGCAATTTGATATTCACGACATGTATCTTGGCATGTGGACCGATTTTGATCTCGGTAATTTTGGAGATGATCTTGCGGGATCAGATTCCCTGCTCGGGTTAAGCTACATCTGGAACGGAATGGATGAAGATCATCAATTTCTTGACATGGGATTACCGCCGGGGGCTGCCGGATATCAGCTATTGCAAGGGCCGCGTGTCGAAGAACAAAACTTACCGGCAACGTCATTGATCTGGTTTGCGGCCGGAAGCACCCTGGCTGATCCGCCGATTGGCGACTACAATATGACCCTTGGCTGGTTTAATTTATTGCGCGGCTATACGCCGACTTTTGACGTAGTGAATTCAACACCGTATACCGTCGGCTCCGGGCCCAATCAAGGTATGCCAACAAAATGGCCTTTAGGCGGAGATCCTGTATCTGATCCGATGGGGATTGTGAGTGATGTTGACGGAAACGGTAATAATTTTCCTCCGGGCGACCGACGTCAAATGATTTCAACTGGGCCATTTACTTTGGCGCAGGGCGAAAGCCAGGAAGCTGTATTTGCGCTAATTGGCGCGGTCACGCCCGTCGGAGATCGTTACTCCGCGATCAACCAGCTCAAAACTCGTAGTCAGGTGCTTGCTCAAGAATATCCTCAGTTGGACAATGTGCCCAGGGCATCAATTCAAATTGACAACAAAACAGAAGTGACGTCCATTGCAGTTACGATTGATGCGGCGGATAGGCAATTTAATTCTGCACGTGTCGTTCTAAGAGATAGTCGAGGTATCGATGGCGACTTTCCACTGCGCCTCTTTGATGACGGATTGCATGATGATAGTTTAGCCGGTGACAATATCTGGGGGAGCGGCTTGTTGAATATCGACAATCGTCGATATCCGCATGCTGCCGACTTGACGCTTGAAACCTCTCATGGTCAAGAGACACTTCCTGGTATTCTCAAAAACATCCGATTGCGGAAGAAGATCGATTTGGTTGATGCTCACTTAGTCTGGGAAAATGGCAGACAAGATCGCAAAGCAAACTTTGGAGAGGAATTTCATGTCGCTTTTGACCTGCTTGTTCCCGGGAACATCGATGATATCGAGCGTTTGATCATTAACGATGTGGAAATTGATAATGGGATTGTCATGTCGGACTCTCTTGTGAAAAGCCCTGCGTTTTTATTCGTTTGGACTGCACCGGGCGACGGACAATCGACAAGCATCCCGTATAAAATTAGTTATGACTACTTCACTTATGCAGATACGTTGCAGATACCTGTATTCGATTGGGATCCAACGCTATTCTGGCAAGATACATTGGATGTCAGTGCAAGCCCCGCGGAGGCACCGATCAATCTGGTGTCCATTGTTGCTGACGCGGCATTGGTCACCGGTGATGAATATGTGATTACATTTCAGGAAACGGCCGACACTCAGCTTGTTTGGCAACTGACCAATTTAAGGAACGATGAGATCTTGCTCGACAATCAGGTTGTTGCAAGCGATCCCCAGCATCCCTTTCCGGTTGTGGACGGCATTCAATTCCAGGTGACCTTTCCACCAACTGGATTTAAGCATTTCCAAACCGTTGCGAACGCTGCTGGTCCAATAGACCCGCCAACACAAGCTGCATATGTA
The DNA here is from genome assembly GCA_028284445.1 of Calditrichia bacterium. GTDB lineage: Bacteria > Calditrichota > Calditrichia > RBG-13-44-9 > J075 > JANQRS01. The sequence goes on from JANQRS010000005.1 coordinate 31,219, forward strand.
CTCAATAATTCCGGCTTCCCAACGCATGATGGGTTACCGCTGACGCCGGGTTTAAATGATCAACCGGATCCAAATCGGCAACAAACGGACGGTGCGACCTGGGTTTTTCATACCGGGGGAACAACTCGTTCTCTTTATGAGACATTCCTTGCGCGGGTATTGCGGAACGATGACAGTGAGCGGGTCGGTGCTTTTGACTATGAAATGCGCTTTACCGAAGATGGCGGTTATGCAAACTGGGCATTCGAGACCGGGGGAATGGGCGAAGTTCCCTTTGAATTATGGAATATTGGCATTGGCACGCCGGATGATCCTAGTGACGATTATCGGATGGTGGCCTGGGCGCTTAATGATGCCGATTTTGGTACCGGCTCGGAAGTATATAATATTAATAACTTGGATCATGCGATTTCACCCGGAAATGATGATCCTTATATGGATTGGGTGTATTGGCGAAATCCGGATGACACGACACCGGGAGACGCCGGCTATCAGGCATTTGTTGAGGATGGACTTGCCGGCACCTACGACTTTGGCGGCCGGGAAGTTATTGCCCGAACTGTGCTCGTAAACCTCGACGGTGGCGAGGTAGATGATCCGGCATTCCCCAATAATCTTGAGGCTGTAATGCCGGAAATTGGCACTGTATTCCGCCTGATTACGAATAAACCAAATCGTGCTGGTGATCGATTAACAGTAGATACTTCGCCGGTCTATAGACCAGAGCTATTCTACCCGGAGTCATTCTTTCTGGCTCAAAACTATCCCAATCCTTTCAACCCGGTAACAACCATCGAATTCGCTTTGCCGGAAGCGACAGACGTTAAACTGGAAGTGTTCAACGTGCTTGGTCAAAGGGTGAAGATTTTAATAGATAAAAGCCTGGAACCGGCGGAATACCGCGTTATATGGGATGGAAGTGATGGGAAAGGCAGCCAGGTAGCCAGTGGGATTTACTTCTATCGGATAAGCGCCGGGCGCTTTGTGAAGACCAGGAAAATGATATTGCTACGCTAAAACATTGAAACATTGAAACATTGAAACATTGAAACATTGAAACATTGAAACATTGAAGCATTGAAGCATTGAAGCATTGAAGCATTGAAGCATTGAAAATTGACGATTGAAGAATGAAGAATGAGAAAAAAATAGCACGCTTGGTACCTGCCACTGCCGCAAACCGCCGACCGCCGACCGCCAACTGCAGCACGGTTCTTCGCGTCACATTGTGGTTAATCCTCTCGCTTTCCCTGCCATTGCTATCGCAATCAAAAGCAAGCAAATTTCCAATGCAAAAAAAACTGGCCAAACAGAGCGACAAGCCTATCCGTGCGACACTCAACACCAATGAATGGAGCTATTGGGTGCTTTGGGATGGACAATCCGGACGAAATCCGCGCACTGGAGATGCTGGTGGACTCTATCCGCAAAAATCAGTGAGCGGGGTGTTTGCAGATGGTTTGCTCTGGGCCGGAATTGTCGATGATCCGAATTCAGATATGCCATTGCGCGCTAATGGTTCAACCTACATTAGCGGTTCCCTCCCGGGGCGGATTTTGCCGTCCGGCGAAGCGCAAAGTCCGGATGATTCTGACGTGCGACTTTGGCGAATTCGCAGCGACTTCGAGACGGCATCGGATGGGGAACTGCTGGAAGATGCTGCTGAAACTTTCGACTTGCCTATCGGGCAGGTGACTGCATCAGACATCCAGGTGCTGCGCGAACAATACCGTTATGATTGGGAAAACTGGCCGGCTCAATGGGGAGCGCCCTATGTTGATATTAACAATAACGGTAGCTGGGACCGCGGCCTTGATATGCCGGGCGTAGTTGGTTTTTCGCAGATGATCTGGATTGTTACAAACGACCTTGACCTGCCAACCTCCGTAGACTTCCTCGGTTCGCTGCCCATGGGATTGGAGATTCAATCAGCATTCTGGACGATGAAGAATCCGATATATAATGATTTTGTTTTTCGGCAGAGCTGCCTGACCAATAGGTCTCAGTTTAATATCCGCGATATGTACATTGGTATGTGGGCGGATACGGATCTCGGCGATTTTGGCGACGACCTGACAGGTTCCGACTCCCTGCTCGGATTGGGCTATACCTGGAATGGATTGGATGAGGATGGCCGGTTTGCGGCTAAGAATTTGCCACCGGGTGCCGTAGGTTATTTACTGCTACAAGGGCCAATCGTGGCAGCGCCGGGTGAGGTTGCCTGGTTTAACAATGAGCAGCTTGAAGGCTATATCAACTTACCGGCCGGTTCCTTTATTTGGTTTGGCGGCTTTATTTGGTGGAAGCCGCCATCCGGTTATAGTTTGACACTGGCCTGGTACAATTCTCTTCGCGGTTATACACCGACATTCGATACGGAAAATCCCACACCCTATACAGTTGGTTCGGGACCGAATCAAGGCTTCCCAACCAAATGGCCGCATAGTGGTGATCCGGTTAACGATCCTCTCGGTCTGCTTGGCGATGTGGACGGCAATGGGGATAACGTTCCGCCAGGGGATCGCCGCTATGCCCTGTCCAGCGGTCCGTTCTCTTTGGGGCCCGGAGAAACGCAGGAGGTGACATTTGCTTTGATTGGCGGGATTGATCCGGCAGGAGATCGATATGATGCGATCTCTAAACTCAAGAGACGTGCCGAGACTGCAAAAGCTCAGTATCCTCACCTTGACAATGTTCCTGAAGCAAAGCTCGACATCACCTATACCAGCAATGATAATACCGTTTATGTGACTGTTGATCTGAAGGATCGCCAATTTGATCGAGCGGAAGTGGTTTTTAGAGATTCGCGTGGGATTGATGATGACTTTACGAATCCGCTTCGTGATGACGGCATTCTCGGGGATAGCATAGCAAATGACAATATTATGGTTGCCGGGCCTATTACCTTTCTAAATCGCCCTTATCCCTACATTATGGATGTTGTCATTCATCAATTTCAGTCAGCAGAAATTATCCCGGAAGTGTTGAGAAATGTCCGGCTGCGACCGGAGCCTTCTATTGTTGATGTACAGGTAGATTGGGAGAATGGTCGACAGGATAGAATTGTGAATCATGGTGAGACGGTGCATCTCACTTACAAATTATCCGCAGAGGATGAAAGGAATACCATTGAGCAACTATTTGTCAACAATGTCGAGATAAATGATTTAAGCTTTGAAGGACAAATCCTGGCTAATAGCCCGCAGTTCCGTTTTATTGCCACTGCGCCGTTTGTGGGAGAAAAACTGAAGGTGCCATATGAGATTAATTATGACGGCTTCCGGATGACTAGCACGCTTGAGATCCCCATAAAGATTTGGAAGCCAACTGCCCTTTGGCAGGACACGCTCGACGTTGTTCGAATATCTGCAGTTTCGGCCAATCTGATTCCGCTTGTGTCAGATGCGTCCTTAGTTACCGGCGATCAATATCAGATCGAGTTTTTTGATAATCCTGCGGATAGTCAAACCATTTGGCAACTGACCAATATAACTACCGGCGAACTGCTACTTGAAAATGAGCCTATCGCTCCCGACGCGAATCATCCCTTCCCGGTTGTTGACGGCATTCAGTTTCAGGTGGCGGGTCCGCCGCCGGGCGTCAAGCATTTTCAAACTGTTGCCAATGCGGCCGGTCCGATTGAGCCGCCAATCCAGGGCGCGTTTGCATTTAATAGCAATGGCTTTCCGACCCATGATGGTATGCCGCTCACGCCAGGCGTCAACGACCGGCCGGATGCGTTTCGTCAACAAACCAACGGCAGTACCTGGGGAATTCACACTGGTGGCACAGGACGCTCGCTCTATGAAACCTTTCTTGCTCGTGTTTTTCGCAATGATAATATTGACCGTGCGATACGGTTTGATTTCGAACTGCGCTTTACTGAAGAAGTTGGTTATGCAATCTGGGCTTTCGAGACCGGTGGAATGGGGGAGGTGCCGTTTGAGTTGTGGAATACAGGCATTGGCACCCCGGACGATCCATCTGACGATTATCGTATGATCCCCTGGGTATTGAACGATGCTGATTTTGGCACAGGGGCAGAAGTGTTCAACATCAATGCTCTTGATCATGCAGTTTCAGGTTCCAATAACGATCCCTATACAGACTGGATTTACTGGCGAGACCCGGACGATAAGACACCGGGTGATGCCGGGTATCAGGCGTTTGTAGAAGATGGACTTGCCGGCACCTATGACTTTGGTGGTGCCGAAGTAATGGCGCGAACCGTTCTTGTCAATTGGAATGGCGGTGTGGTCGATGATCCTGGCTTCCCGGCCAATGTCGATGCGCTCATGCCGGAAACCGGCACTGTCTTTCGTATCATTATGCAGAAATCGAATTTGCCAGGTGACAAACTGCTGGTCGATACAGCGCCTGTCTACCAACCGGAGTTATTCTACCCGGTCAGCTTCTTTTTGGATCAAAACTATCCCAATCCCTTCAACCCGGAAACAACCATCGAATTTGCCTTGCCGGAAGCGGTGGATGTGAAGCTGGAAGTGTTCAACGTGCTCGGTCAGCGCATAAAAACCTTAATGGATGAACGCCTGGAACCGGCGGAATACCGCGTTATATGGGATGGAAGTGATCGCAATGGCAGCCGGGTGGCCAGTGGGATCTATTTTTACAGGATCAGTGCAGGCCGATTTGTAAAGACGCGGAAAATGATTTTGCTACATTGAAGTATTGAAGCATTTAAAATTGACGATTGAAAAATGAAGAATGAGAAAAAAATAGCTAGCTTCGTACCTGCCACTGCCACCCGATTTCCTTCGCGTTCCTTCGCGATTCTTCACGCAACTTCGTGGTTAATCCTGTCACTTTGCCTGCCATTGCTGTCTCAATCAAAAGCAGGCAAATTTCCAACCCAAAATAACGTAGCAAAACAGAGCGATAAGCCTATCCGCGCGACGCTCAATACCAACGAATGGAGCTATTGGGTACTTTGGGATGGACAATCCGGGCGCAATCCCTACACCGGTGATTCCGGTGGTTTATTTCCGGATCAGTCGATCAGTGGTGTGTTCGCAGATGGATTAATGTGGGCGGGGATCGTCGATGATCCAAATTCTAACGTGCCATTACGGGCCGGCGGTTCAACCTATATTAGTGGATATCTACCGGGAAGAATTTTGGCGTCCGGCGAGCCTCAAGACCCAAGTGATCCGGATGTCAGGCTCTGGCGCATTCTGAAGGATGTTGATGCTGCGACAGATGAGGCGCTGCTTTTAGACGCTGCAGAAACCTATAATATTCCCGAAGATCAGGTTACACTCGAGGAAATCCAGGCATTGCGTGATGAATATCGCTTTGCCTGGGAAAATTGGCCCGGCCAGTGGGGCGCGCCTTATATCGATGTAAATGAGAACGGCGTTTGGGATCGCGGAATTGATATGCCGGGCATACCGGGATTTAAGCAGATGATATGGATCGTAAGCAACGATCTTGATTCGGAGACGTCTCGGGATTTCACCGGTTCTCCTTCGATGGGTTTGGAAATTCAATCGACGTTTTGGACCATGGAAAATCCGGTGTTTGATGATATGGTGTTCCGCCGAACGCGTCTCGTTAATCGATCGACGTTTCAGATTAATGATATGTATTTTGGGATCTGGACAGATATTGATCTGGGCAATTTTGGTAACGATCTTGCCGGATCGGATTCTCTCGCGAATCTCGCTTATGTGTGGAACGGCACTGATATCGACGACGCATTTGATGAGAAAAAACTGCCGCCGGCAGCAATCGGCTATCATCTGCTCCAGGGACCCATTGTAGCAGATCCTTCCGGCAGCGCAATTGTCGACTTTCTGGTTCTACCGGGCTTCCGAAATTTGGATATCCTCGGCTTAACCTGGCAGCGGATTTGCCCGATTTGTGATCCGCCCCTCGGCGACTATAACTCAACGCTCGGTTGGTTTAACCGGCTTCGTGGATACACACCAACGTTTGATATTGAAAATCCGACTCCTTATCTGGCCGGTTCCGGACCTGAGCGCGGACAGCCCATTCGCTTGAAATTTAGTGGAGATCCGGTAGCGGACCCCATGGGCAATCTTGGCGATGTAGATGGCAATGGAGATAATTTGCCGCCGGGAGATCGGCGATTCTCGATCTCGACCGGGCCTTTTACGATCGCAAGCGGCGGAATGCAGGAAATTGTCTACGTCCTGATCGGCGCCGTTGAACCGGGAGGCGATCGCTATTCGTCAATAACTCGCCTGAAGTCGCTGGCGGACCTTGTCTCAAGTCAATACCCGAGACTTGATCGTATACCGCGAGCCGCGATCAAGAGTGATCACTCCACGGCAACTTCGACGCTTGACATTCAAATAGATGCGAAAGATCGAGTTGTTCAATCCGCTACAGTGATATTGCGTGATTCTCGTAAGGAGCAAGAGGAACTTCAATTCCCGTTGTTTAATGACGGTCAGCATGATGATAGCCTGGCCGGGGATAATCTTTGGGCAACGGGACAACTAACAGTTGATAATCGCCGTTATCCCCATGAACTCGATGTTATCTTTCAAACCGATACTGGCACGGTAGAGATTCCAGGGCTCTTGGGAGAAGTTCGGCTACGTCCGGAAATTTCCATTATCAACGTAGAATTTGACTGGGAGAACGGGCGACAGGATCTGGTGGCGAATCATGGAGAGACGATTCAACTTGCCTATCAGGTATTTATGCCGGATGATCGGCATGACGTTCAGCGGCTGATTGTCAACGGTGCCGAAATCGGCGGATTAGATTTCAATGGCAGCTATTCCGGGAGCAGCTCTGAACTTCGCTTCGTTGCAACAGCGCCAGCTCTTGGCGACAAACTGATTATACCATACCAGATCAGTTACGACTACTTTGAAGCTACCGGTAGTCTGGTATTACCCATACAGGTATGGAAACCGACGACGTTGTGGAAGGATACGTTGTCCGTTGATATCAGGTCAGGATTTTCGATCAATCTAACACCTGTCGTGGCAGACGCATCTTTGATTACCGGAGATCAATACGAAGTAGAATTTTTTGAAGACTTGTCGGACAGCCAGACTGTCTGGCGCTTGAAAAATATGAATAGTGGCGAAGTTTTGCTTAATAATCAACCGACTATGCAGGGCCTCTATGCAGATTTCCCGATTATCGACGGCATTCAATTTCAGGTAAACGGGCCACCGCGTAAGATTAGTCAGTTTCAGGCGGTTGCAAATGCCGCTGGAGCAATTGAGCCACCGGTTCAAGGTGCATTTGCTTTTAACAGAAATGGCTTTCCCACGCACGATGGCTTGCCCCTCACTCCGGGCGTCAACGATCGGCCGGATGCATCTCGTCAACAAACCAATGGTAGCACCTGGGGTTTCCATACCGGCGGTACCAATCGATCGCTGTACGAGACGTTTCTTTCCCGTGTATTACGCAATGATAATGTTGATCGAGCCTTACCGTTTGACTTTGAGCTGCGTTTTACTGAAGCCGGCGGGTATGCCTACTGGGGATTCGAAAGCGAGGAAATGGGTGAAGTGCCATTTGAACTTTGGAATATTGGAATTGATACGCCGAACGATCCGAGCGATGATTATCGAATGATTCCCTGGGTGCTGAATGATGCTGATTTTGATACTGGACCGGAAATATTTAACATCAATGCTCTCGATCATTCAGTCTCCGGCGCTAATAATGATCCCTACACGGACTGGATCTACTGGCGAGATCCAGCGGACAAAACACCGGGCGATGCTGGTTACCAGGCGTTCGTTGAGGATGGCCTGGCGGGTATCTACGTCCCTCGTGATAACGCGGAGGTGATGGCAAGAACCGTTCTCGTCAATTGGAACGGCGGAGATGTGTCGGATCCTACTTTCCCGCAAAATGTAGACGCTGTGATGCCGGAAGCTGGAACAGTTTTTCGCATCATCACCAATAAGCCGAACTATCCCGGTGATCGCCTCTTGGTCGATACTGCCCCGGTTTTCCGTCCGGAGTTATTCTACCCGGTCAGCTTCTTTCTCGATCAAAATTACCCCAATCCCTTCAACCCGGAAACGTCCATCGAATTTGCTCTACCGGAAGCAGTGGATGTCAAATTAGAAGTGTTCAATGTACTTGGTCAAAGAGTAAAAACTCTCATGGATGAAAGCCTGGAACCGGCAAAATATCGCATTATATGGGACGGAATTGATAGCAATGGCATTCAAGTCGCCAGTGGGATTTATTTTTACAGAATCAGTGCCGGCCGATTTGTGAAGACGCGGAAAATGATATTACTACATTGAAGCATTGAAGCATTGAAGCATTGGAGTATTGAAAATTGACGATTGAAAATTAAAGAATAAGAAGAAAATAGCCAGCTTCGTACCCGCTACTGCCAAGTGAACCTGACAGGCCGCAGGCCTTAGTGAGCTACAGCGCAAGCTCAAAACTCTGTCCAAACTCCGGCACTGTCACATTCCAGCCAAATTGCTCATGAATTTTTTCTGCCAGGGCTGCAGATGCTTCCGGTTCTCCATGAACCAGGAAGGTTTGCTTCGGTGCTCGATTGAAGCCCAGTAGCCATGCTAAAATTTCGTTATAGTCTGCGTGACCGGAGAATCCGGAAATGCTCTCTATATGGGCGTGAATCGGGACCTGGTTACCATGAATCTTGACGGATTCTCTGCCGTCCAGGATGGTTCGTCCGCGGGTGCCGGCAGCTTGATAGCCGACAAAGAGCACGGTGTTTTTCGGATCCCGCAGTCGGCGTGACATATGGTGCACGATTCTACCAGCGGTTACCATGCCACTGGCAGAGATAATGATTGCCGGGCCTTTTTCGTCATTGATCTCCATCGATTCCTGACGAGATTTACAGAAGCAAATGTTGCTGGTTTGGAAAATGTCCTTGCCCTCAATCTTGTCAATCCGGGTGCTGAGGTTTAAGTCCGGGATGCGGTGCTTGAAAATTTCTGTGGCCTCGATTGCCATCGGCGAGTCGACATAAACCGGGAGCTTCGGAATTCGACCATCCTCTTCGAGCTGGCGCAGTATATACAGGACCGTTTGCGTTCGGCCCACGGAGAATGCCGGAATAAGCAAAACCCCTCCGCGCTCAACACTTTCATTGACAACACGCTCCAACTGACCATGCGGATCAAAATCTTCATGCAGACGATCGCCGTATGTCGATTCCAGAACCAGATAGTCCACTTCGAAAGCCTGGGAAGGGCTAGGGAGGACCAGTTCGTTCGCGCGGCCCAAATCACCGCTAAACAGAATCTTCTTGCTCTCATCGCCGTCCATGATTTTGACGTCGATAATTGAGGCCCCGAGAATGTGGCCAGCCGCCCGCCATTTTACACGAACGTCGTCTGCGATGAACAGGTCATCGCCAAAATGAACCGGCACCAGCTGCGAGATGGTCTTCTCAGCATCTTCTGTAGTGAATAAGGGAAGCGCCGGCTTGTGTTTGGAGTAGCCCTTCTTGTTGGCCCAGCGGGCATCTTCTTCCTGGATATGGGCACTATCCATTAAAAGGATTTCACAGAGCTCTTTTGTTGCGTGGGTGCAATAAATCGGGCCGCTAAAACCTTCCCGGGTGATGCGCGGCAGATAGCCGGTGTGATCAATATGAGCATGGGTAAGAAACACCTTGTCAATATTTGCCGGTGGCACAAGAAAGGGCTCCCAATTCTTGAGGCGGTTGCTTTTCTTACCTTGAAAAAGCCCACAATCTATTAGCAATTTTTGCCCGTTCAACTCCAGCAGGTGGCGTGAACCCGTCACTGTCCCTGCGGCCCCGCAAAATTTGATTTTCGCCATAATAAAATTCCTCGTTCATTTTTTGCAAAACCGGACGACTATAACATTGCTTTCTGGTCTATCTCCACACATCACATGAAATCGTTTATCACTGACGTATGACCGATTATACGAAACGATTATCGCCGAGTCAATCCAATCCTCTGTGAATCCTATGGCATTCTCATTGATATAGGTCGCGCCGCTTCTGAATGCGGAATGGTTGGTACGGGCCCGGCAGAAGTCATCATGTATAAGAATAGCCAGCAAGTAATCAATATGCGGCTGCTTGATGCCGCTTAGACTGCATAACTGCTTTTGATAAGACTGACGTGAGGGACATCGAATGATGAAGAATCGCATGACGATGCTAATGGATGCCATAGTGCTATTTGTGGTCTTTACTATTATTACGCTCCTCGTATCTTGTAATTCTGCAGATTACTGGTACGAGAAAGCAGCCAATGCTAAGGTAGCTGAACAGAAACTCCTGTTCTATTCTATGGCGATTCAAAAAGATTCGGCTTTTGGCGAAGCATACTATCAGCGTGGGCTGGTATATCTGGCTGAGCAGCGCCATGAATTGGCACTGCATGATTTTGAGAAGACAATTCACCTGGTGCCTGAGCACGGCCAGGCCTATATCAAACGAGCAGCGATCTATGATGCACTCGGCGAGAAAGGTTCGGCCATTCCCGCATACCAGCAACGCGGCGCCATGAATACCGCTGATCCGTATTTCTATTTTGAACGTGCCTTGTTTTTTGAAAACGCGAATAACTTTGAACGGGCGCTGAAGGATCTCAATCAGGCAATATTGCTGAGACCATCAAACTATTCCTTCTATTTCCGGCGAGCATTGATCAAACGGAAGGTTGGGCGCGACGCCGCAGCACTGGATGATTTATCCATTGCAATTTCTCTGGATCCGCAAAATCGGATTTGCTACGAACAGCGCGGAGGCATCTATTTACAACAGGGCAATTATGAGCAGGCAATTATCGACTTTACGATTGCCACCAGAATTGAGGGCGGGGACGACCCGGAACTATACTTTCAACGGGCACTTGCATATACGAAGCGCGGCGACTTTTTTCAAGCGATTCGCGATCTTGGTGAAGTAATTTCTCTGCAACCGGAAAATACCGATGCATATCTTGCGCGCGCCTCGGCGCACCAGAGACTTTACGACGACGAGGCTGCCTTGTCCGATCTCAAGCGAACGCTGCAAATTGATCCGGTCAATCAAGCTGCTGCGTATGATATCGCCCGTATCTACTCGAGACGCCACGACAACCAATCCTCGCTATTGTATTTGGAGGAGGCTTTGCTGAATGGTTATAATCAATGGCATAATCTGGAACTGGAGCGAGATTTCTCCAGTCTGCGTGAGACCGTTGCTTTTGGCAACTTAATTGCCAAATTTCGCCAGTCGAGATTTTATGGTGAATAAATTTACAAAATTTCTTGCTTCTCTTGCATCTCTCCTATAGTTTTATCGCTCAATTAGCATAGAGGTGCTATTGCCAATAGTATGAGATTCCGATGAAATCCTGAATTTCACTTGAGGAATCTTCAGAAAGGGGCCATAGCCGAAACCGGACAATTTCAGGTGTTGTCGGTTGGGTCATGAGATAATATCTCATGGACTGTCATCTACTCATGTGGATGGAGCGCTATGTGACCGACGTCTGATGTATGGAAGTGGGCTGGTCGAAATGGCGTTCTGCCAAATTAGATCGGCCTTTTTAATGTACATTGGATCACTGCTTCAGCAATTCATCGACATTCCTTCCGTTACCGGAAATGAAAAAGCGGCACTTGCCTGGCTGGAATCTCAATTCGCGCGCCTGGAAATGACCCTGCGTCGCTTTCCCGTTAGTGAAAACCGCTATAATATCCTTGCCAGCTTTCGTCCTGATCCTTCAGTGATTCTGACCAGTCATTGCGACACCGTTCCGCCATTTATTCCATCCTCTAAATCTAACGCGCGAATTTATGGCCGTGGCGCGTGTGATGCCAAAGGCGCACTCGTCGCGATGCTTGCTGCTATTGAGGTATTACCGAAGGCTACTTCCGAAGCCGTGGGAATATTGGTCGTTGTCGGTGAAGAGACAGACAGTATTGGCGCGAAAGCTATGGCGCAAAGTGACCTTCGCTGCAAATATCTGATTAATGGAGAGCCTACGCAGAACCAATTGGTCGCCGCGCAGAAGGGGGCATTCATGTTTCAACTCACCGCATCCGGTCGTGCTGCACATTCCGGATATCCGGAGGCCGGTAGTTCAGCGATTAACAAACTTCTGGATCAACTAGCGATCTATCGCGCATTGGATTGGGGCAGCAACGACCTGCTTGGAGATGCCACCTTGAATGTGGGCACGATTAGCGGCGGGCGCGCCGGAAACGTCATTGCTGATCACGCTGTGGCTGTGTGTACGGTGCGTGTGGTTGATGATTGTGACACAGTGACGGCACTTGTCGAACAGTATTTGCAGGCAGACATCGAAGTGAATTACACAACTCGCAGCAACCCGGTCCAGTTTTTTGTTCCGGACGGCCGGGATAGCATCGTGGTCCCCTTCGGTTCAGACGCACCCTACCTGCAAGAGCTGGGAACAGTCCTGATGGGTGGCCCGGGCGACATTTTGAAAGCACATACCAAAGACGAATCCATCGGTATTCAAGAGCTCTTGGATGGCGTTGATTTCTATAAAAGTCTAATTGAACAATTATTGGAAAGTGAGGCATAAATTGAATTCGAGGAGATTGGTGTTGAAATTCGGCGGCACTTCTGTCGCGGATTATGAGGCTATGAGATCCGTTGCTGAAATTGTCGCGGACCGCCGCCAAAAGCAAACCTTAGTTGTTGCTTCTGCAATTGGTGGCGCTACGGATCTTTTGATGGGCATCAGTAAAGCTGTGACGAAGCAAGATCGAGCCGGGCTTGACACGGCGTTGGCGCGTTTGCGGGCAAGGCACCTGCAAATTGCCTCAGACATTTGCTCTGTTTTTCCAATGACGAAGAGCGGCCAACAGCAGTTTGATGATCTCATCAAAGAGCTGCAGCGACATGCCTTGAACTGCTTTGATGCCGGAGAGATGTCGCCTGCAGCCCTGGACCGCTTGCTGAGCTTTGGGGAACTACTGTCAACAACGCTGCTTGCCGAAGTCTGTCGCCTACAAGGCTTACCTGCTGTTTTCTTCGATGTTCGCCAGGTGCTGAAGACCGATGAACGGCACAACAATGCTCAACCGGATTTGACGGCTATTAGCAAATGCGCCTCGCAGCGGCTTCTACCGCTTTTGCAAGAAGGACAGGTTTGTATCACCCAGGGTTTTATCGGGTCAAACGCGTCGGGCGACACAACAACGCTTGGCCGCGGCGGATCGGATTATTCCGCAACACTCTTAGGCACCGCTCTCAATGCGGACGTGATTGAGATTTGGACCGACGTGGATGGTGTAATGTCCGCTGATCCGCGAATTGTGCATAATCCCAAGCCAATTCCGCTTCTCAGTTTTGATGAGGCAGCAGAACTAGCCTATTTCGGTGCAAAAATATTGCATCCGTCAAGCCTGATCCCGGCAATCGGTAAGTCGATCCCGGTAGTTGTGCGAAATACGCGCAATCCCGAACACCGCGGTACGACTATTCTGCCGCGCAATCCGGCACCGAATCCATCCGGCGTCTGCTCGATTTCCTTCAAGCGAAACATCACGGTAATCAACATTACCTCGACCAGAATGTTGATGGCCTATGGGTTTCTCAGCAAGGTCTTTGAGGTCTTTAATCGATACCGGACTTCTGTGGATATGATTAGCACATCCGAGGTCAGCGTATCAATGACTATCGATGATCTGAGCTGCCTTGACGAAATTTGCGAGGCGCTGAGCGGCTATGGAAAAATCGACGTAGTACGGGAGCAATGTATTGTCTGTCTGGTTGGACAGGGCCTTGGTCAATTGCCGGGAATTGCCGCACGGGTATTTAGTTCAATTCCGGATGTAAATCTCGGCATTATTTCGCATTGCCTTGATCGGGACAATCTCGGCTTTACTATCCCGGAAGCGTATTTGGAAGACGTGGTACAACGTCTGCATCAGCAATTCTTTGCTGATGTTGAAGTCACTGTCTGAGATCAACTCGGAAACAATAAGAATACATCGTAAAACAATAACATATTGGAGTGAAAATGAACAATCAATTTCAAGGATCATATGTCGCATTGGTCACACCCTTTACCGATTCCGGAGAATTGGATGAAAGCACCCTGGTTCGATTGGCGAACCGCCAGATCGAGGCCGGTATCGACGGCCTGGTGCCATGTGGCACAACCGGCGAAAGCGTGACGCTCGACGACAACGAGTATCAGCGCGTGATGCGTTTGACCATCGAGGCGAGTGCCGGACGCGTGCCGGTAATTTGTGGCGCAGGCGGTAATAATACGCGCAAAGTCATTCATATGGCGCAGACTGCACAGCATCTCGGTGCAGATGCTATTCTATCGGTTAGCCCCAGCTACAATAAGCCGACGCAGGAGGGCATCTATGCTCACTACGCCGCCATTGCTGCTGCCACAGATATTCCCATCATTCTCTATAACGTGCCGGGAAGAACCGGGTCAAATATTTCTGCGGAAACTACCCTGAGGCTGGCGGATATTCCCAATATTGTCGCCATTAAAGAGGCCTCTGGTAATTTGGGGCAGGTAATGGAAATTCTTCGCCGTCGCCCGCAAGGCTTTTCGGTATTGTCAGGAGATGATGCCTTAACGCTGCCAATGCTGGCTGCCGGCGCAGACGGTGTCATCTCGGTCATTGCTAATCAAATTCCAGATGAGTGGAGCCGGCTCGTCCACTTCGCTTTGCGCGGCGATTTTCAATCAGCCCGGGAATTGCACTACAAATATCTGCAGCTTATGAATCTGAACTTCGTTGAAGCGAATCCGGTGCCCGTAAAGACAACAATGGCGATGATGGGATTGTTGAGCGAACGCGTACGGCTTCCGCTGTGCGAAATCAGCGCAGCAAACCGGGAGCGCCTGCGTACTGAACTCATAGCCCTTGACTTGTTGAAGGAACGAGAAATGGTTGCCGGACTCCTATAATAATGTCCGGTGATCGTGCAAACAGCGTGAATGCTTCGAGATAATATTTTTATTCTTGTCAATTCACGTCAATTCGAGTTTAGTTCTTGAACCTGTAAGTGTGAATAATAATGAGAAATGACTATGAAAGAGACAATAGAAAACGCCTATCGACTCAAAGCGGATCAGGCCGATGTGGATCTCCAGAGTGCCTTGAAAGCATTTGTTGAAGCGTTAAATGATGGCAGTATCAGAGCTGCGGAGCCGGGTGAAAATGGATGGCAGGTAAATGCCTGGGTGAAGAAAGGTATATTGCTCTTGTTTCGCTATGGGATGATGAGCGATATGTCAATCGACGACAATTTCCGCTTTTTCGATAAAGCAACCATCCCGCTCAAACCGTTGTCCACAGATAATAGAGTGCGCATTGTTCCCGGCGGATCCAGCATCCGGACCGGCGCCTATCTGGCACCCGGGGTGATAATGATGCCGCCCTCCTATGTCAATATCGGGGCTTACGTGGGCACCAATAGCCTGATCGATTCACATGTCCTGGTGGGATCCTGCGCTCAAATCGGCGCCAATGTTCATCTCAGCGCCGGCGTGCAGATCGGTGGGGTCTTGGAGCCGATCGGCAGTTTGCCGGTGATTGTCGATGATGAAGCCATGGTCGGCGGCAATTGCGGCATTTTTGAGGGCACGATCATTGGCCGGCGCGCCGTAATTGGCACCGGGGTTAATCTCAATCGCTCAACCCCGGTATATGATTGTGTCAACGAAGCTGTCATCCGTGCTGTATCTGGCGCACCCCTGGAAATCCCGGCCAATGCAGTCGTTGTCCCTGGCTCAAGGCCGGTCACAAGTCAGTTTGGTCGCACAAATGGCCTCTCTGTTGCGACACCACTGATTATCAAATATCGCGATGAAAAAACAGATGCTGCGACCGCCCTGGAAGATGCCCTGAGATGAGTTTTATACCTCCACCATCTGCTATTCGGTCAATTATGGCCAATGCCCCGAATAACGCCATCAATCTTGCGATTGGCGAGCCGGTGTATCCGCCGCCGACTGAAGTGCTGAGGGCTGTCGCCGAGAAGGTAGCGTACTGGTCACACGGTTACAGTCCCAATGCCGGTCTGCCTGCGTTGCGCGAGATCATTGCTTCACAATATGAACCAACGGCGTCGGCTGATGAGATTTGTGTAACCTGCGGTGCCCAGGAAGCGCTATACGTGGTCTGTCATACTTTGCTCGATCGCGGAGATCAAGCCCTGGTCCCGAACCCCGGCTTCCTTGCCTATCCCAATTTGGTACGAATGGCTGGCGGATCGCCGATAGAATACCCGATGCCACTACATTCCGGGGAGCGTTTTGATATAGAAGCGCTGCGCCGCTTGATCAGCAATCGCACGAGGCTGATGATTGTTAATTCGCCCTCAAATCCAAATGGCTACTGCTTAAAGGAAAGTGAACTCGCAGAAATTGCCGGGCTTTGCGCCAGCAATGGCATCATAATCGTCTCGGACGAAGTATATCGAGAATTGTATTTCGGCAAGCAGCGTCCATCCGGCGTTCGTGCGGTTTGGCAAGACTGCGTGACGATATCGAGCGTTTCGAAGATGTTCAGCATGACAGGTTGGCGGCTTGGATGGGCCGCTGCACCCAGACATATGATGCCGGCGTTTACTCGTGTGCATCAATATCTGACAACTTGCGCGCCGGTCATCAGCCAGCAGGCCACCTTAACCTTGCTACAACACCCCGCGACGCCTGAATACTTAAGCGATATGCGAAAAGAGCTCAAGAAGCGCCGGGATATGCTTTCCTGGGTATTGCGCAATTTGCCTGAGTGGCATGTAAATCCGCCAAATGCCGGTTTGTTTCTTTTCGCGCAGGTAGCACCGGACTGGCAGGAGTCGCCGGCGGAAATCATGCTGGAGAAATATCAGATCCTTTCCGTGCCTGGGAATGCTTTCGGAAGCCGCGGACGCGGCTTCTTGCGGCTGTCCTTCGCTGCCGCACAGGATGCTATCAAGAGGGCAGGGGAGCGCCTAAATCAAGCTGACTCATATGCCGCCGGGGATATCCTTGCTGGAAAGTGAGACGTGTAAATGGTCAGCGGTGCCATAATGGCGCAGGGTGTTAAATCCCATTAGCCGAAAATACAGCTTGGTGAAGAAGTTGCGGATGAAATTGCGATTGTTCGTGCGGATGTCGATCGCGTGGGCGTAGCCGCTACTTTGAACATAATGCAGTGAGCGGCTCTTGGTTTTTAGTCCCATCTTCCGGTAGTCTTCAGGCTTCCGACTTGCATCTGTAATAATCAAGTCTTCATCCAGGAAAACCAGCGTGCTGATGGCCATGCGCAGAATCGGATGCAGGCGATGATACTCCTGCCGGACACTTTCCGTTTTTGCGTTAGTGCCTGAAAGAAATATCAAACCATACATACAATATCCAAAAACGATCAGCCCGGAGAAAATCCAGCTACTGCTCAAATCTTCCTGCCGGCCCAGTCTCCCGCTCAGTTTACCACGAAATAAGGTCACATAGATAAAAATTACGGCCGCGGCCAGAATCATACCGCCGAGAAGTGATATCCACGAATAAAGTGAGAATTTTTCATGCAGATATACGCTGCCGCGTATCAGCAAGATGAAGGGGAGGGTAAAAATGAAAAGATATTTCAAAAGAATGAAACTGATCTTGCCGAAAAGAATATAAAATGAATATTCACGTTCCCACTGACGAAGTCGGGATACTTGCTCATCCAGGAAACGGTTCCATCTTAGTTTCAATAGCTTCAGGCGTAACTTGACTCCGCTCATGTTAATGTCTGCCACCTGCTATTGGTCAAGAAATGATCAGCACACTTATTGATTCGGGTCGTAGCTGCTATTCTTTTTCTACTTACTTTCATATCGTTGAGAATATATAAAACAAGCGGCTGAATCAAAGAGGGTAAGAAAAAAACTTGCCGCCAGGGAAGGTTAATACTTCAATAAGTCAAAAGGAATGGGATCATGATTCGCAGCATTATTCTACTCGCAAGTACAGTTCTGCTCAGTTCGTTGATGTCCTGCCAACCGCTAACAGACAAGAACGTCGATCATCGCCGTCTCGCGAACGACTCTAGCGAAGACAATGATGAGGTCGAATTCCTTGATAGCCCCAAAACACGCAAGCGCGGACGCGAAATCTTACGAAGCAGCAATAAGCGGCAAGCTCTGCAAAGCTCGTCAGATAGACTGGTGTTTGAATTTGCAGAGAGCACTGAGTATGGCCATGCCGTTTACTATTCCGACAATTTAGCCGGTCGCACCACGGCAAATGGCGAGCAATACGACCCCCTGGCCTTGACGGCCGCACATCCCAATTTACCCTTCAATAGCGTTTGCCGGGTGACCAATCTCTTCAATGGACGAACTGTCCTGGTGCGCATAAATGACCGCTTTCCAACAGATGGGGAGATTGTCATCGACCTTTCTCGCGAAGCGGCTCGTGTGTTGGGTGCGCTTCAGGCAGGTAAAATAGAAGTAAAAGTAGAAGCAGATCTTCCATCAACAGGCACCCAGGTAGTTAGGGAAGTTGATATTTGGGAAAGAGACAACTCAGATGTGAATGTGCAGTTTGGGAAAGCAGCATATTACTCCGATGCATTGGAGGGGCGGACGACGGCAAGTGGCGAGCGGTATAATCGAAATCGAATGACCGCTGCGCATCCGTCTCTGCCATTTGGGACAATTTGCCGGGTGACCAATTTGCTGAACGGGCGAAGCGTAGAGGTGCGAATTAATGATCGCTGTTCCGGGCGTAATGGGCGGATTATTGACCTGTCATATCGCGCTGCCAGCAAGCTCGATGCGATTATTGCCGGCATCGTTGAGGTGAAGGTTGAGGTATTGGAGAGTGACGAGTTTTGAAATAACGACGCCTTGTTATGGAAATTTGCTGTCTGCCAGCATCTTCTAATTAAAAGATGCACGATTTCGCAGCAGCTCGAGTACACCGCGGAACGGTTGTAGGTTTCAGCCCCGGATTCGTCGCAAGTGTATCCGGCGACGATGACTGTGCCGCATCGTTAGAAGGTTATCCCGTAAGGTTAGAGACTTTATAATCGACGCTGATTTTTAATTAGCAAGTTCCCACATCGTGTTCGCCAAAACCGCAACTCCGTTTTCGATATCATCCGGTGAGGCATATTCTTCCGGGCGGTGGCTATACCCGTTAGCGCAGGGAATGAAGATCATGGCAACCGGTACCAGGCGTGCCATGAAGGCCGTATCGTGAAACGCCCGGCTGACCATTCGCGTATGGCTGAGCCCCAGCTGCGATGCGGATGCTTCGACAATGGATAAGATCTCTTCATCCGATTCGGCTGAAGGATCACAGTTAAACACCACAGTCTTGCTTGTCACCTTTCTTTCTTTACAAATGCCTGCCAGTGCTGCCTCGATTGATGCCATCATCTCATCGCGCACCTCGGAGCGGCGATCACGGATATCAACCGTCAAAATCACTTCGTTGGGGATGCTGTTGCTTGCGGAGGGAAATGCTTCAAACTTGCCTATCGTGGCGACGGCATCGCTGCTGGTATTGTCTTTGGCAATTGCCTCAACCTTCAGTGCGAATTCAGCCGCCGCCATCAATGCGTCACGCCGATTCGGCATCATTACGGTTCCGGCATGACCACCTTCACCGGTAATGCAAATCTGCATCGTGGTAGAGGCCGGTATGGCCGTAACAATCCCAATTTGAGTACCGGCGGCTTCCAGATTTGGACCCTGTTCAATGTGCAATTCAACAAAATGAGAGTAGCAGTTCTTACCAAGCGGGAGGTGATTTAATGGCGCTTTGAAACCAGCCTCGGCCCGAACAGCCTCAAATGCGTTTCCGTCCAGGTCTTGTAATTGTAGTAGTTGAGTCTCTGAAATAGCCCCCGCCAGTGCCCGGCTGCCAATGCAGCCGACGCCAAAACGGGTCGGTTCTTCTGCTGTGAACATGATCGTTTCAAGTGAGCGCAGAGGCATTCTACCTGATTCTTTAATTGCCCGCATGGCTTCTAGTCCACCTAAAACGCCAAGAACGCCGTCGTATTTGCCTGAGTTGGGAATTGCATCGGTATGGCTGCCGGTTGCCACTGGCGGTAGTTGCGGGTTGTTTCCATCCATGCGGATAAAGAGATTGCCGATGGCGTCTTCGCGCCAGCTAAAGCCGGCAGCTTCCGCCAGCTTCTTGATCATGCCACGCGCCGCCATATCGGTTTTCGAATAAAGAATGCGGCACATTGCCGGTGCAGGCATATCGGAAAAGGCGGCCAGCGCTTCGATATCCTTCATCAGGCGATTGCAATTGATAGTGATTGATGACATAGTTACTCCCCGGCCGAAAGCGGATCACGATTGACATTCTTATAATAGAGATACGCGGCCGGTTCCTTGCCGACAGCTGCAAACCATTGGGGACAAAATGGAGCCATCCAGATCACATCGCCGCGCTGCACCGGATACCAACTATCCGACAGCCGATAGATACCTTGTCCACGTGTCATTAATAAGCCGTGTTCCATAATATGAATTTCGACGAAGGGTAGTGCGGTGCCTGGCTGGAAGGTGAAAAGGTTGACGGCCATGTCAAAGTCTGCATTGTTTGGTAGCAGGGTTTGTAACTGCGCATCCTCGTCACCCATGAAGGCTTCACCCTTAACGTCGAAAGACTTTCCGGTCACTACCGGAGGCGCTTTATGGCCTTCCAATGGTTCAAAGCGTTTCTCGAACACGTTGATTTGAGCTGGACTTTCGGCAGTTAAGCGGTGGTCATTGTCTGCGGGAATAAAAGCGTAGTCTCCGGCAGTCAGCACCTCGCTAATTCGATTGATCGACAATTTCAATTCGCCCTGTAGCACATAAACAAAGCGTTCAACGCCGGTTGGCGGCGGACCGGCACTTGCACCTACCTCCATCTGAGCAAGATACTGCGAGAACTGTGCGCGGGTTGAGCCACCTATTGCAGGTGAAATGAGGATTGTGCCTTCAGTGTCGGTCCAACCGGGTAGGGGAGCTGTCACATGAGAATCGGGTGTGATCAACGCATGGTCGCGCTTCACGCTGCTAAGGGTGGTGCCAAATGGATTCATAGGGTGCCTCGGTTTTCAGATAAGTTAATCTCTTGTATCTCGCGACGCAATACGGTCAAGCCGTGTGGGGGAAAATAATCAGGCCGAGTTAATCGCTCAAGGCCTGCAGTGTTTTGTTGCTGTTGCCAAGTCGTTCACCAAGGATCCTGGCGATGAACTTGTGGAATAGGGCAGCAAGCTTCGGGGATTCATTTTCCATATCTTTGATCGCTTCACGTGATAAAAACAGCACTTTACATTTCCGGTTTGCAACTACGGCGGCGCTGGCGGGGATGCCCAGGTAAACCCCAAGTTCTCCAATGACAGTGCCGGCATTCATGCGCCGTAAGCGAATCGTTCCGTTTTTATCATCTTCGAGTTGGGCGGTTACCTGACCAGTCTCGAGAATGTAAATACCGGTTGGTGCGGCGCCTTGACGAATTAGATAGTCGCCGGGACGGTAAGTGCGTTCTTCCGTAAATTGGCTAAGCTGTTGCGCCGCCGCCTGAATTCTTTCAGGCAGTTGAGTGCTGCTTGTGCTGAGCAGATCGGCCAGCAGCAACTGCCCTGTTAAACCGTTGCGGGATCCCGGCTCATCGGATTTGGCGGCCTTTAGCAATTGCTCCTCAACCCACTCCAGGCCGTGATCAAGATCGGAAAATAAGCGAATAATGCGGGTCTCCGATTCCAGAATACCGCCTTTCCCAAATCGGCTACGCACCTGCTCGTTGAGTGAAGAAAAGACCAGGCGAAAACCGCGAGTTTCGGCAAGCATCTTCATTTTAGCAAAGCTGTTCAGAGCCGAGCTGTCGAGGCCGCTGACCAATCTAAAGTCCAGCAGTGCATATTTTAGCGCTTGACGGTCAGGTTCAAAGGCTCGCGCCTTAACCTGGTTGAGCACGTTATTTGCCGTGCCGAAGAATATGTAGCCATGTAGTTTCAGGATTAGTGCCTGATCGCCATTCTGCGTCAAGATGCGGCGATTCTTGACGGCGCGATCGACGTTGCTTCGAAAGTTGGCGCCGGTAAGCTGATGCTTGACAACCTCGATCCGGCTGTAGTTAATCACGAAGAGAACAACGGCAATTAAAACGCCAAGCATCATACCACGCAAGAAACCAAAGCCGGCGATAGTTAAGAGAATGAGCACCACAAGGAAATATTCATTCCTCGGTAGTTTAAACCAGGCGACGTAAAGCCAATCCACGAGAAAGGTAAGGCCGAGATAAAGTAGAAGGCCGCCGAGCAATGGTTTTGGGAAGTATGCGGCAATCCCGGCACCGGCGAAAAGCGTGATACCGCAAATGCCTGCTGAGACAAAGCCAGCAATTCGGCTGCGCGAACCGAGGCGATAGCCAAAAGCTGAGAGGCTGAGAGACATATAACCGACGGCGCTGCTGCCGAACCCGGACAGTAAGTTTGCTAATCCTGTCGACTTCAGTTCACGATTGAGATCAACTTCTTGCCTGGCAATAAGTTCGAGGCCACTGGCATTTAGTAAGAGGGAAATTACGCTGATTAGCACAATCGTTGCAAGGTCGCCGGCCTGGGATATGATCACCGGCCATTCAATGAGCGGAAGGGCTGCCGGGGTGAGCGGATTCCAGGAAATGCCACTTTCCATTGCCGGTAGTAAAAAGCCAGCGCTGCTCGCTTCGGCTACGGAAGCGCCGCTAATTAAGAGAACAAGATAAAACACGGCGATCGTCGCCAGGATGAATGACGGCATCATCAGGAAATGCCGGAAGCGACGCATCGCCCAGAACAGGAGAATCGCAAAAAGCAGTCCGGGGATCCAGCGCATCAGCGCATCTGGCTGCAAAGCCAGGTGAACCTGACCGAGTTTGAGAGGGCGTCCGGACATAATGCCGATGGCGCCCTTCACCAGAATCCAGCCGGTGCCGGCAAGGAAGCCGCCAACAACAGGATAGGGGATAAAACGAATGAGATTACCAAGGCGAAATTGACCGAGCAAGGTAAGGAAAATGCCGGTCATCAATGAGGTCAAGGCAATACCGGCGACGATAGTCGTAAAAATCACTTCCGGCGGATGTGTCTTTATCATCATCGCGCCCATCGATGCAGCAATTAGGGCCATAATGGCAGTTGGTGCATCCTGTGGTGCGGTTACCGTGCCATAGAAGGAGCTGGTAATGGCTACGACAAGACCCATTATAAACGCCCCAAAGAGCATTAAGCCCATACCTGAGGCCAGGTGATCTGAGAGTTTTCCGGAAAAAATAAGAGCGGCGTAGGCGCTTTGAAAAATAACGATCAGGGTCCCATTAACCAGGCCGGTCGAGAGGGCGGGCAGCAAGATGTCAGGAGAAAATGAACTGTGGCCGGAACTATGCTCCGTCGGGGAATCGATGGTAGACATGTCAGCTTTCAAACCCCCTGAATTGATATGGCCGGACGCATAGTCGTAAGAACAAACTCACCCATAATCATCGGTGATGCTTCGGAGACCATAATACAAAATCCATGGGAAACAAGAAAGCAGATTTGATAAGGATTTAGTCAATTAGCGTCGCATAATCCTGATAACGGCCCAAAATCTTGTTGACGTAGCCAACCGGCTCTTCACCTCGGCAATATCCGTATTTGACAATCGGATGATTGAAGTATTTTTCCTGCGATTTTTTCAGGATGTATTCCTCGACGTGGCCGTGCCAGATATTGGGGTCTTTGCCGAACTTACGGGCAAGATTGCGGGCATCTTCGACATGCCCGGGCCCGGCATTGTAGGAAGCCAGGATAAATTTTAGCTGTTCTGTAGAATCGGGAATATCCCGCCAGTATCGTTCCAGCCACTTCAGATACTTGGTGCCGGTGGCAATGTTGTCTGCCGGATCATGCACATTCTTAACGCCAAATTCGCGACCTGTGGCCGGCATCAGTTGCATCAAGCCCTGGGCGCCTGCCCAGGATTTTGCCTTCGGATCGAACTGAGATTCCTGATAGATTTGTGAAGCCAGCAAACGCCAGTCCCAGTTCAGTTGAGATGCTCCTTCTTTGATAAGTTCATCGAAGGGCGAAATCTTGTCTCCGGTCAGCGTAAAAAATTCACTCTCCTGGCGCTGATTGAAGAAACGCTTGTTTTTGTAATATTTGTCGTAAAGAGTATTGTAAGTTGGCGCCAGCTTGACTTTGCGGATCCAGCGATTGATTTCCTCTTTAAGTGAAGGCGAGTTATGCCTTACGGCCCAGGCTATTCGCTGCGAAAAACTGACACGCGTGCGGATATCGATGTTTTGCAAATAAGCCGCGTTAATCTTGGCCAGATTCTCGTCTGCGACAGTATACTCAATCTCTCCAGTAGAAACCTTGCTGATCAATTCTTCTGTACCAACATCGCCTGGTACCTCAACAATGTCGATGTCGCCGCCAATTTCATCAGACAAGTTCTGCAAACGATGATAGTAGGAAGACCCTTTGCGGACATGAATCTGTTTCCCGATCAGCTGAACCGGATTGGTGACAAGGCGCTTGTCAATCTGGTGCCGTTTGAGCTTGCGCCAGTTGTCGGGCAGTTTCTGGACAAGTACCTGCTCTATGAGGGAGTGATGATTGGTAAAATTGACCTTCTCAAGGCGCTCCTTGGTGATGGTCATATTATATGCTACGATGTCACCTTTGCCTTCATTTAAGAAGCTGAAAATTTGATCGAGGTTTTGGACGATCACTACTTCAAGCTCAACTTTCAGATGCTTGGCCAATCGCTGAAGGAGTTCGTATTCAAACCCAAGCGGCGCGCCTTTATAGACGAAGTAGCTGTTGGAATTATAACCGGTAAGTGCGAGAAGTTTACCACGTTCACGAATCTGACCCAAGTCTATTTCAACCTGTGGTTGTGTGATTTCCCGAAATTCCGGCGTTGGCACATCCGAGGTCGCTTGCTGTACCGGTTGGTCAGTATTTTCAGATAGAACAGGTTTGGGGGTCGAGTTGTCGCAGCTGCTAAGGCAAAGCAGCATACAAAGACTGGTAAAAGTGATTTTGATTTTCATTCTCAAATCCTCCATCTTGATGGCGCTTTGAGATGTAAGGCGCAAAGCAGACCCTGCTGCCGCAATTTTAAATCACATCCCTGCTGTCAAAAAACTGGTAGAACTTGTCAAATCCACTCCATTATAGCGAGTATTGAGGAAAAAACAAACGCCAACTTCAAGTCAGAATTCTTTTTTTGACGCCCGGCAGATAAGAGGAGGCGTTATGTCCGAGCCGGCAAATAAGGCGCTTGTCACCGGTGCCGGGAGTCATCGTTGACCTTCTGCTGGATGCTCTGAAGCATCCTGGCGAAATCGGCTTTTTTGATCGGTTTCGACAGATAGTTATCCATACCCGCTTCCAGGCAGCGCTCACGATCACCCTGCATGGCGTTGGCGGTTAAGGCGACAATGTATGTATATTCTTCATCGCTAGCTTGCAGTTCGCGAATGGCAGCTGTGGCAGCCAGGCCATCCATTTCCGGCATTTGCATGTCCATCAGGATGAGATCGAATTTAGAATTACGGCACTGTTCAACTGCCTCCAGGCCGTTGTTGGCTATTGTATAAGAATGACCGTCTTTTTCGAGAAGCCTGCAGGCCAGCTTCTGGTTGACAATATTGTCTTCGGCAACAAGAACATGCAGGGGGGAAGCCTGCTCGCGAAGTGAATGACGGGTAATCAGTTTTTTGCCCTGCACCTCGTCTTCAGCAATTCCGAGAACGGCCAGGATAGATTGTCTTAGCTCCGATAATTTGACTGGTTTACTAATATATCCATTGATGCCGACATCCTTACACTTGCGAGCATCGCCAGGTGTCGCTGAGGAGGAAAGGAGCAAGAAAGGGGTTGTTTTCGTTGACGGCCTTGCCCGCAGTTTCCGTGCAAGTTCAAAATCGCCACCATTCTGTTTTAGGGTGTCTGAAAGTATTAGCTTAAATGGAGCGCTCGACTGTTCGGCAGTATTTACAGCTTCTAAGGCCTCATCAATGTTCGCAGCGCAGGTTGGCACCATTTCCCAGCGGGCCACGATTTCGGCGAAGATAAGGCGATCGATCTCATTTTGATCGACAATCAATACCGGCAAGCCCTGTAAGGCAGTGATATCAATTTCTGTTTGCCGTTGATTGGCTGCCGTGTCAATGGCTAGCTCCGCAGTGAAATAGAAGCTACTGCCGGGCCCAAGATTGGCATCTTCCGGAAGCCTCCTGGCTTTTGCCGCCGATAAGACCCGCTGATACACAGTGGCCGGCAATGTTGCCCGTGCGGGACTTTGAACCCAGATTTCTCCATTCATCAGCATGATTAGCTTGTGGCAGATCGACAGACCCAAGCCGGTTCCGCCGTACACTCTGGTGGTGGAGCCATCTGCTTGTGCAAATTCCTCAAAAATAAGCTTTTGTTTATCCTCTGGTATCCCAATACCGGTGTCGCTGACCGAGAAGGTCAACCTTGCTGTGTTTTCTTCGGTAACTTCCTCTAATTCAACATTTATCAGCACTCGGCCCCTGGCTGTAAACTTGATTGCATTGCTGATCAGATTTACGATGATCTGGCGCAATCTGGTTGGATCACCAACAATGCGAGAAGGAACCTCCGGCGCAACGCGATAAGATAGATCGAGTCCTTTTTGATTGGCGCGTAGCGCCAGCGGCTTTAGCGTATCGGCTAGAGTGTCACGCAAGACAAAGGAAATCGGGTCGAGGGAGAGTTTGCCGGCTTCAATCTTTGAGTAGTCAAGGATATCGTTGATAATTGTTAACAGCGAATCAGCAGATGATTTTACTGTCTGCAGGAAATCTTTTTGCTCCGGGTTTAGATCTGTTTCGAGCGCCAGCTCCGTCATCCCAATGATACCATTCATAGGTGTTCGAATCTCATGACTCATATTGGCCAAAAATTCGGATTTGTATTTGCTGGCTTCCGCTAATTGGTCTGCCTGTTGTTGTGTCTCTTGAAGGAGCTGCTCACGTTTACGCCTGGATTGAGCAGAACGAAAGGCAATTGCGATGCTCTCGCCAATATGTTCTATAAATTCGATTTCGGTTTGCCTGTACTCCTTGAGGCGACCAATTTCCAGAACCCCCAGCGTGTTGCCATCCACGACAAGCGGCAAGATGGCAACCACTGACGGTGGTGCCTGACCAATTCCGGTTTCAATGTTGTAAAAATCAGGCGGCACATCATGCAAATAAAACGGTTCTTGTCGCTGAGCAGCTTCACCAATAAGTCCCTGGCCGGGCTTGATCAGCGTAACCGTATCATCGCTGGTCGGTCCCGAAAGCGACGCCATTAGTCGATACGAACCGGAGGCATTGGCAACGTAAATCGCACCGATGTGTACATCGAGATACTCGGAAAGAAATGCAAGCGTGCTGCGGGCAATAATTGGTACTTTTTTTTCTCCACGCAGGCGATCATTCAGCATCGAGTATCCGGTTTTTAACCAGTTCTGACGACGAGTCTCACGGGCTGCTGCGCGAATGTTGTCAATCATCTCATTTACGGCCCTTCCAAGCGTGCCGATTTCATCGGTGTTTTTTACTTCAATTCTGACTTTATGATTGCCGGCAGCCACTTGATTTGCAACATCGCGTAGTTCGTGTATCGGCCGGGATATCATGTTGCTAAACAAGGCGGAGACCAGCAAACCAACGATGAATACCAGGAGAACAAGGTAGATGGTATGAAGACGGTTTTCTTCAATCTGCAGATAGATGCGTTCCAGTGAATAGCCGAGGCGGAGTGATCCATAGACGCTGCCTCGAAATTGTATTTGGGCGACTGCATGAAGGGTTTTGTCTTCTTCAATGACGGCTTCAAATCCAAAGGAATGTTGTTCCGGGATTGAAATGCTGCGGGGATTATAAACGGCAAAATCAATACCGCTGGTATCGAGAAGGCTGATGTAGCTGAAGTCATTTTGCCGCTTGGCCCAGTCCAGGGCTTCCCCAATTGCCGCAAAATCATCCGATTCCAATGCGATACCAACGCCGAGCGCGATGATATCAGCCGTTGAAATGACCTTGCTGCGCATCGAGGCAACTGCCTGCTCTTTTAGCTGATTCGGGTAGTATACCAGAGAAAATGCAGAGACGCAGATGAGCAAAAATACAAAGCTGCTGATGAACTTTATACGTATGGGCAAGCCATAGAAGAATTTCAACATAATGCGGGAATCCTCTATGGCTCAACAATAGTGATAATTTTAACGTCTTCCGTCACTCTTTCAAGGGCGACATATCCGATGGCTCCTTCAGTTTCGGCAACTTTGTCCAGCATCGCCTTCTCATTCTTAACGGCCCTGGGTGGGCGGCCCTCTCCGGTTAGCTGATAGCGAAGCCAGACCTTGCGAAGTGCAGCAGGCTTCTGATCGATGTAAGCGTAGAAACGTGTCTTGATATCGGTGTCATCTTTGTAGTTGAAAACGGTTATCTTGCTGCCGTCCTCCCAGCGCTGAAAGGTGAGCGTGTATGCTTTTGTGATAAAATCAGCGTCGACCGAGTCGACGGCGAGGCCGGCATGGGCAATTATAGCGATTTTTTCTGATTGCGGTTCCTTCATCATGAAGCTAAGGCATATCGCTAATCCTGTAAAAAATAGACGCATGTTTTCTCTAATCCTGCTAGTCGGGTCCGGTTTCCTTAAAATGAAACGCTGAAAGCCAGAGCAAGTGTATGCTGCTCAAAATTGGTAATAAGGGAAATAGGCACCTGTTCCGATGCTCTTATAGTCCCGTCAACTATGCTAAAGCGGGCGTATTGAAATTTCAGCAAGATATCGTTGGGACTAAAGGCAAGACCGGCATAGATCCCGGACATCCCCTTGTCCATGCTGGGAAAAAAATCATCCTGCAACCATGTGTAGCTGCCGTATAAGAGCCATTTCTCGCTGAGTTGCGCACTCAGCGTTCCATACAGGAAGGTTTTGTCAAGACTCAGTTCGGGGTGATCGAGATCGTGTAGAACTCGAATTAATTCGCTTTCCAGCGTAAATCGACCGGCTGTTATCGCCAAATCAGAACCAAGCCGAAATCGAGGAACCGCTCCCAGTCCGATCGGGATTTGATTGTCCTTATCAAAACTTGTTGATAGCCCAGCGGTTATATGATGACTTTTCACACCTACCCGTCCGCCGACGAGCACATTGGTAGTTGTATCGGCGCCTGCAGAAATAGTCACTTCCGGATCATCGTTGATAAAATCATCTTCGGCATTGCCCAGATAAAGGGCATAATCGTACTGCAGGTCACCGGATATGAACAGACCGTACACCTGGAAATAGGCGCGCTGCGGCAGGAAGTCCCGGTTCATTGGCATCAAGTCCTCGATCGATGCTTCGTAGACCAGGGGACGAATGACATATGGAAGAAACGGCATTCTATTTTTGACCTCATTCATTGCGTTAAAACGAGGTATCATGAGTCCGGCCTTGATGTTTAACGATCGATGATGGAAATATTTGACCCAAGCCTCTTCCAGGCTGAATGAACCCCAGCCATCATTTGAGGAAAAGTCATTCGTTACTTCGAAATTGACCCATGCTGTAAGTTTCGACGATAATTCACGTCTTAGAAACAAATTTAACTGTTGAATATTAAATGTGAGGCGCTGATGCTCGTAGCGGCGATTCAGCCCAAAAAAAGGGTTGGTGTAAGATTCTTGTCTATCAACGAAAAAGTAATTAGCTTGAAAAAAACCGAAAACCTCCAAAGGCTCTTCCGCTCCGCAAGGGTTTATCAAAATCGTCAGCAGGATCATCGGTGCCAATGATCGCCTTGCGAGGCTTATTGCGTCTGCCATAATTTTGTACCAGTTCATAGCAGACATAGTCGATCATCATGAAGAAATGCTTAGAAGAAGAGCTGAATGTTCAAAGAACAGTGATTCCCCTGTACTCTGAACGTGCTATCGGTGAGAATTGCTAACTTGATACTGACGTGTCAGGTTTTCCTGAAACCTGTCGCCTTCCTGTGAGAGAGGCTTTAACTGCCTGCTCGCAAAAATCGGGGACTGGTCAGCGTAATGTGGAGATTGCTTATCGAGGGTTGCGCTTCCAAACTGATGGATGCTCTGGGAATGCAACTTCCCGTCTTTATCCCAATCAACAAGCAAAATGTATGATTCACCGGCGATGCCTTTGCGAATGCCCTCTCCGTCTGGTATGCCGTAGATGGCATGGAGGACATCCGGGCTGCCACCCATTCCGATATTGACATCGCCGCGTATCAGCCTATTCACCCTTTGCCAGGGGACTTCTAAAGCGCCGTAGGCATTCGTTAGCTCGCTAGCCGCTTTTTCCAGGCTCTCCATAAGCTCATCATCTGAGACATCATCTCGATAGCGGCCACCGGCATGAAATGGCTCAAGTGTCAGCAAGGCAAGGGCCGCTTGCTGATTTTCCGGGTCCGCGCTGAGATTCCATTTTTCTATCACCTCAACGGCTTTTTGTAGCTCTGCGGATAAGGTAGCAGATTCAGAGAGATTGCTGATTTGCTCCATGTATTTGGCGGCAACCGATTCCCGTGAATAGCTCATATCATACTTGTATCGATAAAACTCATCGCGGGTGATGCTGCTATCGGATCCAAATAGCTCCAGGCTTCGCTGCGCGCGATTGGTCATAATTGACTCGATGCCAAGCTCCGGTGGGTAGTTGTTTTCCTTCGGATTATCATCTCCGATTGTCGTAGCAAAGGGGGTGTTGTTGCAATTCTGAACAAAGCCTGAGGCCGGATTGAAGACCATCGGCAAATTTTCAAAAGGGAGATAGCTATCCCAGAGAGTGGCACCGGTGCTGCCGTCGATTCGTTCTGCCCAGTTTGCGCCGGCACTGCGCATCGGCAAGGCGGCATTGTAAATGTAGCCAATATTACCTTCCTTATCGGCGTAGACGGTATTGAACATCGGAATGGCATGAATGGCCATCGCCTCTTTCCATGACGCCAGATCGGTTGCCTTGTTCATGCGAAACCACTGCTCCACCTGCCGAAGCTCTCCATAGCGCGAAAAGCGAATCGCATAGGCGGCGTGCGGCTTTTTCACAACCGGGCCATGCACCGACCAGTAGGCATCTTCGTAAAATGTCCAGGAGATAGGCCCCCAAAGTTCGACCTCGATGGGGATTTCGCGCTTCTCCAGATCGCGCCATTCGCCGTCAAATTTATATTGTTCGGGGTTGTCCGGGTTGATTTCCAGCTCATACACATCAATCAGATCCGGGTGGTTGACCGTATGTGCCCAGCCAATATTAGGGGTATGTCCGTGCAGAATGAGCGGCGCTCCGGGAAAAACACCCCCGGTAATATCCCAGCCTTCGGTGGTGCTGTGGAGGTGGGCTTCATACCAGGCAACCGGGCCTTCCCAGGGCTGGTGCGAATTGATTGCCAGCATGGTTCGCCCGTCTGATGAGCGACTGGGAGCAACGGCAATGGCGTTGGAGCCTAGCGGCGTTTTCGGATCGGTAAAATTCAGGGATGAGGTAACTGGAGATTTCTCTTCAAAGAGTTCAGCGAGCACCTTGTGAACGCCGAAGAAAAGCGGCAGCTTGTGAACAAATCCGGCAACCACATCCTTGCCGGTGAAAGGGTATACATTCTCTTCCAGCGCCGCCGGATGCTCAAGGGCATATTGGTTTAATCCGGCGGCATAGCCTTCACAAATAGCTCGGACTTCCGGTGAGAGTTGAGATTCGTATCCGGCATCGACAAATTCCCAAATTCTAAATAGCCCCACCATATAGTCATTGGGTGCGCTGTCTTTTCCAAAAGCACTGGCGAGTTTCCCGCGGGCTGCCAAAAGGCTGCCCTGGATGGTTGCAAAGTCATCTTCCGCATGCGCATAAGCCAAACCAAATGCCACATCGGCATCGCGCTCTCCGGTAATGTGCGGCACGCCCCAGCTGTCACGCACAATTTCAGCCGTGTATGTAGCATCATTGGTTCTTATTAGAGCCGGGTGAGTCGGGCTGGCTAGCCAGGCGAAGCCCACAGTGCCGAGGATAAAGGCAAGAATGGCCGCGATGATTAATTTACCGGAAATTTGGCGCACTTTAGACATGTGATTCTCTTTTTCTCTCTGCGATAAATTTCGCGAAAGTTACACAAGAATCGGGAGAACAGAAAATTTCAGTTTTGGTATTGCTGGAAATAGCACATCCCCCTGAATCCCCTTCGAAGGGGGAAGCAGGGGGATGTGGTGTATGAAGCTCCATACTTGCTTACTGTCACTCGTTTATCACAGGACTACATCGAAAACCAGCGATTAAACTTGATCAGAAAAACATTGTCGCCACGGGAGTTGAAGAGATCGCGGAGATCATTTCCGAAATCGAATTTGCCTTGGGAAACAAAATCACTGCGATTCTGCGACCAGACCAGGAATAATGTTGAGCCTGCTGAATATTCCCATCTCACAACCAGGTTTGAGTTGAAGTCGCGAAAGTTGAAATTCGGATTGCCAACGCTAAAGTCGCTGAGACCATCGCCATTTTCATCGATATCAAAGGCGTCGTTTTCTTCATCAAACTGCACATCTGAAGCGGCGAAGGTTTTGAAGCGATCTCTATACTCTTCTGCGCCGGGATTATCAACCTGCTTGAAATCAACGTAGGTGCCGGCTGTAACAAATGGTGAGCCGTAGTATTCGATTGTCAATTCAGGCGTCACATTAAAATTGAGGCGGAAAGTGAAGCCTGATGTTTCCTGCTCAATCCCACCAAAGATGTAGCGATCATCGATATTGCTGATATATTGGAGGTCTGCTTCGCGCATGTTGTAGAATGGAGAGAAACTCAGGGAAAGACGATCGGTCGGTTGGGCTGCCAACCATAACCAATAGTTGGTGCGCTTTTGGCTGTCTTCATCTCCGATGCGTTGGTTACCGCCGAAGCCGCCATGGATCTTCTTCCGTTGATCGCTATTAACCCAAACATTGTAGAATGTCCGGCCCGGCTGCTTGAAGCGCGGACCGCCACGTAGGGCATTGTTTGATACCCCGTCAAAAACTCGAGTAACACTGAAGCCACCGCGCCATTGATTTTTCAACTCTACATAATTGTTGTGGTTAAGCAGGTTCGAGAGGCGATTGCGATCGGTATCCCAGGAATTATGATTGTTAAAGTTGATACCAATATTGTTGAAGATACCGAAAGGTTTAGTGATTCGATAGCCAACCCAGGTCCATTGGTTGATTTCGTCTGCGCGGGTGAGGAAGCCGATGTCATTTAATTCAATTCCCGGCGAACGCCAGGTGATACCGCTTTGGTATTTGAAATTGCCGCGCTTGCCAAAACGAAAAGTGCCGCCGTGGCCGGACAGCGAGGTCAGGCTCGAATCGATAGATAGGTGGTCCGCATCAGGTCGCTGAAAAAAGCGGGCAGATGCGGTCTGCGTTGACAGGATGGCTTCCTCATCACCATTGACCTGACTGAAAATCAGCTTGCCATCCACATAATATTTGCGGTCGTTCAGGTTATGTTCAAAATCGACGCCGCCGGTGTAGGCTGATGTGTGCATGAAGTTCAGATTGTCATTATTGATCCGCCGATTGACGCTGGTCGCCATCACTCCAACCACCGAGTTACCCTGATTGATGTCTTTTCGAACCCGGCCAACCAGATAGTTTGTTGCCGGCTCAACCACTTCCTGCCGGCGGTCCCCATTCAGATCGATCGTGGCTTTTTCTTCGGCTGTGACACTTTCCATGATGCCAATTGACCAGCCGTTGCGGGTTTTACCGGTGATTTTAGCCGCGCCTAAAATGGAGGTGTTGACCGGCCGGTCAGCAAATTCGCCGTCGTTCAGATCCGGCGAATATCCGGGACGCTTACCGATGCGCCGTGAGTAGAAAAGATTGTCGCTACTGTAGTAGTCTCCCCACGCCGCAGGCGTCACCTGAAAAGCAAGAATGTTGCGACCTTCGGTAAAGAACGGGCGGCGTTCTGAAAAGAAGGTCTCAAAAGCAGTTAAATTCAGTTCCGACGGATCAGCTTCTACCTGCCCGAAGTCCGGATTTACCGTAAAGTCCATTGTGAGGTCGCTGGTAATACCGACCTTACCATCTAGACCGAGCGTAAAATCGCTATCTGAGCCGGTCGCAAATGGATTGCCATCTTCGACTGCAGACGTGCTCCTCTTGGCAACGCTATATGGCAATAATTCGATTTGCCGCTGTGCCTTGAGTCCGGTAAGACCGTGTAATTCACCAAAGTGGTGAACCCAACCATTCGAATTTTGCGGGATGAAGATCCAGTTAGAGCGCTCGTCCTTGCGAAAGATTCTTCGGTTAACCTGAACGCCCCATACCTGTTTTTCCTTTTCGCCGAAGCGAAGCTGGCTCAGCGGAATCTTCATTTCAGCAATCCAGCCTTTGTCGTCGATTGAGGTCTCAACAAACCAGATAGGATCCCAACCGGAATCCCAGTTGTTGCCGTTGCTGCTAATAAACTCATCACCTTTCACACCTGCTGCTGTAATGGTGAATGAAAAGGCAGTTTGCTTATCAAAGTAGCTGTCAATATTGACCTCGACCCAGTCTCCTTCGAAACCATCCCGACGAGACATACGCTTGACGATCTTATCCGGCTCATCATCAAAACAGCGAATACCAATATAGAGATTCTTGTCATCGTGAAGGATTTTGAAACGAGTCTGGTGAGTTGGTGTATCTCCTTCGTTCGGACGCCGAACACGAAAATCGCCGCCGCCCCATTCAACTTGAGACCAGGCTGCCTCCGATAATTGGCCATCAATGTTCATTTTGCTGGCCGTAACCCGGTCCGTTTGGTAGCGTTTGCTGGCTACCTGGTCGTCCTGACCAAAACAAATTCCAAAAAATAGAATGATTAATAATGTAGTAAAGAGACGCATGATTCAAACCCTCATGTTGTGCCCGACCAGCGAGCGTACTTATTTACCGATGTGAGTGGTGTGAGTTACGCTCCTAAATGTCCTCCGCTATTGAGACACCACGGTTGCCAAAAAGGTTTGCATGAAGTGACATTTTTTTTGAAATAAGTATCGGGCGCTTTTGCCGAGTCTTGATGGGGCTGGAAATTATACAGGCGAAAGCTGACTATCAGGGATCTCTTACAACTCCGTTGAAAAGGAATGGCAGAATATTGCCTCTTGGCAGGGATTCATCTGCTAATCAATAATCATTCTCCACTAATTGTAATACTCCGATACAAGCAATTCTCTACTAAAACTCCTTCCTGTAAATCATTGATATTGAGTAACATGACCGGTCTTGGCTATCTTCATCGCAACAACCGCGGTTAAAAACAGGTGAAGAGCAGCTCATGAATCGATTTCGACTAATAGGAATTACGGGAATACTACTTATTGCATTGTCCGCCATTGTTTCATGCGAGGATGATGCGGTATTGGAGCCCAGTGACGGTGGTGATGACAATGGCAGCTATGGGGTGTTGTATCTACAACCGAAAGAGAGTGACTCGGATGTTGCCCGGGAGCATGATGTGGAGACGGATGAAGCAAACAGTAATGATAACGGACAGCAGGCGGTGAAAAACCCGAGGATTTTCTGATATGCGCAAAATGATACTATTGGTTCCGATCATTCTGATGCTACCAATTCTGGTGGCAGCGGAAGATACGCATCTGAACAACCTCAACGGCATCAGTGGTATGGTTGTGCAGCTGAGAAGCGAGACACCGCTGATCGGTGCCCATGTCATCCTTCTGCGCGATGGCGAAAATATTACCGGCACCGCGACTGATGACAAGGGAGAATTTATCCTCGAGAATATCGCTCCGGGTAAATATCGCCTCCAGATAAGCTATATCGGTTATGAAGACTATGTCCGTGAAATAGATGTCAATGAGCAGCGGATTCTTGAGCTGCATGTTGAACTGCGCATTTCGACAATTGCTATGTCGCCGCTGGAGATTCTAGGAGAGTCTTATTCGCATTATGAAGATGTTGCCGGAACGGTAACCATGTTTGATAAAGTGGCTGTCCGCGCCATCAAACCGGTCGGAACCCAGGAATTGCTTGAAATGGTGCCGGGCGTGAACGGCTTTGCAGATGACGGCATCGGTAATTCCCGAATCAGCATCGGTATCCGTGGATTGAACCCACGGCGTAGCTCGCGGGTGCTGGTGCTGGAAGATGGGGCGCCGATCCAGCCGGCCATTTACGTTTACGCCAACATGTATTATAATCCGCCGGCCGAACGAATTGACCGCATGGAGGTCATTAAGGGGAGTGGCGCGATCCGCTACGGTCCGCAAACCATGGGCGGCGTTGTCAATTATTTGACCAGTCGTCCTCGGCAAAATTTTGGCGGTCAGCTGCAATTTACCGGCGGCAACAATGGCTACAACAGCCTGTTTGGCGAATTAGGCGGATGGGGCACAAAGAGAATTAAGCCGGAATTGCAACTGCTCGTGAAACGTGGCGATGGTTTTCGAGACAATAATGATTTTGAGCAGTATAACACGACATTCAAACTGAATATCCTTCCTGATTCTAAAAAGACGATTTACCTGAAAGCAAACGTCAACTATGAAGATGCAAATGCCACCTACACAGGATTGACAGAATACTCGTTTCGAAATTCCCCGCTATTTAATCCCAAAGAAAACGACAATTTTAAGGTTTTTCGCTCCTCGGTTGATCTCATCTACACGAACCAGATCAGTACCCGCTTTGGGAGTGAGTCCAAGGTTTTCTTCAGCTATTTTGATCGCCGTTGGTGGCGGGAAAATGACATTTTTGTCCGCGCCGCGCAATTTGAGAGCGGCATCGTCGAACCCACTTTCCCCGATCAGGTGGGCGACCTGATTCGCATCGGCAACGGGCGTGACAATTTCGGTATTTTGCGCAAGTTCTATGTCGCCGGTGTTGAGCATGCCTATACGCTTCGTCACGGTCTTGCCGGCAAGGAATCAAGCCTGGAAATTGGCGGGCGAATCTACTGGGAGCGATTCATTGATGACAAGAAGATTGGTGATTCACCGGACGCCCGCGATGGCATTTATTTTATTCCGCCAGAGGATGAAGACGGCAATCCCACTATTGTCGGTCAAAGCCAGCACTATGAAACCACAGCCCTCGCAGGATTCGTCAATGAAAAGATTCAATTGGGTAAGCTGGCTGTCTCGCCGGGAATCCGATTTGAGATCTTTGAGCAGGAGCGCATCGACCGCTTGCGCGGCTCGATATACCAGGACAAGACCACAGCCGTGCTTTTGCCCGGCATCGGCTTGAATTATGATCTTGGCAGCATGCGGGTTTTTGCCGGTATCCATCGCGGATTCACACCGCCATCCAGCGGGACCTTGCGGATTGGTAACTTCGGCGATCAAGTGGTGGCGGGCGGACTTGACCTGGAAGCAGAAAAAAGCTGGAATAGTGAGATTGGTATTCGCGGTTCGTTGCCTGCGCTTATTTTTGAAGTCGCGGCCTTTAACGTGGCCATTGAGGATCTCGTCGCCGCCGGTCGCGGAACAGCCTTTAAGAATTTAGGACAGGTGACAACCCGGGGAATTGAGGTGGGTGGTAGTTTTAGAGCAAATGCAGTGTCCGGTTTGTTGCCGGAAATCAACATTAGCTACGCATATCTGGATACAGAGATCATCAGTGGGAGAATAGAGTCGGCAGTACTGGCAGGTGGCGTCGAAGTTGATATTGCCGGCAATGAATTACCCTATTCACCACGTCACACCCTAACAGTTGGTTTGGCAAAGGACCTCGGCTTCGGCTTAACGTTTCGTGCGGACATGCGCTATGTGGATGACGTCTTCACCGATTTCGAAAATGTGGACCGAACCTTCAATAGAGGTGATACCGGACCAATTCCGGGCTATACGATTGTCAATACCAGCACCAGCTATCGAATTAACTCGACCTGGGAGTTCTTTGCTGTTGCCAAAAACATCCTTGACGAAATATATATCGGTTCGAGACTACATTCTAATCCCGGTCAAAAAGACGCCAGCTTAAGTTCCGGTATCTTGCCAGGGCCGCGTCGTCAGGTGAATGCCGGTTTTCGCTACACATTCTGAATCGAAATTTTCGAAACAACTTAACATCTGCCGGTTAAAAAATGACCGGTTTCAGAACAGGATATCTATGTACAAAACACATATTGGAGGTTGCTCCTATGTTTACTAAATGGACCATGCAATTATTATTCATCACTGTCGTATTGGTCGCCGGTTGCAGCAGCGATAGTACGGCACCGAAACCCGAAGACACAAATATTGAAGTGCCGGGTGCTTATGTGTTTGATAGCCGTTTTCAGGAAGGAGAAAGCAGCGTGGCCTATGGCGGCCAAATTGTGCGAAACCTGCTGGTGCAGGACCTCAAAATTTACATTGATAATCTGGGCAAAGACGGTGCGACCGCGACGACGGCCCAGAATATGCTCAACCTATATGAATATGATGATGCGCTTGACTTGACCACCTTGACGACGGCCGGCGGTACTCCGGTTTTGGTCGATAAATATTCTTCCATCTCCACCGGTAAGAATTTGGTAGGTAAAATTTCAGACGCGACCATTATTGGGTACAACAAAACTGCCGATGAACTCTTGCGCGAATGGTTTGCTACTATTGCAACGAACAGCCAGGACGCCGGAAAGCTGGGCACTCACCTGGTGTATACTCGCGACGACGGCCTTGACCTGACTCAGATGATCAACAAGGTTCTTCTCGGTGCCCTGGTATATTATCAGGGAACCGGTGTTTATCTGGACGGCCTGTTTGCTCGCGATAATACTGAAGCCCGCGATGGGACCGATCCCTATACTTCTATGGAACATGGTTGGGACGAAGCATTTGGTTATTATGGCGCAGCCCGTGACTATTTCAGCTATACGGATGACCAGTTGGCCGGCGGTGCGGTTGACTACACGCGTGATTCGAATAACGATGGTTCGATTGATTTATCATCTGAATACAATTTTGGTTTTTCGCGCAATGCCGGTAAGCGCGACAAAGGTGGCAGCGGTGTTGATTTCACGAAGGATGCCTTTGATGCATTCCTGATTGGCCGCACAGCGATTGTCAACCAGGAAAGCCAGGAAACAATCAATGCGCAGCGCCTCGCGGCATCCGGCGCCTGGGAAAAAGTGATTGCCGCTACGGTTGTTCACTATATTAACGACACTATTTCTGATATGAGTGCTCTAGACGCCGCTTCCGGTCCTTTGAATGCGGCCCAAAAAGACCTCAATAAGCACTGGGCGGAAATGCGTGCTTTTACAATCGCACTGCAGTATAATCCCTTGAAGGTCATCAGCGACAGCGATCTAACGCAGGTCGCTAACCTGATGGGACTTGTCCCGGTTTACGAAGCTGTTGGGACAACAGCTCATACTGATTATATCGCTGATCTGGAAAGTGCGCGGAGTATTCTGCAATCTGCCTACTCATTTTCGGAGACCAATACATTGAACTGG
Organism: Calditrichia bacterium; assembly: GCA_028284445.1. Taxonomy (GTDB): domain Bacteria; phylum Calditrichota; class Calditrichia; order RBG-13-44-9; family J075; genus JANQRS01. The sequence goes on from JANQRS010000005.1 coordinate 70,615, forward strand.
TAAGTCAATTTGCTTTCTCAAGTTTCAAATAAAGCCTTAATCTGGCTGCTTGCCATTTGCGTTATTTCGCGAATGGCAAGCGCCGTTTACTACATAGCAGATATCGATAGCCTGCGTTTTGCTCTGAGCCTGGAAGCGTTTGATCTTCTTAAGCTACAGCCGCATTTTCCCGGATATCCGGTTTTCTGCTTTCTTGCAAAGCTCATTTATTCGATTGTTGGCAGCTACGCATTGACATTTTCCCTCATCGGTGGTGTTTCAGTTTTTATTCTCATTTGGGCAATGCTAACTATTACCGGCTGGATCTGGGAATCGCTGGAGGGAAAGATCCTGGTCGTTTTAATAGCTGCGAATCCACTGTTATGGTTGATGAGCAATCGTTATATGCCGGATATGATGGGATTGGCTTGTCTATTTGCAGCATATGCGTTGCTTCGAAATCCTGAGAACCGTCGAGCCGGGATTGGCGGGTTTGTGCTGGTCGGGCTTCTGGCAGGTATTCGACTTTCATATCTGCCATTCTTGCTGCCGATTGTTGCGCTAAGTTTTTGGCAAAAGCGACAGAAGGGGGCCGCGCTATTGGCCGGAATTATCGGGGTGGCTGTTTGGCTTATACCATTGGTCCTGGTAACCGGCTGGGAGAATCTGATTTATGTGGCACAAAAGCAAACCAGTGGGCATTTTTATGAATTCGGTGGTAGCCATTTTACCGAAGCATCCTGGACGCTTCGAGCCGAGGGATTACTGGAAGGCATTGTGGCAGATGGGCTCGGCGGCTACTGGCCGGGCCGCCATTGGGTGACGGCTGTTTCCATTGCCGGATCGCTGCTGGCTATGATCACCGGCATCAGCTTAATTGAGAAGCGAGTCAAGGATAACAAGCAAGATTTGCTAATTGCGGCCGCTTGCTGGTTGGTCTATCTGCTGTGGATTGCTTTGTATCAGAATGTAATTTACAAAAGCCGCCATGTTATGCCGCTATTGCCTTTCCTCCTCATCATTATTGCTCAAGGCTATGTCGTCATACTTCAAAACAAACAGCGATTCGCAACCATTCTTGCTTCCGGTTGCCTGATTACCTATCTCATCGTGACGGCAGTTCTTGTGTTTCAGCATCGCGAACCGACTGCCATTGCGCAAATCAAGGATGATTTGAACGAAAGCGGAACTTTGAAGACAGTGTTGACGATTCCGCTTATCGAGTATTACCTGCGGAGTCATGGTGTGGATCTCATATTTTATTCGACGGAAGATCCGGCGCTTTCTGCTCGGCTCAATGACATTAAATCAGGCGAACAAATTACGGTTATTGGAGATTTTGCAACCATGCTGCCAGGACGTTTTGTGAAAGAAACTGACGGACACAGGCGTTTCTTTCATAATCCATATGTAAATCGAATGTGGTCGAATATACCGGTAGCAACTTATGTCGCACGATAAGATACATATCCTCGGCGGGGGTCCGGCTGGGTTAATTGCTGCCTATTATGCCAAGCAAGCGGGTATGCCTTTCCAGGTTTATGAGGCCAGCCCATTTCTTGGCGGAAATTGCCGCACCTTTGCGCATGGCGATTTCCTGTTCGATAGTGGTGCACACCGATTTCATGACAAGGATCCTGAAGCAACGGCGCTCGTCAAAACGCTGCTTGGCGACTCCCTTAGATCCGTCAGCGCACCGAGCCAAATCTACCACAACGGACAGTTCATTAACTTCCCTTTGGATGCCCTGGACGTCGCAAGGAAATTGTCCTTAAAAACGGTTGCCCGCATCGCTGGCGAAAACCTGCCGGGTTTTAAGAGAAAAACCAATGCCAATCCCAATTTCGAGGAGTTCGCAACTGCCAAATACGGCACGTCGCTAGCCAGCCGCTTTCTGCTAAATTATTCGGAAAAACTCTGGGGCTTATCACCGGATCGCTTATCTCCGAAAATCAGCGGCAATCGGCTGCGTGGCTTGTCCGGTGGAAATCTGCTGCTTGCAGCTCTCGGAAGAAAGGTGTTTGAGTCAGCCAGCATAGATGGCTCTTTTCTCTATCCTGAAAAGGGCATCGGCATGATATGCGAGCGGTTGGCAGAAGAGATAGGGGAAAAGCATGTCCGTTTACGGAATCCGGTTCAGGGACTATTTGTAAGAAATGATCGGATTCAAGGAATCGTATTGCCGAATGGTGAGAAGATCAGCACAGAACATGTTATTAGCACGCTTCCTGTAACACGCATGCTGAAGATGCTCTCGCCGCAGCCGCCCGAATCCCTTTTGTCAGCAATAAGGCAGATACGCTTTCGGCAGCTTAGGCTAATCGTCCTGCTTCTGGATTTACCGCAATTTTCAGATAACGCCTCGATTTATTTTCCGGAGTCAGATATTCCCTGGACACGAATTTATGAATCGACGAATCGCAGTAGTTATATGTCGCCGCCCGGAAAAACGTCGATTGTGATCGAGTTGCCGTGCTTCAAGGGAGATGAAGTTTGGCAGATGATGGATGCTGAAATTTGCCAGCGGATTAAGCAGTCGCTTTCTGATCTTGGATTGCTGAACGGGGCCCGGGTGATCGAGTCTCTGTCGTTTAGATTGTCAAACGCATATCCGGTACTGGAGCATGGTATTGAAAATATTGTGGCTCCGGTCTTTGATTTCCTGCAGGAGTTTTCTAATTTGCATTTGTTTGGCCGCAGCGCCACTTTCAGGTATTTGCATTTACATGATTTGTTTCGTGAAGGCAGGGGGCTGATTGAGCAGTTGGTGAGCCGATTGGTCAAATAGCCGATTGGTTGTCTGGCGAACCAATCAACTATTCAACAGCTCAACCATTTCGTTGGTTTTATTCATCTGAAACATTCCTTGCCAGAATCCGTATATGAAACGTTACACCCAAGAAGACCATTCTCCTCTCACCAAAACACAGGTAGTCGCTATGCTCCGTTCGCTTACATTTGTTTTGCTCTTGATGTCATCCTGCGCTTTGTTGGCAAATGACTGGCCTCAGTATTTAGGTCCAAATCGCGATGGCGTATCAACAGAAACCAATCTCAAAATAGACTGGTCTGAGGCCGGGCCCTCAGTTGCATGGACGCAGGAAATCGGCACCGGTTTCGCCGGTGTAGCGATTAAGGACGAGAAAGTCTACCTGCTTGACCGTATTGACGGCGAAAAAGATGCCATGCGTTGCTTCGACTTGAACAGCGGTGAAGAGCTCTGGCGGTACGAGAATGTTGATCCGGGTACTTATGACTTCAACGGCTCTCGCGCAACACCAGCGGTTGCCGGTAATCATGTCTATGCCGTTGGCGCAATGGGCAGTGTGTATGCTATCGATATTACCACTGGAAAAGAAGTTTGGAAGCGCAGCTTTGTGACGGATTTCGAAGCGGAGAAGCCAATTTGGGCTTTTAGTCAATCACCGTTGGTTTATAAAGATCTGGTCATCGTGGCGCCGCAAAGCAAGAATGCCGGCGTTGTAGCCTATAAACGAGACACAGGCAAAATTGCCTGGAAAACCGGTCGTTTATGTGCCTATGCCGGTTATGCCTCACCGACTTTGGTGACAATTGACGGCGTCGAGCAACTCATCCAGGTGACCCCCACGGAGAATAAAGATTACTATGATTTGGCGCGTGGGGCACCGGCTTTTGACAAAGGTGGTGTTTACGGCATCGAGCCGGCGACTGGCAAGATTCTCTGGAATTATACCGGCTTTCGCTGTTTGATTCAGATAACCCCGGTTACCGTCATCGGCGACGGCCGCTTCTTTATTACCGGCGGTTACGATTCCTCACCCACCATGATTCGAGTTGCCAAGGCCGGCGATGATTGGAAAATAGAAGAGCTATTCTCGAAGTCGGATGTCAAGGTGCAAATTCATCCGGCACTGCTTCACGACGGCCATCTTTACATGAACGGTAACGACAATAATAACAAAGACGGTCTGATCTGCATGAACCTCGAGGGAGAAGTTCTCTGGCGCACGCGCCGGCAACCGAACTTTGGTCGCAGCGGCTTGATGATCGCTGACAAGAAAATTTTCATGATTGATGATAAAACCGGCGATCTCTGCGTAATAGATCCGCAGCCCTCGGAATACAAGGAAATTGCACGGCATACGCTGCTGAATAAACCCCAAATCTGGGCCCCGCTTGCTTTGTCCAACGGCAAAATGGTCGTTCGCGATCAGAAGCAGATGAAGTGCCTGGACCTTGTCGCCAAAAGCAGTCTCTAAACAAAAAGAGCCGTCTTTCTGTTCGCTGGTTTATTAGTGCGGATGCATGAAAAGCCGACGGCGTAAAACCTTTGTACACGGATTTTCACGGATAAAAAATAATGCACACGGACGAATGATAAGTAAAAGATGAAACATAAGCGATTTATCTGGTTGCGTTGAATCTTTTACCCTGTTTTTCCATCTGTGTTTATCCGTGATAATCCGTGTGCATCTGTGTCGAACGGTTTTAGGTTTTTCACCAATATCGAAATGCGGTATTACTCACATCTATTAATATTTAGATAACACTTTGAAGGGATCGATCTCGTCGGCTTGCGTACGAATTCTCAGGCTAATTTCGCGATAAGCATCGCGAATTGGCCTATAGACGTCGGCATTCTTCGGTTGTTTCCGTCGATCTTCCGCAACAGTTACCAGTGACTGGGTGAGGTTCTCCAGCGAATAATCGCTGGATGATCCTCTGTGATAAACCCAGGCAGCGTGAATGGCTGCACCCAGGGCAGCACCTTCGCCTTCCACCGGCACTGTTTCCATGTTAAATACGTCTGCAATTGTCTGACACCAGGCTTCAGATTGACTCAAGCCGCCGGTTAATCGAATTTCGCCGGCCTCAACCGGCATTTTGCGAAATCCATCATAAAGATTAAGCACGTGTCCCTCCAGGACCGCCCGGCAAAGCACCGGTTTGGTAAAATCATCCAGGCCAAATCCCCAGTAAATCGGTGCCGCATTGGGCAGATCCGGCGTGCGTTCGCCCATATACCAGGGGAAGAGCAAGCGGCCTTTATTGCCAGCCGGCGTTTCAGTGAGAATTTTGCTGTAGTCAGCATGACTCATGTTGTATTGATCGAGGATTTGATTATAGCCGTTGGCCATATTTGATACACAGAGCAACGGTAAGTAGCGACCGGTGCTATCGGCAAATGCGGCGATTTCACCGTCGGGGTCCACGTATGGATCTTCAAAAATAGTATATGCCGTGCCGCTGGTACCGAGGCTGACCGTGACGAGCCCGGGATTGATATTCCCGGTGCCGATTGCTCCGTACATATTGTCGCCGCTACCGGCATCGATTAGACAGGCGGGATCAAAGCCGTAGGTATCCGCTAGTTCAGGCGATATGGTACCAATCATGGCATCTGCAGGCTTTACGTCCGGCAATTTGCTGGATAAATCCGCAGCAATGATATTGCAGACTTCAGTGGCCCATTGTGTTGCGCCCGGGTGCCTCAATGCCATGCCGGATACGTCTCCCGGCTCCATGACTCTCACGCCGCCATTTTTCCCACCGGTCAGATACCAGTTTATGTAATTGTGTACCAGGAAGAAGGTGCTGGTTTGCGCTGCCGCATCCGGTTCATGACGATACATATGATAAATCTTTCCGGCGGTATATCCGGTGCGTTGTGAATTGCCCACGGCTTTGATCATTTTGTCTACATCGCCCAGCTTCTCGGTCAATAATTCACATTCCTCGACTGTAGAATTGTCGTTCCAGAGCTTGCTGCGATTTCGGGTGAGGTTGCCTTGCACATCGAGCGTTACCAGGCCGTGTTGCTGTCCGGATACCGAGATGGCGCGTATTGCCGAGAAGGGAAAATCAGACTGCTTCATTCGCGCAAAAAGCATATTGAGAGCATCGATCCACATCTGCGGATTGGCTTCAGATAAGTTCCGGTCGTCGCTTCTTATTACGCCGTTGCGGGTCTCGTAGTGGGGCAGATCCTTATCAAAGTTAACGCTGTCTACATGGACGATTTTCGAGTTGTTTGGGTCAATCACTAGTGCCTTGCAGCTTTGCGTTGAGGAATCAATCCCCATAAAGAGGTCATTGTATATTGTCATTTGTACCCCACATTTGGTCGTTGATGAAACGTTTCAATGTATCTCTTGCAGCGATGAGCCGCAAGATTAAAACGAGACATCAGACCAAACGATGTCAGTGGTGATACCGGAGGTCGGATTAGCCGAAGCAAGGAATTGACAGCAGCAATCGACAAACCGCGGTGAATCCGGCCATCCCCCGAAATTGCACTAACAAGAGCCAATGGGAATTGACAGCATTCGAACCGATAAAACAGCAGGATTTGAACCGCGGCTTAATCCGGCCATTCCCCGAAATTGCATTAACAATAGCCATTGGAAAATGTCAGCACTCCAACCGACAAAACAGCAGGATTTGAGCCGCGGCTTAATCCGCCCATTCCCCGAAATTGCATTAACAATAGCCATTGGAAAATGTCAGCACTCCAACCGACAAAGCAGTAAGATTTGAACCGCGGTGAATCCGGCCATCCCCCGAAATTGCACTAACAAGAGCCATCGGGAAATGACAGCACTCCAAACGACAAAACAGCAGGATTTGAGCCGCGGCGTAATCCGATATTCTATACATCCCTGCATCTCCAATCCGCCGATAGAATCCCATCACGAATATATTTGTGTATGCTCGAATATGTCCAGTCGATCGGGCATTTAACGTATCCATGCTTCACGGGATTGTAATGGACATAATTGATGTGATTGTTCAGATCCCGCTGATCGCGAATTAAGTGTTCCCAAAATCGGTTTTGCCAGATTGATTTATTCCGCCAATGTCTAGCAGTCAAGCTGCCAGTCGATTTACACGCTTTTGTCGTATGGCTTTTGATCAAGCGCCATCGAGTTGAAAAGTCCTCTTCGCCTGGCGGGAGTGTCCAAATGCAATGAAGATGATCTGGTAGAATGACAATTGCATCCACGGTAAATGGATAAGATTGTATTACTCGCCGAAACGATTGTCTCAAAATATCAATATTTTCGGCATGCCTGAAAACGGGAAATCTTCGGTGCGTTACGAGCGTGAAAAAATAGGTGCCTCCGGGTTGGTAACGGCGTTTGTAATTCATAATTGGCGTTTTCGTTTTATGATGCTTTGTGGGACGACGGCTGCGGATATTTGGTTCGACTGTCGATTCCTTTTTCTGCTGTTTGTGGCATGGTGCTTGTCGGATTACGCCTCTGGATGTTTGATGTTGCTGTCGATTCTCTGCATCGGCTAATCCGACCTACGGTTTTCTACTACGGTTTTCTACGGTTTTCTATGTGATGATTGATGTCGCGAAATTCCATAAAATCAATTCGTGTTTGCTAAAAATGGTTGTCCGCTTGCGGGCTTCGCGGTATTATGTGGTGTTCTCAAATATTTACTCAAAAATGGATTGTCCCATGAACTTCGAATACACCGCAAAGTCTCTCGATTTACAAGCGCGCGTCCAGGTCTTTATGGATGAGCATATTTATCCATTGGAAGAAGAAATGCGTGCTTTTCGTCGCGAGAAGCTCTGGCAGATCCATCCCAAAATGGATGAGCTAAAGGCGGCTGCGAAAGCCGCCGGCTTGTGGAACCTCTTTCTCCCAAAAGGCTATGGCGATCTGAGTCCCGGTCTGACAAATCTGGAATATGCGCCGTTGGCAGAGTTGATGGGGCGAGTGATTTGGGCTTCGGAAGTTTTCAACTGCTCAGCGCCGGATACCGGAAATATGGAAGTGCTGGCCAAATACGGTTCTTCGGAGCAGCAGGAACGCTGGCTGCGACCATTGATGGATGGCGAGATACGCTCGGCATTCCTGATGACGGAACCGGAAGTGGCTTCTTCAGACGCAACAAATATCGAAACGTCGATTGTGCGTGATGGCGACGAGTATGTAATTAACGGCCGTAAGTGGTGGTCTTCCGGTGCCATGAATCCGGAGTGCGCTGTCTATATCGTGATGGGCAAGACCAATCCTGATGCAGACCGGCATCGGCAGCAAGCGATGATTCTGGTGCCGGCGGATACGCCGGGGGTAGAGGTCGTTAGACCGCTGCGCGTATTTGGTTCGCTTGATTCTCCCGAAGGCCACGCCGAAGTTACGTTGACCAATGTCCGCGTTCCGTCAACAAATCTTATTCTGGGAGAGGGGAGGGGATTCGAAATTGCTCAGGGGCGATTGGGCCCGGGGCGGATTCATCACTGTATGCGTTTAATCGGCGCAGCACAGCGATCGCTTGAGCTAATGGCGAAACGCGTTGCTGTGCGCGAAGCATTTGGCCGCAGGATAAAGGATTTTAGCAGTATTCGTCAGGATATTGCCCAATCCCGCTGCGATATTGAGCAGGCGCGTCTGTTAACGCTGGCAGCTGCCGACAAGATTGATCGCTTTGGCGCCAAAGGCGCCAGGGACCTCATTGGGATGATCAAGATTGTGTGCCCGACGATGACCTGCAAGGTCGTTGATCGCGCCATCCAGGCGCATGGCGGAATGGGGGTATGTCAGGATACACCGCTGGCCGGTTTCTGGGTGTACGGCCGCATGATCCGCATCGCGGACGGTCCCGACGAAGTGCATATGTATCAGCTTGGCCGCAATACAGTGAAGGACTATAGCTAATTCACTCGAATATAGTATCCAAAAGGGCTGAACAATGTGGAATTAGCGAAGGCATATTCATCGTGATATAACTTGGCGACCGAAATTTGATGGACAACTGTTTGGTTGACGAGATCGTAAACATAGTAGGTTGCTGTGTCGTGGCCATATCCGCCCAGGAAACCTGAACCCGGGTCGATTTGCAACCCGCGCAGATCCTCAGGTATCGAAAAGGACGTCACGATCGAAGAATCGCTGGTGCTAAATATCTCAATGCTTCCATTGACCGCAGTGACATATTCTTCTCCGTCCCCGAGAAACGTAAAATGCTGAGGAGTATCAATACGGCGCATCTCAGTGAACTCATTCTGCGACACATCATATAGGGTTGCATAGTAGTCTGACAGTACCGCATAATGTCCATTTTTTGAGAAGAAGAGCAGGTCTGGCGCCCAGTTGCTAACACCTCTAATTTCACTTCCAGAATTCAAGTCGCCAGGTGTCATCATAATGCTTCTCACTGCAAACCAGGTTGGATCTCGATATTCAGATGCGCGAGCAAAGACCTTGTCGGTTGACGCAAGGCCAAGTTCCCACATATGGGCTGGGGTAACGACGTAATCTTCCGTTGCATAGGAATTTATTGTCGTAAATGTCATGGGGTCTATTTCTAGCAACTCTGTGCCATAGCGATCTTCTACGGCAAACGCACGTGAACCATCGTAAGCCACAACGCTGTAGCGCAGTGTGGCCGAGGCCTCTTCTGTCATCGTTGACGCATCATATCGCCAGGCCTTAACCTGGTCGAGCAAGTATATAGAATTGGTTTCTTCCACATATTGCAGGCGATCATATTCAGGGATTCTTTCTCCTGCCCATCCGTTTCTTTGATCCCCATAAAGATTGTAGAGAGGATTGCTGGATAACGTTACCAGGCGGTATTCCTTATGAACACCAAATGGGATGACGTGATTACTAAGCGTGGTGTCGTTAATGTTCAGAATGCTTGCAAAGGGTTGCCAACCGCCGGTAGAATCCAGTTCAATTCGATAACCCGCAAAGGCAGACGAATACTTGCAACGATTCCAGCGAAAGGTAGTATTACCATCATCATCGGTGCTAATATCAATAAGCTGCGGTATGACATCCGAAAAATTGACCGTTGCACCTCTTGCCTGAACGCCCGTGGCACAGAGATCCACCCTGTAGCTGAGCTGCTCTCCACCGATGAAGTGTGGGTGAGACCAGGAGGTGTCAGTGGGGTTGCTGATGGTTGCCTCGAGGCGTTCTGCACCGGAGTCGTAAATCTTGTAAATTTTATAGGATTGAAAGTTGTTCTCAAGATATGCCGGCCAGGATAGCTGCATACCGCCTCCCAGTCTCTCCGCTGAGATGTCCACGATGGGGTCCGGCAATGCGTTATTGATATAGATTGGCTGCTCAATTAATGCCAGGGCGAACTCTGCCCCCAGGCGATCTGCCAAGCTGCCGCTCCCGGAATGAACCCAAATCTCGATGCCCAAGGTATGTGGGCCATCTGGGAAGGCTTGGGATGAAAATGAGAAGTTCCTTGATGATTGGGAAGAACCGATGAAGATGCTATCTACATAGAATCGTACTTCTTCAAACTCCCGGTCGTCAAGATCCAGTTGGTAGCTAAACTCAGTTTGGCCCCAGACAACCAGAGTGTCGCTTGGATCGGTGAAGTTCAGTGATATAGTCAGTGGAGATGGTAAAAGGTCGACAAAGTGTTCTTCCTCCGGCGAAAACGTGATTGCCTCACAACCACCAAGAATGAAAAGAGCGCATAGCCAAAATGTAAGAATTCCTTTTTTCATAGATTCCTTAAAATAGCTTCTTCTCATATCTGCATACCAAGCATGAATCCGAGACGAAGGCCACTCCAATTTGCGCCAATCGTGTCGCCTGAACTATCAATTAATTTCGCATTGCGATTGGCTGAAAAAGTCAATCCGGATGGGATCTCAATTTGATACCCGGCATTAACGCGGACAAACGTATTGCCAATAAAGACAGCATATCCCAGTTGTGGTTGCAGGCCAAATGAGGTGCTCTTGAATGATAAGGATTCACTGTCGCCGGTATCCCCAAGCGCGAGGAATTCTGTAAAATCAAGATTAGTGAAACGGAGGGTTTGCTTGGCTGATATGTAAAAGGTGGATTGTGAGGTGTGGGTGAAGCTGCGCTCAAATATAAGGCCAAGGCTTCGATATTCGAGCACCTGGTCGACGCCAATTTCGCCGGAAAAATCAGCGTAGTGAATGCGGCCGCCAGTTGATCCGTATCCAAGAGAGGCACCAATATTGAGCTTGCCGTTGTTGAAGTTTAGTATTGGAATGGACGCGCGAATTTCCGCGTCCCAATGTCCGGGGAAGTCGTGGACGGTTTGGAGAGGCAGCCCTTCAGAGACATAGAATGCCTGAATGTCTTGCTGAAATTCTTTTAGAGCACCCATTTGATATTGACCGTAGCCAAATTGTCCACTCACTGTAAATCGGTATGTGTCCTGAGCCTGAGCCTGGTGAAAGGCGCCAATAAACAGCAGGGCCAGGATCTCAGTCATCCTTCGGGTGCAGCTCGCAAAATTCGTCAAACCTCAGATCCCAAATCAATCATTTCTTAAATATTGTTATTACTTAAGAACTTTCGGAAAAATTATCAAACAATATAGGCTATGTGAGGTCGCAAATCACATGCTTTCATGAATGTTTTTGATTCACCTGCTATACTGCCCAACCTCGGCTCTACAGCCACCCTCCGTAACAAATAGCAACTTTCCACGTAATGTCTTCAGTAGCCAAACTTCGGTGGACTAGACATGCTCGAGAACTTCCTTAAAATCACCATCCGCAATATCAGCAATCAAAAAGCGTATTCTTTTATCAATCTGGCAGGACTAACACTGGGCTTGACGATTACCTTGATGATTGCGTTTTACGTCATAGATGATCTCACTTTTGACAGGTTTCATGAAGATCCGGAAAACATCTATCGTGTATTGACGCTGGAGACGACCGGTTCGAATCAGATGACCTATTCTATCACGGCCGGGCCATTAATCCCTGCTACAAAAGAAAATATTCCGGAAATCATTGCTGCAACGCGCGCCTATGCAATTGGCCGTCCACCGGTCGCAGCGGGGGATGTGCCTCGGGCTCAAATGAATGAAACCAATTCCGTGAATTTGCAGGGATTTCTCACGGAACCAGCCTTCTTCGATGTATTTAGTTTTAAGCTATTGGAGGGAGATCGTGAAAATGCGTTGATTGATCCGAATGGCATTTTACTGACACCTGAGGCAGGTGAACGTCTCTTCCCGGAAGGAAATCCCATTGGTCAACAGGTCACCGTGCCTGGCATGCAGGAAGCCTACGTGATCGGCCTGGTTGAGAGCCCTCCTGCGAATTCGCACATTCAGTTTGAATTCATTCGCCCACTGCTTATCGAAAACAACCCGGTTTGGTGGGATTCCTGGGAAAACTTTATGCTGCAGGGATATCTCAGGGTGCAGCCCGGTGTTACACAAGCGGTTGTTGAAGAGAAGATGCTTGCCCTCTCCCGGTCGAATAATATGCCGGAAATCAATGCCCCGGCCCTTCAGCCGCTGCTCGACGTGCATCTCGGATCCGGTCATCACCGCTACGACGGATCTAATCGCGGTAAAAACGATAGAAGCGTGGTTTATGCTTTGTCAATTATTGGCATCTTAATCCTGATTGTCGCGGCGGTCAACTTTGTCAATCTCTCCAGTGCGCGCGCATCCACCAGGGCCCGGGAAGTGGGAATGAGAAAAGTACTCGGTTCCCAGAAGGCGCAGCTGATGGCACAATTTCTTGGTGAATCGGTGTTTCTCTGTTTGATTGCGATGGTAATTTCGGTGGTCTTGTTTCAATTATTCATGCCGCAAATTGAATCGGTTCTCGGCAAGCAATTGGAGTATAGTTTCCTCGAGAACCCATCGCTGTTACTGGTTGCATTCCTGGTAGCGATCGTTATTGGGCTACTATCGGGTTTGTATCCATCATTGATTCTGTCATCCTTCAAACCAATTACGGTATTGAAGGGCAAGTTTCATCGCAGCAATGTGGGCATTGCCATCCGCAAAGTGCTGGTGTTGTTCCAGTTCGCGGTGACAATTGCCCTGATTGTGGCTGTGTTCGCTATCTTCGACCAGATTCAATTCCTTAAGTCAATGGACCTTGGCTATAGCCGTGATCAGGTGGTTACGCTTTTTGCCCCTAACAATTCCCGGGATTTGCTTCGGGATAGAATTGCGACAACACCCGGGGTTGTTGCCGTCGGTAGATCCAGCGGTATTTTGGGTGGTGACTTTGTTCGCTTTGAAGTCATTCCGGAAGGGAGCGGCCGGGAGAACGGTCAAATGTTCCAGCAACTGGCGATAGACGGTGGTTTCTTTGAAGCGCTGGAAATCGAAATTGCTAGCGGCCGCAACTTCGAGCCGGCGTTCACCGCGGATACCAGCAGTTCAATTGTTATCAACGAGACCGCTGCGGCAAAAATTGGCTGGGATGATGCAATTGGGAAGCGGCTGGACTTTATCGAGATCGACGGTACTACGACGTCTAAAACGGTGGTCGGGGTCGTGAAAGATTTTCATTTCACAAACACCCGCCAGCAAATCGAGCCGCTGTTTTTTCAACTGAATTCCGGTAATGCCTTTCTGTTTTCTGTGAAATTGAGCGGTGGCCAGGTCACCGAAGCGCTAATTGAAATCGAAGCAATCTATCAGGACATTTATCCGGATCGCAATTTCAACTTTCGCTTTCTCGATGAGCTCTTTGATCAACAGTTCCAGAACGACAGGGATTTTGCCGCAAACATTGCCTATTTCTCAGCCATTGCGATTATGATTGCCTGTCTCGGCTTGGTGGGATTGGTGGCATACTCCGTTAGTCAACGTAAGGCCGAAATTGCCATTCGTAAAGTGCTGGGCTCCGGGGAAGGCAAAATCGTTTTCTTGCTGGCGGAAGATTTCCTCAAATGGGTCTTGATTGCCAATTTGATCGCCTGGCCATTGAGTTATTATGCAGTAAGCCTTTGGTTGCAGGGATTTGCGTATCGGGTCTCGTTGACGGCGACGCCCTTTATTCTGGCAGGCGTCACCGTCTTGACAGTCGCCATGGCCACTATGTCATTTCAATCCATTAAAGCGGCTCTTGCGAATCCAGTAGATAGTTTGAGGAATGAATAGTCTGTTTGTTGATGTTCTCTTCATAATATCAAGCAAATATCTCCATATTCATGCCATAAGAAGTCGCGATCCTTCGCGCCTTGATAGGCTTCCTTGATCAATCGCCAGGGGGCGAAGCTTTGCAATAGCTGCAAGTGACTGGTGCCGGCTTCATGCATGCCGGTCAGCAAGCCGCTGACGATTTTGCGCCGGTATGATGGGCTGAGCTTGAGTGTCGCGATGCCATCGCCAGCCTTCAATGTACCGTCTTCGTTGATGGCACTTTCCAGAGCACGGGTGACGCTGGTACCGACGGCAATAATTCGTCGATGTTCTTTGATCGCCCATGTGACACGTTCGGCCGTTTTTGCCGGAATATCATAATACTCCGGCAGGGGCAACAGTACATCGAGCGATTTTTCACCACTGCTGGAAATGCCCGCGGCGTGGTAGAGATAAACAACCTCCAAGCCCTGCTCCTGGAGAGTCTGCATCATATCCCAGGTGAGGGCAAATGAAGCGGAGGGCGGTTCCAGCGCCAGTGGCTTTCCGGCGAATATCGTTTGTCCGTCCCACAAGTCCAACTCTCTTTCGTGATAAGAATATTGGATCAACCGGCCGGCCAGGTAGAGCTTGTGAAGCAGGTCAGCTTCGTCAGCCAGGAATTCAATTTCGACGTAACGGCCATTTTCCTCTGACACCTCGATGATCCTGGCCTTCAAGCCATGACTAAAGAGCAAAAGATCATTAGTTCGAATTGATGGAATGGCAATGCGGTCCTCGGTGGGCTCCCGCCAGTCACCGGCACCAAAGAGAATGCCCTCCCAATTGGCGTAATCTTGATTTCCCGGGTTCAGTTGTCTCGCCAATCTTAATTCTACATCAATGTTGCTTCGTTGATGCCGGCCGGAGAAACTGGCCGGTAATGTTGATGCAGCATTGACAACCAATACATCACCGGGCCTGAATTGCCCGGTGATCGCTTCACGATTAAGATATTCGATGGCATCGCAGGTTTTGCATGGATTTGGATGAATCACAAGCAGTTTTGCACCGACGCGATGCCGCTCGGATGTCGTTGCTATTTTAATGTTTTCCATAGTTCACCTTTTTGCTGCGTCATTCGCCATTCTTTACCAGCATAGCGAACGCCTGTGTGGAGGTCTTTGTCTTCAATAAATGTCAGTAATTGGTCTGCTACGTCTGCCGGGTCATTTAGGTCAGCGGGATCAGCATCGGGTATTGCTCTAAAATACATCGGCGTGTTCATGTCCCCGGGATCAATGGCCAGGAAGCGAATGCCGTGCTGCGATAACTCTTCATTCCAGATCCTGGAAATATGATCAAGAGCTGCTTTGGACGCGCTGTACCCGCCCCAGGTTGCGTAGGCGTTGATGGCGGCATCACTGGAAATGTTGATGACTATACCCTTTTTCTGTAAGATCATCCCGGGAAGAAATGCTTTGGTTAAGCGAAAGGGGCCCACCAGATTCGTTGCTAAAACCTGCTCAAAATCCTCACATTCAGTATCAACGAGCAATTTGAGTGGGGTTTCGCCGACGTATCCAGCATTGTTGATGAGGACGTCAATACCGCCAAGTTTGGCGAGGGCCTCAGCGACGATGCGATGCACCTGACGTTTGGATGAAACGTCGCCTTGCACAAAATGGATATTCGGTCCCTGAATTACCGGACGAGCAGCGCCTTTGTTGCGGGCAACAACAACGACTTTTGCTCCCGGTTCATTCAATGCGGTTGCCAGGGCTTTTCCCAAACCGGAAGTGCCACCGGTAATGACGATTCTTTTGTTTTTCCAGAATGATTTCGCTGTCATGATTTTCTCCTTGTTGAACTTTGTAAATTTTTTTCTTTATAAAGTCTAATATCTGGAATTGACTTTGTCAAGTTTTTTCTTTATAATGTTTGCGAGACAAGAAAAACCTACCCCTAAATCCCCTCCAGTGGGGGACTTAGGGTGGGTTGAAAGGGGCTAAATAGCAAAGGGAAACCATGACGACGAAAACCAATCGCAAGCAGAAGAACTATAAGACCCGCAAGGCCATCCTCGATATCCTCAAACAAGAAGGACCGCAGGATTCTCAATCGCTTGCCAAAAGGCTTGAGGTAACCGCTATGGCAGTCCGGCAGCATCTGTATGCATTGCAGGAAGAGGGTATCCTTACCTTTAAGGAAGAAGCACGTCCAATGGGACGTCCGGCAAAATTGTGGGTATTGACGAGCGCGGCAAATAAATTCTTTCCGGATGGCAATTCGGAATTGCTGGTTGATATGCTTGGGCAGATGAAAAAGGTCTACGGGGAAGAGGGGCTGGCAAAACTCATTGCTGCACGAAGTGAGGATCAGCTAAAGCAATACAAAGAAGCGCTTGCCGGTTCAGCAGATCTGGAAGAGCAGTTAAAGCGACTGGCTGACATTCGAACCAGTGAGGGATATATGGCGGAAGTAAAAAGGCAAGATGATGGCAGCTTCCTGCTATTGGAAAATCACTGCCCGATTTGCGACGCTGCGGCCACCTGCCAAAGTTTCTGTTCTGCTGAGTTAATGCTGTTTCAACGGGCATTGGGAAAATCGGTGTCAGTGAAACGGCTGGAGCATATCCTTGCCGGCGCCCGTCGTTGTGCGTATGAGATTGTGCCGGTTGGGTAACTTCGTCTGTACGACATCCCCCTTTATCCCCCTTCGAAGGGGGATAAAGGGGGATGTCTATCTCAATCAAGCATCTTCGCTATTACTTCCTTCAAGATTTTCGCTGCAACCATGGCTGTTACCCCATTGATGTCTCGCCGTGGATTTAGTTCCACAATATCTGCGCCAACGAACGGCCCCGGCAGGTGCTGGATGATATCCAGCAGCTCGCGCGTTGATAATCCGCCGGGTTCATGATGAGAGACGCCCGGAGCGAAAGCCGGATCGAGCACGTCCAGGTCTACCGACAGGTAAATTGGATGCCTGATCCTCAGGCCGCGATAGGTTTGCCAGCTTTGCATATCGAAGACTTCCACGCCAAAACGCTCTATCTGTTCTTTCTGATGGGGATTCATGGTACGAATACCGATCTGAATCAGGCGTTTGGCCAATCCTTCTTCCATAATACGCGCGAAAGGACAAGCGTGTGAATAACGATTCCCTTCGAACTCATGATAGATGTCAGAGTGAGCATCGAGATGAATGATGGTCAAGCCATGGTGGAATTTTGCAAAGGCTTTGATTAGCGGGTATGTAACCGAGTGATCGCCGCCGAGAGATACGATTCTGGATCCGCCTTCCAGCAAATCCGCAACCGATTGAGTGATCGACGTCAGCCACGGCCGGCTGTTTTGAAACTGAACATTGCCGCGGTTGCGCAGGCGAGGATGATCAGTCAGATCGATCAGGTTTTCAGTCATCATATTTGTTGAGGGCGAATGCAGTGCCTGACGGATCGCGTCAGGCGCCGCTGCAGCGCCGCGCAAGAAGGATGAGTTTGCATCGTATGGGATGCCGAGAATGCTGATTGGGGTATCCGTTGTCATATCTAAATATGTTCAGCTAAATGTCAAAACCCAACCGCGAATTTCCAAAAGCAGAAAATCCGTGTCGACCGCAGGGTAAGTAATCCCCCGGATCTCTATTCGCTATTGCCTGATCCCGAGGCTGTTTGCAGCTGTTCCCGAACCTGCCGCAGCATATTTGCTGAATTGACGCCCACGCCATTGGGGTCCATTGCCAGCGCCTTTTCGTAATAGGTGACGGCGGCTTTCAGATCGCCGGTTTTCCACAATCCCTCCGCCAGGCTGTCAAAGGTATTTGCCGATTGCGGATAGAGTTCGGTATTTAAGCGGAACATTGATATCGCCTCTTTTGTGTGGTTGTTATTCATCAACTCATAGCCAAATCGGTTAAGATCATCCTCAACTCCAACATAGCGATAGCGCGTATCCGCCGCGTGTTTTCGTGCCGCGGTCATTGCTTCTTCTACTTTACCGTTCTGAACAAGATCGCGTAGCTGATCCAGCAGAGGAGCCTGGTGATCGTAATCGATGATCGCTTTCAGGACCGGATCGTGATTGTTTCTGTAGTCTGCAAAGCTCAGGTCTATTGCAATATCCGGGGCGGTCCAGGGACGAGTATCGCGCGGGTCCATATTTTGCCACCAGAGCCAGGAAATGAACATCGGCAGACCGCTATTGGGTAGCTGATAGCGCCGGGTATCACCCCAAAAATTGACATTCTCTGCGGTGGGTTCACCAACAAAAATTGTTTCGGTATACTTTTCAATTTCGTTGACCATATTTTGCGCCGCCGAGAAGGTTCGGCGTCCAATAATGGTAAACAAACGGCCGGGCTGATTGATTTTCTCGCTGCGAATAAGTCCGGTAATCACCGGCTTGTTGAGATAATTATTTCCGCCACCATTCAAGCGGACATCCAGCACCACTTTCTCGACTGGATTTTCGTCTATGAAGGTCTCCACTTTTTGAAAGAAGGCTGCAATGCTTTCGCCGTCTTCATTGCGTACGGAGCTGTGGCGGACATAAAGCAGTTTGTGCTTGGGCAGATATTCGTAGCCATAATTGGGGTCCAGATTTTTCAGATAGAGGGGGAGAGGATTGGCGGCATCATGATTCACTTCAATCCAGCCGCTGCCCTTGCTGGCAAAACCGCGATGTCCGGGCACAAATCCGGCGGGTTCCGGCTGTAATTCTATTGTCCGCACCTTGCCGTCCTTTTCATAGGTTAGCTGGACCGGCCCGAGTTTCTCGATCACTTTCTGGGCGTGCAAGATTTCCGGGCAGGTTAGGTAAGATGGCACGGCAGAAAGAAAGAATTGCTCATTCTCCCAGGGAATCACCGGCCGGACTGCCTCCATTGCCGCTTCAATTGGCGTATCACCGATCTTCAGTATTTTGCCACCAATCGCGTCCCGATATTTTTCCTTGCCGGAACGGATATAGATGCCGTCGCTGAATACATAAGGCCGGATCGCATAGCGTTGAAAACCAAGGGTCGCATTCGGGCGTCCACGCCAGGGGTGAATTGGCATCTGCGTATGACCCACCTTGAAGCCGGCGATCAATTTCGCCAGTCCAACGATGACTTCGTGGCGTTCGAGATTTGGGATGGCATCGTGAAGCGCCTGGACCTCATTCTCCCAGGTTTGTCTATCTGTGGTTCTGAAGAAGTGGCTGTTTTCATCGACAATGGTCCGTTTCAAAAAAGCCAGATCTTCATGCCATTCTGAAGCACTTTGCGCGTTCAGTGAATCGCCGTTGATAAACAGACAAAGAAGGAGCGCTGATACAAGTAGATGGATGGTTTTCATAGGGCCTCTCCCGGATAGCGTTAGCGGATGAGGATATTTACGGGAGATTCCAGTGGAATGTTGCCGTGAGTTAAGTGGTTCGCGCATCCCCTGAATCCCCTTCGAAGGGGGACGCAGGGAGATATGCAAGCAATAAAATTACGAAGTATAAATCACCGGATTGAGATGCGTGTTCACAACTTCCCCTACTTCGGCGCCGGGGCACCAGGTGTCCCAGTCAGACTGTTGGCTGTCGTTGCTCGGCGCCTTCAGGCGCATCTCTTCATCCATGTAGATGATGGTCATAACGCGTCGCGCATCGCTACTTGTATTGGCACCGGCATGATGAAACGTCCAGCCGTAGTGAAAGCTGACTTCTCCGAGATCAAAAGGCTCTTCAAAATGCTCGAAATTGGCCTCGCTGAGCGCTTTTTGCAAAGCTGCTTCGCTTTCGTCGCTGATGCCCATATCCCGTCCAAAGGTAAAGTTCTGGCTTTTGGCAGAAAATGCCAGCGGGCCCATTTCCAGTGGCGTGGCCTGCAGTGGAATCCATACGGTGCAGGTGTTTGGGCTCTCCAGCGGCCAATAGAATTGATCGGCATGCCAGGGCGTTACACCGCCGCTCGGTTCTTTATAGAGCGCCTGGTCGTGATAGAGGCGTACCCCTTTGGTGCCCAGTAGCTCAGCAGCAATTCGCGCCAGCCGTTTGCTGAAAACAAACTCTTTGACGATTTCATCCTGCCGCCAGAGGTTCATGATTTGCAGAAAGGCTTTCTCGTAGGTGCTTCGTTCTTCCATCGGTAAATGCATGGTGTTTAGCTCAACGACTTTTTCCGAGATGACCTTGCCGTAATGCTCCAGCAATTCCGGCGAGAGCACCTTCTTCAATTTGATGAAGCCATACTCGCGAAAAAAGTTGATTTGATCTTGCGACAATGAATATTCCAAATGCAGTTCATCGAGCAGTGTTTTCATGATGTGTCTCCTCTGGCAATTTGATCAAAAAAACGCAGTGATTTTTCTATGTGTTTGCTCCAATAATCCCAATTGTGATCACCGGGGAATTCTTCATAGCTATGTTTGATTTGATTATCAAGAAGGGCGCGATGCAGCGCTCTGTTTGCTTCAAGTAAAAAATCATCCGTGCCGCAATCAAAGCGAATCGGCGGTAAGTGATCTTTGTTGCGCAGCATGAAGCCGAAAACTGACTGCTCCTCTTCCGCGACCGGGGGCAGGGGAGTACCGCTTTCCATCAACGGTAGCAACTGCTGGTAATGGGTGACGGAGGAATGTCCTGCGCATCCCCGGAAGCGCTGCGGATACTTGGCCGCCAGACGAAGCGCGCCGTAGCCGCCCATCGATAAACCGGCGATGAACAGCGGCGAAACATCGGTGGCAGGATCAATTATGTTCGTAATGGCGTCGATGACGTCATGGATGATCCAGTGCTCAAATTGCTTGCCGCTGTGCTCAATGTATCCGCTGCCGTCCGCCCAGAGGCCGTCCGACGGCATGGCCAAAATCATCGGCTCAATGTCGCCCGATTGAATCAAGCGAAGCGTTGTTTTGTGGACCCCGCCGTTGTAAACCCATGCCCAGTGACTGGCATAGACACCGTGCAGCAGCACAACGATGGGGAGATCTTTTGGCGCATTTGGTGGGACAAAGACTGTGATATCCGCACGCTGATGAAGCGACGGGCTTTTGATGTTGATATGGCGAATATTGTCTGCTTCAAACTGCGGGTTCGAGATCTCCGTTGTGAAAAATTTTGTCATAAGGAAGCATCCATTATCAACACCCCTTTGGCATTGCGGCCATGATGCATGTCATCGAAGGCCTGCTGCAGATCGTTTAAGGAATAGGTGGCAGTGACCAATTCATCCAGCAGCAGCTGGCCGGAGGCATAGAGCTGCATCAATATCGGCAGGTCAATTTGCGGACGGCATTTCCCGTAGAGCGGATTGATGTAGGTTTTGTCCCATTCGAAGAGCTGCATGTCCACCGAAATGACTTGCTCAACGCCACTTACCTGAACGGCTGTCCCGCCATTGCGAACCATTGCCAGGGGCGCAGCACCGAGCTCCGGAATGGCGGTGCACTCGAAGGCGTAATCTGCCCCGCGATTGTCTGTCCTTGTCTTAACGGCTTCGGCCGCTTTTAATAGATTTGCGTCATCAGCTGAAGCAAGAACGGTGTCCGTTGCGCCAAATTGCCGGGCCAGATCCAGCTTACTCTGCATGATATCAATGGCAATGATTTTACCGGCGCCGGCAATGCGTGCGCCCTGGATAACATTCAGTCCGACGCCACCGGCGCCCAGCACTGCTACAGATGATCCTGGCTGAACACGTGCTGCATTGACGACTGAGCCGTAACCGGTCATCACCCCACAGCCAATAATGCAGGCACTGCTGAAGGGAATATCTACCGGGATCTTCACCACGGCATTTTTGTGGACCAGGGCATGCGTAGCCATGGTGCCGAGTCGAAAAGAGCGTTCAATTGAATGTCCTGCGCAACGGGTGCCGGCAAGATGAGCGTGCCCGGGAATCTCCGGCGCTTCCACTCCCGGATAATTGGCTTCGCAAATGGATTGCTCTCCGTTGGTGCACTGGAAACAGCGTCCACAGGGGATTGCCCAGTTGAGCAGCACCCGATCCCCAGGGCTAAGGCCATCAACCTTGTCGCCAATAGCAATGATGATGCCTGCGCCTTCATGGCCCATGACCAATGGCTTGCCCCAGCTCATCGAATCAAAGTCGGTATGGCAAACGCCGGAGGCTTTTATCTCGACCAGAACTTCATCAACCTTTGGCTGGGCAATAGATATTGTTTGAATGCTGAATTGCCCGTTTCCATCGGCAATGGCAGCTTTTGCGGAAATATGTGATGTCATACTTAACAATAGTCGATCGATCGATTTTCCGCCATAGTCAAATTTGCAGGCAGTAATACAATTTTTGCAGTCATTGCAAGGATTGCATATATTGATCTGAAGATGAAGCCTGTCTACGAACAATTACCCTTTGCCAACACCGCTGCTGTCCGCGCGCTTCAGGCAGATCAACCCTATTTTGATATCCCCTGGCATTATCATCCGGAATTCGAAATTACCCTGATCACGGAGAGTTCCGGCACCCGTTTTGTTGGAGAAAGCGTTGAGCCTTTTTCGAGTGGCGACCTGGTGATCCTCGGCAGCAATTTGCCGCATACCTGGCTGAATGATCGCTGGTATTATGAAGAGGGCAACATGAGCCGGGCGAAGGCTGTCGTTATCCAGTTCAGCAGTGATCTTTTTACGGAAAATCTATTGGAGCGGGATGAATGCCGTCGCATTCAGCGCCTGTTGGAGACGGCACAGCACGGACTTGCTATTCTCGACTCAGCCAGTTCCGCCGTTGCGGAGAGAGTGGAGAATATTGCGAAAGCAAAAGATATTCGCCGCTTAACGGGGTTGATGGAGTTGCTTCATGATATTGAACTTGACAAGGCATATCGAAAACTGTGCTCAGATGCCGGTTCCCGCGTTGCAAGTCCGGTTGTTGGGGAAGAAAGGATCCAACAGGTGATCACCTTTATGGTCAATAATTACCATCGCCCAATCAGCGTCAGCGATGCAGCAGCGATTATCAATATGAATACCAGCGCATTCTGCCGCTACTTCAAGAAGCATACCCAACGTACGTTTACGCAGTATTTGTCGGAATTACGCATCAATTATGCCTGCAAGCTGCTGCTGGAGGGCGGTTTTTCGATTTCCCAGGCGTGCTACGAATGTGGATTTGCCAATCAATCTTTTTTTAACCGGCAATTCCGGAAATTCATCGGCATGACGCCCCGGGAATATATCAGGGCGCGCGCGATTTGATGCGCACTTTTGCTGCTACGTCAGTAAGATATATTTCTTTACCTGTCTACCATTGCTTACCGCAAACTTGATAATCAATTCTCACAATTAAAAGCTGGCGCATTTCAGCCGACCGGCTAAAGTCAGCCGCGTTTGAACTTTTTCAGCCAGTTCTTTTTCCTCCATGATCTTTGTGGGATGATGTCATAAAGTGCTTCAAAACAATGGTTTGTGGTTGTTTTTGAATAAACGGCACGTGCCTTGCTAAGTAAGAAGGCAGTTGTAAAAGGGAATTTTAGAAACTAAACACGGAGGTAGACATGCAGAAACTAAATCACTCAGTTCGGACGCTGATCACATTCATCTTCCTGGTTATGTTCACTGTTGGCTGTCAGCAGGACAACGCCTCCAGCGTTGCCGGGCCAGATATCTTTGATGCTACTGCGACACCAGAATTAACCCTCGATAAGAAAAAAGACAAGGGCGATGCCGATGAGTCCTACTCCCAGTCCGGATCGGTCAAATTGACCTATAAGTCTAACTGGCCAGGCTACAAGAAAGGTCAGATCAACTTGGGCCAGGGCTCGAAAATGACCATTCCCAAGAAGGCCTTGACACCTCCTCCCGGAACTCCCCTGGGCGACGATGTCACCATCACTATGTCTGTCGACTATGACGCGCAGTCCAATGAGTTGAACTTCGAGTTTGGTCCTCACGGTTCTACATTTGACCCGCCGGTTGAACTCAGACTGCGTTACAGCGAACTGGGCAACCAGATTCCGTATCTCTACTACATCGATGAAGACGGGAATTATATCGAGCAAACCCCGGACGATGTAGATATACAAGGGCAGTTTGTCATCCTCTACCTACATCACTTCTCTCGCTACGCTCTGTCACATGGACGTTGGTAGAATCAGCCGGAAATCGGGAAAATAAAACTGGAAAACGAAGCGAAAACTGGAGCAAAGAAATGAAAAAGATGTTCAACAAGATGAAGAAAGCAGCGGTGATCGGCTCCCTGGCAGCAGGCCTCATCTTCAGCAGCGGATGCGAGAAGGCAGACACCATCGCTCCGGACCTGACGGATCAGGTAGCAGCAAGTATCGAG
>JANQRS010000013.1 GCA_028284445.1 Calditrichia bacterium
TGGAATGATGGAATGATGGAATGATGGAATGATGGAATGATGGAATGATGGAATGATGGAATGATGGAATGATGGAATGATGGAAGCTGCTGCGCACAGCATGTGAAAGCAAATGTTTTTACAATATTCCAGTATTCCATTACTCCAAATGCCCGGAGATTCAAACTTAGTGGTCGGTATTCAAATGCCAATATCTCCCACTCCGGTCCAGTATTCCATTACTCCACTCGCTGGCGCACTCAATCAGCAGGTCATCCCTGGTGACGAGGAACCGCCTCACTCTTTCCTCAAAACCACACCTGCATAGGCATGCCGTCCCGCTGCCGCTTCATAGTAGCGCCCACCAAAGGCATTGATGCGGATATTTGCGAAGTAGCTTTCATCAAACAAATTGTTGATACCGAGGTACGGTTCTATGCCCCAGCCGCCAAACGTTGTGCGAGCACCGACTCGCCAATCCGCCACCTTGCTGGATGGCACCGGCATTGGTGACAAATCGACCTGGTCAAACTCCCCGGTAAAGCGAAACTGGAAGTGACTGTATAATCCACTGCGATGATAATAGCGTAATTCTGTTTGCGCAAGATGAGGCGGAATACCGGGGATGCGCTCAGTGGAAAAATCATCCCCACCGCCGCGATATCCGTTAAAGCGGAACCGGGAAAACGTATAGCTGCCATTCCAGGTAAGTCCCGGAATGATGATCGCTGATATCGCACTCTCATAGCCTACACGGATGGATTCTCCTATGTTGCGATAAAACGTGCGGCCAGAAAACTGCTCCAGTTCAAAAGGCGTCAGCTCATCGCGAATGTGAATTTCAAAAGCGGCCAATTCATAGCGAAATCGCCGCCCCAGAATACCCTTGATACCAAACTCAAAACCGAAGGCTTCCTGCGGTTGCAAATCGGGATTAAAGCCGCCACCCCCGGATGGATTATTAGACAACTCAACCAGCGTCGGCGTCTCGAAGCTGGTCGCGGTATTAGCGTAGAAATTGAAACGTTCATCGACAGAAAATACAATGCCGCCAACCGGATCAACACTTCTCAGGAATCGCTTGCCGCTTTGATCGCCGTCTGCTGTAAATGTATCTTCCGCGCGAAGCCGGTTGCCACTGTAGCGAAGTCCGGCAAATAGACCAAGCTTTGGGTGCAACTGCCAGTGCTGCTGTAAAAAGAGCGCGGTAGCGAGATATTTCTCATCCTGCTGAAAGGTCATTGCACCGCGGACGCCCTCAAGATTATTGAATCGCTCTCTCGCATCAAGTTGGTTTTCCAATTCCCCCCCGGCGATCAGCTCAAAAGGGCGCCCCAACAAGGTATGTTGCCAGCTATAGCGCAGGTGTACGCCATAAAAAGTTCGTTTAAGGTCTACAGCGCCGCCATTTTCGAAGGGCAGGCGATTGTCAAAGGTGCGCCGAACCAGGAAAGTGCTGATTTGAGCTTCCTGATCAGTGCCGAATTGGCGCTTATGACGCACACCGATACGTGCCTGCTGCAGAGATTCACCGGCATCAAACAGGAGATTGCGATCCCGGGCTGATTCCGGCGTTTCGGTTGCCTGTTCAATCGTTACACCACCCGGATCGTCGGCCTGGGGGCTATCTGAAATATCGAAGAGCACCGTTGTCTCACCGGCAGCATTGCCAAATCTCAAAATGCTATTCAACTGCAAGTTCTTCATGCGGCTGTGATCACGATATCCCTCGTATTCGGTTCGCGACAGATTAATCAGGTAATTCAGCCCCTTGCGCTCCCCGCCGGTTCGCAGGCTGAAGCGACGCAATCCGAAAGCCCCGCCACTAAGATTTGCCTGCCAGTAAGGCTGCCGCGGTGAGCGCGCCGTTTCCAGTAAAATCACGCCCCCGGAAGCATTGCCATATAAGGCTGATGTGGGGCCGCGCAGCACTTCAATATGCTCAACAATGCCGAGATCAATATTGTCAACCTGTGCCTGGCCATCCGGTGTTGATTCCGGAATACCGTTGCTAATGATACGCACCCCGCGAATCCCGAAGGACGCCCTGGCGCCAAATCCTCGAATCGACACCCGCAAATCCTGGGCAAAATTGGACGGATTCAGAATGAAGACACCAGGCACACCATTCAGTGCTTCATCCAAGGCTAGCTGCTGCCGTGCCTGTTGAATCTGAGACTTTCCAATAGTCGCGACGGCAACAGGTAAACCAAGGGCATCAATATCAAAGCGTGTTGCCGTTGTAATTACCGGTTGAAGCTTATAAGTAAGTGTATCCTCTCCTGTTTCCTGGGGATAAATG
Source organism: Calditrichia bacterium (assembly GCA_028284445.1). Taxonomy (GTDB): domain Bacteria; phylum Calditrichota; class Calditrichia; order RBG-13-44-9; family J075; genus JANQRS01. The sequence continues at coordinate 2,282 of JANQRS010000013.1, forward strand.
AAGGAGAGAAGCGAGAAAATAGATAGCAGGACGCATCGAGAGAGAAAATCAATTTTCATGACCGAAGATATTCAAGTGCACTTGAACCCGCAAGAGGCGAATTGATCCACACCACATTTTGAACGGTGTTCAAAAACATTTTTTTATGCTTGTATCGCTTTTTCGAGTTCCATAAGTTTGGTGCTTCTTATAGGCCACCACGTTCTGACATTATTTCGAAACAAGTGATAAAGACCTCGTCACCTCAAGCGGCGAAGGCGCAAATTTATGGGATATCTCGTTTATATGCGAAATCCATGTTTTATTTCTTTGATCCGGGGAAAAGATGTTATTTAGTCCATTACGCATTCCTGATCTGATTCACTGGGCCAAAAAAGGTCATCAATCAAATGATTGTTTTTTTCTGATGGTAGCCCATGAATCGTACCATCAGTTGCCTGAGCTTGTATCAGCTCTGAGACAGGAAAACCTCAGGGCATTCGGCGGTATTTTTGTTCAACTTATCCACGAAGCGCAATTGATAGACGAGGGGTGCATCGCAGTACGATTCAAAACATCTTTCGCACCGCGCCTGGTCCGCGATTTAGATGGCACGACATTCAAATTGGATCATTTACCGAAACGCCCTTCACTGCCTCAAGGCCTGTCGATGATCACTTTGATAGACAGCCTCAGTCCCCATCTCATCCCCTTTCTGGACAAACTCTACTTCAAATACGGTAGTCACGTTCGCTATTTTGGTGGCGGTGCCGGGACTTCGGCAAAACCGGGTGCAGATAAATCAGATCGACAGGATACAGTATTCACGACCGACGATGGCCTGGCGCGCGATGCCGCGATTGTTGCACTGGTCGAAAATCCATCCTCAATGGTAATAAAACATGGTTGGAAGCGGGTTTACGGCCCGCTGATTGCGACCAGCATACGGAACAATATTATCGAGGAGTTAAATTGGCAGCCGGCTGCCAAGGTTTACAAGGAAGTGGTAGAAGGCGTGCTTGGTCATCCAATTCCCGAAGATCGATTGGCTGACCTGGATACGATTGGATTTCCATTTGGTATGATTCGAGATGACGCAGAAGATGTGGTGCGCCTCCCGATTTCTGTGACGGAAAACGGCGGCTTGTTTTGTGTAGGTGGCATTGCCAATAATTCGGTGCTCCACATCCTTCAAGGAATCCCGGAAGAACTGGTAAACATCGCCAGAGATGCAGCACTTGAAGTTTCCGCCCAGGTTAAGCAGAGCACGACATCTATTCTCGTTATGAATTGTGTGACCAGGAGTATGTTCCTGGGCCAAACATTCGACAAGGAGCTCCAGGCCCTGGATACCGCTTCTTTGCCGACCAGGACGCCGGTAATCGGCGCTTTAAGCGAAGGTGAGATCTGCTGTTCTGATGGCGGCCACCTTGAGTGGCTAAACAAGTCTATTGCAATCGGAGCCTTCTACTGATGAAAACATACAGCGAAAATCCTAACACAGAAAAAGTTCTGGACCATCTCGCCACGCTTTATGAACTTTCTCTGGCGATTGGTACCAGCTTCGACCTGGAATCGAATTGTAAGACATTTTTCAAAGCACTCATCAGCAGGCGAAACCTCAATCTCTGTGCAATTTATCTTCATAACGACCATATCATTTACGAAACGGAAGATGAGCAAGACAACAGCTTCCGCTGTATCTATTCAACACCGGAAGTTTGCCCAAAGAGCGCGGTCCTACCGCTAACATCGCAGCTGGCAAATGAACTCTCTGAAACCGGCATGATTAGTCGTCTCCTGTCCGACACGCCGGAACTGGATGGTATTGCCCGCGGCGTGAGCGACAATGGAAAAGGGATTGTCTCGCTATTCAGTCTTGATGATTTTGGCTTTGTCATGCTGGTCAATCAAGTGCGTCAGAAAATTTATGAAGACTGGGAATTAAACATGATGCGCCGTCTCATGGAGAAATTCTCCAATTCTGTTCAGGCCTGTCTGGATCACAGTCGTCTGCTGAATGAATCTACTCGACGCCTTGCTCTGCAAGAGCGTTTGGCTCGCACTGAACGTCTGGAATCACTGGGCCTTCTGGCAGGCGGTGTGGCGCACGACCTTAATAACATCCTCGGTCCTCTTGTCGCCTACCCGGAAATGATGCGCGAAGATTTACCGGTAAACAGCCCTATTCGAAGCGACTTGATGCGTATCGAGGAATCCGCTATTCAGGCTTCAAGGATAATCAAGGATTTGTTGACCCTGGCCCGGTACGGTAAAAGCGATCTACAAATCATCTCAATTGCGGAAGCTACAGAGCGCTTTCTGCAAGCCCCGGCTTTTTTGAACCTTTGCGCCCGGCAACCTCAAATACGTTTTCAACAACGTCTAGAGTCAGCTGGCAAAGCCATGGGTACTGATTCCCACATCATGAGGATTCTCCTCAATCTCATCACCAATGCATTTGAGGCATTTGAAGAGCAAGGCGCGGTTAACTTAATTCTGCAACAGGTTCACTTGACTGAATCACAGCAGGGATATGATCTGATCCCTGCCGGAAGCTACCAGGTATTGCGGGTGTCCGATAACGCCGGTGGTATTGCTGAAGCCGCGCTGCCACGTATTTTCGAGCCGTTTTATTCCACAAAGGAACTCGGCCGCAGCGGCACCGGCCTGGGTCTGGCAGTCGTCTATGGGTTAGTAAAAGAAATGGGCGGCTATTGCGATGTGGAAACCAGCTCCGAAGGCACGAGCTTTTCGGTGTTCTTACCGAATGCTTGATGCTTGATGCTTGATGCTTGATGCTTGATGCTTGATGCTTGATGCTTGATGCTTGATGCTTGATGCTTGATGCTTGATGCTTGATG
>JANQRS010000041.1 GCA_028284445.1 Calditrichia bacterium
CAAGCATCAAGCATCAAGCATCAAGCATCAAGCATCAAGCATCAAGCATCAAGCATCAAGCATCAAGCATCAAGCATCAAGCATCAAGCATCAAAAGGAGACAAAATGAAACGATTCCTGGCTATGGCCATACTTTGTCTGTTGACTTTGCCCGCGGCAGCAGACAAAGATGGCTGGAAAGATCTTTTCAATGGTAAGAATCTGAAGGGCTGGAAAATCCTGAACGGCAGTGCGGAATACCATGTAGAAGATGGCGTCATCGTCGGCGTTAGTAAATTGAAAACCCGAAATACATTCCTGGCTACCAAAAAGGACTACTCGGACTTCATACTTGAATACGAAGTCAAAATGGAAGATGGATTGAATTCCGGTGTGCAGATTCGCAGTCTAAGTCGCAAGGATTATTATGAAGGGGCTGTTCATGGCTATCAGGTTGAACTGGACGCCTCGCCTCGAGCCTGGTCCGGCGGCATCTACGATGAGTCTCGTCGCGGGTGGCTCTATCCGCTTGAGTATAATCCGGCGTCCAAGACAGCCTACCGGCATAATGACTGGAATAAATTTCGCGTTGAGGCAATTGGCTCAGATATACGGGTCTGGCTCAATGGCGTCCAGACTGTGCATCTTATTGACGACATGACTGCAAAAGGATTCATCGCACTGCAGGTGCATGGGATTGGCAACGATTCATCGAAAGTCGGCAAGACAGTCAGCTTCCGAAATATTCGTATCAAGACCAAAGATCTCTCTGATTCGTCGATGCCCTTGGATAAGACCATCCGCCAGGTCAGTTACCGCAATAATAAGCTGACCGCACATGAAGTGGCGCAAGGATGGAAGCTGCTCTGGGATGGCAAAACAACAGCTGGTTGGCGCGGTGCGCGGCTCGACAAATTTCCTAATTTTGGATGGACGATTGAAGACGGCGTTTTAACCGTTGAAAAAAGCGATGGGGGAGAGTCAACGCACGGTGGTGATATAGTGACGGTCGAAACATACGGCAACTTTGAACTGGAGGTCGATTTCAAGATTACCAAAGGAGCCAATAGTGGTATCAAATACTTTGTGGATACCGATCTGAATAAGGGGCCGGGTTCATCGATTGGATGCGAATTTCAAATTCTGGATGATCAACATCATCCGGATGCAAAGCAGGGAGTTGACGGTAATCGCACTCTGGCGTCTCTATATGACCTGATTACGGCAAATGCACATATGTTTGTCCCAACCGAATCTACCCCAAAACGCAACAATCGGCTTGGCTGGAATCGGGCTCGGGTTGTGGTAAATGGAGCCGTCGTTTCGCACCACCTCAACGGCGTCAAGGTGGTGGAATACGATAGGAGCACCCAGATGTGGAAGGCGCTGGTTGCGTACAGTAAATACCGGAAGTGGCCTAATTTTGGGGAGCATGCCAGTGGCCATATCCTTTTGCAGGATCATGGTGATGAAGTGTCTTTTAGAAATATTAAGATTCGCGAATTGAATTAATCTGGCATGCCTGAATCTGCTAATGAATTTAATCAGGTCGCATAAACTGAGAAAGAGGATCAGAAATGAAAGAGAAAATGAACCGGCGAACATTTGTGAAAACGACAGCTGGTGCTACCGCTCTGATGGCGTTGGGGGCCAAACCGATGTCCGCAAAAAGCTATAGCCGTATTCTGGGCGCCAATGATCGCGTCCACTTTGCCGTGGCCGGCTTGCGCAGTCGCGGTAACGGCTTGCGGGATTCTATCGCTGCATGCGAAAACACGACCATCAGTCATATTTGCGATGTGGATACGCGTGAATTGGATAAATTCTCTGCGCGAGTTGTCGAGCAATTTGGCGAGAAACCCAAGGCCAGTCAGGATATTCGGGAAGTGGTAGCGGACAAGGATGTGGATGCCCTGGCGATTGCAACCCCCGATCACTGGCATGCGCCGATGTCAATTATGGGCCTGCAAAACGGTAAACATGTTTATGTTGAAAAGCCTTGCAGTCACAACCCGCATGAAGGCGAGCTCCTGATTAAGGCTGCCAAAAAGTATGATGCTTTGATCCAGATGGGAAATCAGCAGCGCTCTTCACCACATACCATAAAAATCATGAAGCGGATTCACGACGGCCTGATCGGTGAAGCCTACATGGGTAAGGCCTGGTATAGCAATATTCGTGGTCCAATTGGCGTTGGCAAGGAGGTGCCGGTGCCTGACTATCTTAATTGGGAACTGTTCCAGGGCCCTGCACCACGGGTAGCATATCGGGACAACGTACATCCTTATAATTGGCATTGGTTCTGGACCTGGGGCACCGGTGAAACCCTGAATAATGGTACTCACGAAGTTGATCTTTGCCGATGGGCACTGCAGGTTGACTATCCGCACAGGGTGACCAGTAGCGGCGGTCGCTATCATTACAAGGATGATTGGCAATTTTATGACACCTTGATTACAAATTATGAATATGACAACAAGATGATCAGCTGGGAGTCGAAAAGCTGTCAGGGTATGAAGTTTTTTAAACGCGGCCGGGGTGTGACGATTCACGGCACCGAAGGCACTGTATTGCTGGATCGCGATGGCTTTGAAGTTTACAATCTGAACGAAGAATTGCTCGAGCGCTATAGCAAATCCGAGAAGGATGAATCGATGGGGCTGGTCGGTGGCGGCCCGATGACGACCGCCCATTTCAAGAATTTTCTCGCGGCCATTCGTCGTGGCGAAGTTCTCCGCTCTCCAATCGAAGACGCAAATGTCAGCGTCACCATGCTGCATCTTTCAAATATCGCTTGGAAAGTCGGGACATCACTGGACCTTGATCCGGGCAACGGACACATCCTCTATAATCCTGCTGCCAAGGCGATGTGGGCCCGTGACTATGAACCTGGATGGGAGCCAAAATTGGGCTGAGACGTCATTTAAATGCAAAAAGAAGATTTCGTAATCTGCAGTACAGCTGTCACCTCAATGAACAGCTTATATTTGCGTATCAGTGGTTCACGCCGCAATAGAGGCCTCCCGTATCACCGGCCTCTTTGCGTGCGGGGTTTTAGTAAATCCTCAGTCTCTCCCGGAAATGGATGAGCTGAGGGTTTTCTTTTGTACTCCATTCCATGTCTTCTGATATTCTGTCTTCGGATTATTATCGTAGCACATCAAATGCGTAATGTGGCTGCAATGCGCCTGCAATATCATTTTGCCATCTTTTCGATGATTCTCGTGATTGGTGGGTCACGGGGAAATGAATCTACCTCTTGGCGCTCCCGGAGCCTCCTGAGCCGGGAGCGTGTCTTTTTTATGACCGCTGATTGGTTGCTTTTGATGATCCAGAAAACCTTTGGATCTACGACCCAAAATGCCTATTTTCTCTCCCAATAATTTAGTATGATCAGATATGAAGTTGACGGACTTCAAGAGGAATAAACCTGCCCAATCTCAAACACTCAAATCGTTGACTTACCCCATTGGCTAAACTCTGATTGAGAAACGTAACCGGTTGCGGAAGGCGACGTATTGCAGCGCCAGTACGGCCGGAATTCATTGGAGAGAAGGTTGACTGTCGATTTATATCGAGAATTCAGAAAGGAATTAAATATGAAGTGGTTTGTTGCATTATTCATCGCCGGGCTATTGCTGGTTGCCGGTTGCGGCCAGAACAGCGCTACACCGACAAATGTGAGCATCGCAAGTGAAGACGATTCAATTAGTTATGCCCTGGGTTATCAAATCGGACTGAACGTACAGAGTGGTTCCGATATTATTGATCAGTCTATTCTTATTGCCGGTATGAAAGACGCCATGGCTGAAGGTGAATGCCTGATTGGCGAGCAAAACGTACGTCCACATTTACAAGCCTTCCAGCGGAAAATTGGTGAACGTCAACAAGCGGAAGCTGCTGCTGTTGCCGAGGCGAATAAGGATGCCGAAGCTGAATTTCTTGCCGCAAACAAAGAAAAAGGAGGCGTTGTTCAGATGCCGAGCGGTCTTCAGTATAAAGTGATCACCGAAGGCAGTGGACCGAAGCCGGTAGATACCGACAAGGTCAAGGTGCACTATACCGGCCGCCTCATCGATGGCACCAAATTTGATAGCTCATATGACACCAACAAGCCAGCTGAATTTCAAGTGCGCGGTGTTATCAAGGGATGGACAGAAGCGCTGCAGCAGATGCCAGTCGGTTCAAAGTGGGAACTATATATCCCGTCCCGCCTTGCCTATGGCGCACGTCAAAGAGGGCAGCACATTACGCCGCATTCAATGCTGATTTTCGACATTGAATTACTCGAAATCGTAACGGATAAGTAGGCGAAAAAAATAAGAATGAGATAAACGGTGCGCCAGGTCTCTCCGTCATATAGAGCGATATATGCATCTTTACGACCGGCGCGGCGTTTAAGAGTTTTTGTCGCAGCACGTTCTCTGGATAGGTAATGAAACAATTGTATCAAAAGAGTCTTCTGGACAACGGAATTACTGTTGTGACAGAACGTTTGCCCTATGTACGCTCGATTTCCCTCGGCGTGTGGATCAAAACCGGGACTAGGTTTGAAGCTGAGGCAAATAATGGTGTGGCGCATTTCCTGGAACACATGATGTTCAAAGGTACTGAGCGACGCTCACCACGAGACATCGCCCGCAGTCTTGAATCGCTTGGTGGCCAGTTAAATGCCTTTACCGGCAAAGAGCAAACTTGCTATTATGTCGAGATTCTTGATGAGCATCTGGAGCCGGCAATTGATGTATTGGCGGACATCCTTTGCCATTCAACTTTTCCGACGCATGAAATTGACAAAGAGCGTGAAGTTATCCTTGAAGAAATTCGCAGCCTTGAGGATACGCCTGATGAACTGGTTCAGGATTACTTCATTGAGCGCCTGTTTCCCGGACATAGCCTCGGTTATCAGATTCTTGGCAGTGCCGAGACAGTGGGCCGTTTAACGCAGCAGGATATTGAATCATTCTACGACGAACATTATCGATGCGCGAATATTGTTATCGCTGCGGCCGGAAATGTCGACCATGAAAGACTGTTGCAGCTCTGCAATGAGCACTTTGTTTTTCCTGAAGGCGGGGAAACACCATCGTTGTCGCCACCGAGCGACAAAGCAAGTGGAGATGTGATCATCGAAATGCCGATCCATCAAACCCATATTTGCCTGGGGTTGCCGGCGTTGGCTTACGCAGACCCGCGCCGTATGGATCTTCTCATTTTGAATAGCATACTGGGCAACGGCATGGGGTCCCGCTTGTTCCAGAATGTTCGTGAAAAACACGGCCTGGCATATGGCATTTATTCATTCCTCGACTTCTTTCATGATGAAGGTGTTTTGGGGATTTATGTCGGCGTTCCGAAAAAAAAGTATGATTTTGCTCTCGATTTGCTTAGGGCTGAATTAAATCAGCTTACGCAAGAGCCGGTAGATGCGGTAGAACTTGGCGAGGCGAAGTCGCAGCTAAAGGGAAATATTGTGCTGGGGCTCGAAAGTTCTGCAAACAGAATGCATCGTTTGGCGATGATGGAGATTTATCGGGGTAGTTATATTTCCCTGGATGAGGCGATTCAGCGCATCGAAGAAGTTAGTGCTGAAAATCTCTTCGAAACCTCCGGTGAAGTTATCCAGGCGCAGCGATTACTGAACGTGACGCTGATTCCCGATGCCTGATCAAGCTGTTTGCCCGCCGTGGGTGTGAGGACTAATTCCTCTATGTTTTATTTGTTGTGGAGAGTATATGAATTTTGGCGTACCGCTGGAAATAAGAAACCATGAAAACAGGGTAGGGGCGGTTCCGTTTGTCGTCGATGCGCTTGTCAAACGCGGACATCAGGTCTATGTCGAAACCAATGCCGGTCTCAAAAGCCAATATCCTGATGAAGAGTATGAAAAATCCGGCGCCACGATTGTCCCGTCTCCCGAAAAACTCTATGGACAAAGCGATATCATTCTAAAAGTCCGCGCACCAAAACCGGTTGAGTATGATCTGATTCTACCGGAGCATATTATTTGCGGCTATTTCTATTTCTCAAGCAATGTCGAGATGGGCAAGTCCCTGATTGGCCGTGGTTGTACTTGCCTCGCATATGATTTGCTGGAAAAATCAAATGGTGATCGCCCGCTTGTTGAGGTGGAGGGGCAACTGGTTGGTCAGCTGGCAATTCAGCAAGGGGCTCACTATCTGCGATTGCAAAAAGGCGGCCGAGGGGTTCTGCTAGGGGTGGTACCCGGCGTTGCAGCTGCCCAGGTGGTGATTCTTGGGGCCAGTTCTGCCGGTATCAGCGCGGCACAATATGCGGCGAATCTCGGTGGGCGCATTTATCTGCTCGATACCGATTACGAATCACTACGCAATGCCCGCGAACGCCTGCCTCAAAATGTTAACACCCTGATTTTTCACGAACAAAATTTCCGAACCATTTTTCCTACGACTGATTTACTTGTGAATGCAATTGATCGCTATGATCGCGATGCGCCAATGGTGGTCACTAAGGAATCCGTTGCGCTGCTACCCAAAGGGGCCGTGTTGGTCGATCTGGAAATCGAATTGGGGCGCACTATTGAGACCAGCAAACCGACATCTCATGAGCACCCATCTCTGAACCTCGATGGGGTGACCCATTATTGTGTGCCGAATTTGGCGGGTGTTATTCCTGTGACAGCATCTGAAGCGCTGAGCAGCGCGCTGTTACCATATACCAAGCGCCTTGCCCGCATGAGCTCTCTGGAAGATTTGAGCAAAGATAAATCGTTTACGAGTGGTATTGCCATTTACGAAGGACATGTCGCCAACGCTGAGCTGGCTGCACTTTCAGGAATGATGCTGTATGAGTTTGACAAATCCCCTGCCTGACGCGGCAGAAGTTCAGCGGCTGATGGAACGCGTCGGCCGCTTGACTATTTTGACGTATCACAAGATCGACCCACGGCACGAATTCGGTATCAACGCACTGTCGCCGCGCCGTTTTGAACAGCAAATGCGCTGTCTGGCATCCGAAGGATATCAATCGGTTACTTTTACCGACTTGCTTTCGGAACGTGAATTGCCTGCCAAGCCAATTATCCTTACGTTCGATGACGCCTACGAATCTGTTTTTCACAATGCCGCACCGGTTATGGAAAAATACGGATTACGCGGGGTCGCATTCGTTATAACGGAATATATCGGTAAACCCAATACCTGGGATGTGAACCTCGGTGGCGTTCACTTTCCGCACATGACCGTTGCGCAGCTGGAAACCCTCGTTCGAAACGGATGGGAACTCGGCGCCCACACCTGCACCCATCGGGCCCTGGCCAATTTACGTCCGCATTCGCTGCGCTATGAAATAGTTCAATCGCGCGACATGCTGGAAGACATTATGAAGTTTCCGCCAGTGAGTATCGCATATCCTTTTGGCTTGCACAATGAAGCGGTGCGCAGTGTCGCTCGTGAAGCCGGATTTGATTTCGGTTGCGGCAGCGTTTCTCTAGCGGCATTCGCCCCGGATCTGATGAGTCTGGCGCGTGTTCCCGTATACCAGTTTGAGGGTATGAAAGCCTTTCGCGATAAGCTGCGGCGTCCGGCGCCGCCTTTAACGGAATTGCTGAAATTGTTTTGCCTGGCATACCCGGCTCGTTTGACGCCATTCTATCAACGCCTATTTAAACCGGAGCTGTTCTCGCGACGGATACCCTAACTCGGGATTTTTACTTGAAATAGTTCAAAAATCTGTTGTATATTGCTTAAATATCAAAAATTTATGGAATATGGATGTCCATACGACTGCGATTTGTTGAAAGAACTACGAAATCAAATGACAGGATCGTCACATGAGTATTCAAAAACCCCTGCAAAAACTCTTCTATTCTCTCTCCCAGGTATCTGAGATGCTGGAAGTTGAATCAGATTTGATCAAGAAATGGGAGGATGATTTTCCGCAACTGACACCTGCCCGCAACCGCGCAGGGAACCGGAGTTATCGCGAAAAAGACGTGCAACTCCTTTTCCGTATCAAAGACCTGGTTGTCGATCAAAACCTCACTGTGGATGAGTCCCTGGAAAAACTTCGGTCCTCGCGTGCCCGAACCCGCGCCGATGACTATTTAAAGTTGCAGCGTGTGTTGGGAGAATTGCGAATGGAAGTGAAAGAAATAAGCGATATTCTAAATTCTTGAGGAATAAGTCGCTTCGAAATTATTTTTTTCAGGCAGTAAATCCCAGGCTTCGTCACGCCAAAATACCCTTCCTTTTCTATTATTCATCTTGCGAAGTGCTACGGCCGATAATACTTTTAGGCCAACCGGTTATTAGGATCCGGCAGGCGCAAGCAAACGACCAATAGCGTTCACATACAAGCCTATATGCAAGTAATTCCAATAGATGCCCTCGTTAGGCGAGGGCTGCAGTCAGGTCTGCTTATCGCGAGCCTGCTGTGTTTGATCATCGTTCCCCTCGACGCGCAAACTCTGATTGTCCGCTTTGGACAGAAGGTTGATCTTTCTGTCGAGGCAGGTGAATATGTCAGCAAGAATGCGGCTTTACAGTCGGCGATAGAAGATCTTTCTCCGAGGTTGATCTCCCGTCCACTTTCCAAATATAGCAGCACGCTTCCGGCCAAATTGCAGCAGGTGCAGGTTTGGCACCTGGCAGATAGCAGCGAATTGAATTCCGCCCAAAAGCAATTGTCGGCGCTACCCGGTGTTCTTTCCGTGACACCGCTTCAGCACTACAAAATTGACCGTCGTCAGGGCGATCCGCTTCGAAACGAACAGTGGTATCTTGGGGCGATCCACGCACCTGAAGCGTGGCAACAGACCACCGGGAGTAGCGATGTTGTTATTGGAATTATCGATACCGGTGTTGATTATGAGCATGAAGATTTGGCGCAACAAATTTGGGTGAACGACGCCGAGGACCTTAATGGCAATGGCCGGCTCGACTCGCTGGATCTGAATGGGATCGACGACGATCAGAATGGATATGTCGACGATGTCGTTGGCTGGGACTTCACCAATGCGCCTAATTTTCCCGATAGAGGCGATTTTCTTCATCCTGACAACGATCCTATGGATGAGTTTCTTAGTGGTCACGGAACACAAGCCGCAGGCATCATCGCTGCAACCCGCGATAATGGTATCGGGATCAGCGGCATTGCGCCCGATGCCAGAGTGATGCCGCTGCGGGCCGGCACTTCATCCGGGTTTCTTGAAGAAGACGATGTCGCAGAAGCAATCGTTTATGCTGTCGAGAACGGCTGCAAGATTGTTAATATGAGTTTTGGTGACGTTGCCGTGTCATTCCTCCTACGTGACGCAATTGCCTATGGCGCGCAAAATGGTGTGCTGTTTGTTGCTTCAGCCGGAAACAGTAGCACCTCAGCCGCCAATTATCCCGCCGCTTTTGATGAAACAGTCTCTGTTGGCGCAACCAACGAAAATAATAGTCTTGCCCCTTTTTCAAATTTTGGCAGCAAGCTGGACATTGTGGCCCCCGGCCAACAAGTAATGGCTACCGAAATCAATGATGATTACGGACCGGTTGACGGCACTTCTTTTTCCGCGCCGGTGGTTGCCGGTGTTGCTGCACTGATATGGTCGGCCAATCCGCAATTCAGCGCCGAACAAGTAAAATCAGCACTATTTGCCGGTGCTGAAGATTATGGATTGTTTGGTTGGGATACCTTCTATGGCCATGGCCGGGTTGATGCTCTCGGCAGTCTCAATGTTGGGCAGCAAGGCGTTGCCCGGATTACCCACCCCGCAACCGACACCGGTGTCGCGGCGGATGAAATAGCGATAATGGGTAGTGTCTTTGGCCCAACGCTGCAGGCCTTTACACTTGGCTATGGCCCTGGAGCGACGCCGCAACTAATTTCCCCTCTGGTTGACGTGGCAGGGCAACAGGCAGTTGATGATACGCTCTTCCTCTGGGATGTCAGCGCATTACCCGATTCAACTTACACGCTTGAGCTTCGGGTTGAGCAAGCCGGTGTCAACGACGTTGTCTTTCGCTCAACCTTCCGGCTCGATCGTACACCGCCGACAATTACTGAAATGGATACCGTACAGATGATGGTGGGGCCGGATAACGGATACCTGATCACATTCAGCAGCGACGATCCGGTCTCGGCGGAGCTTCGGTTACGAAGTGGCGGGAATACATCGCCGGACGTAATCAGGACCTCTTCTTATTTTCGACATGAGCATCATTTCTTGATCTCCCAGGCGGATATTAGTGGAGAGCTTGCGTTCGATATTAAGATTGAGAATTCGGCAGGTTTGACCTCGGTAATTGATGATGCCGGTCAGCTCTTTCAGTTAACCCTGGATGAAGCTTTGCCCTTTGGTAATGTGCTGCTCAGCGAAGAAGTGCTCCCGTTTTCCGGTTTCTTGATGCCGGAGCTGGCTGATATCAACGGCAACGGGCAATTGGATTTGGTTCATTCTGATCTGAACAGCGATAACCAGTTCGGTCCCGTTGTTGTCCGCGAGTACCACAATGGCATTTTTGAGCCGCGTTTGACAACAGATTTCCCCGGTATTCCGCGTGATGCAGCCGTGCTTTTTAGTGAAGGCGGTGCAAACATACTGAGCGGGTTTGGCAGCAACTCCCTGATTTTGGGTGGAAATAGTGCCTTTTCGTATCCGACGACCATTAGCTGGTTTGACACAACAGATTTTTGGGGCAGCCGCTTTGCCAACCTCGATGATGATGCGGCGCCGGAGCTTCTTGCACTGACCTTTGGTGACTGGAAGGTCTTCGATATTGACGACGATTATCAGCTTGTTGAACAATTTCTCCTTGCTGACACCACGGCAGGCAGCAATCAATTTGGCGTGCCGATAAGCCAGGTTGCGGACCTCGACAACGACGGCCGGCAGGAGATCATCATCGCTGATCTGGATGGCGACATCTATATCTACGAATATGATGGCGCGGCCTATCCATTCAAGTGGGCAGAGCGCCTGGACGGACGTGGTGGCAACGGTCTGCTATCTGTCGCGGATGTGACTGGCGATGGCGTGCCGGAGTTGATTAGCGTCGTTCGCAATGAGCCGGAGGTGATTTTAGAATCCAATGTCAACACACGCTACTGGGTAATGGATGTTTGGACTGCTTCCGGCGATAATAAATACAAGCGGATCGGACGGCAGAATTTTCATGGCGTGACGGTACAACCCGGGGTGTTTAACGGACTTTCCGTTGTTGATGTCGATCAGAATGGACAGAGCGAGGTTCTGTTTACCCCCTTTCCTGAAGCATACCTGCTTGAATGGCAAGATGGTAAAATGGCGGTTCGCTGGTATCAGAACGGCTTGAACAGCAATGCCGCCCTCCAGGATGATTTTGATGGTGATGGGCGCACGGAAGTGCTTATAAATAGCGATGCTGGGTTGATTCGATTTGAATCGACGTTTGACGCCAATCGGCCATCTCCGCCGCTGCAGTTGACCGCTGCTGCGCTGGAGATAGATCGCATCCGCCTGAACTGGCGGGAGACAGCCCAAGCCGATATTTACCGGATTTATCGAGGTGATGCCACGGGCAGCCTGGTGCTGCATGATTCAACCAATTCGGGATACTTCCTCGATACGCTTCTAACGGAAGGTGCAGAATATAGCTATGCAGTATCGCTGGTAGATGGCGCTTTTGATATTGCGGAAAGTGCCTTGAGTGAAGTGGTAAAGGCTACACCGAATCAGCCGCCGACCTTGTTGTCATCCACTGTGCTAAACCCGCGACAACTACGTCTGGCATTCAGCGAGCCAATGTCAGACGGTGCGTTTCTGAGCGAACGGTATCTTATCGAAGGCATTGAGAAGTTTCCGCTGAGTGCCTTGCGAGCGGCAGATGGTAAAGAAGTGCTGATTTCATTTGATAAGCCAATTGACGCAGGTAACTATGTTTTGCGAGCCACAGACCTTAAGGATCGCGACAATACGCCAATGGTAGTTGATACCTTGCAAATCCCTTTTACAATAGAGTTGGATGCAGAGCTGCTGTATGTCCGGAGTGTTCAGTTCCTCAACAAGCGCGCGCTAAAGGTCGTCTTCAATTCAGCAGTCGATCTGCTTTCAGCAGGTAACGCGGCAAATTATGCATTGTCACCGGACGGCGCGGTGCTCGCTGCGCAGCCGGATAGTAGTGATAATCGCGTAGTACTTCTGGAGCTTGATGGCAAAAACCGTATGGGTGCCCTGGGAGTTGCCTATACGCTGACTGTCTCTGATATTAATGGTTTAGATGGGCGCGTATTGGATAGTGAACGGGCAAATCGTATTGGCATACCGGTGGCGGCGGCTGTTTTTGAGGATGTGTTCGTCTATCCGAATCCATATAATGTTACCATGCATGACGGACCGTTAAGATTTGCCAATTTACCAAGAGATTCGGAAGTCTTTATCTTTAGTAGCGGTGGCGAGCTTTTACAAACCTTGACTGTTGAAAACGATCTTGGCGGGGTCTCCTGGGATTTAATGACAACGGGGGGTGGTTTTATCGAAAGTGGTGTGTATATTTACGTCGTACGCTTGAATGGTGGAGAAGAGAAAGGGAAATTTGTCATTGTCAAATAATGATCGTGGTAAGGAATCTCCGACTGGCGGAGAGCAGCAAGTAAAGAAGCCAAAAGCAAAATCCCCGAAAAGGTCTGAGCGCCCTCACAGCGATTCTCGCTCAAAGGGACGTTCAGAGCGCAGTCAGTCCCGGTCCCGGAGACGCCCGTCCGTGGGGCGCGATAAGCGTTCCAGATCCCGCCCGACAAGTGAATCCATGCTGATAGGCATCACCGGCGGCATTGGCAGCGGACAATCGACGGTTGCCGGCTTTTTGGAGACTGCCGGCGTATACGTTATAAATGCAGACAAGGTTGGCAAACAGGTGCTCGATCGCGACGATGCCGCGCGCAAGGAAATTCGCAAGCATTTCGGCCGCAAAGTATTTTATCGGAATGGAAAAGTAAACCGCAAGTTGCTGGCAAAGATCGCATTTGGAGATAGCAAGAAAACCAAGACCTTGAATAAGATTGTACATCCGCGAATGGTGGCGGCGGTTGTAGAGGAGATTGAAAAGGCCCGCGATGATAAGAATAATCAGTTCATCGCCCTTGATGCTGCATTGATATTCGAAATCCAATTGGAGCAGATGTTCGATGTGGTTATCGTTGTCTCGAGTCACCTGAAGCGACGGCTGGCTCGCGTCGAAGAACGCGACAAGTTGACCGAGGAAGAAATCCGCGATCGGATTGCGCAGCAAATCCCAATTGAAGACAAGGCGCGCTGGGCAGACTTCGTCATCCACAATAACGGCACTGTCGAACAATTGGAGGCAAAGACAGTTTCCTTAATGAAGCGGATTCAAAAGCTGTACGACTCACAAGACTGGCTGAAGGCTGGCTAGGTGGCTTTCTTGACAGATATTTTTGCTTGATTCCTTCAGAAAAGGCGCGTTTTATCGCGCCTTTAGTTTTTGTGAAAAAAAATATCGATTTTTTTCTGCCTTTCAACTTGTTGTATATATTGAATTTGTGGTGTCTTTGTAAAAAAAGTTCAAAAAAAACAGCAAAATTCCCTAAAGTTTTTATGGGGAGGAGCGATGATGATTAGTGAGGTTAGGAAACATTAGTTTCCTCCCACATAGGCCTCCTCCAATGACATTGGCCCTTTGATCTTGCGGTGAGTTCAAAGGGCCATATTTTTTTGTCTTTTTCTGTTGCGTTACTTCTGCTCTTCTCTGTATTATTCGCCCCATAATCAACAATAGCCCAATACTGCATCTCACTTCAGGAGCCCTTAATGGACAAAAAGACTGCGCTCTACGATTACCACGTGAAAGCCGGTGGCAAAATGGTAAGCTTCGCCGGATATCAAATGCCGATACAATATGCGAGTATTCTTGAAGAGCACAAACGTGTTCGGTCGACAGTCGGCGTTTTCGACGTGTCTCATATGGGCGAATTTGTAGTGAGTGGAGAAAAGGCCCTTGAGCTGGTGAATTATGTGACGATCAACGACGCCTCGAAAATCGCGGTGAATCAGGCGCAGTATACCGCCATGTGCTATGAAGATGGTGGCATCGTTGACGATTTAATTGTTTACAATCGCGGTGATCATTATTACCTGGTAGTTAATGCTGCAAACATGGCCAAGGATTTTGAATGGATTTGCCAGCATCAAATGCCCGGCGCACAAGTGGAAAACATCAGTGATACCGTTACACAATTGGCCGTGCAGGGAAAGGATGCTGAAGCGACGCTTCAGAAGCTGACAGATACAAAGCTCGACGAAATTGAATTCTATTGGTTTGTCAATGGGCGTCTGGCGGGTGTCGAAATGATCATTTCCCGAACCGGGTATACCGGTGAACCGGGTTTTGAGCTTTATTTTGATGTTGAGTATTCGGAGGCGGTTTGGGATGCAATCTTTGAAGCCGGTGCCGAGTTCGATATTGCGCCGATTGGCCTGGGCGCGCGAGATTCATTGCGCCTCGAGAAAAAATACTGTTTATATGGTAATGACATCAGCGCTGAGATCAATCCTTACGAAGCCGGACTTGGCTGGATCACGAAATTGGACCAGGGTGATTTCCTTGGCAAAGCAGCTTTAGAAAAAGTCAAAGCCGACGGCACAACCCGTCGCATTGCCGGATTTACCGTAAATGGCAGGATGATCCCCCGCAAAGGCTACGAAATTCATTTAGGCGGAAAACGAGTGGGTGAGGTGACCAGTGGTGCTTTCTCGCCGATTCTGGATCAAAACATCGGTCTCGCCTTGATTGACAAACCACATAACAAAATAGGTACAGAGCTGGAGTTGGTAGCCCGGGGACGCTCGATGCCAATTGCCACAGTCAAGACGCCATTTGTCTAAGAGGAATCTGTGCGCCGCAGCAAGATTATAAAGAAATACGGATTTATATTGGCCGTGGCAGCAATTTGCTATGCTTTTATTCAGTTCGCTCCATGATGATGGGGCAGGGGGCAGATGGTTGCCGCCAATAGGAAATCGAAGATCTTTTCGAGAGGGGAAAGGGAAAAGTAAATGTATCATCGGCAGTACTCCAGCCGCGGGCTAACCTACCTTTGCATCATTGTCATTGTTCTGTGCTCATTCAGCCTGTTCGTTGCAGGTCAGGAAACAGATAAAGACTTTTCGAGCCTCGAGCTCAACGGCAATCAGTTTGCATTGCTCAATGAAAACGGCACCTCCTGGTTTGGTGAAGTCGTAGAAGTAAATAAAGGTCAGCGCCAGGGATTTACTCATAATGGCGTTCGCTTCCTGAGCGATTACCAGCTCGAGCATAGAGAGCAACTTCTCCAGCGCAATGAAGCAACGCAGCTCTTGCATGGTAATCATTTTGTGCGGGATCACGGCGAAGTAAAGGAAATGGTCTACATCCCTGCTGATCTTCGTGCCATGGTCGTACGACTCAGCGGCAGTCGCTGGCCTCTTGTTTTTCGACCACAACTTGATGCCGCCGTTCGCGGCTTTTCCTGGACATGGGATGCGCAGCGGCAGTTAGCGCTAATGAACTTCCCGGCTCGTCCTGGATCAGATACTGGTTCCCTTGGCATTCTCGTTTATGGTGATCAGGCCACGGCAAGTGCGGACATGAAGGAGGTCTTGCCGGCCGGCCAAAACCGCGAGAAACAGCCTGCAAAGCAGATCCTGAATCATATCGAAATTAGTGGCGTCTCCGTAGTCCACGTTGCCGTACTCCTGGCGAGTGACAGCATTGCCTTAGTAAAAATGGCCGACGATATTCTCGCACGACCGGCGGCGCTAAACCCACCTTCTAATGGCGTGGCCAGTGACAATCAAATCAAACCGTTCCTAACCACCGGCGACGAACGCATGAATGAAGCACATACCTGGGCACAGCACATGCTTGGCAAACTTGTCGAACAGGGAAGTGGCTTGATGCAATCAGGCGTGCCGCACCAGGGAGCAGTTGATGTTCGCCAGAACCTGCTGGGCTTTAACGGCGCACTGTTGACGACCGGCAAATTTGACATGGCTCGGGAATTGCTACTTAAGCTTGCTGCCATGCAGGACAGCGATCCCAACTCAGCCACCTTTGGGCGCATTCCCGGGAAGATGACTGTGGAAGGCGCGGATTTCGGCAGTCCGGCAACATCCGGATGGTTTTCGGTCGCCTGCCGTAATTACGTGAACTATACCGGTGACACAGATTTTATCGGTGAGATTTTTCCGGCTATCAAGAAATCACTGGATGGTGCAATAAAGTATCAAATTGACGAATATGGCCTTGTTCAGCATGGCCTGAACGATACCTGGATGAACGCACTTGGATCAGAAGGCCCGTGGACACCACGCGGGAATCGTGCTGTTGAGATTCAGGTGCTTTGGGCCGAACAGGTGCGTATTGGCATTGCCTGGGCGGACAAGCTTGGATACAGTGAATGGGTAGAGGATTGGACCTTGCTCGAAACGCGCCTCTTAAGCAATCTCAAGCGCGAATTCTGGGATGTTTCCAATAATCGCATAGTGGATCACATCAACGGCCGTGGTATTCATGATCAGCGAATGCGGCCTAACGCAATTCTCGCTTTGTCCGTTCCCGATCAGCCCTTATTCAAGCAGCGGCAGCAGGTAGCTACGCTCGGACAGCAAGCCCGCGAGCTGCTTTACCCTTGGGGACTGGCTTCGCTAAGCCCGAACGATGCGGGCTTTCATCCCTTTCATTATTATCCCCCTTATTATCGTCCCGACGCCGCATACCACAACGGTTTGATCTGGACCTGGCTCTCTGCGCCATTTACTGCACAGCTAGCCGGAATACGCCCGGATCTTGCTATCCAGCTTCTGGATCATGGTGCAGACGCCATTCTTGACAAGGGAATTCCGGGACTGTATCCGGCAATTTTTGAGGCCTGGCCAAGACCTGGTGGTGAAGACCCATTATATACCGGAGAAGGTGAACAGCTTGCCAGCACTGCCGGCTGGATTCAGAATTGGCAGGAGGATATTGTCGGCTTGCGGCCTGAATTATCCGCAACGAAATTGCGTGTATCGCCAGCACTGGATAAGTCCCTGCCTTTTCCCTTAACGTTTCGTTATCACTATGGTGAGTTTGTCCTTAACGGACGATATGCGGTCGAGAATGGCCAATACCTATTGACTTTCGAAGGGGAAAATGCTCCCTCTGGTCTACAACTCTTTTTCGAACTCCCTGCTGGTGACAAATGGTTGCAGGCACAAATCGCCTGGCCGGCATCCGGGAAGTTGGCGTTGGTTTTTGATCCCCTCCAGCAGACCCTGCAAAGAAGTGGCAATCTGGTGCGCAATAGAAAATTGACGGCACGCGAGCGTTTACCGGGCATCTCATTTCGACGCCCCGGCGATATTGCCAATGTCGCCACTTTGCAAAAACCTGCATACAGCTTTATTGACGGTGAAGATGCAACCAGGAAGCGTCCGCGCTTTACGCCATTACTTTTCGACTTGCGCGACGTAAAGGGAGATGACAGGGGAGAAGATGGAGACTATGTTTATCCAACGCATGAAAGCTTTATGTCCGGCGTCCTCGATATTCGCCGTTCGCGAATCTGGCAAAATGACGACTATCTATTTCTACAGGTAAAATTTGAAGAAATGGCGTCTGAGAGCGAACTACACCCGGAAAACATCTTCCCGGTGCTAACAGCCATCACCTTGAAATACGAGAAATTGAGCACCATCCGCCGTACGAAAATCAGCATGAATGCCAATTACAGTGTCCCGCATGAATATGCTTACAATTTTATTGTCTTCGTGGGCGACGGCTATCGGCTGGAAGATGGCCGCGGCCGTGTCATTGCCGAATACCAGCCGGAAGCCGGCGATCCACCTATTTACGAGCGAAAAGATCGTCAGTTGCAGTTTTCGATTCCGCTTAAGTATCTGAGTAAGCGAGCCCTGCGCAATGCCGCCGTATTGACCGGCGGTAGAGATGATCACGGTGGTGGCGGCGTCGGCGAATTTCGCAGTGTATATCAGAAGGCGAGTGAGTGGTTTGGCGGCGGCGCTGAGGCGGCTGCAGGTAATCCCTCAATATATGACGTGCTACTGATCCGCCGCTAGCGTTTCCCAATTCCTACTTAAATCTTTTTTTGCTTTTCTTGCGAAACAAAATTGCTAAATTTCCGTTAGTGAATGACTGAGAGTCATTTTTTTTAAACTGTTCATCGTTTTGAAGGTTTGAGAACAAATGGGAATAGCAGAAAGAAGAGAACGCGAGCGCGAGCTGCGACGAACGACCATCCTTGATGCGGCGGAAGGCCTGTTCTTTAGCAATGGCGTTGATCAGACGACCATGGATGAAGTTGCGGATAAGGCCGAACTCAGTAAAGGCACGCTATACTTATATTTCAAGAACAAAGAAGATCTGTACCATGCCATCCATTATCGTGGTTTGAATATTCTCAAAAACATGTTCCTCACCGCTGTCGGCGAACACGACGCTGGGATTGACAAAGTGCGAGCAGTGGGGGAGGCCTACCTGGCATTTTCACGCAAATATCCCAACTATTATGGGGCCATGATGTATTTCGAGGCCAACAATATGGACTTCAGCGACCAGGCAACGTACGCCTTCAAGTGTCATGAAGCCTCCCTTGGGGTCTTGCGAATTGTAGCAGATGCGGTTGAGGCGGGTATGAATGACGGCAGTGTGCGGCCCCTGATGGACCCCCAATTGATGGCCTACCTGCTTTGGGGACAGACGTCGGGTATAATTCTCATCGTTTCCAAAAATTATGATCATTGGAAATCTGACCCCGAACATGGGATTGACCCGGACATGCTTTTGCCGGGCTTTTTCGATTTTATTGACAAGGCGCTACGTACCAAATCAAGCTGAGAGGCTGCGCGCTATATTCACCGCAACATCATTCGGGACGTTGCGTATTTTTTTTGGAAAAAACTGACTGATAGTCATAAAATGTTATAAAGTCAAGGAGTGTGTTATGGTCAGAAGCATAGTCGTTTTGCTGCTGGCGTTACTTGCCACAAATACTGTAGTAATAAGTGATGATGGGGGTCTTGATACGTACATTCGTCAAGGCCTCGACGGTAATCTTGCGCTGCAGCGGGAGAACCTCGAGCTGGACAAGAGTTTGGCGGCTTTACAGGAAGCACGCGGTCTCTTTCTGCCGGCGTTAACATTAGAAGCTCGATATTCACGCGCTGGCGGCGGACGAACAATTGATTTCCCAATCGGGTCGCTTATCAATCCCATTCACCAATCGCTGAATGCACTCTTGCAACAAAATGTATTCCCTGCAAATCTGCAGGATGATCAAATTAATTTCCTGCGGGAAGAAGAGCACGACACCCGTCTCCGCCTTGTCCAGCCGCTCTTCAACGCCAGAATTCTGCAGAATTACCGGGTGCGTGATCGACAAGCCGCAGCGCAGGAAGCAGCCCGTAATACATATGCCCGTCAGCTTATCGCTGACATCGAAACCGCCTGGTTCAGCTACCGACAGACGCAGCAAGTGGTTCAACTGCTCACAGAGACAGAGATGCTGCTCGATGAAAACCTGCGTGTCAGTCAAAGTTTGTTTGATAATCAGAAGGCCACCGAGGAAGTAGTTTTTCGTGCCCGGGCTGAACTCAGTGCCCTCAAACAGCAACGCGCAGAAGCTGACCGGAATGCCGCCCTCGCTAAATCGTATTTCAATTTCCTCTTAAATCGTCCGCTGGAATCAGCAATTGAAATCGGCGATGAAGCCGCCCTCGTCAACGAGGACCTTTCTCTTGAAGCGGCAACCGCTCGTGCCCTTGAGCGCCGTGACGAACTGCAGCAGCTGGCTTTTGGCGTCGAGGCTGCTTCGCGGGCCGTAACATTGAATCGCGCGGCCTTTTTGCCTGAATTAAACCTGGTCGCCGACTATGGTTTCCAGGGGGAAAAATACAACTTTGGTTCGGACGACGATTACTGGATGGTTAGTGGCATCTTAAGCTGGAACCTATTTAATGGCTTCCAGGACAAGGCTCGCGTCCAGCAGGCAAAGCTCGCTGCCGACCAACTGTCGACACGCCGTCAGGAATTGGAGCAACAAATCAGACTGCAAAGTGAAGAAGCATGGCGCAATCTGGAAGTGGCCCGTGCATCGTCAGCTGCAGCCGCTGATCGCCTGCAAAGTGCCCGAAAGTCTTTTGATATCATTGAGCGCAAATACCGCGAAGGCATCAGTCCACAGATCGAATATCTGGACGCCAGAAATACCCTGACTGCTGCCGGCATAAACGATATTGTCGTTCGCTATGATTTTCGAATTCGTCTGGCGCAGTTTCGGCAGATTACGGCCGCTGTAGATCTTGATCAATATTTGACGTCAAAAACACAATAAACCATAGATGGAGAAGTTGATATGAACTTTGCCAGCAAGTATTTCCGTACCATCGTGGCAATTCTTTTCCTGGGCGCCGCGCTTTTCATTCAGGCCTGTAGCGGGCATGCAGAAGAAGAAAAACAGGACGAGCCTCGCCAGGTGAGAACCGCACCTGTTGAAAACGGTGCAGTTGCGTTTGCCATAAAGACCTCGGGTATGGTAGCTTCAAAATCAGAAGTGCGGCTATCTTTCAAGATTGGCGGTATCATGAGTCGGATTTACGCCGATGAAGGCGCCTTCGTAAAAAAGGGGCAGCTCCTGGCTTCGCTTGATTTAGCGGAGATCAATGCACGCGTACAACAGGCCCGCAGTGCATCAGAAAAAGCCGATCGAGATCTGCTGCGTATTAAACGCTTGCACGAAGATAAAGTCGTTACGCTTGAGAATTTGCAGGATGCGTCGACAGCAGCAGATGTCGCCAAAGCAAATCTTGACATTGCCCTGTTCAATAAAAAGCATTCCAAAATCTATGCCCCTTCGAATGGTAGAATCCTGAAACGCTTCGGCGAAAAAGGGGAGCTTGTCGGACCTGGAACCCCGGTGTTTATGTTTGGCTCAAGCAGCCAGGACTGGATCATTCGGGTTGGATTAACCGATCGCGATATCGTTCGTCTGAAAATCGGCGACAAGGCACGCGTTGAATTTGATGCATATCCCGGTGAACAATTTCCTGCTGAAGTAGCCGAAATCGCCGAGGCTCGCGACCCTCGCAGCGGCACTTTTGAGGTTGAACTGCGGATACTGTCGCCAGCCCGAAAACTGCTCAGTGGATTTGTGGCGAACGCAGAACTCTTTCCCACAACGAATGAAACGCTGAGCCTGGTCCCTGTGGAAGCGCTGGTGGAGGGCGACGGTAAAAATGGTGTTGTCTATACCGTAAACCGGGAAACTGCCCGGGCCAGGAAACTGACGGTCGAGATCGATCGCGTTTTTGGCCGTTCTATTGCAATTGCCGACGGACTTGACGGTGTTGAGGAAGTTATAACCGACGGCGCTGCCTACCTGGTAGATGGTGAAGTTGTTCGAATTGTCAAATAATAATGAAGAGGAGGCGTCATGCGACTGCCCCGAATCGCCATAGAAAATCATCAGTTCACAACCGTCGTTGTTTTGCTTCTGCTGATCGTCGGGATCGCTTCATTCTTGACGATGCCCCGTTCGGAAGATCCGCAGTTCAAGCTACCGATCTCCTTTGCCATTGCGATTTATCCCGGTGCCACACCCGGCGATATTGAGCGGTTGGTGATAGACCCGATTGAAGAAGCATTGAACGAATTGGAAGACATTAAGCGAATGGAAAGCACCGTCAAGGACGGCTTGGCTCTCGTCGAAATTGAATTTGATATCGGTGTGGATCCCGATGAAAAATATGACGAGTTCAGCGAAAAGATAAACAGTATACGTCCGGACTTGCCG
Source organism: Calditrichia bacterium (assembly GCA_028284445.1). Classification (GTDB taxonomy): domain Bacteria; phylum Calditrichota; class Calditrichia; order RBG-13-44-9; family J075; genus JANQRS01. Next base: position 21,772 of record JANQRS010000041.1, read on the forward strand.
GATGGCGTCATCGAATTGACGGCGAATCTTGCCACTCCCTTACAGGTGCAAATCCTGCAATTTGCCTTGATATCCGACAATGCCAGCTATCGCGATCTCGAGACTCAGGCCGATGTTTTGAAACGCCGCCTCGAACGGGTGCCCGGTGTGCGCGAGGTTGAAAACCTGGCATTCCCTGAGCAGGAAGTGCGCGTGTCTCTCGACATGGAAAAGTGTTCTCAGCTTGGCATTTCACTCAATATGGTGATGGGGATAATCCAAAGCGAAAATGCCAATATACCCGCCGGTAGTGTAGACATTGGCACTCGCAAGTTCAATGTCGAAACCAGTGGCGACTATGAAACACTTGAGGATATTGCCAATACCATCCTTTCGGCTCGAGATGGCCGCATCGTCTACTTAAAGGATGTGGCAAGACTGGAATTCGATTATGAAGACGAAACATACCATGCCCGCGTAAATGGAGATCGGGCGATATTTGTGGCGGTTGAACAAAAAGCAGGGACGAATATTTTTGATGTGGTGTCTGCAGCCAAAGAAACAGTGCGTGAGTTCAGGGATGAACTGCCGCCGAATATGAAAATTGATGTGGTCTTTGATCAATCCGAGAGCGTCAGTGCACGGCTGAATAGTTTCTTTAGCAGCCTTGCACAAGGGGTTTTGCTGGTTGGCCTGATTGTTGTCCTTTCACTGGGATTGCGTGCTTCGCTCATTGTTATGCTGGTTATCCCTATGTCTATTATGGTTGCGGTCGGCTTTGTTGATTTGTCCGACTTCGCGCTTCAGCAAATGACCATCGTGGGAATGGTGATAGCCCTCGGTTTGCTCGTGGATAATGCAATTGTGGTAACCGAGAATGTCAGCCGATTTATGCGTATTGGGCATCGGCCGAAAGAAGCTGCCATCCAGGGCACCGGCCAAATTGCCTGGCCGATCGTCAGCTCAACCTTAACGACGGTTATGGCTTTTGTGCCCCTCGTCGCGCTGCAAAGTACCAGCGGTTCATTTATACGCAGCATGCCAATCACCGTCATTTACATCCTGCTTGCGTCTCTTTTGATTTCCTTGACACTAACGCCTTATCTGTCGAGTCGTTTTCTCCGTCCGCATCGTGAAGAGAAGCGCCCCTTTTTGCAGCGGTATTTGGATGGAGTCACCCAGGGCCGCTATCGGCGTGCGCTCAATTACGCACTGAAGTATCCGGCTCGCGTTCTGATAATTACCTTCGCGGCCCTGATTGGCAGCCTGGTATTTTTGATGCCCCTGGTGGGCGTCAGCCTCTTCCCAAAAGCAGAGAAACCGCAGTTTCTCGTAAATATTGATACACCGGAAGGCACCAGTCTCGAGAAAACCAATGCCGTTGCCAGAGATGTTGAAGCCGTTCTCGCACAGCACAGTGGTGTTAAGCGTTATACAACAAATGTCGGGCGCGGTAATCCACAAATCTACTATAATGTGGCTCCGGCAGCTGAGAAAAGCACTCATGCGCAGATTTTTGTGGTTCTTGAAGACGCGGCGCATTCAGAAATGCCTGCCCTGATAGCAGATCTGCGCGCCAAATTGGGGAACTATCCCGGTGCGCAAATTATTGTCCAGGAGTTTGAACAGGGACCGCCTGTCGATGCGCCCATTTCCTTTAAAGTCATCGGGGAAGATCTGGATGTCCTCCAGGAATTGGCAATTAAGTTGGAAAACATCATCGAGGAAACGCCCGGCACAACAGAAATCGTTAATCCGCTGCGCACGTCCAAGACAAACCTGCATGTGGATATACATCGTGCAAAGGCCAGCATGATGGGCGTTCGCACAGTGGACATTGATCGCACCGTCCGTGCAGCGATTGCCGGGCTGCCGGTTTCAACGTTCAAGGACTCAGACGGAAAAGAATACAATATTGTTGTTCGCCTACCGATGGCCGATGCCCCCTCGATCGAAGATTTTGATCGTATTTACGTCGGTTCGGTGACCGGGGCGCAGGTTCCCTTGAAGAACCTGGCAGATATTCGCTTCAAGCTCAGTCCACCGCTAATCAATCATTACAATATGGAGCGCACCGTTATTGTCAACGCAAATGTTGAACCCGGCTATAATGTGGAAGCTGTGGCATTCGACATCATAGAGCGCCTGGACGCCTTTGATTGGCCGGAAGGTTATCGCTACGATACAGGTGGCTTACTTGCATCCCGGCAAGATGCATTCGGAGGTATGATTACAGCTATCCTGGTGGCGATCATTTCAATATTTGGCATTCTGGTGCTGCAGTTCCGCTCTTATCGTCAGCCAATCATTGTCTACTCCGCAATACCGGTAGCGATTATCGGTTCAATCCTTGCGCTGTTGTTAACCGGATATACGTTTTCCTTTACCGCTTTTGTGGGCTTAACCAGTTTGGTGGGCATTGTGATCAATAATTCCATCATACTGGTGGATTATACCAATCAGCTTCGACGAGACGGTATGTCGATTGGTGAGGCAATCCGCAAAGCCAGCGAAACCCGCCTGACGCCGATTGTCTTGACGACGGCCACAACTATTGGCGGTCTGTTGCCGTTAACGCTCGGTGGCGGGACAATGTGGGCGCCAATGGGCTGGACGATCATCGGTGGTCTGTTGATGTCAACCATCCTGACCCTGATTGTCGTGCCGGTGCTTTATATGTTATTGACGAAAGAAGAGCCGCTGCCCCCGCTGCAACCGGATGCAATTAGCGTCGGTGACGGGCAAGCTGCCTGATAGGCTCCCGAATTGGGCGAGGCTGTGGCATTACCTCGCTCTGCAATGGTAAAATGTAAGTGTTTTATACAGCCTGGCATCATCTCCCCGGAAAAACCGCCGATATTTGTGCTGTTTCATTCAGGCCCGAATTTTGCATTATTCGGGCCTGTAGTGATTAATGGAATTAAATCCACTGTTCACAAGAATCTCACGAAAAGATAAACAAACTCTTTTCGCTGGAATCCGTAGACCAATAGGACATATTTTCGGAAAATCGGATCGTGAACTGGCCAAACAAGATGTTGCTAAAATGAATAGACTACAGCTATATCTCATATCTTTTTTCCTTCTTGCAGCTACCCTCGCAGGCAATGCCGATGCCTTAAATGGCGAGCTGGATGCACGGCAATTACAGGCATTCATTGCCGAGGGGCGTTTTCAACAAGTCATTGAGTATTTCGAAGATGAATCTGTTCTTGAAACCGCCAGTCCAGCGGCACAATTTGCGCTCAGTCAGGCATATTACTATACCGAAGCCTATAAAAAATCCGTTGAACGCCTGTCCGCCTTAATTGATGATGGATTTGAAAGCTCGGCGATTCAGAATTGGTATGGGAAGGCGCTGGTTCAGGCAGGACTAAAATCCAATGTTTTGAAACGGCCTTTTTTTGCGCGGCGCGCACGAAAGGCGCTGGAACGAGCGGTCGAGCTCGATAGCACCAATACCGTTGCCCGCCAGGATCTTCTCAAATATTACTTGTTGGCGCCAGGCTTTCTGGGCGGTGACGATAACAAAGCACTGCAGCAAGCTGAGGCTCTGCGAGCACTCAATTCCTGGGAAGGTTTTAAGGCATACGGCACGCTCTACTTTCATCGCAAAGAATATGCTAGCGCCGAGAGAGAACTTTTAGCGGCTATCGATTCATACCCGGCCGACATTCAATTCTATGAATTTCTCTCGGAAATCTATCGCGAGGCGCAGGAGTTCGACAAACTCATTAACACATACCTGCAGGCGGCTCGACATATTCCTGAAGCGCGATCCAGCTTTTTGCTGTTAGCGTTGGAGCTGGCTGTCGAAATCAATCAATGTGACAATCTTCTCCAATCCCTTGCTGCGGAAACAGCAACACCGTTGAACGATCCGCAGGTCTACTACTATATTGGTCTGGCCGCATATCATTCGCAGACTGAAGCAGATACCGGTATCCGCTCTTTGCAGAAATTCCTTCGTGAAACGACCTCGCCCGATCCTTCAATGAGCATGAAGGCGCACTTGGCCTTGAGCGATTTGTATTTGCGTGCCGGCGCACCGAAAAAAGCTGCATTCCATCGCCAACTTGCCGAAGATATTCACTGAGATTGATCAAATATTCGGAGAAGTTTAAACGGCAGTTAGCTGGAATTTGCCCTAACGCACTGTTTATCCCTCTTGATTCAATTATGATGTGGCGTGGCGCCGTTTGATGACGGCGGCAGTGCCCGCTTTTTATAGATATCCGGTCAAAAAATATTCAATATTCCAGTTTGACATTGTAAGCGGCATGACTTAAGTTTTGTAAATTTTCAAAGGCCGTTGACAAATCCGGCAAATTACTGTCAACCAGAAAAAGTAGTATGTTCATGAGAAATACGTCATACCTCCATAACGCACATCCCGATTTTATTGAAACACTTTACAAAGATTACAAAGCAGACCCGGAATCTGTCGATCCCGGTTGGCGCAAGTTCTTCGAAGGCTTCGAGTTAGGGCAGGGGAGCGCCGTAAATGGCGCAGCAAAAAAGAGCCCGGAAATGGACGGCGATCGCCGCAAGGAAGTTGCCGTCTTGCGAATGATTGAAGCCTACCGTTCACGCGGACATTTGTTCACAAAAACCAATCCGGTGCGTGAACGTCGCCGCTACCGTCCGACCTTGGCACTGGAAAATTTTGAACTAACCGAATCTGACCTTGATACCGTTTTTGAAGCAGGCCGCGAAATCGGCATTGGACCGGCACCTCTGCGGGACATCGTCGAGCATCTGGTCGAAACCTATACCGGGGCAATGGGCGCCGAATATCGCTTTATTCGCCATCCTGATCGCATCAAGTGGCTGCAGGATCGAATGGAGTCGACGCGGAATGAACCGAACTTCAGTCTCGATGAAAAACGCTATATTCTTGAGAAATTAAATCAGGCCGTCGCCTTCGAGAATTTCCTGCATACAAAATATGTTGGACAGAAGCGCTTCTCACTTAGTGGCGGTGAATCATTGATACCGGCCCTGGATGCAGTTATCGAGAAGGGGGCAGCGCTTGGTGCCAAGGAATTTGTTATTGGCATGGCACACCGGGGCCGCTTGAACGTGCTGGCCAATATCATTGGCAAGTCCTATGAAGACATTTTTGCGGAGTTTGAAGGCGCGGCTTTCGAAGATGGCCTGTTTGAAGGTGATGTAAAGTATCACCTCGGTTTTTCCAGCAATCGCATGACTCGTGTTGGAAAAAACGTACACCTCAGCATTATTCCGAACCCGTCCCATCTGGAAGCGGTTGATCCGGTAACGGAAGGCGTGGTTCGTGCCAAAATTGATAAGCGCTATAATGGCGATGCCAACAAAATTGTTCCGATCCTTATTCACGGTGACGCTGCCATTGCCGGCCAGGGAATCGCTTATGAAGTGATCCAGATGTCTCTTCTGGAGGGCTATCGTACCGGTGGCACCATTCACCTGGTCATTAATAACCAAGTCGGTTTTACGACAAATTATATCGATGGACGCTCGAGCACCTATTGCACCGATGTTGCAAAAGTGACCCTGTCACCGGTATTTCACGTCAATGGGGACGATGTCGAAGAAGTTGTCCACGCCATCGTTATGGCGATGGAATATCGCCAGCGATTCAATACGGACGTGTTTATCGATATTCTCGGTTATCGCAAATATGGTCACAATGAATCCGATGAGCCGCGTTTTACGCAACCGACCTTGTATAAGTCCATCGCGCGTCATCCTGACCCGGCCAAAATTTATCGCGAAAAGCTCCTGGCGGAAGGTTCTATCGATCAGGATACCGTATCGCGCATAGAAAAGGACTTCCACAATCTCCTCGAGACAAACCTTGATGAGGCTCGCGACAATAAGTTTGCCCCAGAAATTTCGACCTTTAAGGCGGATTGGACCGGCTTTCGGAAACCTGCCGATGTTGATTTTACCAAGCGGCTAAAAACGGCAGTTGACAAAAACACCCTGGACGAACTGGCCGAGCAGATTTTCACAGTACCTGAAGACTTGCCGGTCTTCAACAAAATCCGTCGCCTCTATAACGATCGCATGTCGCGCTATAAAGAAGGCAAACGCATTGATTGGGCTGTTGGCGAAGCCCTTGCTTATGCCGCCATCCTGAATGACGGCTCTCCGATTCGCCTTAGTGGACAGGATTGCGAGCGCGGTACATTTTCACATCGCCATGCGGTATTGCAGCTTGACGAAACGGACGAAGAATACGTTCCGTTAAACAATATTCGCGATGGTCAGCCGATGTTCCAGGCCTTCAATTCCTTATTGTCTGAATACGCAGTGCTGGGCTTTGAATACGGATATGCGTCAGCGCATCCCAAGGGCTTGACGATCTGGGAAGCACAATTTGGTGATTTTGCAAACGGTGCTCAGATCATAATTGACCAATTCTTGTCCTGCTCAGAAGCGAAATGGCGCCGCTATAATGGCTTGGTGCTCTTTCTGCCCCATGGCTATGAAGGTCAGGGCCCGGAGCATAGCTCAGCGCGGATGGAGCGCTTCCTCGCCCTTTGCGCCCACAACAACATGTTTGCCCTCAACTGCACAACGCCGGCCAATTTCTTCCATGCTTTGCGTCGCCAAATTGTTGCACCCTATCGCATGCCGGCAGTTGTTTTCACGCCGAAGAGCCTTTTGCGTCATCCACTCTGTGTGAGTTCCTTAAAAGAGTTTACCGATGGGACCTTCAAAGAGATCATTGATGATCCGGCTGCCAAGCCTGCAGATGTCAAAAAGATCCTCTTCTGTAACGGCAAGATTTACTATGATCTGCTGGCAAAGAAAACCGAAGATGATCGCAAAGATGTGGCAATTGTTCGCCTGGAGCAATTGCACCCGTTTCCCAAAAAGCAGTTGGAAAAAATTGTTAAGCGATATAAGAACGCTGATAAATACTTCTGGGTACAAGAAGAACCTGAAAACATGGGCGCCTGGAGTTACTTTCGCCGTAAGTGCAAAATTGTTCGTGCCGATTTGATATCGCGTGACGCAAGCTCAACCCCGGCAACCGGCTTCTATAAAACTCACATGGCAGAACAGCAAGAGATTATTGACCTGGCCTTCGATGAAATAACCACCCACAAAATGCGGGTGGGTTTTTACGATCAGGATGAAGTCTAAAAGGAAAACCTTATGAAATTTGAAGTAAAAGTGCCGGCAGTCGGTGAATCTATAAACGAAGTGACCATCGCTCAATGGCTGAAAAAGGAAGGCGAAAGCGTAGCCAAGGATGAATTGGTCTGCGAAATAGAATCTGACAAGGCCTCCTTCGAAATACCTGCGGAAGAAGCAGGCGTGTTGACGATCAAGGCTGCGGAAGGAGATATCGTTCAAGTTGGCGCTGTTATCGCCTCTATTGATACTGATGGTGCTTCAACTACGGCACCGGCTGCGCCGCAGCCCGCAAGCAATCCGGTGGCAGAGCCGGTTGTCAGTGCAGTAGCTACAGGTAATACCGTCACGCTGACCGTGCCGGCAGTCGGTGAATCTATAAACGAAGTGATATTGGCTTCCTGGCTAAAAGGAAATGGTGACACAGTTACCTCTGCCGACCTGGTCTGTGAAATAGAATCCGATAAAGCCTCCTTTGAAATACCCGCAGAACACAGTGGTGTGTTGAAGCATCTGGTGTCGGAAGGCGCTACACTTGAAATTGGCGCAGCCATTGCCGAGATTTCAGTAACGGAAGGCGCAAGTGCTGGCGCTGCAACTGCGACCTCAGCTGCTCCGGCCGCAGCTGTAAGTTCGAGCCCGGTAGATGACGACGGGCAACCGCGAATTTCTCCGGTAGCGGCAAAGATTCTTGCAGAGGCTGGCATCTCTCCGGCATCCGTCACCGGAACTGGACCAGGGAATCGCATCACCAAAGATGATGCTCGCGATGCTGTGGCGGCCGCACAGAACGGTAGCGCACCGGTAACTGTTGATGCAGACAATGTAAGCGTTGGCTCGGTGACAACAACAGTATCTGCGGATAATCGTGGTGAACGCCGCGAGCGGATGTCTTCACTGCGAAAAACAATTGCCAGGCGACTGGTTACTGCCAAGAATGATACGGCCATGCTTACGACCTTCAATGAGGTCGATATGAGTGCCATTAGAGCGTTGCGTGGTAAATACAAGGAAGCATTCAAGGATAGGCATGAGATTGGGCTTGGCTTTATGTCCTTCTTTACCAAAGCTGTTTGCCTTGCTTTGCAGGAATGGCCGGCGGTCAATGCACGAATTGATGATGACCATATCGTTTTTCATGACTATTGCGACATCTCAATCGCAGTTTCTTCTCCAAAAGGTTTGGTGGTGCCGGTTGTCCGCAATGCTGAGAGCCTCTCATTTGCTGGTATTGAAAAAGAAATCAAGCGCCTGGCGCTCAAGGCCCGCGAAGGCAAGCTAACGATCGAAGAGATGACCGGCGGGACATTTACGATTACCAATGGTGGTATATTTGGGTCTCTGGCATCAACGCCAATAATTAATCAGCCGCAATCCGCTATTCTGGGTATGCATAAAATCGAGGATCGGCCAATGGTCGTAAATGGCGAAATCGTTGCCCGGCCAATGATGTATGTGGCTCTTTCTTATGATCATCGGATTATCGATGGCCGCGAATCCGTTTCTTTTCTTGTGCGCGTTAAGGAACTGTTAGAGGATCCGTCGCGTATGTTGATTGAAATTTAAGGCAGGCTGGGAAGTCAAATTGCTTGAATTACCCAGGCTTTGATGGTAACATAAAGAGGATAGGAGAGACGAATATGACGTATATTATAACTGAACCCTGTGTCGGCACTTGCGATACGGCCTGCGTGGATGTCTGCCCTGTAGATTGTATATATCCGGCCGAGGGGCACGAATTGGATGACGACGGCAAGCAGAAGATGATTGAGATCGGCGAACAACTTTACATTCATCCCGAAGAATGTATCGATTGTGGCGCCTGCGAACCGGAGTGCCCGGTTGAGGCTATTTTCCCCGAAGATGAAGTGCCGGAAGAATGGACGAAATATATCGAGATCAACTACAAGCGCTTTGACATGGAACCTGACGCATAAGATCAGATAAATTCCTGAGTTTTTTGAACGGGATTTCTCTCTTTATTAAGAGGAATCCCGTTTTTTTATGCCAAAAATGCGCTAAAAGTAAAATTTAGCGCCCGATTTTGCTCGAAGTTTGCGCGCTGTACTGCCGTTCGTGTTCTTGCAAGCCCTTGATTTCATTGTGTTTGTTGTCTAAAAATCGTGATAAAATAATATGTTATATTCGTCAAGCGAAAACCGATCATTATCCATATTATGGGGTCGAAATCAATGCAGCTCTTCTCTCTTTTTTATCGTGTTAAAGCGTGCCGCTTTGACCGGGATCATTCTTTCTACCCCATAAATGGTGTTATGTTTATTTAGTGAGGTTCAGGGATTACTATGTATATTGCATTATTCAAACGGCTTTTTGATTTCTCGTTCGCCCTTATCGGTTTGGTCTTGACATTTCCAATCATGTTAGTGGTTGCCGTCATTATCAAGATAGGGTCACCGGGACCGATTTTCTACCCTGCTCCCAGGGTTGCCAAGGGAGGCAAAGTTTTCAAGATGATCAAATTTAGGTCGATGGTGACTGATGCGGATAAAGTAGGCCCGCTGGTGACAGCCGGCAACGATCCCCGCATTACACCAAGCGGACGTTTCTTGAGAAAGTCCAAACTCGACGAACTGCCGTCACTATGGAATGTGTTAATCGGAGAGATGAGTTTCGTAGGGCCGCGGCCGGAGAATCCTAAGGATGCTGGTAAATACAATCAGGAACAGCAGAGAGTGCTTACTGTTAAACCGGGAATTACCAGTCTCGCCACAATCAAATACCGCCACGAAGAAGAAATCCTTGCCAAAGCCACGGATCTCGATGCTGCATACTTTCAAATTATGCAAGACAAACTTGCTATCGAATTGGAATACATTAACAATCAATCCTTTGGAAGTGATGTGAAGATCATATTCCAGACGCTTAGGGAGATACTACGATGATAAATAAACGCGAGAACTTTCTACCTTATGCACTGCCCCTAATCGGCGAAGAAGAGATCAATGAAGTTGCAGATAGCTTGCGCTCAGGTTGGGTAACAACTGGTCCGAAAGTTAAGAAATTTGAATCTGCCGTAATGGATTTTGTTGGCTGTAAACATGCCATTGGTGTGAACAGTTGCACAGCCGGCTTGCATCTGGCTTTGACTGCCATGGGAATTGGCCAGGGCGACGAAGTCATTCTGCCATCCCTGACATTTTGCGCGACTGCAAATGTCGTTGTGCACTGCGGTGCTAAACCAGTGCTTGTTGATATAGATGAAGATTACAATATTTCAATAGATGCTATCAAGGCTGCAATTACACCGAAGACCAAGGCGATCATGCCGGTGCATTATGGCGGAATGTCCTGCAATATGCAGGAAGTATATGAAATTGCTTCTGAGCACAACCTCTCAGTGCTTGAAGACGGTGCACACGCCATTGGCATTGACTATCGCGGTATGATGATCGGATCGGATGATCTGACCATGCAGGAGTGGCGCAAGGGCGTTCAGAGCGCGGTTGCCTATTCTTTCTACGCCACAAAAAATATGACCACTGGCGAAGGCGGCTTGATTGCTACTTCACACGACGACCTGGCCGCTAAAATGCGCGTATTAAGCTTGCATGGTATGAGCCGCGATGCCTGGAAGCGCTATAGTAGTGCGGGTTCTTGGTACTACGAGGTAATCGAAGCCGGATTCAAATACAATATGACAGACATTCAGGCAGGCCTCGGACTGCACCAGTTGAAGCGTCTGCCCGGATTTATCGAAAAGCGCGTGGAATACGCCAAAATGTATGACCAGGCTTTTGCCGATATCCCGGAAATTGTGACCCCGATTACGCACGATGATCGGATTCACGCCTATCATCTTTACGTCATCCAGCTGGATAACAGCAATCTTTCAATTGATCGCGGAGAAATGATTGAAAAATTGAAAGAATATAATATTGGCACCAGCGTGCACTATATCCCGGTTCATATCCATCCGTATTACGCGAAGACGTTTGGTTATGAGAAAGAAGATCTACCGGTAACTGCCGCTGCATACGACCGGATGTTGTCGCTGCCGCTGTATCCAAAAATGACAAAAGATGATATGAACTATGTAATTGATGTTGTAAAATATCTTGTAAGTAACCATCGGAGCTAAATTTTATGCCAAGATCGAAAAATTCATTAAGCTCTCTTACCAAAGCGGATTTGGTAAGAATCTCCGCCGATCTGGTGATTGTGAATGTCGCCTTTCTCGTGGCGCTGGTCCTACGCTATATCTGGGCCACCGGATATGTTGGTAATGTACCGAGCCGCGAAGGCTTTGATTACTTCCTGCAGGTTTATCTGCGTGGATTCTGGTTCCTGTCGCTGATTTGTGGTGTCGTTTTTTATACCAGCGGGTTTTACACTTATGGTAAAGCCTATCGCAGTAAGTTCAGAGTCTATATCGTACTGCAGGCGGTTAGTCTCAGTTATCTGATATTCGGGACTTTTACCTACTTTACTGGCGACCTATACGAACTACCGCGTGGTGCATACTTTCTTGCGTGGGGACTCACACTTGTCCTAATGATAGGTGCTCGATTATGGGCAGGCATGTGGCGGTCTATGGTTCAGGCTGAAACTCAATTCCTGCATGAGCAGCCGGCGAAACGGAACGTGCAACGCGTTCTCGTAATCGGTGGTGCCGGCTATATCGGTTCCGGATTGCTGCGCTTCCTGCTAGAGAAGGGCTATAAGGTTCGCCTGCTGGATAGACTGATGTTTGGTTCCGAGCCAATATCGGCTTACCAGGACAATCCGAACCTCGAGGTTGTGGATGCCGACTTCCGTCAAATTGACAAGGTCGTTGAGGCGATGCGCGATGTTGATGCCTGTATCCATCTTGGCGCCCTGGTTGGTGATCCCGCCTGTGCCTATGATGAACAGCTGACAATCGATATTAACCTGATGGCCACCAAGCTGCTTGCTGAAGTAGCCAAGGGCCGTGGAGTTGAACGCTTTGTATTTGCCAGCACTTGTTCGGTATACGGTGCCAGTGACGACGTTCTCAACGAGCAATCGTCTCTCAATCCTGTATCTCTCTATGCGAAGAGTAAAATCGCCTCTGAGAAAGTATTGATGCAGATGGCAGACGAACGCTTTGCCCCGGTCATCCTGCGTTTTGGAACCGTATACGGACTTTCCGGTCGTACTCGCTTTGACCTGGTGATCAACCTACTGACTGCCAAGGCAATTGTGGACAAGAAGATTACCGTCTTTGGTGGCGATCAGTGGCGTCCTTTCGTACATGTAAATGATGTTGCTCTCGCTGTGTTCAAGGCACTGCAAGCACCGCTTGATGTCGTAAACGGCGAAATTTTCAATGTTGGTTCTGATGAGCAGAACTATACAATTAACGCTGTCGGTGAATTGATCCAGAAGCTAATCCCCAATGCGGAACTGCTGAATATGGGTAACGACGGTGATGCGCGTAACTACAAGGTCAGCTTCCGCAAGATTCGCAAGAAGCTTGGCTTTATTCCGCAGTGGACTGTTGAGAAAGGGATTCGTCAGGTCGAGGAAGCAATTCGCTCCGGTAAGGTGACCGACTATACCCTTTCCAAATACAGCAACATTAAGACGCTGACCGATCAGGGGCAGCTTGCCATTCCGAATTACGAACCGGGCTGGGAACGTGCGCTCCTGGAAGAAGTCTCTCGCGCTCAGGAAGAAAAAGCCGCGGCCGAGGCAGCAGCAAAAGAAGCAGCGGATGACGCTGAAGAGGCTGATGCTGAAAAGCCTGCGGAGGCTGAAGCGCCCGAACCGGAAGCTGAAGAATCCGGCGCTGAGAAATAAAGTAGCAGACATTTTGTTTTTGAAGAGGCTATTGTCGACTTAGATTGGCAATAGCCTCTTTTGTTTTGGAAGGAAAACAGGAAAGCGGTGTCAAGCCCTGTGAAAGGGGCAGTAGTTGTGTGTCGTTAGTCTCCCTGCTTTCGAAATTTTACTTTTTTTATACGCCTGTTATTTACTGTAAGCCCGTCAACAACATCATTCGAGCCTCGATGTACGGTGATCTTATAAGAGTTCATTCGCAGAAAATCATCCAAAATTAATTCACCCTTCCGTTCCCGCCCGTTTTTGGTGATCGAATAGATGTCATCCTCCAGGAATTTGATCACGATTTCCGTATCCGTTTCATCATTATAAAACCGGCCATCCAGTGACTTTTTATGCGCATTGTTGACTGTGTTTGATGGAAGCCTTACACCAACAGTTGGCTCCTGAGATGGCAGATAGATAGTAAACTGCCATTGTCCTCCATCGTCTTGAGTGAAAGCGATTTTCAAATCCTTGTTTGTCTCATAGTGGAAGAGATTGCCTTCTTCATAAATCAGTCTGACCGGATCTTGCTGGTAAATTTTCCTGGAAAGTGAGCCGTCCTTTTCGGTAATCTTGATAATTGTCCCATCTTGAGTCTTGTAGTCGCCAAGAACGTCTGAAATGCTTTCCAAATTTTCAACGGCTGATGGCCCGGCTGGAAAAGTCAATTTTTCAGCGGTCAGGTTCAAGCAAATATCTGCGATTTGTTTTGCCAAATAATTCGTTGGGATATTTCCATTATTTGCCAAAACAACTATGGAAAGATTTTTGCCGGGAAATCTTAAAAAAGTCGCATTATAAGCACCGGTATTACCATCGTGGTAGGAATAAATCAATCCTTTGTGGTTGCCGAACATCAGTCCATATCCATACCCCGATAAGTTCGAATTGGGAATTGGTTCCTGACTTAGCGCAATGAGGTCTTCGTGTATGTGTTGGCTGCCCGGTTCGGCTTGGATTGCTATTTCCCAGTTAAGTTGGTCGTACAAGGTCGAGAACAGGCCGCCATCGCCATGGATTTCTGTAATAGCAGGGTATTCGCGCCATCCGTTCCAGTTTCCATATGGTCTTGCCTTGTTGGGGGTGACAGCCATGTAGTTAGTGAGAAATGCCGTGTTCTTCATGTCAAGCTCTTTAAAGAACTGAGATGCGAAATCGCTGAAGCTATCTCCGGAAACCCGCTCAATAATTTCCGCCAGGAGAATATAGTTTGAGTTGCTGTACAAATACTCAGTACCAGGCGGGAAATTTAAATCTTTTTGTGATTGAATGAATGCCAGGGCATCGTCATTGTCGAGAAATCGTTTCCACCAGGTAGTTCCTTGCAATGCCCACAAATCGTAGACGTCGCGAATGCCGCTTGAGTGGGTTAATAAGTGGCTGATTGTTATTTTTTCCGCTATATTCTTATAGAATTCCGGCAGATATTCTCTGATATCATCATCCAGTGCTAACCTCTTTGTATCAATGAGCTTTAATATACAAAGCGCAGTGAATTGTTTGCCATTTGAAGCAATATTAAATCTGGTCTTTTCGTCTATTTTGACTTGATGTTCAAGATTTGCATACCCTAAAAAGTTTTGATACGCAATTTGACCATCTTTCACAATGCCCACTGCCATACCGGGTGAGACACCTTCCACATAAAGCTCGAGTTGTGCGTCCAGTTTTTTATTGAGCCCCTGATCGAAATTCTGTGCCTGTAGAATTGCTGAGCAAAATAGCAAAGTGATTAACACCATATATCTCATATTCTCTCCTTTTGTGGCTGTCCTCGAAATACCATACATCTGCCTCATACAGAGTAAGCCCGATGCTGTTGCAACATCCTTTATTGCAACAACACCATTTTTCGCACTGAGCGTTGATCGCTGGTCTGGAACAGGTAAAAATAGATCCCTGATGTGACTGAACGATTATTGTTGTCTGTGCCGTCCCATTCAACAAACTGCGAGCCTGCAGGCTGCCATTGGTTTACCAGGGTTTTAACTTCCTGCCCGCGGTTATTGAAGATCTTGCCAATGACGAAATCAGATTTTGCCAAATCGTAGCGAATACTTGTTCGCGGGTTAAAAGGATTGGGTGTATTCTGATAAAGTGAAAAATCGCCCGGTATGGTGTTGCTTTCCGATATTGAATTCACAATATCAGAAATCACGCGAATGCTCGATGCAGGTGAAAGCGTACCGATGACAAAAATGGAATCACCGGACAGTGAAGGGGTGATTCCATTGGGATTGCGAAATTGTGCGCTGCCCGCAGGGCCATCTACCTGGCCGGCCGCGCCCGTCCCGGCAAATTGTACGACATCACCTTGTAATGAGACGCGATAGATACGATGGTTGCTGAGGGCGGTGGCATAGAGATAGCCATGAATGAACTTTAGATGCCCTACCCGGAATTGGCCGCTGCTCGGCACCGTGGCTAATAGGGATTGATTGCCTGCCGTATCAACTTTGGTAATTCTGCCATCGTATAGGTTCGCTGCGTAGAAATTACCCTCATCGTCAAAGGTGATGCCGACCGGTTCATTGATCGTACCGCCGGAAACAAAGACCGAGTGCTGACCATCCGGAGTGATTCTCCGAATGCTGGCGGGGCTTACCGAGACGTAAAGATCTCCCTGTTGATCAAAAACAATGCCTGACGGTGCGCCGGGCAGTGAAGCGAAGGTACTTACCTGGCCATCGGGTGTTACCTTGCTGACTCTGTTGCCGGTCCAGTTGGTGACGTACATGGTGTCACCTTCGCCAAATGCCATGTCAATTGGTCCGGCGAATCCGGAGGCAAATGTGGAAACGTTGCCGGCCATATCAGAGCGATATACCGTTGACGTATTCCAACCGCCTGCGAGATATATATGGCCGTCGGGGCCGGCCTTGATGCCGTCGACATTTATTGAGCTGCTGAGGGAGATTGAGCCCACCGTCTGACAGATAGCGATTGTGCTAAACATGCAAATGACGGCGAGACAACGAATTGTAGATTGGACCTTTTTCAATTTGAGGCTCCTTCCTGCCTGATTTTTGGGACGAACGGGTTATATCGTGCCCAAAAATAGGAGGACTCACCTTGCGAATCGAATATGCCTTCACGCTGATACCTGTTTCTGGCAGCATTTGGGTCATCGCCCTGGCAGCGCACTATGCCTCGCGAAATGCGGACGGCGTCATGCCGGTGATTTTCTTGAAAGAGCGATTGAATGAGGCCTTGTTGTTGAAGCCGGCTTCATAGGCTATTGCCAGGATGGTATAATGTGCATAGTCTGGATCTTTTAGAAGCGATTGAGCAAGTTCAACCCGATAGGCGTTAACAAAATCAAAGAACTTCTGACCACATTCCTGATTGATGACCTGCGATAGATGATTGGCCGGTATATCCACTTCCTCGGCGAGATCCGCCAATTTTAGATCCGGCTCCAGATATGGTTGCTTCTCTATCATGAAAGCGGACAATTGCTCGAGATACCTCCGCGCCTGCTGATCGGACAAGGCTGACTTGCGGTATTTTTGAGCCGCTCCATTTTGAGGTGATAGCGCCTGCGCCATTTTTTCCGGTGCCTCTTCAGAGGCGAGGGGTGAAAAGTATTCCGGTTTTTGAATAGCAAAATAACTGATGAAATGAATGAAGGCCGCCAGCATCAGCAGCCAGATCCTGTCAATCAATACGCCATAGCGGTCAAAAAAGACAAGTAGCAGAAATACTACCAGGTATGACGCGCTGTAAATGGTAAAGCCCAGGGTGAGAATTTGCAAACGATCAAAGCGAGCAATGATTGACGACTCTGATAAGTGGTTGCGCAATTTGCCCCCGGCATCTTTTAGATCACGAAATGAAAGCAGTAAGTAGATGCCGGTTTGTATTTGTTGTAATCCCAGGAGGATATAGACGCCAAGTGGAATATTAGGGGTTTTCCAGGGTGGGAATTCCTTGAGATAAGCGCTTTTAGCGCTGGCATCAAACATGTAGTAAGGAAACATATAAGCAATGCAGGCAATTGCCGGGATCAGGTGCAGCAAGTGGCGCCAGCGATACTGGAAATGATGCGTTAGGATGAGACGGGTGTACAGGAAATAGAGCGGGCCAATCAAAAACAGCAGCGGAAAGGTTGTCCCGTCAAGTTGTGGGAATCGCCAGAGCTGACCATAGATGTAGAGCGATAACTCCGTTAAATGCAAGGCCATGACTAGCAGGAGTGCTGCAAAGATTCGATTGGCGGCTCTGCTGCCGCGCTTCGAGAAAAGGAAAACAGCTGCCAGGAAGTATCCCTGAAATGCGCCGAAGAGAATCAGGATGGTGACGATGCCAAATTGATTTTTGCTGAGGAACTCCATCACTTATTAACGAAATTTGCGCAAAAAGATCCAACAGTAATTAATTTATATGTTTTGGAAGGATCGCAGAATTCTCTTCCCGGGTAATTGTCTGGCAAAAAATTATTTTATAGAGACCGTTCAATTCCCGATGCTTATATTGGGAACGCTAACAGGCAATGCGTCGAAACTACCCTTGGTCTTCTTATGCCAGTGCTTGAAAATTCAACCTACCAACCACCCTTTCTGCTTCGTTGGGGACATCTGCAAACTGTTTTTCCCACACTTTTTCGAAAAATTGAAGACGTCGCATCACAAAGAGAACGAATAGAAACGCCTGATGATGATTTTCTTGATCTGGACTGGTATCGTCAGGGATCGCGGCGACTGGTGGTGCTTACGCATGGCCTCGAAGGCGATTCCGAGCGAATTTATATTCGCGGCATGGTGCAGGCGATCCGCAAAGCTGGTTGGGATGCCCTGGCCTGGAATTTTCGCGGCTGCAGTGGCGAACCAAATCGGAAAGTGCATTTCTATCATAGCGGTGCAACATACGATCTTGATACGGTGCTAAGGCACGTCGAAAATCAAAACCAATATGATCGCATCGATTTAGTCGGCTTCAGCATGGGAGGCAATATTACCCTTAAATATCTCGGTGAGATGGGGGAGAGGATCAGTCCCGTGATTCAGCGGGCAGTTGCATTTTCTGTTCCCTGTGATCTTGCCTCGGCATCGATTGAGTTGGCCAGGATGTCGAATAAAGTGTATATGCGCCGCTTCCTGCGTTCTCTCCATGAAAAAATCAAAATGAAGATGGCTGCACAGCCTGGCTGCCTCGACGACAGCGGCTATTCGAAACTCAAGAACTTCAAACAGTTCGACGATCGCTATACGGCACCCTTACACGGCTTTCGCGATGCTCAGGATTATTGGCAACAATGTAGCAGCAAGTTTTACCTGAGCGGTATTCGTCGCCCGGCATTATTGGTCAGTGCTAAGGACGATCCCTTTCTCAGCGTCGATTGTTTTCCTTACGAAGAAGCGCGACGCAGTCGTTTTCTATTCCTGGAAGTACCTGATAATGGCGGCCATGTTGGCTTCATCGATTTTCCGGGCGATGGCAGTTACTGGCTGGAGCGGCGGGCAATTGAGTTCCTGGGGGCCAAAGAAGTTCAGAAGGATATGTTAGAAGCGGTGAGCGTTGAAGCGTCAAAACGTGTAGTATAGTGTTAGAGCAATAAAAGTGGGACATCCCCTTGCGTCCCCCTTCGAAGGGGGATTCAGCGGGATGTCGAACAACGAACAACGAACAACGAACAACGAACAACGAACAACGAACATAAGGATATCTAAGCATGGCAAAAGACGGCTACAGAATTGAAAAAGACTCCATGGGCGAAATGGAAGTGCCGAACTCGGCATATTGGGGCGCCCAGACACAGCGCGCGGTATTGAACTTTCCAATAAGCGACTGGCGCTTTCCACGCCGCTACATTCGCGCACTGGGTATGCTGAAGTATGCGGCGTCGGAAGTGAACAGCAAACTAGGGCGTCTGGATGAAAAGTTGGCCAAAGGGATTCAGGCAGCTGCGCAGGAAGTGATCGATGGAAAGCTGGACGACCAGTTTGTGGTCGATATCTTCCAAACCGGTTCCGGCACCTCAACAAACATGAATACCAACGAAGTTATCTCCAATCGCGCCAACGAAATCCTCGGTGGAAAGATCGGCGACCGGCATCCGGTGCATCCCAATGATCATGTCAATACCGGGCAATCCAGCAATGATGTCATCCCAACCTGTATGCATATTTCTGCGCTGGAGGCTATCGAACGCGATTTGATTCCTGCACTGACAGGTCTGGAAAAAGCTCTTGCTGATAAAGCTGAAGCCTTCGATAAAGTGATTAAGATTGGCCGCACGCACCTCCAGGATGCCACACCTGTGCGTTTGGGACAGGAATTTAGCGGATATGCCAGCATGATCAAACACGGGATTCGTCGATTGGAGGCGGTTCGACCGCATTTGTCCGAATTAGCCGCTGGCGGTACAGCTGTTGGCACCGGTATCAATACCCATCCGGAGTTTGCTAAGGGGGTGGCAGCCAAAATCAGTGAAATGACCGGTATTGAGTTCCGTGAAGCAGAAAACCATTTTGAAGCGCAGGGATCCAAAGACGCTATCGTGGAAGCGAGCGGTGCCCTGAAGACCATTGCTGTCAGCATGATGAAAATTGCCAATGACATTCGTTGGCTGGGCTCCGGCCCGCGATGCGGCATTGGCGAAATTGTCCTGCCTGCTGTGCAGCCTGGTTCTTCAATTATGCCCGGCAAGGTCAATCCGGTAATTGCCGAAGCGGTTTGCATGGTGTCTTCCCAGGTGATCGGCAACGATGCTGCTATCGCCGTTGGCGGTCTTTCCGGCAACTTCGAGCTGAATGTTATGATGCCGATGATGGCCTATAATATTTTGACATCCATTTCTCTGCTGACAAATGCCGCAACTGTCTTCAACGAGAAGTGCATCGTTGGGCTTGAGGCCGATGTTGAGCGCAATGCCGATATGATTGAAAAGAGTTTGGCGATGTGCACCAGCCTGGCTCCGCTGATTGGTTATGATGCAGCTGCAAGTATTGCCAAAGAGGCCTTCAAAACCGGTAAGACAGTACGGGAAGTGGCCCGCGAGAAGCAGGTACTTCCTGATGACGAGCTTGACAAAGCGCTTGATCCCTGGTCAATGACTGAGCCGTCTTAAAGCTTTACAAATTTGACAGGATGAACAGGATCGACAGGATAAGTGTAAAAACCTTCTGAGAGTAGCTGCAGATCCGGGGAAGACTAACGCGAATAAGCGCGAATTCTTGAAGACAGTGAATGAAAAACAAATGCTTTTTGCATCTTCGTAGAAATTCGTTTCCATCTTGGTAAACCTTTAAACTTCAATAAGCGAGCACACAGGAGGGGACTGCAGGGTGATGCTGTTGAGCTTTCATCCTGTCAATCCTGTTCATCCTGTCTAATTATCTATTTGCTTGGCAACAATCATTGCCGCTTTGCGTATTCAAAAAGGTAGGGTGTCTTTCCGAAGGAGAAAGACTATGAAATATTCAAAAAGCTTCTTGATCGTAGTTGTTGCGATTCTTGTCACTGGCGTATTTCTGCTTCAAGCGCCAGCTGAATCCGATGCCAGCAAAAAAGACTTTCCATCATCCATCCGCCTAACAGACGACGATGAACCCGGCGAGCCGTTGCGCATCTCCGGGACGGTCTATGATTTCAAAACCTCGGAAAAGCTTGCAGGTGTGCATGTGCACGTTTATCATACCGATGTCACTGGCTACTACTCTCCCGGTGGCCGCAACGAACGTGAACATCGTTTAAATGGTGACATGTTAACGGATAAAGATGGCCTATATCAATTCGAAACCATCCGTCCTGGCCCATACCCCGGTAATTCGATTCCTGCCCATATCCACTATGAAGTTGAGTTGCCTGATGGTTCTGAGCATGACTTCGAGCTCCTTTTCGAAGGTGACCCGAATATCACTTCTCGTCAAAAAGAACGTGCTGCTCGCAAAGGCGATTTTTTTGCGATTCGGAAGCTTGAAAAAGAAGATGGTGTCTGGGTTGGGGTGTATGACCTCTATGTCAAGCGCTGATCATTGGCCAAACTTCAAAATCTGCGCCGTCCCGCGCTTTTTTTGGTAGGCATTGATGATTCGCCGAACGTCGCTATTCTCTAATCGCGGTTCGAGGTTCTCGCGAATCATTTCCAGGCTGATTTCTTCATCGCTTTCGTCGAAATAGGTGTAGCCCTTATATTGACCGTTCTCAATCAATACGCCTGATTTTTCCCCGATCACTCGCCCTTCACTGATGATCAAATAGGTGGGATAGCGATACTGGTGCTGTTTCAGGCTCATTTCTACGCGCCTATTATACTCCTGGACGGATTCTTCTTCAATACAGGCCCCCTTGCAATATTTCAAATGGTATTGAAAGCAGGCGCCGGCGCCGCTTTCCAATCCGCAATAACGGTAGCATAAACCATAGCGCTTGGCCATTTTAATCAGGTAGTTATTGCCACGTTCCCGTCCTGAGAAGGTCATCAGCGGGTCCTGACCATCTGCATTTTCGTCTAGCGGGGCGATGGTGAGACACAGGTAGCCCTTATCGTTTGTCCATTCATAGAGACCGAACTGTGAACGTTCTCGCTTTTGGGCCCGATTAAATAGCGGTTGATGCGTTTTGATAAGGTGCGATTCTTCAAGCAGGGCCAATAATTCACTGCCGGTCACCTCAAATGAAATGCGTGCAATGCGCTGCTTTAGCTCACGGCTTCGCGAAGATTGCAGATCGTTTGAAAAATGACTTAACACCCGCTGTCGAATGTTTACACTCTTACCGATATAAATCAGTTGGTCAGTGTCATCATAAAAGAGGTAGATGCCGGTGGCTTCCGGTAATCGGTCTGCCTGAGCGCGACTGATGGCAGGGGGCAGAATATTGTCCCGTAATTTCTCCTTGAGGAGATTGCCGTAGATATTGTGCTGCGATTGGAATGATTGAAAGAGTTTTAGCGTAGCTTGCGCGTCTTCTTTAGCCCGGTGAGCACTTCCTTTATCGATTCCTAAATGTCTGCGCAAATAATTGAGGTTGTAAGCGCCGAGATCCGGAATGAGCGCCCGGCTCAAACGCAGCGTGCAGATTTGCTTGCGGCGAAAATCGTAGCCAATTCGGCGAAATTCCTTGCGCAAGAAGCTATAGTCGAAGCGAACATTATGACCCACAAGAATCATGTGTTCAGTGAGTTCTACAATTTGTTTTGCGACCTCATAAAATTTGGGGGCGTCCTGAATGTCCTCATTACGGATCCCGGTAAGTTGGGTGACATTGGAAGCGATCTTTTGCTCAGGATAGACAAGGCTGGAGAATTCAGTTTCAATCCTGTCGCCATCATATACGATGATTGCGACCTCCAACACGCGGTCTACGTCCAGGCTTAATCCTGTTGTTTCTACATCTACGATGGCGAACATGCGGTGAACCCCGATAGCTGCAGGTGTACAAAGAATTATAAAAGAACAACTTACCGAATTTAACTCCCTCGAAACCAGAATCTATACAATGAAAAGAAAAAAACTGAAAAAGTGATTGATCTAACGCATTTTTTTAAATTCGTTCTGTTGCAATTGATCGCTATTCTCTCGTATATTCTGGCGGCTTTGAGAGGGACATGAACGCAAATCTAGTTCCAAGGAGGCGTTAGGTGTCAGTGAAATTCGATTATGATGCAATTATTGTCGGTGGTGGGCCTGGTGGGGCTACCGCTGCTCTATATGCGGAACGCATGGGATTAAAGGTCCTGATCGTTGATAAAGACGTGTTTCCGCGAGATAAAATCTGTGGCGACGCAATATCCGGGAAAAGCGTTATCTATCTGAATGAATTGGGATTGATTGAAACGCTGGAAAAGAATGATCAAGTTAAGGTGAGCAGCGTAATTTTTAGTTCTCCCAAGGGCTATTCAGCGGATATCCCTTTTGCGCCCGGTGTCTATGATGGCGTGCTGAACGGTTACGTCTGCCGGCGCGAGGTGTATGATAATATCCTTTTCCAGGAAGCAAAGAAGAAGGTCGACACGCGTGAAAACTTTCGGGTAAATGACCTTCTCTATCATGATGACAAGATTGCCGGCGTTCGCGGAGAAGATGCAGATGGAAATGAAGTTGAGATAACAGCGCCGGTTGTCATTGGCGCGGATGGCTATAAATCTATTGTTGCCCGAAAGTTGGATTTATACGATCACGATCCAGATCACCTCCTTGTTGCTACACGGGCATATTATCGCGGTGTCACCGGCATGGGATCTGCGATTGAACTCCACTATATTGAGGAGATGATTCCCGGCTATTTTTGGATTTTTCCGCTCGAGAACGGCCTGACGAATGTTGGATTGGGAATGGTTCATCGTGCCCTGAAGCAGCGCGGAGTGAAGCTGAAAGAAGCACATGTGCGCGCAACACAGTCAAAATTTTTTCGAGAGCGCTTTAAGGACGCGGAACTTCTCGGCGATATTGTAGGATGGAACCTGCCGGTTGGCAGCAAACGACGTCCGGTTCATGGCGACGGCTACATGTTGATTGGTGACGCCGCAGGCCTGATTGACCCCTTCACCGGTGAAGGGATTGGCAATGCGATGGCCAGTGCGAAGATTGCAGCAGAAGTTTTGAAAGCGGCAACAACGGCTTCCGATTTCAGTGCGGCAGCCCTTCGGGCATATGAGACAAAACTGTGGAAGCGCCTGGGCGGAGAGCTGAATCTGGCCTATAAGCTGCAGAAGACAGCTCGCTATAAGCCCCTGGTCAATCTGGTAGTGAAACGCGCGCAGGATCAGCCGGAAGTAGCCGATTGGATTTCCGGAATGATGTCCGGTTCCATCAGCAAGCGGGAATTACTTTATCCCAAAACGTATTTCAAGTTGTTATTTAGCTAACGGAAAAACATGCACATATTAATATCAGGTGCGACCGGATCTGTTGGTCGCGAGCTATGCCCGGTTTTGATCGAAGCCGGGCATACCGTCATAGGATTGACCCGAAACACCAGCCGCGCTGCCGAAAACGGACCCGCAGGTGTGGAATGGGTGCAGTGGAACGGTCGGGATACTCATGGCTGGGAAGACGCCGTTGAACGTGCCGATGCTGTTATCAATCTTGCCGGCGAAAATATCGCCGGTGGCCGATGGACAGATCAGTTCAAAAAACGCATACTGGAAAGTCGCACCAACGCCGGTGAAGTTATTAGCGAGGCCATGTTGAATGCAAAGCAGAAACCGGCATTGCTCATTCAGGCTTCAGCCATTGGCATATATGGATCACAGGGCGATACCATTCTCGATGAAACGTCTCCAACTGATCAGGATGGCTTTCTGGAAGAGGTTACCCGTCAATGGGAAGCCTCGGTGAAACCGGTGGCCGATGCCGGCATTCCGGTTGTGTATATGCGCATCGGGGTTGTGCTCAGCAGGGTAGGGGGTATACTCGAAAAGATGTTGCTTCCCTTCAAGATGTTCGCCGGTGGTCCTGTCGGTAGTGGAGAGCAGTGGCTGTCGTGGATTCATGTCGATGACCTTGTTGCGGCAATCCAAATGCTTGTGACGCGCAAACCGAAGGGCGGTCTATATAATATGACGGCCCCCAACCCCGCTCAAATGTCAGAGTTTAGCCGGGTGTTTGGAAAAGCGCTGAATCGTCCGTCGTGGCTGCCGGTGCCTTCCTTTGCCATTAAGATTCTTTTTCAGGAAATGGGTGAAAATACCGCACTTGCCAGCACCCGGGTTTTGCCGAAGGCGTTGCTGGCCGAGGGATATGAATTTCGCTTCCCGGACCTGGATTCAGCACTGGCAGATTTGGCAGTGAACTTGTAGAAACGATAGCAATTCTTGTGAAAATGGAGAGTTAAATGGCTTATTCAGTAACACTGATTCCGGGAGATGGTATTGGTCCCGAAGTCGCACATGCAGTACGTGACGTGATAGATGCAACCGGCGTCGAAATCACCTGGAATGAAATGCAGGCGGGTGCCGAGGTGATAAATCGCTATGGAACCCCGCTACCGGAGAAGACACTTGATTCAGTTCGCCGCGATAAAGTGGCGCTTAAAGGGCCGATCGGTACGCCGATAGGCACCGGGTTCCGCTCTGTTAATGTTGAGATACGCAAACGCCTCGAGTTATATGCCAATTTCCGTCCGGCGCGTTCAATTCCTGGTGTAAAGTCCCGGTATAAAGATGTTGACTTGATCGTCATCCGCGAGAATACCGAAGGGTTGTATAGTGGGTTGGAGCATGTTGTTGTGCCTGGTGTAGTTGAAAGCCTGCGTATCGTTACCGAAAAGAGTTCTGAGCGCATTGTGCGTGCCGCCTTTGATATTGCCCGAAAGTATAATCGCAAGAAAGTGACCTCGGTTCATAAAGCGAACATTCTCAAACTTAGCGATGGCCTTTTCCTGGAAGTTGCCCGTAAAGTTGCCCGCGACTACCCGGATATTGAATATGATGAAACCATCGTGGATGCTACCGCGATGAAGCTGGTGCTCGATCCATCCCAGTTTGATGTCATGGTTATGGAGAACCTGTTTGGCGACATCGTTTCAGACTTGACCAGCGGCCTGATCGGTGGTCTCGGCGTAGCGCCCAGCGCCAATATTGGCAAGAAATACTCCATGTTTGAAGCGGTGCATGGCACTGCGCCGGATATCGCCGGAAAAGGCGTAGCGAACCCGACTGCCTTGTTATTGAGCGGCGTGCTGATGCTGGAACATCTTGGCGAAGATGATGCCGCAAAGCGCATTCGTCTGTCTGTGGAAAAGGTGATCGGAGAAGGAAAAGTGGTTACCGGCGACCTTGGCGGAAAAGCAACAACCAAAGAGTATGTGGCAGAATTAATCCGTCATTTATAGGCTGCGGATTTCGCAGAAATCCTTGTGTAATCGTGACTTTTATTATATCTTTGTGATGGATTTCTTTTGTGAATGAAAGGTTGATCTGCTATGCTAAATGTCCAAGAGTTTATAGATGCCTGTCGAGAATGCGGCCTCAACGTTACGTACCAGAGGATCCTGATATACAAGTCACTTGTGAAGACCAAAACGCATCCGACGGCGGAAGAAATATATCATGAAGTTAAGGCGGAATATCCGTCAATTTCCCTGGCAACTGTATATAAAACCCTGGAAACATTGGCGGAGCATGACCTGATCAGTAAGGTCACACCGCTCCACGATCTTGCCCGCTACGATGGGGATACGGAACAGCATCATCATCTGGTTTGCCTGAAGTGCCGCAAGATCATTGATATCCATGAAGAAGCCTTGAATAACTTGAAAGTGCCAAAGGAAACCGGCTTCAAGATTGAAGGATATCGAATTCAGTTTGAAGGTTTGTGTCGACAGTGCGCGTTGGAAGACGATCCAAACTGGGAAGAAACATCTGCAAAAAGCAATGAAGATACTACTTTCTGCGGAAAATGATTGGTGCCCTTGAATTTGCCCTCTGAAAATTGTATTTGATACAGAGTTAGAATACTTGCAATGGCCCGGTAAATAGCCGGGTCATTTTTTAGTTACTACCGGAGTTAGCTGCTATGATGAAAGCCGTCATTGTAAATGAGCCGGGTGGTGTTGATCAGCTCTCAATTGGAGAACGCCCCATACCGGAACCTACTGAAGATGAATTGCTGGTACAGGTGAAGGCAACGGCGCTGAACCGTGCTGACATTATGCAGCGCATGGGACATTACCCGCCACCAGAAGGTGCTAGTCAGATCCTCGGTTTGGAGATGGCCGGCGTTGTGGTCAAGGTGGGGCGCAACTGTTCTGGCTGGCATAAAGGTGATCGTGTCTTTGCTTTGCTACCAGGCGGTGGCTATGCCGGATACGTGACTGTGCCGGCCCGCATGGCGATGCCGATCCCTGGCAGCATGTCATTTGAAGAAGCAGCAGCCGTGCCGGAAGCCTTCTTTACTGCCTATCAGGCCTTATTCTGGCTTGGCGGCCTGCGCTCCACTGAACGGGTGCTTATTCATGCCGGCGCCAGTGGCGTTGGTTCGGCAGCGATTCAGCTTGCGAAGTTCGCCGGAGCGGAATCTATTATCACCGCCGGATCGGCCAAGAAGCTCGACTTCTGCCGCCGTCTCGGGGCTAAAGTTGCCATCAATTACCGCGATGGGGATTTTGCTGCTTCTGTGCTTAATGCAACCGACGGCGATGGCGTCAATTTGGTCATAGACTTCATCGGTGCACCCTATTGGAATCAGAATCTCAATTGCCTGATGCAAGATGGCCGCATGGTCATGCTGGCGATGATGGGAGGCGCCAAGGTTGATCAATTGAACTTGCGAACGATTTTGTTTAAGCGAATCCGCATCAGTGGTTCCACGCTGCGTTCGCGTGATCTTGAATACAAATGCCGTTTGACCAACGAATTTACCCGAAAAATTCTGCCAGCTTTCGCGGATGGCCGATTTCAGGCACAGGTTGATTCGACTTTTGCGTTGGAAGACGTCGCTGAAGCGCATCAGCGCATGGAGGCCAACGAAAATATGGGTAAAATTGTGCTGACTATGGACGCAGAATGATGCATCGTACTGCCGCAGAATGGGTGAAAGTTCTTGATCTGGTTGCGCATCCGGAAGGTGGTTTCTACAAGGAGGTGTATCGCTCCGATGGTGTGCTAAAACAGTCCGCTTTGCCGGAAGGCTTTTCCGGCGATCGCAATTTCGTCACCAATATCTATTTCTTGCTTACCAGCGAAAATTTTTCCAGCCTCCACCGTTTGACAGCTGACGAACTCTGGCATTTTCTTGATGGGGCCTCTTTAAGTGTGTATATGATTTCACCTGAAGGTGAGCTCGATATCTTGAAGATCGGCCGCAATATCGAAGACGGCGAAGTGCTGCAAGCAGTTGTTCCGGCCGGCCATTGGTTTGGGGCGAAAGTCGACCATCCTGATGCTTTTGCGCTGGTCGGCTGCACCGTTGCACCGGGATTCGATTTCGATGATTTTGAGCTGGCTGAACGCGAGGCGCTTCTGGCCAGCTATCCCCGGCATCGCGATGTCATCGAGTCTCTGACACGCTAATTTCCCATTCCGGTTGCTTTCAGCCTTCGCTGATCCTATCTTTCTCTACCTATAAAGATATTATACTAACCCTGAAAAAGGAGAAAACTGATGATTGCAGGAATTGTAGGAACGAAGTACCAGACATTTTTAACTGAATTGCAGAGATAGATACGGGTACACAACCGGTTTCATAAGCTTACACATTGGGTCATTGTGAGACTCGTTGTGTACCTGCCTCTTCTGAGGGATTTCTCTGCAAAAGAGCCATTGTTTACGAGGAATCCTAATAATGAACTTATCTGACCTTGGCTGGAATCAATATTTCAGCAATCAATTTCAGGAATTTTACGAAAAAAATCTAATTCCCGCGCGGGTGACATGCGTTCAAAAGAGCCATTTTACCGTTGTTGGGGAAAACCTTGATGGTCATGCGCAGCTTTCCGGCCGCTTTCATAACCCTGTTTTGGGTCTGGAGCGCCCGGTTGTCGGTGATTGGGTGGCATTAAAACGGGAATTGCAACAAACAGATGCAACAATTGTTGAGGTGTTGTCGCGCAAGAGTCATTTTTCCCGTAAGGTGCCCGGAGAAAGGCAAACTGTCGAGCAAGTGGTTGCGGCAAATATCGACACCGCATTCCTTGTAGTTGGCCTTGATCTCGAGTTTAATATTCGTCGTATCGAGAGATATGTGACACTGATTTGGGATAGCGGCGCTAACCCGGTCATCATTCTAAACAAGAGCGATCAATGTGAGGACGTTGCTAAGTATGCGAATGAAGTTGAATCTATCGCATATGGTGTGCCGATTCATGCGATTAGCGCTCTACATGCTGATGGTATTTCCGTCTTGTCGCCGTACCTGACTCCCGGCACCACAGTTGTATTGCTGGGATCATCCGGTGTGGGCAAGTCGACCTTGATTAATTGCTTGCTGGGAGAAGAGCAGCAGGCTGTTGGCGAAGTTCACGAGGACACCAGTGAAGGCCGGCATACTACCACGCATCGAGAGCTGTTTTTGTTGCCGGGTGGTGGAGCCATTATCGACAATCCTGGCATGCGGGAAATTCAGCTCTGGGCAGACGAAAGCAGTTTGCAGAGTGCGTTTGAAGATGTCGAGGCATTTGCGAAGGCTTGCCGTTTTCGAAATTGTCAGCACGAAGCGGAGCCGGGCTGCGCGGTCCAACTGGCGCTTGAAGAAGGACACCTGGACGCTGAGCGATTCCAGAGTTACCTGAAGCAACGCAAAGAGTTGCGCTTTTTGGCCAACAAGCAAAATGGGCGTTTGCGGATCGAAGAAAAGAAGTGGAAACCAATTCACAAAATGATCAAGCAGATGAAGAAGCATCGAGATAAACACTAAATAGATGGTGTGTTCTGCCAAAGAATAATAAACACGTCTCGTGAGCGGCTCTACCGCTCACGAGACGTGTTCTAAACTGTATGAAAGTTATATTGCTGCAAGTATAGGGGTGGGTAAAGGCCGCCTTCTACGCCAGCACTCTCTTTAACGCCTGTTCAACATCTTCCAGCAAATCATCAACATTCTCGATACCTGCCGAAATACGAATCAGGGAATCTGCCAGACCAATCTTGCGGCGTTCTTCCGGCGGAACGGAGGCATGCGTCATTACTGCTGGTAATTCGATTAGTGATTCAACGCCGCCGAGGCTTTCTGCCAGTGCAAAATACCGCACACTTTCTGTAAAGCGTTTGGCCTGCTCCAACGTACCATCCAATTCAAAGGAGATCATGCCGCCATAGCCGCTCATCTGCCGCTTTGCTAAATCATGCTGCGGATGGCTCTCGAGTCCCGGGTATAATACCGACTTGACTCTAGAATGTGCTTCCAGGTATTTGGCGATTGCCATGGCATTTGCTTCATGCTGGCGCATGCGCACGGCCAGTGTCTTAGTGCCACGCAGCAGCAAATAGCTGTCAAAAGGCGCCAGGATGGAACCAGCAGCATTTTGCGTGAACTTTAACTTCTCATGCAGTGCTTCATCGTTCATCATGAGGGCGCCGCCAATCGAATCGCTATGACCATTCATGTACTTTGTGGTACTGTGCATGACGATATCTGCGCCGGCATCGAGCGGGTTTTGGAAGTAGCTGCTGGCGAAGGTGTTGTCAACGGCCACAAGGATGTCCTTCGCGTGCGCGATTTCCGCAATGGCAGCAATGTCGCAAAGCTTCATCAAAGGATTGCTCGGCGTTTCCAGCCAGATGAGGCGAGTGTTCGGGCGAATTGCCTCAGCCACGTTCGCCGGCTGTCGTGCGTCCACATAGCTTACCTTCACGTTGAAACGTTCGTCAAATATGCGTGTAAACAAACGCCGGCTTCCGCCGTAGAGGTCGTCGAAGGCGATCATATGATCACCTGCTTGCAGTGTCGACAGGGCGACGGTGGCTTCTGATGCCAGCCCGGAAGCGAAAGCGAGACCAAATCGAGCGTTCTCCAGGGCCGCCAGTCTTTGCTCGAGGGCATCACGAGTAGGATTTCCGGAACGTGAATATTCGTAGCCCGCAGTTGGTATATCGATGTCCTTGCGGGCAAATGTTGTTGACAAATGGATCGGAACAGTAACATCGCCTGCGCCGCCATCTTTTAGGTTGGGTTTTTCTCCAACGTGTATTGCGCGTGTTTCAAATTTCATTGCTTACTCCGTCTCTGGCTTATGCGAATTGATGCTCTGTCATCCACTCATTGTTGTACATTTTGCTGAGGTAGCGATTGCCCGAGTCGGGAAGCACTACCACGATATTTGCCTTCTCTTTTGTGCGCTCTGCTACTTGCAGTGCACCCCAAACGGCGCTGCCACTGGAACCACCGGCAAACAGCCCTTCTTCGGCGCATAAGCGACGGGCTGTTTGAAAAGAATTGCGATCATCTACCTGGATAATATCGTCTATCTGCTCAAAGTCAACAGCTTTGACCAGGTAGTCTTCACCAATGCCTTCCACCTTATAAGTGTGAGGCTCAGGAAGCTTGCCGGTTTTGAAATAATCAAAGAACACCGAACCATACGGATCGATAGCAATAACTTTAATGTCCGGCTTTTTCTCCTTTAAATATCTGGCGGTGCCACTCAGCGTGCCGCCGGTGCCGATTCCGCAAACAAAGATGTCGATATTGCCGTCCATTTGCTGCCAGATCTCCGGTCCTGTTGTGCGGTAGTGCGCCTCAATGTTGACCGGATTGTTATATTGATCCGGGTAGAAAGAATCGGGAGTCTCCTTGGCGATCCGCCGAGCTGTACTGTAGTAACTTTCCGGGGATTCCGCCGGTACGTCCGTGGGTGTCACGACAACTGTTGCGCCATATGCACGCATCAGGTTCTGCTTTTCATCACTCATTTTATCCGGCATGGTGATGATGCATTTATAGCCCTTAATTGCCGCAATCATGGCAAGTGCGCTCCCGGTATTGCCGCTGGAATTTTCGACAATGGTGCCGCCGGGTTTGAGCAGGCCTTTGGCTTCCGCATCTTCAATAATAAAGCGTGCCATGCGATCTTTAATGCTGCCGGAGGGATTGACAAATTCTACTTTTGCATAGATGTTTGGTGCGAATTCACTGCCAAGTTTGTTCAGCTTCACCAGCGGCGTGTTGCCAATGGCGTGTAACGCTGTTTCTTTGATGTCCATAGTGTCTCCTGTAATGTCATTTGGTTTGTCACTCGCCGCAGCGATCAAGTCCTCATTCCCTGTCATTGTCTGTGCTGATCGCCGTGGCAAGTGACATGCGGTATCATTTTGAAACAGACCGGAAATGTAAATCATTATCGTCTGGAAAAGAAAAGATTAGAAAAATTTTTCAAAGCGTTTCGTACAAAAAAAGAGCCAAAGCACGCTGCTTTGGCTCCTGCTGATCTTGCGGTGAGTTATACTCTAGTCAGCGGCGATGCCGTATCTGGAGAAGTGCGGGAGTCGTGCGTTGACAACCTTGACGGTGCCATTGAAGGTGTCGACGATGATCTGATCGCAAGGCATTTGCTCCCACAAGCCGGTTTCCTTGTTGTCATAGTAGATCATCACCTCGCTTGGATCGACGCCGTCGAGATTGACGCCATGTGCCTCGAAGTTCAGGATGGCCGCCGGTGCGAAGATGGTGCCATGCGGCTGAAAGGTGACCGCCACGCCGCCGCTGAGTTCGGTGGTTTCCATGGTGATTTCGATGTCCTTGTCCACATCG
>JANQRS010000052.1 GCA_028284445.1 Calditrichia bacterium
TCCCCCCTCTATCTCCCCCGGGGAGAGATAGAGGGGGGATCGACGCTACTCTAAAATCAAGAGAATTTGACGACATGAAAGTATCTTATAACTGGCTAAAAACCTTTGTCGACGTTGATATTCGCGGCGATGATCTTGCCGAGGCGCTCAGCCTGCTTGGCTTTGAAGTCGACGACGTTGAAAAACGCGGACTGGATTATCCCGGCGTGGTGGTAGGGAAAGTGGTCTCCCGGGGCAAACATCCCAATGCCGACAAACTCTCTGTTTGCGAAGTGGACATCGGCGCTGATGGAAACCTGAAGATTGTTTGCGGTGCGCCCAATGTAGCTGCCGGTCAAACCGTTGCCGTAGCTACCGTGGGTTCAGTGTTGCCTGGCGACTTCAAAATCCGCAAAGCCAAGATTCGTGGCGAGCACTCTTTCGGGATGATTTGTTCCGAAGCAGAGCTTGGCATTTCAGACGAAGCAGACGGCATCTGGGTGTTGCCGGATGATCTGCCGCTTGGTAAACAGGTTGGAGAGGCACTGAAGGTCGAGAGCGACGAAGTGCTGGATGTTTTCATTACTCCCAATCGCCCGGATGCAATGTCCATGATTGGCATTGCCCGCGAAGTGGCAACGCTCAATGATAGCGAGTTGCGTATCCCGCCGGCAGAGATTGTAGAAAGTGGCGCGCCGATCAGCGATGCGGCTGCGGTCGAGGTAAAATGCCCGGTAGGGTGTCCACGCTTTACAGCCCGTCTGATTCGCGGCGTTAAGATTGGTCCTTCGCCCGACTGGATGGTCGAACGGCTGGCGGCAGCAGGCGTGCGCTCTATTAATAATGTAGTAGACGTGACCAATTATGTGCTGATGGAAACCGGGCAGCCGCTGCACTCATACGATTATGATTTGCTCGCCGGTGGTAAAATTGTTGTTCGCGAGGCGAAAGAAGGAGATTTGTTTACAACGCTTGACGGCAAGGAAAGAAAGATGCAAGCCGGCACCGTCATGATTTACGACGGCGAAAAAGCAGTGGGAATTGGCGGCATCATGGGTGGTTTAAATACCGAAGTTCATGATGGCACTGTTAATGTTCTGCTTGAAGCAGCGAATTTTAACCCGGCGAGCATTCGTAAAGGCATGCGCCATCTCAGCATGCATACT
This sequence comes from Calditrichia bacterium, assembly GCA_028284445.1. Taxonomy (GTDB): domain Bacteria; phylum Calditrichota; class Calditrichia; order RBG-13-44-9; family J075; genus JANQRS01. The sequence continues at coordinate 1,146 of JANQRS010000052.1, forward strand.
GAAGCCTGTGCCCGCTTTGCCCGTGGTGTTGATCCCAACGGGGCAATGCATGCTCAGGACCGCGCAACCCAGCTTATTGCTGAACTCGCCGGCGGGGAAGTCGCCAAAGGGGCGATTGATATTTATCCGCAGAAAATTGAACCTAAGCTTCTGGAATTGAAGGTGGATCGCATTAATGGCCTGCTGGGCACCAGCTTGTCTGCCACGGAAATGTTCGAATTGATGGCCAAGGTTGGCTTCAAGGAGCGCGATGGCAAGGTTGAAGTACCGACATTTCGTCCGGATGTTGAACGCACGGCAGATTTGGCGGAAGAAGTGGGCCGATTGTATGGATTCGACAATATCGAGATGCCGGAATTCACCGCAGTGCCATACGATACCGGACATAATCCCTATGACGATTTCCAAACTCGCTTGCGCAGCATTCTAACAGATGGTGGACTGCAGGAAGTTGTCACAACCAGTATGATTCACGTGGAAACCTGGGAGAAGCTTACTGCGGCTGAAATTTATCCGATCATGAACCCGATTACGGCGGATATGAACGGGATGCGCAACAGCCTCGTGCCGAGTTTGTTGACCGTTCTGCAGTATAATTTGAACCGCCAAATTCGCGACCTGGCGATCTTCGAAATTAATCGCATTTTTCATCATCCTGGCGACCTGGTAACTGCGCCAAAAGAAGACTTGACCTTAACCCTTGCATTGACCGGAAACCGCCAGGGACGCCTGTGGCACTCCAATAATGAACCCTTTGATTTTTATGATATTAAAGGGGCTGTTGAGCATCTGTCGGACAAAATATCTCTTGACAAGCCTGCATTTATTGCTTATGATAATTTTGCCGTTGACGGTCAGTCGGCAGAGGTGTCCATTGGCCGCAATAAGGTAGGATATATTGGCCGGGTAAGTGACAAATTGCTCAAGCATTTCGATATAGAATATCCGGTCTATGTGGCTGAATTAAATGTTGGCCAGCTCTTCGGTTTGCAGAAGGGAGATATCACCTATCAGGTTGTGCCTCGATATCCGAAGGTTGAACGAGATTTGGCAGTTGTTGTTGATCGCCAACAGGAAGTTGGCGGACTTATTGAGGCTATCAAAAAAATCGGCGGCAAGAATCTGCGCAGTGTGTCGATCTTCGACATTTATGCAGGAAAGCAGATTGATAATAGCAAGAAAAGTGTCGCTTTTCGTCTGCTGTTTCAATCGCGCGACAAGACCCTGACGGAACAAGAAGTTTCTGCTGCTGTTGCAGGTGTTTTGAAGACCCTGGAAAAAGATTTTGGCGCTGAACTGAGATCGTAGAGACCTATGGAAAACACCGCACACTCACAATTTGACATATTGTTTGTCAAAGTGAAAAAGCTGCTTCAGGTCATTTCCTCGCTGGAGGGCGAAAAAAATGCGCTTGAAGAAGAATTGGCTGTGCTCCGCGAAAATGGCGCGACTGCCGGTAATTCCAATGCATCTAATGTTGAATTGGAAAGAGAGCTTAGAAAGCTTCGGCGCGAAAATAAACTGTTGCGTGAACGTGAAAAGCTTATTAAAAATAAAATAGATCGCCTGACTGTTAAGCTGGACAGTATACGGGTATCATAACCTGCCTGCGGGCAACAATCAGCGTTAACATCTGTCTCGGAAGCTGCATACCATGGAAAAGAAATCGATTAAAATCAATATCTCAGGTATCGACTACTCCCTAAAGTCAGATGAAGACGTTGAATACGTGGAAACGATTGCAAGATTTGTAGAAGAGAGGCTGGAAAAGATCGGCAAGACTACCAAAGTGAATTCGCAAACGAAAATTGCGGTTTTGGCAGCCTTGAATATCACAGCTGACTTGTTCAAGCTAAATAAACTTCATAAGGAAACGGTGAAGAAGCTTGAAACATATGAAACACGGAGTAAAGAATTGTCGGATAGCGTCGATCGTTATCTGACCCAGTATCAGGAGAGTAGACATTAATATTCCCTGCATTGGTTTGGGTGTGCACTTTGAGAAGAACCAACACCATAATAATGGGAGTTTGACTCCAGACGGCTAGTGCAGGCCTTCCGCAGTATGAAGGAGCGCGAAACGTTTGGGTTGGCACCCACTGTGTCCTTGACAGGTTCTTCTCAAATTTCGCCCTACTATGCAGGGTTTCTTTTTTAGCAATCGACCTTCCACCACCGAAAACATCATATACCTTGATGCCCGCAGCATCCTGATTCTCTTTGATACCTCGACAGGCCGAAAGAACCGGAGGTGAACATTATGAACGGGCTACTCATGCTACTCATCGGCTTTATTGCCGGGGGTGGATTGCTATTCTTCTACCTGAAGCTCACCTCGGATAAATCCCTTCTCAATGCCCGGGAAGCAGCAGACAAGATCCTGAAAGATGCGGAAAAAGAAGCGGAAACGCTGAAAAAAGAAACTGTTATCGAAGCTGAAGAAGAAGCGTATCAGCTTAAGGAAAAGTTTGAACAGGATTATGAAGTTCAGCATCAAAAACTGCGGGATATCGAGCAACGCCTTGACGAGCGTGAACTGGAAGTTGATCGCAAGGCGGAATACGTCGAAAACAAAGACAGCGAAGTTAATACCCTCGAAAAAGAACTCATCGAAAAAGAACAGCAAATTCGTGATCGTTCAGCTGAACTCAAGCAGGCGGAAGCAAGGCAGCAGCAAAAGCTTCAGGAGATTGCCGGATTAACTCAGGAAGAGGCACGCAAAATCCTATTGGCGGATATGGAGCAGGACGTTGCTGAAGAAGCTCAGCGAATTACCCAATCGATACTAGAGCAATCACGCCTGGAGGCCAATCGCAAAGCACGCGAAATTGTCATCCAGGCCATCCAGCAAGTGTCGCCGGAGCAATCCGTGGAATCCACTGTTTCCGTAGTGACGCTACCGGCAGACGATATGAAGGGCCGCATTATTGGCCGTGAAGGGCGCAATATTCGCGCCTTTGAAATGGCGAGCGGTGTCGATGTCATCATTGACGATACCCCTGAAATTGTGGTGCTGTCCTCTTACAATTCATATCGCCGCGAAATTGCACGACTGGCCCTGGAAAAACTGATTACTGATGGACGTATTCATCCCGCTCGAATAGAGGAAATCATCCAAAAGACCGGCGAAGAGATGCAGGAAAGCCTTCAGGAAATTGGCGAGCAGGCGCTCCTGGAAGTTGGCGTGCACGGCATCATTCCTGAGATTGCCGGCCATATTGGAAAACTAAAATACCGAACCTCTTATGGTCAAAACGTTTTGAATCATTCTGTGGAAGTAGCACATCTCTGCGGAATTATGGCGGCCGAGCTTGGACTGGATGTAAAAGTAGCCAAACGGGCGGGAATGCTGCACGATATCGGGAAATCTCTGGATACCTACTCAGAAGCCAATCATGCAAGTTTAGGCGCAGATCTGTTACGTAAATACAATGAAAACCCGCAGGTGGTTAATGCCGCCGAAGCGCATCATAATGAGCGGGCGGCCAGCTCGCCGATTACCTTGCTGGTTATGGCCGCTGATGTGATTTCCGGTCAGCGCCCGGGCGCCAGGCGTGAATCGCTGGAAACGTTTATCAAGCGCATGGAGCATTTGGAAGAAATTGCTCAAAATTTTAACGGAGTGGAAAAAGCCTATTCTATCCAGGCCGGTCGCGAAGTACGGGTGATTGTAGAAACCGATCAGGTTGACGACGCACGTGCCCGCGAGCTTGCACGAGATATCGCCCGGGAAATACAAAGCAAAATCGAATTTCCGGGACAGATCAAGGTGACAGTCATTCGCGAGTATCGCGGCTACGACTACGCGACATAAACAATAGGAGCTGCAATTCATTAATGAATTCTTGGGGTGAGGTCGTAAATAAACACGGCGTAGGGAAAACCGGACACTGCCGCTGTAGCAAGCAAATACGAAACCTCGGGGATGCATGACCATGCGAATATTATTTATTGCGGATCTTGTTGGAAATGATGCAGTTGACCTACTCATTGACCTGCTTCCGAGGATCAAGCTTCAGCATAACATCAATTTTACCATTGTTAATTGTGAAAATGCGGATAAAGGCAAGGGCGTTACGCATGGCCAGGTGACCCGGCTACGCAATGGCGGTGTCGATTGCCTGACTTCCGGAAACCATATCTGGGATCCAAGAAAGCGCGACGTGTTGACCAAGCATGCCGGATTCCTGCTTCGCCCAATGAATTATCCGGAAGGGAACGTTGGCCTCGGATCGTCCGTATTTCGCCATGAGAGCGGCGCCAGAATTGCCGTGCTAAACCTGCAAGGGCGCAGCTTCATGCAAACCATCGATTGCCCGTTTCGCATGGCGGACAAGGCCGTGCGAAAACTGCGCTCTGAAACCCCCAATATTATTGTCGATTTTCACGCAGAAGCGACCGCCGAAAAACTGGCTCTTGGTGCGCATCTGGCCGGTCGAGTGTCTGCTGTTCTTGGTACACATACACATGTTCAAACAGCAGACGAACGCATCCTCGCCGGACACACAGCCTATATTACTGATGCCGGAATGACCGGCCCGGAAGATTCAATCATCGGCATGGATACCAAGCGGGCAATCGAACGATTTATTATGCAATCACATGTTTTTTATACCGTGGCCAAAGGCACTGTGCGCTTGAATGGCGTGGTTATCGATCTTGATACCGACAGCGGCAAGGCCAGTAGCATTTATCGACTAAATTTTACCAAAGCGGAGTTTAACGATGCCAGCGCAAATAATTGATGGGAAAGCAATTGCACAGGAGGTGCGGGAAGAAGTGGCTCACGAAATCGCCGGTTTTGCCGGTTCCCGGCCTCAGCCGTCACTAATGGTGTTTCTGGTCGGCGACGATCCAGCTTCGCAGGTCTATGTTCGTATGAAGGGTCGCGCTTGTGAAAAAGCCGGCATTACCTCCGAGACCCGTCGATTTGATGCTGATATCAGCGAAAAGGCATTGCTGCAGGAAATTTCTGCCATCAATAATGATCCGGCCTGGAACGGACTGCTGGTTCAGTTGCCTCTGCCGGGTCACATTGATACCCAGAAGGTGATCGAAGCTGTTGCACCGGAGAAAGACGTCGACTGCTTTCATCCTTTCAACGTTGGACGCCTTTCCGTTGGAATGCCGGTTTTCAGCCCGGCAACACCTGCCGGCATTGTAGAAATGCTCAAACGCAGCGATATCAAAACAGCTGGCAAGCATGCGGTGATTCTCGGGCGCAGCAATATTGTTGGCAAACCGATGGCCAGTTTGCTCGTGCAGAAAGGCGATTTTGCGAATGCCTTGGTGACCATTGTGCATTCGGCTGCGGCTGACATCAGCGAATATACCCGCCAGGCGGATATCCTGATCGCGGCGATCGGCCGCCCGGAAATGATCCGCGGCGACATGATCAAGCCCGGGGCAATTGTCATCGATGTGGGCATCAATCGCATCGATGCTGACAATGAAAAGGGTTATCGCCTGGTTGGCGATGTGGCCTATGATGAAGCGCTTGAAATTGCCGGCCATATCACGCCGGTACCCGGTGGCGTTGGTCCAATGACCATCGCCATGCTACTTAAGAACACCCTGAAAGCCTACCATATGCAACAAGGGTAAATCCAGCTGGAAAATGTTGTCGATTGGACATCCCCCTGTATCCCTCTTCGAAGGGGACGCAGGGGGATGTCTGTTTATGGAATATGATGACTCACGGCATCTCCTCATAAAAGGAGATGCTATGAATAATCGCGAAAAAGGTGATTGGGGAGAAGAGGTTGCCGTCGGCTATCTGGTCAAGCATGGATATGATATCCTGCGGCGAAACTATCGTTTTGGGCGTGGCGAGATAGATATCATTGTCCGCAAAGGGCAGCTTGTTACGTTTGTGGAAGTCAAGAGTGGTTATAGCGGCAAATATGGGCCGATAGAGGCACGTGTTACTCCTGCCAAGCAGCGTCAATTAAAGCGAATTGCAGGGCATTACATCGAGCGGCATGCTGCGGAAAACGACGATTTTCGGATGGATGTGATTGTTGTTGAAGGAAGTGCCGGACGGCATACCATTCGGCACTATGAAAGTGCATTTGTGCTCTTGTAGTGCCGGTATGTTACTCTGATGTGCGTTGACGATTACCAATGGTTCGTTTGCTTCCGGGCAGCATATCCGACAAGCCAACTTCGCGAATCAGATCGGTCAAGTTCAGCGTTACTGTCAAACGGCTGACTTCGCTGCTTCTGTCTGCGCTAAGCTGACCTATCGTGCGGACATCATCCCTTGGGAGAATGCTATCACCGGTAAGGAATTCGCGAATCGAACTCACCCGCTTGCCGGCAATATCCTTGCTGAAATTCGGGTTGTTGTCGATGAGGGGGATCTCGTAGCGAATATCAATGTCCGCTGACGGGATAACCCGCAAAGCCTCGACCAGGGATTGCAAACGTTGTTGCTGGCGCGGACTGAGTTCTGTCTGGCGATCTTCAAATTCCAGCGAATCATATTGGATCGTGATTTTGTTGTCGATGTGCTCAACCGGTTGCTTCAGCAGCGCCTGAAAATTGTCGATTTTCTGCTGGACGAAGACTTGCCGTGCGCGCACGTCGCGAAGCTCAGTAAGCTCAGATTCCAACTCCCGCTGCTGCGTTTCCAGCGAATCGAGCCGTGAGCCCAATCGCTGGTTCTGTGACTGCAGGTTCTGTACTGCCACGAGAAGTTGCGCCATAATTGCCGGCACGTCCTGTCCATTGTCCGGCTGATAATCCAGTTGGGCGCAAAGCTTATCGAGCGGTTCAAGAATGGATAGCAAGAATGCTTCTGAATAAGACGGGTTTTTAAAAAGCGGATTGACGACCTGTAACATGTAAAGCAAGCGGTCAGCTGAATGACGAATACTGCTGGCATCCGCATAGATCTGTTCGTTGCTAATGGTCTCGCTGCGAACAGTGCGCTCAAGATCGGCCAGGCGTTCTTCCAATTCGGAGAATGTCTTCGGCGCAAAGCGCTCAGCTTTCAGATCTTTACTTTCCTGGATACGGATTCGCATTTCGCCAAGCAAGTGGTTACGAATGACTTGAATTTCCGCGGCTAAAAAATACTGCCGGGCAAGCGCCATCTCTTGTCTTGCTTTGTCAACATCCTGTCCTGAATAACTCCGGGCCGCGAGCCGCAGTTGCCGATCACCTTCCAAAAAGGCCTCACTGGCAAATTCTTCTGCTTCAAACAAGGAAACGCGCGTGCGGAGATTGAGTGTGTTGACCAGGAAGGTGTGAACAGCCGAGCAGGAAGCTGCCCAGTTTTGCATTTCCTGACGCAAGCGAATGTAGGTAGCCTGCTTGCTCGATTGGGAAACCGGCAAATGATTCTCATCCAGTTTTCGAACTCGTTCTTCGAAATCGGCATAGGTATCGGGGAAAAGCAAATCCGCCTGGTATCGGTTTAGTTCGGCAAGAATGTTATTGAGACCCTGAATTTCCGGACTGGTTTGCGCAAACGCAAAACAACTGCAAAGTAAGATCGCTATAATAGAACTAACAATAGGTGCTTTCAATGATAAATCCTGTAAAAATGAGACCCCTCAATACTGAACTGCAAATATAATACACTAAACGTACTTAACAATTGTGTTTAATGTTTTTTTTGTGAAAAATAGAAATTAATTTCACAGAGCGATAAAAGCGGAAATTTTCTCGTTAATTGAGTAAAGCGCCTTCGTTGATCCAGGTCCTGATCGCGTCTGTTCTCGCCGTTGACAAGCTGGCGCCACGCAGAGGCATTCGGCGAATATTGTTGACCGGTTCAAACAGAACTTGAAATAGAAGGCTTTGGGAAGCGCTGAACGGCACGATGACATTTGGTGAATTGCTGATAAACGTGGGTGCGGGATCACCGAGATTTAGGCCATTTGCGGGCGCCGCGCCGGTGTGACATTCGCCGCTAAATGCGCAGCTCTGCAGAAAAATAGGGCGGATGTGAAGACTAAAACTGAGATCACTATCCGGAAACATTTCCGGGTCTTCCTGCATCATACCTTCGTCGCATTGGGAAAGAAAACCGACTAAGAAAAGCATGATAATTCCCGATAATATAAGCTGTAATCGAGAACGTGTTGGTAAATTCAAATCTGAAATCCTCCGCTTCTTTGCTCGAATTTAAAGGACTCGAAATTAATCACAATTAGTGATATATTGAAAAGATAATAATTAAAACAAGTGAGATTGATTTCTCATGGAAATGAATGGAAATCATCCCGCCAAAGCGAACAGAATCTTGATAGTTGATGATGAGCGGGCGGTACATAAACTGCTATCTGCCTATTTCCGCCGGCACAATTATGCCGTAGATAGCTGCCTGGATAGCCGGGACGTGATCGAAAAGATTGAGGAGTTCGATCCTGATCTGATCCTGCTCGATCTGATGATGCCGGAGCTCGATGGCATTAGTGCTGCCCGCCGTATTCGCAATTTGAAGCGCGCATCCTATCTGCCTATTATAATGCTCACGGCACGCAAGGAGATCCGCGATATTGTTAATGCCCTTGAAGCCGGCGCAGATGACTATATCAGCAAGCCGTTTGATTTCGAAGAGCTGATGGCCAGAATCAGGACCACCTTGCGAGTCAAGCGCCTGCAAGATCGCCTGATGAGCAAGTCGACCGAGCTGAACGAAGCCAATCAGCAAATTGGCCGCCTGAACAATATTTTGGTCAAAACCAATAAGCAATTGCAGAAAAAGCTCTACGATTTTCACAATATTTTCGAGTTGAGCTACAAAGTCATGGGGCAGTTAGAGTTCCAGGAACTGGTTCGCCAGTCGCTGATCAATATCCTCGGTATTTTTGCCACTCGTAGCGCCATGCTGCTTATGGTGACCAAGGAAAACAATGACAATTTCAAAATCGTCGACAGTCGCGGCTTTCGCGAGCTGAAGGCGGAAGAGTTTACGATTTCCCGGCACGGCAATCTGGTGCACTACCTCGATCTCGTCAAGAAACCTTTTCAAGTGCGAAATGTGCCGCTGGAATTTCAGGAGATTTTACCTGCACTGAAAAAACTGGAAATCGAAGTGGTTTCGCCACTATTTCGTGCAGACGAGATCGTTGGCCTTCTTTGCCTCGGGGCAAATTTTCGCGATGAGCAATACAGCGAGGATAACCTCGAAACACTGGGTCTGCTTACCAATATGCTTGGCGTGGCGCTGCATAATTCACAACTCTATGAACATATTCGTGCGCTTTCCTATACGGACGGCATGACCGGTCTGCATAACTACCGCTTCTTCCGCATGCGTATCAAAGAAGAAATTGCCCGTGCTCGCCGGGAAAATTCGCTGATTTCGCTTTTGATTATGGATGTTGATCATTTCAAAAATTATAATGATACTCTTGGGCACCCGGCGGGTGATGATGTACTGCGGCAGGTCAGCGATATTTTGCGAAGTTCCGTGCGTGACAATGATATTGTTGCTCGCTATGGCGGCGAGGAATTTGCCGTTATCTTACCGGGTGCAGACAAGGTCGGATCTTATGCGCTCGCTGAGCGTATCAGGCAAAAGGTTGAGGAGGCAGATTTCTACAAAGAAGAAATACAGCCCCTTGGTGGCGTGACCATCAGTATCGGCACAGGCACATTTCCGGACGACGCCCTGACTGAAGATGACTTGATTGTGAATACGGACCAGGCACTCTACGATGCCAAGAAGAATGGCAGGAATCTGGTAATGGAAGCTCAAAATTTGGCGGCGAAGCAATGAAAATTGGTATATCCTGCTACCCGACGTATGGTGGTAGCGGCGTTGTAGCAACGGAGCTGGGGAAGGCACTGGCGGCGCGTGGACATGAAATACATTTTATTACCTACGCCTTGCCATATCGTTTAAACGGGTACTACCATAATATATTTTTCCATGAAGTGAAGGTGCCGGAGTATCCGCTCTTTGAATACCCGCCTTACGCACTGGCCCTTGCGACCAAAATGGCTGATATTGCCTTAAACGAAAAACTGGATGTTATTCATTCGCATTACGCAATTCCACATTCTCTATCGGCCTATCTCGCCCGGGACATGATCAAAGATCGCCATCGTTTAAAAATCATAACGACATTGCACGGAACAGATATCACGCTTGTCGGTGCGGACGCCTCCTTCCTGCGGATCACTCGCCATAGCATCGACCAGAGCGATGCCGTTACAGCTGTTTCGGACTTCCTGCGCCAGGAAACCCTGAAGACCTTTAAGCCAAAAGTGCCAATCAATGTTATCTATAATTTCATCAAAGAAATTCCCAGGATGGACAAAGATTGCATGGATATACGCAAGCGTCTGGCCCCGGGTGGTGAACCGGTGTTGATTCACCTCTCTAATTTTCGTCCCGTGAAGCGGATCTCTGATATCATACATATTGCTGATCGTGTGCTAAAAGAAATCCCGATTCGCCTGGTGATGATTGGTGACGGACCGGAGCGGCCCCTGGCAGAGCGAATGGTTCGGCGGCTGGGTATCCGCGATAATGTATCTTTTCTTGGCAAACAGGATGATGTGTACTGTTTACTCTCAATGGGGGACATTTTCCTGATGCCCAGTGAAACCGAGAGTTTTGGCCTGGCTGCGCTGGAAGCTATGAGTTGCGGTCTACCGGTGGTAACAAGCAACGCCGGTGGGCTTCCGGAGCTGAACGTGCATGGTGAAACCGGATTCCATGCTGAAGTTGGAGACATTGAAAGCATGAGCCGGCAGGTCATGCAAATTCTCCGCAATCCGGCGCTGAAGGAGAAATTATCCAAGCAAGCCCGACAAATCGCCTTTGAACGCTTCCATTCTGATATTATTATTCCCCAATACATAAATCTCTACGAATCTGTCCTGGCCGAAGACCATTAGTGGTTGCAGCACTGCTGGTGGAAATGCTGCCGGGATTGGTTCACCTTAACTGTGAGATATGCTTTGAGCGTCATGCTTCAACTTTCAAATCAGTTGCTGGTTTCCGCCAACTTTGCTGAAGGCCGTGATCCGTTAAGAATCGACGAGATGATGCGTCGCATTGCGGCTGAGCGGGAAGTGTTGTTAGTGGAGGTGGATCCTAACCGACATTTTAACACAACTACAGTGATTTTTGGTGGGGGAGCGAGGGCTGTTTTGCAGGCAAGTTTTGCCTTAACTGAAGCAGCGCTGGCGCATCTCGACTGCGTTAACCTGGATCCGCCACAGCCAGGTATCCTTCAACCGCTGTCTTTTATTCCGTTGAAAAGCGAGCAGCTGGATCTGGCTCAGCAAGTGGCGCACGAATTTTGCCGCACAGCAGCAGAGCGCTATCGATTGCCGATGTTCCAATTTGGTTTGCCCGGCGGAGACCGGTCCAGAAAATACCCAAATGATTTTCAACCGTTCCTTGAGAACAAGCCGGAAGTGCTGTTGGAAACAGGCGATTGGCGTCCGGACTTTGGTCCGGAACGAATAAATCCTCATGTCGGTATAATGATCAGTGGCGCCCGATTTTTCCATCTGAACCTTGCGGTCTATCTCGAGACTGATAAGATCGATCTGGTGGAAAAGTGGCTGGACAAGAGAACCGGGCCTGAAACGGAAGAGGGGCATGAGGTAGAAGCTGAAAGTAGCACCAAATCACCGCTTCAGTCGGCGAATATCTTCGCGGAAGAACTTACGGATGAACGACGGGTGCGCTTGCTGTGCAACATCCCTGACTATACCCGCTTGCCGCTGGTAGATTTGTTTAATGAGATAGATGCTTTGGCGGTGGATTTGGGAATCGAGCTGATTGGGGCCGAACTGCTGGGATTTACCCCGGCAGAGCCGATGATTGAAGCTGGAAAACGCCAATTTTCTAAGCTTTACGGTGAGATGATCGATAATGATTTGAGATGCATGATGTTGGCCGTTCAGAAGCTTAAGTTAAACGAAATTAATGTATTTGACTTGCGACGCCAGGTCCTGGAATATCGCCTGAATTCGGGACGCTAAATTGATAAAAAAATAGAAACTTGACGTGCATCATATATTAAGTCTAAACAATCAATTATTCTGGGGCATTATGGGTAGATTGGCAAAAAAAATATCGATTGCATAATTTCAGTGCATTTAATAGGTTTTCTTCACAAACGCACTGCAATCACCCATAATACCGACATGTCCGAGGGCTCAAATGATCGAAGTGAAAATTAATGGTCTTTTTCTCACTCAGTCGCAATCCAGCGGCGTTATCCTGAAAGAAATTGAAGGAGATAAGACCTTGCCCATCATCATTGGTGAGTATGAAGCACAATCGATCGCTCTTGGACTTGAAAACATTGCGCCACCGCGTCCGATAACGCATGATCTGCTGTTGAGCATGCTCGACTCGCTGGCCGCGCAAATCGAACGGGTGATTATCTCTGATCTTCGGAATAACACCTATTATGCCATCATTCAGGTTCGGCGCAAGTCGAAGCTCTATGAGATCGACGCGCGCCCCAGCGATGCAATTGCCCTTGCGGTCAGACAGAGCATCCAGATTTTTGTCGAGGATGATGTCATGAACAAGGGGTCTTACAGCGCGGAAGAATTGCAGGACATCGAAGAACGACAAATCGATACCAATCAGGATCGTCTCGCTCGTCTCAAGGATGAATTGCAACAAGCGGTGGAGAAAGAGGAATACGAGAAAGCTGCTCAATTGCGGGACGATATCAAAAAGCTCGAGTCCCGGCAGTAGTAGCTCTCAGGATCAGAGAGGTAGGAATGTCAAAACCACCCTTGCGAGTCAAAATTTATGGTTCGCGCGGCAGTTATTCACCCACCACCAGCAATCCCACATCCATCGGCGTAAATACCACCTGCTTGCGAGTGGATCTAGGCAAAAACACGCTGATTTTTGATGCCGGATCCGGAATTATCAATCTAGGCCGCGACCTTTTAAAAGAAATACACAGTGAATCCGGTTCCGCACATAAATGGAAAATGAACCTTTTCTTTACGCATCTGCATATTGATCACCTGGTGGGCTTTCCATATTTCGCCATGCTCTATTTCCCGAAATCGGAAATCAGTATCATGGGACCACGTATTCTTGATTATGAAGTTGCCGAAGTACTCGATTCATTTATGCATCCGCCGTTGTTTCCGGTCAGTATGGATGATTTACCATTTAAGCGTGATTACTACCAGGTTGCTGAAAGCCGGGTGACCTATTTCTACGAAAATAACTTCGAAATGCGCAGCGTAACCGATCCGGAGCCGGAAAACTGGCTGGGACGTGTGAGCTGTATGCGCAACTATATGCACCCCAAAGGCGGCTCATATTTTTATAAAATTGAGACCCGCGAACAGTCGATTGTTTTTGCCAGCGATACCGAAGGGTTCGTTGGCGGTGACAAACGGTTGATCAAGTTTGCAGAGGGCGCTGATATTCTTTTCCACGATGCTCAATATCGTCCGGAAGATTACGGCATGTTCCAGGGTTTTGGCCATAGCACTTTCGAGATGGCCTGTGATGTCGCCGAAAAAGCCGGAGTACGCAAGCTGCTGCTCTTCCATCATGATCCCAAGCATGACGATGAAACATTGCAAACGATTGAACGCGAAGCACAGAAAATCTTCCCGGAAACCTTCCTGGCATCAGAAGATATGGAATTTGCGTTTTAGGTATGTAGTTCCAATAGAGGTCGCGTAGCGACCAAAACTTCGAAAGCCGCCCTACTACGAAGACTGCCCCATAGAGGCAGAACATCCAGCGCCCGTCCTTGGCGCAACAGGATACGTGGTCCCCACTACCGGAATGTGTAATTGAATTCCTCCGCAATCGTTTGAAACCCGCCGAAATACATCGCAAGCCACGTCAAACCCAATAAAACCATATTTTAACTTTCATATCCGCTAAGATGGTGTATCTTTATTCCGATTTATTGAGATAGATACTTTATGCAACAAATACGATTGGAATACAATGAACGCCTTTGATAAACCGCGCAGGCAGTTGCGCAAGAAAACTAAAATAGTGGCTACCCTTGGACCGGCAACAGCCAGTCCGGCAATGATTGAAAAATTGATTGATGCTGGTGTAAATGTCTTTCGATTAAACTTTTCTCATGGTGATCATGAAGGTCATGCGCAGATGATTGGCTGGATTAAGGAAAAACGCCAGGAGATGAATAAGCCTATTGCCATTCTGCAGGATTTGAGTGGACCGAAGATTCGTATCGGAAAAGTTCCCGATGGACCAATTGAGCTTAAGGAAGGCGACGAAATTGTTCTGCATACCGGCATCGAAACCCAGACAGGAAACAAATTCCCTGTAACCCATGCCGGATTTGCCCAGGATGTGGTGGTTGGACACCATCTTTTGTTAGCTGATGGCCGTTTGGAACTGGTCATTGATCGCATCGATTCGCCAAAAGTATACTGCACAGTACTCGATGGCGGTAAGCTCTCCTCCGGGAAAGGGATTAACTATCCCGATGGTACTTTTGACGTCCCGTCAGTTACTGAAAAAGACAAACGAGATCTGGCCTTTGGCTTACAGCATGATGTGGACTACGTGGCCTTGTCTTTTGTCAAATCCGCTGATGACATTCGTGTTGCTCGTGAAATTTGTCAACAGGCAGGCAAAGACGTCGCATTAATTGCCAAGATCGAAAAGCATGAGGCTATCAGTAATTTCATGGAGATCCTGCACAACGTAGACGGGGTGATGGTTGCCCGAGGCGACCTTGGGGTAGAGATCCCGCTGGAGCAGGTGCCGATGGTGCAGAAAAAGATTATCAAGCTGGCCAATGAGCACGGTAAACCGGTCATTACAGCAACACAGATGTTGCTCTCGATGGTTGAGGAACCACGTCCTACTCGTGCTGAAGTAACAGATATTTCCACCGCTATCCTTGACGGCAGCGATGCGATCATGCTTTCGGAAGAAACGTCGATTGGAAAAGATCCGGAGCTGGCAGTGAAGACCATGACCCGTATCGCCCAGGAAACCGAGAAAAACCGCGCTTTTGCCTATCCTATGCAGGCGATGCCTGACGGTCCGGCGATGGACATCGCCCGGGCGATTGCACGCAGCGCCGTGACGCTTGCTGAAAACCTCAACGCTCGCTTCCTGATTTGCCCGACAAGCAGTGGTTTCACTGCCCGCATGATCAGCCGTTTTCGCCCAAATGCCATCGTTATGGCGCTGACGCCTGATCGGGAAACCTATTTCCGTCTCGCGTTGCTATGGGGGGTGGTGCCGAGAATGCTTGCGACAGAAGAAGGCATGACCCAACTTATGGCGGAGGTAATCGAGATTGCTCGCAATGAACGATTTGCCCAGGATGGAGATACCTACGTGATCACGGCGGGCTTTCCATTTGGGGAAGGCGGCCCGACCAACCTGATTAAGGCAGGGAAGATAGAGTAAGGAATTAAATTCCAGATGGACAACAGAAAAAATTCCAAAGGAATATCAGTCAAACCTGGAATCTCCATCCCTTTCGGGGGTTCTTCTTTCTTTTGGAATTTTTCTTGTTGGACATTTTCCTGTTACTACTTGTCCGTTTGGGATTCTTTATTGGCTTTGTTGGTCTGATCCTTGGTATGTCCCGCTTACCGCTTACCGCCTTGCCTTTAACTGCTGCAAAACCCGCATTGCTTCGGCATTTTGCGGATCGTATCTCAGGCCTTGTTCAATCGATTCTATCGCCTTTGGGATTTGATTGTTTAAAGCATAAAGGCGCCCGCATTTAAAATAGAGGGAGGCATCCTGCGGATTGTGATTAATAGCGCGCTGGTAAGCGGTGATGGCCCCGGCGAGGTTGTTGGTCGCCTCATAACTGCGTGCGAGGTTACCCAATGTAACTGCATCTTCCGGTGTGATTGCAAGCGCTTTATTATACGCTTTAATTGCCACATCGTGACGCCCCTCGCTGGCATATACCCCACCAAAATAATCAATCATTAGTGTCCAGCGATCTCGCAAACCCAGTCCAGCTGAATCGCCACTTGCTAGTGAGCGCACGAGAAAATCCCGAACTGCAGGATCGTTGCCGCGACTCAGGTGTAGAGCGCTTAAGGCCAATGCTCGCAGATCCTGATCGCGATGCTTGCCTAGCTTTTTCAACAAGTCGATAATCTCCGGTTCCAGATTGCCCATATCCGGGCGCAACTGGCCCCGGACGAACTTGCCGAGGTTCGTAAACTCTGCAATCGGATGACTTTGGTCGGTTTTTAATAGCAGCCGCGCGAGATCAAGGCGGCCGTTGACAGAGTCTGCTGCCAGTAAATTGTCTACTACGGCATTGAGTGGCTTGGTAGGACCCCAGAGCCGATCGATTTCTTTCTTGATCCAGTCGATACTGCGATTCTCGTGACATTGCTGACAAGCATTCTCAATGCCGTATGCCGATTCCAGGCCGGGACGCGGTACCGGAATGGTGTGATCGGAGCGCGCAAAACGCAACTGATCACCGAGGCCACGGTGTTGCAGGAAGGGCATGTGGCAGGAGGTGCAGAGGTCGCCCGCTGAACCCGGTTTATGCTTGCTATGCATTTCCGGTTCATTGGCCTTGCTGGCGTGACAGCCAGTGCATTGGCCATTATCAAACTTACCTTTCAGCACCTTCCCGTAAATGTCGCGATAGCCTTGATTATGCGGGTCGTGGCAGTCGACGCAGGTCATTGACCCATTCACGTAGCAATCGCTGAAAAGATGATTTTGCTGGTAGGCAAAGGAGGCTACTTTGCCGTCCGGAAGATAGGGGGCATT
This sequence comes from Calditrichia bacterium, assembly GCA_028284445.1. Classification (GTDB taxonomy): domain Bacteria; phylum Calditrichota; class Calditrichia; order RBG-13-44-9; family J075; genus JANQRS01. The sequence goes on from JANQRS010000052.1 coordinate 17,857, forward strand.
GCCAAGAATCGGCAATTTTAAGGAATAGAACGATTCCAGGTCATCACCTGGCAGGAAGCCTTCTTTTAGCATGCTTTTCTGGGCATGGCATTGGAAACAGACGTTGAGCGATTGATCCTTGTCGACAGTTGCCAGGGCCGCCATGCCAATATCAGCTGAAGCTGATCCGCTGCGCATTCGCTCAATATGACGCTTCCCGGGACCATGGCAGGATTCGCAGTTGATTGCAAGGGTCGCGAAGCGGGAGTCAAATTGGTTGCCGTCTGCTTCGGTAATAATTTGGCTGCCGTGACAATTCTGGCAGTTAGAGGTGCCGGCAATGTCGCCGAGTAATCGGTGCGGCGGCCAGTTCAACAGGTCCGGAAGGGCAATGTCGCGCGAGATCGGCACCCAATGTCCGTTTTTGCGAAGCTGAACAAACCAGATACCTTCGTCTCGAATGTAGTCGAAAGGCAGGAAGCGATAGCTGCCATCCGGGAGTTCCGTAAAAAAACTTTGCGTGCCACCGCCGTGCATGTGTCCGCCACCCACGATTGCCGTGACCGGTATGAGCTCGTCGGCTTTGCCAGGCCGCTTTATGAGAAATTCGTAGGTGTTTTTGCCTTTACGCCTGGGATAAACCGTTGCGTCCTTGAAGTATAAGGGGCGTCCATCGAAGCGAGCGATCATCTTTACTTCGCCCGGCAGTCCGCCCGCCTGACCATGCGTCGACTGCTTCCATACATTATATATGTCTGCATGACAATCTTTGCAGGCCTCTGATCCTGCAAAGTCGGCAAATTTTACTTTGGCACTTTCTACAGCTGGTGCGCTTGGGAAGGGTTTCAGGATTTTTGCCGTTGGTGCTTTCTTTTCACTTGTCCGCCGGATGAACATGATGCCGACGATGATCATCAGCGAGAGCAGACCGAGCACCAGTACCGGCCAGCGCATGCCGCGTTGCTGCTTACGCTGCTGCATCATTGGCGCTGACTTCGGTCGCGTTGCTTTCTTTTTTCGTCGTCGAGCCATATTAGTTAAGGTTTCCCATCTGCCCATTCCGGCTGCTGACAATCGCAGAGTTCTCGTATATAGTCGACCAGTTGACGTATCTCGTCTTCATTCAGGCTGGCGCCCCATGCCGGCATGGTGTGGCTGCGATTGAGAATATAGCCCCCGGCAAAGATACCATCAAACAAGGTGTCGTCCGGGCGGCGTTTCATATAGTTTTTGTCACTATGGACGGTCGGCTTTGTTGGCAAAAATTCTGCATTAAAGCCATTCCCGTGCCCGCCTGAGCCGTGACAAGTTGCGCATTTAGCCTGATAGAGCTTCGCTGTTGATCCTTCATCCTGTGACCGCTTGGGTAGAAAACCAGTCAGGTCGGGATATTCCTGCTTCGCGGCGGATTGCCGCGCGGCGAGGTAGTTGACCAGCAATTGCCGGATCGCGGTTGGCATCAATTGTTTCGGCATAGCGCGATGAGGAAGCAGTTTGTCCGGCTGATCAATAATCATGTCAATATACGCTGCTTGCAAGCGCTGACCGGCTTCGTCGAGATTAGGGCCAATACGTCCGCCCTGTCCGTTGAGTTGATGGCAGCCGAGGCAGGCGAGCTTGTCATCTAGCAGCTGTTCCGCTTTGGCGATTGAAAATGCAGACAGTGCCTGGATAGCGGTCTTCCGGGAAGCCAGCCCCACGTTGCCTTTGAGAGTCGAAAGATATTCTGTTAGATCAGCTGCTTCCAGTGACGTCAGACGAAAATCGGGCATGCGACTGCCCTTGCCCGGATGGTAGCCATAAGCTCTAAGTGCAGCTGGTTTTGCGAGATAGCTTTTTAGCCAGTCTTTTTTTACGCGAAGTCCGCTGATACTCAAATCCGGGGCAGCATCTGCAGCGGCCGGGATCGTCGAGTGATGATGACAACCGCTGCAATTCAATGCCTGGTAAATCGCCTTGCCGTCGTTTGCTGATATTTTTGGAAATTGTTTTTTTGCCTTCTCCAGGGCCTGCTCCTGCTGCTTGCGTTGTTCTCGCCCATGCGTCATCAGGTAACTGGTGATTTCCCGAATGACCTTTGGCGCTTCCGAAAAGTAGGGGGTATAATTTTCAGCCCCTTTTTCGAAGAACAAGGCTCCCATAACAGTTGATTGAATATTATAGCGGGCGGGATCGGTCAGGATTTCCATAATTGCTGCCGGCTGCAGTCGGTATCCCATATCCAACAAGTTGGGGGCAATCTCGCCGCCTTCATCCCCAACGGTGTGACAGGCAAGGCAGGCATGCTCCTTGGCCAGGCCAGCTCTAAAGCCTACTTCGTCAAGACTGGATGACGGCAATTTGTTCTCGCTGAGTTCCGGCGGCAGCGGTAGCCAGTCCTCTTGCACTGATGTTTGCGCGGAAAGAAACAGCGCAAGTGCAAGGGCTTCATTTTTCTGAAGATGAAAGTTCGGCATTCTCGCCTGCCCAATATGGCGGCGGATTTGGGTCGGGTCCTGCAGGAAGTGGAAAAGCCACGATGTCTGATAGCGTCTTCCGGCATTGTCAAGCTGCGGGATCATTTGTCGCAGTGAATCGCTTGTCCCGATCGAGGTGTGACAGTTGCCGCACCCTAATTCTTTCGCCAGCTTTTGACCCGCTTGTGGTGTATTTCCAACGAGAGCATTGGTGCAAGGAAAGATAAGAAGAAAAGTATATATGCAGCAGGTAATCTTTGACAAGTGGCGTCTCATAAACGTGGTTGCGGTGCAAATCTGGTTTTGGTGATGGCTTGATCTTGAGTGCGCAATTTGATCGAGAGACAAGCCTTAGGAAATTAGCACGATTTGGCTTATTTTCATAGCGGTTTTTGATGGGAGTCTGACCGTGACATCGCAATTCGACAAATCAATTATCCCCTTCCAATCAGGTTGGGGAAACATTCAACGGCCGACCCTGCTGGTCAATAAGACGCGGGCAGTGCGGAATTTGAAAGGAATGATTACCAAAGCTGTCCGATCCGGGACCTTGCTGCGGCCACATTTCAAAACGCATCAGTTGGCACAGGTGGGGGAGTGGTTCAGAGCTGCCGGCGTTGACAGGATCACCGTTTCTTCTCTGAGCATGGCAGCGTATTTTGCGGAAAACGGATGGCGCGATATTACCGTTGCATTTCCGGTCAATATCAGGGAGCTACCGGAGATAAACAGCCTGGCCCGGCGAATTCGCCTGAACCTCCTGGTGGAATCACTACCGGCCGTGAGGCAATTAAGCAAGCAGTTGCAGCATCCTGTTGGCGTGTGGATGAAGATTGATACCGGCTATGGCCGAACCGGCCTTGCTGCCGATAATGTAGAAGCTATCCTTGCCCTGGCAAAGGAAATCAATGAATCGATGCACCTGGAGTTTATGGGCCTGCTCTCGCACAGTGGACATACCTATAATGCCGAAAACCGGAAGCAGGTGATCGCAATCCACAATGCAGGCCTGAAAAGCCTTCAGAGTTTACAGCAGATGTTGCAGGGTGAAGTTGGCGCCAGGCCGGCAATATCGATGGGGGATACCCCAAGCTGCTCCGTGCTGGAATCCTTCAATGGGGTTGATGAGATGCGTCCGGGAAATTTTATCTACTATGATCTGATGCAGTGGGGGCGCGGCGTTTGTGAAGCAGAGGATATTGCGGCCGCTGTTGCCTGTCCGGTTGTTGCGGTGCATCCTGAGCGAGATGAAGTGGTGGTTTACGGCGGCGCAGTTCACCTGTCAAAGGAAATGCTCCAGGATGAGAAGGGGCATCCGAGCTATGGCCGGGTTGCGATGTTGGAAGAAAAGGGATGGGGCAACTGGCTTCCACAGGTAAAATTAGGGAAGGTTTCTCAGGAACATGGTATTTTGCAGGGAAAAATACCTCTGATAAGCGAGGACTTGATCGGTAAGCTGGTTGCAATTATACCGAATCACAGCTGCCTCGCTGCAGATTTGCTGCACGAGGTCTGTTTCTTTGAAGGCGACCAGTAATCTTATTCGATCAGGATGTCCGCGAACGGGTCATTACCCAGGCGAATCCGAAAAAGGCCGTCAATGCAAACAATGTGTTAATGGCTGCATGGCCGTTGCCTTGGATCTGGCTGGTCACTTCCTGTGGGGTCAAATTGGCATATTGCTCGCTTTTAAACGCTTCAAGTGCCGTCAATGACTCCGGGCTGGAAAAGATCAGCGACTGCGCGTAAATAGTGAATAGAAACAGGGCGAGAAGAACATAGACAACCAGCATGAGGGTACTGACGTCATTTTTTTTCATAATCGCTCTACCTTATTGGATGTGGTGGCCTTATCGGTAGTCCTTGCGAACTACCCCGGTTAGTTGCGAAATGTTGAAAAAGAATGCTCAAAGTGAGCGCCAAATGGATCGAGAATGTGGCTAGAAATAATGCAGAGAATCAGATACCATAAATGGCGGTGATAAAGAAATCTTACGCTATAAGGTTAGCAAAAGCGCGACACTTTTGCAAGGTCCAAACCGAAAAAATATTATTTAAAAAAATTAATTTGTGATATTGGTCATAGGAAAGCTAAATTAGCTCGGCGGTTTTAGCGTCGCAATTCACGAGGCGACGTATCGCAAATCACTGACAATTCGGTCCTTATGTCCGTAGGTTGATGCAGTGAAGACGTGAGCCGAAGATGGTTACATGGAATAAACATAAACAGGTAGGTTACTATGGCATCAAGACCAGGTCCAGCCGTATCCCGAGAGACGTCCGCGATGAACCAGTGGCGCCGCCTTGGCGCTGTTGAATTTATTCACCTGATTGATGCGCGATTGCAGCTACACCACGCCTTGCAGATTCCCGGCGCGATTAATCGCACGTTAACGGCCTATGCCGTTGCCGGCAATAAGCCCATCCTGCGCTGGGATTCCCGTCTCGCAGCCATTTATGGTAAGATCATTGGCGAAGAGAAGCCGGTGATGGCCGCACTGCGCCTGACTGACTTGACGCTGCTGCTCCTCGATGGACGTCAGAATGTTGCTCACGAGCTGCATCTTGACGAGTTGACGATTGGTGAAGCTTATTCCTGGATAGAGCAGCAGTTAGAGCTTTTGGATATTGATGTCACCGAACTCTCCGTGGATGTGCCTCATGAGATGCCCATACATCCGGCCGGGGAAGGGGAGATGTTTGTATTCAAAAACTCGCTGACCTATCGCGAGTTGGCAAAATACTGGACGAATACTGAGCAATTGTTATTGCATCTGACGCAGGGAAGGGTTGAAGGGCGAATCGGCCGCTGCTCTGCCGAACGCTTTGACTACTCCCGTCTCTTTAAAATCAAAACCGGCGATGCACTCGGAGGCGAGGGCGATCCGGTCTTGATGCGTATTGGTATGTGCCCGGGTGATGCAGACTATGCAATACCGTATTTCTATGTGGCCCTTGAGGGCGAAGGTGGCACCTCCCGGGATGATTTGACGGAACTGGGCCTTGGTGGCATCTGGCACGCTGAGGGCTGGACTGGCGCTGTGCTTGGAGCCGAAACCATCGTTCGCTACAATAATGCCGTCGAGCAATTCAATCACCTGGTGGCTTTCGTGAAGCTGTCGATTAAAGAACTGCTGGTGCTTTGCGAGAAGCGCGCCAAATACAGTTAGCTTAAGTTTCTGACCCGGAAAAGCGATGTTTTTTACACTCCTGAATGCGATCACCCTCCATTTTTTGATACCGGCCTTTTTCCTCTTTTTTCTACTCAAACGTCAATTCCGCAGCAAATTTGACTGGTTCTTGTCTTTTGCCCTGGTGGCCGTTTACATCCTCTTTCTTAGCTTTACTGGTAAATGGCAGTTGTTCAGCGCCTGGTTTAGTTACATCCCCCCACTGGCTTTGCTTATCGTTAGCGCATTGTCTTTCTGGCGAGTTCGTAGCAAGCAGTTCTTCCATCCGCGAACACCGGGCGATCTGATTCTGACACTTTTCATCAGTGGCTTTGTCCTGCTGTTTTCGGTGCTGTCGGCCTGGGCGTATTTTGGTACGCGCCTGAATGGTCCGGCAATGGACCTCGAGTCGCCACTTTGGGACGGTAACTACTATGTCGTTGAAGGCGGCAATTCACCTTTGATCAATCAATATCATGTGTTTCCGGACGCCCCATTCAAATACTCTCTGGATTTTGTGAAGCTTGATGCCGCCGGGAAGCGTGCTGCTGGATTTTACCCCGACGAGCTGGATCGCTACGAGATTTTTGGCGAAAAGATCTATAGTCCGATTGAGGGAGTTGTCAGCGGAGCGGTAGATTCGTTGCCGGATTATGGCCCGTCTCTGACCGATACCAGCCTGGCCACGTCCTGGGGGAATTGGCTAACGATTCGTAACGGTGTTCGAAATGTGACCATCGCTTACATCCAGCAGGGCAGCCTCAAGGTGTCTATTGGTGATTCAGTCAGCAGTGGACAATTCATTGCCCGCGTCGGCAGCTCCGGCGCAACGCCGGAACCGAAGCTGCATATGCGCGCATTTGTCGATGACGACAGCTCTGCCTGGGGCACTCGCGGCAAGCCGATCACCATAGATGGGGAATTTTATACAAAAAACGACTGGATTTCTTCACCCAAACGACACGTAAATGGCGCTAAGCCATAAGATGACTGTTTCGACACTGGTCTTGCGTCAGCGTCGTAACCTGCTTAACTTACCATTCGTAGAAGAATGGCAGGCAATATCGATTGGGATACCGACAACCAACCTCTTTGTGCGTCCATTCCATTGTTCTTTTTCCGTTACACCAGCTATTATACGCGGTAGGTAAGCGACTGAAAGCCGCATTACCTGTCGTACACAAGAGCCGTTTTATGAATCTTTTAAGAAATTTGGCCATCTTGCTAGTCTTTATAAGCAGTGGTTTTGCTCAGGATCATCATGGAATTCCTGACCACTTCAGCGAATTGCGTGACTCCCGGCAATATGCGACCGTGCATATGAAGCTTGATTCGCTTTTGCGCATGTCGGATACCTTCGCCCCATATTGTCAGCTGGCGCATAATGTGCTGAAGAATCACTTTTTTGAAAGGGATAACGCGGTCTTTTATCTTAGGGACAGTTTGCTTGGGAGTGAAAGTGGGGAAGCATTGGTCGTTGCTGTTCAGGAAGTGCCACAGCAACTTGAAAAGCTGCTGGCGCAATTTCCGCAATCGCCCTGTTTGAATAAGGTCAACGGCGACTATTTCGCATTGTTGCTGGACGAAGCGGCAAGTGGCAAGCCGGAGGACAAGCGATTCCTGGATCTCTTGAAAGACCGGGTTTTTCAATTTTATCGCCAGGCCGCTGATAACGGATTTAGTGACGTCGCTGTGGATCGCTGGCTGGGCATCTATTATGCGGATATCGGCAAGCCCGAACGCGCCAAGATCTATCTGGAAAGGATCTTTAAGAATGAACGGCAGGATCCCGAGGCCTCATTTTATCTCTCGCAAATCTATTTCGCTGAAAAGCAATATAGCCAGTGCTACAACTATGCCCTGAAGGCGATGGCCGGGCTGCCGGATGCCAGGCTTGAAATGCGCTATTCCGCTACCTATTTGGCAGCGCGCTCACTGCGTCAGTTGGGCGAAGGCGAGCAGTTTGTCAGCACGATTTCCGAATGCCTTGATCTGCTGCCTGATTACCAGCAGGCTTATCTGGATCTTGCCGGTTATCATGAGTCCCGGGGACAGACGGAGAAGGCTGAATCTGTCCTGCGCCGGATGTTTCTTGCAAATCCGTATGATGTTGCAGGTTATCAATTCCTTGAAGCCTATAGCGGCCGGCAAGGAATTTTTTACTTCGGTGAAGCCTTGCTGGAAGATCTGTTGCTGCGGCACGAAATGTCGGATAAAGTGCGGGGGAATATTCATTTTTGCCGGGGTAATTTACTCTATCGTCAGGGTATGTTTTATGCTGCTGACCGGCAATGGGAAATTAGCCGGAGCTACTATCGGAAGTGTTTGCCTGGTGACAGCCCGCTGTTGCAACAGGTCGGCGAACTTGCGCGGCAGTAATTCGGTCTTGTTTTTGGGTGCCGGCCACCGGCATCATGGAGTTTTTCTTTAAAAAGTTGTCATCGCAAGATGTGTGAATTAACACAACAATAATAGCCTTTTGTGCCGTAATTCACTAACAGGTGTTATCTAATAGACATCTATCTGTTAGATTGGAATATGTTGTTTTTCACCTAAGTTCCTGTTTTTTTTATTTTTATCTGGTATTTGTAATGGCTTCTTCCTCGGAATCGAAGCCGGTGGACCCTGTGGCGTAGAATCTGCACTCACCGCTGTACGTAGTTGTCACACTCTCTTGCTCTCGAAAAGCCTTGATGGGGCCATCATACTCCAGGTGCATTCCGGCTGAAAGTGCCGGGATATTCCAAACCGTTCTTCTGTTCTTTGCATGACTCGCTAACATCAAAAATGGTCTTCATCGCCTCCTGCTGCGATGTACCAGGCTTCTTCTGCGCTTCTTCCTCCTCTTTGAAGACCAAAGTTAAGCGATGAAAGTTCACAACAATTGACCAAAATCAACCGAATGATCTGAATGTGCGGCCTTTCAAATCATTTCGGAATTCCAGTTAACCTGGTTGACCCTGGAGTAGGGAACTTATTTGTCAAGTATGACAGATCATTAAATATTTACCATTGGAGGTAATTGCCATGAATGTAGTATCGCGATGCGCTCGAGCAATCGCTTTTATTCTGGTGTTGCAGATGCTGACTATAACTCAGATCTTTGGCCAAAGTCAAAAATCTGCAAACGATCACCTGCTTTTGTCAGAAGCAATCATGACACCCCTGACGACTGAATTTATTGAAATCGCCAATCCGACGGATAATGACGTCGATTTAACTAACTATTACTTGTCGGACGCTCAGGATTATTACTTATTACCAGGTGCGACCGGTAACGGACCTCCCCCTGATATCACCAGCCGTGATTTTATCGCTCAATTTCCGGCTGGCGCAATTATTCCGGCGCGTGGCGTCGTTGTGGTTGCCATGGATGCGGTGAGCTTTTTGAATGCTTTTGGTTTCCGTCCGGATTTTGAGTTTACCGATAATGATTTCGCCACGCCCGATATGATTGATACCGATATTGGTCGTAACGCTGAACTAAGCACTGGCGGTGAAGGCCTGGCGCTATTCTATTGGGATGGTCTATCTGATTTGGTCCAGGATGTGGACCTTATCAATGTCGGAACCCCGACGGCCGGAAACCGGGTCGGCAACAAATCGAATTTGTCGGTCGATGGGCCCGATGCGGACTCCACACCAAGTGTTTATGAACAAGAATTCTATTCGATGCAAATCTTCGAAGAAGATCACAATGCCGGTCTTTCCGCCAAGCGACAAAGGCTTGAAGGCGATTTTGAATCCGTCGATTTTGGCAATGGCATTACCGGGGATGACGAAACTACCGAAAATATTTACGTGACCTGGGGAAGTGTCTATACTGAGCCGGATCCCGGTGAGGCGCCTTACCTGATTCCACCGGTCGCCAATGTCTCGCCGATTGTTAGTACTGTTTTATATTCCGAGAACATTGCTTCCCATGATACACCATTGGATATGACCGCTTACATCACTGATGATCACAATGTGATTTCTGCTCACATTATTTATACCGTGAATGGTGGCGTAGCCGACTCCATCGAGTTGGTAACAGCCGACGATATCATCTATACCGGTGCGATTCCGGCAACAGCCAATCAGAACGAAAATCTTATCAAATTTCATATTACAGCGGTCGATGACTCTGGTGCTGTTACGACTACACCGGAACGGATTTATTTTGCCGGCATTAGCAGCATTACCAGCTTGCGTGCAACGAACTCTTTAGGTGAACCGCTTTATGCCGGACATTCCGCTCGCATCAAGGGAATTGCAACCGTTGGTACCGGCGTATTTTCCACGGCAAATCACGATTTTTACCTGGAAGACGGCACATCCGGTATCAATATTTTCCAACCGGAAGCAGGCGGCTCCGATGTTGCTCTCGGCGATAGCATTTTGGTTGAAGGGATCATCCAGCATACCAACGGCAATTTCCAGTTTGATGATCCTGATATGGTTTACAGTATTCTCAGCACCAATCCGGCCCCGGAGCCTTTCCTTATTAATATTGCCGATATCGGGGAAGCGTACGAAGGGCGCTTGGTAAAATTTCGTGATTTGACGCTGGTGGACGGTGAGTGGCCGGAAGCCGGCGATAAGGCTGACCTCTTACTGGAAACCCCTGACGGGCAGCAGCTTGATGTCCGCATTGAGCGCGAAACGGAAGTAGATGAACTGCCTGAACCTGACTGGCCGGTTGATCTGGTCGGCATTTTGCAGCAGTGGGATCGCTTCTCGCCATATCTGGAAGACTGGCGCTTGCAGTTGCGTTATCCTTCAGATATTCAGATTTCCGGACGTAAGTTTGTTCTCAACGAAATCATGTATAACCCTGCAGATTTCCTCGGGACCGATGGTGATTTCGAATACCTGGAATTTACCAACATCAGCGATCAGTCCATGGACATTGGCGGATACCGGGTCGGCAATGCAGTAGATTGGACCTGGCCAGCCGGTACAATCATCGGTCCGGATGAAATTATTATCCTGGCCAGCAATCCGGATTCTATCTTCTCCTATTTTGGCAAGGCCGCCTATGGCCCCTGGACCGGAGAACTGGATAACAATGGCGAAACAGTGCTGATTTACGACAACACTGATTATAACGTCGATAGTGTCGCGTATAGCGGATTCTCACCATGGCCGACTGCTGCGAACGGTGACAGCTCGTCACTGGAATTGATCAATCCGCGCACTGACAATGCCAACTATCAAAATTGGCGTGCCTCCAATGCGATTGGAACACCGGGCAATGACAATACGGTTCTGGGAATTGAAGATGAGCCGCTGGAAATTCTACCGGATGAATTTGCGCTTATGCAGAACTATCCAAACCCCTTTAATCCGGTGACGACCATTCAATATGTGGTCGAAAAGACCAGCCATGTTCGCATAACGGTTTTCAATGTCATTGGTCAGCCCGTTACCACATTGGTTGATCAGCGACAGGCGCCCGGCTTGCGCAGTATCGTCTGGAATGGCAAATCTGCTAACGGCGCTCAGGTAAGCAGCGGCGTTTACTTCTATCGCATGGAAGCAGGTGACTTTATTGCCACGAAAAAAATGCTGTATATCCGTTAATTATGACGGACTAAATTTTGCAGAAACAGCCTTCGACGCCCCTTTGTAAGGGGTTTCGAAGGCTCTTGTTTTCCTCTCTTTGACATCTCGACCGGTTCCCGGTCAGCTTCCCAAAAGCTGCTTGCGACTTGGATATAAATTGTCTATCATTGGGTCTATCTCATCATTAAACGGAGGATCTTGTATGCGTGTTGTGACCAAAGCAGGTGCACTGTTGTGGGTGTGCTTGTTGCTAATTGGGAGTGTGTCTTTTCTGCAGGCACAGTCAAAACTACTTATTTCGGAAATTGTTGTCACCCCGACAGGCGGTGAATTTGCCGAGATCTACAATCCTGGTGCCGACTCCGTAGATCTTTCAGATTACTATCTGACGGACGCGACATTTCAAGGTGGCGGCACTTTCTACTATCAGATCGTCGAAGGCGGTGGAGGCGGCGGTGGCTTCGGCGACTTCCATGCTCGTTTTCCTTCCGGAGCAACCATCGCACCTGGCGAGTATCAAACGGTTGCCATGAATGGTACCGATTTTGTTACCGAATATGGTGTTCAGCCGACGTATGAATTGTATGATACAGATTCGACGATCACCGACATGTTGGAGGCAGTGGCAGGTAGCATAAATGGCCAGGGTGGCTTTACCAATGGTGACGAAGTTTGTATACTTTACTATTGGGATGGCGCATCAGACCTGGTTGTTGATGTTGATTATCTACTCTACAATGCAGGCTCACCAGCCGCTAACAATGAATCTGTTAGCAAGACCGGCGTCTCTATTGATGGCCCGGATGCGGATACGGATTCTTCTACCTACTTGGATGAAGTTGCTGACAGTCTCCAGATCTCTGCCTTAAATCATGGCTTTGGTTTTTCACTGCATCGTATCGACTATAGCGAAGGCACCCAGGACACCACTGGTGGCAACGGCGTAGGTGGTCGCGATGAAACCAGTGAAAATCTGGATGTCACTTTTACCAACAACAGTATTCCCTCTCCGAATGCTGCCTGGAAAAATCCCCCGGCAGAAAACAATGCAGTCAAGCTGCTGATTTCGGAATTTGTCGTAACGCCGACTGAAGGTGAATATATCGAAATCTACAATCCCGGTATCGATACTGTTGCGCTGGACGATGTTTATTTGACGGACGCGACTTTTCAAACCGGCGGCACCTTCTACTACCAAATCGTTGAAGATGGTGGTGGCGGTGGCGGCTTTGGCGATTTCCATGCCCGCTTCCCGGAAGGCGCCAGCATTCTACCAGGTGAATATCAGACAATCGCAATGGATGGCGCAGCATTTGACACCACTTACGGTGTTTCGCCGACCTACGAATTGTATGATACCGACTCTACTATTGCCGATATGCGCGAGGCCGTTGAGGGTAGCATTAACGGCCAAGGCGGCTTAACCAATGGTGATGAAGTGATCATTCTCTACTATTGGAATGGCGTAAACGACCTGGTGGTTGATCTGGATTATGTTCTTTATAATCAGAACTCACCAGCCGCCAACAATGAATCTGTAGACAAAACCGGTGTCTCAATTGATGGTCCGGATGAAGATAGCAGCCCGACTACTTACCTCCCGGATACTGCTGATAGTCTACAAACTTCAGCGCCCAATCATGGTTTTGGTTTCTCTGTGCATCGTATTGACTATAGCGAAGGCACGCAAACCACAATCGATGGTAATGGTGTTGATGGTGGCGACGAAACCAGTGAAAACCTGGATGTGACATTTACCAGCAACAGCATTCCTTCACCAAATGCCGGATGGGATGTGCCAAGAAATGAAGTGGCGTATACCGAATCTTTCGAAGGTGGAAACTTCCCGCCGGTTGGTTGGTCCACTGCCAATCCTGACGGTGGTACCGGTTGGATCCAGGTTGCCGACAGCACAAGCCCGATTCCAGGATGGACCGGTGGAACGATCACGGTTCCGGAAGGTGGTGGCAATTTCGTGGCCTTCGCTACCTGGAATACTGGTGGTGCGACGTCCAACGATCAATACCTGATTTCACCGCAACTGCTCGATGTTCAAGCGGGTGATTTCTTTGAATTATATCTGCGCTACTGGCCGAACACTTTTGCGGACAATGTGGACATCCTCTTGTCGACAACCGACACTGATCCGGCAAGTTTTGATATCGCTGTAGCTAACCTGCAATTTCCTGATGACGATACGACTGAAACCTGGATTGCCTACAGCTACGATCTGACGGATTATGTTGATGCCGGTAGCGATGTCTATGTGGCAGTTCGTGAGTTTGTTGCAGATAACTACGCAGACGGTGCGTCCATCTCGATGGATCTCTTCTCGACCAGCGCGGCGGTAGATACGACCGTTACCACCTTTGGTAATCCGCCGTTGAACGTTGACGCAATTGTTGGTGATAGCCAGATTGAGTTGACCTGGGTTGAGCCGATTGGCCTCAATGAGATTGCGTACGATGATGGTGTGAGCGATCAACAAATTGGTTTTGCCGCAACTGGTGAATCCGCAGTACGCTTTACCCCGCGTAGCTACCCGACAACCCTGCTTGGTATCCGTACCACCTGGCATGATGTTGCCGGCGCCCTGGACAATGTCGAATATTCAGTCTGGGAAAACACTACCGGTGGCGATGCTGCGCCGGCCAGTGAGGTTCTGGCAAACATGCCTTACACCGTGACGGTACGTGGTGATTGGTCGGAAGTGGATGTTGCAGCTGACTCCCTGGAATTTACCGAAGGCGACTTCTATATTTCCTGGGTACAGCCTGATACCATCAACTATGGCCTCGGTTTTGACAACAACAGTGGTGATGCCGGTCGTAGCTGGATTAGCTTTGACGATGGTGTAACCTGGTCGAAAGTAAGTCAGTTCAACCTGCCTTATAATTTCATGATTCGTGCAATTGTCCAGGAAGGCACCGGCGCCAATGCCAAGATTGTGGAACTCGCTCCTGGAGGCGTGGTCATCGCAGAGAAATCTCTGGATGGCACCATGGTCATGCGTGACCGTGACAACGGCATGGTTGTTGATCAACAAGATGTGGCGGATTTTGGCGCTGAGATGCGCGCCCGCGCAGCAGCACGTGCAGAGAATGATCGTCGTGGGGCTCTTGAGAATCTCACATCTGTTGATAAGGTAACCAAATACAAGAAATCTGCTCACCTCTTTGCGCCGCAGACCTTCCAGGAAGCTGGACAGCGCACAGGTGGCACCATTCAGACGCGCAAAGATCGCGGTGGCTATTCAGTTGAAGCGTTGACCGGCTTTAATGTCTATCGCTCCGAAGACAGCCTCACTTATTCGATCATTGCCACTGTTGATGACAGCACTTTCAACTATGTTGATGAAACAGCTGTTAATGGCGTAACATATTATTACTACCTGACATCCGTTTATGATGAAGGCGAAAGTGGCCCGTCCAATGTCGTTTCTGCGACACCGAGCGGCACGCCACCGGAAGCCCAGCTTGCCTTAAATCATACGCCGGGTGATTTAAATGCGGCGATTTACAACGACGGTTTTATCGGTACAGAAGGATCCGGATTCACCGGTAGCGGTGTAACCTGGCGAGGCGTAAACGGACTGTTCTCAGGTGGCTTGATCTTCGGTTCATCCGTGCAGGCCAGCGTGAACGGACATGTGCCAAGCCTTGGTCTGAATACAGATGTCGTGAACGTGACCAGCGATTTCGCCGCAGGTTTCGAATCGACAGCTGACTTTGATCAGGTGACAACCGCTTATCTGAACGATGAAGGCGCAGTAACGCCTTATGATGTCCAGATCATCCAAAGATCCTACTCCAATACCGGTGATGATTACGTCTTTATCCGCTATGGATTTGTCAATGAATCCGGCGCTGAACTGACGGATTTTTACTCCGGTATTTTCGTAGACTGGGATGTTGATAATTTCGGCACCAACGTCGGTGGCGTTGAGACCGGTTATCAGCTTGTCTACACCCGGGATCTAGGTGACGCCTATTATGGCTTTGCCTCTATGGATGGACTCTCCGGTGCCCGTGCTACAACAGATGGCGCCACTGCCACTGCGCGCACAGACTCTTATACCTTCATTACCACCTTCGACGAGACAGCGCCTGATAGTGGCGATGTGCGGACCTGGGGTGGAACAAGCATTGGAAACATCGCTGCTGGTGATACTGCCTGGGTAACCTGGGCAATGGTTGCCGGTGACGATCTGGCTCAGATCCAGGCCAATGCTGCAGCCGCCAATACCCGTGCATTTGAATTGGGTTGGATTGAAGATATAACTGTTGGTATCGAAGACGAAACCCTGGGCTTGCCGACGGAGTTTGCTCTGGACCAGAACTATCCGAATCCGTTTAACCCGACAACGACGATTGAGTATGCGCTCAAGACTCGGGTCGACGTGAAACTGGAAATCTACAACGTTCTTGGTCAGTTGGTGAAAACATTGGTGAACGAAAATCAGGCAGCCGGCTTTAAGCAGGCTATCTGGGACGGCACCAACAACTTCGGGCAGAAAGCTGCCAGCGGTCTGTATGTTTACCGCATCGAAGCAGGTGATTTTGTCAAGTCCAAGAAGATGATCTTCCTGAAGTAAGACTTACTTATTGCGGGGCCGATGGCCCCGCAATATTTATTCACTGTGATTAAGCGTTAAAGCCAGCCGCTCTTCCTGATAATCAAATACAACCGTAAAGTGCCGCAAGAATCCTCTGCCGATAGTGCCAATCGTGTCATTGTCCCCTTCGCTGCCCAATGTGCCGGGAATCTTAAAACGCACTGTTGGATTGTTGAACTGCCTTCCACCGAATTTGAACCAGGCGATTTTTCCCGAAAATTCATCAGTGTCACCACACAATCTACTATTGCGCTTGCGGGTCACCTGTCGATTCTCCAGAAGATTGTGTGCTTCGATAAAGCCAGTGTATAAACTTAAACTGCCGCCTTTGCCGGTATCCAGCAAAAAATCACCACTGAGATTGCCTTCCAGAGACGCACGCACCACAGGCTTTTGGTCGCGTAGGTCCATCTCTTGCCAGGAGATCCGCTCGTTGTCGAATGTTGCCGGATCGAAGAGGGAAATGCGATCGAGTGTGTCGCCGTATTTGATTTGAACAATTGCTGCCTCAAAGAGTGGCGCGCCAATAATGCCGGCCAGCTCCACATCGCCTTGAATGCGTTGATTTAGGCTCGACAAGTCAAGCGAGGCCAGGATTGCCTCATCAAGGCGCAAGCGACCGAGCTCCAGACTGGCATCACTTAGAAAAGAGACCGGCATGTTGCATTCCGGAATCCTGGCGCTGCCAACCGATGGCAGATCCAGCTTTGCGGCATGCCGTCGGTCAATAACAAGAACCGGCGAACCGGTGTCCAGGGCGAACCAACCCAAATCGCGCCCATTAACTTGCGGCCGCACCAAGTCGATGGCAATTGTATCACCATCCTGCGCAACCCATAAGGTTTTTGAATCCACTTCCGCAGCGATGTCATTGCGGAAGCTTGCTTCCGGGCTGCTTAGCAAGTGGCATGAGCCGGTCAAAAGAGCGAGCAATAAGAATGCCGGGAGATAACGAAGACCAGGCCTTCGCGAATGGAGTGGAATGGTCATGTCGCTCATTCCGGTTTCGCGGTGGAGGTTAAGACGCTAACGATGACCCAGCTGCCATCGCTGATTTTGGACAGGCAAATAAAGGAATAGAACACCGCCTTTTCGGAAGTTAGCTGGACTTGCGCAACCGCATTTTTCTTCTGTTTATCAATTTCAATAGACTGAATATCAACCGATCGGGGGATGCCGCCAATTTTTCCAGCAGCCAAGAGGCTGGCATATTGCTCCGAGGTAACAATAAACAACCCGCCTTCGAATCTGTCACTGGTAACATACTGTCTTGCGTCTTTATGCAGAACTGCATTCGCAAGCGTAACATCCCGCTTGTCTCCGGAAAGAGAAAATTTCTTGATCATTTCTTTAATGTCTGCCTCGTCGGAAGGGGGGCCGCTCAGCAGGACGGTGCTGAACATCAGGATGCATAGAAAGTGCAATATTGTTTTCATCAGTTTCCTCTCGTGCCATAGAATTATCGTTCAGATGATTTATGACAATGATAGCATCGGAGAAATGAAAACAAAGCTCAATAGCGTGGTTGGCAGATACGTGTTGGGAACGGCTGGAATCCTATCGTGAATAGCAGAGCGGAACCCGAATATTACCTTAGGACAGCCAGGGAATGAGTGCCTGGAGGGCTTGCCGGCGATGCCTGCTCAGCTTCAGACGGGTCTTATTCCTCAATACGACGGTGTAATCACCGGTTGCAGTTGGTAGTAGCTCCTCAATTTGCTCGATATTAACAATGGCAGAACGATGTATGCGGCAAAACTGTTGCGGATCCAGCTGTGTCTCTAGTTTACCCAGCGCTTGACGGATCAGGTAGCTGTCTCCATTGCTATGAAGTTTGACATATTGATCAGCCGCCTCTATCCAATCCAACTCAGACACCTTGATGAAACGAATTCTGCCGGCGGTTTTGATGGCGAGTCGCTGTAAAAAGCCGGATGCGTTTGTCGTTTGTTCTGCTCGATAATGAGTATTTAGAAACTGACCAAGATGATCGGCAAACGCGGAGCGATTGTTCTGCGCCAATTGTTCTTTTGCTCGATTCAGAGCAAGCTGGAAGCGAGCATCATCGAAGGGCTTCAGCAAATAGTCCAGCGCATTTACTTCGAACGCCTTCAAGGCGTACTTTTCATAGGCGGTGACAAATACAACTTGGGGCCATTCACTTTTGTCAAGTTCCTGCAGCATCGCAAAGCCATCCATCTCCGGCATCTGCACATCAAGGAATATGAGCGCCGGGCGCTGATGACGAATCGCCGCGGCCGCTTCAAACCCATTTCCAAATTCTCCGCTGATTTCGATGTCCGCATCCTTGCTTAGCAAGAGGCGCAGCGTTGCTCTGGCCATCGGCTCATCATCAATAATGAATGTTTTGTATGGTGGTGCTATTCGCCCGGACATCTTCACTCCACAAAGGTTTCAAAAGGAATTGTTATGACCGCCTCGACACCCGTATCACCGCGATTTCTCATCTTTAAATGTGCTGCTCGACCGTAGATTTGCCGCAATCGCTGGACAGTGTTGCTCAAACCAACGTTATTCTGTTGGGACAGCTGCCAATCATTTGCCAGCACGGGGCCATCATTATAGATGGTTAATTTCAAATCATGCCCGTCGATTGCTGAGGAAATGGTCAGTTGTTCAGCGGATCGCAACTTGTCGAAACCATGAACAATGGCGTTTTCAACCACAGGCTGCAATATAAATATCGGCACTTCTGCGCTTAATGTTTCCGGAGCTATCAACATCTCTACCTTCAATCGGTCCTCGAAGCGAATTTTTTGGATCGCTAAATAGCGTTCCACAATGGCAAGCTCTTCCTTGAGAGAAACAGACTGCTTGTCAGCCTTATCCAGTGAAGTACGCAAGAGTTCGCTGAGACCTGCGATCATTTCAACCGCTACTGTCTTTTTATCATGCCGAATGAGGCCGCCGATTGTATGCAAGGTATTGAAAAGAAAATGCGGATTGAGCTGGCTTTGCAGGGTTTTCAACTGTGCCTGAACCAGTGCTTTTTCCAGGGCGATTGCTTCAATTTCTCCAAGACGATATTTCTCGTAATAGTCGAAGGCGTAACCGATGCCGAGAACCAGCCAGTAAATGAGAAAATCCCAATGAAACAGGTTGATAAAAATCCCGAGATAAGTACCGACAAATCTGTTGACGGTAAATTCCATATCGGTAACGAAGCCAAAGATCCATGTGTAAGCAAATAGATAAGCCAATACCAGGATTACGCTTAGGAACAGGTGGATACAGAAGCCGCGCAGCCAATTTGGCAATTCAATCCGGAATTTCCGGCCAAGATGGTGTATGATCGGCGTAATTGCTGCCCACAATGCCCATACCAGGAACTGTGTCAGGAAAATATTCCACCACGACGCTTCTTCGCCCTTACTAATCGCATTGAGGTAGAATGAATTGGTCGATAGCAGTGCCGGCACCAACCATAAGACTGCCAGGTATTTCTTGTGCTTGAAAACCGTTGCTATGGCAGCTGCTTCCGGCCTGGCTTTTTTTAAATCGCTATTTTCCATGATTGACAATAACATAGCCAGTGGATTGATCGCATGCAACGGCCGGTCTGTTTAGAGGATCATCAATAATTCGCGAAGTGCTTTCGAGGCAACAATGGCGGAGCGACCGCTGGGATCTATTTTCGGGGCGAGTTCGACAACATCACAAGCGACAATGTTCAAGTTGGTAATTGCGGTGAGGAATTCAATATAGGCATCGAAGAAGATGCCACCGGCTTCAGGGGTCCCGGTCCCCGGCAAGAGCGATGGATCAAAGACGTCGAGATCAATGGTGAGGTAAACCGGCTTGTTGCCGATGCGCTCAGCATAGGTGCGGATCGCATCTAAAGTGAATTTACAAAATGAGGTCTGCTTTGCGGCAAAATCAAATTCTTCCCGGCTGCCGCTGCGAATGCCAAGCTGATAAAGACATTTGGGTTCATTGAGAGTGTCATATGCACGGCGCATGACAGTGCCATGCGATAGACGGTCACCAAATAAAGAGTCCATCAAGTCCAGGTGGGCATCAATCTGTATGATCTGTAAATCCGGAAAGTGCTTGATCCCTTGCTCGATGATCGGCAGTGAAATCAAGTGCTCGCCGCCGATAAAGCAGGGTAGCTTTTGCGCTTCAAACAAAGTCGATGCGCTGTCGGCAATCAGCTGCAGCGCCCGCTGCTTGTCGCCGATCGGCAAATCGATGTCACCGGCATCGTGTATCGGCAAATCTAGCAGGTCTTTTTCGAAATAGGGACTGTAGGTTTCCTGGGAATAAAGCGTTTCAGCGCGAATTGCCTGTGGCCCAAATCGTGATCCGGCACGATAGCTGGATGTACCATCGTAGCCGGCGCCGACCAATACCACCTGCGCCTCGTCGAAACTTGCCTCACATCCGTCAAACACAGCCTGGCGGATCATATTATCCATTGCCGGTCAACCTGCTAAAGAATGTCGGGATTTGAAAAGCGCCGCTGTGCACCGCCTCATTATAGTAATTCAGAGAAAGATTGGCAGCCTTTATACGTTGGCTGTCGAAATCCTTCAACGGATGCGGACCTTTGCTTGCAAAGCCAAAGACCCAATGACCGGACGGATAGGTTGGTATATGTGCCTGGAAATAATGCACTGCCGGAAAAATCGATCTGAGTTTGGCTGAGATACCTTCCACCAAACTCGGCAGCCATGCCGGCGATTCGCTTTGGTTGACCAAAATGCCGTCATCTGTCAATAAGTTGAAGCAATCCTGATAAAAATCCCGTGTGAACAGGCCTTCACCAACGGCTATCGGGTCAGTAGAATCAATAATTACCACATCGTAGCGTTCTTTGGTTTCCTTTACAAATTGGACCCCGTCTTCGAAGTGGCAATTCATGCGCTCAGAAAAGACGCTGCTTGCCAGTTGCGGCATGAAGCGCAGGCAGGCCTGTGTTACCATTTCATCAATATCGACCAGGTCAATTTTCTCAACTGAAGGATGCTTCAGGCATTCGCGGGCGGTTCCGCCATCGCCACCGCCAATGATTAACACCTTCCGCGGATTCGGATGCGTAAACAAAGGCACATGGGCAATCATCTCATGATAAACAAACTCATCACGCTCCGTTAGCATGACCATTTCATCGATGAATAAAATCCTGCCAAACGCTTTGGATTGCACAATTTCTATTTTCTGAAAGTCGCTTTGGGCGGAGAAAAGCACGTCGTCGATTTCAAACGTAAAGGTTGAGCTCACTTCCGGGTATGATTCAAAATAGGTTAATGCCACAGCTATTCCTCGCTTATAAAGACCGATTTGTATTCGCTGTAATGATCCAATGCCGCCATGCCCTGCTCGCGTCCAATACCGCTTTGTTTGACGCCGCCAAAGGGGGCTTCGATGTGAACGCTGCTGCTGGTATTGACCGACAGCATGCCGGTTTCCAGCGCTCTGCTGACGCGCATGGCGCGGGCGACATCACGTGTCCAGAGGGAGCCCGACAAACCGTAGTTGCTATTGTTGGCAATTGCAACAGCCTCTGTTTCGCCATCGAAGGGCATGATGCTGACCACCGGACCAAATACCTCTTCCTGCATGATCCGCATTTCCGGTTCGACATCAACGTAGACAACAGGGGAGAGGTAGTAACCGTTCTTCAAGGGACCATCAGCTGGTGTCTCACCGCCGGTAAGGCGCCGAGCGCCTTCGTCATCAGCTATATCGAGGTAGCCGCACACGCGTTCCCGCTGTTCGCTGCTGATCAGCGGTCCAATCTGAGTGCCGGTTTCTTCGGGCAGGCCTAGTTTTAGGTCTTTTGCCTGCGCGATAAATTGTTCTACAAAGGCTTCAAAGATTGGCCGCTCGACCAGGACCCTGCTGCGGGCGCAGCAGTCCTGACCGGTATTGTCATAGACCGCAAAAATGGAGGACTTCACGCAGGCGTCCAGATTGGCATCGGCAAAAACGATGCTGGCCGATTTTCCGCCCAGTTCCAGCGATACCCGTTTGATGTCTGTCGCTGCTTTTGCCATTACCCGCTTTCCCACCTCAGTTGAGCCGGTGAAGGATATTTTTCTGACCAGTGGATGGCCAACCAGGGCTTCCCCGGTCAGTTCGCCCGGACCGGGAACGACGTTGAGAACGCCATCCGGCAGTCCCGCTTCTTTGGCGATATCTGCCAGCGCTAGAGCGCTCAATGGTGTGATCTCCGCTGGTTTTATCACCACGGTGTTCCCCATTGCAAGGGCCGGTGCAACCTTCCAGGCAGTAATGATTAACGGGAAATTCCAGGGCACGATCAGGCCGCAGACGCCTAATGGCTCACGGAAGGTCATCAGTGAACCGTTGGCAGCACCGGGGATTGTTTGTCCGAAGAATTTGTTGACGGCGCCGGCATAATATTCGAAGCAGTTTGCTACTGCGACCATCTCACCGGTGGCATTGCCCAACGGTTTGCCGGTATTCCTGGATTCTATTTCGCCAAGCTCATTGCGCTTTTGACGGACTAGATTGGCCATGTTTTGCAGAATACGTCCGCGCTTGCGGCTGTTCATGCTTGCCCATTTCCCATTGCGAAAACGATCATCCGCCAGGCGAACAGCCTGGTCAACATCTGCCTCGCTGGCGCAGCTTATCTTTGCATGGACCTCGCCATTGGCCGGATTGATTAGCTCCATCAATTCGCCATGTCCGGGAGCCTCGTTGCCGTCTATGTATAAACCATGTGTGCTGATTGACATGTGTAAAACTCGTTGTTAAGTGTTAGATGATAGTTGTTAGAAACATTTAACCACTACCTGGTCTTTTGATGTGAAACGAAAAATTTGATATTCGTCATTCGTCATTCGACATTCGTCATTCGACATTCGACATTCGACATTCGTCATTCGACATTCGTCATTTGTCATTTGTCATTTGTCATTCGTCAATTTATTTTTACTGCCACTACTACTCCGGGGTCACATAGGCCGCTGTAATCCCGCCATCAACGCTAAAGGTGCTGCCGGTGATGTACGACGCTTCATCGGAAGCAAGAAATAACGCAGATTGCGCCATTTCCGCTGCTTCACCGAAGCGGCCCATCGGGATATGCACCAGCCGACGCTGCTTTTTCTCTTCCGTATTCAGGAACTTCATCAACAGCTCTGTACGTAAAGGGCCGGGACACAGCGCATTCACGCGGATGTTCTCCCGGGCATGAATGGTCGCCAATTCGCGGGTCATCGAAAGCACTGCGCCCTTGCTGGCGGTATAGGCAATCTGCGGCGTGGCTGCACCCAGCAGGGAAACGAAAGATGCGGTATTGATAATGCTCCCGCCCCCGGCGCGTCGCAGTGCGCCAATGCCATATTTGCAACCGAAAAAAACGCCCTTGACGTTGATCGCCATGGTCAGGTCCCAGACATCTTCTTCCGTGGTTTCCGCATTGTCATCCTGGCTGTGCATGATACCGGCGTTGTTGAAGAGCACGTGTAATGCGCCGTACCGGTCTTCGGCCGCCGCAATCATGGCTTCGCAATCTTCTGCTCTGGACACATCGGCTTTCACAAAGGTGGCCTGACCACCGCTATCCGCAATCATTTTCACCGTTTCTTCGCCATCTGCAACGTTGATATCCACCGCTACTATCTTGGCGCCTTCTTTCGCGAAAAGCAATGCGCTTTCACGGCCAATGCCGCTGCTGGCCCCGGTTATCAAGGCCACTTTGTTGGCTAATCTCATTTTGTTACCTCAAATGCGTTCAAAATACCGTTTACGTTCCCAATCTGTTACTGCCTCATCGTAGGCTTGCTGTTCCTGCCGGTAAAAATGGACGTAGTGTTCAACCACCTCTTCGCCAAATGCATGTTTTGCAAATTTACTCTTTTCGAAAAGAGGAATTGCTTCACGCAGACTTCCCGGCACCTGGGGAATATTCTTCGCGGCGTAGACGTCACCCTCGTAAATTGCCGGCGGTTCAATCTTGTTTTTGATGCCGTCTAGTCCGGAAGCCAATGCCGCAGCAAAGGTCAAATACGGATTGCAGTCTGCTCCCGGTATGCGGCATTCGATTCGCAGGCTTTCACCGTGACCTACCACCCGGAAGCCAGCTGTACGATTGTCGTAACTCCAGGCGAGCCCTGTTGGCGCCCAGGAACCGCTTTGGTAGCGCTTATATGAATTGACTGTTGGCGCATAGAAGACCATGACTTCCGGCGCATGTTTGATCCAGCCGCCGAGAAACCAGCGCATGGCGTCGGTCGACTTGACTGGTCCAAGTTCCTTGCGCCCGCTGAATGCGCTCTTGCCGTTCTTCTTGCGCAAACTCAGGTGAACGTGACAGCTTGAGCCAGCCTGACTCTGATCATATTTCGCCATAAAGGTGACGGAGACTCCCTGCTGATCAGCAATTTCCTTCAGGCATTGCTTATAGATAACATGGCGATCCGCCATAGTTAAGGCGTCGGCATAGCGAATGTTTAATTCATGCTGACCCAAACCCCATTCACCTTTGGAGTTTTCAACCGGCACGCCGCTGTCGCGCAGGTGGCGCCGTGCTTGCGCGGTAAATTTTTCTTCGCGCGCGCCCTGTAAAGCATGGTAATCCTCAATATACCACCCGGCGGGTTGCAGGTTGCTATATCCCTTTTCGTGGGCCTCGCGATAGCTATCGTCGAAGAGGTAATACTCCAATTCTGATGCACCCATTGCTGCATAGCCGGCCTTCCTGGCTTTGCCGAGCTGCTCAATGAGCATTGTCCGCGGCGCGATCGATACCAGATTATGTGTTTTCTCGTCCTCTACGTCGCAAATAACCAGCGCTGTTTTCTCAAGCCAGCTGGCATGGCGCAGCGTGTTGATATCCGGCTTCAGGTGGAAATCACCATATCCCAATTCCCAATTGGCAAAACGATACCCCGGAACCGGATTCATTTCCATATCAACTGTTAGCAAATAATCGCAGCCATGTGTGCCGGCTTTGGGCGTTTCTTCAAGAAAGAATTCGGCATCGAAGCGTTTGCCCATAAAGCGCCCGTAGTGATCTGTAAAAACGGTCAAAACGGTATCGATGTCATTGTTGCGAACCAGTTTCTTCAGTGCGTCCAGGGTTAGCATACCTTTGATGTTTGCCATATGAGCTCCAGGGGGCTGAGTACTGTTGTTAGGTGATAGTTGATCGTTGTTAGATGTCAGTTGTTTGTTAGAGACATTTGACCACTACGTGGTCTTTTAAGGTGAAAAGAAACTATTCGTCATTTCCTCCCCGGGTAGAAAAGCAAAGCCGGGGCTGTTCTATATCATCCCGCAAGCGGGATTCTTAAGGTGAAAAGATAACATTTGACATTATTCATTTGTCATTCGTCATTTTTCACTGCCACTGCCACTGCCACTGCCACTGCCACTGCCACTGCCAACCACTATTGCAACTCCTCAATGCCTTCAGCTATCAACGCTACCTCTTCCTCCGGTGCCTGAGCGACCAGATGATGGCGGCTGTAGAGGAGAAAATAGAGGATGCCGACAACCAGGAAGATGCTGGTACCCCAAACACCCGGACGATAGTCGGAGATCGAGAAACAGGCCAGCAAAGCAATAATTGACAAGATACCGCCAATTGCCGCTCCCGGAATGCCCAAGGGGCTGACGTAAGGCCTTTCCAGGTCCGGCCTGGTGAGCCGCAATTTAATAAAGCTGATCATTACCAGGGTGTACGAAATAACTGCCCCGAATACTGCCATGTTTAACAAGGCTGCGCCCACGCCGCCACTTCCGGAGCGATCAATAATAACTGCACAGATGAATCCAATTGCCCCACCCAATATTAGCGCTACCCATGGGGTTTTGTTCTTGCCGGTGATTGAAATCCAGCGTGGGAAATAGCCGGCCCGTGAAAGGGCAAACAAGACCCGGCCATAGGCATAAATGATTGTGTGGAAGCTGGCAAGCAAACCGGTCAGCGCAATGATAGTAAGAATTGCAGTGGCTTCACCGGCGCCGAAGACCACGCTGAACCCTTCCTGGAGAGGGGCGTCGGAGCTACCGATCACCACAGCACCACCGCCAACCCCGGTATTCAGAACTAAGGTCAAGACGGACAAGATTAGCAGGGTGAAGATGCCGGTGATGAGGGCCCGCGGCATATCATTGACCACGTCATGGGTTTCTTCTGCTGCCAATGGCAGTTGCTCGATAGCCAGATAGAACCAGATCGCAAAAGGCAGTGCCGAGAAAACCCCGGTCCAGCCGAAGGGCAGCCAGTCAGAAGATTGACCCGGTTCTGCCGGGATGTTAAAGAGGTTCTCCCAGCGAAAGGTGCCGGTCAGAAGCACGCCACCATAGAAGATGAACAATACCAGCATCGCCAGAATGGTGATGACCAAGCCGACTTTAAAGGTCAATTCCACCCCGCGAATATTGATGCCCAGGAAGAGTGCATAAGAGAGAAGCCAGCACGCATACAGCGGCAAATCCGGTATTAGTGTATTGAGGTAACCGCCAATGCCGACCACAATCACCGCAGGCGTAATTACATATTCGATGGTGTCTGTCAGACCGCATACAAAACCGCCAAAAGGCCCGAGGGCATTGCGAGTGAAGGAGTAAAAGCCGCCGGCATGTGGTAAGGCAGCGGACAACTCGGCAATGCTGTAGACCATGCAAACATACATAATTGCCATCAAAACCGTCGCGATGCTCAATCCCCAGAATCCGCCGGCCGCAAGTCCGAAATTCCACCCAAAGTAATCGCCGGATATGACTGCACCAACCCCCAATGCCCAAAGCATCACCCAGCCGGCGCTTTTCTTCAATTGGCGTTTGTTTAGGTAGTCACTGCCGACGTTTTCGTATCCGGCCAGTCCTGACTTCTGCGGCGGTTGACTCATTGTCTGCTTCTCCTTGGGATGCTTAGGGCTTGAAGTTCAACAATTGATAGGTGAAGAATGATACTGCTATATTAATGACTTCTTTGGGAACATCAAACAATCCCTCATGGAGAGTAGCGGTATGCTGCTCCGTGCCGACACCGAATCGAACATAAGCACCGGGAATATCCTTCACATAGTGGCTAAAGTCGTCGGTGCCGGGTGTGCGAAAATTAGCGTCAATCCCAACCGGCAGCCAGAAGCCATTGAGCGTTGCATCGGTTAGCTGATCGATGACGCCCTTGTCGTTCAGAATCGGTTCCGAGCCTTCTTGTATATTTAGATCGATTGTGCATCCGGTTTCATCTTCCAGGTGTTTTAAGAGCTTGCGGAAGCGCTCGTAGAACACCAGTTTCTTGGCTGGGTCAGCAAGGCGAATGGTGCCGGTCAGCTTGAGCTCGCCGGGAATAACATTGTATCCCTGTGCGGCATGGATTTCGGTGAAGGTGAGAACAACGGTATTGTCCATCAGGTTTACTTCCCGGTAAATAATCTGATAGCTATCCTGGACGATGCGGCTGGCAATCCAGACCAAATCTGCCGTGTCCGAAGGCCGGGCGGAGTGTCCACCCGGGCCTTTGAGTGTCAAGTCAATGCGTATGGACTGCATGTTAACCCGACCGGCGGTGAGACCGATGGTGTTTAAAGGGATGCGCGGTTCCATGTGCATGCCCAGGGCATAAGCAACATCCTCCAGCGCGCCATTGGCGATCATTTCAGGTGCACCACTGGGAATCGGTTCTTCCGCCGGCTGGAAAACAAAGCGAAGATTATGCGAGAGGTCCGGTTTTAGCGCCTGAATGGCGAGCGCAGTGCCGAGAGCTGTGGTTGTGTGAACATCGTGGGCGCAAGCATGGCAAACACCTTCGTTGCGCGAGCGATACGTCACTTGTTTCTCATCTTGTAGCGGCAATGCATCGATGTCCGCCCGTAGCAATACATATGGCGCATCCTTCTTGAATTCAAAATCGACAATCCCGCCGGTGTCAATGACCCGGCGAAAGTGCTTGAGGCCATGCGCTGCCAGCTTTTCCTGAATTTTATCCGTTGTGCGATGTTCTTGCCAGCTTAACTCCGGATGTCGATGGAGGTCTTCGCGGAAATCGATCAGTTCTGGTAATAAGCGATTTACCTGTTCTTGAATGGCTTCCGGGCTGATGCTTTCATTGGACATGAGTCGTCTCCGCTGAGTTGGGGCTGAAAATTCCCTGAATGTCACCAAGCCTTCCCAAATTTTCAAGCACTTTGTCAATTATGGGCGTGAAAATGTGGCTGTTGGAAGTCTTGAGCAGTCAAAAACTTAAATTGGATATTCGGTCCAAAAAGGGTTATATTTGCTGCGTCCACCAGCAAGCTGATACCCATTATCCGACTTCCTGATTATTCTTGCTGAACATGCACTGGGGAATTTTATGTCTGCTATTACGCTTTGGTCTCTCATATTTGTCGTCAGTCTGATCGTGCTGGTTAAGTCGTCCGATTATTTTACCGGTGCGGCTGAGCAGATTGGCTTGATGGCCGGTATTTCACATTATATTGTTGGGTTGACCATTGTGTCTATTGGGACTTCGCTGCCGGAGCTGATTTCCTCCGTCGTCGCAGTGTCTAAAGGCTCCTCAGAAATTGTCGCTGGTAATGTGGTTGGGTCTAATGTCGCAAATATTCTCCTGATTATCGGATTTGGGGCGATGCTTGCAAAAGGATTGCAAATCACGCGCGACATTATTCGCGTTGATCTGCCGCTGTTGCTTGGTTCAGCATTTTTCCTGGCGATGGCTGTACAGGATGGTGCATTTTCACGCGGTGAGGCGGTCTTGTTCATCGTAGCCCTGCTGGTATTTGTTTCTTATACCATTGTGGACGGTCGCAGCGGCGCCGGTGCCATAGAGGATGATGAAGAAAAAGTACCCTTCAATATCAAACCGGTTTTGATTTTAGCAGGCAGTGCAGTTGGCGTTTACTTTGGCGCACAATATACAATTGATTCGGTGATCGCGCTGGCGGAAATTCTGGAGGTGGGTAAAGAAGTTGTCGCAGTAAGTGCAGTAGCCATTGGCACTTCGCTGCCTGAGTTAGCGGTGACGGTGAGCGCGGTTCGGCGGAAAAATACCGAAATGGTGGTTGGTAACGTTCTGGGGTCAAATATCTTTAATACTTTTGCCGTGATGGGCATCCCCGCACTGATGGGAAGCTTGGTCGTGCCGAGTTCGCTGATCTCCACCGGCGTTCCCTTGTTGATTATTGCCACTTTGCTCTTCCTGGTTGCCACACTCGACAAGCGAGTGAGCCGTTGGGAAGGGGCGATGTTTATGATTCTCTACGCATTCTTTATTGGAACCATTTTCGAACTACTATAGGAAATTCAATGCAAATGCCTTCAGTCCAAATGCTCGCCGGCGGCGAACCGATTCGAGTGGGCTCAATTTTTTGCATCGGGCGAAATTATGCTGCCCATGCAGCCGAGCTAAACAATCCGGTGCCAAAATCACCGCTGGTTTTTCTTAAGCCGGCTTCGTCGTTATTGGCTTCTGGTGGCCGAGTCGCGATACCCGCTGCCAGCAAAGACGTTCATCACGAAGTCGAGGTGGTTGTTCTGATTGGCACAGGCGGAAAAGGCTTTTCGACGGAAGAAGCAGTTGATCATATTTCCGGTGTTGGGATCGGCATCGATTTGACTGCTCGCGACATCCAGTCCCGGGCAAAGGAAAAAGGGCATCCCTGGTCAATCGCCAAAGGCTTTGATGGCTTCGCTCCGCTAAGCGCGTTGATCGCACCACAGGCGGTCGGAGACTTAACGGATCTATCCCTGAGCTTGACAGTTAATGGCGAAGTGCGCCAGTCGGGTACAACTGCTAATATGCTCTGGCCAATTGCTGATTTAGTCAGCTATCTTTCGAGTATTTTTACTTTGTATCCGGGAGATTTGGTATTTACCGGAACGCCAGAAGGCGTTGGACCGGTAGAAAGCGGTGATCAATTGCAAGCGATTTTGGGCGATGGCATCGTCACGCTTGATATTGGGATTGAATAAGAAATATTCCCCTATATCCCCTTCGAAGAGGGATAAAGGGGGATGTTGAATCAGGAAATATTTACAAACGGAGACATGTTGTGAGTTCTCTTGACAATAAGAAAAAGCAGTGGGAAGAAACCACGGTCAAGAAAGTGACCGACCGCTTTCCGGAGCGCAAGGAGCGCTTCGCGACTGACTCGGATATCGATGTTGAGCGCCTCTATTTGCCACCGGAAACAGTTCAGTATGAAGAGGCATTGGGGTTTCCCGGCGAGTTCCCCTATACCCGTGGTGTCTATCCAACCATGTATCGCGGGCGCTTCTGGACGATGCGCCAATATGCCGGATACGCCACCGCTGAGGAGTCTAATGAGCGTTATCGTTTCCTGCTGAACAGTGGGACTACCGGGCTTTCGGTGGCATTTGATCTGCCGACCCAAATCGGCTACGATTCCGATCATCCGTTTGCCCTGGGCGAAGTGGGTAAGGTTGGGGTTGCGATCGACTCTCTGAGAGACATGGAGATCCTTTTCGATCAGATCCCACTCGACAAGGTATCGACTTCTATGACCATCAATTCTACCGCTTCCATTTTGTTGGCGCTCTACATTGCAGTTGCCCGCAAGCAAGGCGTTGATGAGACGAAGCTCTCCGGCACCATTCAAAATGATATTCTCAAGGAATATATTGCCCGTGGCACCTATATTTTCCCGCCCGAGCCGTCGATGCGCATTATTACCGATATCTTCAGCTACTGTAAAGATCATTTGCCAAATTGGAATACGATTTCGATTAGTGGCTATCATATTCGCGAGGCAGGTTCCACCGCTATTCAAGAAGTGGCTTTCACCTTCGCAAATGCCATTGCCTATGTGCAGGCGGCGATAGATAGCGGCATGAGCGTGGATAGCTTTGCCAGGCGTCTTTCTTTCTTTTTTAATTCCCATAATAACCTGCTGGAAGAGATCGCAAAGTTTCGTGCTGCCCGCCGCCTTTGGGCCAGGATCATGAAAGAACGCTTCAACGCGGAAAAGGCATCTTCAATGATGTTGCGCTTTCACACCCAAACCGCAGGTAGTTCTCTGACTGCCCAACAGCCGCTAAATAACGTGGTTCGCACCACAATTCAGGCATTGGCTGCCGTTTTGGGAGGCACCCAATCGCTGCATACAAATTCATTTGACGAGGCGCTTGGGCTGCCAACTGAGGACGCTGCCACAATTGCCCTTCGAACCCAGCAAATTGTTGCCTATGAAAGCGGGGTTGCTGATACCGTGGATCCGCTGGCCGGTTCATACGTGATCGAAAAGATGACTGATGAAATCGAGTCCGGCGCGCTGAAATATATCGAATTGATTGACAATATGGGTGGCGCGGTTGCTGCAATCCGCAATCGCTTCTTCCAGGACGAAATTGCCGGCAGTGCATATCGCTACCAGCGTGATATTGAGAAGGACCAAAAAGTGATTGTTGGCGTCAATCGTTTTCAGCAAAGCGAGGCGGATCAGCCGGATATCCTGCGAATCAACGAGTCAATGGTGCAATCGCAGCTCGATCGGCTTCGCCGCCTGCGAGAAGAACGCGATGCTGATGCTGTAGATGCTGTACTCTTAAAGCTGAAGAATGCCGCCTCGGGAAATGCTAATCTGATGCCGGTCATTATTGAGGCCGTGGAGGCTTATGCAACTGTCGGCGAAATAGCTGATGTGCTGCGAAAAGTGTTTGGAGAATATCGGGAAGCATGATCGAGCAATTTAGAAAGCAATTGGCCGGATTGGATGGCTTCAATGTTGAAGTGTTCGAGTCTATTCCATCGACAAATGACTATCTATTCGGACCGAATGGTGCAGATAAACCATCGTGGACGGTCGCTGTGGCTGACGAACAAACTGCCGGCCGTGGCCGCTTGCGACGTCATTGGAGCAGTCGCCCTGGCATTGGGCTCTGGTTTTCGATCTTGATTCGCAATCCACAGCTGGGCGGAAAAACAAACCTGCTTAATTTGTTGACGGCAGTGACGCTCGCGGAATTTCTTGATCAGAAACTGCAGGAATATGGCAAGGATGAAAGTAAGACACGGCTAAAATGGCCCAATGATATCTTTTGCAGAGGCAAGAAGATCTGCGGTATCCTTTTGCAAACCAGCTACAGCGGTAATCGAATTGGTCATGTTGTCCTGGGTATTGGGCTAAATGTCAATCATCAACGGTCCGACTTCCCGCCGGAAATACAGACGCTGGCGACGTCTCTGGCGATTGAATCCGGCACTATTTGGGATCGCGCGACATTGTTTGGCGAGTTTCTGATAAAACTGCGCCATGAGGTAGCCACATATTTGCCTGCCCGCAGCAGCGAGATTGTTAGCCGCTACATGCAGCGAGTCATTCAGCAGGGAGAAGCAGTAACAGTAACACATGGTGAAGCAAGAATTCAGGGAGTTTTCAAATCCTTGACCCCGGAAGGGTTTATGGTACTGGCGCGTAAAGATGGCGATTTGGTCATTACCACCGGTGAGGTCGGCTAAAAGGCGTAAAAACAAGTTCTCTTGCAAGTCTGTTGACGATAATCAATTCATTACAGTGGTACATCTATTATGATGTTGTTAGTAGATACCGGTAATACGCACATCGAAATCGGATTATACGATCAGCAAACATTTGTTGATAGCTGGCGAATTGCTACCGGGGTCCACCGCACTGAAGACGAAATGATGGCCTTTATCTATCAATGCCTGCGGATGCGAAATTTGGATCCCGGAGTGATTGAGGACATGGCCATCGCATCGGTGGTGCCCAATATCACCCAGATCTTTAGCCGTT
This sequence comes from Calditrichia bacterium, assembly GCA_028284445.1. GTDB lineage: Bacteria > Calditrichota > Calditrichia > RBG-13-44-9 > J075 > JANQRS01. The sequence continues at coordinate 50,348 of JANQRS010000052.1, forward strand.
TGAGTGAAAAGTATTTTCAGAAAGCGCCGTTGATTGTTAATCACCAATTGGACCTCGGCGTGACAATCGACTACGATCCCCCGCATAGCGTTGGGGCCGATCGGATTTGTGGTGCGGTTGCCGCACTTGAGAAGCATAAAAAGACGTGCTTGATCGTCGATTTTGGGACAGCAACCACGCTTGACGTGATCACAGCTGAGGGCGTTTATTTGGGAGGGGCAATCGCGCCAGGTCTGGAAACAGCCTCGCATGGGCTTTATGCACGGGCTTCGAAGCTGCCAAAGATTTCCCTGGAAGTACCGCAGCGAGTGATAGGAAAGAACACTGAAGAGAGTATGCAGAGCGGGGTGATGATTGGCAACGTCAAGATGATTGATGGCCTGATTGGCGCGATGAAAAACGAACTGCCGGATGACCCGGCGGTAATTGCGACCGGCGGATTAAGCCGGGTCATTGCCCCGGAAAGTCAATATATCGAACATGTGGACCTTAATTTGGTCCTGGATGGACTTATGATCATTTATCAGCGTAATAAGTTATGAAAAATCAATCGTTTAAAGTTCTGGTTCATCTACCTTCCAAATTGTTGTACGATGAGTTAAACCAGCTTGCCGCCGGGCATAAACTCGACTTACTGCAGTTGCCGACCCTGAGCGCACTGCCGCAATATGTCAAGCGTGCTAAGCCTGCCGTGGTCCTGGCGACGCTGAATAGCGATGAGTCGCTGTTGAAGCAAGACCTTGAAACCCTGATTGACATACGTCGCAATTCGCAAATCTGGCTGGTGTTGCTGACAGAAAAATCGCTGGATGATGTTCTCGGCAACAACGCCCTGCCGACGGATCGCATCTTTATTCAGCGTTATACGCGCAACCCGCGTGAACTGCTTAGCAACCTGATGTCCATTCGTGCAACAGAAACCGCGCTTGCCCAGCAAAGCAATCGCAGTAAGTTTGAAGAACATCTCAGCTACTGCACGCGCATGGTTACACGTCAGCACGATGTTGCACACCTCTTCGAACGATTGGTCAATTACTACCCGAAGGTCATCCCGATGAATTATTGGGCGCTGTTTGCCTTCGATCCGAAGTTTACTGCTATCAACCAGTTCACTTCTTTTGCACCGCCCAATAAGCCCGGCGCGGCCACACAAATGCAGCAGATCGAGCGCCTGGCAGAGCGCTGGCTGCGCGTTGGACAAGCGACCTATGCCACAATCACTGAAGAACCGGAATTGTTTGCCAAGCTTCGCGAATGGGGATGGCCGGTGCAGCAAATCTACTTCATGCCCAGCCGCTACAAGGACAGAGCAATTGCAGGTGTGATTGTTGGACATGATACCCCATACCAGATGAGCCCGGATGAAATCCGCTTTCTCAATGAGATGAACGGCCTCATCGCTGAACGAATTCTTGAGCAAAGTGTTGCCGGTGCGGATGATTCGCGTGTGCAGGGTTTTGCCGATCGTCTCCTGACCAATCAGTTTAATGAAGAAGTCATCTTCGATGTTGCCTGTCAGGAGCTTCAGGCCGTCAGCGGTAGTTCCAGCACCGTTTTCTGGCAGTTCAATAAAGGTTTTGGATTCCTGTTCCCGAAATATTCCGCCTTTGGCAGCGAAGGGAAGCCATCTGGTTTTTCCGAGCGCAATATGATTTTCCTGGACAAGGATGCCTTTCTCAGTCAGCTCATCAGCGAAAATACGACCCATACAATTGATCATATTTACGACGATGTCCGTTTGGGGACATCGACAAGGACAGTTTTTCGTAAACTGCTTTACAACAATGTTCTGATCTTGCCATTGGCGATTCACGAGGAAGTCATCGGCGCCCTCATTCTAAACAAGCAGCAACCGGGGGACCGCTTTAGCGTCGTGGAAATTCACAGTGCTGAAGAAATTGTCAAAAAAACCCAGTCGGTACTGGAGGGCGCCAATACCATCAAGGACGCCAATTTCAAGCTAAAGCAACTGGCGCGCATCTTTGAGCTGGGCCGGGAAATGAAGCTCGATCTGGAGCTCGATGCCATTATCGCACGCATCACCATGAACCTGCGCAAGACGCTTGGATGGAACGATGTTGCTTTCCTTATTGAGGACGAATTAGGTCAGCGCTTGCGGGCAAACAGCGCCTCCGAAGACAATTCTGAAGCAACCCGCAAGATTATTGACCTCACTAAAGAAGTGACCCTCGATCAGTTCCGCCGACTGCTTGGCACCTGCGAACGAATCAGCAGCTCCTATTTCTCAAATACCCGGCGTCTGGGACAATCCACAAATGGCGACAGCAAGGATGTGACCGAATGGCAGGAAGACGATCTCCTGATTATCCCTCTGGAAACGCGCAACAAGGTGTTGGGATATATGGTTGTGCAGGATCCGGTTGATCGCCTGAAACCCAATATTGAGAAGATCATACCTCTGGAATATTATGCCAACCAGGCAGCGGTAGCTGTCGAGAATGCTATCCTATACGAGCAGCTTCGCTCCAGCCAGGAGCGGTACCGCTCTTTGGCGGAAACCATGAGCCTGGCATTGGTGACCTGCGATAAGCATGGTGAGATTGTCTATGGTAATCCGGCCTTCAACCAATTGCTTTCTGCGGATGAAAGTGAATTGACTTCCAAGCCCTTTGCCGATTTCCTTACGGATAAGTCGCGAGGCCGCTTCGAACCGGTCGTCGCTGATCTGCTGAGTGAAGACAGTGGGGAAGGCAGTAGCAGCGGGGCATTGGAATTTGATATCCTCAATAAGAATGACGAAAAAATTCCGGTGTCGGTGCTTGGATTTCCCTTCTATGAGCGTCGCAACAAAACCGGCTTCTTCTTAATTCTCACCGACCTGCGTGTCATCAAGCGCCTCGAGCGCATGAAGGCTGACTTTAATTCGATGATTGTGCACGATCTGCGTTCGCCAATGAACGTCATCCAGGGATTCCTGGAGTTGATTCGCAATCGTGTGGTTGGTGATATCAATACGGAGCAGGAAGAATTGCTGGATATTGCCAAGGAGAACGTAAACAAAGTTCTCACGCTGGTTGATAACTTCCTGGTTGCTTCCAAGCTTGATGTTGGCCGTTTTACCATCGATCCGAAACTTGATGAAATCAACGTGCTGATTGAAAAGCAGGTCGATAATCACCGGGTGCTGGTAAAGAACAAAAACGTGGACATCGGCGTTGAACTCGATCCCAATCTGCCCTTGCTGTTTTTTGATAGCCTGCGCATAGAGCAGGTTTTAAACAATTTGTTGAGCAACGCCTTGAAATTTACGCCGGAGAACGGCAATATCTGGGTGCGTTCGCGACTGGTGCGTGAAACCAAAGATGACGAAGAGCGTTTCCTGGCGCAGATTTCCGTTAAGGATAACGGCATGGGCATTCCTGCTGATAAAATTGACCACGTCTTCGAAAAATACGAACAGGTTGATGAGAGTCGCGCCTTTAATGTTCGCGGGACCGGCCTCGGTCTGTCGATTTGCAAGGAGATCGTCAATTTGCACGGTGGAGAAATTTGGGTTGAAAGCGATCTGCAATCCGGCAGTGAGTTCACATTTACCTTACCGATTGAAGCCCAATTGGAGAAGGTTGTGAATTGACATTAGGCCCTCATATTTTCCTGCGGATTTGTTAACTTCCCCAATGTTCGCAAAACTGGTCAAGTCATTTCTCTCCGTTCCTGCCGGCATTCCGGCAACCCAGCGCCGTGCTTACTTTGTGGTGTTGCTTGCCTCCTTTAGCGGTGGCATTTCTCATTTTATGTACATGCTGTTCTTTGCGGCTTACGGCGCCTGGCCGCCGGTATTCTTTAATATTGGCAGCGTCATCCTCTTTTTTTGCGCAGTGGCCTGGCTGCGTCGTCGTGGTGATGTATCGTCGGTGATGCTCTTGATCTCAACGGAGTTCATTACCCATCAATGGTTTGTTGTCTATTATTTCGGTTGGGGCTACGGTTTCGAATACTTCCTTTTTATGATTGCCAGCCTGGTATTCCTTGTCCGTTACCGCAGTCGTTGGATACCGTTGTCCTTCGCATTCTTCAGTGTTAGTGTTTTTGGATGGCTCTATGTCCAGGGCCAATACTTGAATGCGCCACATCCTGATATGCTGGTGCATTTGAAAGGCACCCTCTTCTGGACTAATCTTTATAGCGGTATGTTGGGACTGGCAATGGTCGGCTATGTCTACTCACGGACAGCTGCGCAAATGGAAAGAGAATTGGAGGCGCAAAACCGCGAATTGCGCGAAACGCAGTTGCGCCTTGTCAATAGCGAAAAAATGGCGGCGATCGGCAAGCTGGCTGCTGGTCTGGCGCATGAAATCAATAACCCGATTGGCGCTATTCATTCAAGCGCGCAGACCGGCGTTCGGGCAGTGGAAAGACTTCAGAATGGAAAATCCAATGAGAACGATGCTGATCCCAAAACGGCACGAATCCTGACTGCGCTTGGGCAATCGCTGAACAGCACGATGGAAGCTTCGGAGCGCCTAAGCAAATTAGCCGGCCGGCTGCAGGGATTCATAGGTGTGGACGAAGCAGAATTTAAGTCCGCAGATCTGCATGAGGGCCTGGAAAACACTCTTGCAATTCTCGAGAGTCAGCTCGCTGAGCGCCAAATCGAGGTGCTGCGCAGCTTCGACGATTCGCTGCCAATGATCTTTTGCCGGCCGGCTGAGATTAACCAGGTGTTTATGCATCTCTTGCAAAATGCGATCGATGCGATTGATCGAGAAGGGCACATCGGCATCGAGACTTCGCATTCTAAAGAAAATGTTGCAATTCGCATTAGCGATAATGGACGCGGATTGCATCCGGAAGAGATCGCCGGTCTGTTTGATCTTGGATTCTCATCCGGCGAATCACGCGTGAAGCTCGGGATGGGATTGCCAATTTCGCATCAGATAGTTAGTCGTCACAAAGGCCGGATTGATGTGGAAAGTGTACCGGGAGAAGGGACAGCGTTTACAGTTGTATTACCGAAAGAGACCGTTGACCGTTGACCGTTGACCGTTGACCGTTGACCGTTGAACGGTCAACGATTAACGATCAACGATGCTGTTCTAGCGACGCCCGTGCGCCAGTGCGTAGCGTGAGAAGTGCTCGAGGTAGACTTTTACCTTCTTCTTTTTCGTATCGATCGTCGATGGAATGAGCTCCCATTCATCGAGGATGTCGTTATAGTAGATGAACACCAGGTCATCTTCATCGATATCCGTCATGTCCGCCATTTGATAGGAAATCTCAACCTTGACCGGCTTGTTGAAATTGAGGCCGTGGGGACCAAATTCAAGGTTGTTGAGCAGACCGTCCAAGGTGCCGCCGGCAGCCCATTCAAATTGGATCATCATATCCTGCGGCAGATCATCCTTCTTGAATTCAATTTTCGTCTTGCCAATTTCGTTCGAACCGAGCTCGATTTTGCCGCCCTTTTTGGCTGTGATCAGCTTCCGTGAGAAGAACAAACCATCTTCCAATTTGTATACAGGCAACAGTTCGCCATCTTCCTCATGGAGCACAGCGATTTTGCCAAAGCGATTAATGGTTGACTCCAATTCCCGCTTATCCTGCTTGAGTTTTGTAGCTAGCGCTTCCCAGGTCTGTGTTGCTTCGTCAAACATATACAGACTGATACTCTCCTCATCTACGTCGGCCAAATCTGCCCGCAAGAAAGACATTTTGATTTTTACTGCGTTGTCAAATGGTTGTTCTTCAAGACGGGGATCGAGCGCACCAACCTCGCCTTCGTAAACATCGTTTTCGGCCCAATTCAGAAAGAGCGTTCCGCTGTGGGAGAAATCGTTTTTCTTGAACTCAACTTTGCTCTTACCAATGTTGGCGTCACCAACTTCCAGCTTGAGATCTTTGTCGGCCTTGATGTCGCCCTCATCATAGAATAAGCTGCTGTCACCGTCAGATTTGGAGAGATGCTGATCGCGATGGTTGGCTGCTGCAATTTGCATTGCCGGATCGACATTGAGGATGGTGACCGGTCCAAGGGTAGTGTGAACGACAGTTTTTGTTGCATCGTCAGGGGCATTGTCATACCCGCTATTCAACGGTTGTTCGTGACAACCAACTGTTAGTAGGACAGCCAGAAAGATGGTAGAGATGAGTCGGACATAGTGCAAATTCACTTGAAGACCCTCCGTGTTATGGTTTTCGATGTTGTATGCATTGTTTTCCCCTATTTCGTCTGTTCTTTTCTCAGTGTGCGCTTGACGGCAGATCTGGATTCTTCTACGCACGCGACTTGCGAAATTGCAAAGCTGATGCCAAGCGACCATGAGATGACTTAAGTGCATTGTAAACAACGCATTGATGGGTGAGATGGCTTGGCCGAAAGATCAACCATCATTGGCTGAAATCAGCCGCTGCTTGCGGAGAACACCGAATTGGCTGAAATAGTCAATATTGGCGGAGTTGCTATTTAGGGCAAAACACCTTAAATTCGGCCTTCAATATTAGGAATTGAAAGACCTTATGGCCAAAGGCACGCCCAAGAAAAAATCCTCGACAACACCGCTAATGGAGCAGTATCTCTCCATCAAAGCAAAGCATCAGGAGCATATCCTGCTCTTCCGCATGGGTGATTTTTACGAGACCTTTTACGATGACGCCAAAATCATCTCCAAAGTGCTCGGGATCGCTCTGACCAAACGTGCGCACGGCAAATCTGCAGATGTGCCACTGGCCGGGTTTCCTTATCATGCCCTCGACAACCATTTGCCGAAACTGGTTGCTGCCGGCCATCGCGTGGCGATTTGCGAGCAGGTTGAGGATCCGAAATTGGCAAAAACCGTTGTGAAGCGGGAAGTGGTGGAGATCGTGACGCCGGGAACGGCATTATCCGATAAGCTGCTGGACCACAAAACCAGCAACTTTCTGGCAGCCGTTCATATTGAAAAGCAAATGGCCGGTGTCAGCTACGCAGATTTTTCCACCGGTGAATTTTATCTGGCCGAGGTGAGCCTGGAAAAACTGGTGAACTACCTCCAGGAAATTGGTCCACGCGAAATTCTGGCAAGCGCCAAGATGTTCGAAACCCTGGAAGAATCTTTGCAGAATCGCAGCGGCGCAGTATTGACGAAACTGGATGACTGGCTTTTTGGTCACGCCTTTTGCTACGAAACCCTTACTCAGCATTTTGGCACCAGCACGCTTAAAGGCTTTGGTGCAGAAGGATACAAGCTCGGCACGGTTGCAGCCGGGGCTATTCTGCATTACGGAAAGGAAAACTTCCGCAGTGAATTGGGACATCTGCGGCGTCTCTCCGTTATTGCCGCTGAAGATTACATGATCCTTGATCACTCAACACGTCGTAACCTTGAGATTGTCGATTCGATCAGTGGCGAGGCTTCCGGCGGCACGCTGCTGTCGATTATGGACTATACGGTGACCTCGATGGGTGCCCGGCGCTTGAAGAATATGATTACGCATCCCCTGATTTCACTTGAGCTGATTCGGGAGCGATTGGATCGGGTAGATGCGCTCTTCAGTGCTCGCAGCGGCCGCAATGAACTGCGTGAACATTTGGAAAACATCAGCGATCTCGAGCGTCTGTTTGCGCGGGTTGCTACCGGGCGCGCCTCGCCGCGTGATATGGTGGTGCTAAAGCGTGCGCTCAGCTTCATTAAACCGGTGAAAGATACCCTTAGTGAAATGGCTTTGGCTGAATTGGAGGCCTTCAGCGAAGGTCTGGCGGATGTTGAGCCGGTTGTTGCCTTGATCGAAGAGGCACTGGTGGCTGAGCCGCCTCAGAATATTACCGAAGGCGGCATCATTGCGGAAGGCTACCATGCAGAATTGGACGAGTTGCGCGAAATTAGCCGTGAAGGCAAGTCGTGGATTGTGCAGCTGCAAAACAGCGAGAAAGAAAAAACCGGCATTCCCACTTTGAAAATCGGCTACAACCGCGTCTTTGGGTACTATTTCGAAGTGACCAAAGTGCATGCTGATAAGGTGCCTGAATACTTTATTCGTAAACAAACGTTGGTAAATGCGGAACGTTATATTACGCCGGAGCTTAAGGAGTTTGAAGAAAAAGTTCTGGGTGCAGAAGAAAAAATGGCGACTCTGGAGCATGAGCTTTTCCAGGAAGTCCGCCGGCATGTGGCAGGGTGGGGGAGCGCCATTCAAAGCAATGCCCGCCTGATTGCAGAGCTCGACTGCCTGGCATCGCTTGCCCATTTTGCAGAGCGCTTCAAATACGTGAAACCGGTGGTGGATGATAGCGATACTATAGAAATCGTGGAAGGACGTCACCCGGTTGTAGAGCAGCTGCTGCCACCAGACCAGCCCTTCATCGACAATGATATTGCCATCGATAACCGAAGCAATCAAATCATGATTATTACCGGACCGAATATGTCCGGTAAGTCGACCTATCTACGGCAGGTTGGCTTGATCGTTCTGCTGGCGCAGATTGGTTCCTTTGTGCCTGCTACCTCTGCACGCATCGGGATTGTTGATAGAATTTTTACTCGGGTGGGTGCTTCGGACAATTTGGCCTTCGGCGAAAGTACTTTCATGGTGGAGATGCTGGAAGCAGCCAATATTCTCAACAATGCCACCCCGCAAAGCCTGATCTTGCTCGATGAGGTTGGACGCGGTACCAGCACTTTCGACGGCCTCTCTATTGCCTGGTCTATCACCGAATTCCTGCATCACAATAAGAAAGTTGCCGCCAAAACGCTTTTTGCCACTCATTATCATGAATTGACCGAGCTGGCAATGCTCTATCCGCGAATCCAGAACTTCCGGGTGGCCGTTCGTGAATATGATGACCACGTTGTCTTCATGCACAAGATTGAGGCAGGGGGCATGGATCATTCGTACGGAATCTACGTAGCGCAGATGGCCGGTTTGCCGCGAGAGGTGGTTGAACGCGCCAGGGAGGTGCTGCTTAATCTGGAAGCGAACGAGTTAAATCCCAACGAGAGTCCGCGGCTGGCGCATCGGCGCGCGGACCGGCAGCTGAATCCTAACCAGCTGGACCTCTTTTCGGCATCAAAACCGTCTCCGGTGGAAGAAGAATTGCGCAAAACGGACCTCGATATGCTGACACCAATCGATGCCCTTTTGAAGCTGAAATCCCTGAAAGATATGCTTAAATGACTAAAATATACCGGCTATTGCAAAGACATAATTCATTATTTCTCATTTGTTTATAAAATAAAGCCTTGCAAAATTTATTGGGTTCGGTTATCTTCTGGAAAAACTAACCTGTAAGATATATATCTAGTTCTTGGAGGAGACTTCATGAGGACCGTGACGAAGAAGGAAGTTGCTAAGCGTGTGGCCAAGATGATGGGGCAAAAGATATATATTACGGAAGATTTCGTGAACGCGGTTTTTCAGTCTCTTCGTGAAATTCTTAGTGAAGCCGACCCGGAAATTCGGATTGAAATCCGTGACTTTGGTGTTTTTGAGGTGAAAGAGACCAAACCAAAACCCAAAGCGAGGAATCCGCGAACCGGGCAAATCATCTACGTGCCTGCGCGCCGCAAAACGCACTTTAAGCCGGGGAAATTGCTGAAAGATATTTTGAAAGAGCCCCTCGGAGATTAAAGGATCTTTGTCTCATTATTATGTGGAATTTGCCTTGAGTTTGACTGCCACATTTATTTTTATCGCTCTTCTGGTTGAACGAAGAGCGTTTTTTTTGTACTTTTTGAGGTGGCGATTGGTTTTGCCCTGGTTCTAATTGATATGGAGACGTTTTGAATGACCACACCTGCTGCTTCCGGGATTCAAGTCGGTTTAGTCGGCTGCGGTAGTATTGCCCAAATTGCTCATCTTCCAACGCTGAAAAAGTTGAAAGGCGTGGAGCTGGTCGCGCTATGCGATGCTGATATCCGCAAGGCATCTATACTTGCCGACCGCTTTTCCATCCCGAATGTATTTGGTGACATTGAAGAAATGTTCCAGAAATGCAAGCTGGATGCCGTGTTCATACTGACGCCAAACAATCTGCACCTGCCGATGAGCCTGATTGCCCTGGAAAACGGCGCCCATGTTTTTGTTGAGCGGCCTGCGGCAAGAAATGCTGCCGAAACCCGCCGCATTGCAGATGCTGCAAAACGTCATGACCGCAAAGTGTTGGTCGGGATGCATACGCGCTTTCGCCGGGATATTATGTCGCTGAAAGGGTTGTTGGATCGCAAGATCGTCGGCGACATCTTTTTTGTCAAAGCGGAATGGTTCCAGGCACGACTTCAAGCGATTAAGCAGCCCTGGTGGCTGAACCGCAAGATTGCCGGCGGTGGTGTGTTGATTGATCTTGGAATTCAGCTCCTTGATGCCAGCTGGTGGCTGCTCTCCCGCCCGAAATTGAAATCCGTAAAGGCCCACAAAACCCAGATCAATTCGGACATTAATGTTGAAGATTTTTGCAGCGTCTATATGGAGTTTACCAATGGCCTGAAATTGGCGTTTGATGTCGGTTGGAGCTTCCCCTTGGAGCGGGACCGTTTTCATGCGGAGCTCTTCGGCAATAGCGGGACATGCACCCTCAATCCCTTTCGTGTGCAACGCCTGTGGAAGGGCAAAACTTTTGATGAAACCCCGAATATTGTGCAGAGCGGGCGAATTTTGTTCAAGCGCGCCTACGAAACGGAGATTAGCCATTTCATTGGCACGATCACCGGCACAATTAAGGATCCGAACGGGGGAATTGATGATGCCGTACATGTAATGGAAATGATTGATGCGATCTACCGCTCTCTTGAAACCGGACGGGAAGTTGTTGTTAACCGGGATTAGATCTGAACATATCTCCGGGGTCGGGGAACTCAAGACCTGTCAAGGGAATATAAGGAACATTAACGGCTGCGACGACAGGTCGTGGCTGTTTTGTTTCGGGGGGATTGGCCGCCGGCGATTATGGCAGTGTTGTCTAATGCTGCTGTGCTGGACCGGTGCCGGTGTTTGGGGACAGGAAGTACCGGAAAGCAATGAAGAACGATTGATGAAATTGCTCACGCCGCCGGTGCTGGAACTCCTTGCTGACCATTTAACGGATAGCACGGCTGTGCAATTCCATTTCCCAAACAATAATCAGTTCGGCAGGCGTTTATCGCAAAATTTATCTGATAGTTGCCTTGTTCGGAAATATTTAGTTTATTCAACCGCCGACAGCCTGACGGTGCCCGGCATTGACGTGGTCATCAGTAACACAGTGCCGCAAGTGCATTATCGGGTAGCCGGGAGAAATTTGCTGCGGCGTGTTAATCGGGTAGACCGTCATATTGAGGGCAGTTTCCATTTACAAATGCGAGAGCGGCCCGGCGGGAAGTTGATTGCCAGCAATCAGGTTAAAAAGCAGGCAGTCGATACCATAGAAAAACGACGAATAAAAGAAGTGGAAAATTCCGCGTTGCCATTCACCATTGGCAAGTGGGAAACATCAGAAACACGAAAGAAATGGCTGGAACCCATCATGATAACCGGGGCTACTGCGACAGTAATTCTTTTATTCTACACATTGAGGAGCGAATAAGAATGTTCAACAGAGTATGCAGTTCTGCTCTTGTTCTGGCGTTGATATTACTAACCTTTGGATGCGGTAAGCGAGTCAACAAACAGGGCTTTGGTCCCGACCAGTATTTTGAATACGCGAAGAAGAAATTTGATGATGGCGATTATCTGGAAGCAATTACCGACTTTACTGTCATCGTCTTGAAGTTCAGCGGTGACCCGGTGGTTGATGATGCCCAGTATTTCCTCGGAGAGTCCCACTTTAATAATAGCGAATACCTGATTGCCATCTCGGAATATCAAAAACTCGTAAATGACTATCCGCAAAGCCCCTATGCAACCCTCGGCCAGTTCAAAATTGCCTTGGCATATTACCGTCTTTCTCCGCGCCCTGAATTGGATCAACAATATACCCACCAGGCAGTGCGTGAATTCCAGAATTTTCTGCAAGACTATCCGGATCATGAGTTGAAGGCCAATGCTGAAGAATTGATCAAGGAAATGCGCGAGAAGCTGGCGGTCAAAATGATGATGGGCGCAACGACCTATCGCAAAATGGGGATCTGCAGCTCAGCAAGTTATTATTACGACGCCATCATCGAGAAGTATTACGATACGGAGCAGGCACCGGACGCACATTACTGGAAAGGCGAGTGTCTCTTCAAGGTTAAGAAGTTTGAAGAGTCTATGTCTGCCTTTACGGTTTACGTGGAGAAATTCCCGGAGCACAAATTTGCCGGTAAGGCAAAGAACCGCATCAGTGAACTCAGCGATGAATTGGAAAACGCCGACAAGGAAGACGGTGAGAAACATACCGGAATTGATGGCAATAGCCAAAAATAAGCGTGTTGGTGTTTTCGGCGGCACATTTGACCCCATCCACTTTGGTCATTTGATTGTCGCCGAGGCAATCCGCGAACGCTGCCGCCTCGATACCATCATTTTCCTTCCTGCCCGATTACATGCCCTGAAAGACAATCAACGCATCGAATCTGCCCAGCACCGCGTAAAAATGCTTCAGCTGGCGATAAAAGGATACCCGGAATTTGTCATGAATGATATCGAGATTCGGCGTGATGAAGTGTCCTACACCGTGGATACGATGAGTCGCTTGCGTGAGGAATTTCCGGATGATCAGTATGAGCGCTTCTTCCTGATGGGAAGCGATAATGTTGAGCAGTTACACCGTTGGAAAGAGCCGCAACGCTTGTTGGAAACTTGCAGCATCATTGCATTTGGGCGTGCCGGTGTTGCCGAAACCTACCGCAATTCTCCTTTTTTTGATCAACTCCAGTTCGTTGATGTGCCCCAAATTGACATTTCTTCTACAATAGTCCGCGATCGCTGCCGAAGCGGTGAAAGCATCCGCTTTTTGGTGCCCCCGGAAGTCCGCAATTATATCGAAGACAAAGCACTTTATCGCGAATAGCACGAATGCTGATTTTTTATGAATTTTGATGAGTTTTTGCCGGTTTTTCGGCATTTTTCGTCAATTTTACTGAATTTTACGCTCAAAATATAGCTTGCAAAGGAATAGGGAAAAGCTTATCTTTTTGAGTTACTGTGCATGTGGCATTACCGGAGGTCCGATGGATATTCAACAGATTAAGCAGTTAATCAAAATTGTAGAAAAAAGTGATATTGGCGAACTGGAGCTGATCGAAGAAGGTCGCAAGATTCGCATAAGTAAGAGCAGTAAGTTGGCTGCCGCCAACGGTGCTCCGAATCCGGTGTATATGCCGCCGCCGGTACAGGCGGTTGTGCCAGATGCGCCGGCACCGGCTGCAGCAGATGCCGCACCGGCTGTTGACAAAGATAAATACCACGAAGTGTTGTCACCGATGGTCGGGACATTTTATCATGCGCCTTCCCCGGATGCAGATCCCTATGTGGAAGTTGGGCATTCCGTCAATCCCGGCACGCCGCTCTGTATTATCGAAGCGATGAAGCTGATGAACGAAATTCAGTCGGAGCACAAAGGGCGCATCGCGAAAATTATGGTCGAGAATGGTCAACCTGTTGAGTATAACCAAGTCCTCTTCTTAATCGAAAAGTAACGAATCCGGGAAACTGACAGACATTGAATACGACGATTGGAGGTAAGGGCAGTTGTTCTCAAAAATCCTGATCGCAAATCGCGGCGAAATCGCCTTGCGCATCATACGTGCCTGCAAGGAACTTGGTGTGAGGACCGTTGCTGTATACTCGACTGCTGACGAAACAGCAGCCCATACAATTTTTGCCGATGAAAGCGTTTGTGTTGGTCCTCCTGAAGGTGGTAAGAGCTACCTGAATACATCTCACATTATTTCAGCCGCTGAGATTACCAATGCCGATGCCATCCATCCCGGTTATGGCTTTCTTTCTGAGAATGCCGAGTTTGCGGATATGTGTGAATCGGTGAATCTGGCATTTATCGGGCCCAGCAGCGACGTGATTTCCAAAATGGGCGATAAAGCAGAAGCCAAAAAGTCGATGGTTGCGGCCGGCGTGCCGGTTGTTCCCGGAAACAAAGGGGTTTTGACAAGTGAAGAAGAAGCCCTGCGCATTGCTGGTGATATTGGCTATCCGGTGATCCTCAAGGCAGTTGCCGGCGGGGGCGGTAAAGGCATGCGCATTGTGCGCGATAAAGAAAGCCTCGCAAACAGTTTTATGATGGCCCAGGCGGAAGCGGAAGCTTCCTTTAGCAATCCGGACCTCTATATCGAAAAATACATCGAAAATCCTCGCCATATCGAGATTCAGGTTTTGGCAGATAAGTTTGGCAATACGCTGCATCTCGGGGAGCGGGAATGTTCGATTCAGCGAAGACACCAGAAATTGATCGAAGAAGCACCCTCGCCGGTTGTTGATGAAAGCATCCGCAAAAAGATGGGTGAAGTTGCCGTTCAAGGTGCCCGATCTGTGGGCTACGAAAGCGCCGGCACCATTGAGTTTCTGCTGGATGCTCAAAACAATTTCTACTTTATGGAAATGAATACCCGTATCCAGGTGGAGCATCCGGTTACCGAGATGGTATACAATGTCGATTTGATTAAGCAGCAGATTCGTATTGCGGCGGGTGAGGAAATGCCGTTCACACAGGCTGACATGCGCGTGCGCGGTCATGCCATTGAGTGTCGCATTAATGCTGAAGATCCGGCAAATAATTTTATGCCGTCTCCCGGCGAGTTAACCAATTTGCACTTTCCCGGTGGACCGGGAATTCGTGTTGACACTCATATCTACAACTCTTACCGGGTGCCGCCGTTTTATGATTCATTAATTGCCAAACTGATTGTTGTGGCCCGTACTCGGGAAGAGGCGATTCGCCGTCTTAATAGAGCACTTGATGAATTTGTGATCGAGGGCGTGAAAACCACGATCCCTTTTCATAAATATGTTATTAATACGCCGGAATTTAAGTCCGGGGATTTCGATACGCACTTCCTTGAAAAAATTTACGATCAGGCCAGAAGCGAGATCGTCCTGGCAAGCTAGAAGAGGAGCCAAAATGAGCAATGTTCCTGAGAACCTGAAGTATACCAAAGAACACGAATGGGCGCTTATTGAGGGCGATGTTGTGACTGTTGGTATTACCGATCATGCCCAGAGTGAACTGGGAGATATCGTTTTTGTCGAACTACCTGCCGTTGGAACAGAAGTCGTTCGCGATGAAGCCTTTGGTAGTATTGAGGCTGTCAAGGCCGTTTCCGATCTCTACGCGCCGATTTCCGGCGAGGTGGTTGAAGTCAATGAGGCGCTGGAAGACGCCCCGGAAACCGTCAATGAAGATGCATACGGCAGCGGCTGGATGCTGAAGATTAAAGTATCCAATGCGGCGGATTTGGATTCCTTATTAAGTAGCGCTGATTATCTGGCGCTCATTTAAGCGCTTTTCATATCTTTACCTGGATTTATTTAGTATGGCAAAAGTTTTGCTGGTTGATGACAATGTGGATATGCTCGAGACGCTTGAGCACCTATTCACATTTTATGATTTTGAAGTAGCCCGCGCGGTCAACGGCGCGGTTGCGCTGGAAATCGTCAACGACGAAAACCCGGATATCATCATTCTTGATGCGCTAATGCCGGTTATGAATGGATTTGACACTTGTGAGCACCTGAAGACCGACCCGGAAACCCGCGATATCCCCATTATCTTCCTTTCCGCAAATTATACCGAAAAAGAACACCGTCGCAAAGGCCTGGAATTGGGCGCCGACGACTACATTTTGAAGCCCTTTAATGCCCAGGAACTGATTGGGAAAGTCAATTTTATCCTGAAACGGCAGTCGCTTCTGGCAGGCATCCGCGCTGAAAATGATGCCTTTCTGAAGGAATTTGAACAGGGTGCTGCGGAGGCAGAACGTGATCATTTGACCGGCTTACTGGCTGATTCGGCCTTTCTGCATGATTTGCGGAGCAAATTTGAGGCGAGCAAAGACGGCGGTAGTGAATTGAGTCTGCTGATGCTGGATGTGGATCACTTCAGTAAAATAAGCGGTGCGTTTGGTGATGCCACCGGGAACTATGTTCTTAACAAGATTGTGCATATCCTACTGCGCCACGGGCGTAAACAGGACTACCTGTATCGGCTGGATCGCAATCGTTTTTGCATCTTAATGGCTGATACCGGCGAGAGCATCGCATTTAGCGAAGCGGAAAAGTTGCGCACCGCTATTGAGGGCGCCGAGTTTCTCGAGCCGGAACTTCTGGAATTACATCCGGGAGCCAGCAAGCGGAAACTGACGCCGCAGAATATAACTGTCAGCGTAGGTATTGCCACAGCTGCTGATAGTGCCAGCGATAGTCTGCTGCTAAAGTCGGTAGAGGAGGCGCTGGGCCGGGCAAAAGCGACCGGTCGAAATGTGACGATACGGACCTCGGAAACTATAAACTAATCAAGCATTGATTGGCAGGGATCAAGATGGCCCACAAACTTCTTATTGTAGACGACAACGAACATGTCCTGAAGCTATTACGAATCAGCCTGGAAAAGGCAGGATACGAAATATATGATGCCGGAAACGGAGATGAAGGCCTGGAACGGGCTATTGAGGTACTACCGGATTTGATTATTTCTGATGTAATGATGCCGCTGACAGATGGCATTGAGTTTTGTTGGATGGTTCGCGAAAACAGCCCGATTCCAATGGTGCCTTTTATTTTTCTTACCAGCCTGGAAGATCAGGAAATGGAAATCCGCGGCTTTCGGGCCGGGGCCGACGAATATTTGGTGAAGCCGGTTGATCGCAAGGTTTTGCTGGAGAAAGTAGAAACGCTGCTGGAGCGCGCTTCAAAAGTAAAAACAATGGATGGTGGCCAGGCTGCGGAAACCCCCAAGGGCTTCGAAGGGAATATGGCTGATCTCTCGCTGGCTGAAGTGATTCAGCTGCTCAATTTGAATCAACGCAGCGGTACCCTTTTTGTCGAAACGGATGAAGCCGGTGAAATTATTTTCCATAGCGGCCAGATGCTCTTCGGGAAATATGGCGCGCTGACCGGCGAAGAGGCGATCTACAAAGCAGTGCCGCAGAAAAATGGACGTTTTCGCTTCGAGCCCGGCGAGAAAGAAACCGAACGCAATATCCAGGGGCCGACGATGAATGTTCTCCTGGAAGCATGCCGTCTGGCTGACGAGCGAAATCAACCAAGCTAAGCGGCGATAACTGTATTTCTGTCATCATCTCATGAGTCGAATTTTTTCACATACCACATGCCGTACTTGCTTCATTTCCGTCCTGGCTGTTTTCCTTCTAACTTTCTGCGCCCCTGAAACTGATTTACCGGCAAAACGGACCGTTCAAATTGCCTATTCCGGCAACCTGAACGGTATTCTCGACGATTGTCAATGTGGTGGTGAACTTGTGGGTGGCGCAACGCGTATTATCACCGTTGCCCGGGAGCTTCGTGAAGGCAATGCCGATCTGCTTTTGCTGGATGCCGGCGATTTCTTTAGCAGTTATTCGATGCCGCGTTCAAATAGTGTTATGCTGGAGCTTGTTCGTCAGGCCGGGTTTGACGCGCTGAACCTTGGTGACCAGGAATTTGTCCAGGGCGTGTCCTTTTTGCAGGAACATCAGGAAAAAGCGCAATTGCTGTCATCGAATATCCGTTTCGCGAATAGCGGGATTGATAGCATGCTTTTTCTCTCTCGCAGCGGGGTTGAAATTGCTGTTCTGAGCATGACCGATTCCAGCTGCTTCTCTTTTATCGATAAGGGAGGTTTGCAGGTTCTTGATGTTGACGAGCAATTGCGCCGCTTGCAGTCACCGGCTGAAAGTCAGTCGGATATGCAAATCCTGCTGTTGCACGCAGAACGGGAGCGTGCTTTGGAACTGGCCGACAGGCACGATTGGCTGGATCTGATAATTTTGGCGCATAACCAGCGCCAGGACTACATGGCTTTGCCGTCTGTGACTATCGTCGAAGCCGGCGTAAATGGAGAGCATTTGGGGGTTGTCTCGATGACTCAGGTTGATGGCGATTGGCAAAGCGAAAATCGATTTATTCCCATCACCCGCGAGATTGCCGAAGAAAAAAACGCCTATTTGCTGGTCCAGGATTATTATCGAACTTTGTCAACTGGATACCGTTAAGCGTATCGCCTAAGTAATTTTACGTGATTCTGTTGTATGACAAAAATGAATACACTTCTACAGCCGATTCGTTCCGTGCTTGCCAGAGTCGGTTTTTTGCTGTATTTGGGAGGCAATCTCATCATACACTTCTTTTTTAAGAGCTGGTTTGGCCGTCTCTTACTTTTAACTGCCTTACTTGCTGTCGTTGGACTCACCTTCTTTGCCGGACTCTTCAGTGAAGTTGATCCGGAAAAACAACCGAAAATTTCTGTTCAAATCCCGGCCGGAGCCTCTTTTCGGCAGGTTGCTGATTCACTTGACAGGCACGAACTGCTGCGATCCCGCGACCTGTTCCTGCTAATGGGAAAGCTGAGCGGTAAAGAACGCAATGTGAAAGCAGGCGTGTTTGCCATTCCGACCGGGCTCAGTGACTGGCAATTGCTCGATTACCTGGAAAATGCCCGTGCCGCCCAGATCAAGGTGACGCTGCCGGAGGGCATTTTATCGAACCAAATGGCCGGTATCCTTCAGAAAAAGATTGGAATTGACTCAACCCGCTTTGTTCAACTGGTGAATGACATCGCCTTTTCGCGAAGCCTGATCGGCGGGCCCTCGCTTGAAGGGTATCTGCAGCCGGAAACCTACTATTTTGAGTGGAAGACGCCGGAAAAGAAACTGATTGAATACCTCGTTGGCAGGACCCTGGAAATTTTTGAGCCCGACAGCGTGCAGAAGCGGCTTTCTGAAATGGGCTGGACCCGTCATGATATCGTGACCCTGGCAGCGATCGTGGAAGGCGAAGCGATCGTCGATAGCGAGCGGGTGGATATTGCTGCGCTCTATCACAATCGCCTACGTAAAGGATGGCGTCTGCAGGCCGACCCAACCATCCAGTTTGCGATTCCCGGTCCGCCAAAACGACTTCTTTATAAAGACCTGGAAATCGATTCTCCGTATAACACCTACAAATATGCCGGTTTGCCACCGGGCCCGATCAATAATCCTGGCAAAAAATCTATTTTAGCGACGTTATATCCGTCCTCAGTTGATTATCTTTATATGGTTGCAGTGGGGGATGGTAGCCATAAGTTTTCAATGACGCTCCGTGAGCACAACTATTGGCATAAGCGTTTCAATGAGGTGCGCCGGCGCGTTCGCCGTGAACAACGTCAACGTCAGGCTCAGTAAATGACCCAGGATCTTCTCGAGAATTTAAATGATAAACAACGCCTGGCCGTCGAAACCGACGACGGGCCGATATTGGTGCTTGCCGGCGCCGGCAGTGGCAAAACCCGTGTTTTGACTTGCAAAATTGCCCGGCTAATGGAACAGCGCAAGGCCAAGCCCTGGGAAATTCTTGCAGTTACCTTTACAAATAAAGCCGCCGGTGAAATGCGCAAGCGCGTTGAGGAATTTGCCGGCATGATGGTTGACGGCATGTGGATTGGTACATTCCATTCTATCTGCGCGCGCATCCTGCGTATGGAAATTGATGCGCTTGGCTATCAAAGCAATTTTTCCATCTATGACACAGATGACCAGATTCGGCAAATTCAATATGTAATGGATAAGCTCAACCTGAACGCCAAACAGTTGAGGCCGCGATCTGTTCAGCATATCATTAGCGACAATAAGAATCGCATGGTCAGCGTCGACCGCTACGAGCAAGAAGCGGCCAATTTTGGTGACCGTCAGATTGCTTCTGTTTATCGTGAATACGAAGATGCCATGCGGCGCAACAATGCCCTCGACTTCGACGATCTGCTCCTGAAGACCCTCGATCTGTTTACGCGCCACGATGCGGTACTGCGTAAATACCAGTCGCGCTTCAAATACGTGCTGGTTGACGAATACCAGGACACCAACAAGGCGCAATATTACATTGTGAAGCAAATTGCCTCTACCCATCGCAATATCTGCGTGGTTGGTGATGAGGATCAGAGCATATATCGCTGGCGCGGCGCCGATATCGAAAATATCCTGGGATTCGAAAAAGACTATCCGGAAGCGACCGTCATCCGCCTGGAGCAGAATTATCGCTCAACACAGAACATTCTCGATGCCGCGAATGCGGTCGTCGCCAACAACAAAAAACGCCTTGGCAAAAATCTCTGGAGCCATAAGGATTCCGGCCCCAAAATACAGATTCATCAGCTTGTGGATGAAAACGCCGAGGCACTACAGGTTGTAGACATCCTGAAAGACCAATATGTTCGAAATGGCCACGCTTACAACGATATGGCGATTCTGTATCGAACCAATGCGCAATCACGAGCATTGGAAGATCGCCTGCGTCGCGGCAATGTTCCCTACACCCTGGTAGGTGGAACCAAATTCTACGACCGTAAAGAAGTGAAAGACGTGCTGGCGTATCTGCGCATTCTGGTCAATCAACAAGATGCGGTGGCTTTGCGCCGCATCGTCAACTATCCGTCACGCGGGATCGGCGCAACCAGTCAGGAGCGCCTGGAAACTCATGCTGCTGAGCAGGGCATCTCTCTTTATGAAGCGTTGCAGCGGGCAGCCGAGATTACGACGATCAATGCCGGAACCCGCGCAAAGATGCAGAACTTTGCGGAAGCCCTTGATGCGATAGTTGCCGATGTAGATAAAGTTAGTGCCTATGAATTGGCTCACCTGGTTATCGATCGTTTTCGTCTTAAAGAGCAATACCAAATGAGCAGTGCGATTGAAGATGAGACCCGTCTGGAAAACATCAATGAATTATTGAATAGTATTGCCGTATTTACCGAGCAAGCACGCGATGATGACGTCAGTTTGCAACGCTACCTGGAGGATGTGTCGCTGCTAACCGACCTTGACCGCTGGGATCCGGGTTTCAGTGCGGTGACATTA
Source organism: Calditrichia bacterium (assembly GCA_028284445.1). Classification (GTDB taxonomy): domain Bacteria; phylum Calditrichota; class Calditrichia; order RBG-13-44-9; family J075; genus JANQRS01. The sequence goes on from JANQRS010000052.1 coordinate 71,239, forward strand.
ATGACCCTACATAGCGCCAAAGGCCTGGAATTTCCGGTGGTAATTATTGCCGGGATGGAAGAGGGGCTATTCCCGCTTTTTCGTTCATTGGAAAGAGAAGATGACCTTGAAGAGGAGCGTCGGCTTTTTTATGTTGGGATGACCCGTGCCGAGGATGCGCTGTATTTGCTGTGGGCGGGACAGCGCCGTCGCTTTACCGGTGATGGATCGGGAATGTCTTACAGGAATACGGCTTCGCGCTTCCTGGCGGAAATTCCTTCGGACTTTAAGAATGACCGCCGTCTAGATAGTTTTGCCAGCGGATATCGTCCCCGGCAGCGTCAGCGATTCAAGGAGCGTGATGCTTTCACTGCTGCTGCCACGGCGATTGACAATGAAGCCGGGTATAAGATTGGGGACTGGGTTCAACACGATACTTTTGGGCGCGGTCAAATCCTCGGCATTGAGGGAAGCGGTGTCGGCCTGAAACTTTCAATCTTGTTTGGAAAAAAGTTGAAGAAAATTATTGCAGAATATGCCAATTTGGAACGATTGGATAAGTGAAATTAGCCAATGGGATGCACGTATGCGTAATTTGAAGAAACGCTGTTGTTGGGGGTTGTTGATTCTCTTGCTGTCTGGAATGGCAATGGGGCAACAATATGACGAAAGCAATGACTTCTCGTTTGCGCTTAAGTTGTATAACGAAGGTTTTTATGATGTGGCCGTGAAACAATGGTCGACCTTCATCAATAGATATCCGGATAGCGACCGTCTTGCTGATGCCCGCTATTACTATGGCGACGCACTTTATAAGGTTAAAGATTTCGAAAATGCGCGGATCGAGTTTCAGGCGCTTGCTGTCAGCTATCCGGGACACCCGAGGGCTGCCCAAAGTTGGCAAATGGTGGGTGTCTGTTACCAGCAATTGGGAAAGAAAGACGAGGCTGCGAAGGCATTTGAGACAGTGAAGCTGTTGTTCCCTTCCAATGCACTGGCGCCCGGTGCAGTACTTTCAGCCGGTGAACTTTACGTCGAGCTTGATCAGCTGCCGAAAGCGGAACAACTGCTTCGTGATTTTCTCGATCGCTATCTTGAATCATCGGAATATCCGCGCGGACGTTTGCTTTATGCCGATTTGCTATTGAAGAAGGGCGAGCTGGAAAAAGCGGACCTCGAATACCAAAAAGTGCTGGATATTACCGACGACAAAGGCATTCAAGCAGAAGCCTCTATTGGTCGGGCACTCGTCTATCAGCGACTTGGCCTATTGGAAAAGGCCATAGCTAATTTGCAGCAAGTTGTCGGCGAGCATCGGGGCTCCCCTTCGGCATTTAAAGCACTCAAGGCACTAACCCGGCTAAATCTCGATCGCCGGGACTGGCAACAAGCACTGACGATATTAAAGCGTGAGGGCAAGAACTACGACGTTGCCCGCCAAAGAGAATTACAAGTCATGCAGATTCAGGCGCTGATTATGTCCGGCGACTATGTGTTTGCCGATCAAAAGGCGACGGACTGGTTAAACAACACCAAGAGTGCTGATGCAAATACAGTTGCTTTTTATCAGGCCGTAAGCAAGCTGGAAAATGGTCAAACCCAGATGGCAATCGACAAACTTAAGCCGCTTGAAAAGACCCTCGCTGATGATCCAAAGCAGCAAAATTATCGCGCTGCTTCGCTTTATGGGTTGACCATGGCATCATTACAGAAGCAGGATGTGCCTGCAGCCAGACTCTATCTTGGACAATTACAAGGATTGGCTGGTGAGGCACAATATACGGAGTCCTTGTACCGTGATTTGATTCGCCTGGCCTTTCGCACTGGCGAATTGGCCGCTGGTGTTGATGAACTGCAGCGCTTTCGTGGGCTTTACGGCAATAGCGTCCATCGGGATGACCTGATTTATGAAGCCGGCAAAGCCTATTTTGATAAAGGGCAGTACGAACGCGCAATGATCTATTTTGAACAGCTTGGCGAGGAATACGTGTGCTCGGCAGCCTGGGATTCTAGCATGGCTTACATTGACTTTATTGATACCTATCATCAGCGGCGACAGGGAACCGGGGTGAATGAAATCGCCCGTTTGATGGGCCGAATGATTACCGGTGGTGAAAAGTCGGAACTGCTCTTTGATCTTGGACGGATCTATCTGGCAGATTTGCGTGACTACCGTGAGGCCAGCCGAATTTTTGCGCAGTATATCAAGACGGCGAAGGATTCGTCCGCTCTTGCCGCCGGACATTATTATCTGAGCGATAGTTATCTTAAGCTTGCTCAATATGAGGCTTTCATGAAAGGCGATGCCGGCAGCTGGGGCAAAAAAGCGGCTGACCAGCTTCGTCAGGCGATGAGTTACGTGCGCTATTCTCCGGAGCCGGATACCCTGACCTTTCGCTTCCTGACATATGCGGTTCCTGAAGCAAAGGAAGATCTCAACAAGCAGTTTAAGTTTTGGCAGCTTTTTGAGAAAAACAATCCGCAATCCGACTTGTTGCCGGAAGTGCGCCTGCAATTAGCCGGTCTATTGGCCCGCAAAGGATCCCTTGAAGAGGCTGTTGCTTACTATGATCGGGTTATTGCTTCCAATAAGAATGCGATGAAGCGTGGCGATGCCCGCTACCGCAAAGCGCGCCTGTTGATGAATACCGGACAAGGAAGTGCCGGGCTTGACGCCTTAAAAGACTATTTACTGTCCGAGAAAAAGCACCCGCATTTGGCAATTGGATATCGGATATTGGCCGACAGCTATGCGGCTGCTAATCAGCCCGGGGTTGCCGCCCAGTTCCTGGAACGATTATTAACTCAATTTGACTATGCTGACGTGGCCGAAAGAGCCCGTCAGGATATAACCGGTTTACTGGTTGAAGCCGGTGAATATGCCCGGGCAGAAACCTATATCGAGCCGCAGCTCAAGGAGTTTGCCGGGGCCAGTGACCCGGTAGTTGCCAAATATCTCACGGCTCCGCCAGCCAATTATTACTTTTTCTCCGGAAAGTCCCGCTATTTAAAGTCGGACTTTGGCAGTGCCCGGGACCAGCTGCTAAAATTCCTCTATCTTGCCGATAGCAATCCACATATGAATGAGGCTTACTTCCTGCTTGGGAAAATGTCGCGTCAGGAAAACGACCTGGAATCTGCTGTGCTGCATTTGTCCCTCGCTGACATCAAGAACGATACCAGCTTTTTTTATCAAGCGAATGATATTGCAGCCGATATTTTGTTTGAGAGCGGTGAATACGGCGAGGCGGCAAAACGCTACGATCGCTTGATCGATTTAGCCTTGAATCCTGCAAAAAAAATAAACCATGAAGCACAGAAAATCCGCTGTTTGATTAACAGTGGTGAAACGGCTTCCGTCAAGACGCAAGCAAGCGCATTTGAAAAGAAATACAAAAAGGATCCGGCGCTTTCTGGCTACATGGCCGCATTTGAACTTGATCGGGGCAAGGCAGCTTATCGCGCTGGCAAGCATGATCTGGCAATCAAGCACTTCAAGACGGTGGTCGGTAAATACAAGAAAACCGAATATCAGGATGACGCGCATTTGTCATTAATTCGCAGTTATGCCACCTTGAATAAGGCTGAAGATGTGATCAAGGAATCGCAAAAATTCTTCAAAAATCATCCTGGAAATGACCTAACTGCGGAAGTATATTTGACGCTTGCGGAGATCTATTATCGCAATGAGCAGCCGCCGGAAGGTCTGACAGCGGTGAAAAATGCAGCTGAAAGCGCAAAAACGCCATCGGCGCGCAAGAAGGCATTGCCAATGTTGATTGCGTCCTACAAAAATGTCGGCCAATGGGATGCTGCTCTTCAAACTGCCCGGTCATATATCCAGGAATTTCCGGATGCTGACGATGTGATTGTGCAAAAAATAAATATGGGCATTTTCCTGTCCAATCTGAATCGCAACAATGAAGCAATTGATCATCTGCGGGCACTTAAGTATGAAGTGAGCAGTGAGGAAGAACCGGAAATTCAATACTATATTGGCGAAGCGTACTACAACGGTGGTCAGTACGATAACGCCATCAATGAATTCCTGAAAATTCCATTGTTGTCGAAGAAGACCAAATTGCAGTGGGAGGCCAGCGCATTGTATCGCGCCGGGCAATCTTACGAGCGTCTGGGGCGAAAAGCAGATGCCATTCGCATGTATCAGGAAATTATTGATCGCCCCGGTATCCAGGTGCAGTTGAAGAATGAGGCGAAGAAGCTGATTGCCGCCCTCCGGACCGGTTAGTGAAAGAATAAAATTGCACCTTTGTGATCTATTTTAAATTTTTTCATTCACTTAAACTTTATGTTGAATGAAAACAGCACGATTACTATCTATTATGTCAATATGTGAGTTAACGCGTGAGGCGACAATGAAAAGAGTTGCAATACCCTGCATAATCCTGATAATGGGTATTTTTTTAATGCAGTGCGGAGGGGCGAAGAAGTTGTCGCCCGAGGAGTATCAAAATCTCTCAAATTCCGAAAGAATTGCCTACCTGACCAAGCAGGTTGAAAAGAGCCCCAATGATATGGGACTGAAGAAAATGCTCTATGAGGAGTATATGGACGCCGATATGCGGCCTCAGGCTATTCAAACGCTTGGTGAAATCCTGGAATTGGATCCGTATCAAGTAGATCTGCAATACAAATATGGACAGCTGAATCATGAAGAAGGCAATACCCGCGAAGCCTACCAGGCATTCCTGCGAGTGATGCAGAGTGGCTCGGCGGAGATTTACAAGGACCAGGTTGCTCAATATGTGGCCGGTAACTTCCTGACTCAGCAGGTAACATTTGACGGCGAAGATGAAGCTTTCCCAAGCTTTTCACCGGATGGCAGTAAGATTATCTACCAGAAGCGCAATAACGGCAATTGGGATATTTACGAATACACCATGCAAACCAAAACGGCTCGGCCGGTTGTTGCCAGCGAGGCAGATGAAGAATTGCCGACCTACAACCCTCAGGGCACCCAAATTGCTTTTACCAGCAACAGTGCTGACCGCCGCCCTATCGGTTCCAATTACAAGGTGCGCGAAATTACTCTGCTGGAGACCTCTGATAATTTTACGTCGAACGTCACTCAGTCGGTTGCGGATGATTGGCTTCCACGCTATAGCCATTCCGGAACTCAGTTGCTCTTTGTTTCCGAACGCAACGACTTGCGCAAGGTGAATTACCTTGGCAAGCAAAGCGACCTTTTTGTCATGAATAGCAACGGCGACTTTCAGCATCGCCTGACAGAAACCCCGGTCAATGAAGGCGGCGCTTGTTTCAGTGCAAACGACAAGCAAATCTATTTCCATTCCAATCAGAATGGCAATTATGACATTTTTGTCATGCGCACGGATGGCTCGCAGAAGATGACAGTTGTGAACAATCCCAACGGTGATGATGTTAACCCGCATGCATCTCCGGTTGCCGACTACATCACTTTTGTATCAAATCGCGATGGCAACTACGAAATCTACCGCTGCCGCGCCAATGGTGGTGAGCAGGAACGACTGACAATACATCCCGGGGTTGATTCGAATCCCACATTTTCTCCGGATGGACAGACCATTGCATTCCATTCCAATCGCAACGGGAATTTTGATATCTTCTTTATCAACCTCGGCCACTCTACCAGCGGCACAACAATTGGCGAGTTGATAGACCGACTGAACGGCCTGCTGCAATAAGAAAATTTCCAGCCAGGATGCCGGCTTGGCTACCAACGTAGCGGAGCCGGTTGAATAAAACCCGGCTTTGCCTCAGACGACAGTTTTCATTAAGTTTAGAGATGAAAAACGAGGGTAAGGCGTTATTGAGTTCAGGCAAGCACCAGCACGGCAAGCGTATTTTGCTCCATTTTGCTCATCGTGGCGAAGCGCGAGTATTCCTAGAGGAACTTGCGGTTCATCCGGTGAGTTTTCCCGTTAAGGGACTCTATGAAAATGAGAGATTCCTTGTAGTGATTAGCGGTGAAGGGCGGCAAAATACCACTGAAACGTTGGCCGCGGCTATCAGTTACGCCGGTATGCAAATCAGTGAAGTCCTGAATCTTGGGGTTGCCGGCAGTCTGCACTACGATCTTAAGCTCAATAGAATTGTCAGCGTTCGCACAGTATATGGCGCCATTGACAATCGCGTAGAATTCAAGACTTTTACTTCAGTTGATGATGCAGCAGAAATTGACTGCATATCAACCAGCCGGCGGATTCTGGAGAAGGAAGACGCCGAACCGCTGTCGTATTTTGCCCAGATCGTTGACCGTGAATTATGGGCCTGTGCGTCAGTTTGTAAACGATTTAATATACCATTTCGCTCTTTGAAAATGATTTCCGATAGGGCAGGGGAACAGGCACTTTGTGCCGATATCGCTGAAGATGCTCTTCGCTACAGTCACGCACTCTTCAATCACTTTAAGAAGCTGGCTCACCAGGAGGAGCCGGAAAATGAGCGGATTGAGTTGCCGGACGGCTTCTATGCAACTGTTGCGCAAAAAAGGCAGCTAACGAGCCTCTTGCAAGCTGTTGTGGTTAAAGAAAAGCGTTCAGCTAAGCATTTGCCTGACTTTTTGCCCATCGATGATATTCTGAAGTCAGAAAAGCATCCCAAAAAACGCACAATTCGACTCATTCATGAATTGCGGGACTACCTGAATCCATTTCGGCGTCGGCTTGAGGAGAGCTTGAAGCCCATTTTTGAACCGCTTCGCGGCAATGATATTCGCGTGTCGCCCGCCCGCGATTACGAAACCAATGCCCTTGGCATCAGTTTTACTGTGGAAAATGAAGATGAGTTAGACAGGAAATGTGCCGCCCTAAAGAGTTTTGACTATGTCGCCTACCGGGAAATTCTGAGCGGCGAAGTTATGTCTGTAAATGGAAAATCAAAACCCGCCAAGGGTGAGGATAGTCAGGCAAATTGAAATTCAAAACACTGTTTGTTGAAGAAGCTGTTGCAGATGATCCGCAAACTTTGCGGATTATTGACGCTTTTCCAAAGGCAAGCGTGAACTATATTTCAAAAGTTGAGGATGTGTTCGGGCGTGCACGAAAACCGTATTTGCAGAAGCGGACATCACTCAATCTGTTTATCGGCCGTAAAGAAGGCAATTTACTGAAGGTTGCGCCGGACGCCTATGGATTGGCAGGCGAGCCGCATTTCTACTTCATTCACGCATACAATTGTGTCTACGAGTGCGAATATTGTTATTTGCAAGGCTATTTCAAATCGCCGGATTTGGTGTTCTTTGTGAACCATGATGAAATTATTGCTGAGATGGAGGCTGCAACCCTGCAGGTGCCGGACGGACAACATATTTGGTTTCATGCCGGAGAGTTCAGCGATTGCCTGGCGCTAAGCCATATTACCTGTGAATGGGAAAACTATTGGCCGTTCTTTGCCCGCTATCCACAGGCAAAGCTGGAGTTACGGACCAAATCTGTGAACATCAAGGTCATTCGCAAGCTTGGCCCGCTGGATAACGTGATTGTGAGCTTTAGTCTCTCTCCCGATATAGCATTAAAGCTGCACGATCGGGGAACACCGTCGCTATCGGCGCGCATGAAGGCGATTCAGCAACTGGTTGAGGATGGCTTTCAAATCGGACTGCATTTTGATCCAATGATTTACCGGGAGAATTTTGAAGCAGATTATGAAATCCTAACCGAGGATGTTGTCCGTATTATACCAGCTGAGCAGTTGGCCTATGTGTCGCTGGGCGTTGTGCGATTTAGCAGGGATGTTTTCCTCGAGTTTGAAAGGAATTATCCGGATTCGGAATTGTTGGCTGCTGAATTTACCCGAAGCTTTGATGGCAAAGTCAGATATACCCGTCCACATCGCATGTATATGCTCAGGCAGGTGGAAAAAATCTGTCACGAGAAGGGGATAGCGCCGCACAAAGTGTATTTATGTATGGAGAATGAGTCGGAAAAACAGTTGTCTTGACAAATTTGATTGTCAGAACCCGGACTTGATAAAATGAAAAACAGCAGGGCAAATACCAGAACACGCACCCCGGACTTTGATGCTTCCATCAAGTCACGGTTGGTAACGCGTATTGCATTTCTGCTGAGTGGGCTCACCTTTCTGATAATCCTCCTCTTTGGACTCTACAACTACAATAAGCACGTTGACCTGATCCTCGAAAACCTGCAGAATCAGCTGCAGCTTGCCGCGAACACAATTGCTATATCGATTGATGGCAATAAATACGAGACGTTGAGCGGACGGGAATCGATGGGCACTCCGGAGTACGAGGAAATTATGGGCGCCCTGAGAGATTTCATGGTTAATGAATACCTTGGATTTGAAGAAAACAACGTTTATACCTTTCGGCGAATTTCAGAAGATAGCCTGCAGTTTACGGCTATGCTTCAGGAGCAATATGTCGGTGATACTTACGCAATTCGCGCGGAAATGCTGCCAACCCTCGAACACGGAATCCCATCCTATACCGGCATTTATGAAGATAAAGTTGGTCAGTGGGTGTCTGCTTATGCCCCGATCCGCAACAGCGAAGGCGCCGTTGTCGGACTGGTTGAAGTTGACTTCAAAGACAATGTTTATCTCATGGCGGTTCGTGAGGAATTGACCTCATTGATCCTTTTTTCTGCTTTCGGCGTGCTGCTCTCGCTTCTACTCGCGGTTTTCCTGAGTCGTCAGATTTCCAAACCCGTGGTTCAAATTTCAAAAGCTGTTGTTGAATTCTCGGATGGCAATTTTGACCTTGCTGTGCCAGTGAGCACCAGGGATGAAATTGGTCAATTGGGGCGGGCATTCAATTATATGGTGAGCGAGATAAAGGAAAAGGAATTTATCCGCAACAAGAACAAGGAGCTTACCGAAGCTTATCGACAACTTGATATGCTAAATCAATCCCTGACGGAAGCCAATCGCTTGAAGTCCGAATTCCTGAGCATAGCGGCCCATGACTTGAAGAATCCGCTGCAGGTCATTATGGGTTTTTCTGAAATGATTCTGGATACCCCTGAACAGAACCCGAAAGTGTATCGTAATGCAGACAAAATTGCTACCGGCACGCGGCGTATGTTACGCATTATTGGTCAATTGCTGGATACAACCATGATGGAAAGCGGAAAATTGGCGCTTCAGCGAGAGCCGGTGGCGCTGGCCGATATTGTTCGCAAGGTTGTTCAGAACAATCGTCCACGGGCTAAGAGCAAGTTTCAACGACTGGTTTTCTCAGAAAAGGATGAATGCCTGGTCTCATGTGACCCGGAGAGGATGTACCAGGTTGTTGACAATTTGATCAGCAATGCGATCAAGTTTTCACCCCCGGAAAAGAACATTATCGTTCGAACCTATTGTCATACCACTCCGGCCGGCGTGAATGGAAAGGCAATCCTCGAGATACAGGATCACGGCCCGGGATTGACGGAGGAAGACAAAGAGCAGCTCTTCGGCAAATTTGCCAGATTGTCTGCTGTGCCGACAGGCGGTGAGTCGTCAACCGGACTAGGTCTATCGGTCGTGAAGCAGCTAATCGAACTGCATGACGGCAAGGTTTGGGCCGAGAGCGACGGGCCCGGAACCGGTGCGACATTCTTTGTGCAACTTAATCGCCTGCCTTCCGATAGGCCGGTTGGTACCGTCATGGGGAAATCAAACTTCTGATTCAGGAACAGCCCCTTTGAAATTACCCCTAACACCTGATATGGCCTATCGATTTGATGGCTTGTATCAATGGCTCCATCGAAAATATGAATTGGAGATGGTCAAACTTGATATTGCCGGCCATTCATTCAAACTTTATAAAGTCGCCGATGTTGATGCTGCCCTCGAACTTGCGGCTGCTGAAGGAACTACCGGCAATGATCTCGCGCCATATTGGGCGGAACTATGGCCGTCAGCCCGCGCTTTGTCTGACTACATTCTGAACGGAGCAAACATGGACGGAAAGCAGGTTCTTGAGATAGGCTGCGGTCTTGGCTTGGTGGGAATGGCCTGTCACAAGGCCGGTGCGGATGTACTGCTGACAGACTTATTACCGGACGCCCTGCGGATCAGCGAGCTGAACTGGATTGTTAACTTTCAGGAATCGCCGGAAATTGCATCCCTGGATTGGCGCGTGCCGCCAAGCGGACAGGCCTTCGAATGTATTGTTGCTGCCGACGTGCTCTACGAGAAGCAAGCCTTCCTGCCGATATTACACACCTTTGAGATGTTACTTGCGAGAGATGGTCGTATTCTTCTGGCTGAACCCAATCGCCCCATTGCCGCGGAATTTTTCGCATTGCTGAAAGCACGCGGCTTTTCTGCGCGTCAATTCACCCGTGAGGTGACTACTGACGGTCGGGTATCCACTGTTTCAATTTACGAGATCCAACGTCAATCCTGACGGACCACGGTTTGTTGTGTCAGGAATTGCGTGACCGTTTCAACGAAGGCTTCGGGCTTTTCCCGTGGCGGTAAATGGCCGCATTCATGAAAGATTTCCAGCCGAGCACTCGGGAGCTTGGCGACCGCCTTTTCGGCCCCGGGTAATGGAAAAAGCCGGTCCGTGTCGCCATGAATAAGCAGAGACTCCACTCGTAGCTCAGAAAGTTTGTCGGCAAAGCTGGAAAGGGCGCCACGAGGTGTTAGTTCGTGCTCGAGAAAGGCCTCCCAGGTTGGATGCGTGCCGGCGGCATTAAGAGCTTGCACGGCATCTTCTACCAGTTCCGGTGTCACCTTTTCCCGGTCGTAAAACAGATTGAAAAGGCCCATCTTCACCAGAAAGGCATTCCGCTGCAGCAAAGGACGCAGAAATTTCTTTTGCAGTGGTAGGCGGCTGGCCAGCCAGGTCATTTTGCCTCCCGGAATAGTTTCATCCAGGGCGTAGCTATCAACGAGCACCAGTCGCCGAATGGTTTCAGGATGCTGTAGGCCATAGCCAATGGAAATGCCGCCACCCATAGAAAGTCCCATGAGGTCGAAGCGTTTCAATCCTAGCGCAGAAAGAATCCGCGGAAGGAAGTCTATGTGAAAGGGGAAGGGATTTTGCCCGTTCAATTCCGGCCGCTGGCTGCGGCCATAGCCCGGCAGGTCGATTGCCACAACAGAAAAAGTTTCTGAGAGCCGTTGGAGCACATGCTTCCAGGCAAAGCCGGAGTGGTCGCTACCGCCGCCGTGGAGCATGACCAATGGCAGGTCCGATTGTCCACCGCTTCGATAGAAGATGTTTAGCCCGTCTACTTCAACAAAGTTTTCAGATATCCCGGTCATAGCACTTCTACTTGTCGTTCTCCAGTTGTGAAAGCATCAGGTGATACTTGTGATATTTCCGAATGCGTTCAAGATCTTTGTCACGTATGTCGGGCAGTCGCCGCACATTCATGTTGTCTTCGAGATCGCCAATTTTAACTTTCCGGGCAATAGCATTGTCTGCAATCTTGTGAATATAGGCCTCATAGCTGTCGGATGCTCGATGCGTCATCCGATCAACAGCCGCAACAATTTCCTCGGAAAATCCGGCACTCCTGAGATCTGCCAACGTGCAATCAGTATCCTCCACCACATCATGCAACACTGCGACGATGCGGGTCGCCTCATCCGGCATTTTCATCATGATTCGCAAGGGGTGGAGAATGTAGGGGAGCCCTGATTTGTCTGTTTGGCCCTTGTGCGCCTCAACTGCAATTGCGATTGCTTTTTCGAGTGGATTCATCTGGGACATCCTTCTTCTGCATGAATATATCTGTCACTACTTAATCATCTGATTGATGCGATTCAAGCAAATTTTCAATCATCGGCCTTCCTGAATTTCAATTTGACTGAAAGAGGCATTCGCTATATCTTTATCTGGCAATAAACCTTTGACAGGACTTAAGATGGCAGCTAAAAACGGTGCGTCTGATGCCCACCGCTCCCGGGACCGCCTTGGAGATATTATTTTCGGAACGGAAACGCCGGCCGGAAAAACCTTCGATCTTATTCTAATTATCGCCATTCTTGTTAGTGTCGCAGTGGTGATGCTGGAAAGTACCGAGTATTTTCGCACTAACTATGGCCCTCTGCTCACCGGCCTAGAATGGGGATTTACTATTCTCTTTACCGTTGAGTATTTGATGCGGCTCTATACTGCTGCTAGGCCGTGGCGCTATGCCCGAAGCTTCTTCGGCATAGTTGATCTACTATCTATCATACCTACCTATATCAGCTACTTCTTCCCGGGTACCCAGGTTCTCGTAGCCATCCGAACCTTGCGTATTTTGCGGGTGTTCAGGGTGTTGAAGTTGGTTAAATTTGTGCGTGAGGCAGGCGTACTTGGGCGGGCGATTGTCGCGAGTCGGCACAAGATCATTGTCTTTCTCTATACGGTATTGGTGCTGGCTGTAATAGTCGGTTCGTTGATGTACCTGATAGAGGGTGAGGAGCATGGATTTACTAGTATCCCTCGCTCGATCTATTGGGCGATTGTCACCGTGACGACGGTTGGTTATGGAGATATTACGCCGCAGACAGTTGCCGGGCAGACACTATCCGCTTTCCTGATGATAATGGGATATGCAATTATCGCGGTGCCTACCGGGATCGTTACAACCGAGTTGGCTCGTGAGGAAATGCGTTCAACTGCCCGTCTGATGTGTAGGAGCTGCAATACAGAAGGACATGATCCGGATGCCGCATATTGTAAGTTCTGCGGGGAAGCGTTGATCAATCATCTAAATGCGCAGCGTGAATGAGAGTCGAAGCTGACGCAAAAATTCAGTACTTAAAATCTCCGTGTTTTCATCTGTCCCAAGAAATCCGAGGATATCTATTTGTAAGTTTGTGAGCGGACTATATCCTAGGCCGTAGAGGAAATCCGTGCTGCTGGCATTGGTCTTGTCCTGGCGGCTGGTTGATACCGTTGTGTTGTCGATCAGGCGAACGTCGGTGGTGTTGTCGCTAAATTGAGTGGTCACCACCCGGGGTTGGGCATCTGTTACTTCAAAACGATCATTCTCCACTCGCTTCACGAAATCGAAGAGGGCTCCGAAGCGGAGCCGCCATTTCTGGCTTTTGGTCAGACTGTATTCGATACCCACCGGTAAAATAATGCGATGTTCTTCACTGGAAAACGTTAATGCACCACTGGCTGTTTCATTTACTACCTGGTCAAAGTCATTACCGCGCGTGGCGTCGATGACCTCGAAACTGTTGTTTTGGGCAACCAGGAATTCCTGATCGCCGTCGCGGTCAACTTTGGAATAACGGTAGGTTGCACCAATCCCGAATGTGAGCCGCTCATCGAGCGGGGCATTCACCTGGGCCGAAAAGGCAATACGATCGAAGGTGCCGCTGTTTGCTGCGACCGTCGATTGAGACGCGTTGATGGCTGAATTGATATCAGTGCGCAAGGTATCGCTGCCATCAAATACGCTTTGATTTCGAATGACGCTCCCGGCATTGTCGAAGTCATAATCAAGCCACATACGGGTATAGTCCACGCCGAATTTCCAGAAACCGTCATAGCGCCGCTCATCGCCAGCGTTGAAGACCTGCTTCAATGAAAATCCGCTATGAAAGCCGTCGGCCAAATTTGTAATGCTGCTGATATCGGTTTGCGTTTCCTGGAAATTGTCCTGGAAGCCATTTATCTCGCTGTTGAAATTGGCGAAGCTGCCGTCGTATGTATCAAAGATGCTGCGGGTTTGCTTCTCCTGGCGATAACCGGCATCGAGGCGAAATTCAACGTTACGCAGATTGCCGATCCTTAGCCGCGACATTGCCGATCCGGAAATCAGGGTAAATCTACCTTTGTTCTCCGTTAAAAAGTTGCCGAATTCGCTCTGCAGAAAGTTCGGTAGATTGGTAGGCAGGTTGACCACTCGAAAGTCGAAGCCGGAGCTGGCTGCACCTTTTTCAACGCCCAGAAGCGGGCCGGTACCGCTTCCGTAGATGCCATCTGCAGTGGTCGATTTGTCACCATCACGACCATAGGCCAGACGCAGCCCAAGCGTCCAGCGTCCTGAAAGGTAGCTGTAGTTGTTTACCAGCATAAACATGCGCGTCGAGGGAAAATTGCGTCGTTCCTGGAAGATTGTCTGTCTGATATCAAAAAGGCCATCGCTATCTACGTCCAGCAATTCGGTGTGGTTGTTTTGAACGCTGCCCTCTTCAAAAATATCATCAAAACCATCCAGATCACTATCTATCGCAATTGGGGCAGAAGCCCGGTTGTTGCGAAAGCGAACCAGCAATGATCCCCAGAGGTTCGGGAATAACCTGCTTTGGGAGGCGACGCCAATCAGGTACTCGTTATCGGATTGATTTTGCAACACCTGTTCGTCGCCTGAAGTCAGGTTGCTGAGATTGGTGAAAATATGCGTGCCTTCAACGAAACGTAATTCAATTGGGTCGAAAACAAGGTCGAGATTATCAGGAATGGTTCCGGCCAGCGCGCGATTGCGAAAGGAAAGAGGGGCGTCGGTGTTGGCCGGTGAGTATGTTTGGGCAAATATCAGGGTGGAACCGGAGATCAATAACAGGAGTAGCGCGGTGTAGAGTGACTTCATTAGGCCTCCGCCAGTTGCGTCGTGAATCTGGTTATTGCGATGATATTTCGATATCGTCGATACCAATTCCATCCGTGGGAAATGAAAAGTTGTCGGCCTGCTGCCATTTTATTTTGTAGGTAGCGCTGTAGGGTTGTTGCCCGGCCACCTCGCGTAGGTTGAACTCGTTGCGCACCCAAAGAAAGGGGGCTGCCTGAAACGCCATAATGGTCGTCCAGGAATCGCCGTCGCTACTTACCTGAACGAAGTCTTCGACATTCGTAACTTCGTCGTCAAATGTATTACTGTAAAACCTTAGAAACAAATCCGCATTTGCAGGGATGCTGGAAAGATCTACCGTGAGGATTGCCTCGTTAATATTGTAGACGCCATCGCGCGCAACGTCCATCAATAGCATGTATTGGCCACCGTGGGCCAGAGTGTCACGACGGGTGATGCGGCCATCAACAGTGGATGAGAAAAAGCGCCAGCGGCGTGTGGGCTCGGATTCGAAATCCTCAACGATGTTCGTGAATGGTGCGGGTGGGCGAATGGTGATGAAGTCAGGCGACAGGTTACGCGCTTCGTGATCGCTAAAGCTGTTGTAGGCCCCAACCATGTAGCCGTAACTGGAATCTGCTGCTAAACTGGCAAGCGTATCTTCGTCCACAAACTCGTTGGAGGTGTTGGGCACAGTGGCAATAACTTCCGCGCTTTCATTGCCTCGCTGCCGGTAAATGCGATATTGATCGTTGGCGTTGGAGTTATCAGTCCAGGAAAGACGCACGGATCGCAGACCGGGAACTTGTGACAAGATTGTCAGATCCGGGGCAATTAGCCGGTAGCTATTGAGAACCGTAAGCGTCCCTGAGCGATTGGTTTCTTCGAAGTCATTTAAGGCCGTGACCTGATAATCATATGTTTGGTTTGCCGATAGTCCGTTGTCATCAACAAAACTGGTGTCTGCAGAGGTGCCTATGGCGCTAAAAGTTGCTGAAGGCGCCGTGGAAATCTTGCGGTAAATTCGATATCTGCTGGCGGATTCTGCGCGGTTTTGCCAGTTTAAGCGAATCGCTTCATTTGTGGTGGTCAGGTTTTGACTGGAAAGATTATAGGGCGTTTCAAAAATCGGGGTCCTTATGCGGATTGTATCTTCACTAAAAAGGCCGTTACGATCCAGGGTGACCAAGCGGTAGTTGTAAAATGTGTTGGGCTGAATGCCCGATGTGTCCGTGTAGCTTGTTTGGGCAACATTCGCGGTAGTGCTGACCACCTCTTGATCGCGATAAAGTTGGTAGGCTGCAAAATTGCTTGTGGATGCCTGCTGCCAGCTAATGGTGATTTCAGTTGAGCGGATAGCGCCGGTGCTATAACCGGGTTGGTAGCTGCCATTTGCTACCAGCAAGCCACGGTTCAATTTGGCGCCCGTTGAATTCGCTGGTGGATCAAACCCCACCAGGTCAAGCGGCTTTTTGTCTTCGCAATTCCATAAGATTAGCATCGCAACAAGTAGCAGATAGAAGACGCGGTTCCCTTGCATAATCTGTCCTCCAGGTGGCGACTTAGATCCATGCTCTTTCTGGCCATTTGGCCCAAAGCGCAGTACGTAGGCAACGCAGGGTATTCCGTTCTCCAGCGCTACCGGGATCTACAGTCGGAGTCAGAACTGAAAACTCCGTGAATGGCTTTTAAATATTAGAAGTTACGTAGAAAAATACAGGTAAGAAAGTGATTTCCATGTGACTGCTGACCACTGAAACTCGCTGCCGTTTTGAAGAATTTGGTTAGGAAAGTGCCCGTTTTGCGATGTCGCTACGGAATTGCATACCGTCAAATTCTACGGTTTGCACAGAACTGTAGATACGCTGAATCGCTGTTTCGAGGCTGTCTGCCACAGCTGTCAATGCCATGACACGTCCACCGGATGTGACCAGCTCTCCATCGCGAATTTGGGTGCCGGCATGAAATGTAATGATGTCCTCAGGGAGCTTGTCGAGGCCGGAGATGAGCTTGCCCTTTTCGTAGGCATCGGGATAACCACCGGAAGCCAAAACCACGCAAGCTGCCGATTTGGTGCTTAGCTTTAGTCTGAATTGCCCCAGGCGTTGTTCATGCACTGCTAAAGCTATATCGACGAGGTCACTATCCAGCAACGGCAAAACCACCTGGGTTTCCGGATCGCCAAAGCGGCAGTTGAATTCGACCACTCGCGGACCTGTTGGTGTGAGCATCAAGCCGCAGTAAAGAATGCCGCGATAGTCGATGCCTTCGGATCGCAATGCTGCCAGCGTCGGCTCGATAATGGCGCGAACGGCCTGCTCATGCAAATCATCGGTTAGGAAGGGGGTAGGGGCATAGCTGCCCATGCCACCGGTGTTTTTGCCTTGATCACCGTCTAATGCCCGCTTGAAGTCCTGGGCCGGGCGCAGCGCAAAATAGTCCTTACCGTCGGTCACGACGAAAATGCTGCATTCTTCACCGGTCATAAATTCTTCAATGATGATCTTCGAGCCGGCATCCGCAAAAATTCGTTCGGTCATCACCTGACGAACGGCTTCACGGGCCGCCTCTTTGCTCATACAGACAATCGCACCTTTGCCGGCAGCCAATCCATCTGCCTTGATAACCATCTCAGCGCCCGGATACGCGTCTATGTACGCAAGCGCGGCGTTTGCATTGTTGAACTCGCGGTAGTCGGCCGTGGGAATTTGGTACTTCTCCATCAGCTGCTTCGAAAAGACCTTGCTGCCTTCCATCTGTGCAGCCGCCTTGTTCGGGCCGAAAATCGGCAGGCCGGCTGCAAAGAAATCATCGACGATGCCGTTTACCAATGGCACTTCCGGACCGACCAGCGTGAGATCGATATTCTTTTCCCTGACAAAATGTATGATTTGGGAGTGATCGTTGAGTGGGATGTTATGACATTCAGCGAGTAAAGCTATGCCGCCATTTCCGGGGATGCAGTAGAGCGTTTTGACGTCCGGGTTCTGACGGATTTTCCACGCCATGGCATGTTCGCGGCCGCCGCTCCCGATCAAGAGTATGTTCATGATTGCCTTTGTCGCGCCCGGTTTTGCTGACGGCGCTGTATCCGTTTGTCGATGATGAATTTCTCTTTGTTCACGATGATCTTGGTGTAGTCGTCATCGATCTTTGCTGCTTTGTCCAGCGCCTTTTTGGCATCGTCGTAATGTTGGAGATCACGTAGACATCGCGCGTAGTGAATATAGATCCAGGCGCGCTGAAAATCATCTTCCATTTTGGAAAGTCTTGGTGTGACATTCTCGAAAGCTTCCTTCCCGGGAAAGAGCTGTCGCGTATAGTGAAAATTGATTCCCAGGATGCTGTAGGCGAGGTATTTGAAATTGGGATTCGGGCTCTTTTCGCCTTTTAACACGGCCTCGGTTATTTCTTCTGCGATCGCCATGCTCTCCTTGAACTTGTGGCTATAAACCAGGTTGTTGGCTAAATGATACTTCTTCATCAGCGGATCCATCGGATACTTCGAGGGCATCTGGGAGAGGCCGTAGTAATACTTTGTTTCCTTTGTGTTCCTGATCTTGTTGAAATAGTATTCCGCTGCCTGGCGGTTGCCGCCAAGGTCGGCAAGGTGACCCATATAATAATGAATGGCCGATTGATAGTACGGAGAGAGCTTGGTGTCCGATTCCAGGAGCTGCTCAAAGTGTATTTCAGCTTGATCAAACTGATTTAGCCGGTAGCGGGCAATTGCCAGATTGTAGAGCTTGAGATTGTTGATGAGCGGGGCAAGACTGGGGTCGATATCGTCGATCGCTTCGCAATACTCGATGCATTTCTCGATGCGGCCGTTGCGTCTGTCATGGTAGGCGAGAAACAGCCCCAGGGCGTGATTACCGGGATATTTCTTATACATCTTTTTGACGGCAGAAATGCTGCTACGGCGTTCACCTTCCAGGAAGTAGCGAATCATATTATACATGAACTGTGCTTCAGTCCGAAGCGAGTGGCCGCGTGAAGCGGTTAGCTGAACTTCTTCAATGCCCAACTTGCGATTGCCCTTAAAGCCAAGCACGCCGGCAAAAAATTTGAGGATGCCCGGGAGCAAGTCTGCGTAGTAGTGAACGATTCCCAGCCCGATGTAAGCATCATAGTAGCTCGAGTCAATTTCTACCGCTTTTTCCAGGCTGTTCTTCGCAGTGCGTCCGGAAAAATAACCTTTGACATAGCTGCGGTCCATGACGTGAACCATACCACGCAGACCGCTGGCAACACCACGATAAAAGTGTGCTTCGGCCAATTTCTCATTTTCATCCAAATAGTCTTCGCTGACATCATTGGCACGCGATATTTGCTGATCAAGAAGGGTGGCGAGAGAATCATCCGCCTTGTTAAACGAATAGAAAATGATGTTGAGTAAGGCGCTATTGACGTATCCGTGCGGATGATCGGGATAGCGGTTTTCTATTTCTTGAAATGATTCCGCTGCCTCGGTCATTTTCAGATCGTAGATCTGGTTTTTTCCCTGCATCAGCAGGCTGTCGAGGTCCGCAGGCATTGGGTTGCCAAAGGCGAACAGCGTGGACAGGCATAGGAAGATAATTGTAAGATGTTTCATAAAATTGACTTCTGAGTTACTTCATTCAAAATCCCAAATCCCAACAGGAAAAATTCCAAAAACGTAGAATGAAATTGCGAGTATGCGCTAAGTGGATTAGAGGACTTTGGCGCTAGAGATTTGTACGTTGAGATTTCTTTTGGGATTTGATACTTTCTTGGAATTTGGAATTTCCTTTTTCATCTAGACCGCCGTTTTTTCGGTGCGTCACCTACCTGGCCCTTTAATTTCAGAATCTTGTCACGCAAACGGGCGGCTTTCTCAAACTCGAGCTGGGCAGCTGCATTTTTCATTTCTTCTTCCAGGCGCTCGATCAGCTCCTGGCCGCTGAGTTTGTCGAGCACATCAAATACCGGATCATCTTCCGGAGCAGCGGTCTCCTTGTATTTGGCGCGGACATCTGCCACGGCTGTTGACTGCATGATTTCATCGACACTCTTATACACGGTCTGCGGCGTGATGCCATGTTCATCGTTATAGGCCTGCTGCTTGCCACGACGGATTTCGGTAATATCCATCGTGCGTTGCATAGAGTCTGTGATCTTGTCCGCATAAAAGATGACTTTCCCATTTGCATTACGGGCAGCACGGCCGGCGATCTGCAAAAGCGCCACCTCTGAACGCAGAAAACCTTCTTTGTCCGCGTCAAGAATTGCCACCAGGGATACTTCCGGGAGGTCAAGGCCTTCCCTCAGTAGGTTAATGCCAACCAGCACGTCATGTTCCGCAAGTCGCAGGTCACGAAGAATGTCTACGCGCTGCAGGGCATCGATTTCAGAGTGAATATAGGCCACTTTGATATTCAGCCCCTGTAAATAATCGGTCAGGTCTTCCGACATCCGCTTTGTTAGCGTTAAGGCCAAAACACGTTCACCTTTTTCGATACGCTGCCGAATTTCCTCGATCAGGTCATCAATTTGCCCCTTGGTTGGACGCACATCAATAATGGGGTCAATCAAGCCGGTGGGACGAATGATTTGCTCAACTACAATCCCCTTGCTGAGTTCTATTTCGAAAGGTGCGGGTGTTGCCGATACAAATACTGCCTGATTGATACGTTCCATATATTCATCGAACTTGAGTGGGCGGTTGTCGAGGGCCGAGGGCAGGCGAAATCCGTATTCCACCAGGGTTTCCTTACGAGAGCGGTCGCCGGCATACATACCGCGGACCTGCGGGAGCGACTGGTGAGATTCATCAACGATCAGCAAGAAATCCTCCGGCAAGAAATCCATCAGTGTATAAGGCGGTTGACCCGGCTCGCGTCCTGAGATATGGCGTGAGTAATTTTCGATACCTGAGCAAAAACCCATCTCTGTCATCATTTCCAGATCGAAGTTGGTGCGCTGTTCAAGGCGCTGCGCTTCCAGCAGCATGTTCTTGCTACGCAGGTAATCGAGGCGCTCAGCGAGCTCGGTGCGAATGGTGCCGATAGCCCGGCGCATTTTGTCTTCCGTGGTTACAAAGTGACTGGCCGGGAATATCATCACCTTGTCCGTTTCATGAAGTATCTCACCGGTAGTAATGTCGAGATATTGGATCTTGTCGATTTCATCGCCAAAGGTGTCAAGACGCACCGCATATTTTTCGTACGCCGGATAAATCTCAATCACATCGCCCTTTACCCGAAATGTGCCGCGGTCGCGACTGAGGTCGTTGCGGGTATAGTGAATATCAATCAATTTGCCGAACAGCTCGTAGCGGTTGATTTCATCGCCGCGAGCCATGCGCACAACCATCATCTCATAATCTGCCGGGGAACCGATGCCATAGATGCAGGAGACGCTGGCAACAATTATGGTATCGCGCCGGGACATCAATGAGGCGGTTGCGCGCAATCTGAGTCGATCAATCTCTTCGTTGACCGAGCTGTCTTTTTCGATATAGACGTCGCTGCTCGGAACGTACGCTTCCGGCTGATAGTAGTCGTAATAGCTGATAAAAAACTCGACGGCATTTTCCGGGAAGAATTGCAAAAATTCGCCATATAGCTGTGCGGCAAGCGTCTTGTTGTGGGACATGATCAGCGTTGGGCGATTGACCTTCTGAATGACATTGGCCATGGTAAAAGTCTTCCCACTCCCGGTAACACCGAGCAGTGTTTGGAATTTCTCGCCGCTATTGAGGCCATCCACAAGCTGATCGATTGCATACGGCTGATCGCCGGATGGCTGATACTTTGTATTGAGTTTGAAGTCGCTCATCATGCCCCTTTTTTTGTCCAAATTTAGAAGGGGGTGAGGTGGAATGCAAGCGCAACGTGTTGTCAAATTTCTTTTAGGGTAATTCGTGTGACGGATTGGGTCGAATCATATCTTAACTGTATATTATGATTGTTGAAGCGTTGAAGCGTTGAAGCGTTGAAGCGTTGAAGCGTTGAAGCGTTGAAGCGTTACTCGGATGCGGCTCTGCCGCGTATGTTCGCTTTTGCAATAAGGCACTTCGGAAGGGAGATTCGTGCTATGGGCAAATTTCTTATTTGGTTCCTAGGGTTTTTCTGTCCGCTTGTACTAATGGCTCAGGACTTTTGGCTGCAAACCGGGAAACCGACGGGCGGAATTATAAACAAAATACATATCCAGAACGACAACAAAATATGGGTTACCGCCTCAAACTCCGGGCTCTTTTACAGTAAGGATGGTGGCTTTACGTGGCAATCGGTCCATGGAAATCTTCAAACCCAACTTAAGATTCAGGATATAGCGTCAAGCGGCGATGACGCCGTATTTGTTGCTGCCACAGGCGTTTGGGGAACATTCGGTGGGCTTTTTAAGAGTGAAGACGAAGGTGCGTCTTGGCAATCGGTGCGCTTGGGGTCTAGTTTGCAGGCTGGAGTTGATCCATTGGGTTGTTTATATACCACCTCACATAACAATTTCTTGGCACATTATGACGGTCTTTACAAAGCGCATCCTGGTTTCGGTTCATGGCAGCAAATTTTTAGCGGGCGTATTCAAGATCTCCATATTGCTAAGAATGGTGATATTTACGTTGCTACTAACAATCAGTTCCTTAGCAAGAGCCGAGATCAAGGCGAGACTTGGCGGCCGTTAGGCCTTAACCAAAGTATCACTAATATTAGATCAATCACCTCTTCAGCTTTGGGGCAAATAATTGCTGGTATTGTCAGCAACGGCGTTTTGGCTTCCTTTGATTATGGCAGGACCTGGGAGCATTTTGCTCAGGATCGTTTTGGTGGCTATGATGTTAGCATTCCGGTTGTTTTTGCGCATAATGATAGTCTGTTGGGGGTGATATCTTCCAATGGCGATTTGTTCCTGAGTAACGACATGGGAACAAACTGGTCTATGACTCCTCTATTCAGAAACAATAAAGTCAATACTGCTGCTGTGAGTACAGACGGTGCATTGTTTGTCGGAACCGATAATGGCCTGTTTGTCTATTCTATACAGACTGGTGAAATTTTTGAACGATCAAATGGTTTGACCGGGTCAAATTTAGTTCTGGCCGAATTTACGGATACGGGTAAGCTCATAACCGCATCTTCAAGCGACCACTTGTATTCGTCGGAGAATCGTGGAAGAACTTGGCGAAGTGAGAAAAATCCCTTCTGGCCCAACTGGGTAAGTCGTAGAAAAGCCTTCCGCAAGTTGATAAAGGCAAGCGACGGAACATTATGGATGGGTCACAGTCTGGGATTGATGAAATCTGTTGACAATGGCCAAACCTGGCAAATTATTACAGATCATCGAATTCGCAATTTTTTCGGCAATTTTGCAGTCAATTCACTCGGCCATGTATATGTGGCGATGAATGATGGCGAACGAGGTGTGTTCCTGTCAAAAAATAAGGGGCGGACCTGGATATCAATTAAGCAGGGGCTTTCCGGCCAATTCAATTGGTGGGTTCACGAACTTTTTGTAGATAGCCGGGATACTATCTATCTTTCCACAGGTTCAAGTCTGTTTTACCGGACACCAGAAGATTCAAGGTGGCAAAAGATAGTTTTCAACTATCACATTTTGCAGTTTACCCAATTTCTAGAACTGGATGGTGGGGTTGTTGTTGCTGGTACAGCTAAGCGTGGCATTCATCGATTCAAGCTGGGACAAAGCTATTTGCATCGCGTGAGCGGTGAACTGCTCAATCAGCATATCCTTACATTGGCGCAAGGGCCTGATGGGCGAATTTGGGCAGGAACGATAAACAAGGGTATCTACTTTTCTGACGACAATGGGATTTCATGGCAAGCAAGGAACGACGGATTGGCTTCGAAAAGAGTCAACGATATCGCATTTGACGAAGAAGGTTTTATCTACTTGGCAACGCGCGACAATGGCATCGTCCGCAGTCGGGAACCGGTTGGTCTCACTACGATCGAGTTGCCTCCTGACGAGCAGGTCGGAACGTCTGCGGTTATAAGCGGATATCCCAATCCATTTAACGCAAGTACCAATATTCAATTTGACCTTCCAAATCCCGGCTTTGCGGACATAAGAATTTTTGACTATCTTGGGCGAGTTGTTAAGAAGTTGGTTGCCGGGAATCGCAATGCAGGCCGGCATATAGTCAGATGGGAAGGTAAAAATGATGATGGACAAAACGTTGCTTCAGGTATCTATTTCGCTCAGATGATTTTCGACAACCATCGCACCGTTCAGCGCCTCCTCCTCGTGAAATAGGAATTTCTGCAGCGCTTCGAACTTTGTTGTGAGTATCTTCTAGTTTGCGATATTGAAACAGGATTCTACATGGGCTTAAACGAATTTCTTGAACTTCTTCAAAGTGGCCTCAGTTACCCCCTGGTCGAGGTCGCCGGTCATGCCATCACGGCCTCACAACTGCTATTGTTCGTCGGCATTATGCTGGTCTTCATTCTGCTGTCACGCTTCATGCGGAAGTCGCTTTTACAGCGAATTGTGCACTATGCGGAAATGGAAGAAGACAAGGCGCAGAAATACGACCGTATTATTCACAATCTGATGTTGCTATTTGGTTTTGTTCAAGGCATGGCGATGATGGGCCTCCCGTTTAATCGCTTGCTGCGCTTTGAGCTTTTTCATATTAACCAAACGCCTATTACGCCGCTATCGATCCTGATCCTGGCAGTCTTGATCGGCTCCTTCGGTGTCATGTCTCGACTGGTCCAGCGATTCTTCGCGAAACAGGTTTTTTCCTATATGAACATGGACGAAGGGATGCATTATACCCTCTCGCGAATTATCCACTACCTGGTGATGATCATCGGTGGAATTATAGCCTTCCAGCAAATCGGCATCAGCCTTAGCGGGCTGGCGGTGGTTTTTGGTTTCCTTTCTGTCGGCATCGGCTTTGGCCTGCAGAATATTACCTCCAATTTTGTCGCTGGGTTAATGTTGCTATTCGAACGACCGATTCAGGTAGGCGACCGGGTGGTTGTCGGTGATATCCGCGGCGATGTTACCGAAATCAACATTCGTTCAACAACGATTCGCTCGGAGAATAATATTTCGATCATTGTGCCAAATTCGGAATTTGTTTCCTCGACTGTTGTCAATCTATCACATCATGATACCCGCATTCTACTGGACGTGAAAGTCGGCGTTGCATATGATTCCGATTTGGATCTTGTAATTAAGGCGCTGAAAGAGGTGGCAGCTGACGACAAAGATGTGCTGCGCCGACCTGAACCGCTGGTCCATCTTGCCAATTTCGGCGACTCCGCCTGGGATATGGAGCTGCGAGTATGGGTCCGCAATCCGAAGACTTCTCGGAACATACGTTCGAATCTGCATTGCGCAATTGTTCGTAAATTTCGCGAATACAAGATTGAAATTCCATTTCCGCAGCGGGATCTCAATGTTCGGCAATTGGCTCCGGTGTCTTTGAGTGACAATCCTGAACAAGCGGCGCAGCAGTCATGAGTGTCCGCACGTTCGTGATTATCGCAGCATTGCTCTTCATGCAATCCTGCGCTCAAGAAGGTGATGCCGCAGACCGTTTGCCGGATGGCATCAAACGTCTGCTCGCTGCTTATCCACAGCATTTGGTCTCGGCAACGGCTCACAGTGTGGTCTGGGCTGACGGGACTGAAATGATCTTTGATGACGGGGTTCGCAGGAAAAGTCATGATCAATTGCTGAATCAACCGGATCTCGAGGATCAGTTTCATTTTGAATACTCGCTCGCTGATAGCATGATACCACCACCATACCGGCATGACCCGGGACGTATTCGCTATGAACCGTTTTTTCGCAAGATGTATGGCGATAGTGAAGAGATGGTGCGAGGCCGACTAAAGCCGATCCAATGGCTCCCAAACTCAATCAACAAAACGCTCTACGTTACAACAGTAAATGACCTCGATAAGATTTTTCAGCGATTGTCTCTTGAGCTGGATGCATTGGGGCCGGCCTATCGCAAATATTTGGAAAAGCCGGCCGGAACCTTTGTCTGGCGAAAAATTGCCGGGACGGATCGTTTGAGCACGCATAGCTTTGGCATGACCATCGATATCAACGTCGACTATTCTCACTATTGGCGTTGGGATAAGACCTATTCTTATCGCAATAAGATACCGATGGAAATTGTGGAAGTTTTCGAAGAGCACGGTTTTATTTGGGGTGGACGTTGGTATCACTACGATACGATGCACTTTGAATACCGGCCTGAATTGTTGATAAATCAAACGCAACCGCCGCTCAAATAAAAAAGCGTCGATACTGCAAACGTTTTAATTCTCTCATTGCCTTATACGCCGACTTTTTTGAGTTTTCCCTCTGTGAAATATGAGAATATTGCATTATATTCCGTGCTGTATTAAGCGAATTATCTTAACAACGGAGACGACATGAGCAAAAAGATTAGTGAGCTTTTGGGGGACGAGGCATCTTATTTGCTGGAACATAAGTCAAACACAATTTCCAGCGACATGCTGCACTTACCGGGACCTGATTTTGTAGAACGTATTTTCGGCCCAAGTGACCGAACCATTCCGGTAATGCGTAATCTGGCGTCAATTTATGACCACGGACGTCTTGCCGGCACCGGCTATATTTCAATTCTACCGGTTGACCAGGGTATCGAGCATTCCGCCGGTGCATCATTTGCACCAAATCCAATCTACTTTGATCCTGAGAACATTGTAAAGCTGGCTATTGAAGGCGGCTGTAATGCGGTTGCTTCCACACTTGGCGTTCTTGGCCTAGTAGCACGCAAGTATGCCCACAAAATTCCTTTCATTTTGAAGATCAATCACAACGAATTCCTCAGCTATCCGAATACCTTTGATCAGATCATGTTTGCCAGTATCGACCAGGCCTTTGAAATGGGCTGTGCAGCTGTAGGGGCAACCATTTACTATGGGTCCGAAGGCAGTGAGCGCCAAATTGTTGAAGTCTCGGAAGCATTCGAATATGCACATAGCCTCGGATTGGCAACCATTCTCTGGGCCTACACCCGCAACTCTGCCTTCAAGCAGGATGGGGTCGACTACCATGTTTCAGCAGATTTGACCGGACAGGCAAACCACCTTGCAGCAACGATTCAAGCTGATATCGTAAAGCAAAAACAGCCGGAAAATAATGGCGGTTATAATGCGGTTAAATTTGGCAAAACGCATCCGAAGGTATACGATGAGTTGAGCAGCGATCACCCGATTGATTTGACCCGCTACCAGGTAGCGAATTGCTACATGGGTCGTGCCGGATTGATCAATAGTGGCGGCGCTTCCGGTTCCAACGATCTTGCGCAGGCTGTTCGTACGGCGGTTATCAACAAGCGTGCCGGTGGTATGGGGTTGATTTCCGGACGGAAAGCATTCCAGAAGCCGATGAACGTTGGTGTTGACTTGCTGAATGCTATTCAGGACGTTTATCTGGATGATGATGTAACGATTGCCTAAGGCAGTTCAAATTTCTCGATTGTTTTTCTTAAACCTACATCCCCCTGCTTCCCCCTTCGAAGGGGGACACAGGGGGATGTAGGTTTTTGCATTTTGGCGTGCGTAATTTTTCGGGATTCAGATTCTACAAATCAACGCCTTCCGGGATTACCCGTAAGCCAAGCGATTGATAACCGGTCTTGATGGTGACAACCGTTGTGATGCGCCTTCTGCGCATGGTGAGATATGCTGCGAGGTCATAGAGGTCGAGTTCCAGGTCTGCGTGCTTTCGCAAAAGGCGAAATGCTTCTTTTTGCGTTCGTCTGCCGATCCAGGCAATACTCAGATGGGTACCGGCATACGCTTCTTCAATAGTTTGATTGAATTGTATCGCCGTAGAAATACCCAGCGACTCACGTAAAATGGCGGTTGCGTTGCCGACCGCAATATTATGAGTGAATATGCGATCCCCATTGTTGAGCGCTTTGTTAAACTCTTTTGCCACTTCTTCATGGTAGGGGGCATTGGGGTCGATCAGTGAGACCCAGGCACTTTCATCAACAAATATTTTCATTGGGAATCTGCCGACGCTTCCAGATTGGACATGTCGAGCAGTTTATAAAGTGGGTTGGAGGCCATGAGCAGCGACAGCTTGCCTGATTTCACCCGCTTTAAGGAGATTTCTACCTTGTCTCCCGGGACCAGTTTCAGGCGTTGCAAAACTTCGTTGGGTATCTGGAGTTTATTGTTCTCGTCAAGTGTCGCCGTAAAGTTACCGAATTTCATTGGGACTCCGTTTTTAAGAAAATTAGTGATCTTTGCTTGCAGTTACAAGGCTTTTGTTGGACGTCAATGAGCGATTTTCAAAAAATTAAAATGCATTCCATTGCTGTGGTGTGTAATATGTAAGATGATATTGTGTTTGGTTGCTGTTAGCTATGGATCTACAATTATCTGGAACGGAAGAATGACTGAAAAGTTTGACTATTAGTTAATTCTGAAATAGGAATCACGCAGAAGCTGTTGACACCACAGGATGTGAGATTGTCAAGAAAGATGAGGGACTATGAAAAATGATCTAATTAGAGTTGCCGTAATTGACTTATACAATAACGAGCCCAACCAGGGCATGAAGCTTATCGAAGGATTGATTCGGGATAGTGACAAGCGCTATGACAACTTGAATGTCGAATACAAGGTGTATGATACCCGCGCGAAATCGGAAATTCCCGGTATTGACTACGATATCTATGTTTCATCCGGTGGTCCGGGCAGTCCTTTTGAAGGCGAAGGCCGCGTTTGGGAAATGAAATATTTTACCCTGCTGGAGAAAATTTGGGCGCACAATCAATCCGTTGAGAATACGCCGAAACATATTTTCTTTATCTGCCATTCCTTTCAAATGATGTGCCGTTTTTTTGATTTGGGTCGGATTCAGAAACGCTACAAGCGCTCGTTTGGTGTGCATCCGGTCTTCAAGACTGAGGCGGCCGATGAAGACTGGCTTTTTGGGAAGCTCCCTAATCCATATTTCGCAGCTGATTTTCGCGAATATGAGGTGATTGATCCTTCCTGGGATCATCTCACATCGCTGGGAGCGACGCTGCTATCCCGCGAGCAGGAACGCATCAAGGCTGATCTTGAACGCGCGATGATGGCCATTCGCATATCCGATGAAATCGTTGGGACGCAATTTCACCCGGAGGCGGATCCCCGAAGCATGCTCCATCATTTTAAACAACCGGAACGGAAGGAGCAGGTCGTTGCAGAATTTGGCGAGGACAAATACATGGAGATGATTCAACAATTGATGTCTCCGGACAATATTCTGTTGACTCGCGAAGCCATTCTCCCTAAGTTTCTTGACAGTGCAATTAACCGGCTTCGCCCCGAAATGCAAAATTGACAACTGACTTTGATTGGCGCTTTCTTTAGCGTCTAAACCGAACTGACGACTGCTATGAGCATACTCTTAACGCCCGAAGAAGCAAGAATTATGGCCGTGCTGGTGGAAAAGGAAGCAACCACGCCGGACCAATACCCTCTGTCATTAAACGCACTTAAGAATGGCTGTAATCAAAAATCCAATCGTTTTCCGGTTGAAGATTATGATGAACAACTGATAAGTGATTGCCTCGTTAAGCTGCGTGCGAAAGAAATGATCCTGACGGTCTCCGGACCCGGTAGTCGCGTGCGCAAATACGAACACCGATTTCGTGAGAAGCTTTTTTTAAATGCCCGCGAGCTGGCAGCATTGACGGTGCTGATTCTGCGTGGCGCTCAAACGGTTGGCGAAATCAGGACTCGGACGGAACGCATGGTAGATTTTGAAAACCTGTCTGATGTCGAAGAGACGCTGGATGAAATGATGCGAGATGATCGCACCCCGTTGCGGCTGGTGACCCGCCTGGAGCGGATGCCGGGACAGAAGGAAAGCCGCTATGGACATCTTTTGTGCGGGCAGGAAGCCATTGTTGTGCCGGATGAAAAAGCAGTGCGTAGCGCCGGCGGTGGCAGCAGCACAAAAATTGCTGAGCTGGAAGGCCGGGTGGCGGAACTGGAAGCGAGCCTGAGCGAGTTGCGTACTGCCTTCGACACATTTCGCCAGCAATTTGAATAGAATCACCGCGGACACACCTATGAATCAGGTCAAAATCATTGCAATTGCAGCGGTTGTTCTAATGACTGCTTACATCGGCTATTATTTCCTGACGCAAGGTCTCGGCGAAAAGCCTACGGACGAATTGTCAGGAATTATTTTGGATCCACCACCGGACTTTTATATTATAGATCAGCGAGCAGACGACGTGCGTCTGGCATTTTCTACCGCACTCGATGAACTGCTTCGCTTGCAACGGCGCTCCCCGGAACGTGACAAGATTGGGATTCGATATGTCTCAAAAGATGGGGGAGAGGCACATCTGTTATTGGACAGTAAAGCACAAAATTTGGAATTGGTAGAGCGCAAAGCCGCGGGAACCGCTGTGAAATCAGTTTGGGTCGGTGGTTTGGAACGGCGTCTGGCCTATTTCCGTCAAAGCGGAAATCTGGAGCCGCCGGGGCTTTCAAGTGTGCAACGGCAAAACTTGTATCATTAGTATATACGGTTGTAAGGGTGTATCCGAATAACTATTGAAAGTACCATTTTGAACAGGGAACACTTATGCAAAATCGCGTAATGAGGGGATGGATCGGACTAATTTTGCTATCGATGGCAGTATGGGCAATTGCATGTGCTGTCAATCCGGTGTCCGGCAAGCGGGAATTTATGCTGCTTTCCGAATCACAGGAAATCCAGCTTGGTAACCAATCTGATCCGTCGATTGTTGGCATGTATGGCTTGTATCAGGACGCAAAACTGCAGCAGTTTATTGAGACCAAGGGCAAGGCGATGGCAAAAATCTCGCACCGGCCCAATCTGAATTATCAATTCCGCTTATTGGATTCTCCGGTAATCAATGCATTTGCAGTGCCGGGTGGCTATGTCTACTTTACTCGCGGCATCATGGCTCATCTTAATAATGAAGCAGAGTTCGCCGGCGTACTTGGACATGAAATCGGCCATATTACTGCGCGCCATTCGGCCAAGCAGTATAGCAAGTCGCAACTTGCCTCGGTTGGACTGGGGCTTGGCGCTATCTTTAGTGAAAATGTCGCCCGCTTTGCCGGTTTAGCTCAAACAGGCATTGGCCTCCTTTTTCTCAAATATGGCCGCGATGCTGAACGGGAAT
Source organism: Calditrichia bacterium (assembly GCA_028284445.1). Classification (GTDB taxonomy): domain Bacteria; phylum Calditrichota; class Calditrichia; order RBG-13-44-9; family J075; genus JANQRS01. The sequence goes on from JANQRS010000052.1 coordinate 101,845, forward strand.
CGGATCGTCTTGGCGTAGAATACTCCACGAGAATCGGCTACGATGCCCGTGAGATGGCAAATTTCTTTGGAACGCTGGATCGTATGACTGCACCTGAAGAAGGTGGCGCCGGTCGGCCGCCGAGCTGGATGTCGACGCATCCCAATCCCGCTGATCGCGTTGTCTCCGTTACCAACCTGGCCAACGAATGGCGAGGCAAGGTTAGCAACAGCAATCTTAAGGTTAACCGCGATCCATTCCTGCAAATGCTGGAAGGATTGGTCTATGGTGAGGATCCGCAGCAAGGGTACGTAGACGGCAATGTTTTCTATCATCCCGGACTAAAATTCCAGTTCCCGCTGCCGAGCGGCTGGCAATTTGCAAATACACCCTCGCAAGTCCAGATGGCCAATAAAGATGGCAGTGCGGCAATCGTTTTTACCCTTGGTGAAGGCGCCAGTCCGATTGATGCCGGAAACAAATTCATTCAGCAGTCTCAGGCCAAGGTTGTTGAGCGCAATACGATTAAGGTAAATGGACTGGATGCGCAACGCATGGTCAGTGACGTAACAACCGAGCAAGGCGTCCTTGGCGTCCTGTCTTACTTCATCAAATATGGTCAGAACATCTTTGTCTTTCATGGGTATTCGGCCAAAGCGCAACTTTCCGGCCTTTCCGGAATTTTCGAAGGGACGATGAGAGGCTTCAAATCTCTCTCGGATCCGGCAAGAATCAATGTCAAGCCTGATCGTATTCGTATCAAGAAAGTGCCGCGGACCGGCACGTTGCAGAGTGCTTTGACGGCGCTTAAAATTCCGGCTGCAAAGCACAAGGAGCATTCCTTTATCAACGGCATGCAGTTAAATGATAACGTGCGCGCTAATTCGCTGATTAAGACAATCGGCAAATAGGTAATCCACCTTTTGTGAAGGGGCTGGCAATTTGCCGGCCCCTTTTGTTTTATCCATCTCAAATCGCGTTTCCCTTCTTCAAGATTTTAGCAAAGCCGTCGATCCTATTGAAACGCCCGAGCACGAATATCGGGTCAGGGAAGACATATCAAGAGGCATTGAGGGCTGAAAATGACCGCTAGACCGACCGTATATATTTTCCACACCAATACTGCTGCGCTGCGCATCTTGCAACGGCATATACGCCGGCACGACTTTCTCTGCAAAGGGTTTATTGGATTCGATGAACTTTACGAGATTCCGGCCGGTCGTGAGGCGCTTCGATGTAGCCTGGTGGCCGCAGATGAGTCCGCTCTGTCCGGAATGGCCGGGCAGCGCCTGAAAGCTTTTCTCGCCAAACGCCGGGATTTGCCGACTGCATTCCTGAGTAGTCCAATGTCATATGAATTGACCAGGCAACATTTTGGAAATATTGCCACGGTATTGCCGCCGGGAACAACCGTCCCCAAAATCATCGAGGTTGTTTACAAATTGATGGTAAGCGGGGAAATGATTAGCGGCAGCGATGACAGTAGCTTGCAGTTCCGCGCAGCGGATGCCGGGGTCCAGTTGATTGACGTTCTGGAGTTTGTACGTGGCGAATGCCTGACTGGTTCACTCCGTGTTTACGGTGGCACGGACAGCGGAACGATATTGCTGATGAAGGGCAAGGTAGAGCGTGCCAGTTTTAGGGATCTCTCCGGAAATGATGCCATAGCGGCGATGACGGCTTTGCAAAATCCTGAGATTCGCATTCATCAAAAGACGCTGCGCATGCACGATGTAAAACGCTACAGCACTGTGGGCCTGGACGGTGAACGACCGTCGCCAAAGGATCTCCTCGGCGACATCTTTTATTTCATGCATCGCTTCCTGGAAACGAAGCATCCGGTGGAAAAAATCGAAGGAGTTTGCCAGAAAGTAGTGGCTGAGCTAACGGAAAAGCGCTTCGACAATGTTTCTGTCATTTACTCGATGTATTGTCAGGAAAAGCTGCTGGTATTGGGAAATATTGAATCTCATCACCACGCAGATTTTTTCCGCTTCTATCGTACAGTTTTTCATCATTTGGAAGGCGACGAAGACGGCCATAAGTTTGCAGATTTCCTGAATTCGCTGGAGGAAATCGCACCATACATGGAAAACCTGACACCATTTTCAAGCTACCTACGCGGCCGGTCACCTGATATCGCCGTGGCAAGTTAGAGGATCTGCAGCCGTTTTGGATGATGGCGACAGGTCTTAAATTAAGAATGCCCTTGTTTCCTGTGAAGCAGAGGCATATTATTAGAAATAATCTTCGGGGCATGGTGACCCTCATGCGAGGGAATTCCTGACCGGCGGTAAAAGTCCGCGACTCTGCCAGCAGGCAGACTGAACCGGTGTAATTCCGGTACCGACGGTATAGTCCGGATGGGAGAAGATTATCTTATGCGCGCATGTCGTGTTTGTGCTGTTTTTCACAAAATCGACGTGCACGCGCCTTCCTGTATTGTCCCCGAAGCAATGCTAAATTGGCGTTAAGTAGCTATCAGCTACACTTTGCCATTGTTGCGAAAGGGCACCTGTTTGTCTCACGAAATATTCATGCAGCGCGCACTTGAAATCGCCCGCGAGGGGATTGGGTTTACCTCGCCTAATCCGATGGTTGGAGCCGTTATTGTGAAGGATGGCCGCATCATCGGTGAAGGGTTTCATCCCGCTTACGGTCGCGAACATGCCGAGGTGATGGCCATTGAAAATGCCACTGAAGATCCGCGCGGCAGCATCATGTATTGCACTCTGGAACCCTGCAGCCCGGCGATACCGGGGAAGAAAACACCTCCCTGCTCAAATCGCCTGATAGCCGAGGGAATCGGCAGCTTATATATCGCCACCCTTGATCCCAACCCTTATGTGGCCGGCAGCGGTGCCGAGCAACTGCGTGAAGCCGGTATTCCTGTTTATGTCGGATGCCAGGCGGAAGCCGCGACTCGCTTGAACGAAGCTTACTTCAAATTTATTCGCAGCGGCGAGCCCTTTGTGCATATCAAGATGGCAATGACCCTTGACGGCAGAATCGCCACCCATTCCGGACATTCAAAATGGATATCGGACATCGACGCCAGGCGTGGGGTGCATGCACTTCGCAGTGAATATGATGCCGTCATGACGGGCGTCGGAACGGTGCTGGCAGATGATCCTCGCTTCACCGTGCGCCACGTCCCGGGACGTCAGCCATGGCGGATCGTTCTTGATCGTGCCATCATGACTCCAATGGATAGCCAGATTCTTTCGGACGAACATGTTGCCAAAACCATGATCTTTAGCGGTCCCGGTAATGATGCTATTAGAGAGAAGATGATTGTAGAACGTGGTGCAGAGGTCATTCGCGTTGACCTCGACGACGCCGGAAAGCTAAATCTCAGCCAGGTGTTTCAAATACTGGCGGAACGGCGAATCGCTTCCGTGTTGGTTGAGGCCGGATCGCGCCTCGTTACCAGCCTTGTACGCGAGGGGCATTTTGATAAGGTGTCGGCCTATATCGCCCCGATGATTGCCGGCAGCGGTATTGAGGCGGTCGGCAATTTGGGCACCGATTCTATGAAAGACGCCTTGCGGCTCCAGGCGGTGAAATATCAGCAAATTAACGACCAGATCCTGGTGGAAGGATATCGGGATCTCCAACATATATATGGAATGTTATCGGAGAATGTGCAATGTTCACAGGAATTATTGAAGAGCTTGGCGAAGTAAAAACGCTGGAAAAGATGGCAGATGGAATCCGCTTCAGGATTGCTGCCAAAGTAGTGTTGGACGATATGAATATTGGAGACTCCATTGCCGTAAATGGTGTCTGTTTGACTGCAACTGAAATAGATGACTTCACTTTTGTCGCTGAAGCTGTTGGCGAAACCCTGGAAAAGACCAGCATCGGACATCTTGCTGTCGGCGGTCGGGTAAATCTTGAGCGGCCGATGCGCGTCGGGGATCGTTTTGGGGGGCATTTTGTCCAGGGGCATGTAAATGCCACCGGCAAAGTTGTAACCTGGGAACCGAGGGCTGAAAACTGGCTGCTGGAAGTCGCAGTACCGGATGAGTTGATGCGCTACGTGGTGCCTGAAGGATCAATCACCATCGAAGGCATAAGCCTGACGGTCGCCGCGATTAGAGACAACGTCGTGGGCATCAATATTATCCCTCATACTGCACAGGTCACCAACCTGCAGTTCAAAAATCCCGGAAGCCTTGTGAACATCGAAATTGATATGATGGCTCGTTACTTAGAGAAGATACTGGCCAATAATGGTCACTATCTTGTTAACCATGGAGAAACACAATGACCAGCACCACTAATAACGTGCAGCAGAAAGACGTTTTTATAAGCGCAGAAGAGGCCATCGCTGCATTTGCCGCTGGCGAAATGCTGATATTGACTGATGATGAAGACCGTGAAAATGAAGGCGATTTCGTAATGGCCGCTGAGTTTGTCGATCCAGCCGCGGTCAATTTCATGGCGCTACACGGTCGCGGTCTGGTTTGTATCTCGATCACCCGGGAGCGCGCGCGCCAACTGCAATTGCCTGCCATGGTTGATCAGAACACAGGTTTGCTCGGGACACCCTTCACGGTTAGCGTTGACGCCGTAAAGAATACAACCACTGGTATTTCAGCTGCGGATCGCTACGAAACTATTGCGACCATGATTAATGACGACAGTGAGCCGCATGATCTGGCAAGACCGGGACACCTTTTTCCGTTGGTGGCGAATCCAGCCGGGGTTTTGGTGCGTCCGGGACATACAGAAGCGGTGGTCGATCTGGCCAAAGCTGGCGGACTCTATCCGGCCGGCGTGCTTTGCGAAATCCTCAATGAGGACGGGACAATGGCGCGTCTGCCTCAGTTGATCAAGATAGCAGAGCGCTTCGATTTGAAAATCGCCAGCGTTGCAGATATCGTGGATTATCGCCGCCGCACTGAGCAGATTGCCCGCAGGGTGACTGATGTGGCTTTGCCGAACACCAAAGGTGACTTCCAGCTTCATTTGTATGAAAATCGCTACGACGAGAATGAACATCATATCGCCATGGTAAAAGGTGATGTGGCCAAGGGCGAATTGGTCACAGTTCGGGTGCATTCTGAATGCCTGACCGGTGATGTGTTTGGCTCTCATCGCTGTGATTGCGGATTGCAGTTGGACATGGCCATGGATCAGATTGCCGCAGAAGGATGCGGCGTGATCGTGTATATGCGGCAGGAAGGACGCGGTATTGGCCTCGCGAACAAAATCAAAGCCTATCGCTTGCAGGAAGAAGGAAAGGATACGGTGGAAGCAAACGAGGCGCTGGGTTTTGCCGCTGATTCGCGTGAATACTGGTTCGCCGCGCAAATGCTGAAAGATTTGGGTGTGCAAAACATTCGTCTGTTAACCAACAATCCGCTCAAGGTCTCCGGGTTGCAGCAATATGGCATCAACGTTGTGGAGCGGGTGGCGTTGCAGGTGTCCTCGAACCCGGAAAACGAAAAGTATTTGCGCACCAAGAAGGAAAAAATGGGACATATTTTGCCGGCGAAAGCAGGCTGAGTTACTTGATAAATCACTTTTATTGAAAATTGAACAGTGTTAACATTACGTCGAACAGGAAGTAAGATGATAAAGGAATTTGATGGTGCTTTGAACGCGGCGTCTATGAACGTCGCAATTGTTGTTGGACGCTTTAACGATTTTATTTGTAAAAGCCTGCTGGATGGCGCAGTTGATTGCCTGAAGCGCAATGGGGCAGATGAAAATGCCATTTCCGTTTATTGGGTGCCTGGTGCATTCGAAATTCCCCTGGCAGCTCAACAAGCGGCCAACGACCCCAAAATTGACGCCGTGATTTGTCTGGGCGCTGTAATTCGTGGTTCCACACCGCATTTCGATTATGTTTGCAGCGCTGCAACCAGCGGCATCTCCCGGATTACGCTTGAAACCCAAAAACCGGTGATTTTCGGTATCCTCACAACGGATACCATAGAACAAGCTATTGAGAGAGCTGGAACAAAGGCCGGTAACAAGGGATGGGAAGCGTCTATGGCTGCCATTGAGATGGTAAATTTGTTGCAGGCAATGGAACAAAGTCGCGCTTAAGCGTTAGATATAAGTGAATGGTTCGGGCATCATAAACGGTCAAAGAACGACCATCTTAGCTAGGTAAGTTCTGGAAGAGGAAAAGATACTTGAGGACAATGATGCGCAGAATCGTTGCACTGCTTTTTGTTAACTGTCTCATCTCATATACCGCACTCGCTCAAACAATTCCCTTTCAATTGGAAGTTATGACGCATATGAATACAGCCAGGGACATACTGGCTGTGGATAGCAAACTATATGCGGCGACCGAGGGCGGCTTGATTGACTATAATGTTAGCAATGGTGAAGCAAGAACGTTGACGGCTCTTGACGGCATGTTTGATCACAACCTTTCCGCATTGGAGTGGAGTGATAAAGGCATATTGGTCCTCGGGTCTGTCCGAGGTAACGTTGCGTTTTACGATCTTGACAACGGTGGCATCACCAACAACGAAAACCTGGTCGGCAATGAGATTCGTGATATCGTTGCAGTTGAAGATACACTCTGGGTCCTAACACCGGACTTTGTCTCCGTTTTCCTTTTTGATACCGACAGGAATACCTTCCAATTTCGCGAAACCTATCAGGAGTTCGGCGGGCCAACAGAAGCATTTCAAAAGATGGCCCTGGCCTATAACCGCATCTGGATAGCAGGCAATAGTGGCCTGACCAACGGTCCATCCAATTTTCTTCGCTTTAACCTCTATGCCGGTTCGAACTGGAATATTCGCACAACAGAAAGCGGGTTACCGGCCAACGCCATCAACGACGTGGCGTTTGACAGTGACTCTAACGAGTTGCTACTCGCTACAGGTGGCGGCCTCACGCGTTTCGACGGAAGCACCTTTTCGCTGATAACCAGTGCGGCTTACGACCAGCTTCTTTATTCATCCGAAGGCCTCTTTGCCTCCAGCGGGCGTAACGTTTTCAGCATAGAGAACAACACAGCGCAGCTTGCATTTACACTCAGTGATGCCAATGTTCTGGACATAGCCACCGAGGGCGGAAACATCTGGGTCGCCACGCAAAAGCGTGGCCTGCAAAATTTGTCAAGTTCTGAAGTGGTGCTGGTTGACGGGCCGCTGACCAACTATATCGGCGAGGTGATGGTTGATTCCCAAGGACGCATTTGGGCGACTTGCGGTTTGCAGCGGGATGAGTTACGTCAGGGCATTTTTGTTCATAATGGAGAAGAGTGGAAGAATTACTTTTTCCTGAATCAAAATCCGGGCGCATCCTATCGTTTCATGAATTCCAGCCTCGCTCTTCACGAAGACGGTGAAGGCAATGTTTGGGTGGGCGCATGGGGCGGCGGCGTCATGGTTTTTGACAGTGAACTTAACCTGACGCCTGTAAATACCGTGGAAGAGACAGGAACTGTCCGGGTAAGCAGTATTTCCTCGGATGAGACAATTAGTGTTCAGACAAATACTGATCTACTGAATCGCGTAAGCGCGGTGTCAACCAATCAGGGTTACTCGGTGATTTCTGATATATTCTATGATGAGCAGCGTGATGGCATTTGGCTGTTGAATTTTGCTGCGCAAAACAACCGCCCACTACTTGAACACCGGGCGCCGGCATTGGGAAGTGTCTCAGAAACAGATGCGGGATGGCTGGGATTCGCACTACCCTTTAGCGTTCAGGTGGTGGAAGTTACACAGGATATTTTTGGCGATCTTTGGATTGGCTCTTTGGATGGGGTGATCCAGGTTCGGCTCACTGAAGACAATTTGGCAAGTGAACTGTATCAGGAATCTGACAATCTGAAGTCAAACCTCGTTCGCGCTATTGCTGCGGATGAAGATGGCTATGTCTGGGTTGGCACCGGCGCCGGCCTTAGCGCCATTCTGAACGGAACGGTATTTGACTTTCGCGGGGATTATCAACCCATTGGCCTACAAGTGAATGATATCTACGTTGATGCGCGAAACAACAAATGGTTTGCGACCGATAAGGGCCTCAGCATTCTCCGTGGAAGCGGCTCACCCTTCGAACCGCAAAGCTGGATCCATCTGGCGCCGCGGAATAGCAGCATCGAAGCGTCGCGAACCAACCTGTTTTTCGATGACTTGCCAACTGAAAACTTTCATAGTGTATTCCTGGATACCAAGACCAATGATGCCTATCTTGGCACAGATGCCGGTATCGTGATTCTGAGAAGCAACCCTTTTGCTTCCACCCTCTCCGATTTTAGCAGCCTCAAGGCCGGTCCCAACCCGTATCTGCTGGGTAGCAGCGGTGCTGATATATTCAACTTCCACAATATCGTGTCCGGTTCGGAGGTGAAAATTCTTACAGTAGATGGGCAGCTAATCCGCACGCTCGACCCACAAAACTTCGATGAGGTCAAGGGTGGGCTCGCCCAATGGGATGGCCGCAATGTTGAAGGTAAGCTGGTCGCCAGCGGTGTCTATGTGTATCTGATTAGCAGCGATGATGGAAAGCAGGAAGCAGGCAAGATACTTGTGGTTCGTCGCTAAGCCGTATTTGCCGATTTTTATTCAAGGCTTTATTATTCCCATCCGATAATACTCCACTGGATACCCTCAAATAGTGGAGACTCTTTTATGTTCAAACGCAGTAAAAATGAATCGCCTGTTAAAGCAGCTGATGGCCTGACTTGTCACCTGTTGTTGCAGCAGAGTGATGTTCGTGGCGATAAATTGGCAGTTACCTGGGTTGATGTTGAGCCAGGATGCCGGCAAATACCGCACCGTCATTTGCCGGAGCAAGTCTACGTCATTGTGAACGGGCAAGGTGTTATGCGTGTTGGCGATGAATACCAGGCTGTTGCAGTTGGTGATGTCGTTTATGTGCCAAGTAACGTAGTACACGGTATTGAGAATAATGCGCAGGAAAAACTCACCTATATTACTGCTGCCACGCCCGGATTTGATACGCGGGCCTTCTATGACAGTGGTGAGGTTCTTGATGGCAAACCGGAGAAAGAAGCGATTCAATTTGCAGAGCCGCTGCTGGTTTAGCACTAAGCTGTTTGTAGAGAGAGCCGTCCCAGGACAAAGTAGTTCTTTCGTATTTCAAACATAACGTTGGTTTCGAATGATTTACCGGCTGCCGGCCCCCGTTCAGGCAGGCGCTCCACAAAACGTATGTTGTCTGACTTGGGGTAATGGCTCAGGATTTCGTCCTTGAGGGCGGTTTGCCATTCACGTGCCAGTTTAAACTTGAATGAAGTTGTATTTCCATTTGGCAATTGTAGAGAGGCGGTTATGCGCTTGCCTGCCATCGAAGACTCCTTGTAGTGAATTTTTGTTCACTATTTTAAGCAAGGATGGTAAGGAAAGCAAGTGGAAATTCAGAAGAAGTTCAGACAGCCCACTTAATTTTTGGGCGGCCGGAGTTTATCTTTAAATTCCGGCTTAAAGAAGTCAACAGCTCGCTTGGCGCGGTTTGGCGCATTCAGCAAATCCCGGTGCGTAATCCAGACCAATTGCGGCTCCCGACCCTCGCGCTGCTCTACAGCGGCATAGAGATCGGTGTGCGACGATTTCCGCAACGAAAGGGTCAAAAATTCCTTATGCTTGGTATGGTAGAGCACCAGGCGGGTTTTGGTTTTCTTAATGATGTCGACATCTGCGGCAACGTAGTTCGTGACGTTCTTCCATCGAGCCACGAGTTGCATGCTGACCTGTCCCGCTATGTTTGAGGATGCCTTCGGTTCATGAGCAATTGCCGGAGAGGGTGGGGGAGTCTGACGAATTGTAGCCTGTTGCTGTTCACTGCTGGCTGTTGATTTCGCTGGAGGTATGTTTGTAACCACTTCTTCTTTGCTTACATGCGCCTCCTTTTTAGGACGCTTCCTGACAATGTTGGGTTTGGCCGAGACTGTTTTTCCGGTTTTCTTAGTATTGCTGTTTTTGCGCACGGATTTTGGCGCCGCTTGTTCCGGAACGTCTTTGCTCGCTTCTTTGCCGGCATCTGCAAACAAGCTTTCCGCCTGCTTTTTGCGCTCCCTGGCAAATTCATCATCGGGCAGCACTTTCAGGATGTTCCCGAATACCTCAATAGCTTTTTCATAGTCCTCAGACAGCATTGCCTGCGCACCTTCGCCATCAAGATATCCAACAAGGCGGTCACGCAAACTGATGGCTTCATGATTCTCCGGTTCCAGATTTAGCAGTTCCCTGACATAGATATTGACATTGTCATTTTCCGGGGAGACAAAATTCTTGTTCTGAAAAGCCACACGCGCCTTTTGCAGCAGCAGTTCTCGTCGCCTCTCCAGGTAGATGCGCTGTTCCTGCCCGGAAACCAGGCCACTCTGCAGCGAGTCAATGCGCGCCTCGGCAAGCGGCAAGAGTTCACTTTGTGGAAAGTTGTCCGCGAAACGCTGGAAGATCTTCAATGAGGCAAAGTAATTACCTTCATTGTAGAATTCTTCGCCCTGGGCAAACAGCATCTGAGCGGAACGCTGAGAGGTTGATTCATTGAGATAGTCGATACCAAAGTATGCAGCACCGACCAGGAAAAAGGTGAGAATGCCAAAAAGCAAGGGTTTTTTCCAACCACTGAACTTAATGAAAGTGATTGTGCGGTCGACGTTGGAAACGTAGGATTCACTTTCAAGTAATTCTTCCTGGTCCATCTTGGATCGTACTTCGGGAAGCAATTGCGTTGTGCGTTCAAGACTGGGCTCGACTGAATCGATCGGTACAAGCGTGTTGTTTTCCGGGATAGTATTGGCCGGTTCATCAAAGGCAGGTTTGACCGTGGCTAGCTCCGTTGCCGGAATGGGCTTTTCTGTGCCAAATAGGCTGGCGTTACAATTACGGCAGCGAACACGGCTTTGCGCATTTAACGTGTTGCAATTGGGACAAAGCATATAACCCTTCCCCGGGTGACAAAATTTCAGCAAAAGTTAGCAGGCGCTCAAGGGAATAAGAAAACTCCAACGAAAATACCCGATCGTACCGGGTATATGAGCTAACGGAGGGTCTTGCGAGGAATCTGAGAATGATACCCCTATCATTCCAGAGGACAAACCGTCCCAAACGTATCCCTGTTAGGACCCCTTCCTTCAACTCGAAATATAGGGGATGTCCACTGACCTTGCGTGATGTGGATCGCAGAATGACTTTCAGTTATTTCTCAAGGTTGGCCGCTATTAAATCATCCATTGTCGTGGTTGCGGGAATCTCCAACAGAAAGATCTTGTCGTTGTATTCGTATATGATCCGATCGCCCTTCAGGTTAGTAATGGCCTCAATCTTATGGCGATCACCGCTGCCGCTAAGGGCCTCATTACCGTCCAGGATGGGAGTGGTCAGGTTGGCCCAGCGGCCATCTTGCCAGAGCTTTAGTTGCGTAAAATAGTAAAGAGTGGCCCCGGAATACTCACTGATAACAACCCGTCTGGCATCCTGAGATGCCGAAATGAAGGGCGGGTTCACGCTTTTGAAAATCTGAAACAAGGCTCTGCTGGAATTGGCGGCGGTATCGTAATAGTTGCAGTTTAGCCGCAACACCTTACCGCCTTCAGCAGGTATATCCTCGGTCAAGAACATAAAACCGCGATTAGCAACTGGAAAAAAAGCATTGCGAAATGCCTTCAGGCTATCCAGTTCTGAGATCAGACTGCCATCTCCGTAGAAGAGATCGCCTTCAACCAGAAAATTGCTTTGATCGCCCATCGGCAGCAAAGATTTTGTCTGGAAATCCAATGGCTTCGGGATGAGCCGGGTTCTGCCGCTGTTGGTGTTGATTTGATAGGGATATGAAAATCGCGAACCGGCGGCGGTCATATACAGGTCATCAGAGTCCGCCTCGAAAATCGGCTTGCCCCACTCGTAGCGATAAAAATTTCGTCCACCGATTCGAATTTCACGCTCTTCGCCGTCGTCAATATTCTTGATGAATAAGGCCTGTTGCGTAATGGCACCGCGTTGATTGCGTTCGACGCGATAGTAGGCAATGTCATTTCCATTTGGGTGTAAATACGGGTGAATGCCATCCGCTACCTGGCGAACAGAATAAAGCTCCTCAAGCTGAACGTCTAGCTCTTGAATTTCACTGCTTCTGCTGAGGGAAACCTGTGTGCTATACTGCTTGTAACGCGTAAATTCCATCTTCTTGATGTCGCGCAACTGAGTCGGATAAACTGTTAGGGTATAGTCGCCGACAAGCAAGTTCTGGACATGGTAGATGTCACTATTCGTTTCCTCTGAGGTAGGCAAGAGCAAACGGTCGTTCAAATACACGTAACTGCGAGATGACTTAGGAACCTTAATAATCATTTCAGTATGGGCCATATACCAGGCGGCCAAGGCGCCACCGGCAATAGCTAATAGAATCAACAAAGACAGAAACATCCGGACCCGGCTGCGCTTCTTGGGAAACTCGACAGGGTCTTCTTCTGTCGGCTCTACAACAATCTCAACCGGTTTATCGAGGTGGCTATGTCCATTCTTACCGGTTTTAGCTGCCTCCTCGGTTTTTGAAGCAGTCTTACCAATTGCTTCATCAAGGCCGGGCAACTTCGGTTCCTTGCCGTTACCCAGGCGTTTCTTGTTTTGCTGCTTCGCATTGTCCTCAGTAGCATTGGCCTTGTTCTTCTTGCCGCGGCGTTTCTTGCGCCGTCCCTTACTATTGCTGTTTTCAGTTGCTTCCTGTTGCTCTTTTTCAGTTTCAGAGCCGGCAGACGCCGTGGCACTATCTTCCGAAGATTCGGGATCTTTTGTTGAGGCATTGCCATTGCTTTTCTTGCGTCGCTGGCGTCGCTTACCGGTGCCACGTTTCGGCTTTTCTGTCTCTGCCTCTGGGGCTTTGTCAGTTGCGGCAGCTTCAGCGGATTCCGTGCTATCTTCAGAGGGCTTATTTGCATCAATTAATTCGGCCGCCTCTGCTTTGCCGTTCGTTGAGCTTTTTTCGGTGCTCGTTGTTTTATCAGCATCGTTTGCGGCTTTGTTCTTCCTGGCGCTATCGGATTTGTCATCGTCCTTGTCGGTAGTCGCTTCAGTTTCTGCGATGCCTGGCTTAGCATCTGAGTCTTCGGGTTCCGGCTCCGGCGCTGCTTCCGGATCGGTGACGGATTCAATCGTCTCCGGGACATCCGCGTCTGCATCAGCTTTTGCTGTTTCCTCAACTTCTTCTGCGGCAACATCTTGCTTGGCGGGGGAGGCAGCTTCACCAGCTTCGACATCCTGCTCGGCTTTTTCCGGAATTGTCGTCTGCTGAGTCTCGTCAGCAGCGATTTCCTCCGCTACTTTGCGAAGGTCAGCTTCGAGCTCTTTTGCCAAACCGGTATCAAGCGCATCAGCAAGTTCTTCTATTGTCGTAGTTGCTGCTGCTTCTTCTGTTTCCAGGCTCGCTGCGATATCGGCGCCAGTTACTGCAGGCGCTGTGTGATTTTCCACACTGGGTAATATCGGTTCCGAAGGGCGATTTGCGGTCGTTCTTGGCTTGGGGCTTTTCCCGGAGGTTTTTGCCTTTTTCTCTTTCAGGGGGGCCTCAGGCTTTTCCTGAACATCGATTGGTTCCTCAATCACTCTTGTTGCTGACGGCGTGCCATTTAGCGGGGCGCTGCCTTCGATGTCTTTATCGCCGCCGTCGGCGCCATAGAGTGCTTTACCAAGTTTAGCGGAAAGATCATCGCCGTCGTCAAAAGCGAGCAGAGGCTTGAGACGCTCATTCTCTTCCAGATCGGAAGTTTTAGAGACATCTGCTTGAACAATCGGCAGGATGCTCCCATCCGTCATTTCAGCCAGCAGGAAGTTCAGCGAACGCAAGGCTTCCGTTCCATGGGATACGTCAAAAATGACGTGGTCAACCTTGCCTGCCAACAGTCGCAGGAATTCAGACAGGTTATCCGGCAGGAATGGGGGAAGTGCAATCTGCACGGGAAGTCCGCCGTTGACTCGCACGGCTCCGGCAGCGGTCAAAATATTTGCCGCCACAGCGTCCGCATTAATTCCCAGAATCAATGTCGATGCTTGACCCACGTTCGGTATCAGCTGTGCTGCTGACGGATTATGCAAGAGTGAATGTACTCGCTGCGCTGCAGCAAGCGTGTCTGTCGCAATCCGGTAGCCCCAGCTGTTGATGATGTTCAGGTTGTTCTGCACGGTTTCTTTGGTTGTCAACTTACGGAATGGACCGCCGGAAACACTTGCTCGGCTCAGGTTTGCTTCGCTCAGGTTGGTACGGAAGATGACCGTATCCTTCAGATTAGATTCCTGAAGGTTTGCGGCTTTCATCATCGCGCCTTCCAGGTTCGCTCCTTCAAAGTCGCTTTGAAAAAGGACGGTTTCAGTCAGGCTGGCTTCAAATAGGTCCGCGTGACGTAAATCGCCCTTATAGATGTTTGCTTTGTCAAGGCAGGCTTTCCGCAGAATGGCCTTTTCAAGAATTGCCTGGCTCAAATAGGCACGTTCGAGTATCGCCTCGGCGAGGTCTACTTCCTTTAAGTTCGCCCGTGTAAAATTAGCGCCGGTGAGATCCGTCTTGCTGAAATTTACCTGGTAAAGGATCGCTTCCCGAAGATCGCATTCCTGCATGTCTGCTGAGGCAAAGTATGCACCAAAAAGATTGGCCTTCGTTAGAATTGCATGACGAAGGTAGCAGTTTTCCAGCTTGGCATCTACGAGGAATGCCTGAGAGAGGTTCGCCTTCCCGAGGTTGGCATTGTTGAGAATAGCTTTGCTCATGTTGACAGCGCGTAAGTCACTATCGTTGAGTCGCGCGCCACGTAAATCGCTTTCGTAGAGGATGGCCTCGTTGAGTGTCGAACCAGCAAGGTTCGCCCGGCTTAGATTGATCCGGCTCAAATTCTGCTTGCTCAGATTTACACCAGCGAGGTCTGGCACTACATCGGGATTCCCTTTCCGCCATTCATTCCAGAAAGAAACACCTTTCCTGAGTATATCCTGGAATCTGTTCTCCATTTTCCCCTTTTCCCTTATTGCATTGATTTATCCATAGGTGCTGCGTGTAGAATAGCCAGAGCTATCAGAAGTGTTGTAGGTTGTAAATGAACCAAGATTCTAGTCTGGCTCGTTGCGCCACATCACATATATATAAACGTCATTGACGACGCGCTCTAGAGGTAGTTTTTAGGAGAAATTGGGAAGGCGTTGTGCGAAAATCCAGTTAATTGCAATGGTTAGGAGGAATATTGCAGGCTTATGAAACAATTCACGGAAAGTGAATCGACATGCAGCGTCATAACGACCGGCACGCAGCGAGGCTGCATGCCGGATAATGTTCCTTCACTTCTAGGACTAGCGGCCCACGACTTCGCCGGCGACCTTGGCAATATTCTCTGCGGTAAGGCCTAGCGCTTCATAGATCTGTTGATAAGGGGCGGATGCGCCGAAGCGATCGATACCAATGATAGCGCCTTTCGGGCCAACGTGCTGATGCCAGAACATTGTGCTGCCTGCCTCAACAGCGACTCGGGCGGTTAAGCTGTCCGGAAGTACAGATTGACGATAAGATTCAGGCTGAGCAGCAAAAAGTTCTGCACAAGGCATCGAAACAATATTGGCTTTAACACCGCGCTCAGCAAGCAAGTCTCCGGTCGCTTTGGCGATGTGGAGTTCCGAACCGGTTGAAATGATTGCCAGGTCTGCCGAGTCGTGCTCCACCAGCAAATACGCCCCCTTCGAGGCTTTGTCCATTGCAGCGGATGCGTTGGCCGGGGCGTGCAGGGTTGGCAGTTTCTGACGGCTTAACACCAGCGCGGAAGGCCCGTTTTTGCGTTCCAGGGCATTGCGCCAGGCAGCAGCAGTCTCAATTGCGTCCCCGGGGCGGAATACAGCCAGGTTCGGAATTGCGCGCAGACTGTTCAGGTGCTCCACGGGTTGGTGTGTCGGGCCGTCTTCACCTAGCCCGATCGAGTCGTGCGTAAAAACATAAACAACCTGACTTCCCATCAACGCTGCAAGCCGAATGCTGCCGCGCATGTAGTCAGAAAAAACCAGAAAGGTGCCGCCATAAGGAATGGTGCCGCCATGCAGCGCCATGCCGTTCATAATCGCGCCCATGCCATGTTCACGAACCCCAAAGTGAATATAGCGCCCGCTGAAATCTTCAGGCGTAATTCCGGTTTCTCCTTTCGGAAAGGTCTTGTTGGACGGGGTCAGATCTGCCGAACCACCAATCAGTTGCGGTATTTTAGGGGAAATGGCATCGAGCACTTTCCCTGATGCTGCACGGGAGGCCAGTGCTTGTCCTTCTTCATATTCCGGTAAATCGCTGTCCCAGCCGGCCGGTAGTTCGTTCGCAAGCATGGCCTGGAACTCTGCCCACTCTTGCGGATAGCTTTCGCGATAGAGCCCGGCTGTTTTCTGCCACTTGTCTTCAAGTGCCTTGCCGTTCGCCACGCAAGACCCCATGAATTCGGCAATGTCGTCCGGAATCAGGAATTGGGAATCTTCCGGCCAGCCAAGCGTTTGTTTGGAGAGGACAACTTCATCTTCTCCCAATGGTTCACCGTGCGCTTTGGCGGTGCCGCCGCGATTGGGGCTTCCTTTGCCAATTGTTGTTTGACAAGCAATGATCGATGGACGACTTTGTTCTTCTCTGGCTGCGCGAATAGCGTTATCAATCGCCGTGAAGTCGTGCCCGTCGATTCGTTGAATATGCCATCCATAGGATTCGTAGCGTTTCAGCACATCTTCGCTAAAGGAAAGACTGGTTGGTCCGTCGATGCTGATATTATTGTCATCGTAAAGCACGATTAACTTATTTAGGCCGAGATGCCCGGCAAAGGAGCACGCTTCATGCGAAATCCCTTCCATCAGGTCGCCGTCACTGGCAATGACATATGTGTAGTGATCCACTATGGAGATATCATTTCGATTGAAGCGTTTGGCCAGCCATTGTTCCGCTAGGGCAAATCCAACCGAATTAGAAATCCCTTGCCCCAATGGACCGGTGGTTGTTTCAACGCCGGGGGTATGGCCATATTCAGGATGTCCAGGGGTTTTACTATCCCACTGACGGAAATTCTTAAGTTCACTCAGAGGTAGATCATAGCCGGTCAAGTGAAGAAGGCTATAGATCAGCATGCTACCGTGGCCTGCGGAAAGGATAAAACGATCGCGATCCGCCCAGTTCGGATTGGATGGGCTATGTTCCATATAGCGTGTCCACAACAAGGCGGCAACGTCGGCCATGCCCATAGGCATGCCGGGATGTCCTGAATTGGCCGCCTGCACACCGTCCATCGATAACACGCGGACCGTGTTGGCGGCTTTTTGCAAGACGGATAGACTGTCCGCATTTAAGGGGGCAGCAAGATCTCTGATATTTGCACTCATTTCTAAATCTCCATTTGTCTTCTTTTCCAAGCTGGAAAAGCATTGAAAGTTATCTCTATCTCGTGGTATTATGTTGCAGGTTTAGCTTCCTAACCAGGCAATGGCCGGTTTCCTGGCTGTTAAATTAAGCGATAATTGGTCCTGACGCTACCGCTTCTTTCAAATTTGCCCGACAAACTTCCGTGGAGGTCGTATGAAATCCTCAATCGCAATACTTATAGTGTTCGCAAGCTGTTGCCTCTTTTTCTGCAATCGGCAGGTTACTGAGAATTTAAAGGTGCATGAAGCAGAAATTCGCGCGGTCCTGGATGCGCAAATGCAAGGATGGAATCGGGGTGACATCGAAGAATACATGCAGGGATACTGGCAATCTGACTCTCTGCGTTTTGCTTCCGGCGGCACAATCAACTTTGGCTGGCAGAAGGTGCTCGAACGCTATAGACAACGCTATTCGAACCGCGAGCTTATGGGCAAACTCACCTTCAGTGAAGTTGATGTGAAAATGCTCAGTCCCCAAGCAGCTCTGGTTTTCGGGAAATGGGAGCTTGAGCGAGCAAATGACCAGCCATGGGGCCTCTACACATTAATAATGCGGCGAACGAATGACGGCTGGCGGGTAGTGCATGATCATACGTCCGCTGCGGAACAGTAGAGAAAGTGGCAGGGGCAGTCTACTAAATGACGAATGTCAAATGACAAATGTCGAATGTTGCCGTTCTTTTGCGCGGCTTTGCCGCGCAAAAGAACAACGAAACCGTAAATGCAAAGGCGTTGCGGCGTGAAAGCGTTGCTTCGTCAAAGCGCTTTTGATTTCTTTCGATCACCGATCACCGATCATTATTCCACAACAACGCCTTTCCAGAAGGCAAAATGTCCCTTGATATGGGCAGCGGCGTCTTTCGGTTCAGGATAAAACCAGGCCGCATCTTCGTTGATTTCCCCCTCTACCTGAATGCTCTTATAGCTTGCTTCACCTTTCCATGGACAGGTCGTGTGCGTTTCACTCTCGACGAAATAATCTACGTTTATGCTATCTGCAGGAAAATAATGGTTTCCTTCTACGATGACAGTGTCGTCACTTTCAGCTATAACTGCGCCATTCCAAATTGCTTTCGGCATGATATGTTCCTTTCTATTTCGTTCACTTCGCGATATTTAAGTTTTTGATGCAGGTTTACGAACTTGGTTACAGTGACTTTCGGCAGCATGCGGCAGATCGCAATATTTCGGTTGCATTGTCGTGGATTTGCCAGTATATAGGAGCTCTTTCTAATCACGTCTGGCGATTATTCAAACTGCGGAGGTCCGGCATGTTCTTTGAATATGCATTTCAGCAAAACAAGTGGCTCTGGTTTCATATGCTTGCGGGTGGTATTGCTATTAAGATATTCATGAACTGGCTGCAGCCGACCCATGCTCTTGGAGCGGTTTTAGCCCTCGCTGTGATCTGGGAAATTCTCGAGTATGTTGTCGTTGATATCGAAAAGAATTATGGCAGCAAGCAGCGTTTTTTTGCGGATGCCACCGGTGATATTTTGGGTGCCCTGGCCGTGGCAGCCATTGTCATTTTTTAGGTCGATATTTCTCTAAAATGTGTTGATACGAAATGGACGCTTTCTTAAGTTCTGAGCAATTAATGACGCGGCATGGTGGCCGGTATATATGCTGCAGAAGAAATGTTCGTAATATCAGGAGTGAATGATGAAAATTACTGTTGTAGGGGCTGGGAACGTTGGCGCAACAACTGCTCAACGAATTGTAGATCGCGAATTGGCGAACGAATGTGTTCTGGTTGACATTGTCGAGGGCTTGCCGCAAGGGAAAGCGCTGGACATGTGGGAATCGACCCCGGTTGAAGGCAGCGACTGTCTGATCACCGGTTCGAATACATATGACGCCACGGCTGATTCCGATCTGGTCGTCATTACCGCCGGTCTCGCACGCCGTCCGGGTATGTCCCGCGATGACTTGCTGGCCAAAAATGTTCAGATCGTCAAGAGCGTGACTGAGGAGGTTGTAAAATACTCCCCGAATACCATGATTATTGTCGTGTCCAATCCGCTGGATGCGATGGTATATACTGCTTATAAAACATCAGGTTTGCCCACCGAACGTGTTTTTGGTATGGCCGGTATTCTTGATACTGCCCGCTATCGCTCCTTTATTGCATTGGAACTCGGCGTTTCAACGAAAGATATCCAGGCCCTGGTGCTCGGCGGTCATGGCGATACCATGGTGCCCTTGCCCCGTATTACTACGGTCGGTGGTATTCCGCTGCCGGAACTGGTCAGTCAGGAACGCATTGATGCTATCGTCGAGCGCACGCGCAAGGGCGGTGGTGAAATTGTCGGTTTGCTAAAAACAGGTAGTGCCTACTACGCAACTTCTGCAGCCGTGCTGGAAATGGTTGAATCGGTTGTGCGCGATAAGAAGCGAATTTTGCCTTGTGCTGCTTATCTCAACGGCGAATATGGCTACAATGACATGTACATGGGCGTTCCTGTTATGATCGGGCGGAATGGTGTTGAGAAGGTTTACGAAGTTGAGCTGGATGCTGATGAAAAAGCGGCACTTGATAATTCTGCAAAACACGTGCGAGAGCTGATCGGGAAAGTCAATCTGTAAGGAGATTAACCACTTCATTTTCCCATAAAAGCCTTCGCGATGTTCTGCATCCCGAAGGCTTTTTCTATCGTCTTCAACTTAACATGGCAACCGGATAAGAGACGGCCCTTGTGCTAAAAATGCGTATTGCCTCATCCGGTTTAAATTACTAATTTCGCTCAACTCACTTGAGAGTTGAATTTTTAAACGCAAGGAGGATTGGAATGAACTCGCAGTATTACATCGATTTGGAAGATCGCTACGGCGCGCACAATTATCATCCGCTTGGTGTGGTGATCGACAAGGCCGAGGGGATCTGGGTTTGGGATGTCGAAGGCAAAAAGTATATGGATTTCCTTTCGGCTTATTCCGCAGTGAACCAGGGCCATTGTCATCCGAAAATCCTGCAGGCGCTGTATGATCAGGCCAAAAAGCTCACCCTGACCTCGCGCGCTTTCTATAATAGTGTCCTTGGTGAATACGAAAAGTATATCACTGAGTATTTTGGCTATGACAAAGTCCTCCCGATGAACACCGGCGTCGAGGGTGGAGAAACGGCCGTGAAGCTGGCTCGCAAATGGGCTTATACGGTCAAAGGCGTTCCGGAAAATCAGGCGCAAATTATTTTTGCTGAAGGTAATTTCTGGGGCAGAACACTCGGGGCAATTTCGTCGTCGACAGATCCGGATTGCTATGAGGGTTTTGGGCCGTACATGCCTGGCTACAAGCTGGTACCGTACAATGATCTCGCCGCTTTGGAAAAAGCGCTCGAAGATCCTAACGTGGCTGCCTTTATGGTAGAGCCGATTCAGGGCGAAGCAGGCGTGGTTGTTCCTGATGAAGGATATCTCGCCAAGGTATATGAAATGTGTCAGGCGAAGAATGTGCTGTTGATTGCAGACGAAGTCCAAACCGGTCTTGGACGTACCGGCAAAATGCTCTGTGCCGATCACGACAATGTGAAGCCGGACATCCTCATCCTCGGGAAAGCCCTGTCCGGTGGTGTGTTACCGGTATCTGCCGTTCTCGCTCGCGACGAGATTATGTTGACAATCAAGCCGGGCGAGCATGGATCAACCTACGGTGGTAATCCCCTTGCATGTGCCGTTGCCATTGCCGCGCTGGAAGTTTTGAAAGAAGAAAAGCTGTCTGAAAATGCCGACAAACTCGGTGATTTGTTCCGAAGTGAATTAAACAAGATGGTTGCCGGCAGTTCACTGGTAACGACGGTGCGTGGTCGCGGTCTGTTGAACGCCGTGGTGATCAAGCCGACAGCTGACGGACGCACGGCCTGGGATTTCTGCGTTGCCTTAAAAGAAGAAGGTCTTCTTGCCAAGCCGACTCATGAACATATCGTGCGCTTTGCGCCACCGCTCGTCATCGACGAAGCTGGTATACATTGGGCGCTGGAGCGCATCGCAACAGTCATCAAAAAAATGAGCGAGCCGGTTGCAGCATAACGGTTTGCAAAAATATCTGACAGTGTAGCCGGGGTTGCCCGGCCACACGTTAGCGGAGGAGACTGTTATGAAGATTTTAATTGCCGACAAAACGGCGCCGATTTGTGCCTCTCTGCTGCGAGAAGCGGGACATGAAGTGGATGAGAACACCGGCTTGTCAATGGATGCGCTTATCGGCATCATCGGGAACTACGATGGCATGGTTGTGCGAAGCGCAACCAAGGTTACTGCAGATATCATTGCCGCAGCTGACAATTTGAAAGTCATTGGCCGAGCCGGAACCGGCGTGGACAATATCGATGTTGCTGCTGCAGCTGATCGGAAGATTGTGGTAATGAATGCACCGGGTGGTAACTCCAATGCGGTTGCTGAAATTGTGCTGGGGCAAATGCTGGGATTGGCTCGTACCCTGCACGATGCATGTTCGTCTATCAAGTCCGGGAAATGGGAAAAGAAAGCCTTCTCAGGAACTGAGATTTTTGGAAAAACTCTCGGCATTCTCGGCTATGGTCGAGTTAGCCGCCTGCTGGCACATAAATGCATGGCGCTTGGGATGAAAGCGCTTTGTTATGACCCAAAGATTGGCAAGGATATTATTGATGAAGCAGGCGTGGAAATATGCTCACGCTTGACCTATGTTTTGCAGGATGCAGATTATTTGTCCGTCCATCTGACGAAAAGGGCGGATACATTGGGTTTCCTTGGCGAAGCTGAGTTTAAGCAAATGAAACGTGGTGCATACTTGCTCAACTATGCGCGTGGCGGCATCGTTAACGAAGCCGATTTGGAAAAGGCGCTTGACGACGGCATTTTGGCCGGCGCTGCGCTTGATGTCTTCGATATCGAGCCACCGGAAGAGTTTAATCTGATTCAGCATCCGCGGGTTGTCTGCACGCCGCATATTGGGGCAGCGAGCATAGAATCGCAAGACAATGTTGCTCGAATCATTGCTGAGCAGTTCATTGATATGTTTGCCAATGGGGTTATCAGAAATCAGGTCAATTGAGATAGATTCATTTAAAAGGAGATAAATATGTTATCCAGCAAAGAATTTAAGGTGAAGGTCGGCCTTGCTGAAATGCTTAAGGGCGGGGTGATTATGGACGTCACCAATGCTGAGCAGGCGAAAATTGCCGAAGACGCCGGTGCGGTTGCCGTAATGGCCCTGGAAAGAATTCCCGCGGACATCCGCTCGCAGGGCGGGGTTGCCCGAATGAGCGATCCGCTGTTGATTCGTGAAATCCAGAAAACCGTTTCTATCCCGGTAATGGCGAAATGCCGAATTGGTCATATTGCTGAAGCACGGGTCCTCGAAGCGCTTAAAATCGATTTCATCGACGAGAGCGAAGTGCTGACACCGGCCGATGAAGCCTTTCATATCGATAAGTTCGCTTACAAATCGCCGGTCGTGTGCGGATGCCGCAATCTTGGCGAGGCACTGCGCCGTATTGCTGAAGGTGCTGCCTTGCTGCGCACCAAAGGGGAAGCCGGAACCGGCAATATTGTAGAAGCGGTTCGCCACATGCGCACCGTGCAAAAAGAAATCCGCGAAATTACCACTATGGGCCCTGAAGAATTGGTCACCTACGCCAAGAATATCGGCGCGCCGGTCGAACTGGTCCGCTATATCAAAGAGCATGGCAAAATGCCGGTGCCTAACTTTGCTGCTGGCGGAATTGCCACCCCTGCGGATGCTTCGTTGATGATGCAATTGGGCGCTGAAGCGGTATTTGTCGGTAGCGGTATCTTCAAATCCGAAGATCCGTCCGGCCGTGCCAAGGCCATTGTTCAGGCAACGACTCATTACATGGATTTTGACTTGATTGCCAAAGTCTCCGAAGGCTTAAAAGAAGCAATGAAGGGCTTGGAAATGTCTGAAATCCCCGAAGATCAAATTATGCAAACCCGCGGTTGGTAAGTCATGCGTATAGGTGTTCTTGCCCTACAGGGGGATTTTGCAAAACATATCGAAATGCTGGAATCGCTTGACGTTGAAGCGATTCCGGTAAAGAAGCCGGAGGAGTTGGCCCATTGCTGCGGTTTGATCATGCCCGGTGGTGAGTCAACGACGCTGGTAAAACTACTTCATTCGATTGATTTGTTCGATAAAATCAAACCGTTTAGTCAAAAATGGCCGGTCTTTGGCACTTGTGCCGGTGCGATCCTGCTTAGCAATGAAGTTGCAAATCACCCGGTGCAATCTTTCCAATTGATCGATATTTCGATTCGGCGAAATGCCTACGGTACTCAGGTGGATTCGTTCTCGGAGTCTATTCGTGCCGATCTTGGCAGTGGTCCTGAAGCGCTGGAAGGCGTGTTTATTCGCGCGCCGCAAATCGAGCGTCTAGGCGATGGGGTAAAAGCCATCGCCTGGCATGGCGACGATGTTGTCATGGTCGAGCAGGGAAACATCCTGGTCGCTACCTTTCATCCCGAACTCACGGAATCCAATAGGATTCATCAATACTTTGTGGATAAGGTGAAGCAAATGCTGTAACGACAAATGTCGAATGAAAAATGACAAATGTTCTTTGATGCGGATAAAAAAGCAGCGATTGAATTCAATCGCTGCTTTTTCGTTTAATTCTCAATAAATTTCATTCGTCATTCGTCATTCGTCATTCGTCATTCGTCATTCGTCATTCGTCATTCGTCATTCGTCATTCGTCATTCGTCATTCGTCATTCGTCATTCGTCTACGGCGTCGGTTGCAGCGGTTTTCTCGGGAGTTTTTCGTCAAGCATTGCCGTTTGATAAACAATTGCTGCGATAACCACCGATGCTTGCATCAGATCACTCTTCTGAATGTGGTCAAGCACGTCCAGGTTGGTATGCCAGGTGCGTGAGAAATAGGCAATCGGATCCTGTATAAATTGAAAACCGGGCACGCCGATTGCATCAAATGCCAAATGGTCGGTGCCACCGGTATTTCGCAAGGTGATAGTCGATGCATCGAGGTCGTGGAAGGGCTCAAAGAAGCTCTCAAAAATTGGACGGAGGGCATCATTGCTCTGCAGGTAAATACCGCGAATTTTGCCCGTGCCGTTGTCCATATTATAATAGGCGGAAATCAGATCATATTCATCTTTCTGGACCTTGCCACCGGCTTCCCCAACATGCTTCTTTACAAAACCACGTGAACCAAGAAGTCCTTGCTCTTCGCCGGTCCAGAGTGCGATGCGAATCGTGCGGCGGGGTTTGACGCCGGACTTTTTGAGAATGCGGATCGCCTCCATCATCACCGCCGAACCACTTCCATTGTCCGTTGCGCCGGTTCCTGCATGCCAGGAGTCGAGGTGAGCGCCGAGCATGACGATTTCTTTCTTCAGCTTGCGATCATATCCGGGTAATTCCGCCAGTACGTTGTAGCCAAGCGAATCTTCTTCATGAAATCTATTCTGAACGTTAAGCCGAAGCTTGACGGGAATCTCCTTTTCGATCAACCGCACGATACGGTTGTAATGCTCACCGGCCACAACTATTTGCGGAACCGCCGGGTCGGAGTTGTTCCGGAAGGTGCCGCCGCTTGTGACTCGCAAGGTGCCATATCCGAGGCTGCTGGCTTCAATGCTCATTGCCACGCCTTCATCGGCAAGAAACTTGCGGATTTTGCGCATCTTCCCACGGCGCGCAAATCGACGCCGCTGGGCTTCGGAATAGCTTCGCCGGCTGCGTCTGACGCCGGGCTCCGGCGCCGCAGCGAGGTCCGCCAATTCTTCTGCGGTATAGCGTCTCTCATCTGCTTCAAAATCACCTTGAATGTCTTCAGCCTTGCCAAGCAGCACGATAGCGCCGCTCAACTTGCCTTTATTCTCTTCGACCAATTTATCGTCATCAACGTCCAGCAAAATTGGCGTGCCGACCAACTCTCCGTCGGTTCCGGGCGTCCAGGCCTTCGGATAGGCCAGCATATGCATATAGCCGGGCTCTATCATTTCAACAATAAAACCCTCTGTGGACCAGCCTTTGCCGAAGGTTCCCCAAGGCTCCAGGCGGGCATTGCTCAAGCCCCATTCGGTTAATTGATCACGTGCCCATTCACTGGCAGCCATGAGACCCGGAGAACCGGTCAGACGCGAACCATGAACATCTGTAAGGTAACTAAGTGTTTCCATTACTTCAGAGCGATTGAATCCTTCACTTTTGATTTTGGTGATACTTTGCAAATCGGCCGGTTCGTGGGCAACGCTGCTGCCGGCCGCCAAAAAAATACAAATAATGCCGAAAAATAAACGTCTCATACCTTCTCCTGAGCTTGAGATCGATTCTCTTCTAACCGATGATATATACTAGCGTGGTTAGGCCCGAATGTAACACAATTGGGGTATATAAAAAATTCTTAAGCGAAATTGTTCGAATATTATTGAACGGCTGTATCAAATTGAATATATTCTGCGTAACAACAAATGAAACAAATCACATGCCCTTTTAAGGGGCTGTGTAATAGATAGAAAAGAGCATTGATATATGAAAGATTTGCAGAATGGGGTCGCAGTGAGGGAGAAGGATGAGCCATCGCGGAAACAGGTTTGGACGATGTTTGATCGCATTGCCCATCGCTATGATCTACTGAATCGCCTGTTGTCCGGCGGCCAGGATGTGGTTTGGCGCAAAAAGGTAGCCAAATATCTGCCGAACAGAGCGAATCAGCGAGTGCTTGACCTGGCAACCGGGACGGCTGATTTGCTGATTTCCATGACCCGGCACAATCAACAGGTTGGCAGTGGGATTGGTATCGACATGGCTGAAAAAATGCTCGATATTGGTCGCGAAAAGTTGAGCAAAATGCAGCTGTCAGACCGGCTGGAACTCAAGGTTGGAGACGCAACAACCATCCCGTATGAGGACGATCAATTCGACGCGGTAACGATATCCTTTGGGATTCGTAACGTCATTGATGTTTCCAAGGGACTGGCGGAAATGCAGCGGGTTTTGAATCCCGGGGGACGTGCAATTATCTTGGAATTTTCGCTACCTTCAAATCGCTTGATTCGCAGCGCTTATCTCTTCTATTTTCGACACATTTTACCCAAAATTGGCGGCCTGATTTCCGGGGACTCCTACGCTTATGGATATCTCAATAAGACGGTTGAGACTTTCCCTTACGGCGATGAGTTTTGCCAGCTTATGAGAGACGTCGGTTTTGAAAATGTGAAAATGAAGCCTTTGACTTTTGGTATTGCGACGATTTATTATGGCGATAAAGCAGGTGTAGTGTAGCCGCTTTTTTCAAGGATATGAAATTTGCCAGGAGACTGAAGCACGATGAAGCACGGTGAACGGATAACGGCACCCACTGTCAGATTAAAAGCACGGATTAATGAGTTTTTTAGCGCTCCCGCGATGACTGATTTGCAAGAAACGACCATGATTCGCCTGGAAGTGGAAGCAGAGCATTATGATTTGCTGGAATGGCTGCATTGTCAAAAAGAAAATGTGAAAACATACTGGCGTGATCGGCAAGATGGTTTTGAGATGGCCGGCATTGGCGTGGCTGATCTGGTTGAGTCAGAGTATAAGGTTGAGTCAAAGACCTTGTTCAAACGCCTGTCGCGTTATTTGCATGACGCCCCGGAAACCTTACGCTACTACGGCGGCATTCGTTTTGGCAACCAGACTGATATCGATAAGCATTGGCGTGACTTCGGGATGTTTCGCTTTGTGGTGCCGCAATTTGAGATGGTTGTCGATAAGACCGCGCGTTTTGCCTGCAACTTCCTCTTTGACCCGCGAAACCCAAAAGCGCAAAAACGCAGCCTGCTGGAGGCGCTTTCCGATATCTCATTCGACTTACGCGAACTGCCAGTGCGAAATTCCCTGCTGTTGAAGCGTCGCGACTACCCGGATAAGCAGGGATGGATTAGCAATATCAAGGGCGCACTTAGCATGTTCCGCAATAAACAGCTGCGCAAAATTGTGCTGGCCAGAAAGTCAACTTTTGATTTCGCACGACGGCTGAATCCCATCGAAATCCTGCAGCAGATGCAGGCGACCGGGCAGAACAGTTTCCAGTTTTATATTCAGCCGCGGAAATGGGTTGCCTTCATTGGCTCGAGCCCTGAGCGGCTGTTCTCGCGAAGCCATCGCAAGCTTGCCAGTGAAGCAATGGCCGGCACGCGGCGGCGCGGCTCGACACCGGCAGAAGATCAACAGCTTGAGCACAATCTTCTGGAGAGCAATAAAGATGCACATGAACATCGCCTGGTCCTGGAAAGCCTGCGGCGTTCCTTTGGCAACCTCTGTACCTCTGTCGATGAACACGATAAGGTGAGCGTTCGTAAATTGGGGACATTGCAGCACCTGTTTGCCGCTATCCAGGGAATTCTGGGCCGGGACGTCGACAATGGGCAGATTTTAGACCGCCTGCATCCGACACCGGCGGTTGGCGGATCGCCGCGCCGCGAAGCCATGCGCCATATTGCAGAGCTTGAGCCCTTTGATCGCGGCTGGTATGCCGGTCCCGTTGGTTGGGTCAGTAAAAACGCGGCAGAATTCTGTGTGGCCATCCGCTCGGCACAGGTGGTCCGCAATCGCCTGAACGTCTACGCCGGTGCCGGAATTGTGCCGGGTTCGGAGCCGGAAAAAGAGTGGGACGAGATTGAAAACAAGATTGCCGCTTTCCTGAATGCCATTCATCGTATTTCAGGTCTTGAGAAGCGCGGTTTCTGGCGACGAAATGTTAAAAAACAAAGCGCTCGCCTTATGACCTAAACCACCTCGCACTGATTGCACTCTTTTATCTTGACCAAAAATATGCACGGATTCCATACGCTCCTCTGTTTGCTTGATGGGGCATATATGCGGAATTCTGTAAGATTATGACTTGCGCGTTTTGCATTTCTGATTTAGTTTGCACCCGATTCTGACGATGACAGGCTTGTGGTTTGACGGCAGTGAGCGGAACGGGGTTTACGCATTGCATATCGTATCATCCGCAAACACTGTCGTCTGAACAACCGGAGTTTTGTCAAAAGGAAATGCTATGAGCAACTCGAAATCGAGCTTTTCAATTGTTGAAATATTAATTCTTGCTGTCCTGGTGCTGGGCTTAGGGTATTATTGGCTGGGCTTCTTTTCGCCGGATCCTTTTGCCGAGAAGAAATTCAATACCATGTATATCATGGCGATTTCCTGGGGCGGCAAAATTCTATTGCCGCTGTTGATTGCCGGTATCGTTTTTCTTTACTGGCGTTTTAAACAGGGTAAAGTCTCTGCCGATGCACTTGCTTTAATGATTGGCAGCCTGATCTTTGGCATACTGATTCTCCTGCCGCTTGGCAATTTTTTCCATCATCGCTCTTCAGATATTCAAAGTAAGCTGCGGAAATACCATCCGTACCTGCAGATCAATCCGCCTCTGCCCAAAGTGGATATTACAGCGCCTCACAATGACAAACTCTACATCATGTGTCTTGGCGGATCAACGACGCAGTACAAAGACAGTAATAAGCGCGGCTGGCCAAATCGCGTCCAGGAAATACTCCGCAATCATTATGGTGACGACAATATCGTCGTCGAGAACCTCGGCATGCAGTGGTATAGCACATTGCATACCATGATCAATTACCAGGTGAATTTGCGTCATCGCAAACCGGATGTGATTATTGTGATGCACGCGATTAATGATCTCTTGCACAATGCTGACTTCAGCTATTTCAGCAACGGCAAGTTCCGGGAAGATTATGGCCATTTTTACGGTCCGGTAAATCGCCTGATTAAACGCGAAACGTTTATCGGATCAATGTCTTCCAAAATTTCCTTTTTCCGCAATCACCAGGATCGGCAAATAATCGAGGCCCGTCAATTTCCCGGGCTTGAACCTTTCAATCGGAATCTGAACACGATAATTGATATCGCCGAGAAAGATAGCACCCGTATTTTTCTGATGACGCAACCATTTCTTTTTCGCGATGATTACACGCCGGAGGAAGCCGAGGCATTTTATATGATTAACATGGAAGCGATCGGCGAAGATAAGAAGTGGGATGTAGAGAGCGGGTTGTTTGGCATGCGCATGTATGACGATACAGTACGCAAAATTGCCATGGATCGTGGCATTCCGTTGATCGATCTTGAGCCGCAGGTGCCAAAAACGCTCGAATATTTCGATGATGACGTGCATTATGCCGATCCGGCTTTTGACAAGGTCGCTAACTATGTGGCCTCGGAGTTGATCCGCAATAATGTCCGCGATATGAATGGTAATTGACAATTTCCGTATCGCTCGGTCCGTTTTGACCGCGCTGTGATTCCGCAAATGACGACGAGCTTATGAAGTGGCCGGCAGAAAATATCAATGCAATGTGGGGCAAGGTGATTGTTGAGGAGCTTTGCCGCAGCGGAATTGATTACTTCTGCCTGTCGCCCGGATCGCGTTCAACTCCTTTAACTGTTGCTGCAGCAAGAAATTCTCGTGCTCGAACGTTTTTGACGACCGACGAAAGAGGCGCGGCGTTTCATGCCTTGGGATATGCGCGCGCCACCGGGCAACCCGCGGTATTGATTTGCACCTCCGGCACCGCCGTCGCGAACTATATGCCGGCGGTCGTTGAGGCCGGCACTGATAACGTGCCATTGATAATTTTATCTGCGGACCGGCCGCCGGAGCTCCGCGAAAGTGGCGCCAATCAGACTATCGTTCAGCCGGGGATTTTTGGACGCTATGTTCGCTGGCAATTTGAGATGCCGGCACCGAGCGAGTCTGTCAGTTTGAAAGCCGTGTTGACAACGGTTGACCAATTGATCTTTAGAAGCCGTGCGATGCCTCCGGGACCGGTTCACTTAAACTGCATGTTTCGTGAACCGTTGGCACCGTCTGAGGATCAACTCTCAGAGGGATACGCCAAAGAGCTGGAAGTGTGGTTGGCAGGGAATAGTCCCTGGACCAATTATGCAAAGCCGGTTATTACGCAGTCTGTTGAGGATCTTGGTCAGTTGAACACATTGCTGAATGAAGCCGGCAAAGGCGTTATTCTTGCCGGGCGGTTGCCGGCAAATAGTGGGCAAGAAGAAATTGTCGCCCTGGCCAGACAGTTGCGCTGGCCGCTCTTTGCAGATGTGCTTTCCGGTATTAATGGCAGCGAATTTAATGATGTTGTCATCGGGGCTTTTGATCAGCTCTTACTTAGTCCACGCGTTAAAGAGGTGCTCGACGGTGTTACCGTTCTGCAGTTCGGCAGTGAGCCAATATCAAAGCGCTGGATGCAATTTGTCAACAGTGGCGCTGTTGCCGGACATATTTTAATCAACTCGCATCCGGCTCGACAGGATGCCGCTCATCGTGTGTCTCTGCGTGTGATGGCCGATGTTTCTGTGGTTTGCGGACAATTGCTCAAACGGGTGAAGCCCGGAACCGGACATTTGCTGGCGTGGTTTCGCGATGCCGCAGGCAAAGTTGAAGCAGTCCTGGCAGCTGAACTCAGCGACACTGCAACTTTAAATGAGCCGGCTGCAGCCAGACACATCAGCACCGAAATTCGCGATGATCACGGTCTGGTGTTGGCCGCCAGTATGCCGGTTCGCGATTTTGAAATGTTTAGAAGCCCGGAATTTACCTGTGGTCGAATTATCGCCAATCGCGGTGCCAGTGGAATTGACGGAACAGTTGCTACCGCCTGCGGTCTGGCCGCAGGAAGCGCTAAGCCGGTGACATTATTGATCGGGGACCTGGCCTTGCTGCATGATCTCAACTCGCTGGCCATGCTCTCACAGATGCAAGCGCCGATCGTCGTCATAGCCGTCAACAACGGTGGGGGCGGTATCTTTTCGTTCTTGCCGATCGCAGACTACGATGACGTGTTCGAAACATACTTTGGAACGCCGCATTCCTTGACATTTGAACATGCGGCAGCCATGTTTGGGATAAATTATTACCCTGTCTCCTCAATCAGCGAGCTGAAGGAGCAGTATCGCGCAGTACTTGCCGAAGGAAATCCGGCGCTGATAGAAATCAGCACAGACCGGACAGATAACAAAACGATCCATGACAAACTGAAGGCTCTTGTTGAATCTTGCCTCGATGACTAAGTGATCATCAAGATCGCTGCCAAGCCGTCGATAATTATATATTCATCAGAGAGCCCATTTTAATCATTGCTCCGCAAGCATAGCCGGCGTACTGCGGCCTTGTCTGCCATCGGTGCAGTTGATTTAATATGTATCCACGCTCCCCGATATTTTCCGGGAGCAAAACACGATAGGAAGCATGATGACATTGAAAGTCGGTTTAATAGGTGCAGGCCTGATGGGAGCCCCAATGGCCCGCAAAATTGTCGAAGCTGGGCATTCCCTCATTATTCACAATCGCTCGAGCCGTGGGTTGCAACCGATTCAGCAGTTGGGAGCGGCCATCACTCGCAGCCCGATGAAAGCCCTGTCGGAATCTGATTTTACTATCGTGATGCTGCCGGACAACGACACGATCGAGCAGGTTGTGTTCGGTAAGGAGGACTTATCCGTTTTCAAAGGAAAAACGCTGATAATGATGAGCACCATCGGTCCGGATCAGTCCCGGGATTTTGCTGAAGTGGTTGCCAGGGAAGGTGGTGAATATCTTGAGGCACCGGTGCTCGGCAGCGTGCCGGATGTGGAAGCTAGGCGACTCACGGTGATGGCCGGTGGTACCCCCGATACTTTCAAAAAATGCCTTCCCTTGCTGGAAATATTTGGCAAAGAATGTCACCTGATTGGTCAGGTTGGCCAGGCCGCGGTAATGAAGCTCGCGCTGAATCAGATGATCGCAACATTAACAATTGGTTTTGCAACGAGTCTTAGCATGGTGCAGGCGCATGACCTGGACGTGAGCCAGTTTATGAATATCCTTCGCCAGAGCGCCGTATACGCGCCGACGTTTGACACCAAGCTCGTGCGCATGATCGAGCGAAAGTTCAAAGATCCGAATTTCCCAACAAAGCATTTGCTAAAAGACGTCGATTTAGTACTTTCGGTGTTGAGGGAGGCTGATATTTCCAGTAGCATCGTTGAATCCGTGCGCGATATCCTGCATTTGACCATCGAGAATGGCTTTGCCAGCAGTGATTATTCCGCCATGATCGATGCCATACATCCGCCTGAAAATTGGTAGCGATACCAGGGGGTATATGGACCTTTCTCAGTATTTGCTCCTCTTCGCAGTTGGCGCGGCCGCCGGCATGATCAATGTGATGGCCGGTGGCGGGTCTTCGCTAACACTCCCTGCCTTAATCTTCATGGGACTGGATAGCGCCGTTGCCAACGGCACCAATCGTGTCGCCATCTTTATCCAAAATATCTTTGCCGTCACTTCCTTCCACCGCGAAAACCATTCCGAATTTAATACCAGCACCAAACTGGCGCTCTGGACTTTACCGGGCGCTGCCCTGGGGGCATTCTTCGCCACGCGCATCAGCAACGAGTGGTTTCAAACCATCCTTGGTCTTGTGTTGATTGGGGTCATTCTCTCAATGATCTTCGGCTCCCGCAGCGGTGCAGGCGCAGAGAGTCCGTTAGCCCAAAAATATCCCTGGCTGATCTATCCAATGCTCTTTGGCGTGGGGCTGTACGGAGGCTTCATCCAGGTGGGAGTGGGTTTTATCTTAATGGCCACGCTATTTCATCTTTTTGAAAGCAAGCTGGCCCGCGTAAATATGCATAAAGTGTTCATTGTCTTACTGTATACGATTCCGGCGCTGGCGATATTTATCAGCACCGGTAATATTGACTGGGGGCTGGGGCTGAGTATTGCGGCCGGCAGTTCGCTCGGCGGTTGGTGGGCCGCGCGTCTGGCAGTAAAGAAGGGAGACAAAATCATCCGGGCGGTCTTGTTCATTGCCCTGATAATTATGGCGCTAAAATTGCTTCGAATAATTTAGGCTGAAGTTCTATAGGGTTGTTCGGCCTCAAAACTGTAATATAATGCGAAAGGTGAGTCCAAGGCTTTATTGAGGGAAGCCGGTCTGTATAAAATTTGATCACTTTGCTATCCCGCCTTATTACGAAAGCTCTCCGAAACATAAACCATCTCTCATCGCTTGAGAGAACCCCATGATTCAAATTGAAGGGAAGAATATATGCAAACTACAGTAAGAACACTGTCAGGTGTATTGCTCTGTCTGCTATTGGCTTCTGTGGCAACCTTTGCCCAGGAAAAAGTGGAAGCAGATGGTTCAATATTGCTCCCGGCTGAGCGCGAAACAATGCTCGCCAAAAGCCGTGCAGCTCAAAACGAGCTGACATCTTCGAAGTCCTGGCAGGCTTTTGTCGCCAAACACGGCGAGTGGTCGGTGCAGTGGAACGAAGCGACCAGAACACCGCACCGCGCATTCGGTAAGGGCGTGGTCATTGATGGTTTCGAATCTATTAGCGAAGCAAATATCGAAACCGCAACGCGAAGCTTCCTTCGCGATAATGCCCCGGCGTTGAAAGCAGCTGTTGACAATCTCTCTCTGGTACGCGCCCAAAAAATTCGCAACAAGTGGTATGTGTCTTACAGGCAGCAGCATGAAGATCTCGAGGTGATTTTCTCTGAGGTTGAACTCCGACTGCATGAAAACGGCAAGGTGATGGCGCTCGGCGTTGATTACTATCATGACATTGAAATCTCTACCAAGCCATCTATCAGCTATGATGAGGCAAAAGTCCATGCCATCAAGCAATTGAACTACAATCCGGCTCAGGACAAGGTCGTTGGCG
This sequence comes from Calditrichia bacterium, assembly GCA_028284445.1. Taxonomy (GTDB): domain Bacteria; phylum Calditrichota; class Calditrichia; order RBG-13-44-9; family J075; genus JANQRS01. Next base: position 135,881 of record JANQRS010000052.1, read on the forward strand.
AAGGCCAACTCTACATTTTGCCGGTTCGCCACGGAAAGTCTATCTCTCACCATCTCGTTTATCAGGTTGATGTGTCTGTGTCAAGCCCTCCCGGTAATTTTCTGACCATGGTCGATGCGCACACCGGTGAAGTTGTTTGGCGGATGAACCAGGTTCGCACAATTGACAGCAAAGTTCAGGTCAACGGCGATGTCCATCCGATTTATCCGGATGATCCCTATGATAGCGTTGCCTTTAACGATCTCTACGTAACTGTTGATGGCGTTCAGTATGAAACGGACGAACTAGGCGGCGTGATTGCTGATATCAACGGTGCGGTCAATGTCGATATCGATTTGGCTGGCCCCTGGGCACGTATCGTTAATGCCAACGGTGCGAATGCCAGCTTCTCTGCACTGCTGAATGCCGGGGATACACTCTTTGTAGACTGGAATGACGACAACTCGATGTCGGATGAACGGGATGTTTTCTACCACACCAATCTGGTTCACAACTTTCTGAATGAGATCGATCCGACCTCGACTGCAATGGACTTTCAGATGACCTGCACTGTAAATATCGGTTCGGAAGACCCGTTATGGCCTTGCAACGCTTACTACAATGGCGGCATTAATTTCTTCAGTGCCGGTGGTGGTTGTTCCAATACCGGTCAGATGCCTTCCGTGATTTATCACGAATATGGCCACGGTGTTAACAATATTATTTTCCAGGCCGCAGGTGCGCCTTTTGGTATGATCAATGGTGCAACTCATGAAGCGGTTGCGGACATTATCTCTACCATGATCGAAGATTCCCCTGAGTTGGGCCGTGGTTTTTTTGGCGGCACCGGACCGCTGCGGAATCTCGATAACACCCGTCGTTATCCGGATGACGTCACCGGTGGTCCCCATACAACCGGTCTCATCCTTGGTGGAACCTTCTGGGACGTTCGTCAGGCAACTTCCCTGGCGCTGGCTAACGAGCTTTTCCACTTTGCTCGCTACGGCACGCCGGATGATGCAGATGCTGGTGTGGCTTTCAGCGAGTGGTTTGTAGAGGTGCTTGTCGTTGATGATGATGACGGTGACCTGAGCAATGGCACTCCCAATTTTACGGCAATCAATGGTGCATTCAATGATCACGGCATTGGTTCCGGGCTATATATGGGAATGTCTTTTGTTCATACCCCTCTCGATCATACCGACGATGTCGTTACCGGCTACGACGTGGTGTTTGAACTGGCTGGGTTTGAAGTAAACGGCCTGGGCGTTGGATCACCGACAGTTGTGTATTCAACCGACGGTCTGGCAACAACAACCAGTATTGATGCAACTGAAACAACCACCGGCACATTTTCAGCGACAATCCCGGCACAGCCGGCTGGAACGATCGTCAATTACTATGTCACCGCAGTTGATGAACACAGCAGCGACGAGTTCCGCTTCCCGAACTCCGGGAGCAACACCTTCCTTGTTGGCTATATCGCGGAAGTAGAAGATGCGATGGAAGTGGAAACCGGATGGACCATCGGCGCAGCGGATGACGATGCGACGACCGGTACCTGGGAACGAGCCAATCCGGAAGCGACTAGCCTTGGTAGTCAGCCTGAAGACGATCATACAGAGGGCACCGGCACCCTCTGCTTTGTGACCGGACCGCTAGCCGGTCAAGGCGCTGGCTCCTGGGATATTGATAATGGTAAGACCACGCTTTTCTCGCCGATTTATGATATGTCAACCTATAGCAGTCCCGCTGTCGAATACTGGAAGTGGTATTCCAATAATCTTGGACAAGCACCTTCCGCCGACTTTTGGGTGGTTTCCATAAGTAACGATAATGGCGCAACCTGGGTAGACGTTGAAAATACTTCAGTTTCTACAGATGGTTGGGAACGAGTGATTTTCTTCGTAGAGGACTTTGTCTCACTGACGGCCTCAATTCAACTGCGCTTTGTTGCCAGCGATGAGAATGCCGGATCGCTCGTCGAAGCATTGGTCGATGATTTTGCAATCCTGAGTGCAGGTACTGTAACTGGTATCGAGGACGGCGCCGGCAGTGAAAACAGTCTGCCGTCTTCGTTTCATCTGGCGCAGAACCATCCGAATCCATTTAACCCAACAACTGATATCGCCTTTGATGTTGCCGCCAATGCGCAAATTTCCATTAGCATATTCAACATGCTGGGGCAGCGCGTGCGCACTCTCGTAAATGAAGCGCGTGCACCGGGGCAATATACCGTAACCTGGGATGGCCGCGACGATAGTGGCAATGGTCTGTCATCAGGTATTTATTTTTATAGAATGGATGCTGTTCCGGTAAATGGCAGCGACGCGCCGTTCAATGCCTCGAACAAAATGATTCTGCTTAAGTAAACAGCACAGCAAATTTAGTCAGTATTATAAGGCCCGAATTTTAATCGTGTGAAATTCGGGCCTTGCTTTTGGTTCGCTTTTGGACACTTTTTGAAATATGAACCGGCAACGTCGAATTGTCATGCCCGAATGTAGTTATCGGGCATCCATTTCGCTCAAATTTGATTGGATTCCCGCTAAAGGCATGCGGGAATGACACTGTAAGGTCCTTTGTACCTAAAAGTGTCCGGAGGTAAAGTTTTTAATTTGGAATTTACAGCCTTGGAAGTTGGAATTTTGTCGTTCTGGTTACTACCTTCTGTCATGCGACTTCGATTTCTACCGGGATGGATTCTCTGTTTGTTGTTCCTGCTGCTTCCGCTGAAGCCTCTCCCGGCGCAATCTTCCAATCCGCTTCGCAAATTGCCGAAAGAATTTCTAAAGGGTATTGCTGCTGCCGATTTTCAAAAAACATCTGCTCTTGAATACCTGCCTTTTACTGCCCTTGAATTACCCAGAGACCATCTCGCTGCCGGATTATCGCGGCCACGCCTTATTCGCTCAACTGATATTCACAGGGCGCGTGCGCAGCTTTATCGTGAACCTTATATGCAGTGGCATCGACTATTGATTTCTCAGGTCGAACGTTTTACCAATGGTTCTGCCAGGCTGCCGGAACCGATTGTGCGGCGGGCTGAGGAAATCAAAACGCTGGCTTACCTGTATCACCTTGAAGAAGACGATCTATATCGGGATGCAGCGATTGAATTGCTGCGACAAGTGCCGGAGCCGCCTGTCATCATCAACCTTGAAGGGGGCCGCAATACCAGCGGCTGGGGAGACTTTCTGCAAAGCGCTCAGGCATTGGTGCCGATTTGCGTGGCCGTCGACTTGCTTTACGAGGACTTGGATCCCGACTTGTTGATGCAACTGCGAACGCGAATAAGCGGCGTGGCTGCCCAATTGCATAATTCGCTGATTTATACGACTGGCAATAATCATATGACGGTAATTGCTGTTGCCCTGTTGGCTACAGCAATGATCGAAGATAATCCGGAAATGTTCTCTGCGCTTACGCGTCAGGATTTGTGGCAGCAGGGCTGGTATTCCTTGTCACAAGGATTAGGACTTATCGCGCCGGACGGCGGATATGCCGAATCTGTTTATTACGGTCATTTTATTATGAGTTACTTGTCGCCCTTTAGCCTCTACCTGGAGAATGTTACCGGAGCCAGGCTTTTCCAGCATCCGGTTCTGCAGCGGCATATTAACTGGCTGATAGCACACGATAAAGGGAGCGGTAGATACAGCGGATTCGACGATGCCTTTCAAAGAGACTTTTTGATTTTGCCGCCCATTATTCGACAATCGTCACAACAGCGAAATTGGACTGCTTACTGGCAATCTCTCCCGGAACTGCAGGGGCCGCAAAGAAACCTGGTAGAGGCGTTTACGGCTTTCGAGTTTCGGCCCGAGTGGCGCGAGAGCGATGAAGACCCGGTTCAGTTCTTTGTGGAGTCCGGCGATGTTGTTTTTCGTGACCGGCAGTTGAATCCCAATTTTCATGCGACGTTTCTGAGCGAGAGAGAAGAATGGTTCGCCGCTCGCCATGAGCATGTTGATCCCTTTTCGTTTGAAATCAGTGCTTTTGGCGAAGACTTTATTGTCGATGCCGGCTATGGACGCGGCACAGATGACGTGAATCGGGCATTTTATCTCTCTCCGGAGGCGGGCAACGGCATCCTTGTTGATGGATATGGGCTTTATAGAAATCCGATCTGGGGTGATCCGATCAGCAGTGAAATGACGTACTTCCAGCGCACCCCTCGCGCCGCCATGGCCACGCTGCGACATGATATTGCCGATGTGCGCTTACAGCGCAAATTGTATTTCATCGATAATCAATATTTGTTGATGATTGATGCCTTTCGCGGTAATGAAGCGCATGTTATTGGCCTGAACATGAACTTTCGGGGACGCTTGTTACGTCAGAATGCCGATCGCCTGCAATTGCAGCAGGGTGCTGCGGTGCTGGATGTTTTGACCCTGGGCAGTGTCTCCAATGTTCGACTACGTGAAAATAGCGCATTGTTCACCATTCCGCGTGGGGTTAGCGAAGTGAGATCCCTGCAGTTGGAACAGGAGAGCGCTAAAGAAGGTGTGTTTCTGACCGCCTTTTTCCCCGGCCAAGACGCTGCATCCGCTGCAATCACTCCTCAGGCTGTTTCCGGACAGGGAGCTGTTTATAGCTTCAACCGCGAAGATGGCCGTGAGGTGGAAATTGCCGTTAATCGCGACATAGGGATGTCCAGTGGCCGCTGGCGCAGCGATGCACAGGCGCTTTGGGTTGAGTATCAACAGGGCGCTGATCTAAGTGGCTTGCTGCTGATTAATGCTACGTATTTCCACGATGCCGAGATCAGCATTGAATTCGATTTACCGGCGACGATCTTCCTTGAACGCGATGATCTTGGGTGGTATGGGCAATTGGAAGCAGATCCGGGGCAGCATCGCCAGCTGCGGCTGCTAGGCGTTGACGACATTCCATTTCGCCTCAATCGCCAGGTCATTTCCTCTGATGTTCGAACGGCTGACGGGAAGCGCCTGATCAAATTGCTGGGTGGCGGCGACATTCAGATTGGCGCCGTCCGCGCGCCAAAAGCCATTTTGAGACATCACCCTGAGGCGGATATGCTTCAATGGCTGGGGCAGCAGGCTGATAGTCGCCGTTCCTATCAATTTGCCTCGGAATACCAGCGGCAAATTGTTCGTAATCAGATCACCCGCCGCACGTTTAATGGATTTCTCAATGGAATGTCTCATATCAGTGAGCAGTTTTTCGGAGACGACAATCTTATGCGCAACGCCGTATTTATCGCCAGCGGCTTATTGGAGGCAAGCTATGATCGCAATGCCGCATCCACATTTATCCCGCGGATACCGCATCGCTATCAGTTTGGTATGCAGGCCGGTGATGCACGCTTGGCAATCCGCGAAGACGGCACATTTTCTTCTTCCGGCATTGACCTGCGCCGTCTCGATGTGACAGCTTCGTTGCCGGATCATCGGCGCGTCTCGTATCGTCTGGGACGCTGGTATGAGGGACATCAAAGTCACGAGTTCCAACTGCTTACCGCTACAAATGCCGGAGGGTATTTTAAAACCAGCCGAAACAGTCAATTCAGGCAGTCTGCTCTCGGTGTAGATGTTCGGGTCGGTGCCTTGCATTTCCAGCCGGGATATCATTGGCGTGACGGTGGTGGTGATAATTTTGCTTATCTCAACTGGCAATTGCATCGCTGGCGAGGGAGTATCTTCAGCACTGTTGCGGATGGAGACCGGGAGACCCGGCAGGAATTGTCTGCATTTGGGCGAGATTGGCAGTTGTTTCTGGCGGGTGAGCAGCGGACTCGCCGGAACTATCAAAATTATGTTGCAGATGCCGGCAAACGCTTTGGCGAGTCCTGGCGTTTCCTCGCGGGCAGCCGGATCGCACGTGAAGGCGATTGGCGATGGCAGCACGCATATACGGAGCTCTCTAAGCTTGGCAAGCGTATCTATTTTCGTGGCCGGCTCGAGCGAAATCTTGGGAACTGGCGGGAATTTCTTTATGCATCCTTCCGAAGTGCTTCGCAGCGCCTCGTCGCCTTTGCAGATCTCAGCGGCTTTCGATTTAAGCGCCGGAATCAACTGGAAGCGTACTGGTTAAGGCGGCTGGGCGGAAGGCGGCAAATGCAACATCGTATCCGCTATCGTTACGGCATAGATCAAGGCCGCTTCCTGAATACGGTTTCGCATCAATTGCGATTGCCCCTGGCGGCACATCTCAATTGGCAACCGGTTTTCCAGTATCAATTACCTGCAGATGAGTTTTTACTATGGTGGGGGAGCGGCCTGACTTTCGGAGAGCGGCAAAACACCTGGATTCAGTTTATACACAATCGGGGTGCTGGAAAGTCTCGGGTGAATTACGAAGTGGCGACGGAGCTGTTCTCGACCACAAAAAGTAGGGGATTGCATCTTTGGTGTCTTTTGGAACATGAAGGAAAGCGTCTGCAGCAGGCCGAATTTCGTTTGCAACCATTGGGCGCCTGGTACCAACCGGGCATCTACTATGCGTATAGCCGTAACGGGGATCGGCGATTAGAGGGACATCTTGTTCTACGTTGGTAGTGCGGATTAGTCGTCGAAAGGGAAAGGCGGTAGCTCGTCGGGACCTTCTTGCGGTGGATCTTCGCTGGGTGTTATGCCATTCTGATGATGAGTGCCATTTTGCGGCTGCTCGGTTTTACCGTTCTGCTGCGTTTCGTTGGTGATTGAATCGCCAGTGGCCAGTTCGCCATAATGTCCATTTACGCCATTGGGCGAAGTAATGTCTTCATAGAACATCTCTGCACCAATATTTTCGAAAATGTCATTCAGGGTAGCAATGTGGTGCTGTTGGAATAGATTGTAGAGCGCTTCGTCGAGTGCTTCGTGTTCTGAACAGAACACGTGATTACCGTTATCCTTCAGTCCAACGAGATACTTCCCGTTGTAGACAGCCAATACTGTGCGGATATGGTCGGAGCGCAGGCCAAGGCTGTTCGAATCCCGATGAATCGTAAATTCGGCCGCTTTGTTGTCGGTGAATTTCCTCAGGGCGCGATTGGCAAATTCCAGCTCCCTGGGATTGATAAGTGTGAAGTCAGATTGCGATTCCGCAGCATCTTTAAACACGGTGTTCCCTCAGACCTTTTTCAGTCACTTTCTACTAGTTCATCCATAAATTCCCTGAAAGTGATCGCATATACCTCAACCAGTTGACCTGTTTTGATCAACGTCACAATATAAATACCACAAATACCGCCTCAAGTCTTATGTGTCACTAATTTCTGACTTAAAGATTAAAAAATATGCAGGACAACGAAAAAAAATCATTTCGCCATCGCGTCGGCGGGTGTGAGTGATAACGCGAGATTCTCTCAGTCGCATCAGGTTCTAATTGAACCTTGTGTTATGTAGTGCAAATCGCATACCAGTCATATTGGCCAGCGTTTTTCCCAAACTCGTATTGATTTATGCCACTTGTCGGTATGCAGACTTTGTTTCATGGAACAATTTTGCACACTCAGGCACTCATTTGACTTCCTTGTGTAAATGGAACCGGGAGAGGGTTTTGATGGTCAGATGCGGTCTGTCTTTAACAATCAATCATTCAGTCTCGGATAGGAAATGCATGAAAATGAAAATTGCAGGTATCTTGGAGGTTCACATGTTGAGAAGATCTGTTAAAAGTAGACTGAAGAAAATCGAGAAAATAAGTGCTGTGGTGGGCTACAATATAGTGAGATGATTAAATAGGGTTTTCCCCGTGCCATATCAGAAGGCGTCAGACTCTGGATCGAGTCAGACGCCTTTTGTTTTAGATGATACGCTGTTGTTTCAGGTCCCATCGCCGGAAATCCTTATTCCAGTAAAGGCAGTAGGTCATTCCGCTTTGCAACTGATAGGTGATTACTTCATCGCCGCTTTTATCGGTGTGAATGCTAATCCAGGCTCCACGAGAATTGTCTGCCTCGTACCAATCCTCGGTTTTTGCACCAAGGCGATGCTGTGTCCACCGCGCCCGGTCTGCACTCAACTTAAAAATCAGGTTACGGTCACTGCCATTAACGATGTGAATGGCGGTTTCAGCAACTGTTCGCGCTTGCTGCACACGCGGTCCGTTTAACTGCGCATATTGACATGACTGCAGCATTAAACCACCCAGAATTACGATGACGAGAAATACTATATTTCTGCTCATAGCCCACTCCCATGAACTTTTGAAACTGCGGTGAAAGAATATCTCAATCCCCAATTGAGATTTTTTAACTGCCTGATCATTTGAGGTATACAACGGGTTGGTGGTGTCGTGTATTAGAATAGAGCATTCGTGAAGAGCAAAATTCTCATTTTCAACCCTGATTTTGAGACGCTTTGCGCTTTCCGGGTGTTTACATCACAGCAATGCCGCCCTTTCATGATTCAGGCTTTTCGCCTATATTCAGACAATATGAAAATTGCAGTGTTTATTTTTTGCCTGGGGTTATTCTCCCTGGTTTTGTCCTCCTGTGAGGACCCGTATGAATCAGAAAATTTGGGCGTGGATGAATTCCTGATCCAGGATGACCTTCGAATAGAACTGGTTGCTGCCGAGCCATTGCTGGACTCTCCGGTAGCGATGGCATTTGACCCGAACAAAACTGGGCGAATTTGGGTGGTTGAACTTCCCGGTTACATGCGTGATATCGACGGCAATGATGAACAGAAAGCCGATGGCCGAATTGTTGTCCTGGACGACCTGGATAGTGATGGCGTGATGGATCAGCGAACTGTCTTTCTCGATAGTCTGGTCACACCGCGGACATTGGCCCATGTCTATGGTGGTCTTTTGTATTCTGAATCTACCAACCTCTGGTGGCAGCCTTTGCCTGTAGGATCTGGCGCCAGACAGCTGGTCGATTCGCTCTACGTGGTAGGGGGCAATATTGAACATCAGCCAAACGGCTTGTTTTACAATCTCGACAATTGGATATACAGCGCGAACTGTAATGTTCGTTATCGGCGAATTGATGAACGCTGGCAGAAAGAGGTGACGACTTACCGCGGACAATGGGGACTCAGTGCGGATAATGCCGGGCGGCTTTTCTATAATAATAACGGAGTACCGGTTGCGGCAGATTTTGCCATGCCGAATCGCCTGACCGCAAATCGCTGGCAGAAAGTACGCTATGGCGAAGTCCAATTGTTAACGGATGACCGCAGGCTTTTCCCTATTCAGGCAACAGCTGTTAACCGTGGCTATCAGGACGGGGTTCTTGATAGCCTGGGCCGGGTGCGGGAATTCACTTCTGCCTGTTCACCGCTGGTCTTCTACGGCGACAAGTTACCGGCTGACTTCTACGGAGATGTGTTTGTCTGTGCCCCGGAAGCTAACCTTGTGAAGCGCCTTCGAATTGTAGAAACTGGCGTTCGCTTACGGGCCGTTCAAGCCTACGAAGGAGCGGAATTCCTTATTTCCCGGGACGAGAGTTTTCGCCCGGTAAATCTTTACAATGGGCCGGATGGGGCGCTGTATGTGCTGGACCTTCGCAAAGGCGTCATTCAGCATCGCGCGTATATGACGCACTACCTGCGCGACAAAATTCTTCAGCGTGGCCTGGATAAGATTAACGGCAAAGGACGCATTTATCGAATTTCAGGCAAGCTAGGTTCTATTACTCAACCTGAATTGGCCGACTTTGGCTCGGAAGACTGGCTGGATGCCTTGCAGAGTCGCAATGGCTGGTTGCAGCGACTCGCGCAAATGCACATTCAGCAAATTGCCGGAGATACGCTTGGTGCAGAGATTCTGGAGGTGGCCCTTAACCCATCGAAGCCCTCGACCCAAATCGCCGCATTGTGGTTGATGCAAGGTCTGGGCATTTTGAACGGCGATGCCATGTTGAGGGTACTTGAGAAAAGCCCGTCGCCCAAGGTGCTTGGACAGCTGATCTTGCTGGCTGCCGAGCTGCCGGAACTGGAGAGGGGCAAGAGAAATAACATTTTTGAGCAAGGCTTTGACCGACAGGACCCGTCGATTGATTTTCATCTGCTGCAGGTGCTCGGCAGCTATTCCGACCCCCAATTGGTCAATATGTGGCGAACGCTGGCCCTCAGGCATCGCAATGATCCGGTATTCGTTGAGGCGGCAATTAGTAGCATTGAGGGACGTGAAGCACAATGGCTGTCGGCTTTGCCTGCTCGACCGGCAGATTCCTTGACCAGCTTTCTTGGCGCTGCAGCCTCAAATGCCCGTCAGTATTCGAGTCAATGGTCGGCTCTGCCGACGGCGACTTTTCGTGATGACCGAACCAATGGCATGGTCAAATACAATCAGCTCTGCGCGAGTTGTCATGGACTGGACGGCAAGGGCAAAGCCGAATTGGCCCCGCCACTGGTTGGTTCGCGCTATTTGGATGATGCTGTTGATGAATCCGTTTTGATTTTACTACACGGTCTCGAAGGTCCGTTAACCATCGCCGGAAAGCAATATGGATTTAATCAGGCCATGCCCGGATTTAAGGACAATAGCATGCTAAGCAACCGGGATATTGCCGATATCCTCATTTTTGCCCGGAATGCCTACGGCACAGACGCATGGCAAATAACAGAAGAACGCGTCAGTGAATTGAGGGCACTGACAGTGGAGCGGCAGAAAATGTTCACAGTGCCGGAGTTAAAGCAATTTGTGGATAAGTTAGAGAATGGAGAATAGAGATTGGAGATTAGAGACTGGATACTTGAATGTGATTCGAATAGGTCTTGTGGCAAATACCTCTTTTAGTAGTTTCGCTTCCAAGCATCAAGCATCAAGCATCAAGCATCAAGCATCAAGCATCAAGCATCAAGCATCAAGCATCAAGCATCAAGCATCAAGCATCAA
>JANQRS010000001.1 GCA_028284445.1 Calditrichia bacterium
TGCTTGATGCTTGATGCTTGATGCTTGATGCTTGATGCTTGATGCTTGATGCTTGATGCTTGATGCTTGATGCTTGATGCTTGATGCTTGGAAGCGAAATTATCAAAGAAAAACATCGCCACAAGACCAATTCAAATTACTTTCCAGTATCCAGTATCCAGTATCCAGTATCCAGCCTTCATGTTAACATTTATCCTAAACCTATAAAATGAGCAAAAAATGATTACAAAAGCAGTTATTCCGGCAGCGGGATTTGGGACCCGTTTCCTTCCGATTACCAAAGCTATTCCGAAAGAAATGATCCCAATTATTGATACGCCCACCATTCAATATGTCGTAGAGGAAGCAGTTGACTCCGGCATTGAAGACATATTGATCATATCGGGAAAAGACAAACGGGCAATTGAAGACCACTTCGACAGCAATCCGGCGCTTGAGTCCCGCCTTGCAGAGAAGGCCGACCAAAGCTGGTATAAAATGGTTCGTCACATCAGCAATCTGGCCAATATCCACATCATTCGCCAAAAAGAGCTCAATGGGCTCGGCGACGCAATTCGTCACGCGCGCTGGCATGTGGGTAATCACCCGTTTGCCATCTTGCTCGGCGATACCATTCTCCATTCCGACAGCAAACCGGTTACTCGGCAGCTCATCGACGTCTATCGGGAATATCATCAATCCGTCGTCGCTGTACAGCGAGTGCCGCAGGACAAGGTTTCCCGATATGGGATCGTAGGCGGCCATAAGATTTCTGAGAACATTTGGGAAATGACTGAGATGATCGAGAAACCGGCTCCGGAAACAGCCCCGTCCAATCTTGCCTTTGCCGGTCGCTACATCCTGACGGCGAGCATCTTCGACAAATTGGATGAGACCCCTCGCGGCAAGAACGACGAAATCCAGCTAACCGACGCCATGAAAGCCTTGCTCGCTGATGAAAAAACCTTCGCTTGCATCTTCGACGGTAAGCGCTATGACATCGGGAACAAACTCGATTATCTAAAGACCCTGGTCGAATACGGCTTGCGCCGGGAAGAATTTTCAGATGACTTTCGGACCTTTCTGAAAACGGTAATCTAGAACTGCCCATCAACTCCTTTTCACAATCATCCGACAAATCAGTATATTGATCTTCTCCAATGATCAGTTACGAAAGGAAAAGGGTTGAAACTTCGGTTAGCCATCCTGCTTTTTCAGCTTCTCGCTATAAGCTTTGCGTTCGCGGAAACACCGTACAAACTCACTCGCATCAGTGGCGAAATCAAGCTCGACGGTGTCATAGATGAAGCGGCATGGGATAACATCGCTCCCTTTCCGCTGGTTATGTATCAACCGACTTACAAGGGCGAAATATCCGAAAGCACGGAAATTCGTGTCGGCTACGATGACAGCTATATCTACATGTCCGGCAAGCTCTACCACGTGAACCCGGCGGACATGCGCGGCAACTCCCTGTATCGGGATCGCTACAGCGGCGATGACACATTTGCCATCGTGCTTGACTCATTTAATGATGATGAAAATGCCCTCTGGTTTTTCACAAACCCGCTGGGAAATCGCTGGGATACCGAGGTAATCAACGATGCGCTCGGTGGAAGATCAGCATCGAGCAACAGTGACTGGAACACGCATTGGGACGTGGCAACACAGATGACGGATGACGGCTGGTTCGCGGAGTTCCGCATTCCTTTTTCCAGCCTGAAATTCCAGGATGATGATGGGCGCGTTGTGATGGGAATGATTGTCTACCGATTCATATCTCACAACAATAGCCGCTATATCTGGCCGGACATTCCGCCGGTGTATGATCGCGGCGCAAATAAACCGTCGGTAGCACACGACGTAGAATTCGAAGGCATTTACAGCAAGAAACCGGTTTACATCACCCCTTATGCTTTGGCCGGACGCGATCAAGTCTCAAACCTGAATGCAGCCGAAACGGCATACAACATCGACGATGACAACAGCGTCGAAGCCGGCTTTGATCTGAAGTACAATCTGACAAACAATCTGACCCTGGATTTAACCGTCAACACCGACTTCGCGCAAGCAGAGGCAGACGACCAGCAGGTAAACCTGACACGTTTTTCGCTCTTTTTTCCGGAAAAACGCCAGTTCTTCCAGGAGCGAGCCGGTATTTTTGAATTCCGTTTTGATCGCTCCAACCGCCTGTTTCATAGCCGGCGTATCGGGCTGAATGATGGCGAGCCGATCCGCATTTTTGGCGGCGGACGTATGGTGGGCCGAGTCGGTCAATGGGATATCGGCCTGCTGAATATGCAGACTGCAAAGGCCGACACCCTGCCTTCAGAGAACTTCGGCGTACTGCGGCTGCGCCGCAATGTCATCAATCCCTATTCGGATCTTGGGGCTATGCTGACAACCCGACTGGATAACGATGGCAACTATAATCTCGCCTACGGGCTTGACTCTCGCATTCGCGTTTTCGGCGATGATTACCTAACCATGAAATGGGCACAAACCCGGGAAAAAGCCAGCGAAGGTATGCCGGGCCCGGATTTTTTTGAGTCCAGTCGCTTATACCTGACCTGGATTCGTGAGCGCCAGCAAGGATTTACCTATGACCTCACTTTGTCGAGGGCCGGCGGTGAATTTGATCCCGGCGTTGGCTTTGAATTCCGGGAGGACTACTTCTTTTTGTTCGGCGGATTGAATTACCAATGGTTACTCACAGACCGGCCCTGGTTGCGCCGTATCCAAATAGGCAATTGGAACGGAACCTACCTGCGGAACAGCGACAACGAGCCGGAAACTATTTTTTGGCGTACCTTCATGGACTTGGAAAGTAAGGATGGAGCCTCAATTGAAGCAGCGATCAGATATTCGGAAGAGGACGTTGAGGAAGGTTTCGAGCTGTCTGAATCGATAAATGTACCGCAAGGGACGTATCGCTTTGCAGACGTGGAACTCGAGTATCGCGGGCCATCCGGCTGGCGATTTCGTCCCGGCGCCGAAGTGAGCGGCGGTAGCTTTTACGATGGAAGACGGCTAAGCCTGGAAATAGATCCAAGCTGGATTGTCTCACGCTATCTGGAATTCCGGCCATCTTACGAAGTCAACTATCTAAGCTTCAGTGATCGCGACCAAACGGATACCATTCATCTGGCGCAACTGCGAATAAACGCAGCATTGAACACGCAGGTATCGCTCAGTGCATTTACCCAATACAATAGCAGCGCGGATCTTTTCACTATGAATGCCCGTTTCCGCTATAATTTTTCGGAGGGAAGCGACCTGTGGCTGGTGTATAATGAAGGCATTAATACCGACCTGAATCTGACAGCTTTCGATGATAGTCCGCGGCTAACGCGGCTTAACAATCGGGCCTTACTGTTCAAGTATACCTACACATTTATACGCTAGAGGGCCTCGCGTATCGTCTCAACGTCGTAAGTGGTGATTTCGAAATGATGACCATATGGATCATCGAAGTAAATCGAAAAAGACTGATCATGATCTACCACATCGTCAGCCGTAAGTGTTTGTCCCTTATAGGCCAACTGCAGATGCGACAAACGCTCCCGGAATGCCAGAAATCCAGCGCCATCTACCCGAAACGCAACGCGGCGAAATCCGGCCAGGTTGCGATCTCCCGGCGGTTCACCTTCAAATAGCGCCAACATGCCGAGCCCTTTTTCATTGGCAATCATCAAGGGTCCGCCGGCTCCGTCAGCCCAATGTTCATACGCATCAACAATCTTTAAACCGAATATTTCCTTGTACCAATCTGCCGCCTCATAGCGATCCGGCACAAACAGCTCCACATGATCATGCCGTTCGATGGAAAAAGCACTTTCTGTCATAAATACCTCATGCTGATTTAGAGCGGCTTTCATGCCATTTTTTAATGCTCTCCGGCATTTCGAACCCAACCTTCCTCAAGAAAAACATTGATGTGGCACTGCCGAGGTGTGAAAACCGCTTTGACAAGGTTTTGCACATTTTTACTTCACCGTCTTTCGCCAATTCTGCGAGATATGCCGAGAAAGAACCAAACTCATGCTTTATCAACATCATTTCGCGAGCATTGCTGACCGTCGCCTCAATTTTGCGAATATTGCGAACGATGCCGGCGTCATCGCCGAGTCTTTCCAGATCACGGCCATCGAATGCAGCAACTTTTTCGACGTCAAATGCGGCAAATGCCGCCTCGAAATTTGGCCATTTGCTCTCAATAACCTTCCAACTAAAGCCGGATTGAAAAACCGACTTGGTCATTTGCTCAAAGTAATCACGATCATCATTAGGTGTGGGACCGACATAGCAATTTCGATCAGTTGGGTCGGATGAAATCTTGCTCATAATGAATTCTCCAGCAGTTAAGGTGGTGCTATACTGAAAAATACGACCGGGATATGGACAGGCCAAAAGGATTGTGAAAATACTGTATGCTTCCCGGAAATAAATGGCGATATTGGCGCTTCCATAAATAAGAAATGGTAGCACATTTTGATAGAACTGTTTCTTCTCGCTTTCACCGGCGCGGTCGCCGGCATTGTTCATGTTCTGATAGGGCCGGATCATCTGGCTGCGGTTGCCCCCTTTACGGCAAATCGCAATCTGAAGACCTGGTTAACCGGCCTTTTGTGGGGTATCGGGCATACCAGCGGTGTCTGGATTACCGGCATACTTCTATATTTCATGCACGATTGGCTGCCTCTCGAGGAAATTTCTCACTGGAGCGAGCGACTGGTCGGGATTGTTCTTATTGGATTGGGATTCTGGGGAATTCGCAAGGCCATGACATCCCATGTTCATTATCACACCCATGAACATGACGGCTCTCGTCACGCGCACTTCCATGTTCACGACGCCAACAACGCTCATTCACCAAGGCAAGAAGGTCCTCACGAGCATAAGCATGGCCTCATGGGAATTGGCCTGCTGCACGGCCTGGCAGGTAGTTCACACCTCATTGGCATCCTCCCGGCCCTGGCAATACCATCGAAACCGGGCATTGTCATGTATGTCGGGGGCTTCGGCATCGGAGCGATTCTGGCGATGACGGTCTTTTCCTGGTTGCTTGGCAATTTGTCGCAAAAGCTCCTCGCATGGTCAGCCAACGCCTTCCGCTATTTGCAGTATGGATTCTCTGCAATTGCAATTGTGGTCGGTCTAGTCTGGTTAGCTTTCATTTAAATCCCGCATTTTTTTTCACCTCCCATCAACTTTTTTTAAACTTTTCCTGTATCAGCAATTGAACGCATGATGAGCAGGTAATGGTTAACAAATCCGACGAAGAATTGATCGTCCTTGTCCGGAGGCAAAACACCGCTGCATTGAAAGAGCTCTACCGGCGCTACGAGCGACGGATTTTCAATTTCATTCTGAAGTATTGCGGCAGGCGACAGCTTTCACAGGATCTCCTTCAGCGCACCTTCGAAAGAGTTTGGTTCGGCGCTCACCTATTTGCCGCCGACAAAGGCTCTTTCAAAGGCTGGGTATTTACCATTGCCCTCAATCTGACGCGCAATGAGATGTCGCGAAAATATTACCGCTATCATCACCAGGATCTTTCAGAGGTTGACGAGCAGGAAGTTTCATTCCCAAGTGCGAACATCCATACGCCTGAAACAGCGGTTATTCAGCAGGAAAGAAAAGCGCTCATTGCCCGGGCACTGGGATTGCTAAAACCGCATTTACGCGAGATCATCATTTTGAAGCATTATCAGCAGTTGAAATTCAGAGAAATCGCGGAGATTCTCGACGTGCCGGAAGGGACGTTAAAAGCGCGATTTCAAAAAGCGATAGCAGATTTAAAAGTACTCCTAAACGCAGAGGATTTTTAGTCGTGTCACATATCCCACAACACCAATTGATCGATTTCCACTACGGTGAGTTGAACGCTGCGGAATCTCGGGAGGTCCGGGAACATCTTGCGAACTGTGAGGCATGCCGGGCCGATCTTGCTGCACTGGAAACAATTGGGAAAACGCTCTACACCCTTGAAGACAGCAGCCCGCCGGCAAACGGATTTGAGCAATTGATGAACAGGATCCCGACCAGCGAAATGATATCAGCACCGCAGATCGGGCGTCTGCAAGTTGCGCCGTATTTCCTGCTGCTGATTGCCATCATATTTTCCGCATCGATTATTGGCATTTTCCACCAGAACATCGCCGCTCTGTCCTACTTTGAATGGTTCCATCAATTTGCAGTAGTCGACAAGATTGGTAGCCTTGGATTTAGCGCCATTTTGCTGTCCTCCATCGGCGTTCTTCTAACCGCGGCAATTGCCCCGGTTTTGATCCTGGAAATGCGGCAGCGGCGCAACATACAAAGACTTTAAACATTTGATGAATAGATGTTAAACTCAATAGAGGTAGCAAAAATCATGATGAACAACAACTTCATAAAGATGGCCATACTGCCTTTCCTGATCCTATTATTCTGCGCAACCTTCCTCAACTGGGAACCATTTGTAGAGTCAGCGCGGGAACAACAGGCAAAAGATTTACCGATCTACGTGGAGACGCTAAAAGCCCAGAACCAGGAAACCGTTGAGCGCCTTGCCCAAAAACTTGCTGCTCATGATGATATCAAAACGCTGAACTGGTCCGTACTGGCTGAATTCAGTGAGAACGAGACCACTGAGCGGCTTCGCCCCCAGCAAGAAGAACTGCGTAAAAAAATCGATATGGACTTTCGAGCCGGCAAGTCATTTATCTGGATAAGTGATGCTGAAGGCAAATTTATTGCCGGCACACCCGCCAAGTCGTTTTCCATCCTGAACAAGCTATACGATGAACAGCAAGAGATCATCAAAAGTGATGGCTATTATCAAAACCGTGATGCCTTCCTAGCAAACCTGATAGACAAATATCAGTATATGGATTTGAACAACACCACTCGGCAACGCTTCAATTATTACAGTAGGCTGAATGAGCAAGCGCCGAGCACCTGGCGATTTCATGAGAATCAAAAGGCCTGGTCAACCATGCTACAGATAGATCGCTATCAGCATAAACAACCGGTACTGGATGAAAACGGAGCCGTCATTGCCACAGTGAATATGATTTATGATGACTCTATAAACCGTCACTCCGTGTACTATGATGCCGGAAATCGCATTTATCATGATTACGGAGATATTCTCACTGTCATCATCACCCTTTGTGGTATTTTCCTCTATTTCCTGCTTCCGGCCTGGGTGTATACCGATGCCACTCGTCGCGGTGTGGAGCGGCCAATCCTGTGGTCATTCCTGGTGCTTATATCTCATGTTTTCGGCCTGGTTATTTACTTCATCGTCCGGCCCAAGGAAGAGCTGGCGCTGCATTGTCCGCAATGCCAAAGCGAGATTCATGAAAGCGGACGCTACTGCCCCTATTGCAGCGCTGACCTGTCTACTGCCAGGTGCCATTCATGTCAGAGTCCCGTGAAGGCAGACTGGGCCTTCTGCCCATTTTGCCGAGCCAACCTAAAAGACGACACAGATGTATCAAACATCCAGACAATTGAAGACATGAAAGACATAAATGAGTGAGGGAAGCATTATGAGGAAGCCAGTCCTGGTAGCCATAACGGTTGTTATTACATTTATATGCAGTGTTCTTATTTTCGAATTTACCCTACAATATCAGCGGGCATCGGGTTATATCAACGAAACATTGTTTTCGGAAGTGCTTGACGAAGAGCGTGAAATTGTCATTCGATTGCCCCAAGGATATGACGAAACCAGCTATAAGTATCCGGTAGTGTACAAACTTGACGGGGAAAGCCGGCTTTGGCGCTATGATGATACGATAAACATTCTCTCATCTGTTGAATATATTCCGGAAATGATCGTGGTGGCGATTCCGAATACCAATCGCGATCGCGATTTAACACCTTCAGGCATGAGCCTGGATGGTAAAGTACTCTCCGTCAAAGGTGGCGGCAGCCGTTTCCTAGATTTCATAGAGAAGGAGCTCATTCCGTATATTGAAGCCCGCTACCGGACAAGCGATATGCGTATTTTAGCAGGCTACTCGCGCGGCGGGCTCTTGGTGGTAGAATCACTATTATCGCGTCCGAATTTATTCCAGGCCCGTTTTGCCCTGAGCCCGGCTTTGTGGCGAGATGATCAGGCGATCATTTCAAAAGCGCGTGAGGTCTTTTCAGGTGCGGATTATTCCGGACAATTTCTTTACATGAGTCTCGGCGATCAGGAAAATGATAAAATGCGCTCAGCCTTTCAGGCTTTTCAGCAATTGTTGGAAATCTCTCAACCGGTAGGCTTGCAGTGGCAGGCAGACTTTGCGCGATCCGGCAATCACCAAACGACGCCAATCATCGCTCTGCCCTTTGCATTTCAGGCGCTTTCCAAAACCGAGTTGATTCATCCGGTTTTGAGTGAAAAGTAGACTTCTGGATCGACCAACATTTTTCGATATGTTTTGGCCTTCAGATCATGTTTTGTTAACATTGATCTTATGAATCTGCTGACACTGACTTTATCCTATATTCGCCAGCGAAAACTGAGCACTCTGTTGAACGTGTTTCTGCTCGCACTTGGCATTGGCACAATTGTCGTATTGATGCTCTTCAATCGGCAATTCGAAGATAACATGCTGAAAAACGCCAAAGGAATTGACCTGGTGGTGGGCGCCAAAGGCAGCCCGATGCAGCTAATCCTTTCCAGTATCTACCACCTTGATGTGCCGACTGGCAATATTCCCCTTCAAGAAGCACAGCAACTCATGCGCCACCGCATGATAAAGCAGGCGATTCCCCTTGCGCTCGGCGACAGCTATCGGAATTATCGCATTGTGGGCACCAACCCGGCTTATCTCGCACATTACGAAATGACATTTGCGGAAGGAAACGTTTGGGAAAACACCTTCGATGTGGTCGTTGGCGCGAAGGTCGCTGAAGAAGCAGGGATAAAGATCGGCGATGAGCTCGTAAGCTCCCACGGCCTTGGCGGTGAAGGTGATGCACATGGAGATCGGCCTCTGAAAGTCAAGGGTATTTTGGCATCTGCCGGTAATGTTGTGGATCGTCTGGTATTGACCAGTGTCGAAACTGTCTGGGCAGTCCATGATGAACATTTACCTGGCGAAGACCATGATGAGGATGAGCATGGCCATGGTGAAGACGATCATGGACATGATGAGGAAGGGCACGAGGAACACGAGGAAGAGAGAGCGCCTGCAGTTAGTGAAGCGGATCGCCAGATTACATCGCTGTTGCTGCAGTATCGATCCCCAATGGCCGCCGTCATGTTTCCCCGTTTTGTAAACAGCCGCACCAGTATGCAATCAGCGGCCCCGGCATTTGAAACCAATCGACTCTTTTCCATGGTTGGGGTCGGTTATGATGCCTTAAACACCTTCGGCTTTATCCTGATGTTTGCGGCGGCACTCAGCGTTTTCGTCGCACTCTACAATGCCCTGAAAGACCGCAAATACGATCTGGCCATTATGCGCAGCCTTGGTGCATCACGTAGCAAACTGCTCTGGCAAATTTTACTGGAAGGTCTTCTATTAACTGCCATGGGGGTGATTGCCGGATTGATTCTCGGACACACAGCTGCGCAGATGCTCGGCAACTGGTTTGGTCAGGCGCAACAGCTCAACATGACCGGATGGACCTGGCTTCCGGAAGAGTGGTGGTTAATTGGTGCAGCACTGCTTATTGGTATTATTTCCGCCGTCATCCCGGCCGTTCAGGCATATCGCACCGATATTTCCCGCACGCTGGCCCAGGCTTAATTTATTCGCTGGCAATTTTCGGATGAACCGTTTGCATAAAGCTTTTCTGTGATGCGGCATGGCGGAAAAGTGCCATCCAGGGCTTCGGTACATCTAAATACAATCCCAACTGCGTAAACTTTCCCCGCATCGCTTCGCAACCATGGGTCAAACCGATTCGCACTGCGACCTGATTGCCTTTTAAATGATGAAAAGCAAATGACTGCGTGAGATTGTCACCAATGTACATCTCGCAACCGCCATCGGCAGCATCGATGAGTTCACGAATACTTTGCGGGTCTTTGGCAGTGCTGATTGCCCGGCGAATGACGCCGTCGCTTTTCAAGGCTACCAACAGTTGCGCCGGCGGAAATATTTCAGTCAGGCGAATTTGATTACCGGTCTCAGCATTGAATACCTGGAAATAGCGCCCGTAGGAGGGATGCGCGCCCCCCTCGTAATAATATTCAGTTACCACTGTCACTAATGGACCAACAAAGGATACTATTTCGTGGGTCGTAGAATTGATACCGTCTTCGCTGACCTCATCGGTGCAAACTGTGCGTTGACGCCTGCTGTCGCTGTTGGTAGCAATGACTTTTCCATCCTTTTTGGCAAAGCGCCAGCTCAATGCTGTCTGCGAAAAGCCCATTGGAAAAGACTGCTCTTTTTCCAATGATTGTGATTTTGCTTTCAGCTTTTCCTGCGGGGCGGCGTGGGCTTGCTCAACGGGCTTTTCAACCGCCTGCGCCGCAGGCTGACTTTCCTGACACGAATAGAAACAGCTCAGAGCTATCAACAAACAGCTAGCTAAAATTGAGGTTTTCATGCATGGCCTCTCGGCAGAGTTATAACGCTCGTTTGCAGCAAATCGATTTTCTTATTGTGGATCGATTTGCCTTAGCAGGATTAAGATCTCTGGCTTTTTCGAATATAATTCAATTCATTGAAATAACTAAGAAGCGGTTTGAAAAGATCCCCCCGGCTTTTCTTGTCTCCTGAAATCGCTTATATTATTGTAAATATTGACAAACCTAAAGGATGAGTGACTCTCATGGCAGACCACCTTGCATTGGATATTGAAACTGTTCCGGCGGCAGACATCACAGAATACAGCGAAGCCATCCAGGAAAAAATTCAGAAAAAAATAGCCCGTAACCAGGAGCGAAATCCCGACTACGACTACAATCTTTTTGCGGCAACACATGGGGATTTTGGCAAAATCATCTGCATATCGATGGGATATATCAATGGCGACCGCATCAAGCTCAAGTCACTCTACGGAAATGATGAGCATAAAATTCTAAGCGAATTTAATGATGTCTGCAAGAGCATTCGCGGCATCTACATCCATTATAACGGCCTCAATTTTGACATTCCCTTCATTTTGCAACGAATGGCACACCACAATATCAAACCTGGCAGCGACAGACTTACCAATTTGCGCAAATTCTGGAAAGAACCGCATTTTGACATCATGCAAATTTACTATAACTGGAACATGCAAAATGTCATGTCACTTGGCGTTCTTTCTGAACTTCATGGAATTCCCAGCCCTAAGGGCGACCTCAGTGGCGACAAAGTGCACGAGGCTTTCCGCAATGGTGAATGGGGGAGAATCGTTCGCTACTGCGAATTTGATGTCGGCACAACCCTCAACCTCTACAACAAAATCTATCGCTACGAACCGGTGATGAGCGTTGACCAATACGACTTTAGTGGTGAAGGCGAAGGGTAGTTGCAGCAAGAAGACCTGTACAAAACCACTTTTCAAAAACATCCTCATAATCTGGTAATATCATTTTAAATGCGACATCCCCCTTTATCCCCCTTCGAAGGGGGATAAAGGGGGATGTCTGAACGGAAACCGGTCGACACTAAAAAGAACCAAACCCCAATGCCGACATTCCCAACAAACATAAAGTTTTGCCATCCCTGGCGGGAATATCAGGCGCGCGTGCTTGCAGAGCTTGAAGAGCATCTCGACGATGATCGCCTGCATATCGTAGCCCCGCCCGGCTCCGGCAAAACAGTGCTCGGCCTGGAGGTGCTGCGCCGCCTGGATCATCCGACGCTTATTCTTTCCCCGACACTGACGATACGCAATCAGTGGATTGATCGCTTTGTAGAGCTATTTCTTCCCAAGGGAAATGAAAAACCGGATTGGATATCAGACAATTTGCATGCACCAGCCCTAATGACTGTGACAACCTACCAGGCGCTGCATAGCGTTTTCTCCGGAAAAGACGAACCGGAGGAGGATCTACCGGAAGAGGAAGAAGCGAGTGAGGCAAGAGTTGTCAAAAAACGGCAGCGGCGGAAACATAGACGCGCAGCACTCATCAAAGCGATCCGCGAGCTTGGCGTCCGGACATTGGTGGTTGACGAAGCCCACCATCTGAAAAATGAATGGTGGAAAGCGATATTTAGCCTCATCGATGAAATCGAAAATCCGGTGATTGTCGCACTGACAGCAACACCGCCATACGATGTGGCCTTTTCGGAATGGGAACGATACAAAAAGCTCTGCGGCCCGATCGACAGTGAAATCTCGGTGCCGGAACTAATGCTGGAAGAAGATCTTGCCCCTCACCAAGACTATGTCTATATATCTTACCCAACGGATTCGGAAGCGAGCGAACTAAAAGTATTCCACGAAGAAGTTGATGCCGTCTTCGACGATATCTTCCTCAAAACCAGCTTATTCGACTGTGTTATTGAACATCCCTGGATTCTCGATCCCGATGATTATGCGGAATCGATTCTGGATAATCCGGAATTCTATTCCAGCATGATTATCTTTCTCAAACAGGCCGGCGGCCTGATAGACAATCGCCCGGCCGGCATTCTTGGGGTTCGCGACGAGCGAATTCCGGAGCTGGACAGAGAATGGCTGTCGATCTTTCTGACCGGCGTTTTTTTTCATAACAATCCGTGTTTTATTCTGGCAGAAGACGACATCAAGGACATTCGCAAGCGTCTGCGCAAGGTCAGCGCTATCGAACGGGAGAAAGTCGTGCTCACCGGCAACGCTCGCCTGCAAAAAAAACTGGATAGCAGCGTCAGTAAGCTGGAGAGTATCAGCGAAATAGTCTCGCGTGAAAGCGCAGCGCTGACGCTTAGCCTGCGTATGGTCATCCTGACAGACTACATTCGCAAAGATGATATGCCAGCCTACATCGGCGACGACCGGCCAATGAATCGCATTGGGGTGGTCCCGATTTTTGAGCACCTGCGTCGGCAGTTCAACACCAATATTCGTCTCGGCGTGCTCAGCGGCTCTATGGTGATTATCCCGGAAGAGGCGATCTTAAAACTGAAGCTCCTTGCAGCTGAGTGGGATATGTCTCAGGAGCTAATAAGCATTTCGCCGCTGAAACATGATCCCCAGTTTGTTTACGTACGATTGGCATCCATCGATCAACGTCGCATGGTTGCGCTGATTACCCAGCTTTTCACAGATGGCAACATCACCGTTTTGGTCGGTACAAAATCCCTTCTCGGTGAAGGATGGGATGCCCCCTGCATCAATTCGCTGATTTTGGCAACCGTTGTCGGTTCTTACGTGCTATCAAATCAGATGCGGGGCCGGGCAATTCGCGTGCAATTGGACAACCCTGATAAAACGGCAAATATCTGGCACCTGGTATGCGTGGAGCTTGAGCGTTGGGGTTATGGCCACGACCTGAACAATCTTAGACGTCGCTTCAAGGCCTTTGCCGGCGTAAGATTTTCCAGTCCGGGTATTCAGAACGGCATCAACCGCCTTGACATGTTGCGTGATCGCTATAGCGAAAGCAATGTTGCCGCTATCAATGAGATGATGTTCGAAAAAGCGCTTGATCGCGAGAAACTTGCCGGTGATTGGGATGCAGCCCTGGCCCATAGCGGCACCGGCTCGCAGATGATGCAGGAAGTATTGGCTCCACGTCCCCGCGCACCGCGCGAATTGGTTATTAATCGACAGCGGCAAGCTGCCAAGAAGGATCACTTACAAGTTCTGTGGAGCGCGATAGCCTTTATCGGCACCTGGTTCCCGGGCCTTATTTTGAAGACCCTGAGATTGCCAAGAATACTCCTCATCATCCCAATTATTGCCGGCATTTTCCTGGTAGACCGATCTTACGAATGGTATAAGGCCAGCAAAGCACGCCGACAGGTTGATGTAGATGAAATGTCTATCAGTATGATTGGCTATGTTTTCCTAAAGAGTCTCATTGAAATGAAAGTCATCAAAGATCCAACAGGTCAAATAGAGGTTGTTACGGGCAAAACCCCTGACGGCAAAATCTATTGCCATCTCAATGCCGGCACCACCCAGGAACGCACACTTTTCCTGAACGCTGTCTCGGAAGTATTGGCACCGGTCGTTAATCCGCGCTATCTGATCGTATCTACCAGCGGAGATTTAAATGATATCGATTTGCAATACTATCCATTGCCGACTATTTTTTCCAAGAAACGAAAAAGTGCTAATATTGTTGAGCGGCACTGGCAAAAAACAATTGGCCCCTGTGAAGTGGTATTCACCAGAAATCGACAGGGACGGCGGGAACTTCTAACCGCTCGTCTGATGAAAATGGGCCATGCAGAGGACGCTGAACTTGAGCGAATCAGCGTATGGCGCTAAACGAGGAGTCACCAATGGAAATTTCCAAATTAGCAGATCGCATTCGCTTTTCTGAAGAGAAGATGCAAAAGGTACCGATCTTCGAAACCGACAAACTGTTCTTTGATCACTATTGCCTGCTGCCCGGGCAATTTCAAAAAGTGCATTCCCACGCCGGAGAAGACAAAATTTACCTGGTCTTGGAAGGCGATGCGACTATTACCATCGGCGAAGAAGAGAAAACGCTGGGTCCGGGCCACGCCGTTATCGCCAGAGCCGGTATCGATCACGGTGTTCGCAACGATGGCGAGGATAAATTACTGCTTCTCGTTACCATGGCACCACGCCCCGGCGGCAAATAATTCCTCATAAAAATAACCGACCAAGCCGCACATTCGCTCCATTTACAATGGCTGAATATTGCCGATCTTATCTCCCCTGGCCAATATCAGCCATTTACCCACCGCCACTCAGCCAAAAACACCCATTTCTCCTAGTTGGTATAAAGATTGCTTAAATGACAGTCGATGGTAGAATCAGTTAACACGGATCGTTAACAGTATAACATGGAGAGTTATCGTGAAACGGCTAGTCAATCTTTTTTTTGTATCCGCCCTTCTTTGCGGTTTTATTGGCCTCTTTTCCTGCAATAGCGCCAATGCGCCCTCGGACGACAACAACACAGATCTGGAAGCGCCGGAAGATTTCGAATATGATACGCACCAGACTGTCAACGTGCGCTTCGAAGCCCACACCCAGGCTGGGGAACCGATTGGCATGATCCGGTGTCAGATATGGAGTGATCTGGAATCTTCGCGCGACCCTGAAGGCAATCCTTTAGCTGTTGGTTTTACCACTGAGGAGGGCATTCTCCAGGCATCTGTCCGCCTGGCGCTGACACAAGACAGCATTTACCTCAGTATGGATTACATCGGCCAGCTCAGCAACAGCGTAGCCGCTGTCGGGAATGGCAATATTGTGTTCATTCTTGGTGAAGGCGTTCGGGGACAAAACAAGGCCGGATCTGGCAAGCTGACTTCGGAGAGAAATCTAGGAAAAGCCATCGAAAACTCGTCCAGCCCAACCTTTTCTTACCTGGGTTCGTGGAATTCCAGCGGCGTTCCCGACTACCTTGAATCGACACCGGGCACAGTGAGTGAGGCCCTTTTGTCATCCATCAACAGTACGCTGGCCAATCGATCTTCCGTGCCTACATACAATCCCGATTTGCTCAGCAGCGGCCTACAGACGAATTTACAAATAGAACAAGATACAGACTTATACCTCACTTTTATTGATGAGGGAACGTGGTATTACGATCCCCTGGTTTTCTACACATACGACACTAATAATCCCCCAAACTCAGCCTCTGATATCACCGACATGACCGTGGTGTTTCCCTACGTGTGGACCGGTGTTAATCTGGATGCCGGTGACCGCGTTCATCTTGGTAATTTCGAAGCAGGCACAACCGTGGCATTTGCCTTGATCAGACGCGGATATTCCGGTGGCAACGTTTCAACCGGTTCCGATATTCGCTACTCAGACGTCAACTTAAACTCCGAAAGCAGTGGCAACGAGCAGCATAGCGTGCTGCTTCAATATGAGGAGCCGACCTCCAAGGTCAGCGATCCTCTTTTTGTTTTCGGTTTCGAAGAGCCAAGCCGGGATTTCTGGTGGGCCGATGATGACTTTAACGATTTGATTTTCTATGTAGAATCTGATGTATCCGGCGCCATATCGACAACCGATGTCGCCAGCTTTCCGGATCCGACAATTGCTGATTGTGACGGTGACGGTATTCCGGATTATTGGGATGTCTACCCATGTGATGGTAACCGCGCCCTGCAGGTAGCTGTTGACTGGGAAACTGTGGCTTTCGACGACGATTGGCCGGCATTGGGTGACCTTGATTACAATGACCTCATCATTGATGCACGATACGTGATGACTTGTGACTATAACTACGACTTTACTGACTTTGTTGCCACCTACGTTATCCGTGCAATGGGCACCGATAAAGAGAATGGCTTCGGTATCATCCTGCCAATTGCACCGGAAAAGGTAGAAAGCGTTTTCGGACAATCCATTACCGGCAGCGTACACACAATAAACGCCAACGGCACGGAAGCGGGGCAAAGTAATGCTGTGATCATGATTTTTGACGACGGCACCACGCTTATGAATCCCCCGGAGCCCGGCGCAACGGTGAACACTGAAAAAGGGTATCAATTTGTCGAATACGATACACTGTCAATCCAGGTGGTTTTGACAGAGCCGATTCCCCCGGCAGACATGGGATGGCCGCCATACAATCCGTTTATCGTGGTTGATCAAAACCGGGATATTGAGGTGCATTTAAACAACGAAACACCTACGGATCTGGTTGATACCAGTCTGTTCGGTACTGGGGATGATGCCAGCAATGCCGGATCTGGTGTATACTACAGAACCAGTTCAAATCTAACCTGGGCCTTGAATATTACGGAAAGTTGGGGCTATCCGTTTGAAGGAATCAGTACCAGCGATGCCTATTATAACTTCAATGGATGGGTATCAAGTGGCGGCGCTTCTTATACCAACTGGTATGAAGCAAATTCCTCCACGCGAGATGACAATAAAATTTACAGTGCTTTCGGGATCAGTAAGAAATAGCGCATTGCTCTGAATGCGTTATGGATGAGGACGCGGACAATCACTTGATTGTCCGCGTTTTTTCTTTCAAATAGGCAGGATCAGGTTTGGCGCTTTGCTCAAGCACAAGCAGTCCATCACCATCAATCAGCACATCTGTGCGAATACCGCGTGAATTCCAAAAGCAGCGGCTGCGCAAGTCACCAGCCAAGACACCGCGGCCGTATTCATAATCAATTTCATCCCAATCAAAGAGCACACAAATTACCCCAAGAAAACTGCAGAGTTCTTCAAAACGTTTGACTGGGAAAGGTTCTATCTTCTTGATACGGCGGGTGGTGGGATCAAAATTCATCGATATGTCCGGACTCCAATTTTTAATGGCGATTCCGGAAACCCAGCTTTTTAACTGTGGTTGCTGCTTACGCTCCCCCTTAAAATCGGAAAATCCCTTTCCATTGCGGCCTGCATGTCCCAGGTCCAAAACTTTTTGGGCGCGGAATTGGATGGCCAGGCGCTTCGCCTCGGTTTCACCGCGGCGCCCCGGCTGGTCACTAAAGTAAAAGGTCCGATCTTTCGGACGCCCATCTTCATTCCACGTGGCCACCCAGTATTTAACCGGCTTGCCGCGACTGGTGGTTTCGCAGCGATGAATACCAACAATGCCGGAAGAATTTGCACTACCTGGCCTGGTACGATACTTCGGCTGACTTTCACCACGCCGATAGTCTGCAAACTTCTCCTTGACTTCTTTGGTAAGTACTTCCAGATATTTTACGGCTTCTTTACGAGCAGCTTCTTTACCACCATATCGACGGTCACTAAAATACTTCGAAAAGGTCTTGCCACCACCATAGGCTCGTGCCAGCCAGCCGAACATCTGCTTGCCTTCATGATCGACTCGCGTTAGTCCTTTCATCTAAACCTCTTGTCCCGATTCAAAACAGTGATTTTATATCCGTACGGATTGATTAACTTGAAAAACCGGGCCCCTCTTCCCAGTTCAAAAACATCGCAACTCGACCGATCCACTAATATGGACTGGCCGGAATTATGGCGTATTTATTTATGCAAATACCCAATGACACTGAAAAAAGAAGATTAACTTGTCGGAAAACCCTAAACTTCGATACTATTTAGTATTTTCTGCGGTTAGGAAAATGGTACAGTTTCGATTCAAAAGAAACAAACACTATTTTAAATACTTGGGTCTTATGCCTCAGTGTTTATCCGCTGAATGAGGCGGAGGCTATCCAGACGCAACCTTGCTTCGCTGATATATGACCGAACAGCTTCAATCTCTTCACGGGCGCGAGTAAGCTCTTCTTCACTGATGCTCGAATTGACTTCCCGGAGGTCCTCAAGGCGTTGTAACTCCTTATTTAGCTGAAGTTGTGCGTCTTTCGTACTGCGTCGCACCTGCTTCTTCATGGCTTTTTCAGCCAACTGTTCCGCTTCTACCAACATTCGAGTAACGCGCTTATTGAGACCGACAATTTCCAGAAGCTGTTCGGTGAGGCCGCCCTCTAAAGGCAATTGGGTGGTTTCCGGAATTCGCTCGGTATAGTCTTCATATTCATCATTAATTACAAGCCTTAAGGGCGTCGGCGGCAAGAAGCGATCAACTCGCAGCTCAGGTGGTGAAATACTTTCCAGAACATAGATAACTTCCAGCAAAAGCGATTGCGACTCTGTGTTAGGGTCAGCCCATATTACAAAATTGCTATTACCGGATTCCGAGCCAAGAATCAGCTCCATTGCCCCGGTCACCATAGGATGATCCCAAGTCAAAAATGTCAGATCTTCACGAACAATTGCCAGTTCGCGATCGAAGGTAACCGACACGCCGCTATTGTCCAGCCCCGGGAAGGCCTCAACGCGCAGATTTCCGGGACGCAGGAAGTAGCAGCGGTTTTCAAGATCGCTTGCCAAAACACCGTAGACCTCAAATACCCGCAACATGAAGCGTTCCAATTGCCGATCATTATCGACATCCATAACCGCCTGAACCAATTCGGCAGCAGGTTGAGGCCGATAGGAGTTTAACTCCAACAAGCGATCGCGTCCGCTTTCAACAACCTCGGCAATCTCATTGCGGTAGCTATTCGATTCATTGACCAGCGCTGTGACATCGCTATCAAATGACGCCGGCTTGTCGCTCGCGGCGCCACCAAGTTTCTCAACACGGTCGCCAAATTTTTCAAATATCAATCGTGCACCGGGCACACTTCGCTCAAATGCATTTAATCCTTCATGATACCAGCGTGCCAGCACCTCGTGGGCTGTTCCTTGTATATAGGGGACGTAGATGTGAATTGTCTCAGTTTGTCCGATTCGATCGAGCCGGCCGATGCGCTGCTCCAGGAGCTCCGGATTGAGCGGTAAGTCAAAAAGAACCAGGTGGTGGGCAAATTGAAAATTTCGCCCCTCGCTGCCGATTTCAGAACAAATCAACAGGCGGGCGCCATCTTCCTCCGCAAACCAGGCGGCGTTGCGGTCGCGTTGTACCAGCGGCAGCTTTTCATGAAAGAGGGCGATTTTCACGCCGCTATGTTTCTGCAATTCTTCCTGGATCTCGATGGTTTTTTCGCGAGTCCGGCAGATCAGCAGTATTTTTTCGTCCGGCTTGGCAGCCAGCAAACCGCTCAGCCATTCAATTCGCGGATCACTTGCCAACTCCGGCGGTTCAAAATCTTCGCCAGCCAATTCCGCAGCCAGTTCCGCGGCAATTTGTTCTGATAGCGCTACCGCGTTTTGCGCAGGCTCCAAAGCGGCAATGTGCACTTTGCGTTCCGGGAAGCCGCTAATCACCGCCCGGGTATTACGGAACATAATTCGTCCGGTGCCATGCTGATCCAGCAAGGCGTCAAGTAGTGCCGCGGAAGCCCCGCGTTTTCCACTTTCAATGTCTGAAAGGTGCTGTTCAATACGCTCTTGATTGGCAGCAAAAATTTTCACTAGCATCTTTTTGTCGGCGGCAGTTAATTCCTTGCGGGAAATCAGCTTTTCGGCAATCGCTGCTACGGCCTGGTAGCCGCGGGTCTGTTCATTAAAACTGTGGAAATCATGGAATAATGAGGCATCAAGGATGCGCAGACGCTCAAAATGACTTTCAATACCGAGCTTTTCCGGCGTTGCGGTTAGCAAAAGCAAACCCGGAATCACTTCCGCCAGCTCTTTCAACAATTGATAATGGGCACTGCCTACTTCGAGGCGATGCGCCTCGTCCACAATCATCAAATCCCAGCCGGCCTCCAGGGCCTGACGCCGCCGCCCCTCATCACCATTGAGAAATTCAATGCCGCATAGGTGCAATTGGTCGTCGAGGAACGGATTGCTTTCCGGATGTACCTCAGCAAAGGACTGACAGAATTCTTCGTCGATGATGCGAAAAGAAAGATTGAACTTTCGATACAGTTCAATGAACCATTGATTGATCAGCGGTTCCGGAAGCAGAACCAGCACCCTGGTTATTTTCCCACTGACCAGGAGGCGATGCGCTATCAGGCAGGCTTCGATGGTTTTACCGAGCCCCACTTCGTCGGCTAGTAAAATACGCTGCAAATGCCTGGAAGTCACTTCATGAGCGATGTAAAACTGATGCGGTATGAGGTCTATACGCCCGCCAAGGAATCCGCGAGTCGGCGACCGGCGCACATTAAATTGGTGCAGTAACGCCTCATAACGCAATTCGAAGGCCGCAACCAAATCCATTTGCCCGTTGAGCAAGCGCTCCTGCGGCGTGCTAAAGCTGATGGAATCACTCAGCGAGCTTTCCGGAAACGACATCCCCTGACCGTGATAGGTCAGCAGACCATTTTCCTCATCGATGCTTTCGATTCGCATCATTTCATTGTTGTAATTATGAACACGGTCGCCCTTGCGAAATCGCACCCGTTTGATTGGCGCGCTGGCAATAGCATACACCCGCGTTTCATTGCTGCCGGGAAACAGCAGATTGACACGACGTGACTCAACCTGCAGAATAATTCCGAGGCCGAGATCCGGCTCCATTTCACTAATCCATCGTTGACCAGGCACAAAGCCAACGTCACTCATTTCACTTCCGCTCATCAACTGATTTTCATCTAAATTTGGGTGTGTTTCCTGATAATGTCTGCAGGCTGACCAATTGAGCGATAAAATAATATTTCTCAAGGCAAAAAGCGAGCAGCGAAATGACAAATTTTGAAAAAGACCTGCCCGAAGAGAAATTGTTTATCTGGTGCCCATCAACTATCTTTTCCCATGGCTAAAGACAAACTGATTCAGCTGGAAGAAGAAAATGCCCGTCTGAAGCGGGCGGTTGAAGAATTATCGGTACTCAATGAGATCGCAACGACAATAAACTCCACCTTAACTGTCAATCGAATGGTCGATTTGATTGTCCAGAAGTGCGTCAAACATCTGAACGTGGAGCAGGCCGCCGTGCAGCTTCTCGAGAAACACCAGGAAGAAGAACTGTTTCAAACCATGGTGCGCCACGCAGACACCAGCGGCGGCTTCCTCCCGATTCGCCTGGACACGGAAATTACCGGTTGGATGCTGCACAACAAAAAACCGCTGATCGTCAATGACTTTGCAGCAGATGAGCGCTTTCAACGGCTGGCGGACGAAAAAATGGCAGTGCGTTCGCTGCTCAGCGTGCCACTTCTGGTAAAAGGGAACATGATCGGCATTCTTAATACCGTCAACAAGAAAAGCGCCGACGGGTTTAGCCAGGAAGATCAGCGCCTGCTAAGCATTATCGCCACCCAATCTGCCCAGGTTTTGGAGAACGCCCGTCTGCTGGAAGAGGAACAGGCCTTGATCCGTTTCCGCGAAGAAATGCGCATGGCCAGCGACATCCAGCAGAATCTATTGCCGAAGAAGCAACCTGACTTGAACGGTTATGATATTGCCGGGCGCAGCCTGCCCGCAAAAGATGTGGGCGGTGATTATTACGATTTCATCACCATGGATGACGGCCATCTCGCATTTTGTCTCGGTGATGTGACCGGGAAAGGATTACCGGCCGCAATGCTGATGGCCAATATTCAGGCTACCATTCGCAGCCAGGCGCTGATGAATACTGCCCCGCGCGAAGCCATCCGGCACGCCAATCTACTGATGTATCAAAGCACCGCCCTCAATAAATTTGTGACCATGTTCTACGGAATTCTCAACATCGAAGATCATTCAATGACAGTTTGCAATGCCGGACACGACCAGCCTTATATGGTTCACGAGAACGGCATTACCGGGCGCCTGCCTGCCAATGGCGTTGTGCTGGGATTTGTTCCACAATTCGACTACACCGACACGCGTATTGAATTGCAATCCGGCGCGCGTTTGATTATTTATTCTGATGGGGTCACTGAGGCAATGAACGACGCGGAAGAAGAATTCGGCGAAGAACGGCTGGAGAAAATGATTCTCGAAAACCGCGATCTTGGTTCCGCGGCCCTGATTGAGAAAATCTACAATGCGGTACAGGCTCATGCCGGCAGCGGAAACTATACCGACGATATGACCATGGTGATAATCACCCGGAAGTAAAAAATATTTGGCGTGCGGCAGAGCCACACCAACCCACGCTACTTGGAAGCAGCTTGATCCCGCTCGCTCATCGCCAGAAAAATACCACCCAACACCAGCAGCGCGCCGTAATAAAACCAGCCGTAGGGTTTCTCCGCAAAAATCAGGAATGCCAGCAAGGCTGCAAAAATTGTTTCTCCCTGCGCCGCCAAATTCACCTTATGCACTGCCATTCGGCGCGATGCCCAATTCAGCAAGGAATGACCGATGCCGGTCGGGATGGCCGCCAGCAGGAACATCATTATGTACACCTGATTGCTATAACCGGTGAGCGACTGTCCGTTCCACAGCACCAAAATCAACAAGGTCAATGCTGCCGATCCGTAGACGATAGTCAGATACGGGATCAAATCGATTGCCCCGCGTAAGTATCGTGCAATAAAGAGATAGAGCGTAATAAACAGTGCAGCAGAAAGAGCAAGCATATCGCCGTAGAGATGGGTGGTTCCAACCAAAAGGTCCTGGCCAACGATCAAAGCGATTCCCCCAAGCGACAAAACAAGGGCAAGTAGCGACTGCCAGCCGCCGCGCTCTTTGAGCAGGAAGGGAGAGAGAATAATGGCGAACACCGGATGCGTTGCTGCAAGCATGACGGAATGTGCCACAACCGTTAGCTGCAGCGCAGCGATCCACCCCGCAAAATGCAGGGCAAGGAACACCCCGGCCAGCAAAACAAGTAAACGCTGCCTGGTGGACAGTCTTTGAAACCCTTCTGGAATCGCAGTGGGCTCGCGAAGCGCCAGGACCAGAAAAAAGAGAAAAGACCAGGTCATGCGATAGAAGGCAATCACCAGTGCCGGGGTATCGCCACACCAGCGTGTAAAGATCGCTGCCCATGATACCGCCAAAACCGCGATTAGCAACCCGCTGTAGGTATAGATTGGTGAGAACGAAGGGTCTTTTCTTGCGCCAGAAATTGAATTTTCCTCGATTCAACTTGATATATTCACTATAATACTAGCGATCGTTACCCTGAATTCAAAGAATGATTCATTCCGCAGGAAAACAAGGATTTAAGGAGGTAGAAATGTCGCAAAAAACATTTAATGAAACCGCGATGGAATTTGTAAAGATCTATTATTCCTGTCACCCCACGCAGTTACCGGAAGATAAAGAAAAGGCCTTTCGCGAAATGCTGCAGCTCCACGCCAACTTCAAAGAGAAGCTGATCGAACAAGGCATCAAGAAAAACAACGACTTCTTTAGCGACAAATTCTAGAAAGCGTCAATGGCAGAACAATCCGCAGATCAACAAGCTGCAAATCAGGCGTATGCCCACTTAACGCCTCAGCAACGCTTAGCCCTTGCGACCAGCAAAAATGTATCGGTCACCGCTGGCGCCGGCTCCGGTAAAACCACTATTCTTGTTGAACGCTATCTGAAAATCGTTCTTGAGGAAAATGTGGACGTTCGCAAGGTTCTCGCCATTACATTCACTGATAAAGCTGCGGCAGAAATGACTGAGCGGGTGGCTCGCAAGATCACCCAAATGCTCAATCAGCCGGTATCTCAAGTGCGGCGCACCAAGCTGCTCAATCTCCGCGAGCGCCTCAACTCTGCCCAAATCTCAACCATTCACTCGTTTTGCGCCCGTTTGCTGCGGGAATTTGCCGTGGCATCCGGGGTCGATCCGGATTTCTCTACCCTAAATGCTTATCAGCAACGCTTCCTGAAAGACGAAGCGATCGAGGAAGTAGTGCGCTCTCTTGATGAGCAAGTGCTTGAAAGCGCCTACGATTGGGAAGAATGGCGTAACCTGCTTCGCCAGGTGCCGATCAACGTCCTGAAGGACATTTTCGACACTGCCCTGGGCAATGCCTACGAATTCGGACAGCTTCAAAAGCATCTGTCAGATCATACAGACGACGAACTACTTGCCGACCAGCAAGAGGCTTTCTTTCAGGAACTCGATTTGCGAGTGCCGCTTGCCAGCATCCTGAGCGAAATTCGCCCCCAATTATATGAGCTAACCGGCCTCACCCTGGATCTCGATGCCTTGAAACCCAAAGGACATGATCTCATTGAAGCAGCAAATGCGGTTATCAAATTCGAAAATAACGACGAGCGCAATCCGCAATACTTACAGAAACTCCTCGACCTCAGCGCACTTCTCTTGACCAGTGGCAATACCGCAGTCAAGTCACCTTCGGCATTCGGATTAAAGAAAAACCTGCATGAAGCATATCAGCTTATTCCGGAACTTAGCGAGGCCGTTTTCCCTCTGGCGCGCTTCGGCAAACAATGTTTTTCTGCAGTCCCGGGTGAATTGGATATGCTGCATATTCAGGCCCTTCGCAAGATCATTTTTCTATGCGAGAAGGTCGCTGAAAAATACAACGCCAAAAAAGAAGAACGCGGTCTGCTGGATTTTGATGATCTGCAATTGCGCACGCTTTACATGCTCGAAAGCAATCCGAAGGTCTGCGAAACCTTGCGCACCCGCTATCGCCATGTCATGGTAGATGAATTCCAGGATACCAATCAGCTACAGTGGGACATTATTTCCCGGCTCGGCATGATTGACGGGCAATTGCAGAAAGGCAAATTTTTCGTGGTCGGCGATCCGAAACAATCCATTTATGGATTCCGCGGCGCCGATGTGCGGGTCTTCAAAAATGTGAAGCAAGATTTTGCCGCGGGAAATCCGCACTTCGACGGTAATATTGTGCTGGAAGACAGCTTTCGCTTCTTGCCGACGATCAATCACTTTATCAACACGCTATATGAGAAAATCCTGGTGCCCGATCCGCATAACGAATTTGAAGTGAATTACGATCACCTCAACACTTTACGGAATGCCGAGGATCAAAGTCATGTTCAGGCAGCCTTGCTCGACAAAGCAACGCTAAAAGAACAGAAGCTCGGCCAGGAAGACTTCATCGCCAGCCAGATTCACGAACTACTCTCAGGAAAGCACCAGGTATTTCATCGCGGCGCGGATGGTGAAGTATGGGAGCGCGTCCGTCCCGGCGATATTGCCATTCTGATTCCACGCCGAACGCGTTTGCTGGCATTAGAAGCAAAATTACGCGAACAAGGTATTCCCTTTAAGACTATCGGGGGCATCGGTTTTTACCAACGCCAGGAAATCTTCGATGTCTACCACCTCCTGCGTTTCCTTTCAAATCCCAGTGATGATCTGGCCCTGATCAGTCTCTTGCGCTCTCCCTTTGCCAGCATTTCCGACGCCGCGTTGTATCGATTGTCGCAACAGCGAGTGCCTGGCAAAAAGGGTCCGCCAACATATATCCAACGGCTTCAAGCTGCCGGTAATTTTGACAATTATCCGGACGTCGACCAAAATGCCCTGCGGATATTTCGCGGCCAGCTTCAGCGTTGGCAGCAGCGACGCGATCGACTTTCGTTATCACGCCTTCTTGATGAAATATTCGATGAAAGCTTCTACCGGGCGACGGTGGCGGCTGAATGGAACGGAGAGCAACTGCTGGCCAATCTGGATAAGGTCATCACCCAGGCCCGCGAATATGAACAAGGCGGATTTATTGCACTTTCCGACTTTATCGAATCACTCCATCAGCTGATCATGCAGGATCCTCGCGAAGGTGAGGCGCAGATTGCCCTTGAAGACGAAAATACCGTCAAGATTATGACCATTCATCAATCCAAGGGTCTGGAGTTCCCGATCGTCTTTTGTCCCTATCTCGATCAGAAGGCGACCGGCGATACCAGTAAAATCCGCTTTGAGGCGGATCTCGGACTGGGCATCAAAATTCGCGATCCGAACGATAATTATCGGGAGAAGAAGCCCTTTCTTTTTGAGTTTATTGATTTTCGGCTGCGCCAAAAGCAAACCGCTGAAGACAAACGGCTTTACTATGTAGCGGTCACCCGAGCCCGAGACCAGATTTATCTGGTTGGCGCTACAACCGACAAGACGATATTTCAGGAAACGGCCCTCGGCTGGACCTTGCAAGCGCTAAACGTTGATCCGGAATTTCATGACGGCGATGAGCTGGTAGTGGATGAATCGCTAACCATAGCCCTGAGCAAGTCTATTGAACCGAGCGACTCAATCGCCGAAGGATACGCCGATATCGAAACCAGCATTGACACCTTGAATCAGGTATTGGCAGACGACGCTGAGCATGCCATTCCGGTAGTGATGCGACCTTTGACGAGCCACCCAAGCGGTGTAACCTTTTCCGCCACTCAGCTCATGACTTTTGCCAAAGATGAGCAGCAGTATTTTGATCGCTACCATCTGGGCTTCTTTGAGAGCGACTATGAATTCCTGAAACAGTTGGGAGATGCTGACAGTATCAGCTTATTGAAGGGCAAGATTGTTCACAAGGTGCTGGAAGATGACCTTCCCCGCACGTCAAGCGAGCTGGAAAATCGATTGGAGCAGGCATATTTTCAATACGAAGTGTTTGACGAAGCCATTCGCAAAGATCTCGATGATGAAGTCCCGCAGTTGGTGGACAAGTTCAGCAAATCAGACTATGCTGCAGCACTCTATAGCAGCCCCGAATCGAAGTCGGAACTGAGCATCACCATGCAGCTCGGCACAGATTTCTTTACCGGGACGCTCGACCGCATGTTTCTTAATCAGAATGGACATTGGGAGGTGTTGGATTATAAGACCAATCATATTAGCGGTGGTCAAGTTGAAAAAACAGGTCAAAAGTATGACATGCAGATGAAAGCCTACGCCCTGCTGCTATCGGCATTATTCCCGAATCAAAATACCTACCCGATTACGCTCTATTTCCTGCATCCCGGTGCAGCCTATCAGAAAAACTTCAGTGCAAAAGATATTGCAGCAATTGAGACAGATTTTCTGGAATTGGTCAGCCGTATCAAGGCATATTATCCTTTTGGCAGTAAGCAAGATTGAAATTGAGCATGTATTCAGGATGGCATCTCTTAGAAGGATGGCATCCCATACCAAAATCTGCTCAGCATCGATATAGCTTGCAATTCCTTTCTTATCCTCTTCTTCTTCATCTTGTTCGCACAAAAGATTTTATTGGCATTTAATTGCTCACCGTCTAAATTTGACCGTTAATCAATTGACGAACAGTGAAATGCTGTTCTGTGTTTACTTCACTGAGGTATTATGCGAAGCCTTTTTGGAAAAAAGCATACGCTGACGAGTCTGGCGCGGACCTGCGGCTGAGCAGCCAAAATTAGCCCGGTCGGGCTGGGAGAACTGCTCAAGAAGCTGCCGCAACATCACGATCCAAACTTGATGGTCGGCTTCAGCACCAATGACGACGGCGGAGTCTATCGCATCAGCGATGATACGGCCTTGATCACCACCGCGGACTTCATTACCCCGCCGGTGGATGATCCCTTTGTGTTTGGTCAGATTGCTGCTGCTAATGCCATTAGCGATGTGTATGCCATGGGTGGAAAGCCGCTGACCTGCATCAACCTGGTTGGATTTCCTTCCGGAAAATTGGGTCCGGAAATCCTACACGGGATTGTCGAGGGCGCCCTCAGCAAAATTACCGAAGCAGGCGCTGTTTTGGCTGGCGGACACACTACAGACGACGAGGAGCCGAAGTTTGGGCTTGCCGTAACAGGTGTGGTGCATCCTGACAAAATATGGCGTAATGTCGGCGCACGAGCGGGTGACGCTCTTATCCTTACAAAGCCGATCGGCAGCGGCGTCATCTTTAATGCCAATTTGAAGAACTGGATTTCCGAAGAGGCGCTCACCGCCTGCATCAATACAATTACCACTTTGAACAAAGTCGCCGCCGAGACAATTGCCAAATTCGATATTCATGCCGCAACGGATGTTACCGGGTTTGGTTTGGCCGGGCATGGCCTGGAAATGGCTGAAGGCTCCGGCGTGACACTGGAAATCAACCTCGATGCCATCCCGTTGATGGACGAAGCATTAAGCAGTTATGAACGCGGTATGACCACCGGCGTAAACGCCGTTAATCGTCAATTGGTCGAGCCGCACCTGGCATTTGAACGCGACATTCCTTTTTGGCACCAGGAAATCGTCATCGATCCCCAAACCAGCGGGGGATTGCTTTTTGCACTGCCTGCGGATCAAGCCGGGGAAGCGCTGAAGGCTCTTCATGAAAATGGTGTCGCTACGGCTACACAAATTGGGACTGTCGAACCGCAGGACGGCAATACATATCTGCGTTTCAAATAAACCTCCTCCTCCACGTCAGCTCTGTTTACAACGTTAGCGTTTTACCTACCGCCAAAATCCAAAATATTTCTAAAATTTGATAATAGTAGTCATGGACACTGGATAAGCTTTTCCGAATCAACTGCGTCTTAATAGCAGCTGATTATGAAACCCGATTCGTAATACAAGTTTAGCCAGTCTAAATGTTTTGTGAGATCAGATCGTAAATGATATGAGTCCAAGTTACAAATGAAGCAAAAGGAGTTGAGAATGAGGTATCTAATAACAGGTCTGCTATTTGCAGTTGCAATACTTTCCAGCTGTCATCACGCCTATCAACACCCCGGCACCCAGCCTGACATACGGGATGAAGAATATGCAGAAGTGAAAGAGAACGGATTTAATGATGTTCTGACAGCACCGCTATCCACCTTTTCAGTTGATATTGACGGTGCCTCTTATGCAAATGCCCGGCGCTTTATCA
This sequence comes from Calditrichia bacterium, assembly GCA_028284445.1. GTDB lineage: Bacteria > Calditrichota > Calditrichia > RBG-13-44-9 > J075 > JANQRS01. The sequence continues at coordinate 29,118 of JANQRS010000001.1, forward strand.
TGGATGATCAGCTGCCGACAAAAGACGCCATTCGTCCGGAAGAGTTCGTGAATTATTTTGACTATGATTATGCAGCGCCAGAAGATGAAACCCCATTGGCCATTCATATGGAAATGGCTGAATGTCCCTGGAATTCGGAAAATCAGCTCGTCCAAATTGGCCTGAGGGGCAAATACCTGTCTGAGGAAGAAGCCAAAGGCAGTAATCTGGTTTTCCTCCTCGATGTATCCGGCTCAATGAACGCGCCAAACAAACTGCCCCTCCTGAAAAATGCCTTCCGCTTGCTTGTACAGCAATTGGACAAGCAAGATCGGGTGGCCATTGTTGTGTATTCCGGTAAGGCTGGCACTGCGCTTAAATCGACCTCCGGAGATAAGAAGGAAAAAATCTTAAAGGTGATTGATGGCCTTCGCGCGGTTGGCAGCACCGCCGGCGGTGAAGGTATTCAACGTGCCTATCGTATTGCAGAAAAGCATTTTATCGAGGGTGGAAACAATCGGGTGATCCTGGCGACCGACGGAGATTTTAACGTTGGTATATCCAGCCCGGAAAAGCTTGTAGAGCTAATCGAAGAAAAGCGCGACAGCGGCATATTCCTGACCGTGCTTGGCTTCGGCACCGGAAATTATAAAGACTACAGGCTTCAGGAATTGGCAGATCATGGCAATGGCCATCACGCATATATCGACAATCTTCTTGAGGCCAAAAAGGTTCTCGTTAATGAAGTAACTTCCACCCTGTTCACTATCGCAAAAGACGTCAAAATCCAGGTTGAATTCAACCCGACAAAAGTCAAATCTTACCGCTTAATTGGATACGAAAATCGCTTGCTTGAAGATGAAGACTTCGAGGACGATGAAAAAGATGCTGGAGAAATTGGCGCCGGTCATGCTGTAACGGCCCTTTATGAGGTTGTCCCGGCCAACTCAGATGAAATCGCCCCGACAAAAAGCAAATTGAAATATACGGAGACGCGAATCCGCGACAGTGCCTTTTCAACAGCAGATCTACTGACGGTCAGAGTTCGTTACAAGGAACCCCATGAAAGCGAGAGCAAAGAAAAGATCGCTACCCTGAGAGAGAATTCACGACCAATAGAAGAAGCATCGAATGACCTACGCTTTGCATCGGCCGTTGCCGAATTTGCCATGGTGCTCCGCAGCTCAGAATACAGGGGAAATGCAAATCTGAAAGATATTTTTGTGCTGGCCAAGTCTTCAATTGGCGAAGATCCTTTTGGCTATCGCGCCGAATTCATTAGACTCGTTGATAGAGTCCGAACCCTGGAGTTGCTTTCCGAAATCGAATAATTTTTGACATCAGGTAAATATCCCCCGCCTGCTATCCGTCCAAGTAATACTGCGCAGAGATAAAACCACTTCATTTCATCAGGCGTGTTGACATTTAGCCAACACGCCTCAGATTAATAATCCTGAAAACAGGTAAGGGGGAAACATGTACCGACGGATTTTTATCGTATGGCTATGTCTATTTGCATTTGTGTTGGGGAAAGATAAAGGGCATATCACCGGGACCGTTGTCGATCGCTCAAGCAGTTATCCATTGCCCGGCGTTAATCTCGATTTAGTCGGCACCACAATGGGCGCAGCATCAGACGTTGACGGTTACTTTGAAATTCGCAATATCCCAAAAGGGGCCTACAAGTTAAGAGCCAGCTTTATTGGCTATCAGTCAGTGACCATTACTGACATTCATATCAGTACTGATTCAACGATCAATATCGATATAGATTTGTCTGAAAGCACCATAGAGGGTGAAGGGATGGTGATTTCAGCTTTAAAACCCAAGGTAGAAAGGAATGCTACGCAGAGTGTCTCACTTGCCAACCCGGCTGCTGGCGGCTATACGGCACAGTTCCGCAATCGAAGCACGGGCCTGGTTGCACCGGGCACCGAAAGCTACGACAAAATTGTTCGCAACAATTTCCAAACCGCAATCGAAACGCCGGTTTCAACATTTGCGGCGGATGTGGATGGGGCATCTTACGCCAATGCCCGTCGCTTCCTCAACAATAACCAGCTTCCACCCGTCGATGCCATACGTCCTGAGGAGTTCATCAATTACTTCAGCTATGATTATGAAGAACCACTCGGTAATGATCCACTCTCGATCAACCTGGAATATGGCCCATGCCCCTGGAATGATCAGAACAAGCTGGTTCACATCGGCTTGCGGGGTAAAGCGATCCAGGGCGACAAGCAGATATCAAACAACCTCGTTTTCCTGATTGATGTTTCCGGCTCGATGGAGGATCCCGATAAACTCCCGCTACTGAAAAAGTCTTTCAAACTGATGGTGGATCAGCTGAACAAGAAAGATCGCGTTGCGATTGTCACCTATGCCGGCGCAGCCGGTTGCGTTTTGCCGCCCACCAAAGGCCATAAGAAGGAAGAGATTAACGAGGCACTGGACAGACTTGATGCCGGTGGAAGCACAGCCGGTGGCGCTGGAATTGAACTGGCATATAAAATTGCTAAAGAAAACTTCAAAAAAGAGGGCAACAACCGCGTCATCCTTGCAACAGACGGAGACTTCAACGTAGGGATTTCGAGCGCTGAAAACTTGCGCAAGCTCATCGAAGCCAAAAAGGATGACGGCATTTTCCTTACCGTTTTGGGCTTTGGCACCGGCAATTATCGCGATCACGAGATGCAGGAACTGGCAAATCGCGGAAACGGCAATCACTTCTACATCGACAATTTGCTAGAAGCCAAGAAAGTCATGCTAACCGAGCTCGGCGCTACGCTCTACACCATTGCCAAAGATGTAAAAATTCAGGTAGAGTTTAATCCGGCAAAGGTAAAGTCATATCGCTTGATCGGCTATGAAAACCGCCTGTTGAAGGAAGAGGATTTTGACGATGACGAAAAAGATGCCGGCGAAATTGGCGCGGGACATACCGTCACCGCCCTCTACGAGATCGTCCCTATTGAGAGATCAGCAGAGATTAGTGGCAAGCAGCGTAAATATTCGCAAGTAAGAATTAAGCCGGTCGCATTGACCACGCAGGATATATTGACTGTCAAGTTTCGCTACAAAGATCCGGACGGTTCTAAAAGTAAGTTACTAAGCAAAGAATTGTACGACAGGGATATCTCCCTTGCGCAAACGTCCAACGATTTTCGTTTCTCTGCTGCCGTCGCTCAATTTGCTATGCTGCTGGGAAAATCCGAATTTGTAGAAAGCGCTACCTACGCTTCGACCTATTCGCTAGGCAAATCAGCGATGGGCGAAGATCCATTTGGCTATCGTGCTGCGTTTGTGCGGCTCGTTGAGCAGGCGGAGTTGCTGGTAGTGAGCGAATAAACTTGTGGGATGGCATCCCTTAGACAGCAAGGTGCATTTACCGCTCAAAGGATGCAAGAAGCGATTTACATTCCCAATTTTCTTGCTTAATATGAGCCATGGCTCGCTTCTCGGAAGATCATATTGAACACATCGAATTCGGCGATCAGGTCAAGCGCAAAGTCCATATTTGGACGCCGGATGATCCACAACGGATTCTCGTTGCTGTACATGGTGGCATGGCGCATGGAGGGGATTTTGTTCAAGCCGGCCGCTACTTTCGAGAATTGAGCTATGCTACCGTAAGTATGGATTTACGCGGGCACAATGAAAAAAAGCGTGTCTACATTCCGTCATTTGAAGTGTTCCTTGATGATCTCGAAACGATCATAGACTGGACACGGAATAGCTACCCGGAGAAACCAATTTTTCTGATTGGTCATTCAATGGGCAGCCTGATCCTTACCCATTACGGACTGCGCCGACTCACTGCTTCTGATCCACAGATCAAAGGATTTGTGCTTTCCTCTCCCTATTATAGCAACGTCATTAAAGTTCCGAAAATTATGCAGCAGCTATCCGGATTTTTGTCAACCGTAGCGCCGAAAGCCAATTTGCCAATTGAAGATTTCACAGATTTCTTGACGCACGATGATGATATCACCGCCAGGCATCATGCCGACGTTGCGGACGATCTACGGGCCTCGGAAGCCAGTATTCGCTTTGGCAGTGAATTATTAAAGGCGCAGAATTTTATTCCCGGACATATCGCAAACTGGCAACATCCGCTGCTGGTCTTCATTGCCGGTCAGGATCGCCTGGCAAATGCCGTTGAAAGCGAGCAGCTACTTGGCGAGATCGATCCAAAACTGATTACCATGCATTTGTACCCGGATAATTATCATGAGAACTTCAATGAGGTCAATCGCGAGGATATCTTCGGTATCATTCATAATTGGGTAATCGAGAGGCTAAGCGGCTAATTTGCCTGCTCACAGCAGCAGCACTCAATCGGATGATAGTCGATCAGCGTGCCGCGTTTGTCGAACTCAAAATGACAGCATTGCATTAGCATGTCTTTCAGCATTTTTCGCCCACGTTGCACGCGTGACTTGGCGCCGGAAACAGAAATGCCCAGTTTCTCCGCCAGTTCCACCTGGGTTAAGCCACCAAATTCCGTCCACAACAACGCTTCACGATATTTGTCCGGCAATGCCAGCACCATCAACTTAAGCCCTTGAGCCATTTCTGTCTCCGCCTTATTCTCGGAAACATCCAGCTCCTGCGGTAATTCGATGGGCAATTCGCTGGTAGGCTTGTTGCGCCGGTAGTGATCGATAATCGCATTGCGGGTTATGCGATAAATCCAGCTTTCCAAACGCGCTTCGTCGTTCAATTTATCAATGTTGGTGTGGATTTTGACAAAAACATCCTGCAAGAGGTCATCAGCGACAGCAGCTTCATTCACTCGAGATTGAATAAACCCCTTCAATTGATCACTGAAATCATGCCAGATTTGTTCGACTTGCGCACTCAATTCCGTACTCCATTCTTCACGTCCAATTTGTATTTTGCTGCTGTCTCTGATGCATCTCGCATCAACCAAAGCATGAGACAAAGCAGCAGCATCAAGGCAAAGTAAATTACTCGTATTTCAGCCTGGTTTGCCAGGAATCCACCAGCCAGGGCCCCAGTTGCTGCACCCAGATCCCGCCAGGTAGCGATGGATGCCAGGGCTGCCAGTTTTTCAGACTCACCGCGCGTGGCGAGCGCCGGTCCCAATATTTCAGCCAGACCATACCCTAAAATAATCAGAGGAAGACCAAGATAAATCTGACTTGCTGCCAGAGCAACAAATCCCCCAATCGTCAAGACCATACCCATCATAAAAAATCGGCCGATACCCCAGCGATCAGCAAGCGTTCCGGCAAGCGGTGAAAAAACAATCATAAAAATACGCCGTGATGCCAGCCAGCCGGCAGTCATTAGCACCATCGTCGCCGTATCAATTCCTGCCAGGTCCCACAGCTTCCCGATTGTCACAATCAAAATACCGTCAATGGCGAAGCCGAGGCAAGTAATAGTGATATCAAGTCGCGTCGGCCGTCGCCAGGCAGATGTTAACTGCGGACGATCAAACTCTTTCAAGACAGGTAAACGAGTGGCAAGCCAGACGCCGCAAAAGCCAAAGACAGCTATCATCAGGAAAGTTGTGGCAACGCCACTATTCGTAATCAGCCATGGGCCGACAATCAAGGCAACAAAGGGACCAACCTGCTGGACACCGCTGGCCCATCCGAGGCGTTTGCCGGCGCCCTCCTGTTCAGTTGCCGCATAGCCCAGCGAAGTCACCCGGAGGGCAGCAAAAGAGATGCCCCATAAGATCCGCGCAACCAAGAGCAGCAACAAGCCGGTCTCTAAACCATAGACAGCTGTTGAAACCACGGCTAAGAAAGCCCCGGCAATCACCACCCGCCGATATCCCCAACCGGCAACAGCATAGGCAACCAAATGATTCGCCCCGAGCATTCGTATGATGCGATTGAGAGAGAGAATAACACCCACCCAGGCCAAGGTTATCCCGAATTGCTCAAACGCAACCGGCAGTACAGCATAGAGCAGTGTATCTCCCATTAAACTGAGAGATAACACCGCTGCAGATATCAGGCTGGCGTTTTGCAAAGAGTGATCGTCAACAATTGTGGTCTTCATCAAAGATTGCTTCACAAGTATTCAGCCTTTTCTTCGCCTGATACCTCTTAGCAACAACCGCGATCTATTTCAGTGCCCGCTGCGCCTGCCGGAATCGCTTCCTTATCACAACATTCCTCACTGGAAACCTCTGCCTCATCCGTGCAACAGCTTGTATCACAACAGGATTCATCAGCCACTTCCTTCTTGGCCGAACTGTCACTGCTGCAAACACCGGTCTGTGGCAACTGCAACTGCACTTTTGAGGCCGCTTCCCAGTCGCCATCGAGCGCTGCCACGACAGAGCGCACCTGCTCGTATCCGGTCGCGAGCAAAAATGTCGGTGCACGACCATAACTTTTCATTCCGACGATATAAAAATCCTTCTCCGGCTGCCGCAACTCCTTTTCCCCATGCGGCGGCACGGTACCACAGCTATGAATATTGGGGTCAATCAAGGGCGCCAATTCGGCAACACTCTCTACTGCCGGATCCAGGGCCACGCGCAATTCACCAAACATAGTGGAATCCGGACGCGCGCCAGTAGTGGCAATAATTTCATCGACGGAGTCGATGATCGACGATTCACCATTCTTTTCACCCACCAATTCCAATCTTCCGTTAGCAGACTGGATCTCTTGCAGCCTGAAGCTGCTAATCAATTCAATTTTCTTTTCCAGAACTAATTTTTTCAGGCGTAGGCCAAGCTGGCCTCGAGCAGGCAAGGCATCGTTTACGCCGCCACCATAACTAGGCTCGGGTACATTCCCGCGTAACACCCAAATAGCGCGCGTATCCGGCGCTTCGTCGCGCAGTGCAGCAAGATCAAGCAGGGCGTTGACAGCCGAGTGCCCGGCGCCAATCACAGCCACTCGCTTTCCGGTGTAGCGTGCACGCTCCTGACTCAGCACATCCGGGATACCATAAAATATGCGACCTGCCAGTTCTGCCTCGCCAATCGCTTTCAGGCCGCCGGCACCAATCGGATTGGGATTTCCCCAGGTGCCGGAAGCATCAATAACAGCACTCGCCCGGAAAACAACTTCGGATTCGCCGTTCTTGCCTTTCAAAAGCGCCTTCAAGACAAAGGGAGCTTCGTCGCGTCCCGGTGACTTCATTTTATCAAATCCCTCGCGGCCAATTGCAACAATGCGAGTATTCAAGCGCAGGTGAGGTGCAATGTCCGGCAGCTGCGCCAGAGGGATCAAATAATGCATTACGATGTCTTCACCAGTCGGCAATTCGTCTTCTGCCGGTGACTGCCAGCCAGACTTCTCCAACAGTCGTTTTGCAGCTCCATCGATGTTGAATTTCCAGGGGGAGAACATGCGCACATGACGCCATTGTGATACCTGATGCCCAACCATTTCTCCCGCTTCAATGATCAGGAAATCGCGATTTCGTTCGACCAAATGAGCAGCTGCAGCCAGTCCGACCGGCCCTGCGCCAATAATGATAACCGGTAAATTTTCTTTGTTCATTATATCTCCAATCAAGATAAATAATCGTCTTTACACCGAAGACGCCAAACCTTTCCAATGGACGCAAATTTTATTTTTCAAATTCCAATTCGTTCAATTTATCACTATCGAAATAGATTCCAACTCTATATTGAATGCAGAAGTTGAACATTAACATTTTCCTCAATTTCCTCCAAGAAAACATATCATATGCACTCGAATTTCAGCCATTCAGTGTTTGAGGAAAAGACTTCTAAGAGAGGTTCTTCATCAGATACACGAGATTTTTTTTCAGGGACGTTACTTTGTGTTAAGGAGGCATGAAGACCTCTCTTTTAAAGCGGGCAAGTTTACTTGCCCGCTTTTTTTTTAGCCCGAATTAAGCTGAATGTTCTCAGCATTTTCGTGAAAAGTGATGCTGCAATATCAATGTGTAGTGTTATATTCTAGCACGCGCCGTGCATTTTAATACGCACTAAGCAATGTCCCCCTCTATCTCCCCCGGGGGGAGATAGAGGGGGAGACCGACAATACTCTAACAGCATATGGATAGAATCGCTATTTCTATCAAAACCCCTGAATCACAGATGAAAAACACACCTGAAATAAACTGGCCGCAGGTCGATGCCATTATAAAAAATGCCCTTCATGAAGATATTCGTGATGGCGACGCCACGACTGAAGCATTATTTGAGCCTGATGAAACTGCGAAGGCATATATGCTGGCGAAGGACAATGGCATTATTGCCGGACTTCCCATTGCTGAGCGTGTATTCAAAACTCTTCAGGAAGATATCGTCTGGCAACCTGCGGTAAATGAAGGCGGGCGCGTTAAGCCGCGCGACTTGATTGTTGAAATGAGCGGCAGCAAACGCACCTTACTAACCGGTGAACGCCTGGCGTTGAATATCATGCAGCGCTTATCCGGAATAGCCACCATGGCCAGTCAATATATGGCGGAAATTGATGGCCTGGACGTCAAGATCCTCGATACCCGTAAGACCCTGCCGGGACTACGGGTCATGGAAAAATACGCGGTGGCCGTTGGCGGCGCCACCAATCACCGATTTGGTCTTTTTGACGGCATCATGATAAAAGACAATCATATCAAGCTGGCAGGCGGTATCAGCAAAGCGGTTGCGATACTCAGAGCGAACAATCCAAAGGGTCTACAGATTGAAGTGGAAACATCGAACCACGATGAAGTGCGTGAAGCCCTGGCAGCTGGTGCAGATATTATCATGCTGGACAACATGCCCCCGGACATGATGCGAGAAGCCGTGGAGATTATCGATGGCAAAGCGCTGGTCGAAGCTTCCGGTGGGATCAACCTGCACACGGTTCGCGCAGCGGCTGAAACCGGGGTCGACTTTGTATCCGTCGGAGCGCTAACCCATTCTGTCCAGGCGCTTGATATCGGTATGTATTTCCGTTAACAAAGAGCTGCAAAGACAAAGGAACCATTGATGAACTTCGTTGAACGACTGCTATTCCTGATCGGCATCCTCATCCTCTTCTTTTTTGCTATTATTTTTGTTGGTTCTTTCGGAATTGTTTTGTTTGAAGAGGTTTCGACAAACAAGGCCATTGGCCAAGCTGCCGTTGGGGTTGCTTTTGGCCTGCTACCCATGATAGGTGGCGCTTATCTATCTTATCGAATGTGGCAAAAAGGCAAGTACCGTAAACAGGAATTTACTGAGCGCAAACTGCTTCAACTCGCCAAACAAAACGGCGGGGAACTAACGGTCGCAGATGTATCAATGAATATGGCTATTACCTCGACCGAGGCAAAAGAACTCCTCGATCAATGCCACTTAAATCACTTGGCGGATGTGCAGGCATCTGCTAAGGGAAATGTTGTCTACCGCTTTCATGTCGAATAGAGAAAACGATGCTAATTTTTGCCTGGCTTGTGATTGGCCTGGCAGCTGCAGCCGTCTACACCTGGTATGTTGCCAGGCATGAAACATCGGAGCTGCGGCTCTTTGCCGTTGGGCTAATTATTGCCGCCCTCATCTACGTCGGACTGGCAATCTGGCAGCGCGATGATTTTTGGGTCGGCATGGAGATCGCTGGCGCAGTTGCCTATACCCTTCCGGCCTTAGCCGGGCTGCGCGGTCATCCGAACTGGATCGCGTTTGGCTGGCTGCTTCACCCGCTATGGGATATTTTCTTGCATTTCATGGGTCCAGGTGCTCATATTGTGCCGGGATGGTATGCATGGGCCTGCGTTTCTTTCGATATTTGGGTGGGCGCGTATATTTTGCAAAGGAATTGGAAACACTAAGTTGTGTTTAATGTATATCGTTTTTGCCTGATTGTCTTCCTGTGTTTTTCAGGAAGCCATTCCGGTTTTACACAATCCATCCCGCAACGTCCCATCCAGGGATTTGCGATAGATGTCGGCAGCGGCTTTAGCAGCGGTTGGTGGCTCTACAATCGCGGCAGTGCCGATCCCGACATTCTCAACGATCAGGGCTGGGATCGCACCTCAAACTCTCCTTTCTGGCATAATTCAATTGGCCTATTGTATCGCTTTCGGCAAGTATCGCTTGGCGTCACCCTACAATACGATTTGTTCCTTGAAGACAAAATGCGGGCATTTGATGACCGCGATGCCGTGTATGCACGCTATCCGATTGCCGATAATTCCGTGCCCTTCACCAAATACGGCCTTCAACTTGAAGTTGTTCTATTACAGAAACGGCGATATACGCTTAGTCCAATGCTGCAGTTCGGCAGATTTCAATTGGAAACAGATCACCCCCAGGCCAACAATTTTAGTGATGAATCTTTCATGGTGTTTGGGCTGACCAATGAGATCTCCTGGCAGCGCTTCTCCCTTGTCTTTCGTCCGCAGCTCAGCACCTTTCGCATAGCGCATAAGGAGACCGTTTTCCGGAACGAAGGGCATAGCATATACAATTTCGGCTTATCGCTGGGCATGCGTTGGTGGCCATTTTCACCAAAAGAAGGGCGATAATGAAAGCATACATCCTCCTCCTTGTCCTACTAATCAGCTGGTTTGCTGCGGCGCAATCGCCCCAGAATGATCGCCCGCTTGAGATCGATTTTCTGCTCAATTATTATGATCAGGATGGTAAACATTCTGCCGTTACCGGCGGCAGCGGCACCGAAGAATTGTCTGATCACGCAGGCAAGATCATCGTCAATGTCCCGCTCGACAGCAGCAGTTCGCTGGAAGTTGCTGTCGGGCTCAATTACTATACGTCCGCGTCTTCTGACAATATCAACAGCAATGTATCATCCGCCTCAAGCGATGACTTTCGCGGCGAGTGGCATATCGGCTATCAGCAGAGCGATCCGCAAACTCATCGCAGTCGCGGATTCCATTTTTCCGGGTCATCTGAAACGGATTATATATCGCTCGGCGCCGGGCTTAATTGGGCGATCTCCTCTGCTGATCAAAATCGCTGGTTTCAAATCGCCGTCAGTGGTTTTGCTGATACCTGGATGCCAATTTTCCCGGACGAACTTCGCAGAGACGCCGGTAATCTCATTTCAACCTACAGGCGATATACATCTGCATTTTCATTCAACTACATGCAGGTTCTGCGAAAGCGCCTGCAGTTATCGCTGAGTACAGAGCTGATTTACCAAAACGGACTGCTGTCAACGCCGTTTCACCGTATCTATTTTTCCGACTTCAGCGGCAGCGGACTGGAAAGATTGCCTGACGAACGAACCAAGTTTCCGTTCGCAATGCGACTGCATTATTTTTGGGGCGATCATTTTGTATTCCGGCTAAACTATCGTTTTTACATCGATTCATTTGACATCAGTGCCCAAACGATTGGCCTGGAAGTCCCGCTCAAGTTTTCCCGCGTGCTCAGTCTGCATCCCTTCTATCGATACCATACTCAGGCTGGCGCACGGTATTTTCGGGAATTTGGCCTGCACAGCATCGACAATCGCTACGGCACTTCTGATTATGATTTGTCCGAATTTTATAGCCATAAACGCGGGGTGGGATTACGCTACGCGCCCCTCTATGGCATTACCGCTATTGGACTCCCATTCACAAAAGCAGGTTTGCAATTGAGCCGGATGCAAATTCGCTATGCAAATTATGAGCGGGAAGATGGTTTGAAGGCAAACACGGTGAGCTTACATTTGGGATGGATAGTGAATTGAAAAGAAGCTCCAAATTCGAACAGAAGAATCGGAAAAAGAAAAATTCCAAAATAGGTATCACAATTGTGTCATGCCCGAATGCTGTTATTGGGCATCCGTTCAGCATAAATCCACATGGATTCCCGCTAAAAACATGCGGGGATGACAACACAAAGTTGATAAACACGAATAGTGAATTTTGTTTGGAATTTTTTCTGTTGGGATTTGGAATTTCTTCTCAATTGAATTTTGCGTAAAACCAAAATCGTGCTCCAGTGTAATCTTTATACTTGCATTAACGCAAACGAACCATTATCTTTTTGCCTCTTTTGAGAAAAGGAACCATAAACGATGGCCAAAAAAGTAAAAGAACCAAAAGCAGACTTTGAATTTCCGATGACCAAAGAGAATTATCTAATTTTAATTCTTGGGTTGATTATCATCATAGTCGGCTATATATTCATGGCCATGCCTGACCATCCGGATGATGCATTGACACTCACTGTAGCACCGGTAATGATCATTCTTTCGATGACGATCGTTATTCCATACGGCATTATGTATCGTAAAAAACAGTAACATTTTGGGCTCTTAGCTCAGTTGGTTTAGAGCACCGGCCTTACAAGCCGGGGGTCGTAGGTTCGAATCCTACAGGGCCCACATTAAAAAACCCGAATCAGGCGATTCGGGTTTTTTGTTTTCCAAGCAATTACTTTAGAGAATTTACCCCAAATTTGCGCCTAGACAGAACTTGCACCGCAAGGCTGCTCTTATCACCGCCATGCGTTAGCCAGACTTAGATATGGGCATGTAGTCCAATCTCATATCCTTCAGCGGTTTTTTTAACTCTCTTTGGATCCCATCCGTCAATGATTTCGGTGGCTTCACCGCCATAGTGATAGGCTGTGTTGATCCAAACACGGGCTTTTTCTTCTAATTCTTTTAGAGTTTTTGCTTTGATTACTTCAATTTGTCTACTCATTTTTCATACTCCTGTAATTGAATGGAAGGGTTTGATAAAACCAATCTAAGCGATAGAAACCCACATCGCTGTGAAGAGATCACATTTCTAAACTCAACTACCATATCAGTATTCGACGAAGTTTGCCACATTCGATTTAAGAACAATCTATCTTGTGGATGGCGGAAAAAGAAAGAGTCACTTAAGTCAATGATCGTGTCGTCATATTCGAATAGTTAATAGTTGAATTTTCAGTTATTGAACCCGTTTTCAAGGTTTGTGATCGCTTTTCCCAATTCATTCATTTTCAGGTTTAAAATCGGGCTTCCTCCCCCTAAATTGCATCCCGAAAACAGCCCGACTTCCATTTCTTGCTCGCAGGAGAAAACTATGAGATTATCCGCTCAGGTGATGATTGCTTTTATAATATTGTTGGGGCTTAGCCAGCTACATGCCCAACATTTTCCTTCCCACTATGAACGACATTCATTCTTAATGGGATCCGCCGGAAGCTATCACAATGGCTTACTCGGTTTTTCCAACCCCGCTAACACTCAAATGCTGCGCCGCTTCAACTTCCGCTATCAGTGGGCAACAGAACGCGGTGGCCGATCCGGCATTGGCGATTGGGGCGTCTATACCGCCGGACGCGGGTGGGGATTTGCCGTACAGCGCCAGGAAATTGGCGGCTTTAAAGCCAAAGACTACCAACTGGCTTTTTCCGGAGGACATTCAGGTGCAGCCATTGGCTTCAGCTATACCTGGCATAGCGGCGATAAAGCTGAACTAAACCGCGAAAATCTCTTTACGACAGGACTGTTGCTACGACCATCTCGCTACTTATCGGTCGGTGCCACCGGTACACTCTCCACAGAAAAAGATCATCGCGAAGGTGTGGTCGAGGTAGGAATTCGCCCCTTCGGTGATCGGCGACTAACCCTCTTTGGTGATGCGGCCTGGGAAACCAAACGGCAAATCAGTGATGCCTTGTGGAGCGCCGGCGCTGCCCTGCAAATTTTCTCCGGCGTGGACATTACCGGGCGCTATTTTGAATCCGAGGCATTTACCGTCGGGTTGAATTTCAGCTTCGGCGGCTCTTACACCTCCGGCCAATCCCATTACGACAATCGCCAGAAACATTACTACGATTCTTATAGCGTTGGTTTTGGTGATGTGTCCCCGAGTATTTTCTTTAAACCGCTGTTTGGTCCGGGTAATTATGTCAAGATGGAGTTGAAAGGCCGGGTTGATTATCAGCGTTTTCAGCTATTCGACAGCAGTATTCGATTTCTGGATTTGCTGGAAAAAATTCGCAATACACGTGAAGATCCGCGCGTTGATGCGATTGCCCTCAATCTATCGGGCATGCGCATATTGCCGGAAAATGCCTGGGAATTGCGAAACGAACTACAAAAACTTCGTGCGACCGGTAAAAAAGTGGTCATTTTCATTGATAACGCGAACATGACCAGCTATCATCTGGCCAGCATTGCGGATCGCGTCATGCTTGATCCCCAGGGAAGCATTACCCTACCGGGTTACGTCATGGGACGCACATATCTGAAAGGCACTCTGGACAAGCTCGGCATCGGGTTTGAGCCCTGGCAGTATTTCAAATACAAATCGGCCGTGGAAGGCTTCTATCGGGAAGATCTCTCCGAAGGCGATCGCGAACAGCGTCAAGCCTACCTTGATGACATTTATGAGCTGATTCGCAAGGACGTAACCGCCTCACGCAAATTGACCTCAGATACCTTCGACAAATTAGTGGATGATGGCGTATACTTTCTTCCTTCCGATGCGATTGAAGCGAATCTGGCTGACACGCTCGGCCGCTGGGATGAAATCGGCGGAGTGATCAACGATGTCCGCGGTGTGCGCACACCTTATTTACCAATGCAACTGGTGCAAGAGCGTGCCGAAGTACGGCAGCATTGGGGCAGCCGGAACTACATAGCCGTTGTCTATGCGCTCGGCGTCTGTGCCATGGACGAAGGCATTAATGCCCGTCATCTCGGCAAGGTCCTGAATGCCCTGGCAGAAAACAGGCGAGTGAAAGGTATCGTGCTGCGCGTCGACTCTCCGGGTGGTGACGGTATGGCATCGGATGTGGTTGCAGAGGCAATTCGCAAGTGCACAGCAAATAAGCCGGTGGTCATCAGTCAGGGCCAGGTAGCAGCTTCCGGCGGTTACTGGATTTCGATGTATGGGGACAAAATTCTTGCCGCTCCCAATACCATTACCGGATCGATTGGGGTAATTGCCGGCTGGATTTACAATAAGGGATTCACCGAAAAACTGGGCATGACCTCAGACTTTGTGAAGCGCGGGAAGAATGCCGACATGATGTTCGGTGTACGCCTGCCCTTGCTCGGTTTACAAATCCCGGCTAAAAACCTCAACGAGGAGCAACAAGCCCGGGCAAAAGATTTTATCCTACGCTTCTATGACGAATTTGTGGAAAAGGTGGCTGACGGGCGCGATATGTCGACCGAATCTGTGTATGAGCTGGCCCAGGGCCGCGTATATTCCGGCACCGATGGCAAGGCGAATGGCCTGGTGGATGGCATTGGCGGCCTGGCAGATGCCATCGATATGGTTCAGGAAATGGCTGGCCTGGCAGATGACGCCGAGGTCGAGATTGTAGAATTTCCAAGAAGCCGCGGCCTGTTCAACAGCGACGCCTTTAGTCCAATCGGCATCAGCAAGCGCATTGATGAAGATGAAACTATCCGCTTTATCCGCATGATGACGGAAAATCCGGGCCATCCACTGCCGATGTTATTGCCTGGAGAATATCCGGTGCTGGAGACTGAAGCACAATAGATGAGCATCGCATGGTATGATATTGTAGGCACCGTAGGTGTCGCCTTGATTGTCGGCACCTATTTGCTATTGCAACTGGATCGCATCAGCAACGACAGTCTGGTATTTTCACTCCTCAACGGCAGCGGTGCGCTGCTCGTTATTATCTCCCTGATATATGACTTCAATCTATCCGCATTTCTGGTTGAGTTTTTCTGGTTGGTTATTAGCCTGATTGGGATCTGGCGGTGGGTTCGCAGGAAACGAAATCATTCTAAACAAAAAACAATCCCCCCTCTATCTCCCCCCAGAGGGAGATAGAAGGATGAGTTCCTATTTACTCATACTTCAACGACTCAACAGGATTGGTCATAGATGCCCGGATAACCTGCAGGCCAATGGACATTGCCCCCACAAGAACCGTTACCGAGGCAGCAACAATGAAGAAGGTGCTGCCCATCGAAATACGGGTAGCATACTGCGCTAGCCATTCGTCCATGATGAAAAATGCCAGCGGTGCAGCGAGCAAATTGGCAATCACCAGGAGAAGCAGGTATTCCTTTGATAAAAGCTGCACAATGCTGGCAGTGGTTGCACCAAGCACCTTGCGCACACCGATCTCCCTACGACGGCGCTCTACTGTAAAGGCTGTTAAACCGAAGAGCCCGATGCAGGCAACAAAAACCGCAATCACCGATAAATATTTGACGAAGGCCTCAAGCCTTGTCTCGTCAGCAAAATTTTCAGCAAATTGATCATCCAGGAATTGATATTCGAAATTGCGCTCAGGAAACAGCTTTTTCCAAATGCCTTCAATAGACGCAATGGTCTCACTGGCTTCCCGGCCATCCAAACGGATGTAAGTATTACGATAAAGTGAGGGATAGATGGTAAAGAGCATCGGGCGAATCTCATAACGCAGTGAGGCAAAGTTGAAGTCTTTCACCACCCCGACAATTTGTCCTTCTTTTAATCCGATATTCACTTCCTTGCCAACAGGATCGTCCCAGCCCAAAAATCGCGCGCCGGCTTCATTAATGATAAAAGCAGCCTCGGCGTCCGTTGCATAGCCCTCTGAAAAATCACGTCCTTCGGAGATCGTCGCGACCAGTGTTTCGAAAAACTCATAGTCCACCATTGACGTCGACATGGAGATCTCATCTTCATGGCCTTCGAATTTCGACCCGAAGTTCATTGTCGACGAACTGCCCAGCAGATGAGAAGAAGCAGTAACCGCCTGAATGTTCGGGATGTTGCCTGTCTCGTTGCGAAAACGATCAAGATCATCTCCCCACAGTCCGCTATAAACCACCAGAAGCTTTTCGCGCTCGAATCCAACGTCGCTATCGCGCAAGAATGCCAGTTGGCTATTCATAGTGCTAATACCAATAATAAGAATTGTAGATAGAACGAACTGGAAAATCACCAGGCCACGGCGGAAACGAGCGCCAGCTGGATTATATTTGAGAATACCTCGCAACGACTGTATCGGCAGCAATCGTGAAAGATAGAGTGCCGGATAACTGCCCGCCAGGATACCACAAAATAGCGTAACAAATAGAGCCGATCCCAGGATGCGGGTATCGAGAAGTGGACTGCTTGCAAATGTTTTCAAAAAGAGCTCTTCGAAGAAGGGCATGAGCGCCTCCACCAGCGCCAAAGCAAGGATCAGGGCCACGAGGCTTATCATGATGGATTCCAGGAAGAATTGTAGCATCAATTGGTTCTTGTTTGAGCCAAGCACCTTCTTTACGCCAACTTCCTTAAGCCGCAGCGAAAGTTGGGCTGTCGCCAAGTTGACATAATTGACCGCTGCAATTACCAGGATAAAGAGCCCGATAGCAATCAGAATATAAGAATAGCGTGAGCTGCTCTGCTGGTGCATGTTTGCAGTGGTGCGCGGATTCAAATAGATATCTGCATATGGATGGAGAGTCAGGAACCGATTTTCACTACCACCGGATTCTGCATTTTGACCCACAAGACCTCGAATCTGGCTGCCAACTTCCTCCCAACTATGTCCCTCTTTTAGCAGCACATAGGTATTCAAAAAATTGCTGCCCCAATCGTTCTCAAAACCTTCCAGGAAATTCCCAACCAGCGGGGCAAGGTTGACCATGTCGACAGCCATATCAAATTGAATACTGCTATGACGGGGTATATCTTTGAGGACACCTGCAACTACGGCTTCAAAACTATAATAGTCGAAAAAGCGGCCGCGGACAGTGATAGCCTGCCCGACTGGATTGAGATCGCCGAAATATGTTTTTGCGTTTTGAGCGGTAAGCCATACTCTGTTAACACCATTCGGAAAATCATCACTTCCATTCTCCAGCGGGAAGTCAAAAATCCGCCAAAAAGAACTATCAGCGATTAACATTTGGGCAGAAAACGTATCGCGGTCTTTCTGAACATCAACATTTGAAACAAGCAGGTGAGTCACATCTTCAATCGCCGCAAATTGCTCCTTCAGTGCTCCGGCGGTAGGATAAGATGAGGTCGACACCACCCGCGAAGTTGCGCCACTTTCCCGCTCAGCGAGAAGCTGGTAGATTTGCGGAAGCTTATCATGAAATGCATCGTATTGAAATTCGTCCTGTACAAATATCATGATAAAAATGCAGCTGGCGATACCGATGGTCAAGCCGCCAATGTTAATAATTGAATAGGTTCGCTGGTTTTGCAAAAACCGCCAAATCATCTTAAGATAATAAATAAACATATGGCAATCCGTTTCACGTTTGAATGAGTCGTTCTTCGCACAGATTGAAATTCTCTCGCCTGCATATTTCCTTTAGTGGCAATCCCCGTACCAAATACGCGAATCAACCAAATCCCGTCTTTTTCCTGAACGATTCGAATAAAACATGTCCGCTAATAACTGAAGTACTGTTCGGAAGCGGACAATTACGGCGATTGTTATTTGTCAATTGTCAATATTTACAGCGTCGGATTACGCCTCTTCCAAATTTACAGCGTCGGATTACGCCTCTGCCAATTCGTTGCCATTAACCATGCTCTGCTTCACCTAATCCGACCTACGGCTGCGGCTACCGGTGTTTTTATTCTTCATTCTTCAATCTTCATTCTTCAATCCAATGATATTATATTATGTATTGCACCCAACGCTAAAGGACAGCCACCATGAATATTCGTATTTACCGCAAGCATAAAGATATCCCCTTGCCGGAACGCAAAACCCCCGGTTCAGCCGGCCTTGATATATATGCCGCCGAGTCTGTGGAATTGCATCCGGGAAGAGTTGGGCTAATTTCCACTGGTCTTATTATTCAGTGTCCGCCCGGCTATTTCTACAAGGTACATATTCGTAGTGGTATTGCTGTAAAAAATGGCATTTGTCTGGCCAATGACGTCGGCATCATTGATGAAGATTATTGCGGGCCGTCAGATGAGTTGAAAGTCGCCATGGTAAAGCTCTATGATCCTTCAGCAACAAATCCCTCTGCGCCATTTCTCATTGACCGCGGCATGCGAATCGCCCAAATCATTTTCGAAAAGAATGCGCTGCCGGAGGTGAACTGGGAGGAAATGGAAAGTCCCGATTTCGCCGGGCAATCGCGCGGTGGTTTTGGCTCTACCGGCACTAAATAGCAGCCACTTTGATAACTTTTTCACCAAGTTATCTCTTGCAAACAGATTAACAATTTGCTATTGTAGATACTTATTATTTTCGCACCTTTTTAGGCCGTTTTACTTCAGGAACTTGGTTAAACAGACTTATATCACGTGCCCCTCTCGGCAATCGCCTATATTGTGGCTTCGACTTGCCGTCAGGCACAGCCCGATCTACTGAGCCTCAGCAGCAGCTACTACGATTTTCACTTACCGGCTACTATGTGTCTGTACTCCATTCACTGATTCGGTCTCGTGATTCGCGCCGCCAGCGCGCCGGATGCCGCTCGTGCGCTCAATCGAATAATTACGCCTAAATCATACATTCAACTCAAAAAGCCAGGAGGCTAAACACTGTGGCAAAAGATCAAGAAAAATGGGTATTTCTTTTCCGTGATGGAAATGGAACCATGAGAGCAACACTTGGTGGAAAAGGCGCAAACCTGTCTGAAATGACCAACGCCGGTTTGCCGGTCCCGCCCGGATTTGTTATAACTACCGACGCCTGTAACTATTATTCTGCAAACGATCACGAATTTCCCGAAGGTCTCTGGGATCAATCAAAAGCCGCCCTCGCTGATGTCGAAAAACAAATCGGCAAAAAGCTTGGGGATACCAAAAATCCACTTTTGCTATCAGTACGCTCCGGGGCACCTATTTCGATGCCTGGTATGATGGATACCGTCCTCAACCTTGGACTGAATGATGATACTGTGAAAGGCCTCGCTGATCAGAGCGGAGACGAACGTTTTGCATTAGATGCCTATCGCCGCTTTATCGGTATGTTTGCCAACATCGTCATGGGTATTTCCATGTCGAAATTCGAACGCGTTCTGGAACGCTTCAAAGCGCAAACCGAGAATGGCCGCGATACGGATTTGAGTAGCGATCAGCTAAAAGAAATCATTGTTGCTTATAAGAAAATCGTCAATTCCGACCCGGATAGCCCGGACTTCCCGCAAGATCCATATCTCCAACTACAGATGGCCATTTCCGCCGTATTCACGTCCTGGAACGGCCGTCGCGCGAAAGATTATCGTCGTGTGAACAAAATCGCCGATACCCTCGGTACCGCGGTAAATGTTCAAACCATGGTATTTGGAAATATGGGATGGGATAGTGGCACCGGCGTTGCCTTTACCCGTAATCCCTCTACTGGTGAAAATGTGGTATATGGTGAATACCTGCTGAACGCTCAGGGTGAAGATGTAGTTGCCGGAACCCGGACACCTGAAAGCATTCAGAAACTCCAGGAAGAGAACAAGAAAGTCTATGATCAGTTTATCGAGATCACCGAAAGACTTGAGAAACACTATAGCGACATGCAAGACATCGAGTTCACGATCGAAAAGGGCACTCTTTACCTGCTGCAAACCCGGACCGGTAAGCGCACTGGTGCTGCCGCGGTTAAGATTGCGGTTGATATGGTAGAAGAAGGTCTTATCGACAAGGAAACCGGTGTGATGCGCGTTGGCCCGAATCAGCTGGACCAGCTCTTACACCCGATGATTGACCCGGATGCGGAAATTACCGTATTGACCAAGGGGCTGCCGGCAAGTCCTGGCGCGGCAACTGGGCAGGTCAGTTTTGATCCGGATGAGGCAGAGCGCCTGGTCGAAGAAGGCAATAAAGTCATCCTCGTTCGCCACGAAACCAGCCCGGACGATTTTCACGGTATGGTTGGTGCAGAAGCGATTCTGACCGCCCGCGGTGGTATGACCAGCCACGCTGCTGTGGTTGCCCGCGGTATGGGTAAGCCTTGTGTCGCTGGTGCCGGCGAATTGCACATCGATTATGGTCAGGGCATTTTTACAGTTGGCGACCATCGTATTCGTAGTGGCGACTGGATTACGCTGGACGGATCTACCGGTCGCGTCTTGCTTGGCAATGTTGACACGGTTCAGCCGGAACTGAGCGGCGACTTCGAAACCTTGATGGAATGGGCAGACGACATGCGACGCCTGCGCGTTCGCGCCAATGCTGACAACGGCCACGATGCGACTGTTGCGCGTGATTTTGGGGCAGAGGGCATTGGCCTTTGCCGGACCGAACACATGTTCTTTGGCGATGAACGTCTAAGCGTGATGCGCGAAATGATCCTGGCGGAGACAACCGCTGCCCGAGAGCAGGCTCTTGAGAAGCTCCTGCCGGTTCAGCGTCAGGACTTTGTCGAGATCTTCAAATCGATGGACGGCCTGCCGGTCACCATTCGCCTGCTGGATCCGCCATTGCACGAATTCCTGCCTAGCCACGAAGATCTGCAAAGCGAACTCGCTGAGTTGAAACTCAGAGTGCAGCACGCAAGCACCTACAATGATATGAACGCACTGCTGCGGGAAATCGCTGAAAAAGACGATCTTCTGAAGCAGGTTGAACGTCTTCAGGAAGCCAACCCGATGCTTGGTCATCGTGGCTGCCGCCTCGGATTCGTTTATCCGGAAGTAACACGCATGCAGGCTCGTGCGATCATCGAAGCTGCTTGTATCGTTAAAGGTGAAGGTGTAACGGTGATGCCGGAAATCATGATTCCTCTGGTATCGGTTGATGCGGAATTGGAAAATCAGCGCGCCGTTGTTGAAAAAGCAGCGCAGGATGCACTTGGCGAATACGGCATGGACCTCGACTATATGATCGGCACCATGATCGAATTGCCGCGCGCTGCTCTAACCGCTGATGATGTTGCCAAACATGCTGACTTCTTCAGCTTCGGCACCAATGACCTTACTCAAACGACGCTTGGTTTGAGTCGCGATGACAGTGCGCGCTTCCTGCCATACTACATCGAGCATAAGGTTCTGCCGGAAGATCCCTTCCAGGTATTGGATCAGGAAGGTGTCGGTCAGCTGGTCAAAATGGGTACTGAGAAAGGTCGCTCTGCAAAGAAGGATCTGAAAGTTGGTATCTGTGGTGAGCATGGTGGCGAGCCGCAAAGCGTTGGTTTCTGCCATGATATCGGCATGGACTATGTGAGCTGTTCTCCATTCCGTGTACCGATTGCACGACTGGCAGCAGCACAAGCCAGCCTCCGCGAAAAGAATAGCAAGTAGGCATCTCGTGCGTGGCTTTGCCGCGCATGTAAAATATTAAAAGAGCGATGCGGAAATTCCGTATCGCTCTTTTTTGCCTTATATTGAGACATCATAACAACGGAGCACCAAATGCCTGGCTATTCCGGAACACCTTTGGCAAAAAAACTTGGTATCAAAGAAGGATTTGCCGTCTATGTCCGCAATGCCCCGGAGAATTACCTGGAGTTGGTTGATCCTTTGCCGCTTGACGTCCGCTTCAAGAAACGCTTAAGTAGCAATCTTGATATGATTCATTTTTTCAGCAAGGAGAAGACGGAGCTTGCTAAACACCTGCCGGATTATATGGAACGAATCAAGCGGGATGGCATGATCTGGATTTCCTGGCCGAAGAAAGCATCAAAAGTACCAACCACCATAACTGAGGATGTCATTCGTGAGGTCGCCTTGCCAATCGGCCTGGTTGATATCAAAGTCTGCGCGGTCGACGATACCTGGTCAGGCTTGAAACTGGTAATTCGGAAAGAACTCCGGTAAATTCAGCGCCCCACTGTTTCCCCATAGAATTTAGAGTCACAAAACATCGATATTATTGATAGACAATATCAAAGGTCAAACTGACTGCAATGCCTTCATTTGGCCGAACCTTCAAATTATCCACCTTATAAACAATAGAGATTTTTTCCTCCCCGCTCATTCCTTCCTCTTTCGCACGGACCGTAAAGAGCACCGTCTTACCGGCAAAAAGGATGATATCGCCCGGCGTTTCGATATTGTCCTGGTCAGCTAATCGTCGTAAGTGAAAATCCTGCTGCGAGTTATTGCGAATTTGCAAATAAGCACGATCGCGTTTCTTCAACAACAGCGGTCCTTCAGGCAATTCCAGGGACTTCTCAAATAACGGTTTGAGGAAGCGTTCTTCACCAATCAACATCTCCCCAGTATATACAACCGTTCGCCGATCAAAAAGCGCTTCCTTAATCGCTGCCTCGCTCCGCTCCTTGGCAAATACCAGCGTAAAAGGCCTATGATCACCCTGGCGAATCAGGTATTCCTGATGGATCGGCTGATGTACATCGGAATTACTCAGCATTGTCAGCTTCTTATCCAGGCACCATTGGTGAACTTCCGGATAATATTCCCGCGCATTTGCCACCTCAATACCATGAAACCAACCTTTTTCCATAATTTCATCATGTTCAGCATACCACTTGGCGACGCCGTCTGCCTGCTGACCACGCCAGCCGGGATGATTCCAGAAAATGAATGCCCCTTGATCAGCTGCTGCCTTGAAGGCGTCCCTCCATTCATCCACCGCCAGTTTTTCCACACTACTAAGAAAAACGGCATTGAAATGTCCGGGAGGCATTGCGCGCGTAATTTCACCACCGCGAATCACGATGATCTTTAAAGCCTCACCGTGAGGATGAGCAATTTCATGGGATCGATCATGGCCGGTTTTGATATCGTGCTTATGGGGCAGATACTCGAGATGATCGGTAATGGCCAGCGCATCCAGGCCCTCACGCCAGGCTTCTTCCGCGCGCACCGTTGGCCAGACTTCCCCATCAGAAAAAACGGTGTGGGTATGGAAGTCGCACTTCAGGGTTTGATACCCGAGAATGTCCGGAAAATTAATGTCTTCGCGAACGCGAATTTGGCCAAAAAGATTGCCAATCAGTAAACTCGTTAAACAAATTGTTGTTATCAGCTTCATACTACCCCCAATGAATAGACATGGCTTATGAACAAACGAGCCCATCGCAGGATGGCATCCCTCTAACTCAATCTATCAAAATATCCGCAGCTAGACCAATTACGACAATCTCCCTCGATTTGCACTGGTCTTCATCTTTCCGTAGAATTGATCAGAACGTGTTTGCTTTAAAAGCTTACCACATATTGCCCAAAATGGCTATAGCAATTTGGTTACAGACCGCCAAAAAGGAGGATACGACCATGAAAAAAACCTTATTGATTGTCAGTGCCCTGATATGCTTCGGATGCCAGCAGGCGGCCGACCAGCCAGCATTTCCCGATGGCACATGGCTGGATCTATCCTATGATTATTCTTCTGAAACTATTTATTGGCCAACGTCCGAGCCATTTCGCTTCGACACAGTTTTTGCCGGACATACGGAAGCGGGGTTCTATTACACGGCCTATCAATTTTGCAGTGCGGAACATGGTGGCACCCATATGGACGCGCCGATTCACTTTTCTGAGGGTAAAAAAAGCGTCGATCAATTGCCAATCGAGCAGCTCGTCGGACCGGCAGTCGTTATAGATGTATCTACCCGGGCTTTAAGAAATCCGGATTATCTGGTCTCTGTGGACGACATCCGTCTGTGGGAAAGCAGCCACGGTAAATTGGCAGATGGACAAATTGTACTGCTGAAAACCGGCTACGGACAATTTTGGCCAGATGCGGAGAAATATATGGGCACCGCAGAGCGCGGTCCAGAGGCGGTTGCCAAATTACATTTTCCAGGCTTGGCCCCGGCAGCAGCAACGTGGCTGGTTGAAAATCGGAATATTAGAATGATCGGCCTGGATACACCCAGCATCGATTATGGGCAATCAACACTCTACGAAAGTCATCAAATTCTCTTCGAAGCCAATATTTCAGCATTAGAAAATGTTGCAAATCTCGACAAACTTCCTCTGCAGGGCGCTTACGTAATTGCTTTGCCAATGAAAATTAAAGATGGTAGCGGTGGCCCTGTGCGGATTGCTGCCTGGATACCGCCCGGGAACGAATAACCCAAAATCCCACTCACCGTCTATGTTCTCAGACGTATAAGGGGGATCTCTTTGCCATCATAGCTCTTTGCGAGATCAGACTACCGGAACCTCCACGAATGCATCGTCTTGAATCTCACTTGCAAGTATTTCAATTGACTGCAACAAAAGATCTAAATCCTCGACCCGGGTTCGGTGATTACACATCGCTGCCCGAATCACATAGCGCTCCTCAATCTCTGTGCCCGATGGAACAGCAATGCCCTGCTCTTGCAATCGCAAAAGAATTTCCGTGTTTAGACGATCCAGCTGTTGCTCAGAGTATCCCGGTATGACGTAGCGGAAGCAGACGATGTTCAGAGATTGCGGCGCCATCATTTCCATATGCGAATGCGCCTCAATTTTGGAAGTCAAATAGAGCGCCTGATCAATGTTCTGCTGAATCAGACGGGCATACTTACGCAATCCATATTCCTTGATCGACATCCACGCTTTTAATGCCTTGAAACCACGGGATAGTTGAATACCAAAATCAGAAAACCAATTCTCGCCGCCACTGGGACCGCGGTCATTATGCGTTAAGTAGGCAGGTGTGAGTGTAAAAGCCTCACGATGTAATTCCTGATCGCGGACAAGCACACAACCAATTTCATATGGCAGATACATCCATTTGTGCAGATCAAAAGCCACGGAATCGGCGCGCTCCATACCGCTTAAGCGCGGGGATTGTGTCGGCAGCAATGCTGCCAGGGCGCCAAATGCCCCATCCACGTGAAACCAGATATTTTCCCGCTTGCAAATATCAGCCAATCCATTCAAATCGTCTATGGCGCCGGTGTTCACAGTACCGGCATTTCCAACAACACACATCGGAATAAACCCGCGTTGCTTATCACTGGCAATGGACATGTCCAGGGCTTCAAGGTCTATCTGCAAATTGCTGTTAACAGGAATCTTCCGCAGGGACACGCTTCCCAATCCGAGAAGTTCCATGGCTTTTTGAATCGAACTATGGGTTTCAAAAGAGGCATAAGCGGTAAGAATCGGACGAGCACCCTGTAGACCATCCCGACGCATATCATAATTCACTGCGCTATTCCTGGCCACGGTCAGTCCAACTAAATTGGCCATAGAACATCCACTCACGAGCAAACCGCTTGCCGATGTCGGATAACCTAGCATTTCTTTACACCAGTCGATGACCTGCTGCTCGACATAGTTGGCCACATGCTCTCCGCCGCCGGTATTTGGATTCAGCATCGCAGCCAACATCTCCGCCAGGGCACCGGAAACGGTGCCGGTACCGATCACCCAACCCCAAAAACGCGGGTGTAAATTTCCCATCGGGAAAGGCATAATGAGATCACGAAATTCCTGATAAACGTCTTCCTGGGTTTGCGGATCAAGCGGGGCCGGCTCCTTGAATTTGGCCTTAACCTCATCCGGAATCGGCCGCCACACCTTCTCCTTGCGAATATTGGCCAGATAATCAAACATATCGGCTACCATCTGCTGGCCAAGTTCGGTTTGAGCCGCCCAATCCTGGGGATCGAGGGTTTCATTACCGGGACGAGAAAACAATTCTGACATAATTACAACCTCCTACATCAACCAAAATCTTTTTCGATACTTCTAAACATACGTGATTGCCAGTGTTTATTCTACTATCAGAACCGATAGTTTTCGCGGAAAATCCCCCGTTTTCCGCATATTTTCAATAGGACAATCGAGCTCTTGAAGTGACTAATATGGAGTAAACCTGTCTAAGAATACGGACCTCGCCGTAGCGAGTTGCCACCGTATTTATTTGCGGAATACAGCAGAAACCGGTAACATCTGCTGTAATACCTAACCCCAAAATGTATTACTGTGACTGGAGGAGTCATTATGGAACAATTAATTATTAGCTTGTTGAGTGGTGCAGCTGGTGGAAATATTGCTGGTGCATTGATGAAAGACAAGAGCCTCGGCACCTTGTGGAATAGCGTTGTTGGTATTCTCGGTGGCGGATTGGGCAGCACGGTTTTAAGTGCGATCGGCCTGCTCGCGGACTCAGGCATCGTTGGCAATATTGCTTCATCCGGCGTTGGCGGCGGCATCTTGCTGTTTATCGTCAGCCTGTTCAAGAAGTGATGAAATGCATTACCTGTCTATCCAAAGGCGCAACCTCGTTGCGCCTTTGGCATTTAGCGGCGTCTTAGCCACTTTGTTGGATCAACCGGTTTGTTCTTTGCATAAATTTCAAAATGCAAGCGAGCGCCGTCGAGCGACCCCGATTCACCAACCGTGCCAATGATATCACCTGCCTTGACAGCCTGATACTTCTGCACCAGCACTTCGCCAAGATGAGCGTAAACCGTGTAATAGTCGTTATTGTGGTCAATAATTAAGGTATTCCCAAAACCACTCATATAGGTAATCAGGCTTGCAACGCCCGGAAACACGCACTTCACGGTGCTGCCCTTGGTGGCAGCAATGTCAATTCCGTTGTTTACCAGGG
This sequence comes from Calditrichia bacterium, assembly GCA_028284445.1. Lineage (GTDB taxonomy): Bacteria > Calditrichota > Calditrichia > RBG-13-44-9 > J075 > JANQRS01. Next base: position 56,376 of record JANQRS010000001.1, read on the forward strand.
TCGTTTTCAACTCCGGATTCTTATATTTTCCGAATTTGCCAACCATTCTTCCACGAACCGGCCAATTCAGTTTTCCTCTTTGACCGGCAAAATTGCCGGTGACGCGATCCCAATCGATTTGAACCGGTAATTGTCCACCACTACCTTCCCGAAGATCGGTCAAACCGCCAATCAGGTTTTGCAATTTGGCAAAACTTCGTCGTTTTTCGGCCAGGGCTGCTGTCAGTAGCGAGCGGTCCCGGGAGATTTTATCAACCACATTCTGCCGGGCATCGCGTTTGGCAACTAAAGCGCTTTGTTCGGTACGCTTTTCTTTAGCAAGGGTGCGTTGTTTGGTCAACTCGGAGGAATGCCTACTCTGTAATTTGCTGAGGCGTTTTTCAGTTTTACTAAGGCGTTTATATAGGCGTTGTAATCCATTGGAAACACTTTGAAAATAGCGGTAGCGGACTAGGGCTTGATTGAAGTTCTCTGAACCCAGCATCCATTCAAATTGACTGCCGCGTTCCTGTTTCCACATAAATATAACCTGGCGCTTGAAGATCTTCTTTAGCGCGTCCAGGCTTAAGTTCAGGGAATCGATACTTTTGTTGATACCCCGTAGCTGCCGATTCTTGCCGTTGATCTGCTTTTCCAGAACTCGTAGGGCCTTCTTCTGCAACGTCGTCTGCTGATCAAGATTCTCCAGCTGATTTAACTCCGACCTCAACTCGGTGTCCGACACCGAAAGCTGACGTTGAAGAGAAGACATCTCTTCACGAATTTCTTCAAGTTCCCGCTGATTCTTTTTGTCGTCCTGACGGGCGCTAAGTAGCATAGAACAACAAAGAATGCTCAGGATGAAGATTTTAGTCAGACCGGACAAGTTGTTTTCCTTATGCTTGATGCTTCAATCTAGCCACAGAGTTCACATAGAAAAATAGAAATTGCTGTTTCGCATACTTTGCAAGCTTTTAAATGCCAGTGAATATGACAGTTTGTTAACTGTTTTCAAAGCTATTGCTTTCCCAATCAAGGTATTTGATCCAAATCATTCATCCTCGAAAACCAACCCCGATAACATGTGTCGATCCCAACTCGAAATGATGCTGCATGCCGTAGCCAAATTCGAGGTTCTTTGCTGTAAATTGAACACCGGCAGACGGCATCGATCCAATGCTGTTGAATCCGCTTTGTAAATTCAGGCTGCGAAAAATCTGGTACTCAATTCCAAAAGCCAACTCCAAGGGAAAGTAGCTGTCTTTTCTAAGCACGCCGTGCAATTGAATATTGTCGGCACCTTGATATTCAACAGCAAGTTGAATTCTCTGCGGCAGCTCTTCCTGATTGCCGGCCAACCTCGGCTGATTAATATTATTGATAACCGCAGCAAATCGTACACTATTTGATAAATGATACACGCAACCAACATCCAGCCCAAATGTGTTCAGGTCATCGTACCCGGACGCTGAAATCCAATAGGCATTGACAGACGCTCCGACTGCAAATCTGCTTCCCGGCAATTGGAACGCAGCATTTACAGTCCCCTTCCCTTCATTATATATAGTACCGCTCTGAAAGTTCTCAACTGCCACTGCAAAAGCCGTCCGTGCCTGTTTCAAAACTAGCATACCCCCACCGTAGCCAAATTCTTTCATGCTGAAGGGACGATAGCCATATAGACTGCCATAGAATTTTCCGGTATTGATTGAAAGGGCTGGGTTTAGCAGAAAGGCATCAGCTGCGAGAGACGAGGCAAGATAGCTATTGTTCAATGCCGCACTGCGAGTGCTGTGCGCCTGAAAATCGAATGCTGCATACAAAGGGAGGCAAACTAATAAAAAAATGGCCACTGGCCGGCAAAACATCAGGTCTCTCCCAGGTTAGAAAAGTTACGATAGGGATAGAGACGTTCAAGAATCTTATTGCGCTCAATAATGATCGCTTCGCGCAATACCGGTTCATTATCGAGGTAGTCCAGGCGGTTGCGATTGTAGCTACTTAGATTGTTTTGAGCAAATTTGAGAATTTCGTGCTGTTGCTTTTCCGGCAGCTGCTGGAAGTGGCGGTCATAGAAACTGCGTTTCGCCTGAAATTTCTCATGATCACGCATGAACTCTTCCACAAAGTTCTGGTAGTCGAAGGCCCCGATGGACTGCGGGTCATATTCAAAAATACTTTTGCCGACCGAAGACGCTTCTTTCAAGGTAACCGTATTCCGGATATAGGCATTATAGAGCTTCTGCGGAAAGTTCTTGCGAAGCACATCTCGCACATCCTGCGAATGACGGGTGCGAAAATCACACATGGTCATTAAAACCCCTTTGAATGAGAGGGTGCGGTTAAGCTTGCTGCGTACCATCAGAAATGTCTCGTAGAGCGGCTTCACCGCTTTCATGGGGAAAAATTCCGGAGACACCACCAGCAAAAACTCAGTGCTGGCAGCCAGGGAGTTGATTGACAAAATCCCGAGGTTCGGCGGACAGTCAATCAGAATGAAGTCATAGTTATTTTGAACCGGGGCAAGGGTATCTCGCAAGAGATATTCGCGGGACAGAGACTTATATAATGAATACTCAACGGAAGTCAACTCAATGTTGTTGGGAATAATATGTAAATGCTCATCCCGCTTGAGTACAACGGAATTGAATGGTTCTTTTTCAAGAAACAGGTGCATGACAGTTTTATCAAGGGCATCGCTGTCATATCCAAAATGCTGTGTCAGGTTCCCCTGCGGGTCCATATCGACTGCCAAAACCCGGTAACCCTGGAGCGCCAGGTAACTGGCGGTATTCACGGTGGTCGTCGTTTTACCACATCCGCCTTTTTGAATGATAAAGGAACAAATCTGTGCCATTTTTTCCTCGCTTCGACGCCGTAGTAGACATCGGCGTACCGTCTGCTTCTAATATAATGATGCAGGAATGGGCCAAATTCCATATGCGAACTTCAAAATTTACGAATTTAGTTGATCAATGATAGGCCACATAGTCACTGCTACCTCTCCGACTTAATAATATGCTGTTTTGGAAAGTAATGCAACGAATGAGCGAACAAATTCACGAACTTATAATAACAATTGACATGATTGAAAATATTTGTTTTATTTATCAGCTTGTAGTGTACTTTTTTAGCGGAGGAAAAAACAAATGAAAAGAACATATCAACCACACAATCGTAAACGTAAGAACAAGCACGGATTCCGGGAGCGGATGTCCTCCAAAAGCGGACGCAAAATCATCGCCCGTCGTCGTGCCAAAGGCCGTAAAAGACTATCGGTAAGTGGTTAACCTGTGCGAGTCCCGGCGGACGCTGCCGCGGGAAGAGATGTTGAAGCGAGCGGGTGATATCCGTCGGATTTTGGAAACCGGCCAAAAGCGAATCGGGAAGAATATCAACATATTTGCTCTCGATTCGCATCACCCCCGATTTGCAGTGTTGATTCCGAAGAGAATTGGCAATGCCGTTCGGCGCAATCATATGAAGCGGCTGGCTCGTGAGATTTTCCGGCAAAACCGGCATCTGTTTCGCAAACAAGATGTCATCTTCTTTGTCAAGAAATTTAATAGGGATTACCGGATACTCGAAAAAGAGATCGAACACCTGGCAAAACAACAATGAAATTTCTTGTTGTCGGTATCATAAAATTTTATCGCTTTGCGATTTCACCACTCTTTCCTCCCTCCTGCAGGTTTCAACCAACATGTTCTAAATATGCCATGGAAGCCATTGAGCGCTTCGGTGTATTAAAAGGCGGATGGATGGCTATTAAACGAATCGGAAAATGTCATCCATATCATCCGGGCGGATACGATCCGGTCCCGATGAATTCAAAAAAGGAATAACATGGATCAAAGATCACTACTCGGCATTATCCTGATTGTGCTTATCATGATGTTTATCCCGACCTACATGGAATGGATAAACGGTGGGCCATTAGTGCAGCCGCCAGCTGAACAGCCAGTTGCAGAATCCCCGGCTGTTGAAGAAATGGAAGCCGAGCAAACTGCAGAAGCAACAGAAGGCATTCTGATTGACGAAGCAACTACGACTCCCCAAATAGATACGCTTGCTCTAAAGCAAGCCGGTATTCGTCCTGCTGAAACGGAGCAGACTTTTCAAATTGAAAGTGATATCGTTAGCGGTGTGGTGACCAACGCAAATGGCGCGAATCTTTCCCGATGGACGCTAAAAAGATACGAATCATATGAAGATAGTCTGGTAAATCTGATTTCACGTGGAAATGGGACGGAACTGGAAGTCGCCGATAAAAACGGCAAGTCAATTCTCTTAACCAAATACATGCTCCATGCCAGCGACCAAAATCCTTCCTCGATTGTGCTGTCGGCAGATAACCCGCAGGCATCTCTCGAGTTTTATCTACCCATCGATCGCGGACGCATCGTCAAAAAGATGACCTTCTATCACGATCAGTACGCGTTCGATGTCAACATCCGCTTTGAAAACCTGCAGCAATATCTGCCGCAAAATCAATATTACTTTGGCTGGCGCAACGGTTTATCTGCCACAGAGTTCAATAAGACTGACGATTACACCTACGCCACTGCACGTATTATGCAAGCCGGTGAAATGGATTATATCGAGGCCACTGATTCAGAAGACGGCGAATTAAAGGAATACTATTCAGGCACAGTTGATTGGGTCGGACTCCGCAACAAATATTTCCTGAATGCGATTATTCCGGCAGAGCCGAAAGATATTCAAAGCGCCACGCTTTATGGCGTTGCCGTGAATGAAAACAACGTTCTTGCCCGCGTCTATTCGACACTTCTGGAAGTGCCCTATTCCAAGCAAGCCGCGCATAGCGATGAATTCAAGGTCTATCTTGGACCGCTGAACCATACCATCTTAAGTGAGTATGAAGTTGGGCTGGACGATTTGGTTCTGAATAGCGGTTGGTACGAAGGCATGTTTCGCTGGATCAGTCTCCTGGTTCTCCCTGCATTAACCGCCCTCTATAGCGTGATACCCAATTACGGATGGGTAATTATTATTTTTGCAATTGGCGTAAAAATCCTTCTTCATCCGCTGACAAAGAAGAGTTATGAGTCAATGGCGCAGCTTCAGCAGTTTCAGCCCTTGATTGCCGACCTCAGGGAAAAATACAAGAACGACCAGCAGCGTCTGAACAAGGAAATGATGAAGCTCTATAAAGAGCATGGGGTGAACCCGGTTGGTGGCTGTTTACCGATGCTGCTGCAGATGCCGCTTCTGTTTGCCCTGTTTATTGTATTTCGATCCACCATTCAGCTCCGCGGCGAACCGTGGATGGCCTGGATTACGGATCTTTCGATACCCGATGCCTTGCCACTTGGCTTTTCAATGCCTTTCATCGGTGAAACGATCAGCGTATTGCCGATCCTGATGGGCGCATCCATGCTTTTCCAGTCGCAAATGACCATGACTGACCCCAAGCAGAAGGCAATGATCTATATCATGCCGGTCTTTCTGACCTTCATTTTCTACTCCTTTCCGTCCGGCTTGAACCTCTATTACACGATTTTCAACCTGCTGACCATGTTCCAAACACGCTGGATTAAGAGCAAGCTTCCGCAAATTAACACAGAGAAGAAAGCTGGTTCAGCCGTGCGCGCCAGTCAGAATGGCACTCAGGCCAAAGGCGGCGCAAAGCAGCAACCGGGAAAACGGCCACAGCGAAAGAAGAAAAAAAGCAAATAATAAGCAATGAAAACCTTGCCGACTGAAGACACTATTGTGGCGCTGTCATCCCCATTGGGAAGCGGCGCCATTGCTGTTATTAGGGTAAGCGGAAAAGACAGCCTTGCCGTGGTAAACCCCTGCCTTAAAAATCCGCTAAAGGAAAAGGACGTCCGGCGCGCCTGTTTCACCGAGTTGCACAGCGGTAATCCCGCAGAAGTGGTTGACCAGGTCGTCGCCACTTATTTTCAGAATCCGGCATCTTATACCGGTGAAGATGTTATCGAGATTTCCTGTCACTGCAATCCACTGATTATCAATCGCATCATTAATGGTATTGTTCAGCACGGTGCGCGCATTGCTGAACCGGGTGAGTTTACCTTTCGCGCCTTCATGAATGGTAAAATGGATCTTGCTCAGGCAGAATCTGTGGCAGAAATTATCAATGCCCGCAGCCGCCAAAGCCTTACACAATCATTGCGCCACCTCGAAGGACGTCTGACCGAAAAAATCCTCGATATCAAAAATGATATTCTACACTATCTATCGCTGATTGAAATCAGTCTCGATTTTTCCGAGGAAGATATTGAGCTAATTCCCTATGATGAGCTCCGCGAAAAGATAAAAGCAACTGTCGGCAAAATAGAACAGTTGATTCACACCTATGATTACGGACGATTGCTGCAGGAGGGTATCAAAATGATCATCCTCGGCAAACCGAACGTCGGTAAGTCGAGCCTGCTGAATGCCCTTCTTCAAAAGGACCGGGCAATTGTCTCTGATATTCCCGGCACCACCCGCGACTATATCGAAGCCAATATTGACATCGATGGTCTGGCTGTCCAGGCAATTGATACCGCAGGTATACGTGAAACGGAAGATACCATCGAAGCAATTGGCGTTGAGCGAACGCTGGCGCAGATTCAGACGGCGGATGTTGCACTGAGTGTTTTCGAGGGGCAGGCTGAACTGGATGAAGATGATCAGGTGTTGATTCAATTGATGCGGGAGCATGCCGATGAGGTAAAATTTGTAGCGGTACTCAATAAAGCTGACCAGGGCAGCAACGGGTCAACGCGTCGGATACTCACAGACCTGTCATTGCCGGCAGTGGAAATTTCCGCCTTGCAAAACGAAAATATTGATGTGCTCAAAAAGACTATCAAGAGCGAATTGGTCAGTGATGAAAGTTTGGAAGCAGAAGAAGTGGTTGTGACTTCCGCACGCCACAAGCTGGCTCTGGAAAAAACCATTACCTCACTGCTGCAAGCCAACGAAGCCGTTGACCTGCAGGCGAGCGAAGAAATTATTGCCGTAGATCTTCGCCTGGCCCTCGATCACCTCGGACAAATCACCGGTGAAACCACCCCGGACGACGTCCTCAATCATATCTTTGCCAATTTCTGTATTGGAAAATGATTTTTTAGACATAATCAACAGGATGAAAAAACAAATGCTCTAATTTTTTATCCTGTTGATCATGTCAATCCTGTCAGAGTTTTTTCTACCCGCGTTAGAATTCCTGCTGCGATAATTCCATGTTCACAACAGCGCCGGCTTTATTACCGGCATTTACTGCGCCGGCAACAGAGCGCATGGGTGTGGTATTATCACCACAGGCGAAAATACCGTCAACGGTTGTTTTCTGAAATTCGTCTACCTGGATGAAGCCATGTTCTGCCAACTCGCATCCGAGAATCCGGGGAACATCCGTATGTTGTTTAAATGGAATTGCTGCGTATAGCGCCTCCAATTCCAAATGGCTGTCATCATGGAAAATGACATGGTTGATCTGACCATTTTCATGCTTAATTCCCTTAACTGTCTTTTCGATGATTTGCACATCGTTGGCTCTTAGCCTTGAGATCTGCTCCTCAGAGAAATCAGCTTCTCCATTGGTGAAAATTATCAGTTGATCCGTAAGGTTACGAACCAGGGGCGCCAAATGAAAAGCCCGTTCGCCGTTGGCCATAATTCCGGTCTTCTGCTTTCGGAATTCATACCCGTGGCAGTAGGGGCAGTGGATTACAGAAATCCCCCAACACTCAGCAAATCCATCGATGTCCGGCATCTCATCGATAATCCCGCTTGCAAAGACCAGCCGTTTTGCGCTGAAGCTTGCTCCGGCCTCAGTACTTACGGCAAATCCATCTTCCGTCTTCTTTCCGCTAAGAACCAAACCTTCATGAAACTGCACAGATGGATATTTTTCAACCTGCGAGCGACTCAGCGCGGCGATTGCGGCCGGCGTATTACCATCCTGAGTCAAAAAGTTGTGTGAATGTGGTGTTTGCCGATTACAAGGTTTGCCACTATCAATGACCAAAGTCCGTCTAGTTGAACGACCCAGCGACATCGCAGCAGATAGGCCGGCATAGCTACCGCCAATGATGATCGCATCAAATGTTCGAAGATCTCCCATTCTTTTCCTTCCTCTGTGCTAAATAATGTAATGAAAGGTATGAATATGATGATCCGTTAAACCAGCAGGTTTAACAGATCATTGCAAGACATTTCGATTGATTGGACTATTTTCGGAAGAGTAAAGTTACACGTGAAAATTCTTTCTCAGTAACTCCACTTCAGCCGCCAAAAAAGAAAGTTGCCGGCTTGCTCAAAGGCCCCGCCGCCACCAAAAAACTGGCCGGTCAGCAACAGCTCAATGTTGTCGCTTAAGGATATCCCACTATTAAATCCCCAGTACCAGGATTCATCGTCCGGATTGAGAATCAAACTGGCGCCGCTGGTTATCAGTGGCGAAATTTGATAAGAAGTGCTGGCCAGGAAAGACAGTTCGCTGAAAGTCAGGCTGCGTGCATCGAGCGGCTCGGTGAGGACCAACAATGCATTGCTCGGTATTTCCCCGTCGCTATTATAGATGCCCTCAACTTGCAAAGCGAGAGTATTTGGGAAAGAATAAGCGAATCCACCGGTAAGCAGCAAGGCATCGGACCGTTGATCTTCATCCTGATATGGCGAAAACCAACTGGCCTCTCCACGAAAAGTCAAATCCTTGACCGGCCCGGACCATCCGGCGCCAAGAACCAGATCCTGGCGCATTTTACCGGCCATCAGTTGAAGGTCATAACGGGCTTGATTAAATCGCCATAAACCGGCCAGCGACATATCATCCCACTCCTCTTCCGCGGCATACACCAGTTCAATAGACGAGACCAAGCCGGTGTTGTAGCGCAGCAAAACGGCATCCACACCGGGTCGTTCCTCATAATCGAAGTCAAAGAATGAGTAGGCATTGAAAATATCGTTGGGATTCCAAACAAGCGACTTTGCCCAGTTCACCCGCTGACGGCCAATGCGCATTTCCCAATTTCCGCGTGTAAAATCCAGATAGGCTCGATCGATCGATGATAACAGAAAAAACGACGATTTGCTGACGACGGTGGTCGACAAATCCAAATAGTCATTGTTGCGACTAATGAAATCTTCATAGCCTGGTATTGAACTGACACTTTCTCCATAAAAGAGACGATTGCGCAATTCTACAACCGCGGTCAGCTGATCGTTTGCATACCATTTCAGATTCAGTCGGTGATGAAGCAGGTTGTCCGTCAACCAGCGTTCCTCAAATTCCTGAAATTGAAGGGTCTGCAAGTACTTCAAATATCCGCCGACTTCAAACACAGAGGGCTCATCGTCGAAACTGAAAGCATCGTTGAAGTTGTCTTGGGGGAAGAGGGAATTGGATACTAGAACAACGATAATAATATTCAAGATTAAAAATGATAAGCACCTATCTGACCTTGTCACCAATTTTTTATCCCCCCTATATGTCCCCCCGGGGGGACATATAGGGGGGATTTTTTTCGCCACATCCCCCTTGATCACTCTTCGCAGGGGGAAACAGGGGGATGTGAAAACATCAAATTTGGATTGCCCCATCACGCCACCACCGTATCCTCTTTGATCACGCCGTCCTCAACCACAACGACACGCCGGGCGCGATCGATCACTCTTTGATCGTGGGTGGAAAAGATAAAGGTAATACCCTCATCCTGGTTCAGTCGATTCATAATGTCTAACAGATCAGATGTCGATCGCGAATCAAGGTTTGCCGTCGGCTCATCTGCCAGCACAAATCGCGGCTTGGGCGCCAAAGCCCGGGCAACAGCAACACGCTGCTGCTGTCCACCGGACAATTTACCGGGCCGTTCGTTGTCTCGCTCTCGTAGCCCCACGGCAGTCAACAACTCATCTACACGCTGATCACACTCCGATTGGGCCTTTCCCTGCAGTTGCATGACGAACTCGACATTTTCTCTGGCGGTCAAGACTGGGAGCAAGCTGTAATCCTGGAAGACAAACCCGATGTGATCGCGCCGAAATCGAATCAGCTCGCCGGCACTGAGAGCAGTAATATTTTGCCTATCAATGATCACTTCACCGGTGGTGGGCGAATCGATGCCTCCGATCATGTTCAACAGCGTCGTTTTCCCGGAGCCGGATGGACCCACGATCGCGGTAAATTCTCCAGCATCAATGGTCAGGTCAACCCCGCGCAGGGCATGCACCGGAATGGTATCGGGATTGTAGGTTTTACTCAGATTTTTTATGCTTATGATACTCATGATCATCTCGTCAGTTTAATTTATTTGTGTCGTACTGCTTCATTGGGCTTTAAGCGCAATGCTTTAATAGCCGGAAACATGGATGAAAAGATGGCGGTCAAAACCACCATCAAGGTCACCAGCAGATAGAATTTAGTATCAATGGACGGATAGACAATTGTTTCTACGCCAAATTCAGCCATGCCCTCAGCGAAGGCAGAAAGGTCTATGCCATTGCGCGAGACAATTCGCAGAATGATATCGCCAATGATCATTCCGATTACCCCGCCTATCATAGCAAGGAAAATCGTCTCAATGGTAATCATGCTGAAGACCCGCAGCTTCTGCATGCCAACGGCCATTAATACACCGATTTCGCGAATCCGTTCGAAGATAGCCATTAGCATGGTATTGATGATGCCGAAGGCCAGTGCCAACAAAATGATGATCAGGAGAATCAAATTGCTGATCCATCCGGAATCATTGATGGCCGCCAGTTCCGGGAGCACTTCTGTGAAGGCAAGCACCTCAACATTCTCCGGTGCCGATTCACGCAATTCAGCAACGGTTTCCGGCACCCTGTCGATATCCTTCAGGAGAATGGCGACTTCGTGAATTTTATCACTATTTAACAATTTTGCCATATCACTCTGTTTGACAAAAGCGTGGCCTTCATCGAACATCGCCGACGGGGTCTTGAAAATGCCAACTACTCGGAAGGCTGCGCCGACGATCTCACCGTCAATGTCCTGCATCGTGATGACGATCTTCGAACGCAAACGAACCTGAAGCTTGGTTGCTGCACGCTGACTGATGACAATTGGATTGCGGCGCGCCCCCTCAAAATAGGCCCCGTCGATTATCATTTCAGACACCGCACTAACCTTCTTCTCAATTTCCGGTTCTATTCCCAACAGTTTCATTCCTGTGGTGCCGTTGGCGGTATTTAGCATGGCGGTAGAGACAATTCGTCCCGACCAGCTTTTGATGTCATCGCGCCCGGCAAACTGCTCGCTGAAGAAATCGGCATCTGGCAAGGAGTGGCGTATATCCATGTTTTCCTGGAAGGCACTATTGTGCATTTGGATATGGGCGGTTTGGCTTTCAATCGCAATGCGCATTTTCTGGTCAATCAAGCCATTGGTCAACGCGCCGGCAAAGACCGCTGCCGCAATACCAAAAGCAACTGCAATAATGATCACCAGGCTGCGCAACTTGTTTCGCCAAACATTTCGCCAGGATAATTTCAATATCATCGCAGGGCCTCCACTACTTTGAGTTTGCGAACCATATATAATGGATACCAAAGCGCCACCAGGAAGACGATCATAACAATCCATCCCTGGGTCAGGAAAATATCCCCGCGAACAATCGTCGGGATAATCGGCTCAATGCCCATCACTTCCATACTGGTGGCAATATCCCCCGACAAGCGAATCGGGTTTTCCTGAAACCAGTAAACCAGTGGTAGACCGGCAAGTAAGGCTATGACGACCGAGACCAGACCAATCATCAGGGATTCCATCATGAAGAGCAGATTCAATTTCCATTTATCCATGCCAATGGCTACCAGCACCCCACATTCCCGGCGACGCTCCATTGCCATCATCATCATGGTGCCAAAGATGCCGAAGGCAATAATCGTGTAGAGAATACCGATAGTAATAATACCGCCACCGCGATCACTTTCGATAATCTGTTCCAGTTCCGGTTGCAATTCGGACCAGGTCATTACATCAAATTCGTCGCCAAGCTTGGCGGCCAGTTCCATCTTGATATCGTTCAGTTGCTCAGCAGATTCAATATCGAGGGCCAGAGCGGTGGCGTGCTCCGGCGCAGAGTTTAATTCCTGGGCAAGCGGCAACGGCATATAAATCAGGGAGCGATTCATGATCGGGTTGGGATATTTCACCATGCCGCTAATGGCGTATTTCCCGGTTGCGCTGTTTCCGCGATAGCCCTGCCCAATGAGCACGATCGTATCACCAAGTCCGATCTCCAGATATTCTGCCAGACCTTCGGCAACCATAACGCTTTGGTCCTCATTTTTCAAATAGTCGCCGGAAGAAAGCTTGCCACTCAATCCGTTGAATTGCTCTTCGGCATCGGGATCAATACCAATCAGCATTGCTCCCCTGGTAATATTGCCGGCGGCAGCCAACGCCCCATTTTCGAATCGCGGCATGATCGATTGAACTCCGTCAACCGACAAGATCTGCTTGCGCAACTCATTTGAATCTTGCAGCAAGCGATTGATCGATTTGTTTTCCCAGTAGCCTTTGTCCTGCACCTGCACATACCCGGCATAAAAGCGAACGCTGGTATCGATCATCATGGCATAGCTACCTTCCTGCATGGACCGCATAAACAGGGCGAGAATAACTGAAAAGAAAACCGATGAGATACTGATAATCGTTCGTCGCTTATTGCGCCAGATGTTTCGCCAGGCTAGAGTCAATAAGGTTTTCATATCAGCGCACCCGTTTCAGATTTTGCAGGCTGAAAAAGGAATCCTTAATCGGCACATCAAATTCGATCGCACGCGTATAGAGGATCGTCTTGTGGCCTTCGTCTTCGGCCGGTACCATTTCCATCCGCGTCGGAATCTTCCGTCCGCTCATTTCCTTCACATCGAAGGTATACATGGTATTGACCAGGAAGTCATCTTCATCATAATACTCAACCTTGCGCTGATTGAAGTGCTCCTTGCTGATCCAAATGACCACCTTGCCCCAGACAATTGCGGCATCCTGTTTGGGAATCATCTGAATCTTATAACAGGTAACCTCATCGTAGACTTCTTCACCGAGCACCTCGTGGTCATAATCGTAGATGATGGACGACTCGCGCAGCAGGTCATCATTCTTGAAATCAGATCCCATCCAGGATTGCGACAATAGCGAGGATGAAATTTTGACGGTCCGTTCGATATTGGGAAACCAGTTCCAAAGTTCCGATTCGCGCTTCAGGGAGGCAGTGCCTTTATCCTTGGCCGGTTCGGTCACCACCAAAAGGAAGTAGTCTTCTCCTTTCGACCAACTCTTCATGGTCATTTCTCTCGACCATTCCGGACGAACGATTTTCATGGACATAATGCTGCGGTTGGTTTTCCCGCGCATTTTTTTATCGGATTTTTCGATGATGTCAGTAGCTGTCAATTGGGCAAAGAGGTTCATTGTCATCAACAGCGCAATCATAATGATATGTTTCATTTTCTTACCTCTCGAGGTATTTGGCAACAATTAGGTCCCGAATTCGATGCAGGGGATATTGATCACCAACCTGAAAATAATGAAGGAAGGCACCGTCAAGCGTTGCCCCTATCAGGAAAGCTTCTTCTTCGGGATGCTCTTTTCCCATCTCCTTGAAAAGATGGGCCACCACCACAACATGATGATGCATCAACTCAGTCATCAACTTGCGGGCAGTATCATAGCTATTGATTTGGGTCATCAGCGACAGGTAGAGTCGCCAGAAGTCATAATGAGATTCAATGGAATTGAAGAGGGCAATCAGCATGTTCTCCAGGCGTTCGTAGGGATCTCCATCCTGACGAGCGATTGTCATGATCTGTTCGATCTCTTCAGCGCCGCGGCCAAAGATGGCCTGCAGCAGGTCTTCTTTACTTTTGAAATAGTGGTAAAGGGTTCCTTTGGCGACCCCAGCTTTGTTAGCGATGTCGCTTATGGAAGTATTTTCGTAGCCATCAACTGCGAAGAGTTCGAGGGCATTGTCCATCAGGCGCTTGCGGCTTTTCTCGCGCATGATGCTGAACTGTTTTTTAGAGCGGGGCATAACGCACTCGTTTTTGACTGACCGCTCGGTCAATCTACAGTACGAGACAAAATTAAGTCAAGGGGAAAAATGGATTTTGGGCTTTAGTACTGGATACTAGCGACTTGATTCTGGGTATGGAGGATATGGAGGGATTGGAGATTGGGGATTGAAATACATCTGCGACAGAGACCACGGGAGTTAGGCGTTGCTATTCTGCCAAAACTCACTTGGTTAGAACGCGTCCCCCCTCTATCTCCCCCCGGGGGGAGATAGAGGGGGACTACTGCCAGCGATCCCTTATCAACTTTACCATAAAGCTCCCTCCACGCCCTCTGTGGCCAGTACCCAGTATCCAATCCCTAATCTCCAAAATCTAAAACCCTTGTTCCGGCTAAAAATGTACCTTATCGTACTTAGTTAGTTCGTAGCCAGTTTTTTGACCTGCGAAACGGTTTTACGCAATACGTTTCACGTGAAACACTTTGGAGCAAGAATGAAGACCTATGATGTGGTCGTTGCCGGTGGGGGACATGCCGGAATTGAAGCGGCGCTGGCCGCTGCGCGATCCGGACTACAGACCGCACTGGTAACCCTCAAGAAAGATACGATCGGGAAGATGTCCTGTAACCCCGCCATTGGTGGTCTGGCAAAGGGACACCTGGTTCGGGAAATTGATGCCCTCGGTGGAGAGATGGCCAAGGTCATCGATACCACCGGCATCCACTTCAAGATGCTGAATACATCCAAGGGACCAGCAGTATGGTCGCCCCGTGCGCAGGCAGATCGCGTTGCCTATATGAAGGACGCCCAGCGGCGTGTAAACGGGCAAGAGAACCTCACTGTTATTGCCGGCTCCGTCAGCGGCCTGCGCAACGAGTCCGGCCAAGTGACGGCAGCCATGCTTGAGGACGGTTCCTTTGTTCCCTGTAAATCGTTAATTCTTACCTGCGGCACTTTCCTCAATGGCTGCATCCATATCGGATTGAACAACTTCGAAAGCGGGCGCGCCGGTGAGCAGGCAGTGAAGGGACTGACCGGCAACCTCAAAGACCTTGGCTTTGAAACCGGACGATTGAAGACTGGAACACCGCCACGAATCCATATCGACAGTATTGACTTCAGCGTGATTGAAGAACAAAAGCCGGATGTGCCGCCAACGCCATTTTCCTTTTCGACGGAAAGTCTGGCAGATCGCGAACAGCTAAGCTGCTTCATTACCTATACCAATGAGCATACACACGAGCAATTGCGCTCCGGTCTCGATCGCTCACCGATGTATAATGGCTCCATCAAGGCAATTGGTCCGCGCTATTGTCCGTCTATCGAAGACAAGATCGTGCGCTTCGCTGACAAGGATCGTCACCAGATATTCCTGGAGCCGGAAGGATTTGAGAATCCGGAAGTCTATGTGAACGGCTTTTCCACCAGCCTGCCGGCAGATGTTCAGGAAGAAGCCATCCGCACAGTGCCGGGATTGGAGAAAGCCGAGATCATTCGTCTCGGCTATGCGGTTGAATACGACTTCTTTCCGTCTTATCAACTGCACCCAACACTGGAAACCAAACTGGTAGAAGGCCTCTATTTCGCCGGACAGATCAATGGCACCTCCGGATATGAAGAAGCTGCAGCTCAGGGATTGATGGCCGGCATCAACGCCGCGCAGAAAATCCTCGGCAAAGAACCAGTCATTCTAGATCGCTCCGAAGCATATATCGGTGTATTGATTGACGACTTGATCAACAAAACAATTTTGGAACCCTATCGGATGTTTACTTCCCGGGCTGAATTTCGCCTGCTGTTAAGGCATGACAACGCCGATCTACGCTTGCTGGAAACCGGACATTCCCTCGGATTGATCGAAGATAACGCTTTCAAGAAAATGCTTAATCGCAAGAAAGAGATCGAAACGCTTAAGCAATTTGTAGAATCGACCTCCATCAAACCGGATGTATTTAATGGCTATGCGGCTACCGTGAAGACCAAAGCAATTAGTCAGAAAACCCCGATGCAACAGCTCATTAAGCGGCCGGAAGTCAAATTGGCCAGCCTGTTGGGAGAAATAGATTCGGACAGTAGTTATCTGGCATCGACTATTGCCGAGGTTGAATTCTATAAGAAGTATGATGGTTTTCTGCAACGGCAGCAGGAATTGGTAGACAAGTTCAAGAAGATGGAGAATACGCAGATTCCCCAATGGATTGATTACAACAAGATACAGTCTCTCTCAACAGAGAGCCGTGAGAAGCTAATCCAGGTTCGGCCGCGTTCTATCGGGCAAGCAGCGAGACTCTCCGGCATCCGTCAAAGCGACATCGCCATCCTCATGATCTACATCGAAAAGGGCAGTCGAAGCAACAAGAGTGTTTCACGTGAAACATTTAGCTGACATGTACATGGTACATAGATAGTACGATTGTTTAATAAAACGGCCGTTTTTGGTTTTGTAGAGTATATCTGTTTCGAAGGGCAATACCCATCCCCCTCCACTTCCCCTGGAAGGAGATGGAGGGGGATGTCCATTTCAATAAGCAATTGATAGTATTTACTTCTAAGCTCTAAACGCGACATCCCCCTGAATCCCCCTTCGAAGGGGGACGCAGGGGGATGTCTCAATATTGAGAACCAGATTTACTTACCGAGTCAGCTTTTCCACCTGCCAGATGCTATCGACAAAGTAACGACGGCGGTCGTAAAGCTGACGAATTATTCGATAACCGGTAGCAGAAGCCAATGATTCAATCTCCGAAACCAGAAACTTGTAGCTGTATTCGGTGTGGATGGGTTCCCAGGGCCGAAACTTGAAGGACTCCCCGATATCGCCGATGTGCACTTCCTGAGCTTCAAGACTCACCAGGTAACTTTGAATCGCCCCGCTGAAGACGTTATAGTTTGCGTAGAAGCGAAATTTGTCCGGATCAAAGTCTCCGCCCAATTCGCGATTGATGCGATTAAGCAGGTTCAAATTGAAACGCGCCGTCACTCCCCTACTATCGTTATAGGCCCGCAGCATCACCTCAATATCTTTCTTCAGATCAAAACCGATCATCAGGTAGTCACCATCATTGAGTGAATTCCAGAGACTGCGCAGGAACACTCGTGCCTGGGATTGCCCAAAGTTGCCGATATTTGATCCCAGGAAAAGAATGACATTGCGGCGATTGCTGATATTGGAAATCCACTTCAGGCCGTCAAAGTACTCAGCAACGACACCGTTGACCTGCAGCTCCGGAAACTTCTTGCGCATGGAATCGATGAGCGTTACCATTGCGCCTTCGGATATATCCAGTGGCGAATAATGAAAATCACATTTGTCGCCAAGGAACTGCTCGATAAGGATGTTCGTTTTTAACCCATCCCCTGCCCCTAGTTCAACCAGGGTAAAGGGGTCATCGCTGAACAGATTGGAAAGGTCCCTTTTATGCGATTCAAAAATCTGGAATTCGCAATCGGTCAGGTAGTATTCAGGCAAGGCCATAATTTCCTGGAATAATCGCGAGCCTTCATCATCGTAGAAGTATTTCGAGGAAAGATGCTTTGGGTGCTCAGAAAGGCCATTAAGAACGTCCAATTCAAAAATCAATTTGTCATTGCCCTCCTGGTCAAGATCACCAGGGGTCAAGATCTTATATGTGGCTCTATCCATTTTTCTCCAGTTCCGTTTTAGATGATTTCATTTTCGGTATGCTCAGCGCATACCATTATTTTCTTTTCAATCACCCTAAGCCTTTAACCAGGCAAGTCACCTTGCCGAAGAATACCTTTTTCCGGATATCCGGAAAAACGAATCCATTACCTCATATTAATGAATTTCAACCACTTAAATCTATTATTATTAGCAACTTAAAGCAAAACCGAGACAAACAAAAACCCATATAAACAAAATAGAAACAGCTACTTACTGCAATTTAAATGCTTTAACAGTAATACTGATTTAATCTCGTGTGTTTGCTCCTAAGTTATATCTTCTTTGCCGGCGATACGCCGGACAAAAAAAGTGCCGGCCATCCAGCCGGCACTTTTTAGGTGATACTTCAGTTCAAAAGGTACAGATAAGCTCAAAAGACCTCTACCCTACTTTCTTCCTTTTCTTGCGCACCGGTTTCTTTGCCGGCTGCGGCAGGGGCTGCTTCTTGCTCCACTGCATCAACCACAAGCCAATTGCTACCAATGGAATACTGAGAATCTGCCCCATATTCAGAGGCAGCGCATCTTCAAAGGCAACTTGATTTTCTTTGAGAAATTCGATGAAAAATCGCACGCCAAAAATACCAACGAGAAAGAGTCCCAAAAAATACCCTTCCGGAATCCGCGGCTTCCATTGCTGATAGAGCCGGTAGAGAACAAAGAAGATGATCAAGTAACAGACGGCTTCGTAAATCTGAGTCGGGTGGCGAGGAATATTATCACGCATCGTAAAAACGAAAGCCCAGGGAAGGTCGGTAGCCTTACCGTAGATTTCGGAGTTGAAAAGATTGCCAATGCGAATGAAGGCCCCGGCGAGCGCAACAAAAATCACCAGGCGATCAACCACCCACAAAAAAGTGAGATCACTCTTATTTCGAGTAAACAAATAGATGGCGGATAAAATTCCAATGGCAGCACCGTGGCTGGCCAGGCCTCCTTCCCAAACATAGAGAATTTTTAGCGGATTGCTCAAATAATATCCGGGGTCATAAAAGAGGCAATGTCCCAGTCGTGCGCCGATAATCGTACCGGCAAACACCCACAAGAAAAGTTCTTCCAGGTAGGCTTCCGGCTTTCCTTCTTCAGCATATATTTTCCCGAGCATGTGATAGCCGAGCAAAAACGAAACCATAAATGCCAGGCTATAATAGCGCAGAGCAAACCAACCAATTCGGAAAATTTCAGGATCGTAACTCCATTCCATTCAGAGAGTCCTCGCGGTATAGGATAGTCCAATCGTCGTAGCTTGATCATAAAAAAACGGCTGACACTTATAGTAATGCCAGCCGTAGAAAATGAGAACATCTTTTTGGAAAAGTTATTCGCTCAAAGATGCTTGATAACCAGCGTCCGCAATCGTCTTGATTAATTCAGCCTCAGTCATGGCTTCAGAATCATACACAATTGCCGCTTCATTACGCTTCAAAGACACTTCGCTTTCAGCAACAGCGTCAAGCTTTGCCAAAGCACTTTCAATGGTATTCACACAGCCATTGCAAGTCATCCCCTCAACCTTAAGAGTCAGTGTTGTTGGATTTTTGATCTCAACAAAGCGCTCTTCAGGTTTGGTTTCCGGATTCGCATCATTGCTACAAGCAATGAGTGAGGTCAGTGCCACGATGGCAATCAATCGAAATACTACTGCTGTTAAAGCTTTCATTTATCAGTTCCTCCTGTTGATCGGTCTCTTATGATATAACATAAGATGAGTGCAAGTTCCAAACAAGTACAAATGGTCATCCACGCTCGATACGCTCAAGAATCAATGTTAAAGTTCTATTAAGAGATGTCGCTTCCTTTTTGTATATTGTGCTTCGAAATGGTGACGCGAATAATATAGAAATTCACCACAGTATCAGAGATGTCGAATCAACGAAATGATGTATTTTGTTTTCAAATAAAAACAATACGCTTTTAACCGCTTTCGCTGTATTTCTTCTGCTAGGTATCGTTGCCAGTTTCTTTCTGACTATCCCGTATTCAGTGAGCGCTGTTGGTAAAATGTATCCCGCCCAAGAATGGCTGCTTCTTAAAAATGCCAATGGACGGATTTTTGCCAGTCACATGGATTATCTCAATGGAGGGGTTCAGGAATTTGTTGCCACCGAATTTGAACGAGGAGATGCAATTCGTTTTGCCCCCGCCAAAAATGTCTCGCCTGGCTACGAAGTTTCCATGGGCGATACCATCGGTCACATCTTTTCAAACGAAACTCGTCGGCAGCTAACGGCACTGCGCGGCGAACTCTCGGTGATGCAAGCCTCCCTGCGCGTCCTGGAAAGTGGTGATAAAGTTTCCGTCGTCACAGAAGCAACCGAGCGGGTCAATTATGCGAAGAAGCAAATTGTTGAAGAACAGAAAATTCTCAGGCGACTGGAGCAGCAATTTAAGGAAGGGATCATTTCCGAAGAAGAATTTGAAATTGCCGAAGGCAGGGCTGATCTGGCCAACATCGATTTAGCGATTGCTAATGCTGCACTGCAAACAACAACCTCCGGTTCCAACCAGTTTGAGCAGCAGTTGGCCCAGGCGCGCATTGCTGCCATCCATGACGAAATGTCCATCCTGCGAGACCGCCTGGATCAGTACTATATTAAAGCGCCGATGTCCGGTAAATTCCTACGATCATTTAATGCTGATACACTGCTGCATCTTGTCGATGATTCTCAATTTATTGTGTTCCTGCCGATCGCAGTTGAAGATATTTCAGATCTAGGGGAAAACACCAAAGTGACTATCCGCTTTTCCAATAGCATTACAACCAGCGAGGGGCAGCTTGTCGCCTTCGACGATCGCGTGCAATGGATAAGTGGTCGGCAAATTCGCTTTGCCATCGTTCAAGTAGAAGCCTCGGATGCACCACATCATCATGGTCAGTTTGTACAGTGTGATGTTGAGGCAGGCGAGCACAGCATTTGGCACTATATTCGTAAACAACTTTAGACGCTTTATATCATGAAACGCCGCGAATACAAATTTCTTATTCACAAGGAAAAGCTACCTGCTTTCCGTAAGGTGATTGCTCCCTATCTGGAATTGGACAAATTTAGTGCTCAAAAGAGTGATCATCGCTACACGGTTCGCAGCATCTACTACGATACCCACAATCTCGGATTCTATCGGGAAAAAATCGAAGGTATCAAGATACGAAAAAAAATTCGCGTACGAGGCTATGACCAACAGAACGATCATGAATATCTTTTCCTCGAAATCAAGCGCAAAGAAAATGATCGGATCTTCAAGAACCGCTCACGCGTGAAATTTAAAGACCGTGATAGTCTACAGGATATATCGGATCGTGCAAATTCAAAAAAAGACACCAGCAATAAAGAAGATGCGGCACGCTTCTTCTACAATGTTGCCCGTTTTAATTTGCACCCAACAGTGTTGGTTACCTATGATCGCGAAGCATATTTCTGTCGCTTTCGCTCCGGCCTACGCGTGACGATTGATCAGGAGTTACGCAGCAAAGCGATGCCGGCCTTTTCCGATCTGTTTGAAGATGACGCTTTGAATTATGTGATGCCCAATCACGCCATTCTCGAAGTGAAGTTCTATCGCGGATTACCTTCGTGGCTTCAAAAAGTTATTACGCAGTTCGACTTATCGCGACAGGCAATATCGAAATACACAACCTGTATAGATTACGCCCGGAATCACCAACAAATGATCCGATAATCAGGGATCGATACGAGACAACGTTTTTATGTTGAATGACTTTGAACAAATTCTGGCTGTCCAGTTAACGCTGGGCGATATCCTGCTGAATATCTCAACTGCACTACTTTGCGGATTGATCATTACCGCCGTATATCGTGCAACCTATAAAGGTCCCGGCTATTCCGTTGCTTTTCTGAATGCTATGATTCTTCTCAGCATGATTACCGCCATCGTGCTCATGGTTATCGGTAATAACCTGGCACGTGCATTCGGTCTGGTGGGAGCGATGTCCATCATCCGCTTCAGAACCGCGGTGAAGGATACCCAGGATATCGTTTTCATCTTTTTCAGTCTGGCGGTGGGAATGGCTGCCGGGGTAGGCTATCACCTGATCGCAATATGCGGCACCATCTTCGTTGGCTTAACCATGTTACTATTATCCACCATCAACAGTGGCACAACAACGCAGCGGGAATTCTTGTTAAAATTCTCCTACTCACCAAATGGCAGTGATGAAGGCGCATACCTGCCTGTCATCAAAAAATACTGCAAAAAGTATCGGGTGATTAATGTGTCGTCCCCGGGTGACGAAGAGAATCTTGAAATATCCTATTACATCACCCTGAAACGGCAAAATGATAATGACAACCTGATTCGGGATCTGCGAAGGGAGGGCGATGCTCGCAGTATTCAGGTTTTCTTCGATGAAGATCCGCTATAACCTACTGTTCTTCCTTTTCAGGGAGCAAGTACCATACACTTGAGAAATAGTTACTTTCCCATTCTTTTCTTTCCAGGTCAACAACCAGGTGGTCCAGCAGATCACCTGCTGCCCAGATGATGTGTCCACTACCGGCATCTCCGGGATTATCCGCTTTCATTTCCCCCTTCTTTAAGGCAGCCTGATATCCTTTCACCGGGCGGAAGAAGTCGACCCGTACTTTTTCCACGCGACTCTTTTCCCTGTCTACAAAAAGCGTAATGCCATGCTCAACAACCTGATCACTGGTTGCTACCACATCCAAAACAGTTTCTTCATGACTACCCAGGCCGGTGTCTTTAAAGAACAGCTCATAATTGGTTGAGGTTTCCTGTCTCACCTGGCCTCGCTGCGAGAACATTCTTTGGAACCATTCGATATCGCGAAATTCAGTACGGGTTGAATCAAAAAAGAAAAACGGGCTGTAGATGTTCTGATAAGCGTAGCCAACGGACGGCGCCCAAATGTATGCTTCTTCAAATTTTGGATTTGAAAAATAGACCCAGTTACCGACGCGCTTGATGACGGTAAGCTTATCACCTTTTCTCAGACCGCCCAATCGTTTGCCGTTTGGTTTCTGGCGAACGTTTTCAGACTTCACCGTAACAGTCAATTCATTGCCGGCATCTGTTGCAAAAACCAGGTCTTCACTTAATGGACTTTGGCCCGGCGTTTTCACGGCCTTGGGGCAGGCAACGAGAAAAAGGCAAAAGGCAATACAAAGTCCCAGCTTGTATGAATTATTCATTGATGTTCCCGGGTTTGGTTGAACGAAAAATCAGTGAGGAATTTATTATAGACGGCGCTTTAATCAAAACGCTTTATCAGAGGAGGCAGTTCCGCGCCCGGAGAACAAATGCGCCAGCACCAGCATAATACCGGAAACCAGCAAGCCGGGATAAATCGGTTGCCATCCCCAAACATAATTGATGAAGGAAAGCGAATCGCTTTGGGCAATTGATATAGTGATAAAAACCAGAGACGTCAAAAAAACACAGCCCATCATTGCCGGCATCCAGCGGCGGTCAGCCGGCATCAATCCGGGAAAGTAGCAGGCAAGAAGTGGTAACAACAATGCCGGCACAAAGAGCGTCCCGACGACGAACCAGATTTGGATGACGGATGGTATCAGCCAGGCAAGCAGGATAGACAGTATGGTGGTCACAACTAAGCCAACACGCATCAGACGAAGCGTTCCAAATTTTGCAAATGAGGACTTCCCAAGAAGGTCGTAGCCGATGGTGACGGCAGAGAGAAGCGAGAGGCTATCAATCGTCGACATGATTGTGGCGAGTAAGGCAGTCAAAAACAATCCCGACAAAATGGCCGGCAAGTAAGTATGTCCCAGCATCGGAAATGACAGCACCGGTTCGACATCACTCAATAAGGCCCGGGCATACAGTCCGCACATGGTTGTCAGGAAATCGAAAATCAGCCAAAAACCAACAGAAATAAAAATCCCCTTCCGGGCGATTTTTGGTGACTCCGCGGCAAAACAACGCTGATGAAATCCGGGATCAACAAAAGTCCATAGCGCAATGAAGAACCAGGCCAACATATATCCAGTGGTATTACCGCCATGCCAGCTGAGATGAAGCGGGGGCAGCTTCGCCTGCAAAAAAGACAGACCACCAAATTGCCAAACAAGGCCAATCAGCAAAATGATAAAGCCGGAAAACATCAGGATGAACTGCAATTTATCCGTTCGGGTGACCGCCCGGAAGCCGCCGTTCAATACGTAAAGCATCGAGAAAAGCGTTCCGATGGCAATACAGAACAGCAAATGCCAGCCGGTGATCATATTGAGGAAGAGCCCGATCATGAGCACATAGGGTGCAGGCAGAGTTATGAATACCATAAATACGCCGCCCAACATCCCGCCGGATTTGCCATAGTGCTGATAAAACTGATCGGGAATCGATTTACAGCTCGATGCCTGAATACGCGGCGCCATAAACCAGGCAAAGAGCAAAGCAAACACATAGTAAGGCAAACCAAAAACGATCCAGTTAGAAATACCATATAGCCAGGTAAACTCTCCAACGCCGAGGATGCCGCCGTACCAGGTAGTTACCAGGGTGGCAATAAAGGCCGGCAGCGTGAGGTTCCGTCCCCCAAGAATAAAATCCGTTTCTGATGTAAACCCTTTCTTTTCACGAAACCCCAGCCATAACAAACCCAGTAAATACATTACGATTGGCGTCACTTCCCAGGGCGATAATGAAATGGAATGTTCCATTCAGCGAATTCCTCAAAGACCTTTTTTGAGTTTTCCACAATTTGTTAACAAGCTGTGCAAAGCGTGTTTAAAAGCTGCGGAAACTGTTAAATGCCTGTTGATAATTTTGCATCATTTCGAAAACGTTGTTTTTTTTAACATATCCTCAACAATGAACTAACAGTGACATAACAATCCACCAACACAAGAATCTCCTATTATTAAGAGCTCCGCCACTTTCCAACACTTTCAACACCGTAATAATAATGATTATAAGTTTTTTAAATTAGTACATACTATATATTAATATATCATTAATAGCAGCCACAGCAGCGCTTTGTCTGCTATGCCTCTCTTCCCCAATACCACCAACTGCCTGACAGTGGAGATCCCTGATGCTCAACATCCCTGAACTAAAAGACAAGCTTCTACCTATTGATCCGGAAAGTCTCGAAGGCCTTGGAGATATTCTTCAATATGCATTGCCCTGGGCAACCTTATTCTTCATTGCATTAACCGGTAGCGTGCGAGGCGCACAAGCCTGGGCCTATGCCGGTATCATAAATTCTCTCTTAACGTTTATCCTTAAAGCTGCTTTTAATTCTACCTCTCTCGGTAGACGTCCAAATGGAGGCAATAATAGTTTTCCCAGTGGTCATACTTCAAGTGCTTTTATGGGGGCCGGCTTTGCCCATTTCTATTTTTCTGAATTGTGGGTGATCTTTCCCTATCTACTGGCTGGCATTACCGGATACAGCCGGGTGGTTTCGGAAAATCATTGGTGGCGGGATGTTGTTGCCGGAGCGGCGCTGGGGATTTTTGTCAGCTATGCAACTTTGGCAATTTTGACCTAAGTAGATTTACACATCCAGAGACCTAATCCCTGTTGCAATCATTTGATGCGAACTTTACATTGATCTGATATGAAAGAAAAATCAACAGCCGACAGGATATATGCCAGCCGCCATGAGCAGGTTCGAGCCTTTGAGTTTGATGAGCGCGTTGCCGCCGTCTTCCCGGATATGATTAATCGCTCTGTTCCTGGATATGGTCAGATCATTAACATGCTGGGCGTAATTGGGGAGCGCTTCATTCAGGCGCATAGTAAGGTATATGACTTGGGTTGTTCCCTGGGCGCCTCGACCCTGGGCGTTGCCAGTCGACTTAACCAGCCGGGCGTAACTGTGATCGGCATCGACAATTCTATGGCAATGGTTGAGCGTTGCCGACAGAATATTGAAGCTAGCGCGGTTCAGCAGAACATTGAGATTCGCTGTGAAGATATCCTTGACGTAGATTTTAAGAATGCTTCAATGGTCGTATTGAATTTTACCCTGCAATTTATCGACCCAGAGCGACGTTTATCGCTATTGAAGCGTATATATAATGATATGGTTCAGGGGGGCGTGATTTGTTTATCGGAGAAAATATTATTTGATGATCAAAGCCTAGGTGATTTGAACATCGACCTGCATCATGCTTTTAAGCGTGCCAATGGCTATAGTGATTTGGAGATCAGTCAGAAACGTACTGCCCTGGAAAATGTGTTGATCCCGGAAACCAGCCAGGTGCATATCACGCGCTTGAAAGATGCCGGCTTTTCACATTCTCAAATTTGGTTTCAGTGCTTTAACTTTGTTTCCTTCCTGGCAATCAAATGATTGATCATTCTCCACTGCTTTCCCTTCTTGAGCAGAGCACACTCAAGAGTTGGCTACCAAAATTACAAGAGCAACTTGCTTCTGCATACGATCAGCACGGAGACGCGCCTCGTTGGAAAGCTTGCCTAGGATCTTTGCCCAATATACCTGTTGATGTCATTCAGTTGAATTCAAAGGCGGTTGGTTTCCGACCGGTCTCTCCATTAGCTGCCGAAGCGCTCAAGGAGTTTGGTGAGTTATTGAAGCAGTTTCATCCCTGGCGAAAGGGTCCGTTTTCACTGGCTGGTGTGGATATTGATACGGAGTGGCGCTCGGATTTGAAATGGGATCGCCTTGAGACTGACATTCAACCGCTGCAAGATCGCCTGGTACTTGATGTTGGCTGTGGTAATGGCTACCACTGCTGGCGCATGGCCGGCCTGGGCGCCAGCCTCGTTATCGGTATAGATCCTTTTCTCCTCTACATCGCCCAATTTGCGGTACTGAAACACTTCCTGAAAATCGATACAGTCGATGTACTGCCCTTGACCCTGGAAGATATACCGCTTCAACTGCCGTATTTTGATACGGTCTTTTCAATGGGCGTTCTGTCACACCGTCGCTCACCGATGGACCACCTGATGGCCTTACGCGAGAAATTGCGCAGCGGTGGCGAACTGGTGTTGGAGACATTGGTTATCGATGGCGGCGACGGCGAGGTTTTGGTACCGGAAGGGCGTTATGCAAAGATGCGCAACGTCTGGTTCTTGCCCAGCTGCCTTACCCTGGAATCCTGGCTTCGTCGTTGCGGATTTACCAATGTTCGTACTATCAATATGACCCGTACGACAAGCGAAGAACAGCGGCGAACGGACTGGATGACCTTCGAGTCGCTCCCGGATTTTCTCGATCCTGATGATGAAATGAAAACCATCGAGGGCCACCCGGCGCCGACCCGGGCGGTTTTTTTAGCGGAAAAGAAGTAAACCACTCCAAATTCATCTCATTGACGGCAATATAGAGTAGTAACGTTGCATATTTATCAATAGTCAGAACAAAAGGGAGTGAAAATGTTGAAACAACTTTGGACGCTTGGAATTTGTCTTGTTATTGCCGGAATGCTTATAGGTTGCACGATGCACCCCCACATGATTGTGCTGACGGAATACAAAGACCTTAAGCTTGAGCAGGCCTCACTTGCGGTTTTACTTGATAAGCAAGAGATTGAATTTGAAAATGAAAGCTCGCTGAACGACGATTTTGGCCCGGGAAATCCCAAGGATATACTCGTGGGGCTTATGGATAGCCTGGTAACAAAGGATATGCTGCGGCTATCAAAGTTCCAAAAGGTAAGTCTGGTAGAACCATATCCGGCGATCGAAAAGGAAGCGAAAACGCTCAATATAGGAAAGAATTCAATTACCTATGACAGCATGCCCAAGGCGGGTAAGCTGATTCTTGTGGATTCCGTGGATGCAGATTATGTGTTGTTTGTCGAAGATTTTCTTTCAGATGAAGAGACAATTTGGACAACTACCGGGACACCCCCCAACGAGCAGCGCCATTCACATCGTTACCTGGTATTCCAATTCGAGTTTTTCTATTGGGATAACCTAAATGGGAAACTTGTTGCTCATGGTCATGGACGTGTTTCTCATGAGGTCTTTGGTATCATGACCCAAAAGACCTGGACGAAAGCTCTGGCAAAATTTGCCTACAAGGTTTTGGACACATCTCCGTTTATGAAACCGTTAACTGATGATCAAAAGCCTACGACACAAAGCAATTAAGAGGCATATATGTTTTGCGACCAACTCTCTCACATTGTTCGACGCGAATTAACCAGTTTGCGCGGTCAGATCGAAGCTTATCCCACCGAAGAAATGATCTGGGAACTGCCCCCCGGGATTACCAACTCAGCCGGTACGCTAACCTTGCATTTGGTTGGCAACCTGCGCCATTATATTGGCGCAATGCTTGGAAAGAGCGGCTATGTTCGCAATCGCCCTGCAGAATTTGCTGATCGCGATGTGCCGCGCGATGAACTGTTGCGCTTGATCAATCAGGCAATGGAAGACACCCAAACAGCATTTTCCACGCTGGCAGATGCACAACTGGACGATCAGTATCCAATTCCCATCGGCGGGGTTCATATGAATATCCGTGACTGGATGTTTCAGACCCTCAGCCACCTGGCCTATCATCTTGGGCAGATCGATTATCATCGCCGCATTTTGAGTGGGGAGAATCATACCGTCCCGGCAATTAGGCCGGCTGATTTACCGACGGCAAAGCCGGTAGAAGATTGACAACAAAACATCCCCCTGTGTCCCTTCGAAGGGGGACACAGGGGGATGTTGAAAGTTTTGCCTTCAGCACCGCCTAAAAATTTGAAATCGTTTCGTTTTCCGGGATTGATCCGATAATATTGGCTATTGTTTGGGAGCAGGCCACCGATGCTTTATTTGACATTGCGACTTACAGGAAGGGTTAGTATGAGACATTTGTCATTGTCTCTTATAAAACCACTTCTATCTTCATGTGTATAAAAGAAAAAAATATACTTTGTATTGCAAAGTAGTTTGCCGAACACTATATTGAGACCGAACCGAGAAGGAGAGCTCGATGATTGCGAATCACGTTCACCACGCACTGGCCCAGGTAAGGGAATTACAAAGTAAGATTCTGGAACGGCAAAGATTTAACGGCTACTCCGGACGTGCCCGGGCAATTTGCGGGACAGCTGCCTTGGCCGCAGCGGCAATCATGAGCTCTTCACATTACCCAGACGCAACAGAAGCGCATGCACTGGGTTGGGGTACGGTCGCACTGTTTGGTGTATTGCTGAATTTCGGCGCATTGATTCACTGGTTTTTATTTGATCCACGGGTGAAGCGCAATATTCGCAAACTGAAGCCGACCCTCGATGCCCTACCCCCAATATTGGTTGGCGGTATTTTGACCGGGGTTTTGCTCTCTAATGGATTACACGAGTATTTGTTTGGCACCTGGATGTGTCTGTTTGGATTGGCCAACCTGGCTTCACGCCATGTTTTACCGAGGCGGATTTGGATGGTTGGTACCTATTACATCCTTTGTGGTGCAATTTGCCTGATTTTTCCAATTGTATCTTTTACCAATCCCTGGCCAATGGGGCTGGTTTTCTTCGTGGGAGAATGGGCTGGCGGTATCATCTTGCATCATGACGGAACGCATCGGATATCAATAACGGAAATCATATATATGTTCCTTAAACCACGGGAGAAAAAGCATGCATAACAAGAGCGATAATCCCTACAATGCTCTAAGGCGGATTTTTCATGAGCCGAACCGGCTCGCGATAATGTCGGCTTTGTGTAGTGCGACAGAGGGGCTCTCCTTTAAGGCGCTTAAGGAGGAGTGTGAGTTGACCGATGGTAACCTCAGCCGGCACCTGAAGGCATTGGAAGATGCCACAATGGTTCAGATCCAGAAGTCGTTTGTTGGATCCAAACCACGGACAACAGTTTTGCTCACTGATCAAGGAAGAGACAGTTTTGTAGAATACTTGCAAGCCCTGGAAGAAGTGTTGAAGAAAGCGGCAGAAGCGGTATCGACGAGTGAAGAAGAAATTGTGCTGCCGATAACACGAATCAAGACGGCCGGTGCCTGAGGCATAACGGAATTTCCAGCTTGATAATTGCAAATACGGTCACATTTTGGTGACCAACTTTGCATATTTTTTTGACTTAATGCTTTGTAAAACAAAGCGCTTTGTGCAAAAAAAAACAAGCCAAGGATAATTGAAGCTTATTCAGTAAACTTGGAACTTATGCGCCAAAATGCATCAATAGCGAAGAATATGAGGGATAGATGTATGGCGCCCTCGGTATTAACGGATTAACTAAGAGGCATACCGGGATGTTCAACTATTCACCGGGCCAATGGCCCAATCATGTGGAAAATTCGAGGACGTAGTTATGATCGGAACAGTGAAACGCGCAAAAACCAGGAAAGAGGAGCTGGAAGCACTGGTAGAGCAGGGATATGCCCTACCAAGACATGTTGCACTTATAATGGATGGAAATGGCCGCTGGGCCAAACGGCGGGGACTCCCCCGGGTCGCCGGACACCGCGAAGGTGTAAAATCAGTTCGTGAAATTGTGGAAGCAGCCGGTGAGTTAAAGATTGACTTCATTACGCTTTATACCTTTTCCAAAGAAAACTGGAATCGCCCTGCCAGAGAAGTATCTACACTAATGCGCTTATTGGTATCGACCTTGCGCAGGGAAATCGATGAACTGGATCGCAAAAATGTTCGCTTGCAAATTCTTGGCGACATGAACGATTTACCGGAATTCGCAGCTGAGGGTCTCCAGGATGGTGTAAATCGCCTGGCCCATAATACCGGGTTGACATTGAACCTGGCTCTCAGTTACGGAAGCCGTAACGAGATCGTTAATGCTATCAAGAATATTGCCCGGCAAGTTCAGGATGGTGACGTTTTTGTTGAGGAAATCGATGATCAGTTGGTTTCACGAAACATGTATACCCGCAACATGCCTGATCCGGATCTGTTGATTCGCACCAGCGGCGAGCAGCGTATCAGTAATTTCCTGCTTTGGCAATTGGCTTATTCGGAAATTTATCTGACAGATACACTCTGGCCTGATTTTCGTAAGCAGGCTTTTTATGAAGCATTAATCAACTTTACCGGCCGGGAAAGGCGCTTTGGGATGATTAGCGAACAGGTTGTTAAAACTGCCTAAAACCTAACCGCCATTGATCATATTTCCCGCCTGAGAAATTTCTTTTCGGCCTTGAATGTCGCTTATGGCATTTAAGGCTGAAAAGCCGTAAGTATTTAATAATAATCGAATTAGTGTTTGACTGGTAAGAGCGCTGGTGCAGTTGTCCTCACGGCAGCCGAATCATACCCGGTGACATCCGTAAGCGAATAACCGCGCTCAAAATCGAAGTCGGGTCTTTACCCGGGAGGGTGTGCTATGTCTAATTTAATCCATCTTACCGAATGTGATGAGTTCATTGCCTCAGAACGTTGGCGGGATCATTTCAATAACAATATCTTCTCCCAGATGGATATTCCCTGGGATCGCGGTCAGGAGCTTAGCTATCTGGAATGGCATGCGATCGCCTCATCCGTTCAGGAATTTCAACTGGGTGAAAGCTCAGAAGGATATCATTTTAATCGTTGTGCCAGGGAATATGCGAGGCGGACCGGCGATAAGGCATATGCAGATGCTGTCCAGCTCTTCATTCGTGAGGAGCAGCGTCACAGCCGCTACCTGGGTCGCTTCATGGATTTGAATAATATTCCCCGCCTGAAATTTTCCTTCGGTGATATTGTTTTTCGCAGTCTGCGAAAACTTGCCGGTCTGGAAACCTCGGTAGCGGTTTTAATTACTGCCGAAATCATCGCGAAAGTCTATTATCGTTGTCTGAAGAAGGTGACTCACTCTGCGATCCTTCAGCATATCTGCCGGCAAATCATGAAGGATGAGGCATTACACGTTATTTTCCAGGGGCAACGGCTTGCCCTGCTTCGTCGAAATCGCGGACGATTCGCACTTGCGATCACTAATCTTGCACAGCGGTCTTTGTTTGCCGGGGCTTGCCTGATGGTTTGGAAAAATCATCGCTCGGTGATGCAGGCAACCGGGATGTCCTTTCCGGCATTTTGGTCAGAATGCTGGTCTGAATTCCGGCAAGTATTTCCACAAATGCAACCATTTACTTTTCCCGGTCTTACCGGCAACTTATCAATGGATAGCTGAGCGGCGGTAAATTCCCCTATTTCCTTGCCATCTTCTTCGGAACATCTTATACTTTTTGGGCGTTAGCTTGAAAAATCCGCCTTTCGGTAGCCACAGCTGTGAAGCTGATACTGCCAGAGCCGTTTGACGAAATCAAAATGTGGGAGCGGCATATGTTCCGATGCCTGAACTTAATACTGTTATTGATATTCTCCAGTTTGCTCGCACAGTCGCACGATTTGGATATCGATGCCCTTATCGTTGCCGGCGATGAAGCCCACAGCCAATATGACTTCGAAACGGCGCTCAAGCATTATGAACGGGCATTTGAAGCAGAGCCAGAAAACTATGACGTTGCCTGGCGCGTTTCCCGTGCATATGTCGATGTGGGCGAGACGAAAAGCAAAAAGGAAGAGCGAAAGGCGGCTTTTCAAAAAGCACATGATGCTGCCCGAACAGCTGTCGAAGCAGACTCAACCGGGGCCAAGGGGCATCTTTTCCTCAGCGTATCGCTTGGTCGCATTGCATTGGATGCCGGTGCGCGCGAACGAGTTCGGTTATCAAAAGAAATCAAAGCGCAGGTGGATAAAGCACTGCTATTGGATCCGAGCGATGACATTGCATGGCACGTACTGGGTATGTGGCATCGGCGTCTGGCAACGCTAAGCTGGGTTGAGAAGCGTTTTGCCAATCTTTTCCTGGGCGGTGTCCCAAAAGAAGCGTCCGTAGAAAAAGCCCGCGATTGCTTTCTTAAGGCTATTGCTCTTGCCGGTGAGGTGATTATCCATCATTTGGAACTGGGCAATACTTATGAGAAGCTGAAGCAAAAAACACTGGCGCGTGCGGCATTCGAAAAGGTCTTACTCTTGCCAAGTATTGACCCGGATGACGATGCTCATAAGCGTGCGGCTGAAGAGCGCCTGAAAAAGCTTTAAGCAACTGGCGTATGATCTTTTCCGAATTATCAGTAACTTCCTACCTTTCAATGGCGTATAATCTCTATTTAAGCCAAACGCCAATCCGGAAAATGCCATTCTGAATTTGACTATTATACAAACCTGTCATCAACATACATAACAGAGGAGAAACTATGTTCAAAACCACGATGAATTGTTTGTGGGTGGCGTTGCTATTGCTCTTTTCGTTAACGGCAACAGCCGAAAAGGGCAAGACGCTTAAGATTGATTACGAGAAGTATACGCTTGACAATGGTCTGGAAGTCATTCTTCACGATGATAAATCGGATCCAATTGCTTCAGTGGCGGTTGTTTACCACGTTGGATCAAATCGTGAAGAAACCGGACGCACCGGTTTTGCCCACTTGTTCGAACACATGATGTTCCAGGAATCCCAGCATGTTGGCCAGGATCAATTTTTCAAGAAGGTCCAGGGAGCCGGCGGGACTCTAAACGGTTTTACGACCAA
Organism: Calditrichia bacterium; assembly: GCA_028284445.1. Classification (GTDB taxonomy): domain Bacteria; phylum Calditrichota; class Calditrichia; order RBG-13-44-9; family J075; genus JANQRS01. The sequence continues at coordinate 89,516 of JANQRS010000001.1, forward strand.
TGATTTCACTTGTTATTTTGAAATTGTTCCGAAAAATGCACTTGAGATGGCCCTGTGGCTGGAGTCTGACCGTATGGGCTTCTTGCTGAGCACTGTTACCGAAGAAGCTTTTAAGAACCAGCAGGAAGTGGTGCAAAATGAAAAACGTCAGCGGGTTGATAACGTGCCTTATGGCCATACCAGCTACGTGATTGACAAACTGCTCTACCCGGAAGATCATCCTTATAACTGGCAAGTTATAGGTTCGTTGGAAGATCTTGCGAATGCCACGATTGATGATGTAATCAAGTTCTTCAAGAAATGGTATGGACCGAATAATGCTACGTTGGTTATCGCCGGTGATCTTGATAAGGCGCAAACCAAAAAGTGGGTTGAAAAATATTTCGGCGAAATCAAAGCTGCACCCCCGGTAGATGATCCCAAGGCATGGAATGTTACGCTGACCGAAACCCGTCGCGCTTCGCACGAAGACAATTTTGCCCGCTCTCCGGAATTGAATATGGTTTTTCCGACCGTCCAGCAGTTTGAAAAAGACGCTTACGCGCTGGATCTGCTGTCTAATCTCTTGTCAGATGGCAAAAAAGCACCGTTGTACAAAGTGCTGGTTGAAGAGAAAAAGCTGGCGCCTTCGGTTGGCGCGTTCCATCGCACCAACGAAATTACCAGCTATATGCGTTTCCGGATACGGGCATTCCCGGATAAGAACCTCACTGATGTTGAGAACGCTATTAAAGAAGCATTTGCCCTGTTTGAAAAAGAAGGGTTTACCGATAAAGATTTGGCGCGAGTTAAAGCCCGTACCGAAACTGATTTCTATAATGGTATTTCCAGCATCCTCAATAAGTCTTTACAACTGGCTGTCTACAATGAGTTCAAGGGAAGTCCGGATTTCATCAGCGATGACATCCAAAACTCACTTGATGTAACCAGTGAAGATATTTGGCGCGTTTACAACAAATATATCAAGGATAAGCACTACGTGCTGACCAGCTTCGTACCCAAAGGAAAAGCTGAATTGATTGCCGAAAATTCTGAACCATTTCCGATCGTCGAAGAGAATATTTTGAATGAGGACGGCGAAGCAACCGTTGCCAAGAGTGGAACGGAATCCAAGCCTGCTGAAAAAATGACTTCCAGTTTCGACCGCAGCGTTGAGCCACCGAGAGGCCCTTCCCCGGAAACAACTGTGCCGGAAGTCTGGACACATACTTATAAAAATGGCCTGCGCATCTATGGCATCGAAAATCAGGAACTGCCGCTGGTTGAATGGGCGCTAAGCCTCAAGGGTGGACTGCTGCTCGATGATTTGGAAAAGGTTGGCGTCGCTAACTTGATGACCGACATCATGATGGAAGGTACAGAGAGTCGCACGCCGCTCGAATTGGAAGAAGCGATTGATCTGCTTGGTTCCAGGATCAATATGTTTACCGGACGCGAATCAATCACTATTCAAGCCAACACCCTGACGTCAAAGCTAAAAGATACCTATGCCATCTTTGAAGAAATTCTGATGGAACCACGTTGGGACGAGAAGGAATTTGCCCGCATCAAAGATGAAACAATCGAGGGCATCAAGCGTCAGTCTGTAAACCCATCGACGGTTTCCCGCAATGTTTATAATAAGCTGATTTATGGAAAGCAGAATATTCTAGGCTACCCGGTATCCGGCACCGAAGGATCTGTCGCTGCAATTACCCTGGATGATCTGAAGGCCTATTACAAGAACAACTATTCGCCGAGCGTTTCTTACATTACCATAGCTGGTAACATCAGCAAGGCTGATGCGGTGAAGCTGTTCAGTAATCTTGGCAGCAAGTGGAAGTCACGTGATGTCTCTTTCCCTGAATTTGCGGCGCCTACCAAGCCCGAAAATTCTCAACTCTACTTTGTTGATATTCCCAAGGCAAAGCAGTCACAAATTCGTATCGGCTATTTGGCTATGTCATATGCAGATCCGGACTACTACCCGGCAACCGTAATGAACTACAAGCTTGGTGGTAGCTTCAACGGAAATCTCAACTTGATTTTGCGTGAAGAAAAGGGCTTTACTTATGGTGCGCGTTCCGGTTTCTCCGGTACACACTACCCGGGTGCCTTTACCGCAGCTTCCGGCGTACGCTCAAATGCGACCAAAGAGTCTGTTGAAATCTTCCGGGATGAGATGATGAAATATCGTGAGGGGATTTCCGAAGATGATATGATTTTTACCCGCGATGCGCTGGTACAGTCCAACGCCCGCCGCTTTGAGACCCTTGGCGCCAAGCGTGGAATGCTGAACGCTATTGCCAACTATGGCCTGGATCATGACTATATCAAGCAGCGCGAAGAGATTGTCAAGAAAATGACTGTCGAGGCACACAAGGCACTGGTTGAAAAATACATCGATCCGAACCGTATGATTTACCTGCTTGTTGGTGATGCCGCGACTCAGCTGGAGCCGCTGAAGGAGCTGAAGCTGGGTGATCCGATTCTGCTTGATAAAGATGGCGAACAAACCAGCCTGTAATTCTCATACACAGCTCTGCCGCACACAAACCTAGAAGAAATTCCAATAAACAAAAGCGGGATGATCAATGATCATCCCGCTTTTGTTTGTATACCCTGCCGACCGTAATAGAAGCGACGAGGAATCGGACAGCGCGGAATTTCAGTCTGATATTGATGTGCAATTTGTTGCTCAATTGTAACTATTCAGCCCGATGAAGAGCAAATTGGCCGAACAGCGTTGAATAGTTGCAATTAGCATTTGAATTTTTGCTCTTGTCACTAAATTAAATCTATTTTAAACTTGTTATATAGGCAAGAGTCCTGGACAATTCCCCTTATACACTACTGATAGAAAATGAGAAAATTTGAATACTTGTAAGCTGAAAATTTATAATCTGGTTGTCACGATGTTTCTAAAAATTATGGATAATTCATAAATGTTTGAAATTGGCGCTGTATATGGATTCTCAAATCATAATGTCTCAAATGATGTTGTAGTGGCAGTTTGTGTAAGGAAATCCCCTGTTAGATTATTGAGGCTAAACGCTATTACATCTTCTAAGGTATCTGAATATGTTTCATCCATAAAACAAAGTTCACCGATGCTCATAGGTGGACCAGATTTAGCAGACAAGTTCTTTTATATACATAGGTTTAGCACACTAAGCAATGCTTCGAGGATTGGAAAAGATCTTTATATTGGTGGAAACGTCTCAGAAGTATTTATTTTGGATAAGCATGAGAAACTAGCACCTTCATTGATTCGTTTTTATGTCGGATGTTATGATTTTGATACTAATGACATCAATACAGAGCAGTTTAAGAAATTAGGTCATATCAGTCAGGCGGATGTTTTTTTACCCTTTGATCAAATACGAGAATACTGGGAACAAGTATATGCAAACTACTTGATTGATAGTTCAAACCTCATTAATGCTACATCAATTTCAGAGAAAAATTTGGAAATTGTTAGTAGCAGTAGATCTTTCTTGAAAAGTAAACTTTGGATAAGACCTTGGTTGTTTTTTTCCATCTTAATGAACGCAATCTCTCTCATCAATGTTGGGATAGATCTCAAAATTGTAACTCCGAGATGGTTGTCTTTTTTAAGTTTTTTTCTAGATTTTGTGGAGACGATTTCAAGGTATATGACTTATCCATTCCAATTAATCTTTAATATCTGGAATATACAAATACCCGAAATAGTTAGTAGTACAACCCTCCTTACTACCATAATTATTGGATCTTTACGACAGGCAAAAAATGAAAGCGACAAATTTTTTAAGAAAGAGTTTTATTCTGTTTCTTCAGAACGATTTCGATATCAACGATTAATGTATATTTCCGGACTAATCGGTAATTATGCTATGGGTTTTCTTATTGCATTAGTTTATTCAGGGATTATGTGGGCATTTATGCAAATCAACAGCTTTGTTTTTCCTATTATTTTTGTCGCTTTACTAAATTTTTTGTTGTTGATATTGCTTTTTCTAAAGGGAGAGACAATAGAAAATCAATATCGAATGCAAGTATTCAAATTTTATATTTGTGCGGTTTTTTTTATCGCATTTCTAATAGCATTTGTCAATTATAGCGGACTACAATTTTTTAGTTCAACTTAACCGCTAATTTTGATTCAATTAGATTTTATGCCGGTAACGTAATAATTGGTTATTGGAGTTATATCATTAATAGACAGGATATTTTTAACGTGGCATTCGGTTTAGATGCCCCTTAGCAAGTTGATAGGGGGAGCCATCGCACACAAACCTAGAAGAAATTCCAATAAACAAAAGCGGGATGATCAATGATCATCCCGCTTTCTTTTTAAGTAACCTCCGCAGCGGTCTTAAAAGCTGCTTGGTAAAATATATTTTTTGCGCGGCAGAGCCGTGCAACAGCGTTAATTCACAACAACTTCAGCCGACTTTCCACCGAGGTGTTCTGACAGGAATTTCTCCATTGCCCTGTAGAAATCGAAGCGGTTCTCTTCATTGCGGAATCCGTGACCTTCGTTTTCTTTCAGCATGTAGGGCACGTCGATATTGCGCTTCTTCAGTGCTTCAACAATCTGATCAGATTCTTCTTTGCGAACCCGCGGATCATTGGCGCCCTGGGCGATGAACAGCGGTGCCGTTATCTTATCGACGTGGAAAATTGGTGAGGCAGCCTTCAGCAATTCTTCTTCCTTTTCCGGATGGCCAACCATTTCATAAATCATTTCGCGATATGGTTCCCAGTATGGCGGAATGGCATTCATCCAGGTAAAGATGTTGGATACGCCGACATAGTCAACGCCGCAGGCGTATAGATCAGGCGTAAAGGCCAAGCCGGCAAGCGTTGCGTAACCGCCGTAAGATCCACCATAAATACCAATGCGATCCGGATCTGCAATACCCTCATCGATCAGCCACTTAACGCCGTCGGTGATATCATCCTGCATCTTTTTGCCCCATTGCTTGAAGCTGATTTGCCAGAATTCCTTACCATATCCGGTGGAGCCTCTAAAGTTCATTTGCAATACCGCGTAACCACGATTCGCCAGGAATTGAACAGTGGGATTAAATCCCCAATTGTCGCGGGCCCAGGGACCGCCATGCGGATGAACAACGACCGGCAATTTTTCCGGGGTAACGTCTTTCGGAAGTGTCAAATATCCATGGAGCGTCAGGCCATCGCGGGTTTTGTAGGTAATCGGTTTTTGATCCGACATCAGCGATTCATTCAGCCACGGGCTTACGTCAACCATTTTGGTCAACTCGTCTTTGCTGCGATCGTAGAAATAATATGCGCCGCGTGATTTATCACTATATGTGCGAATTAGAGCCTTTTGTTCATCTTTGGACATACTGGATACAACCACTTCATATCCCGGGAGACTCTTGGCAAGGCGCTTCTGTAACGCTTCCCGCTGCTTATCAAAAAAGTAGTAATGGCGCTTGTCTGTGACATAGCTGACGCCCGTTACCACTTGGCGCTTTTTGGAGCGCATGATGTTGCTGACATCAACTTCCGGATGCTGATAAAGCATTTCCAGTTCCCGAGCATTGGCGATATCGTATTTCACGATTGCCAGCTTGTCACGCCCCAGGTTTGATGCCGCATATATATGCTTATTATCAAACGTGAAGGCCAGCGGCGCCAGGGTCTCTTTAAAATCGACAGTTATAATCGGACGAAAATCCTGATCTTCACTATCGCGATAGAGGTAGGTGCTGTTTACACCGTCAGTTGTAATCGCCATGCGGATTTTTCCGGCATTATCCGTTACCCACTGCGAAATATTGCCGGGGTTTTCACCGACCATTTTCATTTCGCCGGTGTTGATATTGATGCGGTAGGCATCAAAAATCTGCTTATTGCGCTTATTGAGGCCAATGATCATTTCATTGTCGTTGTCTTCCAACTGATCAATAAAACGAACAACCACGCTGTCGTAAGGGGTCAACTCTTTGAAGTTATCGCCGCTGGCATCAACTGCATAAAGTTTGAAATTCTCATCTCCACCCTTATCCTGGATAAAGGCAATACGATCGTTGTTGGCCCAAAAATAGCCGGCAACATCACGCTCGGTGGCATGCGTTACGCGCAGGACCTTGTTATCGCCAATCTTGCGCACATGCACATTCAAGCGACTTTTCCAGGGTTTCATGAAGGCGAGGAACTCGCCATTGGGAGAGAGTTGATAAGATGTTTCTGATGGATTGCGAAAAAAGTCTTCCATCGGAATAACAGTGCCCGGTGTGGCTTCTTCGTCAGCGAAAGCCAAACCAAACAGGGCGAGCACGGCACCGCAAAATACTATCATGATACTTAATTTCACGAATTATCCTCCATTTTGAAATACGCTGGGTTTGGTGTTTATCAGTTGATTTTGCTAAATTTAAGATGAATATGGGGGCATTTGCAATTCCGGAATTGTAAATCCGTTCCACCTGCTCCAATCTGACCAATGTAATATCAACCATTACGGATAAATACCTGCGTGGTTACCATTAAACCAAAATTCGGGGGTTTTATGCCATCTAAAGACAAGTTCATGCTGATGTTATGTCTGGTAACGATATCGTTATCGATCGCTACTGTTTGCGGGCAAGAAGCCAAATCACTTTCCGTTGAATGGATTTACAGCGATGAAGGCAGAGCTGTTGATGATGTGCCTCAGGTGGCCTGGCTGGAAAATGGCAGCGCTATTCTGAACGATTTGAGAATTGCAAAAGACAAACGCACGTTCGAAAAACTTGATCCCACCAGCGGCAAACGCACATTGCTGGTTGATCGCGATGTGGCCCTGAATAGCTTGAAAACCGCCCGAGGCGATACGGTCGTACCAACGGAGTTGGAATGGCCGGTCGCTTTTAGCAGCAATGGCCGTTTTGCCTCCTACTTATATAATGATGATATCTATCTGCTCGACCTGGAGCGTTCCCGCTTTCGCCGCATTACGACCTCGGAAGCGAAAGAGAAATCGGTTAATTTTGCGCCCGACGGCCAAAAGCTGGCATTTGTGCGGGACAACAATCTCTTCGTCTACGACATTAAAGCCGACAAGACAAAACAACTGACCAACGACGGCACCGAAACTTTGCTGAATGGTACACTTTCCTGGGTGTACTGGGAAGAAATATTTGCTCGGCGTGATATAGGCTATTGGTGGTCCGGCGATTCACGAGCAATCGCCTACCTTCAGACCGATGAATCTGAAGTAAGCTTAATGCACTATGTTGATTTCAAGCCCTGGGTACCCCGGGTGATTACCCAACGTTATCCAAAAACCGGTGAGAAAAATCCAGCAGTGCGTGCCGGTGTCATTGAGTTGGGAAGTGAAAAGACTACCTGGATCGATTTTGGGGAGCACAATTTTGAATACCTGGTGCGCGTGAAATGGATGCCGGACAATCGCGGACTCACCGTTCAGACAATGAATCGTGCCCAGACAGAAGTTGATCTCTTCCTCGCTGATCGTAAGGATGGCAGTGTAATCCATATTCTTCAGGAGACGGATCCCGGTTGGGTGAATCTAAATGATGATCTTTATATCCTGAAAGATGGCAAGCAGTTCATCTGGCAGTCGGAACGGGATGGCTATGCACATCTTTATCGTTTCAGTATCGATGGGAAACTGATCAACCAGATCACAAGCGGAGATTGGTCACTTCGCGCTTCCGGTGGCGTCTTCTGGTTACGGCAATCGATTGCGGCCGTAGATGAGGCAAAGAAACATATCTATTTTACTGCGCTTAAGGAGTCATCTATCGAGCGTCACCTCTATCGCGTCAATTTTGATGGCAGCGATTTGAAACGTCTTAGCAAGGAGAAAGGAACGCATGCAATTTCCTTTAGCCCGGATAGCAAATACTACCTGGATCGTTATTCGAACATCAAAACGATGCCGGCGTTACGTCTGCATCATAATGATGGAAAACTGATTTCAGAACTGGCTGCGCCTCGCCCCGAATTGCTGACGGATTACAGTATTCGCTATCCGGAGCTTTTTAGCATTCCGGCAGCAGATGGATTTCAGATGCCTGCAGAAATTCTCAAGCCGCATGATTTTGATCCGGGCAAGAAATACCCGGTTATTTTCTATATCTACGCAGGCCCCTCAGCGCCAACTGTCTTTGATGCCTGGCGCTCTTCGCTTTTTTTCGACCAGATGCTTCTCGATCGCGGCTATCTGGTTGTGCGCTTCGACCATCGCGTATCTACGGCGATCAGTAAAACCCTGGAAAATAAGCTGAAAGAGATGATGTCCGGGCCCTTGCGCTTGCAGGATATTCTCTTCGGGGTGAATTGGCTGAAGTCGCAGCCTTATGTAGACGCTGATCGCTTTGGTATTTGGGGATGGAGCGGCGGTGGCAGCTACACGCTTAACGCCATGACCAACAGCCAGGAATTTAAAGCCGGCATTTCCGTAGCGCCGGTAACCGACTGGCGATACTATGATACAAAATGGGGCGAGTTTTTGATGGGAAAGCCCCAGGATAATCCGGAAGGATATCACAATACCTCTTTTCTACCGACCGCTAAAAATCTACACGGACGGCTGCTTTTGGTTCATGGGACATACGACGACAACGTGCACCCGGAGAACTCCTGGCATTTCATTGAAAAGCTGATTCAGAATAATGTCATGTTTGATATGATGTTCTACCCGATGCGTAAGCACGGAATTTCAGATGATCCGGCCAGGATTCATCTCTACAACAAAATGCTGGAGTTCTGGGAGCAGAATCTGTAGAACAAGCAGCGCTTGATAAGAGCGTTATAGGAAAGTCTCTCGACTGATGATTGTGCGCTTTATCCACCCCATTGTCCCTCCCGGGAGTGGATATAGGGGTGGGTAAATAGACACCCCTCACACGAAGAATGGATTATTAAAGAGCCCATAAGAAAAAGGTCTCGGAAGTGCGCTCTTATACTATACCCAGTTCTGCGACGCGAAGAACGCTAACTCGCCGGGGAACAATTTTCGGCATCCTATTGTTTTTAAATACATTATCGCTCTTCTTTGAGCCTTGTCATGCTATCTTGTTGATTTTATACGAATTTATCGGGCGTCTTTGCGCTAAAGGCCTGCTTGATGGTTACTAATATCCTTGAGGATTTCTCCAAATGGAAGTTGTTACTGAGCTGAAACCTGCACAGGAATACGAATTCGACGTCTTTATCAGCTACAGTCGTCGGGATACCGCCTTTGCCAGTAAACTTGAAAAAGCCCTTGAAGGCTTCAAGCCGCCGCGTATACCCGGGCTCCCCGATCGAAATCTGCGCGTGTTTCGCGATGAAAACGACCTGTTTGGTGCGGATTACTTTGAGTCGATTGACTACTTCATCAATGCCTCTGAAAACATGATTGTTGTTTGTTCGCCAAACTCCAGTAAGAGCGAATATGTAAATGATGAAATTCGGCGGTTTAACGAAAATCATCCATCTCGCAACATTATCCCCATTATCATCGACGGTATACCCAATAACGAAGTAACGGAAGGTCAGGAATCTCAAAAGGCTTTCCCGGAAGAGCTTTATTCTTCACTTGATATGCCTCTGGCAATCAACTATATCGATATTAATCTTCGTTTCGATTCCATAAAACGCGGCACCTATAGTGGCTCCTGGTATCAGATCCTTTCCAACATCTACAAAACGCCACGTAGTGTTATTGAGCAGCGTGAACGCAAGCGACAGCTTCGCCGGTTGCAGTTGATTTCATTGGGCACGATTATGCTGATGACCCTGCTCTTTGGTCTCGCAGTCTATGCATCCTTCCAAAAAAACAGGGCGGAGCGTAGCATGAAGATTGCCGAAAGAAATTTGCAGGAATCCAACTATACGCTTGCACAGCTTTTTGAAGAAAAATCGAGCCAGGTCGAGAGCGAAGATCCACAGAAAGCTTTTCTTTATACGCTTGGCGCACTTGCCCAGGATATCGGTGAAAACCGAACTTTGCCAATTTCGCAGCGATTACTTGCTCGCCAAGGCATTGATGCCGGCATCGATGCTCAGCTTTGGGCATCGCCACGTCCCCTGGACGGTATCAATGATGTGTTGTTTAGTCCGGATAGTCTATTGATGGCCACGGTATCCCGAGATGGGCAATTGCGGCTATGGAATATGGAAACCGGTGAGGAATCTATTGCTCTCGGTATTCCCGGTGACGCTGAGGTACAGGAAATTGCCTTTAGCCCGGATGGGCGGATGGTAGCCGGTAGTACAGATGAGAATAATATTCATCTCTGGCGAATTGATACACATGAATGGCTTGCGCGGCTCGAAGGGCATAAGGGCACAATTCATGATATCTGTTTTGATCCCGGTGGTCGGTTTTTGGCTTCAGCATCTGCCGATAGCAGCATACGCTTTTGGAATATCAAGACCTATACAAAGAGATTTGTTTTTCGGTCGAACAAAGCCGAAGGGCAACATGCCCTGGCAATTAGCCCGGATGGCAGTGTGCTGGCTGCCGGGACCGCCTCAGGTCTCATTACTTTTTGGGACATGGCGCTTCAGCACCAGGTAGGCGAAATGGAAGCCCATTCGCAACCGGTTTCCGCAATGCATTTCTCGCCGGATGGCAGCGTGCTCGCTTCTACCTCAGGCGACTCCAGTCTTTTGCTGATAGATATTGGACCCAATCAAAGTGCCCATAAATTTGTTCATGAGGGCGCCGAGGTTCTAGATCTCTCTTTCCACCCGGACAGCAGACGTCTCGCCTGTGGCATGTCCGATAATTCAATTCGCCTCTACGATGTAAAGGAGAAAGCCCCATTGCATCAGGTGGTCGGTCACAATGGACCGGTAACCGGCGTCTCCTATACCTATGATGGTAAATGGATTATTTCCGGTTCATTGGATCAACGTCTGCGTCTTTGGGATTCCGAAACCGGGGAAGAGTTGGCTAAGCTTGATGGACATACCCGCAATGTCAATGCAGTGGTGTTCAGCCCGACTGAACTCTTGGTTGCATCCGGGTCAAATGATGGTAATGTGCGCTTATGGGATGCTGAAACCGGCGAAGAGGTTAATACCATCTACGGGCACAAAGAGAAAATCTACGATATCGCCTTCAGTGCAGATGGGCGGTATATCGCCTCTGCGTCGCGGGACGGGACTGTCCGTGTTTGGGATGCTGAAGCGGGAGTGAATATTCAAACGCTCGAGGGGCATCAAGGACTGGTGCGGAGTGTAACCTTTAATCCAATCTCCGAAAATCTGGAGCTGGTATCATCTTCATCAGCCGGACAAATTTTTCAATGGAATGTCTCAACCGGAAAAATCATAAAAAGATATGTAGGACACTCTACCGACGTCTGGCGTGTTGCCTTTAGTCCGGATGGCACAACGCTGGCCTCGGCAGGCAAAGATCGGGATGTAGTCCTCTGGAACACGCGAACCGCGCTTGAATCACGCCGACTGGAACTGCACCGGGGGAAAGTATGGGGATTGGCGTTCAGCAAGGATGGCAGAAAATTGGCAACCAGTGGGCAAAAAGGGGATATGTTCGTTTGGGATATTGCCACAGAAGCAGCGACTCCGCTAGTGGGGCATGAAGGCGATATCTGGAGCGTGAGTTTTAGTCCTGACGCCAAAAAATTGGCCTCTGCCGGAAATGATTACAAGATACGGATTTGGGATGTAGACACCGGCAGTCAATTGTCCTTGCTCGCCGGACATGCAGATACCGTTTGGACGGTTGCCTACAGCCAGGGTGGAAATCGGCTTGTTTCCGGTTCATCTGACCGGAGTATTCGCCTTTGGGATGTAGAGACTATAGACCGGGTAAAAGTTTTGAGTGGCGGCATCGGTTCAATCCAGTTTGTTCGCTTTCATCCCAGTGCAGATCTCTTGTTGACGACTGCATATGAGAATAGCGTACGCATGTGGGAGGTGAATAGCGGTAGTGAAATCCTGGATGGGATACCTGTTGATAGCAGCGTGAACGGCCTTGACATTCATCCCAATGGGGAAATTGCTGCATTGGGATTGCATGGCGGGCAGTTGCTGATATACAACTTCTTGTCTGGTACTATTGATACAACGATATCGCTTGCTCGTATCAATTTTAGAAACGTTGGGGCCCTTTCCTTCTCGAAGGATGGCGAAGCAATAGCGCTGGTGGATAACAATAGAGTCGCGATTGTAAACTCCGACGACTTAAGCATACGAGTCACATTCCGCCCGCATCTTTCTATTATTCGCGCGATTGCATTTGATCATACCGGAGAGATTCTGGCGACTGCAGCCAGTGATAATACCGTCGCGTTATGGAACAGCCAGAATGGCGAACGGATTGCGACACTAAGAGGTCATACTGGCGATGTGTATGATGTAAAATTTCACCCTATAAACCCGGAGATATTGGCAAGCGCCTCACGGGACGGCACTGTTCGCTTGTGGCGAATAGATAAAGGCCGAGTGCAGTTGGAATCCACCATTCTTGCACATAATGATGTTGTTCACGCACTGGATTTCAGTCCGGATGGCCTGCTCCTTGCTTCCGGTTCTTTTGATACAACCGTCAAGCTTTGGGATGTCGCCAATGGTAAGGAAGTCGCAGTGTTGGAAGGGCATCAGAGCCGGATTCGCACCCTGAATTTTAATCCCAATGGCCTCTTCCTGGCATCCGGCGGTGATGATCGCAATATCAGGCTCTGGAATGTTGGTCAGTATACACGCTATCAGTCTGTGCAGAAAGATCAGGAAAGCATGAAAACGATCTTTAACGCCTTTATGCACCTGCTGCCATATCAATTGGAAGGCTTTACGATTGTCGAGAAGCCACGCAAGTATCACATGACATCCAGTCCCGGATTCAATTTTCAGCGGGTTGGAAAATACAAGAGACTACAGCAACCACGTCCCTTAAATACAGATCCGCTGGATTGGGCTGCAGAGAGCACAGCCTGGAGTGATAGTGTGAATCAACAAGCGAGATAGAGTAGATATTACTGTTGTTGTTCCTGGCTGGAAAGGTAGTTGCGCAGGCGGAAAGTGAATTCCGTGCCGCTTTCCGGGCTGGACTTAAACCAGATACGCCCCTTATGTTCATCAATAATGCGCTTGACGATCGCCAGGCCGAGTCCAATACCGGATGACTTGTTGATGGTGATGAAGGGATCAAAGAGCTTCTCGTGAATTTTCTCCGGGATGCCGGGTCCATTGTCACTGATGCTGAATTGCACCCAATCCTTGTCGCAGATAACTCGCAGGTTGATCGACGGCGGATGAATGCCGCTGTGCCCTTCCAATGCCTCGATGGCATTCTTGATCAAATTCATTGGCACTCGCAGGAATTTGGTCGCATCTACATTGACCGTAGCTTCTTCAGAAAACAGCAGCCCCTTATACTCAATCTGATAATTCGTCAGATAGCGAAGGATTTCCCTATCCATCCGGTGGAAAAGCCGGCTGATGGGAATAATGTCAAAATTCATGGAAATCTTGCCACGCGTATAGTCCAGAATCTCATAAATCATCTGGGTAAAGCGTTGCATTTCAAACTGCACGATTTCGGATATATCGTTCTTTTCATCATCTGTCAGCTGCAGATGAATCAAAGCCTCAACGCTGGATTGAATCAGGTCCAGTGGCTGTTTCATGTCATGAATGATGAAGGAGGCCATTTGCCCGATGGCGGAAAAGCGCTCCATTTCAAAAAGGCGATCCTGGATATCATCAAATTTGTCTAGCATGATAGACAAATTGCGGTTCTGATACTCCAATTGCTCATTTTTCTTCTTTAATTCCTGGACCAGCCCGGATTCTGCTTGCTGGCTTTCGTAGAGCTGTAAACCATTTGCTACCGTCATTTGGAGATCGCCAATGTCAATGGGGCGACAGATGTAGCGGTAAATATCACCGCTCGAAACCGCATTGTTAATTGCATCATTGCTCTCGCCATTGGCGGTAATCAAAATGCGGATTGTGGTAGCATTGATGCTGCGGAGTTGCTGCAGAAATTCAATACCGCCGGTATCGTTTAAATATTGGTTTACGATAATGACTTGCGGTGAGAATGAAGAGAAGACACCGAGTGCCTCGCCTGCAGACGCTGCCGTCACGATCTCGTAGCGATCTTCAAGACAATGGCGAATGCCCTCTAAATGGGCATCGTTGTCGTCTACGGCTAACACTTTATAGGTTAACTTATCACTCATAACAAACTGTTTCGTAAAATCCCGGCTTCCGTATATCCGCTATCGAATTGCATCATCTCGCTTGCCGCATCTGTATTGGGCATGGGTCCAATATATTGTGAAGCTGGCAATAATAGTTGACAGAATCAGAGAATTGCAATATCAAAAAATCAGAAGAGGAGCTACGTTGATTGAAGCGAGTAAGCATCGTCTCGCTGGTCGAATGCATTTTAACTGCGCTTGTCAAGTATTTACGGGGCCGAATTTGGGGTCAGCCCGGTAATCGTAACTGGTGGTGGCCGTCTACGTAGTGCAATATTGCTTCCATTACCAATATAATAATGATTTGAGCAAAATGACTATGTTTCGCATTTTTATGTTTTCAATTTCTTTTTCTTGGCTGCCGGGAATAGCACATTGTTGAGAATCAGGCGATAACCGGGGCTGTTTTTATGCAATTCCAGCTGCGTTGGCGGATCACCAACGGCATGCGTGTAGTCCTCAGGATCGTGACCACCATAGAACGTGTAGGTGCCTTTGCCGAGGCTGCCGTGGATATAACGCACTTCGTCCGTGCCTTCAACTTCACCCATGACAACGGCCGATGGCTTAATTTTTTTGCGATTAAACATCGTGGTTTGCCCCATAAAGCCCTTAATCACGGTGACGTGATTTTGCGTAAGCATCGTCGGCACCGGATCATACTTGGCTGAGAACTGAAACAGGTTAAAATAGTCTGTTTGCGGGTCTCGAATTCGCGGTGCGAAGCTTGGCGGTATATCAATATCGGAGAATTCGTACAAGTTGGGATCGGGATACAGCTTAAAATCTTGAAATGCCAGGGTTTTGTTGTAGTCGAGCCGCTGCTGGAAATCTGGCTGTGGCGGATCGCCGTCGAATGGCGTATCGATTATATCAAGGCCTTCCGCCGCAAGGGCAATGTCCAGGGCATCGGTGGCCGAGCACATGGCAAAAAGAAAGCCGCCATCGTTGACATATTGTTTGATAGTGCGCGCAACGGCGCCTTTCAAGGCGGCGGTGTGCGGGTGACCAAGGCTGGCAGCCATGCTCTCATTGGTACGAACTTCCTCAATATACCAGGCAGCATTGCGAAAGGCGCCGTAGAATTTTCCAAATTGCCCGGTGAAGTCCTCGTGATGCAGGTGTAGCCAGTCGTAATCTCCCAGTTTGTCCGTCAATACGTCTTCATCATAAATCTTGTCATAAGGCACTTCAGCATAGGTTAATGCCATGGTAACCGCATCATCCCAGGGCTGCTTGTTTGTGGGGGTATAAATGGCAATTTTGGGCGCCTTTTCCAGCAATACTCGCTCCATATTTTCCGATTCAATCGATGCATAAATAGAGGTAGCATCGCCACTGCTAATGACTTCATATTTTACGCCGCGGATACGGCATTCTGTTTCCAGGCCCGGGAAAACCGGCAGCAGGAATGATCCACCGCGGTAGTTCAGCAGCCATTCTACATCGATGCCGCGTTCGATACTCCAAAAAGCGACGCCATATGCCTTTAAGTGATCCGTTTGTACAAAATCCATAGGAATCAGGCAATGCTGCGCCGACAGTGGCTGAATGGATATAGCAAAGCTAATGATGATGGAAAAGAGGTGTTTTTTCATTGAATCAAGTCCGGGTGGTTGTTGCGGATTTCTTTCAGGCGAGTCCGGGCCAGGTTGGCAAATTGGCTGTCCGGATATGCCTGCAGCAGGCGATCATACAAGGTGAATGCCCTTGCCGGGTCATCCAGCTTCGTATCAACGATGAGGGCCATTTGGTAAATCGCCTCACTGGCATAGAGGTTCAGGTCCGAATCATCGAGGATTCTCTGACAAAACTCGATCGCTTCCTGCGGGAGATCAAGCTCTGAGGAAAGTCTGGATGCATCAAGTAATATGCGGATTCGAAAGCCAGCCGGAGGCGCTGTTGCCAGTGCGCTTCTCAATTGCGTAAGCGCCTGAGGCTTCTTCTGTTGAAATAGCAGCCAATCTGCTTTTGCGTAGAGCTTCAATGCCTCGGCCGCTTTTTCCCGATGTCCTATCAGGGTCTGTATTTCCAGGGCGTCATTGATGATAGTACTGGAAAGCCCTTCTTGTTGAATAATGGTATTTATTTGCGTCAGTACCGAATCGTATTCCGCCTGGTAGTAGCTGATTTTTGCAAGGTGAAATAGTGCGTCCGGTTTTTCTTCCTTACTGGATATCTTCTTGAAGGTTTTAGCGGCATTGCCCAGATCACCGCGCATAATAAAGCTCTTTCCGGCCTTCATATAGGCAGTATTGCGTAGTTTTTTGACCTTGCGATGTTTCCCGGCAACGTCCAGGTAGATGCCGATAGCTTTGTCGAGGTCGAAAAAGAATTCCCGGTAAATATCACCTTCCAAAATGGAAAGATTGCCGATTTGGTGATGCTTGGGATATTTCTCGCGAACGCTGGTGATCATATCGAGTGCCTGCCGGGCAAATTGCTGATCGCGCGTTTGATTGGCCATTTCCAAGTTGCAACTGGCGGCGCCGATATAGGCCTGCAGCAAATGCGGCGAATTCGGAAAGCGAATAGTAATTTGCTGGTAGGCTTCGATCGCCAGCTCGTATTGTTGATCACCTTGCATCGCTCTGCCAAACTCGAACAGGTATTTGCCATTACTGCCGGAGTTTTCCAGCTCATTATAGATTGCCAGTGCCTGTTGATAGAATTGATGCTTTTGATGAAATTTTGCAGCCAGCAATTGGATTTCTGAAATCGTTTTATACGTTTCCGCATATTTATCGATCTCGGTTTGCAGCGTGGTAACCTGCTCTCCTTCAATTCGAAAGGCCAGGACTTGTCGAATGGCATAATGGTGATTGGCCGGCGACTTGCGGATATATTCAACATAGGCGGACAAGCCTTGCGAAAACTCCAGACGGCGAGTGTGAAAATTTGCCAGATCCCGAAGCAGTGAGTGCTCCTGCGGATGCTGATCATATCCTTTTCGGTAAATACGAATGGCTTCATCAAACAGGCGATTGTTGATCATCGCTGCTGCAATTGAGCGAAATACCTGAACCCGTTGACCATGTTCATCGGCAACGCTGTTCCACAAGGTCAAGGCCTCTGCTTTGTCTCCTGATTTATACAGCAAGTTGCCATAGTCGATTTTGAATTGCGGATTGTCCGGGTCTTTTGCCTTTTGCAGATTAATCAGTTTCTCTGCTGGTTCCAGCATCGATAGCTGCAGGTATGCTTTTAATAGTTCCCTGTAGTAGCGATCGTTGCCGGGGGTACGATTGTATAGCGGTTCCAGGATGCGAACCGCATTTTCGTAGTCCCGGGAACGGATATAGCGTTGGGCGAGACGAAATTGCTGTTGTTCAATGGAGCGCTGTCGGGCGTCAACCCTTTTATTGTTGCCGGCCTGGGCCTGAACGGTCTCAAGCGGAAGACAGCAGGCAATAAGGCAGAGCAGTATAAATTGATGTAGTCTCGACATGTATGAATCTCAATCTTGTCTTTACGTTAAAAATGTGCTGCAACTGTATCAGCAATCATCCATCCGGACTCTGTGAGCCGAAGATGGTCATCTTGCACTTGCAAAAGATTATCGGCAAGCAGCCGTTCAATAGTTTGCTGGTGTTCTTCTAATAAATCGCTTGCAAATCGGTACTGAAACTCCTTTAAACTAACGCCTTCGCGAAGCCGAAGGTTCAAAAAAATATATTCAAATTTCAGATCGTCTGCGGATAATTCTTCGGAAAAGTCAATTGGAAGCTGACCGTCATTCAAGGAGCGAATGTAGTACATCAGCGATCTCTTATTCGAGAATCGCCGGTTGTCGTAGAAAGAATGGGCTGATGGACCAAAGCCGATATAGGGATGATGCCGCCAATAGATGAGGTTATGACGACAGGTGCGGGCTTCGCCTTTGGCGAAGTTGGACACCTCATACTGAACATATCCATGCTTTCCGAGCACATCCGCGGCCAGCAGGTAATACTTCGCCTCTTCATCTTCGCTTAAAGGGCTGACTTCTCCCAGCTGCATTCGTTTGTATAGAATTGTGTTTGGTTCGAAGATAAGGGTATAGCAGGAAATATGCTCCGGGCTCAATCCGGTTGCTACATCCAGGCTGTGCCGGAATGACGTTTCGCTGATGCCCGGAAAAGCCGTCATCAGGTCGATATTTATATTATTGAAGCCGGCTGTTCTGGCATTTTCGAAGTTGATCAGCACCTCTTCGACGCTGTGAATGCGTCCCAACGACTTCAGTTCTTCCGGGTTGAAGCTTTGCACGCCCATACTCAGGCGGTTAAATCCGCTCTCGCGAATGTGCTGCAGCTTGTCCGGGCTTAGCGTGCCGGGGTTGGTCTCGATACTGAATTCACCGTCGCTGGCGATCGAGTAATGATCATGTAAGGTTTGCCATATGGCGCTGATTTGTTCGTGAGACAGCAGGGAAGGTGTACCGCCTCCCCAGAAAATGGTAGAAAAGGTTGTGTCCTGAAAATTCGGTGCTCGTAGCTGGATTTCTTTTAGCACCGCATCGACAAATTGCTGGATTTGATCGAGTTTGGTTATCGAGTAAAAATCGCAATACTCGCACTTTTCCTGACAGAAGGGAATATGGACGTATAAACCGGCGGGTTCAGCCATCAACGTATCACCATTCCAAGACGTGGCCAGCGAATTTCGCTTTCCAGGTTCTGATTCTTATCGCGGGTGGTGGCCAATGAAAGGTAGATAAACAATGGTTTTCCAATCAGATTGGATTTTGGCACGCAGCCCCATTCGCGGCTGTCAGCGCTTTTATCGCGATTATCGCCAAGCATATAAAAACTGTCTACACCGACAATTGTTGGGCCATAGTCACGTCGTGGCGAAAAGGACGCTGCAAATCCTTGCGGCCAGTCCTGGTGCGTCGCCATGCTATCGTTATCAAATTTAATTCCTGCAGGATCGGCAAAGGGTTTACCGTCGATCAGGACAGACTTGCCAAGAATTTCGATTTCCTCTCCACCTTTGGCAACACAGCGCTTGATATAGTCAAGCTCCGGATCAAGTGGATATTGAAATACCATTATATCATTAGGGGCGGGATCCTGAATAGCCGGGAAGCGAATCTGCAACCATGAGGGCAATTCTACGCCAGTGGGAACGCCAATATCTATCCAGCGGGTAAACGGAAGGCCGATCCAGTCAGGGGACTTGGCGCCATACACAAACTTGCTAACCAGCAGGAAGTCGCCAACCAGCAATGTGTTTTCCATTGAGCCGCTGGGAATTTTGTAGGCAGCTACCACAAATTGACGAAGAAGAAGAGCCGCCAATAAGGCGATAAATATCGCATGTAATAATTCCCGGCGCTTCTTTTCCGGATTCATGATAACCTCGCTGCTTATCTCAGGACTGTGCCCAGTCTATCCCAACGGATCTTTTTGTGGGGTTCTACGCCAAAAGTGTTCCAAGAAAGCCAGATCATCAAGGGTTTGCCGACCAACAGGTCTTCTTTTACGAAGCCCCATTTGCGGCTATCAAGGCTATTGTCGCGGTTATCGCCGACCATATAGTAGTGATTTTCGGGTATGGTGACCGGTCGTTTTTGATTGTAGTCATTGTAAAGCGGATGGGGATCTTTATGGCGGATTGTATAATTTTTGCCTGACGGGCGGGTAATAGCGTAATAATCGACCCGCATCTTGTCTTCAAAATCGTAGTCTTTCCTGAGCTTGATTTCCTCACCTTCCGGTTGGCCGTCAATCAGAAATTTGCCTTCATTGATCTCAACGGTTTGTCCGCCGATGGCCATGCATCGTTTGATGTAATCGAGAAGCGGTTCCAGCGGATATTCAAAAACCACAATATCACCCGGCTTGGGATCGGTAATTGACGGAAAGCGATAGTTGGGTAAGTAGAAACCGGTTTTGGTAAAAGGAACACCAATCCAGCTAGGGGTGCGTGCACCGTAAATGAATTTGTTGACAAACATGAAATCGCCAACCATAATCGTATCTTTCATGGAGCCGGTGGGCACATTATATGATGCGATAACAAACTGTCGCAGAACCAGCGCTGCAAACAGGGCGATCAGGATGGCTTTAAGGTTTTCTTTGGCTTTATCCCGCGGTGTTACGGACATTATCTCTCCAAAAATTGGATATCAATACTGAGAAAGTGCTCTATCGTTTATTCGAAACGGTGGTCGAAAAGTTCCCGGTTTAGTCGTCTGCTGAAAGAACAGCGAGGAAGGCTTCCTGGGGAATTTCTACCCGGCCTACCTGCTTCATGCGCTTTTTACCTTCTTTCTGCTTTTCCAGCAGCTTACGTTTCCGGCTGATGTCACCGCCATAACACTTTGCAAGAACGTTTTTGCGCAGTGCTTTGACAGATTCACGAGCAATAATTTTATTGCCGATACCTGCCTGGATGATAACCTCAAACATCTGCCGCGGAATCAGCTTGCGCAGCTTCTGACAGAGCGCGCGTCCCTGGTCGTAGGCACGTTCATGGTGGACGATAACCGACAGGGCATCCAGCACTTCTCCGTTGATGAAGATGTCCAGTTTCACCAGCTTCGAATGCTGGTAGCCAAGGAATTCGTAGTCCAGGGAAGCATAGCCGCGAGTGACCGATTTCAGGCGATCATAGAAGTCGAAAACCACTTCCGCCAGCGGGAGATGGTAGTGCAGATCAGCGCGGGTCGGATCGATATAAGACTGATTTTTCAGGATGCCGCGTTTTTCTGTGGCAAGCTTCATGATATTGCCGATGTATTCCGGCGGGGTAATCATGTGGGCATCAATATAAGGTTCTTCAATACGGTCAATGCTGCCCGGCGCCGGCATCTTGCTGGGATTATCGATATAATGCTCAACGCCGTCGGTTGTTAGAACGCGATATACTACGTTTGGCGTGGTAACTATAATGGTCTGATCAAATTCGCGATCCAGGCGCTCCTGCACAATTTCCATATGCAGTAAGCCGAGGAAGCCACAACGAAATCCGAATCCAAGTGCAGATGAGGTCTCCGGTTCGTAATGCAAGGAAGCATCATTGAGCACCAGCTTCTCGAGGGCGGTTCTCAGGTTTTCGAACTCTGCTGTCTCGATCGGATAAATACCGGCGTAGACCATCGGTTTTACCTGACGATACCCGGCCATCGGTTTCTCGACCGGTTGCGCTACGTTGGTGACGGTATCACCGACTTTAATGTCCCGCACATTTTTGGCGCCGCAAATCAAGTAGCCTACCTCACCGGGATGCAGTTTTTTGCTGCGAATTCGTTTCAGCAGCAGATGACCGAGCTCTTCTACTTCATAGTTGGTATCTGTCGCCATAAATTTGATCTTGGTCTTTTCGTCGATTTGTCCGTTAAAGATCCGCATCAAAGCGACCACGCCGCGATAGCTATCAAAGTGAGAATCAAAAATCAGAGCTTCAAGGGGGGCATCCTGGTCGCCTTCCGGGCATGGAACGCGCTCCAGAACGGCTTCCAGGATTTCTTCAATCCCGATACCGTTTTTGGCGCTGGCCATGAGTATCTCTTCTTCTTCACAACCGAGGAGGTCGATGACCTGCCGCTTAACGCGGTCAACTTCGGCGCCGGGAAGGTCGATCTTGTTGATGACCGGTAAAATAGTCAAGTCGTTGTCAACTGCCTGATAGAGATTACTGATGGTTTGGGCTTCAACGCCCTGGGAGGCGTCCACAAGTAAGAGCGCACCTTCAACGGCTGCCAGGGTTCGCGAGACTTCGTAAGCAAAGTCAACGTGACCGGGCGTATCTACCAGGTTTAGAATGTATGTCTCACCGTCCGCTGCCTTATATTCCATGCGCACGGCGTGTGACTTGATAGTGATGCCGCGTTCCCGCTCAAGATCCATGCTGTCCAAGACCTGCGCTTGCATCTCTCTATTTTGCAGGGAGCCGGTATGTTCCAACAGGCGGTCAGCCAGCGTCGACTTGCCGTGGTCAATATGAGCGATGATACAGAAGTTACGGATGTTATTTATCTTCATGAAAGTGTCGTGTCCTGCCTTAAGCAAATATCGACTTTTTTCTTGCGTCGAAATCGGATCTCAGTTAACGTGAGATAAGTGAATTTGACCAGTCGTACTGCGATATGTTTAACTTAACTTCAAGCCGTCCAATTTAAGATAAATCTGATTTGATGTCAATCATATTGCAAAGCCTTCATTCATCAAAAAGGGATCTGAAATGAAAATCGGCATTATCTCTGATATCCATGATCACATTGATAATTTAGGCGCTGTTCTGCAGCAGCTTGGTGATGCAGATGTCTTGCTTTGCTGTGGCGATTTTTGCTCGCCATTTGTCATGAAAATGCTCGGTGAGCGCTTCTCTAATCCCATTCACGCTGTCTTTGGCAATAATGATGGTGATCTCTACAGGCTAACCACCATTGCCGGGAACTGCGAACAGATTACGCTGCATGGTGAACTGGCAGAGCTCGAATATGATGGCCGGCGTATTGTCATGACGCATTTTGACAATATTGCCCGGGCAATTGCCGGCAATGACCGCTACGATCTGATATGCTTCGGCCACAACCATCAGCAAGAGATCAGTAAATCCGGCAATTCTCTGCTGGTAAATCCCGGCGAAGTGATGGGCGGACTGAGCGGCAACGGGAGTAGTTTTGCCGTCTATGATACCACGACAGGTGAAGCAAGATTGGTCAATCTTACTTGAACATCACCCTCGGCTTTCTTTCCATATTTTTACCACATTTGAATAATTTCTGAAAAAACCGTAACTTGCCGGGCGAATTCAATGATTGATGAATACGCATGCTTCTTCACCGTGTCTGTATCTCTGCTTTACCAATGGCCAGTTCGCAGTTTGCTTTTCAGCAGTGGATAGTAAGGCCGGATGATCCGTTGTGATCATCTAACCTGATTATCTCTGTTTCCTCAACCGGCTTTCGCCGTTATCGGAAGCAACATGATAGCAATTATCAACGATGCAAATGCATCGTGATAGGTATTATCCACTTATCAAAGAGAGGAGAAGCAAATGGAATTAACAACCAAAGTGTCCAGGATCTTACTTGGGCTCGCCTTCCTGGTGTTTGGTGCCAACGGGTTCTTTGATTTTATGCCTGCGCCGCCAATGCCTGACCAGGCCGGGCAGTTTCTCGGCCTGATGGTCGGAACCGGCTATCTCAGCGTCGTAAAAGTGTTGGAGGTTGCCTCCGGCGTTCTCTTGCTGACCGGCCGCTCCACACCACTGGCGTTGATGTTATTGGGACCGGTACTGGTTAACATCCTTCTTTTTCATGTTTTTATGGCCCCGGCCGGTCTACCGGTACCGTTGGTTTTGGCGGTACTTTTCACCATTACTTTATGGCCTTATAAAGACAAATTTATTGATTTACTGAAAACCCAGTAAGAACAAATTGAAACCGGCGCGAGAATTTTTGCGCCGGTTTTTCTCTGTCAGACATATGTAACCACTTTGTAATTCACTCTAATGCAAGAAGAAATTTGCGTAAGTGGAATAAAATTCGTATTATAGGTAAAGAAATTTCGTAAAAGTCATTCGTTTTTCTTCTGTTCACACCTGCGAGTTGAATGACACAATACGGGCTTTCGCGTCAAAAAGGCTACCACATCGACAGGGAGACATCATGTCTACGCCTCACAATCGACATTCTTTTCTGTTGAGCATTCTCTTTGCGATGATGCCTTTTCTGCTGTTGGCCAACGATAACGAGCAAGTTACCTCGCAATCCTTCAATGAAGCCATCGAACTGCTTTCTACTGCTTTGAATCTTCATGCTGAAATGCTCGCGCCGCTGACTTTTGGTCAGGCTGTGCAGCAATATGAGCAAGCCAAACAGGATTTCAAGCATGGTCGAGATGCACGAAGCATCTACCTGGTGTTGCAAGAGGTTGTTGTGAATCTCGAACGCTCCATTGCTATTGCCAACGAAGCGGCGAAATTTTTTGACTCGACGCTCCGCGCCCGCGAAGACGCCCGTCGGTATGAGGATATTGATCTCTACTACAATATTTGGGAAGAAGCGGAAGCGGCCCTTTTAAGTGCAACCGCTCTTTACGAAAAAGACCTCGTCACAGATGCTGAAATCAAGGCGATTGATGCCGAAATGCTATACTGGCAAATCAAACGTGAAGCGACACAAGTAAGCGATCTCTACGATACCGTCGAAGGGGAATAAACCGCCCGGTATTGCGGGCTGCAATGTCCAAATCCCATCCACAGAATATCCAAATTGTTACTGCCTAAAATCCAAATTCCAACAGAAAAAATTCCCACAACACGCCGGACTTTGCCTCTTTTGTCATTCCCGTATGTTATAAGCGGGAATCCACTCTCTTAAATTATGGATGCCTGATAAAGACACTCGGGCATAACAAAGTGCTTAGAACGAATATCCGATCAGTCTAAGCAATTTGGAATTTTTATTGTTGGAATTTGATTATCAATCTTTACTTATATGGTTAATGCAAGACAGAGCTGCGCCGGAAAATATGTTCCCAGGACAATCCCCTGCGCTGCATGGAACTGCTGACGAAATCGGTTGATAGCCAAGACTGAGTCGCTGATGACAAATAGGCTTACGCCGGCAATTGCCCACCAGCCACGATTCCCCGACACCAATAATCCCATTTCTGTTCCCTGCCAGGCCATCACTGCAATGGCAGCAATATAGAGAATGACCGCAGGTTTGATTTTTCCCAGGTGCGGTGCAAGACGCTGATAAACGATCACTGCCGGAACCAGCCAAATGATGAGGTTTGACGGGCTGCCGCCAAAGCCGGTGAGTTGACAGAACCCGACTATATAACAGAGATGGGCAATTAAGAAGCTACCCAATCCTTCAATAAAGCGATCTTTCGGCAGCATTAGAAATACGTCACCGGCCAGCGAGAAGAGCAAGCCCGCCACAATCCACCACTGGTAATTGGTGTCTGCGCCGTCTGTCAACACGGCCAGCAGTATTATCCATACCATCGTCAACGGCTTGCTGACGTATATCAAGTTGACCTGATTGCGATAGTTGGCAACAATATTCACAATCGCAGTAGTGAGGCTGAGTACAATGAGAAGGATCGTCATAGCGGACCTGTTTATGCGATACCAAAAGACTCAGCAGTGGCCGCTTCGACTGCCCTTTGCAGAAAGGGAGCCTCGCCGCCATTTAGCAATTGACCGTCTTCCAGTCGCAGGTGTATTTCTGCATAGTTCTGAATTTGATTGGGCGCTGTGCGGCGCAGAATGTGCCATGGTTGTAAATCGGCAGCGGAAGATATGGCCATGGCGCCCATCATTTCCGCGAGACTTTCGATCATTTCATAATGGAAGTTTGCCACACGAACCGCTTTGTTGGAGGGCACCAGGCCGGCAACCAGATGGTTCTTCTGTGTCGCCACCCCTACCGGGCAGTGATTCGAATTGCACTTTAAAGCCTGGATGCAGCCAAGCGCCATCATCATACCGCGAGCTGAATAACAAATGTCCGCTCCAAGCGCCAGCCGTTTCAACATCTGGAAACCTGTTGTGATTTTGCCGCTGGCAAATACCCGAATATCCTCTCGTAAAGAGAACCCTCGCAGGGCATTATCCACCAAAATCAGGCCATCGATCAACGGTGAGCCGATGTGATTAGAAAATTCCAGCGGCGCCGCACCGGTACCGCCCTCGCCGCCATCGACAGCGATGAAGTCCGGTTTTATGCCGGTCTTGACCATTGCTTTACAGATGGCTATGAATTCCCGTGGCTTGCCCAGGCATAATTTGAATCCCACCGGTTTTCCACCCGACAGGTCTCGCAGCTTCGCGATAAATTCCAGCAGCTCGATTGGTGTAGAAAATGCGCTGTGGCCGGGAGGTGAGAGCACGTCTTTACCCAGGGGCACACCACGAATGGCGGCGATTTCCGGCGTCAGCTTCGCTGCCGGCAAGATCCCGCCATGACCGGGTTTCGCGCCCTGCGACAACTTCAGCTCGATCATCTTTACATTGGGGTTTGCTGTTTGATCCGCGTAACGAGCCGGATCAAAAGTGCCGTCGGCTTGCCTGCAGCCGAAGTAACCAGTGCCAATTTGCCAGATCAGATCCCCGCCTTGCAGATGATAGTCACTGATACCGCCTTCACCGGTATTATGGGCAAAATTTCCCAGTTTGGCGCCCTTGTTCAAGGCCTCGACCGCGTTCCTGCTAAGCGAGCCAAAGCTCATCGCTGATATATTGAAAAGGCTGGCAGAATAAGGTTGCTTACAGTCGGCGCCGCCGACATTGATTCGCAATGCTTCCGGCTCAACATGAATCGGAACAATCGAATGATTGATCCATTCGTAACCAACGGCATATACATCACGTTGCGTGCCGAACGGAACCGTATCGCGCACTTTCTTGGCACGTTGATAGACGACGGAGCGTTGCAATCTATTGAAGGGCTTGCCTTCCGTATCTGATTCGATGAAATACTGATAAATTTCCGGTCGTATTGCTTCCAGCAGGTACCGAAAATGACCGAGCAGCGGAAAATTGCGTAAAATCGCATGCTTTTTTTGCAGCATATCGTAGATACCCAACCCAATTAGTGGTATCACGAGGATGAAATACCATACTGCGGTCGGATATACTGACATCAGGGCGAAGATAGTTGCGATGCTGAATAAGCTGACGGCAATAAATAGTGTGCGCATAATAATTCCCTTTCTGTTACGCCCCTGACAACCTTAAACTCTCCGATATTCAGGCTAAGATAGTTAAGTCCAGGCATTTTACCAATCTGGCAAAAGAGATGTCTTGCCAGTGCCCGGTTGACAATGCCGCTTTTTCAGATTAGTATATTATAGATATATAAACACACATCATCAACGCGAGGGACGCTACCATGAAAGAACAAGAAGATGCTGGCATCGTTATTGATATAATGACCGACGGTCCGCTAATTGTGAAAAACGCGGGCAAAGTGCATAAAAGCTCCGGCGAGGAAATAGAGGTTGGCGCCAAAGTGGCGCTTTGCCGCTGCGGGGCTTCAGTGAACAAACCGTACTGCGATGGCAGCCATAAAAAGATAGAGTTCTCCGGTGCCCGCGAAAATACCAGGTCTTTAAATTACGAGAAAAGCTACACCGGCAGCAAAATCGTTATTCACGACAATCGGACCATTTGCTCCCATGCAGCAGAATGCGTAAAGACCTTAACAACCGTTTTTGACCTGGAAAAACGGCCCTGGATAAATGCTGACGGTGCTGATCCTGAAGCGATTATTGATCTGGTTCGCCGCTGCCCGAGTGGCGCTTTGAGCTATACGCTTGAAGGGGGTGAACAGCAGCGTGATTTTGAACGGTCGGCCAAAGTGCAAATTACACGCAATGGGCCGTACAATATCAGTGGTCGGATTCAATTGAATGTTGAGGAAGATCTAACGCCACCATCAAAAGAACACTATTCCCTGTGCCGATGTGGCGCTTCGAAGAACAAACCCTATTGCGACGGGTCGCATCATAGCAGCAGTTTTCGGGATGACGAGAACTAGAGTGGATATTGAAATATCCTGTCAGACTACCAATGCTTTGCAATTAATCTATGTACTTTTTCCGACGCCCAATAGGTAGTATGTCCTCTAAAAGGAATGCTGGAAGTATTAACCTGGAAATCCTTAACAATGGTTCCCTTAGGGTCTTCGATCATTGGCGCCAGTGGAAATGAAATTGGGTCATCCTTATCCCAAATATTAATCCAACGCGGCCCCTTTAACACTTCCTTAAAGCGCCGCGGATTCCTGGTGAGGCCATGCGAGACCGGTGAGATTTGTTGACCATCTGCAAACATCTCGATTAAGGCATCATTTCGAAAAGCCAACATGGCAATGGGTGATCCAAATGTAACCATGCGGCGCAGACGCAGGCGGCCCTCATGCGCGGCATCCTGCAGCTTTTGCAGGCTGGATATTGTGTGGCGCGTCTCCGACATTGCCTTGGCGTGCGTGCGCATATCACCGGCATGGGTATCCTGGCTGGTTTCCATGTAAATGAAGTCGCTCTTGTTTGTGAAGAGGTAGTAAGCCAAATCGAAAGCAATAACCGATCCGGCGCTGTGACCCACAAAGGTCAGGGAAATCAGTGATTTTTCATCCTGCAGCTCGGCGCCGATGTCATCGGCAATTTGCTTGGAAACGGCGGCGCGAATAGAGCGCTTTCCGTCTGTAGAAATATAGTAGAATATATCTGCAAATCCGTAAAGCGTTAAGCGGCGAAAAATCAGCTGAAGATCGATTGGCAGCCAGTGGTGCTTTTCTATCTCCCCCATGATTTTCTCACCCAGCTGCTGTTGCGCTTCGGTCAGGCGTTTATGACTGCCCAGAGAACCGCTGCCGGGCGCTTGCCAACCCCATTCGGTCATACAGACACTTGCTTTCTTCCAGGCACTATGGCGATCATCATTTTCAAGTTGATTGTAAATCCCTTGATGGAGTATTTCATACTTGACCTGATGGCTATGTCCCTCTTCATTTGGCTCTACGCCATGGATATAGATAATAAATTCCTTGTGTTGCAAGAGGCCTCCAGTGATCGGATTGAGATACTAAAAAGGATTTTTGAAGAGATAGTTACGCAATGAATGATGCCCGGAACGTTATCCAGGTCACTTGTAATACATCAAATTGCAATAAATTCGCAATCATGGCAAGATTTTTTAGCGTCAATTCTCATAAAGTTTTTTGGGGCCCCCTATTGATTCTTAATTTCAACAGAATTAATATGTAAAGTCTCTTCTGATAGTCAGTACCAAATGATGTTTGGCATACTCAATACCACAATCCGCTGCGGTTTGGCTTATAGAAGGTTTCTATCCTGGCCATTGCTGACTATTGGCAGTGACAGCATAGTGGGGGTTCATCAATTCCTTCCCGTATAACCTGCAGACCATATCGCTCCGTTTGCCACATCATTCAAAATCTGGTTTGTCGCTGAAGCATGGCAGAATGCACCTGTTGAATGCCCGGAAAAGAATAACTTGAGTATTTTACCAACTTTTGGTGCTCTCTAATTGTAGTTTACTTGTTGATTATAGTACTCCCAGTTGAGTGCCAGCCCCGTTAATCGGTATAAGGAAATTCTATTATGATTCGTTCACCATATTCATATTGGATCAATGAGACAGACAGCGGCGTTGTCAGAGTGCTGAAATACATCGGCATCAGCGTCGGACTCCTGTTGGCCCTCGTCCTGATCTTGGCCGCATTTGGCAAAATGGAGGCAGTCCGCCTGGTCTTCAGTGGTATCGCCAGTTTTGTGGAAGCCATTTGGTTGTGGGTCACCGGATTGATCGGGCTGATCTTTGGCGGAATCAAAAAGCTCGGCTCGTTTTTCGGACCGGGAAAGGTTGAGCAGCGAGTCGCTGCTGAGAATGAACAGATCCGTTCAGAATTGGTCGCCTTGCGACAGGAAATCGCTTTAAATCAGTCTTTTCTCAGCCGTGAGCGGGATTTGTTTGATCGCGAGCGGGCTGTGTTTGAAGCTCGAATTGCTCAGCAGGAAGAAGAAATCGAAGCAATTCGCAGTGGTATTACTGCTATGGAAGAAGCCGGGCCGCAGGAATGGTTCAAGAATCTTACCCCGGCTGAACAACAGCAAATTATTGACCGCGCTAATCAGGATGTCGAGCCGGTTACAGATAGCGAAGAATTCTAACAGAGAAAGAGACACATGAAACGTCATTGGATACTTCTCTCCCTTGTGCTGCTTTTCAGCGGTACAGCTCTGGCGCAAAATCCCTGTAGCAACCCGGAAACAGTTCGGTTGCTTCGTCAAGGCGCCACAATTACCGTTACCAACTGCGATAGCCTCTACGTGCTAAGTAAGAAGAAATTCGAAGATATGGCCATTGCGGAAGCCTATTATCAAAATTTGATCGATCAGTACAAAGGCCTGACCGAAAAGCTGGATGAGACTATTGTTACCCGCGATGCCCTTGTTGATCGTCAAGCCGCCTTTATCGCCAAACAGGATTCAGCAATTGCCCGCTATGAGGTGCAGTTGGATACCGCAACGACACTGGTTGAACGATCAACCAAGAATACCGATGCTGCCCTTAGTGAGCTCCGTAAGCAGCGCTGGAAGACTGTCCTCTATGTCATTGGATCGGTGGGGCTTGGCTATGTCATTGGCAAAAACTGATAAATGAAGACAAACAAATATTATCAACATACTGACGCGCAATAACAGAGGTGATACATGTCTGACGAACTTAACACCGCAATCCCGAACACATCTGAGCGCCCAAACCGGGAGGCCTGGTCCGGTTTTCGCCGCATGATGACTGTGGTCATCATGGGCATCCTTCTCGCTTTTAGCGGCCTTGCTTTAAGTGTTCTCTTTAATTGGCCGGCAGACTTTGGCAATATTTATGCCCGGATTTCTTTGGCCGCCATTATTCTGTGGTTTGGTATTCTCATCGACTTCTACGTCTGGTTACTCTATTTCTACAATGTCAATTTTGGGTATACCGATCATGCCTGGGAAAATCTGCTCGACCGCTTTGACGTTGCCCGGGAAAGGAAAGAGCTGGGGTTGCCGTTTCACGAGGAAGACCTGATTTTGCCCGATGTGAATCCATACAAGGGTGAGACTCTCGGCTTACCGAATGGAACGGTTCGCGGGACATTGGCATTGACCCTCTTGGTGGGTGGGTTTGCAATTCTCATCTATTCTTTCGATACCAACGCCCCGCCGATGAATGATCAGTTCAATTTCTTCTTGCAGGCCTTTACCATGATGGTTGCCTTTTATTTTGGTACCAAGGCCCTTTCGATTTTGGAAAGCCAGACTGGTAATACCGTCACCGATGCGGATGTATTCACCGGTGGTGCTACTGTGCCCGGCGTTAATGCGCCTTCTACCACGGTGCAACCAAATTCCCTGATTGTTCCAACGGCAGCCACGGTGGCCGGCACCCAGATTATTCCCGCATCATCTGTTGGTAATCCGCAACTCGCCGCAGAACTTAACAAACGCCAATTGGGTGATCAGGATTTGCGCGTTGCTGCACTCGATCTCGGCGTTGAGATTGCTGCCTTAAAAGCAGTGATCGAAGTAGAAGTTGGCATGAATGCCCAGGGTTTTCTCAGTGATGGCCGGCCGAAAATTCTTTTTGAAGGGCATGTGTTTTGGCGTGAGTTGAAGAAGGTTGGCGTTGATCCGGCACCTCATGCAGAGCGCTTCCCGTCCATCGTCTATGAACGCTGGACTCGTGAACACTATCGCGGCGGCGCAGGTGAATACGATCGCCTGGACATTGCTGTCAAGATTCATCGCGAAGCGGCCCTGAAATCAGCATCCTGGGGTATCTTCCAGATTATGGGCTTCAACTACAAAGCTGCCGGTCATAGCAGTGTTCAACGATATGTTAATGCCATGTTTGACAGCGCTGCTGACCACCTCTTTGCGTTTACCAGCTTCATTCGGAAAACCAAGAACGGCGTGATGCGACAGGCGCTGAAAGATAAAGATTGGACCACCTTTGCCAAAAATTATAATGGTCCCGGGTTCGCCCAAAACAATTATCACACTCGCATGGCCGAGGCGTACAGGCGATACAAGCGGATTGAAGAAATTGAGGGTGGCAGCCGCGGAGGTGGTGTTCGCCTCATCTAAAATTTGATATCACCCGATTTGCAATAAACAAGAAGAGGCTGCCCACAGGCAGCCTCTTCTTGTTTGGGGGCTGGAGAGTAGATCCTCCGAAACTTATCGAAGGGCCTCAAAAATAATTTTGCAACACAACTTGACAACAAAAACCGGATATGTTATATTGGTAGGAGTCCAAACTAAAAACAGGTCATCATGAACTCAATATTTGATCCGGAATTCCAAAATAACGATATAAGCTCCAAGATCGTTTTTGCGTTGGAGCGTATCTCCCAGGTCTTCCGTGTCAATCTTTGGCGGGAAAACAAAAAGCATCGCTTGAGTCCTATTCAGATGCAGATTCTTATTTTTTTGCGCTACCAGGGACAGCATCTTCGAACCGTTACTCGCTTGGCAACAGAATTTAATATGACCAAGGCGACGATCAGCGATGCGGTGAGTTCCCTGGAACAGAAAGGGTTAATTATCAAGGAGCGTAATCCTGATGATGCACGTAGTTCTCTTTTGCAGGTTACTGCTGAAGGAAAAAAGACCGCCGGAGACATTGCTCTCTTTACGGAGGATTTGCGGTTACTCGTAGAGCAAATTACCAGCGTCGAAAAAGAAGTGGTCTTTAGGAATTTACTGATGGTGATCAGCAATCTGGAAGAGGCCGGTACTATTTCCCAACAGCGAATGTGCCAATCGTGTCAATATTTTCGCAAAGTGCCATCGGAAGATCGGGCATATTATTGCGCGTTACTGGAGCGTCCGCTAAGCGGGAGCGAATTGCGAATAGATTGTCCGGAACATCTAAAGATAACAGTATAGCAAATCATTGTCGATGTGCCGATTATCCCCTTCCATCCCCTCCGGGTGTAGATAGAAGGCGGATAACATCGACCTCATTTAACCAAAGCATTTTGTCTACAAAATTTTTTCGCCCAAATTAGTTAGGAGTCCTACTAAAAAAGAAAGGAAATAATTATGAAAACTCACAAATGTGCTTCTTTACTAATGCCGCTACTTTTGCTTTTAGGTGCTTCGCACATATCAGTTAGTGCCCAGATTGCTGGTGAGCAGGAAGTTGCCTCGCTCAAAACCGCAGATATGGATATTCAAGAGGCTAGTGTCAAGTATGTAGACGATCTTGACCTGCTGGTATTTGAAATGAAGGTCCGTGGAAAAGCCGGGCAAACTGCACCAGATGCTCGCGGCGAAATGAATGGGGCGCCGGTACTTGGTTATGTGTTTCCGACCAGTCTGAAATCCGAGGACGTTGGCTTCAATGCTGTTGAAGGCGTGGTCGCTCTGGCGATTACGGCGCATCCTGATTTTGACGATACACCCTTATGGGATGAAAATAATGATCGCGACTATGCAAACGACGGGGTAATTTTTCATACCCATTGGGTGGTACTAAATCCGGACAAGCGGGTTGCCGGTGGACTGGCGGTCAAGCAGTTTGATAAGGAGCGAGATAAGGACGTTGTCCTCCCACCGACAAATCCCGGCATGCCGATGTATATGGACTCTCCGGGCTATTCGGTTGTTTTGAAAGATAACACTTTGAAAGTGCTCATTCCTGCGCAGCGTATTCATTACAAGACAGATTTTTCATTCGATGCTGTTGCTGCCTATATGGAGGTATCCATGGCGACTGATAAGCCGTTGCTTGGGGTTTATCAGGTATTCAAAGTGCTTTCAGGAGATCTAAGCTTGCCGTATACGGTTAAAAGGTAGGTAAGAAGAAACCGGCTGCATGGAGCAGCCGGTGATATTTTACAAGCAGAAGTAAGAATCAAATTCCGGTTCAGCGGTTTTAAGAAAGAATTCCCCGGTCTGCGGATCCTCTTCGTACTCGCCTTTCCACTCCTTTTTCACAATCATGTCCAGGCAGTCAATAAAGCGGTCGATTTCTGCTTCAGTATTGTAGATGCCGAAACTGACCCGCACTGCACCCGGCAAATCAAACTTCCGGCGGGTAAAGATCTTTTCTTCCATCACCTTGGCTTCTGCATCAGAGCATTGTAACAGGTGCTTCATATAAGGCTGAGCGCAGAAACAGCCGTTGCGTACACCAATGCCCGCTTCGTGACTAAGAATTGCTGCAACCAGGGCGTTGGGAATGCCACGGACGTTGAAGGCGATAACGCCGAGTCGGTCGTCTAAGTCGTTGGGATCAACGCCACCATAAATCGTAACTGTCGGAAAGTCTTGCAGCTTTTCCAGGATGTAGCGGGTGAGACGTTCTTCATGTGCCGCTACCTTATCCATGCCAATTTCTTCCAATACTAACAAGGCTTTGGCCAGGCCGATGATACCTGCGGTATTCGGACTTCCGGCTTCTTCTTTCTCCGGCACTTCTGCCCAGTAGGTGTAGTCGAGAGAAACAACATCAACCGTGCCGCCGCCAACCATGTCCGGTTCACCTTGCAGGAAGACGTCTTTATCACCAATAAGGACACCCGCGCCAAGCGGGGCATAAATCTTGTGAGCGGAGAATGCCAGGAAGTCGATATGACCGGGATCGTCCGGTGGTCGCATATCAACCCTGCGGTGGGGCATTAGTTGAGCTGCATCTACCATGATTTTGACGCCATACCGATGGCAAATTTCGGCAAGACGATGAATGTCGTTGACCCAGCCACTGACATTGGACGCGCCGGTTACAGCAAATAGACCGACCTTGGGACCATAATTTTCCAGCTTGGCAATCAAGTCTTCTTCAGACAGGCGACCATTCTCGTCGACTTCGACGTGTTTTACATTGGCCTGATTCCGCCAGGGCAAATCGTTGGAATGATGCTCCATCTTGCTAACCAAAACGATTTGTTTACCATCCATTGTCAGGCGATGGGCCAACTTATTGATTGCCTCCGTAGCGTTTTTACCAAAAATAATCGCGTGGTCATCCGGATTGACATTCACAAAGCGGGCGACGATTTCCCGGCAGTGCTCGTGGAGCCGGGAACAAAGTTGAGATTTAAAGCCGGTACCGCGATGGACGCTGCTGTACCATTCCATAAACTCATTCACCTTGTCCAGTACCGGAGACAGGATGGGTGTACTGGCCCCGTTATCGAAATAAATATAAGGCGCTTTAGTGCCATCAAACAGCGGGACTTCTTTGCCATGACCCACGACAAAATCGCGGACATTGTCAATCGTAATACCGAGACGCTGATCCAGCCCACCTTTCATATGCGTTCCTCCTGTATAAATTCAAGGACTGAAATTTCCAAAAAAGTCGGGACATAAACACGGGCTTTTTTAATTATCGGCGCCGCTAATCGATGGCTTCAAGATCGATTAAAAGAGTTTTAGTTGGACCGAGCCGGGACGCCGGAAAGCGTCCTTCGAGAGTGTCAGGCGTGGACGATCCAATCCCAGTCCCGCACGGTGACAGGCGGCTTTAAACAAGGTGTTGATTTGATCCGCAAATACCCCATTGCCACGCATGCGATCATGAAATTGGCTGATATTTAATTTGCCATCACGCATGGAGCGGATGCGGTTTAGCACTTTCTCCTTACGATCCGGATAATATCTTCCCAGCCAGGATTGGAATAGATCGCCAATGCCATAAGGCAGGCGTAACATGACATAGTAGGCATGTGTTGCGCCAGCCTCGGCTGCTGCTGCGATGATGTCCGGGATTTCGTGATCGGTTAAACCCGGAATAACCGGGGCCACCATTACGACGGTGGGAATGCCGGCTGCAGATAGTTTGCGAATTGCCTCGAGACGACGCTGTGGATGGGATGCGCGCGGTTCCATTCGACGGGCTAACTCTCCATCCAGGGTTGTAATTGAGAGGGCAACCATCGCTGCTTGGTTCTCCGCAAGTTCGCTGATATAGTCAATATCGCGGGTCACCATGTGATTTTTCGTGACGATGCCGACCGGATTGCGGAATTCGGCAAGCACCTGCAGACAGGAACGTGTAATCCGGAAATGCTTTTCGGCTGGTTGGTATGGGTCGGTGACGCCGCTGATGCCAATGGTTTGCGGCACCCAGCGTTTGGCCATCAGCTGTTTGCGTAGCAATTCGCCGGCGTTGCGTTTCACAAAGATCTTTGATTCGAAGTCAAGTCCAGCAGAGAGTTCGAAATATTCATGGGTAGGGCGGGCATAGCAGTAAACACAGCCATGCTCGCAGCCCCGATAGGGGTTGATACTGACGTCGAAGGGAATATCCGGACTGTTGTTGCGGGCCAGAATGGTTTGGCTGGCATCTTCATAAAATACGGTTTTCAAACCGCTTTCATGCGCTTCCGCTGTATCATCCGCTTCGTAATCAATCTTTACAAATCTACTGGCTGGATTCTCAGCGGTTCCGCGACCTTTGGGATAGAGCTTCAGGGCTTCCATTTTATTCCCTCCTTGTGAGAAGTTATTGCTCTCAACAATATAAGGAATAAAACGGGGATAAGTGAACAAAAATATACTAAAATTGCTTTCGTGGATTTTCTCTTACAATACGTTTGAAAAGTATTCTGGGCTATCAAATATGATATCCAGGCTTGTCATTTCCGCATGTTTCTAGTGGAAATCCATTTTTTGAAGCTCTGGATTCCCGATAAAAGCATTCGGGAACGACAAGAAGCAACTTTCCAAACACACTCTTAAAGGGGATTTGGGGATATGAATTATTCTTCCAGCAGATTCTTCAAACGATTAAGTCGCTTGTCCCATTGTTGGTTGATTAGAAACTCCAATGCTGATAACGCTTTCAGAGGTGCCGGATTGAGCGTGAATAATTTGTCGCGACCTTCTTGGTGCACCGACACCAAACCGGCATTTTTCAGGATTGTGATATGTTTGAGAAGCCCCTGGCGCGTCATCGGGTATTCATCCGTTAGCTGGGTTGCGGTTCTTGGACTGTTTTCCGCCAGGTTGAGCAATATGCTGCGGCGGACCGGGTCGGCCACCGCAGCAAAAATCGGCGGATCATCCTTCAGGTAAGGTAATTGCATGATCGCTTTTCCTGGGTTTTACTGTGATCAGAAACCGCTTGGATTGGGCAATGGGCGTCCCTCAATCACCGCAGCAATATTACCAAGCATCGTATCAAATGCTGGATCTGACTGATCGACCATTTTCTGAAAGGCTTCTGTCATTTCGTTGCCATAACCGGTATAGAGCATTGTTAAATGGGTGCCGGTCCCGTCTTCGCTGAGCAAATAAGTGGTTCGGTTCTCCGGGTGATTTGGCAGGTTCTCTGCGCCATGCCAAACCACCCGGTGAGGTGGGTCGATTTCTTCCAGCACGCTTACATATAGCTCTGCGCCGCTCTCCGGGTGACGAACGAATAGCCGCCCGCCGACAGCCAGCTCGGTTAATACCCAGGGAGTCCCTGGTGAAAACCACTTCTCGATTATTGCCGGGTCTGTTATCGCCTCCCATACTTTCAAAATAGGGGCTTCAATACGGATTTCTTTTTTGATTTCAAAAATTTGAGGCATATTGATCTCCATTTGCAACTTTTTGGTTGCACAAAATATAGCTGATGAAATTGGTAAAGTCAATACCTGATCACTACATCGCCCAAAATCCAAATTCCAACAGGAAAAATTCCAAATCGCTACTGCATAATATTCAAATTCCAACAAGAAAAATTCCAAAAATACGCAGGACTATGCTTCGTTTGTCATTCCCGCATACTTTAGCGGGAATCCACTCTCCGAAACTACGGATGCCCGATAACGAGGTACGGACATGCAACAACCATTGGTACAAATATTCGATCAGTGTCAAAGAACGTTGAAGTTTGGGGCTGCTTCCTTAGTTATTTGGAATTTTTCCTGTTGGAATTTTTCCTGTTGGAATTTGGAGGATGTTCTCACAGCCACACCATGCGCATAAAGAAGATGAGATGAATCGCAAACATGCTGATAAGGGTGCTTTTCTCGGATAAGAGTGCGGCAGAATAGTCTGTCGGTGCAGCACTGCCGGACTTGAAGGGCATGATGCGAGGGATAATGCAGGGCACTTCTTTGCGGTAATCAAGATACAGGTCGCCGAATAGATCTTGCAAGGTCGCTTCTTCTACGCGGACGATTAAGTAGTATTGCAGTCCAAAATATATCCAAACGAAGAGCAGCATCCAGGGCATCCAAATGTTGGCAACAATCGTGGTGCCGGTATAAAGGAGCATGTTGGCCAGATAGAGTGGGTTGCGAAGGTGGGCATAGGGGCCGTTGGTGACCAGGCTTTCTGCAGCGATCTCCCTGCTGCGTGTTTCTCCACCGACATGCGCCACGCCCCAAATTCGCAAGAATTCCCCAATTAGCAGAAAGACACCACCTGTCAGAAACGATGCAACTGTTGGCTTTGCAAGCACCACAAAAAGGAGAACAATGGGGTACGGCGTAATGCCGCGATATTTAAAAAGAAGCTGCCCTGATTCCATGATGTGTTATCAAATTATCGTCTATCCGGGGTGTCTCGCTTAAAAAATGCAAGAAATAATACTGCGGGTAAGAGACTTTCGGAAGGGAATAAAATATTAGAGTTAGAAGCTTGAATGGAAAAACAGCCTTATAACTGACTATCCCCTCTCTATCTCCCTCCAGGGGAGATAGAGAGGGGATTACCCTAAAAATTAACGCTAGAATTCAGGCTATATATCCCAATGTTTTTTGACCAGCTCCGTATGTTCATTGATGCTGGCCATAATTTGGTCAGCCACTGCCAGAGCCCGGCGGCCATCTTCACCGCTCACTGCCGGCGACAGATCATTAATGATTGCCTCACAAAAAAGCTTCAATTCATAGCGGAGGGGGTTGATTTCAATTTTGTTCATGCGCGTATAGAGAATTTCCCGTTTTTCTGCCCCGGCTTCGATTTGTCCGAGGGTCATTGCCGGGGTTTCGCTCTCAAAATCAAATTTTCCCTGTTTGAGATAGAAGATCTCCGAAGCGCCTTTCACAAAGTCGACGGAAATGTAGGCATTGGGCTCAAAGAAACGCATTTTGCGCATGCCGGTAGCGGAAATCCGGCTGGCGGTCACGTTGGCGACGCAGCCGTTTTCAAACACAATGCGGCAATTGGCGATGTCTGCTGTTGGCGATATCACCGACATGCCGCTGGCGTGTAAGCCACGCACCGGACTCTTTACGAAGCTGAGAATCAGATCGATATCATGGATCATTAAATCCAGCACGACTGCGACGTCGGTACCACGCGGGTTGAAGTTCGCCATACGGTGAGCTTCAATAAAGAGCGGATTGATTTCCAGCGGTTCCAGCGCCATGATAGCGGGGTTAAAGCGTTCGATATGCCCAATTTGAATTTTGCATTGTTTTGCCTTGGCGAGAGCTAGCAATTCATCTGCCTGGGCAACCGTTTCCGTCATCGGTTTTTCCATAAAAATATGCCGTCCGGCATTGAGAGCTTG
Organism: Calditrichia bacterium; assembly: GCA_028284445.1. Taxonomy (GTDB): domain Bacteria; phylum Calditrichota; class Calditrichia; order RBG-13-44-9; family J075; genus JANQRS01. Next base: position 128,662 of record JANQRS010000001.1, read on the forward strand.
CTTTGCGTATTGATAATGGAAACCGGTAGGGGTGACGATGCTGATCGCATCGCAGGCATCAAGCAGGGTTTCAAAACTCTCAAACACAGGCACGCTGAATTCGTCGCCAATGGTTTTGCTGCGCTCGATGCTATTGTCATAAATACCAACCAGCACAGCTTCGTCGACCTCTTTCAACTGCATCACGTGGAGCCGGCCTAAATGACCAACCCCAACAACGCCAATTTTTACCTGTTCTGTCACTAGAGGGGGCTTTCTTCAGATTTCAGAAGACGATATTTCTTGCGGCCTTCAATGGCCAGAAAAGTATATACCAGCTGCTTATTGTCGCGATTATAAATCCATTTGAGATGGGGCTCGCCAATCGGCGCCAGACTATTGTCAACAATCTTGTCCGGTGGCCCAACTGCGATGTAAATTTTGCCGGGATCAGTGCGCCAGCCCAGCACCTTGCGACTACTGAAGAGCACATTTGCTGAATCGACCCGCGAGTAAAATTCCCGCTTGAGCTCATTAAACGGTGTTTCCGGCGTCTGATCGAGCTTCTTCCAAAAATCGTTCAACTTCGCTGTCTTTTCTTCATTCTTACCTTTACGAAGATCATCGTAAATCTCTTTATCGACGATGTATTCCAGCGGGCCGATAGCCAATTTAGTATCCCAAAGACTGATCGGCTTGTCGAACCAGGTCACATTAAACGGAACGCTCTTTACTGTAGAATCCTGACCATGATAGTAGACGGTTTTCAGCCTGTGCTTACCTTCTTCCAGCTGGTTAGCTGCGATTTCATACTGAATCGAGTGATATTGCGAGTCGTCTGCGAAAGTTGAATCGTCGCTAAAAACGATGTCGCCGTTCTTGCTATTAATCAGTTTTACCGACAATCGCGGAGAGCGCTCTTCGGACCAGAATTTCAGATAAATACCGAGATCTTTATTGAAATCCCAGTGCTTCAGAAGCGGTGTTGGAACACCTTCAATGCCAGGAAATCCATGCGATTCTTCGCCATCCAAATCTACCCAAACCGGTAGTGGCGCCTGAAATTTTGGATCCTCGGCCAGGCGTAACTTCTGAACAAAACGCAATTCCTGTGAGCCGTGTAAATCACGATATTTCATTACAACATCATAGTTTCCTGCCGGCAGATCTACTGAGTCAACATGAACCAGGTAGCGAGTCTTGCTCAAGGTCTCGTCGAAATCAGCGGCCATGGTTTCTGAGCGGCGGATACTGCGCTTCGCTTCGCCATCTTTGCTATTCTTGAATTCAATCTCTAATTCAGCGCCAGCGCTGAACGTTCCGTCTTCACTGACAAATTGCAAGTAGCTGAACTGAATTCGGATAGGAACAATAACCCGGTATTGATTATCTCCCTGATAAACTGGAAAGGTGCGGAATAGTACCGGTATCTTCTGGGGATACTTGGTGTCCAGGAATTGTTTATCGTAGGTTTCGCGGTAAGAGATTTGAGAGAAGGATAGCGATATAGAGGCCAATAGTGCCACAAAAATCAGGCGTTGTATCATAGTATTTCCTTATTGATTGGACCAAAAAATATATGCATCGGCAGTTTGCATACGCAACCCGAATCTGTTTTCATATGCGGGTCCTTTTTCAAACGATTGGTCGACACAAAAGTTCAGAACAAAGATTTGCCGCGAATGTACACGAATCTTCCCGAATCGACTCCCCCCCAATTGAATAGTTTTCAATTTCTTAAACCATGGTGTTCATTTGCGAAAGTTTGTGTTACTCTTTTAAGATCTTTTAACGGATTTGGATGAAAAAGCTGCTAACATCCTAACCTTTTCGGGCGATGATATCCCTCAGCGATCTTTCACATATCTGATATTAGCGGAGGACGAAAACTTCCTATCCCACCACCTGCAATACTGGCAAGCGGCTTTTTCGAGCTGATGTCTCTTCGCGCATTTTCCGTTCATCCATTCAGAAAATAATATCGAAATCATCTATTCAGGAACGAGGTAGCAGCAGTTGATTTCCGGCGAAATTAGTAAACGCTGCTGGTCTTATTAGGAGGGAACCATATGTACGAAAAATATTTTGAACACCTGAGAGTTCATCTTAGAAATCTAGCGCAGAAAAAGCGATCAATATCCCGGCCGCAAAATCAAGCGGCTGATCGCAAGGATGCAGCTAAGAGTAAGGTGGGTGAGAAGAAGGGGAAGGAATAGATGCACATCCCACTTCGCAGGCAGGGGGATGTGCCGTTGACCGTTGATCGTTGTCCGATGAACGGACAACGATCGTTCTATTCATACCTTAGGCTCTCCACCGGATTGGCCAGCGCTGCCCGGACGGTTTGCAGGGCCAGTACCAGCATAGCCGTACCAAGGATGGCTAATCCGGGGATGGCGGCGCTGAACAGGCTGAGATCGGTACGATAAACATAGTCTTCCAGCCACATGTTCATAACCGTCATCGCAATCGGCGAGGCGATGATGATGGCAATGGCAATCAACCAGAAGAAGCGGCTTGAGAGCATTATTACCACATTGGATGTAGATGCGCCAAGCACCTTGCGGATCCCGATCTCGCGGGTGCGCTGGACCACGGAAAGTGAGCCGAGCCCAAATAGACCTACCAGAGCGATAATTAAGGCGACAGTTGCGGCGTATGTGACAATTTGGGAGAGCGCCGTTTCGTTACGATAAACGCGGCTGTAATACTCATCGGCAAAATTGTAGGTGAAGCCACTGGCAGAGCCAACCTGCGGCCACAATTCACTTGCCGCATCCAGTACATTTTTTGTATCTCCATTTACGCGAATGCTCGTAAAGAGATAGTTCGGGCTGTTAGGCGGAAAGGGAATCATCACAGCCGGCTTGATGGCCCAACGCATTGACGCAAAGTGGAAATCTTTGGTAATGCCAACAACCGTATAAGGTGCTCCCTTGTGGTAAAACACTTCACCCAGGCCATGTTCCCAGCCCAGGACCCGTAAGGCAGTTTCATTGATAACGGCTTCATTCGGTTTATCGAAATTCCGCCCGCGCAGCAATTCCAGGCCAAGCGTAGTGATGTGGCTGCTATCGACCAGGGATCCATGCATCTGGATGACTTCATCTTCCTTGGGATTGGGATTTTGCGATACCGGAAAGGTTTGCCAGTACCAGTTGTCGCCGGGGATGGAAGAGCTGATGGAAACCGATTCGACATCGCTTTCCCGACGCAATGCCGAGACATAGCGCTCCAGGTGTGAAAGGCCTTCTTCCGGCTTCTCGAAACCAAATGGCGAGGTGCGAATAGTAATCAGCGGTTTTTCGCCGAAATCGAATCCACGTTGTTGAATGTAGTCAATCTGGCGGTTGACGAAGAAGGCACAGATGAAGATGAATACCGATACCGCAAATTGAAATATCAGCAGGCCGCTGCGCAGTCGTGCGCCGTTTGGCTGGTTGCCAAGTTTGCCCTTGATGACCTCCGTGGCATTAAAGCGCGATAGAAAGAATGCCGGATATGCACCTGCGATCAGGCCTATAAACAATGCCATTACAAAGGCAGTAAACCAAACAGCCGGACTGCGCAAGCTGAGGTCAATATCCAGCAATCCTTCGAGCAGGCTATTGAATGAGGGAAGCAGCAGTTCTGCAAGAGCCAGTCCGGCGATCAAGGCGATGAGCGAAAGCAGCATCGATTCGACCAGGAACTGCCCGGCCAAACCTGATTGACGGGCGCCAAGCACTTTACGTACTCCTATTTCGCGAGCGCGGTCGATGGAGCGGGACATAGCGATATTGGTGTAGTTGATAATTGAGAGAAGCATGATACCGGCCGAGAGCATCAGCAGCAGGTAGGCATAGAAATGACCGGTTTCATGTTCTTCCAGAAGCGGAATAAGATTCATCTGAATGCCTTCATACCAGGCGGAACCCATCTGGCTTTTCAGGAAAGCTGCAGTGCGGCTTTGCATCGCTTCACGATCACTGCCCGATTGCATTTCCAGGTAAGTGAAGACAAAATTGTTACGCCAGTTATCGCGGCCAACCTTTACGAAGCGCATGTTGAGTTCAGCATTTTCGTAATTGGCCAGCACGTCAAAATGGACCGAAGATTCGTTGCTGAGATCTTCCACGACACCTGTGACGGTCAGGCGGGTGCGGCGGTCAAGCCAGAGATAACGCCCAAGCGGATTTTCCGCTCCAAAATATTTTTGCGCGGCATCCTTGCTGAGCACAACAGAGTAAGTTTCCGATAAGGCCGTTTGGTGATTTCCGGTGACCATTTCGAAATCAAAGACCTCGAAAAAGTCGCTATCGGCATAAATGACGTCCTGCTGATAGCGTTGATCATCATTGTCATCAGCATAGACTTCGTGTTTTGTTTGATAGACTCGTACTGCCCGTTTGACCGATGGGAACGATTCCTTCATCGCCGAAGCCAGCGGAGACCAACTGGTGCTGCTGCTCCAGTAGTCTGTTCCAACGTGAACGGTATAAATGTCCTCTGCCTTGCTAAAATCCGTATCGGCAGCTAATAAACGCCAGGCAAGAAATGAACAGAGGATGGCCGCTGTGAAGCCCAGGGAGAGGCCAATGAGATTGATCAGTGTATAGCTTTTATATCGTTTCAGGTTGCGAAATGCAACCGTCAGGTAATTGGCGAACATAATTGCTCCTTTTTGCTGCTAGCTCTTCAGCCGGAATATCGCAAAGGCTGTACCAATATCAGAAACCGGATGAAAGCGGACCTGACGTCTTATTTTTAAGTCGTTAGGTGTTCGTTTTTGAACACGCTTGTGCGGCGGTGGACAAGCAGGCAAGCAGCGAGAGTGACGGATTTATCCCGCTTTAGACACCTTGCTTCTAGCCATCGTCGAACCGGCCCAAATAACCAAAGAACAGATGATCGTCAGTGGCACTATCGGCAGAAATCCCAGCGTAAATCCACTGGGAATAATTTGCAGGTAAAGCAGGACCAGTAGGACTTCTCCGACAACTATGGAGGCAACGCAACTGGCGGCACTTGTTCGTCGCCAATAGAGTGCGGCGACTGTAGCTGGAAAAAGCAGTGATAATCCGGTAAACGCCTGAGTCGCAATTGCAGCAATGGTTGAGGGGGGCTTCCAGGCAATTGCCAGCCCAATCAGTGAAAGAAAGACGACCAAAATTTTGCCAATCCATACCTGCTGCTCGATGCTGACATCGCGATTGAAAAAGCTCTGGTAAATATCCCGTGTTAACATGGAGCTAAGCGCAAGCAATTGGGAGTCCATGGTGGACATGAATGCGGCAAGGGCGCCTACCATAATCGTGGCGGCTAGCCATTCCGGGGCGTATGCTGATAGCATACGTGGTAAAATGGTATCTGCTTCCCTGCCGACTAAATCGGGAAAGGCCAGGTGGCCCATCACGCCAATCATAATCGGGCAAATAAAGAGAAAGGCCGTGACCAATGGGTAAAGCCGGGCTGAAGTCCGTAATGAGGTGGTTGAGGCCGGAATAAAAAATCGCATAAACATTTGTGGAAACATCGGCACTGCCATTACCCACAAAATCATATAGCTGAACCACACCCGCGGGGTGAAAGAACCGTCTGCGCCTTCGCGCGAAAAAATGCCCGGTTTCAATTCCATCACCTGGCGATTTGCTTCGCCGATACCGCCCAGGGCATTGCCAACCACAGCAACCGCAACAAACATCAACACAAACATGATGATGCCCTGGATAAGATCGGTCAAGGCCACGCTGCGCATGCCTCCGAGAAAAACGTAGATCACGATGAATACGGAAAGGATGACTGAACCGGCAAATTGTGGAATGAGGCCATCCGTTAATTGCGATAACAGGATGCCGGCGCCAATCGGTTGCAGAGCAAGATAGGGCAGGGTGAATATTACCATCACTGCCAGGTAAACCACTTTCAGGGCATCGGACTGTTGAATATCTCCAATCAATTCCGGCGGGGTGATATAGCCTTTGGCTTTGCCCAGCACCCAGACCTTATGTCCGATAAAGTAAAAGGAAATTCCCACCAGGGCAGTGCCAAATCCCATCATGCCATAATAGCTGTAACCGATCCGATATCCGGCCCCGGCGAATCCAAGGAAGAAGAAGGCGCTGAAATTGGTGGCTACCAGCGTAAAAAATAGCACAATCCCACCAACTTGACGACCGGCGAGGAAGAAGTCGTCGGGATTATCCTCGCTCTTGCGATAGGCATAGAGGCCGATCCCGAGGGTAACCAAGAGATAGAGCGCAATGATAACGAGGGTTGTCATTGCGCTGCCCCCTGATCTTCAGGATCATTCCAGCTTTCGCGGGAAAAGAAATAGAAAACAACGGCAAAGAGGATTTGAAGCAAGATGAAATAATATACCCAGCCGGGAAGGCCAAGTGCTGAGAGAACAATTGGATCGTCCCAACTCCAAAAGTCAAGTGAGAGGATAAACAGCACCAGAAAAAGGGATGTCCAGAGCAGTGATTTTCTCATACAGCAAGATTAGGAAATTGCGCGCGAAAAACAAAATTCCCATCGAAATGGCGATCCGGATGGGAATTTTCCACAATTAACCAACAATTCCCACATTTCTTTAAACAGATTATCAACACCAGTTCTTCACAATTGTTGATAATTTGTGGAAAACAGAAATCTTTAATCTCTAAAAAATTGTTTTAATTATGTTTAAGCTGATTTTCTGCCTTGGTGGAATTGTTAACAAATGATGAAAAGGATCCGCTAATTGTTAATAACTTGCCAAATTTTGTTCAAAAGCTGCGGATAAATTGTGGAAAACCTGTGGAAAACTATGTTGAAAACTTTCGAAATAATATGAAAAGCGGGACAATGCGGATAAATACTCCTAGTGTGCGGTTCTACCGCACGCTTTGGAGCGATTATGCAACAGACCAACATTGATCAGCAGAGCTGCTCAACAAGCTTCCGGCTGTCAAAGGAGTGCTCAGGAGAAACGAATTTCAAACCAGCAAAGCTCCGCCAGTTTGGGAGAGAGGGAATGTTTGGAGGCCGGCAGACGATGGATGGTGTATTGGAAATCCTTGCGGGCCGCTCGTGCTTCCAGGTCGGGTATGTCGGAACTGCCCTTCCAGAGCAGGAAGCGGCGAGGGGTTTTCAAAAAAGGGCTGCCGTATTTGATCAGGCGCTCCAAAGGGGCGACCGCGCGAGCAGTAACCAGATCGAACGCTTCCAGCAGTTCTTCCTGATCATGCAAGGCCTCCACACGATGATTCATGGCGGTTATACCGTGCAATTGAAGTGCGCGAATCGCTTCCTGAAGAAAGTAGTATTTCTTGCGAATGGAATCGATCATCACGATCTGCAAATCCGGGCGCAAAATTTTTAAGGGTAAGGCAGGTAATCCACCCCCACTACCGATGTCGAGAACGCGAATCCCGGTGGGAATCGCTGCGATTGTTAAGGGTAGAATCGAGGGCAAAATGTGGTTTTCCCAGAGAAAATCGATATCCTTGCGCGAAACCAGATTGATGCGTTGATTCCAATCGCGAAGCAGGTCGCAGTAAGCAGCGAGTGCGTCGATTTGTTCTGCCTTTATATCCGGGAATTCTGTGTGCAGTATGTCGCGTTGTTTTTCGGTCAGCATAGGCGTCACCTTCTGCCGGATTTTTTACGTCGCGGGACATCCAGTTTCAGGTCGGCAACCACGCCGCGATGGTCCGAACCCGGCAAGTGAATTGTCTTGGCGGACAGCGGAGGTAGTGATGACAATATGTAATCAATACGAACTGCTGCCGGCAGGAAAGTAGACGGAGAATAAGTCGGGCCGTGACGCCAATTGGTTTTCTCGTACGTGTCAGCCAGGCCGCAGGACTTCAGTCCGCGAAAGGCGCTGTTTGAGGAAAACACGTTGAAATCTCCGGCAATGATGACCGGATCACCCTTGCGGCCGGCGCCGACATTCTTTAGAAGCCGTCCATTGCCGATCCAGGTTGCTAATACCCTAAGGGTTGGATCGGTTGTGTTTTTGCAATCAGGAATTGGCGGCGGGGCGTGCAGGCCAAATATTGTATAGTAGGTCTGCTTATAGCGAATGCGGAGGGTGGCAATGGGAATACGGCAAGGGCCCTTGACCGGAGAAGCGATCAACTGTGCGCTGACACCATCCTGGAATCCACGGGTCAATACGCATATGCCGTGGGTGCCGGGCTCGGCACTTTCAAGTGCTATCTCATAGCCTTTGCGTCGCAGAAGATCGAGATCCGCATTCCTGCCGGTGTATTCGAGGAGAATGATCACGTGCGGGCGTCCGGCACAAATAACCTTAGTCGCCTCACCACCCTGATCGTTTCCGGCCATAATATTTGCCGTAAAAACCCTCAGTACATCGCGTTCCGGATGACCCAAATCCGGCCATGCCGGAAGCGTCCAGAGGAGAAAAAGCGAAACCGCCCCCACTACAAAGATAAAAATCCTAATTAAAAGTGCATTGCGCCCCAATAATCACTCGCGAGTTCGTTGCTGTTCAAATACGCAGATCCTCCTTGGGAAGTCCCATTTTTCGAGAGAATCTCATATTTCAAATTCGGCGTGAGCGTCGTTGTCTGAAGCCTCTATTGTCGAAGAGCTTAAGCTATTGACTGGACCGCGACTTCAAAAAATCCCGAATTGCGGCAATATGTTGCATGACTTCGTCGGGATCAGCGGTATTCAGGTGATTGTTTATGGCATTTTCCAGGTGTTTTTCAATACCATTCAGGTCCTGCCGGATAATCTGAATCCACGCCTGACATATCGATAACATCGGGCGCGCTGCAATAATGTCTTCCGGTAATTGATTGAGCCAGGACATGACTGTTACCAATTCGCTCGCTTGAAGGCGTTCCTGGGCAATACTCTCGATTAATATGGCGGCCTGTTCGCTATTACCGGCCAGTAACAGGAACTCAATACCGCGATCAATAGAGCCGTGCGCCAGATGCCACTCTGCCGCCCTTTGATACAGCGACGGGTCAGGTCCTTCAGAAAGGGATCGCACAAAACGCCTCGATAGAGAATAGTAACGGAAGATTTCAGAATCATAATTGATGCAGCCCACAAACGCTCCTGTTTCAGCGAGCTCATTCAATTCCGGATAATATTCTTCGCGCATTGCATCGTAGAAGTCGCGATTAAAATATTCCATCATTGCCAGCAATTGCAGCGCATCGCGGGTAGTATCCGCTTGTACCCCAAAAAATTCCTTCATCGGGAATTGCCAACTGTCTTCAGTGTCTGTTTCATATGCTGTCAAGAACGCTTCGCGATTATCGATCTGCTGCAGGCATAAGCCGCTCAACTTAATGGCGGTCGGGTGACCGCTGGAGCGTTGCATGATGCCACTGATCTCCCCAACGGATAATTCAAGATTGAGGCTGTTGTTGAAAAAAGCACCGGCTTCATCAGTGGTGAATGCCATATAGGGGGTGCGAATTTCCTTTAACCTCCCGTATGATCGCATGCCTGCCAGATCCAAGGGCGGATCAACCTGACTAGTCATGATGATATGCATTTGAGCCGGCATGTAGTGCAGAATATATTCGATGATGTTATGAACAGCTTGTGACTGGACGAGGTCGTAGTCTTCCAGCACGATGAAGAAATCATAAAGGGTCATGGCAATATCATCAATCAGGCGTTTGAGGATATTTTCCATGGACGGTTTTTGTTCAGCATAGAGCATCGGAAAAACGTCCTTGCCAATTGCCGGATTAATCCGTTGCAGCGCTGCAATCAGCCCCTTCATAAATCTGCCGGGATCATTATCCTGGCGAACGATGTTAAACCAGGAAATCTTGTGATCGCCCTGTGCTGCCCAATGGGCGAGTAAGGTGGTTTTTCCGAAACCATGCGGCGCGGAAATAATGGTCAGATTTTTACTCTGCGACTCGTTAAGGTGTTGAACCAGACGCGTACGAACCAGATCCAACCGGTGTAATCTTGGCGGCGAAGACTGAACAAGCTCCTGCAGTATGAGCTGATCTGAATCGCCACTTGATATGTCTGTCATCTTTCTGTCCGTGCTTCCTTTTGCGATACAAAAACGGGCATTCAGCTTTCCCGTAAACGTCGGGAATATATCATATAAAGTATTGGCTTGCAATAACTATAAGCGACGGGCAAATGCAGAGGGGTTGCGGATCGCACATCTCGTCGTCGAAGGCGGTCCATGAACTCTAACATTGTAAAGAGAAAGATTGTGATACCCACGTCAAACCGCTTCAGAATTTGCAATTAAATTCATATATTTCTACGAGCATAGGCTCGTTTCTTGCTCAACAATAGTAAACTGCAAATTCACCTGTTCACCCGAGTGATCAGGTGCCGAGAAACCTGGTATATGGCAACTCATCAAAATCTGCAAATGGCCATCGTTTTTGCCGATGTAAGCGGCAGCACCCGTCTCTTTGAGGTGTATGGCGATGTTCGTGCCCGTCAAATTGTGTCGCGCACGCTCGATTTGTTGATGGATATTGTTCGCCGTCAGCAGGGCAAGGTTATCAAAACCATTGGTGATGAGGTCATGTGCACCTTTGATTCACTCGCAAATTGTGTTTTGGCGGTATCGAAGATGCAGATGGCGGTTCAGCAGGACGAGGAGCTTCATCGGGAAAAAATTGCGATCAAGATTGGGTTTCACTTCGGAGAAGTGCTGGTCGAGAAAAAAGACATCTTTGGTGATGCCGTGAATGTTGCCGCGCGGATGGTCGGGCTGGCCAAGCCCAATCAAATTATTACCAGCCGGGCAACGATCCAGCAACTGCCTTCATTTTTCATGAACGCCCGTCCGCTTGGTAGCGTGAAGGTGCGGGGAAAGCAGGAGAAAATCCAGATATTCGAAGTCATCTGGCAGGAAGACCTTTCCCGAATTACGGCAGCAGTGAATCCGCTTCAGGATAAGTTAGGTGAATCCCGGCTGGTGTTGCACTATACCAATCAAGAAGTGGTGCTGGATGAATACGCCTGTCCATTTACCTTGGGAAGGCACCAGGACAATGATCTGGTCGTCGACACCGACTTCGCATCCCGCAAGCACGCCAGCATCGAGTTCCGAAATGATAAATTTATCCTGATCGATAAAAGCACCAATGGTTTATTTGTTCGTATCGAGAACCAGCAGAACTTTTTTATTCATCGTGATGAGATTCTGCTTCATGGCTGGGGTAGTATCTGCCTGGGACAGGAGCCGGCCGATAATCCGGCCCAATCTATTCAATATCGATTCTTTGTCGGATAAGGCCCGGTATGTGTCAACGGGTACAAACCATTCAGCATTTTTTTTGCATAATACATCGTATCAGGCGCGATCATCCGAGAGATTTCTAAGGAATATTTCGCCTTTTGTCGATTCTTCCCGAAACAAAATGAACGAAAATCGTTTATAAGAAAAGAAAGGAGCCCCGATGTTGATCCAGCGAACTGCTTTGACGCTGTCTCAAGGTCGAGTCTCCGGATGCAGTTTCGCCCGGGCGGGATTGCGCTAAAACATAATTGGTTCAAATTTTCTTATTATATAGAGAGATTTCTCTTACTTCCCCATGAGGCCCGCTGATGAAAAAATTCTTAGCACTGTTTTTGATCATTTCACTGGTCACTGTCGGATACGGCTCTGAAGACGATTCACTCTCGGTGGCATTTGAAAACCACTGGCCGGAAAAGCAGCATCGTGAAGTGAGTCAATTGGTTACCCAGTTGCTTTCGCAAAGTCATTACCAAAAGAAGAAATTAAATGATAGCCTGTCTTCGGAAATCTTTGATCGTTTTCTGAAGAAGATGGATTTTAACAGACTTTACTTTCTCGAGTCGGATATTGCCCAATTTGAAAGCCATCGCTACCGCATGGATAACTACCTGGGCTCCGGTCAGGTCAAGTCTGCATACAATATCTTCAACATTTATCAGCAGCGCTATGCTGAACGGCTGGAATATGTGTACGAGCGCCTGCAAACGCCATTTGACTTCACGGTCGATGAATATATTGAACTTGACCGAACCGAAGAACCCTGGGCGCGAAATCGGGCCGAGCTCAATGAGATTTGGCGTAAGCGTCTGAAGCATGATGCGCTGAATCTGAAAATTGCCGGCAAAGAATGGTCGGAAATTGTTGAAACCCTGACGAAGCGCTATCAGCGTTCGCAAAAGAACCTGGCCCAGTTTCATAGTGAAGATGTCTTTCAAATCATTATGAATAGCTTCGCTGAATCGTACGACCCGCACACCAACTATTTTTCACCCAATGAATTTGATGATTTCAAAATTGCCATGAGCCAATCGCTGGAAGGTATTGGCGCCCGTCTGCTTAACCGCAATGACTATACAACGGTTACTGAAATTGTTGCCGGTGGTCCGGCAGACAAGAGCAAACAGCTGCACCCCAACGATCGTATCATTAGCGTTGGACAGGGACGCTCCGGTGAAATGGTCGACGTGATCGGCTGGCGCATCGACGACGTTGTGCAGTTGATTCGCGGCAAGAAAAACACCGTTGTTCGTCTGGAGATTTTGCCGGCGAGTGAAGGTGTAGATGCCAAGGCCGATACAATTGCCCTGGTTCGTGATAAGATCAAACTTGAGGACAAATCTGCAAAGAGCGAATATCTTGAAATCGAGCACGAAGGCAAAAATCTGAAAATCGGCGTGATTACCATCCCGTCATTTTATTCTGACTTCGATGCGCGTCGCAGCGGCGTTGAAGATTATAAGAGCACCACGCGTGATGTCGAGAAGTTCCTGGATGAATACAATCGCGAAGGCGTTGACGGCGTTATCGTTGATCTTCGTCGTAACGGCGGCGGTTTCCTGAATGAAGCTGTTGAACTGACCGGCCTCTTCATCGAAAAAGGCCCGGTTGTACAGGTTCGCGATATGCGCGGTAAAATTGAAGTTGAAGCCGACCGCAATCCAACCGTCAAATATCATGGACCGCTGGCTGTGGTTGTTGACCGCCTGAGCGCATCCGCTTCGGAAATTTTCGCAGCAGCAATCCAGGACTACAAGCGCGGCATTATTATCGGAAATCAGTCATTTGGTAAGGGCACCGTTCAGCGCCCGGTTGACCTGAACAGGATTTATCAAGATCCGCGCGATCCGGATCTCAAGCTCGGCCAGCTGAAGATGACCATCGCCAAATTCTATCGCGTAGATGGCCGTAGCACCCAGCACGTTGGTGTGATTCCGGATATTGGCATGCCTTCACGTCTCGAGCATATGGAAATTGGTGAAAACACCCGTGAAAATGCCTTGCTCTGGGATCAGATTCGCAGTGCGCGTTATCGCAAGGCGAACGATTTTGCCAACGTTATTCCGCAACTGGTGAAGCAGCACAATATTCGCATGAAGAGCGATGATCGCTATTCTGATCTGCTTTCCGAAATCGATGAGTTTAAAGAGCGACGCGAGCAAAGTAGCTTCTCTTTGCAGGAAACCAAGCGGCGTGCACAGCGTGATGCAGCAGAGAAAAAGAACGAAGAAGAGGTTGCTGAAAACGCAGAGGAAGAAAACAAAGAGCCGACCGTCAATGATGACTTTCTGTTAGTAGAAAGCGGCTATATCCTCGCTGATTACATCATACTTAATGATAATCGCAAGGCAGCACGCTACCAGCGTGAAGCCAAGTAAGAATATTTAGCTACAACCTGTATAAACAAAAAACGCACGGCATGCCGTGCGTTTTTTGTTTATAGGGTATTCTTCTTAAATCTTACTTGATCAAATTAGACGGCACGCCGTTTGGAAATTCCGCACGAATAGCAGCTTCAATTTTTTCGATGCGATTATCGGGGTTCGGATGTGTGCTGAAAAATTCCGGCTGGCTGCGCCCGCCGCTGGCTTCCGCCAGGACCTTCATTACTTCGATCATCGAGCGTGGATCATAACCGGCATCGACCATGAATTTTACGCCGAGGCGATCCGATTCCAGCTCGTCTTCCCGGCCATATTTCATATTGATCATTCCGGCGACCATTTGCGCCATCTGCCCGGACTGGCCGCTTGGATCAGCAGCCACTAAAACCGCACCGGTGAGTCCCTGGGTCAAGCGTTGCTTGGCCATCCGCTGTGCCCCATGTCGCGCAATCACGTGGGCAATTTCATGCCCCATAACCCCGGCAACCTGACCTTCGGTCTTCAGGCGTCCATAAAGGGCTGCGGTAATGAAGCATTGACCGCCCGGCAAGGCAAATGCGTTGATGGTTTGCGAATCGCGCAGCAGATGAAAATCAAATTTCCATTCTGTTTTTGCAGCATCGCTTTGGTTTACCAGCTTCCATCCAATTTTATCAACAATGTCCTGGTGCTCCTGGCTGGGGTGCAATCCGCCGTGTTGCTTCATCATTTGCGGTGCCGCTTGTAAACCAAGCGCAATTTCCTGGTGCGGTGTCAGGCTGATGTATTGCTTCTCGCCGGTGACTTCATTATACTCGCTGGATCCGTAATAGGAGCAGAGCGAAAACCCGGCCAAGATCAGCGCCATCACCAATCTCATTTTCCAGGCGCTGCGTCCGCCGCGGCGATATCCTGATTGTCTTCCTAGCATGTTATCTTCTCCTCTTGCTGCTTGAAGTTAAAACGTTGGGGAAGTCCCCCCTCTATCTCCCCCCGGGGGAGATAGAGGGGGGACAGTCACTTCCCTAAAATCGATAGAAAACTATTTACGCTTCCTCTACCGGCACAAATTCTTCAACCTCCAGGCCTTCATAAATACCCCCTGCTAATGCCCCAAAAACGGCGTGGGCCACCGCCATTGGTGTGCCGGCCAGCGCAAAAAACCAGGGAAATAGCGTGGTCACCGTGTAGTAGTTGATGGAATACAATCCCAGCCCGAACAAGCCACCGAGCACGATACCGGCTAGCAGGCCCCAACGGTGAATGATGTATGCCAGTAGCAGGGTAAATCCAATTGACAATACATAGTGTGTGATCAGTGCAGCGATGAGCACGGTGCCATCATACGTTGCCGGTGGCGCCAGTACTTGCGACCCCAGAACGATGGAGCCGAAATAACGCAGCATCATCCAATGGTTAGCGCCCCCCATGAATTGAGGGACAACAAACAGGTTGATAATCAAAAATATGGTTCCGGCGATCAAGGCAGCCCATAGCGCCGCACTCCAATCAACCAACTGCCTCATTTTAACGGGAGGGTTACTCATGTTCTGATCCTTTCCAGCGAAAAGTAAGCAAAATGTATTCGATATTGGCGCCGGATATTCCGGCTATCTCTGTTCTTGAGACCTGAATATTCTCACCTGGTCACCAGGTAGGGGGACAAGTTGAAAAAAGTATGCTTTATTGATGAATTATGCAAGGGGCTGAGGGCGTGATGCCAAGTGGCGGAGTCGTCAGCGTGATGCCGGCATTGCCTCCGGTGAGGCTGTTAGCCGGGCATCCAGAACATGATCCGGAACGCCTTGAAGCGCATCGCGAATGATGGTTGCAGGAGTACCGGGCTTGTATACGTTTTCGCTGATATAGCGCCGAAAAGCGCGGTTGCCGGGCTGAAAGGCAAAAAGGCCGAGCATGTGGCGTGTCACTGAGTTAGGGTAGTAGCCATTGTCCATCACAGATTCGATATATGGCATCATCGCTTCAACGATTTCGCGGCGCGTCATCTGTATGCGATTATCTCCGAAGAATCGCTGGTCGGCTTCTGAAAAAATGTAAGGGTTCTCGTACGCCGCACGGCCAATCATGACGCCATCCGTCGATTGAAGATGTACAGCAACGTCATCCATGGTTTTGATGCCGCCGTTGATTTCAACGATGTGCTGCGGAAATGCCTGCTTCAGGCGATACACGTCTTCATAGCGCAACGGCGGTACAGTTCTGTTTTCTTTAGGACTTAATCCGGCAAGAATGGCAATTCGCGCATGGACGGTCAGGCGATCGGCGCCGGCTTCCAGCACTTGTTGGCTAAAATTGAAGAGGTCTTCGTATTCCGGCAGATCATCGATGCCAATACGGCATTTGACAGTTACCGGAATGCTGACAGCATCGCGCATCGCTTCCACACAATCAGCAACCACGTGTGGTGTGGCCATTAAACAGGCCCCGAAGTTGCCGCGCTGAACGCGATCACTGGGACATCCCACGTTGATATTCACCTCATCGTATCCGAGGTTTTCTGCAATCCGCGCAGATTCAGCCATATCAGCCGGATTGTCGCCGCCCAACTGCAGCGCGAGCGGTTTTTCGAATTCAGAAAAGCCAAGAATCTTTTCCCGATCGCCATGAAGCACTGCACCAGTCGTCTTCATCTCCGTGTAAAGCAAAGTATGGCGGGTAATATGCCGCATAAAATAGCGATAATGGCGATCCGTCCAATCCATCATTGGGGCAACCGAAAGTGGCCAAACAAAGCCGCGGCCAAAAGGGTTTTCTTTAAGCTGTATCATCGCTTCAGGATGCGCTTTCAAAACAATCTATTGTGGTTTTCAAAAATATGATCATTACAGCACGCGCCTCCGGCGCATCACTAAACTCTTCGAAGAGCATGCCGCCGAGAAAGTCGATAAGATCTGCCTGGGGTGTGGTGCCGGCAAATTCCGAAATAGCATCATCAAATGCATCTTCATCAACGGCGTTGAATAGCCCCTCCAGCCAGGTGCCGTTTTTTTCTTCGCACTCATCGAGGGCCTTATTGCTAACCGCTGCCGGTATGCGACCGACCGTGGTATAAGTTCGCCATATTACCACGCCGCAAAACAGCAATAGTTCCTGCTGATCCTCATCCAGGACCTCGTGGCCACTGCCCATCAAGTATGTCAGAACATCCGGCTGCAGCGAGGCCATATCGTCCATCAGCCGATTCATAGAATCCTGCGGGAGGTCAGCGACGGCCATCCACTGTTCTTCGAACATCTCTGTGCTTAATTCTTTCATGGCAGGAAGATACGAAAATCGTGGACCAAGAACCACCGCCTTTTCATAGAATCATTTTTTCAATTTTGAATTTTTCATTTCCACGGAATCCTTTTTATATTGTGCGCTCCTGAAACATATTTTCGATATTCAGCATCGTTATTCGGAGCGTTTTATGACAGACAAGGATTTTTACGATTTAATTGCACAGGAACTGAATCTGCGTCCCTTCCAGGTTGCCAATACCGTTGAGTTGCTTGATGGTGGCAGTACCGTTCCGTTCATCGCCCGCTATAGAAAAGAAGCGACCGGCAAACTGGATGAAGAGGAGATTCGTGCTGTTGAAGAACGGATCAAGTATCTGCGTTTGCTTACGGAACGGCGCACCGCCATTCTCAGCTCAATTGAAGAGCAGGGTAAACTGACTCCGGAGCTAAAAGCGAAAATCAATGCTGCCATGAAGATGCAGGAACTGGAAGATCTTTACCTGCCTTACAAGCGCAAAAAGCGCACTCGCGCGACCATCGCTCGCGAAAAAGGATTGGAGCCACTGGCGGATACCCTTCTGAAGCAGGATATTACCTCTGGCAGCCTGGCGGACTTTGCCGCAAAGTTCGTGGATTCTGAAAAAGAAGTAGAGGACATTGAGCAAGCCCTGGCAGGTGCACGTGATATTATCGCCGAGACGATCTCCGACGATGCCGTTGTTCGCAAAAAAGTGCGAGAACGCAGCCGGCGTACCGGCATTCTTGTCAGCCGGGTCAAAAAAGGAGACGACGATGAAGATTTTGAAATGTACCATGACTTTTCCGAGCCGATAACCAAACTGGTGCCGCATCGAATTTTGGCGATGAATCGCGGAGAGCGCGAAAAGGTGCTCAGCATCGGTGTGGATGTAACAGATGAAGAAATGACCCGCGAAATTGAATCCCTTTATATCAGGAATAAGCAAAGTATTTTTCGTTCACAGATTGAAGAAGCGATAGGCGACAGCTACAAACGGCTGATATCACCTTCTATTGAACGGGAATTGCGCAATGAATTGACAGAGCGCGCTGACGCCCATGCCATTGATATCTTTGCCGGTAATTTAAAGAGCCTGTTACTGCAGGCGCCGATCCGCAACAAGATCATTATGGGTATCGATCCAGGCTATCGCAGCGGGTGCAAGGTGGCAGTAATTGATAAGACCGGCAAATATATGGCCGGCAGCACGATCTTCCCTCATCCCCCGCAAAACAAAACTTTTGATGCGAAGACAACCTTGCGCAAAATGATAGATAAGTTTGATGTCGAGCTGATTGCGATTGGTAACGGCACCGCTTCGCGGGAAACTGAAGCCCTGGCGGCGGAGCTGCTCAGCGAGATAAAGCAGCGGGATGCAGATCGTGATCTCTTTTACATGATTGTAAATGAAGCCGGCGCATCGGTTTATTCGGCATCGAAAGTTGCCAAAAGTGAATTCCCGGATCTTGACGCCAGCATGCGCGGGAATATATCTATTGCCCGCCGAGTTCTCGATCCGCTGGCTGAACTGGTTAAGATCGATCCCAAGCATATCGGCGTGGGCCTTTACCAACACGATGTAAACCAGAAAGAGCTGAGCGAAGCGCTTGATAATGTGGTGGAATCTGCTGTGAACATGGTTGGTGTTGACCTCAATACTGCCTCCGCCAGCCTCTTAAAACATGTCTCGGGCCTAACCAGCCGCACAGCAGAAAATATCGTCAAACACCGCGACGAAAACGGGCGCTTTGATAAGCGTTCGAAACTGAAAAAAGTGGCAGGCATAGGCGGCGTCGCCTATGAGCAGGCGGCTGGTTTTCTGCGTATTCCGGATGGCGCTGAACCGCTTGACAATACCGGCATCCACCCGGAATCCTATGCCGCGACTAAAAAGCTGCTAGCCTTGTTTAAGATCGAAAAAGATCCTTCTCGCTGGCGGGACCTTTCGAAGCTGATCCAGTCCTCTGGGAAATCCGTTTCGGCACTCGCCAAAGATATTGGCGTGGGAGAGCCAACCCTGGAAGATATTATCAGCAATTTGGAAAAACCGGGAAGGGACCCGCGCGACGCGATGCCCAAGCCGATTCTCAAGAGCGATGTCCTGAAAATAGATGATTTACGAGAAGGCATGACCTTGAAAGGGACGGTGCGGAATGTTGTTGATTTCGGCGCTTTTGTTGATATTGGTCTGAAACGAGATGGCCTCGTGCATATCAGCGAGTTGGCCAATCGCTTTGTCAAGAATCCGATGGACGTGGTGTCTGTTGGTGATGTTGTGAATGTACGAGTGTTGAGTGTAGATCTTGAACGTGGCCGCGTTCAATTATCGATGAAGACCCAGTAGGCTTGTCTTCGATCATTGGTGAAATGAAACAATTCGAGAAAAAAGATCTGTCTGCCACGCTGCAAACAGTATCAAAGGTGGCTTCCGCAAGCGGCATTCCATCCTGGGTGACCGGCAGCTATGTGCGAGATCTCTTATCACAAAACGAAAATTCCCGCTTTAGTATTGCTTGCGACGGAGATCCTCTTGCCCTCGCGAAGGCCCTGCTAAGGGAACTGCCCGGCGCAGCTCTGCAAGGAACAAAGCGTTCGCAAAATGCGCAGTTAGATCACGCCTCCGGCAGCATCACAATCTTCAGCATCGAAAATACCGGCTCAGCAGACAAAACTATTTGCGCCCACCTGGAAAGCCGGGACTTTACCATTAATGCAATGGCGATTGCTCTTTCGGCGAAGCATTTTGGGGAACTGATCGATCCCTGCACCGGCAGGGCAGATTTTGCGGCCGGGATTATTCGCACAACTGGTGAGGCAGCTGATCAGTTCCAGCAGTATCCCTTGCGAATGATGAAGGCCTTGACTCTCTCTGCTGAACTCGAATTTACGATAGCTGAGGATGCCTGGAGCGCTATTAGTGAAAAAGCCACTGCCATCGGTAAAATGCCTGCCCAGCGTCTGACCGCTGAATTTCGCAAACTCTTGATGGTCAAACAGCCCTCTTTGAGTCTCGACCTGCTTCTCAAAAGCGGGCTGTCCGCCATTACTTTCCCGGAGCTTGATAAAATGACCGGCATTGAGCAGCGGGAAGAGTATCAGCATAAGGATGTCTTTTATCACACGCTTCAGGTTGTGGATAATATCAGCCGGCATACCGATCGATTCGAACTTCGTTTTGCAGCCTTGATGCACGACATCGCCAAACCGCAAACCAAGCGCTTTGTCGATGGTGTCGGCTGGACTTTTCACGGCCACGAAGAACTTGGCGCCCGTATGACGCAGCGAATTGGACGGAGAATGCGCCTCCCCAAAGAAACCATCGAATATGTTGCCAAACTGGTTCGGCTGCATCTACGGCCCATTGCCCTGGTTGGTTCAGCGGTGACAGACAGTGCCATTCGCCGTTTGATGACTGAAGCCGGCGACCAAATCGACGACCTGATGATGCTCTGTCGCGCGGATATTACCTCAAAGAACTCGCGGAAAGTAGAGCGATATCTGACGAATTTTGATAAAGTGGAAGAGCGAATGGCTGAAGTTCGCGAGAAAGATCGCCTGCGCAAATTTCAGCCGGCCATAACCGGTCAACAGATCATGGATGAGTTAAACATCGAGGCCGGGCCCCTCGTCGGCCAAATCAAGAAGGCTATTCGAGCGGCGGTTCTGAACGAAGAAATTCCCAATGAGCCGGAATCTTGCCTGAATTATATGAGGGCCATAAAGGACCGGTTTATTTGACAAAAACCTTGTTAAAGTTCTTTGTTTACTTGAAATTGGGCACATTGTGATAGCAAAAAGCACCACCCCTATTTTCAGTGAAATCAAATTCCCTGAAACAAATAAAAATTAAAGCACGTCAATTCGCATCATAACTGAAAGGAATATGCCGATGGCTGATTCCAAGGATAAAAACGAGCATTTGGACGATTCGATGAATAATTCTTCGGGTGGACAGGAAGAGCTGGATGATCTGCTTTCGCAGATCAAAGAAGGCGAGGGTGCCGAACCTGTCAAGCGCGAGGAAGCGGAGACCGAAGAAATTATTCGTAAGCCCATTGGCGATGATCAACCGGAAGATCTGGAATCTCTTCTGAGCCGTATCGAAGAGAAGGAAGATGAGCCGGCTGAATCGATGAATTTCTTTCAGCGATTGATTGGCGTTGTTGTAAATCCAGCTCAGACGTTCGAATATTTACGGGTAAAGCCGGATTGGATTCTGCCTGCCGTGTTGACCATTTTGATTACAGTTGTATTTGCTTACCTCACCTATGATATCATCGTAGACTCGCAAATCGCCAAAATGGAAGAAAACAGTACGCTGGAGGCAGATCAAAAAGACGCCATCATCGACAGCATGGAGCAAGGCAAATATGGTGTCATGCGCAATGTCCAGATCTTTGGCATTACGCCCTTAACAGTGCTCATTGTGCTCAGTCTTGTGGCTGTTGCGTACCTGGTCGTCGGCACGGTTCTCCTTGGCGGCAAGGCTACGTTTAAGCAAATGTTGTCAATTGTTAGCTATCCCTGGTTGGTCATCCAGGGCATTTTTCAAACCCTTGTCGTTTTACCGCTGATGCTTCAGTCGGAATCAATGAGTGTTTATCCGAGCCTGGCCGCGCTTTTGCCGTCGAGCATGGAGGATGACATTCTCTTCAAATTCATTAACAGTTTCGATATTTTTAATGTCTGGTTTCTGGTTGTTTTAGGAATTGGTCTGTCCGTTCTGCTCAAAATGCCCAGGGGCAAAAGCATTCTCACAGTTTTTGCTGTCTTTGTCGTTTGGAAACTCATTACCGTAGTTGGACTGGGATCCTTTACTGCTCAATTCGGTCTGTAAACCCTGTCCCAAATTACCTGGTCACGACAGATATCATGCAAACCCGGAGCAACAAGAGACATCGAATATCGATCAATATCGGAATATACGACGAAACAAATACACACACTTCAAGATCGGAGGTTAGCATGAGTCTGAATCGGTTATGGGGGACCGTACTCTGTCTACTGGTTATTTCTACTGGCGCCTTTTCCCAGGGGGCGATGTCGCTTGGTGATTGTATTAATCTGGCATTGGAGAACAATTACAACCTGCAACTTGCCAAGAACAATGCCCGAATTGCAGATGTCAGCGTAAAATCTTCTTATAGCAGCATTCTTCCCTCATTACGTACTTCCGGGAATGGCTCAAACACCCGTGGTGGCGTATCGACCCAGATTCGTCAGGTTGACGTTATCGATCCACAAACCGGCGAAGCATCGACAATTGTTCAGGAAATCCTCGGTGATCCCTACGACGTTAACTCTTTTTCAGCCAGAGTCGACCTTGATCAGCCGATCTTTGATGGTGGCAACTGGTGGAATCAGATTCGTAGGGGTAAAAGTGAGCAAAGAGCCGCGTCGCATTCACTGACAACTCAAATGAATGAAACCATCAAGATCGTTGCTCAATACTACTTCGATTTGCTGAAACAGCAGAAATTGTTGGAAGTAAATGAGCTGGCCGTTCAGCGTAGCCAGGACAATCTTGACAAAACAGACAAGATGTTTGAGATTGGTTCAGTCGCCAAGGTAGACGTTTTTCGCGCCAAGGTGAACCTCGGCAACGATAAGATTTCGGTCCTCAATCAGCGTGATATTGTGCAGCAAGCTCGTCAGAATTTGAACATCTCTATGGGAAACGAACCCAATGTTGCACTTGTCATTGAGGATGAGTACAATGTCGAATATACCTTGCCTGAACTGGAACAATTAGTCGCTTCAGCAATTGACAGCCATCCTGAAATTCAACGCCGGGAACAGGCCATCAAGACTGCTGGATATGATGTAAACATCGCCAAGAGTGCGTTTTTGCCACGTCTTGATGGATTCTGGAGCTATTCCAGACGCAATTCGGAGCTTGATCGAATTTATAGTAATATCAATCAAAACTGGCAGATTACCATTGGGGCCTCAGTATCCTGGAACCTTTTCAACGGCTTTCAGGATCAGGTGAATTACCAAACCAGCAAGATTCGTCAGAAAAACGAACAATTGGGCTTGCTGGATTATAAACGTTCACTGGAATCGTTGGTTACCCGACTATTTGATAGTTATAAGAACCAGGAAGAGATTATCGTTATTCGCCGCCAGAACCTGGAAGCATCTCGCGAAGAATATCGTCTGGCAACAGAACGCTTTCGCCTCGGCTCCGGCACTTCACTGGACGTTCGGGAAGCGCAGGTCAACCTGACTGATGCGGAACGTATTTTGGTAGCTGCTGAATATAACTTGATTTTGACATACGCAGAACTCCAGGAATCGATCGGCAAGATCCAGGAGGCATTTAATTACTAACACACTTGTTCATTGGAAGAGGTAAACTAGCATATGGCAACGAGCTCGAGGATGTCGCTCTTTACTGCGTTTATCCTGCTCTGGGGGACTGCCATTTTCCTTCCCGGTTGCACAGAAGAGCCTACAGAGGTTCAAACTGAAACGGTTTTTCGTGATAAGATTGTTCAGACCGTAACCGGAAACGGCAAGATCTATCCCGTTACAGAGGTAAATATAAGCGCCCGTGTGCAGGGGCAAATTACGAAGCTGGATATCAATGAAGGTGACTCGGTTAAGGCCGGACAAGTGTTATTGCACTTGGAGCAGGAGCAGTATCGTGCTGCCCTTGAGCGGGCCCGATCGTCTCAGCAGGAAGCTCAGGCCACAGTAACACTGGCCAAGAATGCCTTGAAGAGGACGAACGATCTCTTTGATGAAAACCTGATTTCCGCCTCCGATCTGGAATCTGCGCAAGCTGAATATGATCGTGCTACCAGCCGCCTGAAGCAGGCAGTGGCCAGCGTCAAGGAAACCAATGATGCCCTGGCCCGCACGGTGATTTCTTCCCCTATAGATGGTATAGTTATTCAGAAGAATAAAGAAGTCGGCGAAATTGCCCTTGGCTCGCAATTTCAGGAAGACGTTATCATGGTGGTTGCGCAGCTCTCGGAAATGGAAGTTCGCATAGATGTTAATGAGAACGACATCGTTGAAGTTGAAGAAGGGGATACGACCAGCGTCGAGATCGATGCCTTTCCCGACACTACCTTTCTGGCAATGGTCAGTGATATTTCCAACTCCGCTCAAGTTGCCGGCGCCGGTACCATTGAAGAAGTAACCAATTTCGAAGTAAAAGTTCGCCTCATTGAAAAACTCCCTAAATTTCGCCCGGGGATGTCTGCCACTGCCGACATTGCCACCGAGAGCCGCAACGACGTGATTAATGTGCCTATTCAAAGCGTCACGGTTCGGGATCGCCAGGAAGCGAACTCTATTACCGAGAAGAAAAGTGGCGAACGCGAGCGAGCAGCGCGTGCTAATGAAGAGGACGTAGAAGAAGAGTCTGTTGCATCACCTAAAAAGAAAACCCGTAAAAATGACCCTCTGATGGAAGTTGTTTTTGTTATCAAAGACGGGGTCGTACAAATGCGGGAAGTAAAGCTAGGCATCAGCGACGACGGCTATTATGAAGTGTTGTCCGGATTAAACGAGGGTGACGAAGTGGTGACTGGTCCATATGATGTGCTGAGTAGGACATTGGCAGATGGACAGGATGTTCGGGTGAATAACAAACGCAAATCACGCCAAGGGGATTAAGGCTAAATGAGTAGCCGTTCACTAATCACGATTCAACGCCTCCATAAGGTTTATTTCCTGGGTGCCACCAAGGTTCATGCTTTGCGCGGTCTCAACCTGGAAATCAAGCGCAATGAATATGTGGCCATTATGGGGCCTTCCGGGTCGGGCAAGTCCACGCTCATGAATATTATAGGCTGTCTTGATGTGCCAACCGATGGGAACTATTGGTTGAATGACCAGGACGTGAGTTCTCTAAACGATGATGAGTTGGCGCATATCCGCAACAAGGAAATTGGCTTTGTTTTTCAAACCTTTAATCTGCTTCCCCGGGCAACTGCGCTTCATAATGTGGAGTTGCCGCTAGTTTACAATGGTACAACGGCAAAGGATCGTAAGGTTCATGCCGCGTCCGCTCTCGAAATCGTGGGGCTGGCAGACCGAATGGACCATCGTCCCAATGAACTATCCGGTGGACAACGTCAACGTGTCGCGATCGCCCGCGCGCTGGTCAACAAGCCATCCATTATTCTGGCAGATGAACCCACCGGTAACCTCGACAGCAAAACCGGTGTTGAAATTATGGAAATCTTTGCCGATCTCCATGGGCAAGGCAACACGATTATTCTCGTCACTCACGAACGGGATATCGCCCTGCATGCCCAGCGCATTATCCACATTAAAGATGGATTTGTCGAGAAAATCGAAACCGTGAGCTGATATGGGTGAATATTTCAGACTGGCGGTTGACGCGCTTAGAACCAACAGACTTCGCTCCATTTTGACCATTGCCGGCATTTTTGTCGCGGTTACCACCATCATTATCATTCTTACCTGCATCGAAAGTCTCAATAATTATGTTGAGACCGAGTTTTCGGAAATCGGCTCCAGTACCATCTACATCAACAAATTTCCCTGGGTCATTACAGACAACTTCTTCGAGTATCGGAATCGTCCCGCCATTAAACTGCGCGAATATGAAGCCCTGAAGGAAGATAATACTTATACTCGATTTGTTTCGCCGCTGGCCGTTTACGAGAGGCAGATCAGCTATAAGAACGAGGTTGTAGACGGCGTTTCGATCATCGGGGTAAACAGGCATTATGCCGAAATTGGCGGTATCAGCGCTGATCATGGCCGCTGGTTTACCGAGCATGAGGTAGATAGTCGTCGCTATGTTTGCGTGCTCGGGGCATCCGTAGTCGAGGCGCTGTTTCGTAACGCTGATCCCCTCGGGAAGCGCATAAAAATTGATGGGTTTCCCTATCGCGTAATCGGCGTGCTTGAGAAGCGGGGGACATCGTTCGGATTTGACCAGGATCGGCAAATTATTGTGCCGTATACTGCTATGCGCAATTTTGCTTATAGTTGGCGGGGTATTCAGGTGGCGATGCTGCCGGAGAGACCTGAGGATGCAGAGGCAATGAAAGAGGAGGCGCGCGGTATTCTGCGGACTGTCCGTAAAGTGCGTCCTGGCGACAAAGACAATTTTGCTATCAATCAGCAGGACATGCTGCTCGACTTTTACAAGCAGGCAACCGGGGGACTCTACCTGGTGCTGCTGGTTATCGCGGGTGTTTCGCTGGTTGTTGGTGGTATTGGTATCATGAATATTATGCTGGTTTCAGTTACTGAGCGAACGAAGGAAATCGGTATTCGCAAGGCGGTCGGGGCAACCCGTAAATCTATATTAAGACAAATACTTAGCGAGACTTTGCTTATTAGCTCAATCGGTGGCATTCTGGGAATGATTGCGGGTGTTTTGGTTGGCTGGCTTATTTTGAACTGGGCCTTTTCACTCTCTGCGCAGGTGACACCAAGCATTGTGCTGGTTGGATATGGATTTTCCGCGCTTGTTGGCCTGGTTTCCGGAATGTATCCTGCATATCGTGCAGCCAATTTACATCCAATCGAAGCCTTGAGGTATGAATAGTGGAAGTGTTGCGCACAGCCCTTACTCAACTTCGCGCGCATATCCTGCGGTCCATGTTAACGATGCTTGGTATCGTTATCGGTATCAGTACGGTGATACTGGTTGTTGGTATGATTGAGAACTATCGCAGCAATATTGAAAATGACCTCAGTAAGCTGGGAGCCAATACATTCCAGGTTGAACGTTATGACGGTCAGGCTTTTCGTGATCCGGACCAGCGTGATTTTCGAAAAATTATAAATCGGGAAGTCGCCGATGTCATCCGAGACCGTTGTCCCTCAGTCAGGTTCGTCGGTGCAGAGCTGTGGCGAAGGGGGCAAAGCATTTCATATAAGGGTGAGAAAACCAATTTAAGTATGCTGATCGGTGGCGCTACTCCTGAATTTGCTATCAATAATGGCTATTCGCTGGAGACCGGCCGCTTCATTACCGAGCGCGATGTTATCTCGCATACCAGGGTGACCGTCATCGGAATGGATGCGGTGGACAAACTGTTTCCGCGCGAAAATCCACTTGGGCGCGTGGTGCGAATCAACGGCCAGAAATTTACAGTCATTGGCGTATTTGAAAAGCAGGGGGCGGCTACAATTGGTCAAGGGCGCGATAATCGCGTCATTATCCCGATAACCAGTTGGGAAGACATGTGGGGCAAAAAGCAGTCTGCGAACCTCACTATTATGGCCATGAGCCCGGAACTTTTTGACCAGGCACAGGATGAAGTCGTTGGCGTGCTTCGCCAGGAACGCAAGGTCGCTCCCGGAGAAGAAAACGACTTTCATATTTTTTCCAACGCCTCACTTGCGGAAACGTTGGGTGGCTTCGCCACTAATATGCAGCTCTACGGTTCAATTTTTGGTTTTATCGCATTGTTGGTCGCGGGCTTCGGCGTCGCAAATGTTATGCTGGTTTCGGTTACTGAACGCACCAAGGAGATTGGCTTGCGTAAGGCTATCGGTGCACGCCGCAAGGATATTTTGCGGCAATTCCTGATTGAAGCGATTATTCTTTGTCTTGTTGGAGGACTGATTGGCTTGGCTGCGGGATTGGGGTTGGTCGGGGCCTTCGGTGATTGGCCGCCATCGGTGCCATTTTGGGCGATCGTTATGTCAATGGGATCTACGATTCTGCTGGGAGTGATTGCCGGATATTATCCTGCCTACAAAGCAGCCAACCTGGTGCCGATTGATGCGCTGAGGTACGAGTAGATCCTGTTAATCCTGTCTAAAAATCATCCCTGCTTAAATGCCAGCTTGCGATTCTTAAGTGCTTTCATTGCAGCGGCCAAACCACCCAGGGAGAGCGGAAACATTCGATAGTCCATGAACCGCTGTATCAGCGAGAGACTTTCATAGTATTCCCAATAATCTACCGGCAACGGATTGAGCCAGACCATATCCGGAAAACGATCTTTGATTCGCTGTAACCATACCATGCCCGCCTCTTCATTGCGATACTCCACACTACCGCCGGGATAAGTCAATTCATATGGTGACATAGCGGCATCGCCGACGAAAATAACCTTATAATCGCGATTAAAAGTCCGCAACACTTCGTAGGTCGAAACACTCTCGCTGCGACGGCGCATATTGTCCTTCCAAAGTTGCTCATACACGCAGTTGTGGAAGTAGAAATATTCGAGATGCTTGAATTCATATTTAGCAGCTGAGAAAAGCTGTGAGCAAGTTTCGATGTGATCATCCATGGAGCCACCCACATCTAGCAGCAGCAAAACTTTCACATTGTTGCGCCGGGATGGCACCATTTCCAACTCCAGCATGCCGCCATTTTCCGAGGTGCGGCGAATGGAGCCATTAACATCAATTTCTTCCGGGCGTCCTTCGCGGGTAAGGATGCGCAAACGCTTTAAAGCCATTTTCATATTGCGGGTATTCAGCTCGACTTTATCGTCGAGGTTCTTAAACTCACGTTTTTCCCAAATCTTTACAGCCCTTCTTTGGCGGCTTTCACCGCCTATTCGAATGCCTTCCGGATTATAGCCAAACGCGCCAAAGGGAGAAGTGCCGCCGGTGCCGACCCACTTATTGCCACCCTCGTGGCGGCCTTCTTGTTCATCTAAAAGCTCTCGCAAGCGCTCCATCAACTTATCCAATCCGCCCATTGCCTCGATCATGGCTTTTTCTTCCTCGCTGAACATGCGCTCGGCATTTTGGCGCAGCCATTCTTCGGGAATATTGAGAAAAAGCGCATCATCAATTTCTTCAATGCCTTTAAAATAGGCGCCAAAGATCTGATCAAAACGGTCCAGGTATTGTTCGTGCTTTACGAGGATGGTGCGGGAAAGGTAATAGAAGGATTCAACCCGATAAGGCAGCGCCTCTTTTGCCAGGGCTTCCAGCAAGGTCAGAAATTCGCGGAGGCTAACCGGCAATCCGGTGGTTTTCAATATCAGGAAGAATTCGATAAACATGATTAACGCCTGAATCCGTAGCGAAGCCGGTTCAACATGTCATAGTCCTGTTCGTTCTTCAGAAGTGCTCCTATGTATGGCGGTAAATCTTCTTTGAGATCAAGATCCGCGAGCTTCGCCGGTCCGACCTTGCCAACAACCAGCAGTTTTAGCCAGTCAAGCAATTCACTGGTCGAGGGCTTCTTCTTGATGCCGCGAATATCGCGCAGCTCATAGAAGACCTTCATGGCGTTCTTGAATAACTTCTCATCAAGCTTGGGAAAATGAACGTCGACAATCGCCTGCATGGTTTTTTCATCCGGGAAGCGA
Source organism: Calditrichia bacterium (assembly GCA_028284445.1). Classification (GTDB taxonomy): domain Bacteria; phylum Calditrichota; class Calditrichia; order RBG-13-44-9; family J075; genus JANQRS01. Next base: position 157,779 of record JANQRS010000001.1, read on the forward strand.
ATATAATGGAAGAAGCAGCGACGGAGGAAGGCATCCGGTAATTCTTTTTCATTGTTAGAGGTAATGATTACGATTGGGCGTTGTTTTGCCTTGATGGTTTTCTGCAACTCGTAGCAATAAAACTCCATCTTGTCCAATTCCAGCAACAGGTCATTGGGAAATTCGATATCGGCTTTGTCGATTTCATCGATCAGCAGCACCAGGCGTTTTTTGGATTCAAACGCTTCCCAGAGTTTGCCCTTTTTGATGTAATTGGCAATCTCATGGACTTTCTCCTCGCCCAGTTGTGAATCACGCAAGCGCGAAACAGCATCATACTCATACAATCCCTGTTGAGCTGTGGTTGTCGACTTAATATGCCATGTGATGATTTCTTTATTCAAGGACTGGGCGACTTCAAATGCCAGCATCGTTTTGCCGGTTCCCGGTTCGCCTTTTACCAGGAGCGGTTTTTCCAAAGCAACCGCTGCGTTCACTGCAATAGTCAGGTCTTCTGTCGCGATGTAATTATCGGTGCTTCTGAATTTCATTCCGATTCCTCTGTTTCCGGCTCACTAACAACCAGGGCAATATATGCCATTTGTGGATCAACTGCCATACGGCCGATACCATTCAATGCAGCGTTATCGAAGGTGACCAATTGCTGCCACTCCTCTTTTTCGCCGTACTGCCACCCATAGATGGTTGAACCGCTTGCCATCAGCAGCATACCGTTTGCAGTCCATGCGCAATCCTGACTGCCTTCAACAACCTTAATGAGAGGACGAATTCGCCGCGTGGTCATATCAATTTCTTTTACCCACCAATCATTTTCACCTTCCAGATGAGTAAAACTGAAGGCATCTTGTACCGGCACCTTTAGCACGGACCGACCGATCTTATCGAACACAACGGTTGATTTGTTTTCTTTTACGCTGGCATAGTGAAGCTGATGTGGCTCACCAACAACAAATAGGAGCAGCGCATCTTCATTCCCCCAGGCGTGATATCCGACTTTGCGAACATCGGAAAGCAGCAAGGCTGGATTCTTGCCTTCACGATCAAATTGCCACAGCCGCTGGGTGCTATCTGCTTCCACCCGCACAACTGAAATCCCTTTGCTTCCCGGCATGATAGTCGGCGAGAATTCGCTTTCCGGGGTATTGATCAAATGCCTGGTTTGGGCGGTTTCGATATCATATACAAAAATGTCAGCCTGGCCATCTTCGCGAATTGATGTATAGAGGATCTGTTTCCCATCCGGCGTGAAAGATGGTTGATTATCATAGCCGGGACGCTGAGTAATATTCTTGGGTGTACCAAATACCATGCTGTCGTTTTCCATAGAGATAGAAACCAGGTAGATATCCTGTCCCGGGGGAGCTTGTGCCAGCAGGCTGGCGAAGAGTACAAGCATGCCAATAATCATCATTCTCACGAGTTCAATCTCCCTTCTGAATGTTGTCGCTTCATTGTACAATATTGCTCATATAGAATCTGTGTCAACCGCAATAATTAAAACTTAGCGTTTTAAACCCAATCAGTTTTTTGTTACATTCTACACTTAATTAGCTACTGCATGCCAGTCATTTAAACTGCCGGGGATAAAAATGCGTTTATCCAAACTTGCCGAAGGAATTAAGACCTCTCCTATTTTAACACTCGCTGCGGAAATAAACGACAAAATTGCTGCCGGAGAGCAATTTTATAATTTGACAGTTGGTGATTTTAATCCGAGTTACTTTCCGATTCCGGAAGCGTATCGTACGGCAATTATTGATGCCTACAAGGCAGGGGAAACCAATTATCCGGGAGCGAGAGGGTTGCTTGGATTACGAAAAGCAATCTCGGCATATTTAAAGCATTTTGGCAAGCTTGACTACGATATTGATTCTATCTTGATCACCGGCGGTGCCCGCCCGATCATATACGCGATATATAAAGCGCTGATTGATCCCGGCGACAAGGTCATCTTCCCGGTGCCATCCTGGAATAATGATCACTATTCCCATCTCAACAGTGCTCAGCAACTGCTCTTTGAAACCCATCCGGAAGACAACTTTATGCCCCGCATTGATGAAATTCGCAAGCGTCTCGACGGTGCACGACTGCTTGCACTGTGCTCCCCGTTGAATCCAACCGGCACAGCAATGAGTCGCAAGGGCTTGGAAGAGATTTGCGATATGGTTCTGGAAGAGAATGCCCGGCGCGCCGGCAAGGAAAAGCCCCTTTATGTGCTGTTCGACCAGATTTACTGGATGCTCACTTTTGGTGATACAGTCCACTATAACGCCGTGCAGATTCGCCCGGAAATGCGCGACTATTCGATCTTTATCGATGGTATTTCCAAAGCGTTTGCTGCGACCGGAGTCAGGCTTGGCTGGGGCTTTGGTCCGACGGACGTTCTTGCGAAAATGCGTTCGGTGGTTGCTCATATGGGTGCCTGGGCGCCACGCGCCGAGCAAGCGGCTGCAGCAAAATTCCTCACTCAGACGGACCTTGTGGAAGCTTATATGAACAACATCCGCAAGGAAATCCGCACTCGCCTCGATGGCTTTTATAAACGCTTTAAGGCGCTGGAGGCGGCAGGGCATAAGGTTACGGCTATTGAGCCACAGGCTGCCATGTATTTGACAGTGCAGTTCGATTTGGTTGGTAAAACAACGGCAGATGGACGTCGTCTCAATACCAGTAATGATGTGCATCGATACATCCTTGATGAAGCAAAAGTTGGCTTTGTCCCATTCTCATATTTTGGGGCATCTGAAGACTCAACCTGGTATCGTCTTGCTGTTGGTACCTGCACTGTTGATCAAATTGACGACATTATGGATAGCATTGAGGCAGCCCTGAAAAAATTGAGCTAGGGCGGTGATCCTGTTCACTGCATGGCATTTTTCTATATAGTTTATTGATTCTTTCTGGCAAATCACCAGCACGCTTAGCCCATCCCATCGGAGATCCAAATGGCAAACGGCACTGTTCCGCGATTAAGGTATATTGATGTAATTCCGATTGAACAAGAAGATGAGGTCCTGATATATATTCGCGATCCTCAGGACATTGCGGCCAGTCCGCTGGTTATTTCCCCCCATGAATTTTTTGTAATTTCAATGTTCGATGGCCAACATACCTATTCGGATATCAAGCTGGCGTTTGCCCAGAAGTTTGGCGGCTTGCTTTTACAAGATGATTTTATCGAGAACCTGGCGGCAACTCTCGATGCGCATTACTACCTGGATACCAGCAATTTTCGCGATTACTATAAGGCCTTGCGCAAGGAGTTTGCAGCTGCTTCAACTCGGCTGTCGTGGCATGCGGGTATTTCTTATGAAGCGGATCCGGACAATTTGAAACGCCAGTTGGAGGGCTTTTATCAGCATCCCGAAGGGGCCGGTATGCCCGGTACCAATGGTACCGCCACACTGCAAGAGGGTGAATCTCTTGAGGCGATTATGGTACCTCACATCGATCTTCGCGTTGGCGGGCCCTGTTATACTCATGCATTCAAATACCTTTTTGACCATAGTGAGCCTGATGTAGTTGTCATTCTTGGCGTCGCCCATAGCGGCAGCGATGATTTTTTCACCGCTACCCGCAAGGATTTTGAGACGCCTTTGGGAACCGTCAAAACTGACCAGGCATTTCTGGATAGCTGGATACGCAATGCCGGCAATATCGATTTTGCTGAAAATGATTGGCCGCATCGCTCGGAGCATTCCATCGAATTTCAGCTACCCTTTTTGCAACACGGTATGACTAAAAATTTCTCTGTGGTCCCAATTCTCTGTGGTCCCATGGAATATTTGATAGAAGACGATGGCAGCCTGACGAAAAATCGCGAAATTCATCAGATGGCAGCTCTCAAGCAAACGATTGAAGAAGATCCCCGCGAGATCGTGGTGCTGCTCAGCGTTGATATGGCACATATGGGACCGAAATTTGGTGATCCCAATCCCATTACGAACAGCAGCATGAAGGATATCGAAAAAGCAGATCATGCGATGTTTGACGCGCTGTCAACCCTGGATAAGTCAGAATACATCAAGCTGATGAAAGACGATTTGCTGAAACGGCGTGTGGATGCCTGCGCCAGCGTTTTTTCCCTACTGGAAATGATGGACAGTGGGCGTGGTGAATTGCTTTCCTACGGCCAAAACTTTCAACCCGATACGCAATCAATTGTTACCTATGGAAGTATGGGGTTTGTAAAGTCAAACCGCTGACCTGCCTTCGCAGAATTGTCCCCCCTCAATCTCCCCCCAGGGGGAGATTGAGGGGGACAATGCCTTGCGATAAGCAACCCTCATTTTCATTTCTCCCACCATATCCGTATTCTTTAATATGGGGCATTCCTTTACCGCGAATAACATTTTCATAACAGGTGCAGCGGCCGGCATTGGGCGGGCAACTGCCAAATATTTTGCGCAGAAGGGCTGGTTTGTTGGGCTCTATGACATCGATGCTGCCGGTCTCTCTGCACTCCGCGATGAACTGGGAGCCGACAACTGCTGCGTTGGACAAATGGATGTTACTGATATTGATTCCGTACGTGCAGCGCTAGAGCATTTTTCGGAAAGAAGTTCTGGTGCCCTCAGCGTGTTATTCAACTCGGCTGGTGTTTGTATTGTTGGTCCCTTCGAATCGGTAGATCTCTCCTATCAGCATCATACTATTGACGTTAACTTCAAGGGCATTGTCAATTGCTGTCATGCTGCGCTTCCTTACTTGAAGGAAAGTGCCGGTGCGCGTGTTGTCAATATGTCTTCAGCATCTGCCACTCATGGGACCCCGGATTACCCGGTTTATTCCGCGACCAAATCTGCGGTAAGCGCCTTCACTGAGGCATTGAACATCGAGTGGCGGCAATTTGATATTTCCCTCTGCGATCTGCTGCCACCGTTTGTAAACACTGCAATGGTTAGAGATAATCCGCGCACTGTAAGTATGAAGAAGCTGGGTGTAAAGCTGGAAGCTGACGATGTCGCTAAAGTTGTTTGGAAAGCTGCCCACGGCCGTGGTCTACACTATCCGCTTGGTACCGAGTTTAAGATTCTCTACTACGTTGCTCGGATCTTACCGACGCGCCTGCAGCAATGGGTGACGCGATTTGTCTCGGGATATTAACGATACACAAATCCCCTCTATCCCCCTTGGCGGAGTATGCAAGGGATGTGGCAAAACATTGCTAACAATGAATAAGGTGTAACTATGTTTCGATTGCTTTTGCTAATGACTCTTTCCCTTCTTTTGACTTCTGCTTTCGTACTTGCCCAATCCGATAGCCAATCCCTGCCAACACCGGTTCAGAAGGCGATAAATGCCATATTCAGCGAATATGACAATACAAATGGTCCTGGATTTGCCGTTGGCGTTGTCAAGAATGCAGCACTTATATTTGCCAATGGTTATGGCCTGGCAAATATGGATCATGATATTCCCATTACGCCTTCTTCTGCATTTAATTTGGCTTCGGTATCCAAGCGGTTTACCGGTGCCTGCATCGCCATGCTGATTCTTGACAAAAAATTGAGTCTGGACGATCCGGCATCCAAATATCTTCCCCGCCTGGCAAAGTATGAACACGAGATTTTGGTCAAGCATCTCTTGTATAATACCAGTGGGCTCCATGAGTATTACCGGCAGCCGCGCCCGGAAGGATATGGCTGGACACCGTACCGCTATTTCGATATTGACTATTGCATCGATATTGCTTTGAAGCCCGATTCATTGCTCTTTAAGCCCGGCGAAGAATGGCGCTATAACAACATCAATTTTATGCTTTTGGCCAAGATTGTGGAGAAAGTCAGCGGGATGCCCTTCGCACAATTTGCCCGAGAGCGAATTTTTGATCCGCTGGACATGAGTCGGACATACGTCAATGATGATGTCACTATGATAATAAAAAATCGCGTCCTTGGCTATAATCGGCGAACAGCCGACAACGCCCGCGGTTGGGATGCTGCCGGTATAAAGATTCGTTCTGAAGGCGACTGGATACAGATTCATCGCAACTCGCCGCATCATGGTGGCAGTGGGATGTATTCAAGCATAGAAGATCTGGCGAAATGGTGTATCAACTTGCACAACAAGGCTCTTGGTGGGCAGGCCTTCTACGACCTGATGCATACACAGCTCACTTTTAATCATGATCGCAACAACCAGGCCTTTGGTCTATATTTCTCGAAGTACCAGGGACGTACACGCGTTGCCTGGGATGGCGGTGATCTTGGTTTTAGCACGGAAATGGTTCGCTTTCCGGATCAAGGTATTGCCATAATTTGTCTATCCAATCTTGGCTCCGAACGCGCTTCCCGGCGTGTCGCGCAAATTGCTGATATTTTGATTGAGAATGGTTTGCTGTAAAAACATCCCCCTTCGAAGGGGGAAGCAGGGGATGTTTGTAGACATGTAATCTGTCAATCATCTATTTCAGGAGACTTCAATGAACATTGCTTTCTATATAAAACTGTATTTGCTGACCGTGCCGATCTTCTTTGCGGTCGATATTATTTGGCTGGGCTATTTGGCGCGCAATTTTTATCGTGACAATTTGGATTTTGTTCTCGCTCCTTCCGTCAACTGGACGGCAGCAATTGTCTTCTACCTGATATATATCGTTGGTATCATCATCTTTGCAGTGCAACCGGGCCTGGAGAAGGCATCATTGAACAAAGCACTTATGTTGGGGGCGCTGTTTGGCTTCTTTACCTATGCCACCTATGATCTCACCAATATGGCGACCATCAAAGACTGGCCTCTAAAGGTGGTTTTAGTCGATATTATTTGGGGCACGGTGTTATGCACAATAGTTGCTGGTGGAAGTTTTATGATCGGTCAATGGCTGCAGCGCGGGGCCTGAGAATGAAGATTGAACATCTTGCGATTTGGACCAGGGATTTAGAAAGCATGCGGGTCTTTTATGAAACCTGGTTTGGCGCAACTGCAAACGAGAAATACAGCAACTCGCAAAAGCAGTTTCAGTCGTATTTCTTGAGTTTTGCTTCTGGTGCACGACTGGAGTTAATGCAGCGCCCGGATATTAGTGCCGTTAACCGGCAAGATGCCGGGCAGGAGTTTCATGGTTATGCCCATTTGGCGATATCAGTCGGCTCAGAAGCAGCGGTTGATGACTTGACGGCCCGCCTTGTCGCTGCCGGATTCCCAAAGCTGGATGGCCCTCGCCGCACCGGCGACGGGTATTATGAAAGCGTGATTCTCGATCCGGAGGGAAATCGGATCGAGATAACGGTTTAAGGCTGGGCTAAGTGGGCGTTTAGAATTCCACGGCCGGTTTGCTACCAAATCCCGGCCCTAATAACATTGCATTGATTAACATTCTGCCGCTGCCATAAAAGTATGACCGGAAGTTGGTTTGATCCGCAAAGAGGATCATTTGTCCGTTCCCTATCCCTTCCCGGGCTGCATATACAGTATTTGCCCAACGTCCGCGTGCCTCCGGCCACAATAATCCGGAAAGGCGCAGTTTTTCTGCATTGGCGAAACGTGCAGGCACCTCTAGCGGGCGCTTTGCCAGGAATGCATTGCTGCTGTAAAACATCACCGGCAAACGCTCCCCCAAACCAAAATTCAGCCAATGAGTTTGATCCAGGTTGACTCGCATAATTACCCCTCTCGGCTGAAATAAGCGTCCACGGGCATCGAGGTCTTTTAGTATTTCGATCGGTATTGAATTTGATGCAAGACTGCCGATTTTCGCGACATCGTTACTTTCCCAAATCTCTAAACTGTCTACGGAATATTTGCCAATATTCTGTTCACGGTCCAGGGCCTCTACATAATCAGCCAGTTTATTGAGTGCCTGGCGTTTTAGCGCAATTTTGCTCATTGCGCTGCTGCTGTCTGCCAGAAATGCAGCGCCATCTCCCATCGCAATCAAGGTGCCGCCGGTCTTTATCCATTCCTTTAATTTGTTCATCCCGGATTTGCCAAGAATTTGCTGATAGCGCGAGGAGGATGGCATGAGCAATACATTATAACGTCGCAGATCGAGGCTTGACAAACGATGCATATCAAGAATTGAAAAGGGGATCTGGAGCTCCTGATCCAGCAGGTACCAAAGTGTACCGAAGTTGTAAGTTGAGACGCCGCTGCCGCCAATTAGAGCGATGCGCGGCGTTTCGAGGAGCTGAAACCTGCGGCCGCCCAAATCCGGGCCGCTGGTGCTTAAACCGGTATTCACGCCTATAAATTGCAGTCCGGCATCTTTGGCGATAGCCTGGAGGCTCGTCAATTGATGCCCTGGATTTTCATGAAGACGAATCAGGGCAGTACCGCTTGACCAGCTACGTCCTTCGATAGAAAAGTCTTCATGGGCTATACGAACCTTATATCCGTTTTCAAGAAGCGTCATCAGCGTTTTCGGGAAGGCATCATCATTTGCTTCGAGCAAAAATCCATATTGCGGTTGCGGGTTTATGACGCTGCCTTTCAACTCGCGAGGAGAAAATGGTTCTAGTGATGATGGTGGTTTGCCGGAAGAGACATACGCCTCCAGGTCGTACGCTAGAAGCATTGACCAGGCGCTTACCTCATAGAGTCGGGTGCCCTTGCCCTTTTCCAGTGATTCGCGCTCTGATTGCAGGAATGAGGTTTTCATGCGCGGATCAAACTCCAGTATTGCTTCAATCAATGGCCGCATCGGTTGGTTGAGACGTATAACTGCCGTGCCTTTCGGCAAGACCATATTTTGTTTTGTCTCACCCCAGTAGCTGAGGGCAGATTTCACAGTGATGTTGTCTGTCGCTTGATGTATTTCCACGCCTTGCCAGATCAATTTCTTGAGCAATTTCTCCAGGCGGGCTGGATTATTGCCTGGTGTCAGGTAATAAGCGCGATGGTCGTCTTTTTCGAATTGCATTGATTGCTTTTTCATGCGATAAAAATCCAGCAAGATCGCTTTGCGATTATCTGCCAGGGTCGTGATGTTGGCAATAGAACTGGTAAACTGATGATGAACTGCCTGCCGATAGGTCAACACTGTTCCATCCGGACGCTTAATGGCGCTGCCATCAGTAGAGGCTTGTTCGTAAAGAATCGCCACTGATCCGTGAAGATAAGGCAGTGAACTTCCATAGCCCGGATACCAATCTTCCAACCATTCACGGGTATAATAGCTCCAGCCGTACTGGTCGAAAGCCTTGGCCTGATCAGCTGTGAAGGTTTTCTCCCAGCGCTTGGTAATTTGATTGAAGTGGTGATTGATCGGTTCACGAGGCGGGTTAAAGAGATAGGTATCGTATGATCCCATTTCGTGGGCATCGACCACCAACTGCGGGTGATAGTCGCGGATCGCGGCTACTCGCACGCGGGTTTCCGGATGGGCAAGGATGAACCAATCGCGGTTGAGATCAAATAAATAGTGGTTGGTCCGGCCATATGGCCAACTGCCGCTGTGATGGATGCTTTGATTGTCATCGTGCCGATAGTTACCGCTCCAGGCTGTCATTTGACTCAGGTAGCGCTCGCGGCCATCGGGGTTTTCCATTGGATCAATTCCGACAAGCACGTTGTCACGGATGGCTTTGGTTTCATCATCGTTACCAGCCACTAAATGATATGCCACTTGCATCGAGGCATCAGAACCGGAAAGCTCGTCTCCGTGAATTGAATACATCATCCAGGCTACTGCAGGCGAATTATTGGCAATGTTTTCCGCTTGGCTCGAGGTCGTTGTGCGAGGATCGGCCAATTGTCCCAGTTCATCTTTGATTTGATTCACTTTCGACAGGTTCTTTTGGGAGCCAACTAAGACATGATACAGCGCCCGGCCCTCGTAGGTTTCACCAGCATCAACCAACTGAACACGCGGCGATGCTGCCGCCAGAGCTTCGAAGTAAGCGCGCGCCTCGTGGTGTCGAACCGGACGTTGGCCAAGTGGAAAGCCAATGACTTCATCGGGGATAGGAATTCCCTCGTCATAGCTGCCATTGGCATAGAAGGGTAGTTCATCGTCTTGCCCGGCGATGGGGATCGCCAGGAATATGATCAGCATCCAGCTCCATATACGTCTTCCCATTTTGCCTGGATTCATTGTGGTCATGGCCATTGTCTCCTCAAGTGTGCTCAGGAGTATAGCAATAATTTCTGAATGATCCAGACGGGGAAGTTGGATGAACCCCCTCACCTGCCAATCAGCACGAAACTGGACCATGATTTAGGGTGAGCAGTGAACTCACTCTTGATGAGATGGAGTTTGGCACTGCGAAGGGCAGCAGCATAGTCCTTGCCCTTTCGGAGATTCTGATAGAAGTCGATCATCAGGTTGGTGGTGTGGCGATCGATGACTTTCCAGAGTGAGACAATGACATTTCGCGCCCCGGCATAGAAGAATCCCCTG
>JANQRS010000011.1 GCA_028284445.1 Calditrichia bacterium
ATCTACTGACCTCTTTACCGCCTGAGATCGGGAAGCTGACCCGGTTGACAAATCTTGTTCTTTTTAGTAATCAGCTGTCAATGCTGCCGCCTGAGATCACCCAGTTGACCCAGTTGACAAATCTTGATCTTTCCAATAATCAGCTGCCAATGCTGCCGCCTGAGATCGGGAAGCTGACACAATTGACTGAGTTAAGGCTCTACAGCAATAAGTTGACGACGCTTCCATCAGAAATCGGCAAATTAACACAATTGGAACTTCTATTTCTTTTTGACAATCAACTAATAAGTATGCCGCCGGAAATTGCCAAGTTGTCGAACTTAAGAAAATTAGCCTTATATGACAACTTCTTGAAAGTCTTGCCACCCGAATTAGCTCAATTAAATCTCAGATTGTTATGGGCACGCGATTCTACCCCGCCAGGAACAATAACGATCGAAGATAATCCCATGGAATCTCCTCCAATCGAGACTATAAAGCAGGGTGTGAAAGCCGTTCGGGCCTATTTCGACGAAATCGAAAAGAATGAAACGGTACAGCTCTTTGAGGCAAAAGTATTGGTTGTGGGCCAGGGAGGAGTTGGCAAAACTTTCCTTGTTAATCGCCTTATCTATAATAACCCTGAAAAGAAAGTCGGCTCCACACTTGGAATTGATATTGATAAGTGGCAACTCAAAATCCAACAGACCGACAACTTTCAGGCAAATGTCTGGGACTTTGGCGGCCAGGTCATTTACCATGCAACTCACCAGTTTTTTCTGACCAAACGTTCGCTCTATTTGTTTGTTTGGGACGGTCGAACCGATGCCGATTTGGTAAATTTTGATTATTGGCTAAATACTGTGAAAGTGCTAACCGGCGATTCGCCAATTCTCGTCATACAGGGCAAGGTCGATGAGCGCAAGAAGTCGATTAATCAGGATTATTGGAAAACATTATTTCCAAATATCGTTGCGTTTTATGATGTGAGTGCTGTCAAGAATTGGGGCATTAAAGAACTGAGGGAGGCCATTTGTGAAGGCTTGGGAAAACTGCCACATATCGGTGACAAACTGCCAAAACGGTGGATGGATATTCGCAAGAAAATAGAAGGTATTCGCCGCAATTATATTCCGTACTCAGAATATGAAGGTATTTGCAATAAACACGAGATGACAGACGAGCAAACCGACAGACTCAGTACCTATTACCACGATCTGGGCGTCTTTCTGAACTTCAAAGATAATCCGGTCCTCAAGAATACTATCTTCATTAAGCCGCATTGGGCCACGAACGCAGTTTATAAGGTTATCGACGATAAAGATGTGCAGGGTCGCTATGGCCGATTCTGTTTTGCGGACCTTCCGAAGATTTGGAATGATTCGGACGAATTTCCTCCAAAAATTCATACTGAGTTGGTGGAGCTAATGAAGAGCTTTGAACTATGTTTCGAGCTCCCGATGGGAAACGAATACATTATTCCCGAGTTATTGCGTGCTGATGAACCCGCAGAAGTTCAATGGAAGCGTGGTGGCGAGGTGCTACAATTTAAGTATGTTTACGAATTTATGCCTGCAGGTATCATAACGCGTTTCATTGTCAAAGCTCACAATCTTATCGAGAGTGATTACTATTGGAAGGATGGGGTTGTTTTAGAGTGGGACAACACGCGGGCAAGAATCACAAAGAGCAAGGACAGGTTAATAGACGTTGAGGTGAGTGGCGCAAATAGAAAATCCCTTTTGGCAATTATTCGGTCCTATATGGATGAAATTCATAGTCCCTTTACTAATCTAATAGTCAAGGAGCTTTTTCCTTGTGTGTGCAGCGAATGCTTAACGAATGAAAGTCCATTCTTTCATGAATATCCGGATCTGTTAAAGGCTCAATTAAGAGATAGACTTGAGGTTGATTGCCGCGAAAGCTGGGAAGATGTGAAAATTGAATCCATCCTCGGCAACGCAGTCAGAGTTATTAATCCACTGCAAACGATAATGTCGCGAATCGACGAATTGGAAGCGACTCTTAAGCGAGGCCAGGATAAGATCATTGAGGAGCTAAAGAACAATTTACAGGATCTATATGGTTACATTAGCGATGCATTTGACAGTTTAGAGAGCGAAGGCATGCCTCGTCAAGAGGTGATGATCATGATCGAGGAAGTGCGAAAGAATCAGCGGGCGCAACTGAACATTATTTACAAGGATATCAACGATTTTCACGAGAAACTAAATCACCTGCAGCCGGTCATCGATGAAATGACGAAAAAGAAAATGGCTTCGTTTGATACAACTGATCAGAAAGTTTTTAAATGGCTTCGAAAGGTGTTAGCGGTCAATCTTCTTTGGGATGCCGCGCTTGAGCCGGCAGATTTTTCGATCCTTACGAATTGGATAAAGAAGGACTGATTTATTCGTGCTACGCACCTGCCTTTCCTGCAACTCCGCCATTTCCCGCGAACGCCTCAACCTGATGCCCGAGGCCGATCGCTGCGTGAAATGCAACAGATGATGCCCTAACCGGGCAACTTGCCCTTCTTTGATGTGCTTGCGGTCACAGCTAAACTGTGTAAATTTAACACAATAGCCTGTTTTTCGGGGGTCTCAGCCGATTTCTGTCTTTTCGCTATGTTCGCCATCACTTTTTCCGCTGGCGCGATTCACTATCATGACGAATCACATAACATAATCAGTGAGGCGGATTATGAAATTCAGAACGATTCTGAAAGATAACAAGCTGTTGGTCGCCATTGAGGGCGAAATTAATGCTGCCATCATGCTGAAGTTGAAAAAGCAAATCCAGGATCTCTTTCAGGAAGATTTCCGGGAAGCGACATTCGACATTCGCGGCGTGGCAGGCGAAGCCAGGGACAAACTGACAACTTTCCTGATGTTCTGCAAGGAATCATCGGTTGACAATCGCTCCATCGTTGTCCTCGGCGCAGAGGGCGCGTCAGCCAATGGTTTTTCCGGATTGAAGCAGAGCAGTTCCCGCGTTTAGCAAAAGACACAGTTTGCGCTTTTCGCAAGATTCAGCTATCATCCATCAGCAAGAGCAGGCGCCGGATGTCGTCTGTGCAGTACTGGTGTTGTATTATTTGTGCAGATAGCTTGATAGGTGTAAAAGGCGAATGCAAACGCTCTTCATCGTGAATCCGAAGGCTGGTAACGGCCGTGCAGGGAAGATTTGGACTAAGCTCGAAGTTTCGGCAAAGCAAGCTTTTGCCGCCGAAACCACAGTTTCTTTTACGGAATATCCAAATCATGCTGTCGAGATTTGCCGGAATGCGCTGGCGTACGGAGCGCGGCGCATCATTGCCGCTGGTGGCGATGGCACGCTAAATGATGTGGCGAATGGTTTCTTCAAACACGGGGAACACATCTCACCCGAGGCTGTGCTGGGTGTGCTGCCCTTAGGCAGTGGCTGCGATTTTGCCCGTTCCGTATCCATGAGTGGCAAACCCCGAGAGGTGTTGCGATGGCTGCAAAGTGCGACGCCAAAGGCTTGCGATATAGGAGTGGTGCGCTTTTTTGATCATGATGGGGAGAAAGCTGAGCGCTATTTTATAAACATTGCCGATTTCGGATTGGGAGGCGCTGTGGCTGAGCGCCTGCGCAATGGCAAGAAGCGCTGGGGAGCAAATCTATCATACCTGCTGGCCATTTTCACCACATTGTCGACATATCACAATCCGAAGATTCACCTGCAGATTGATGACCAATCGTCAAGAGAAGCGGTCATGAACAGCGTCATTGCCGCGAATGGTCAATTCTTTGGTGCCGGCTTGCGAATTGCCCCCGATGCCCGGGTTGATGACGGCCAATTCGATATTGTCCTGCTGAAGGATCTTGGCCTAATTGACGTTGTGCTGAATCTGGCGCGTGCCCGCAAAGGAAACCATCTTGCCCATCCGATGGTAGAAGTGTTGCGTGGGAGCAAATTGACAGCCCGCTCAACTCAAAAAGTGGCCATTGATATCGATGGTGAATCGGTTGGCTCCCTGCCTGTTGAGATGTCCGTTCTGCCCGCAGCAATACGGGTCCTCGCGCGTTAAACGATGATTGGATTGCATACGGTTTCTTTGTATATTTCAAACTTGTTTATGTAAGATCAGAACATCATGAAGAAGAAAATTGCATTTTATACATTTGGCTGCCGTTTGAATCAGTCGGAAACGGCTGTGATCCGTCAGGGATTCGATATGCGAGAGTATGAAGTCGTTGACTATCGCAACGATCCGGATGTGGTTGTGGTCAACACCTGTACGGTAACTGAAAATGGGGATGCCGACACCCGTCGTCTGGTAAATCGCGTGCGGCGAATTAATCCTCAGGTTGAAGTAGCGCTTGTGGGCTGTCAGGCCCAGGTCCAAAAATCCCAGCTGCTTGAACTCCCCAACGTGAAGTGGGTTGTCGGAAATGGCCGCAAGTTTGAAATGGCGGAAATCATGGCCGAGGATGGCCCGGATAAGCAGTTGATTACGCCGACGATTCGCAAAAACAGCTTTACGGTGCCGTTTGTCGGCTTTGAGCAGAATCTCACCCGCGCGAATCTTAAGGTGCAGGATGGTTGCGATTTTTTTTGCAGCTTCTGCGAAATCCCCTACGCGCGCGGCCGGGCCCGCAGTCGCGAATTTGACGACATTTTATCTGAGGCCAGACAGCTCTCGGATGCCGGCCATCGTGAGCTCATTCTCACCGGGATCAATATCGGCACCTATGATTATGAAGGGAAATCGCTGGTTGAGGTAATTGAAGCTCTGGAAGAGATAAAGGCGCTGGAACGAATTCGTATTTCATCGATTGAACCGACGACCATCGCAGAGAAAATCATTGCCAAGATGGCTGGCGACAGTAAGCTCTGCCGCTATTTACATGTACCGCTGCAAGCCGGCAGTGATGAAGTCCTACAAGCAATGAAACGCAAATATTCGGTGCAGGAATTCGTAGACTTCCTGCTCATGGCTCGCGATACTGTGCCGGGTATATGTCTCGGAACCGACGTCATTGTAGGATTTCCCGGCGAAACGGATGAGCTCTTTGAAGAAACCTACAATTTGTTACTCGATCTGCCTTTCGCCTACTTCCACGTGTTCAGTTATTCCGATCGGGATCACGCAAAAAGCAGCCGTTTTGAGAACAAAATACCGCAACCAGTGGTTGCCGAGCGGAGTCGCCGCCTCCGCGAGCTGAGCCAGCGCAAGCGGCGTATGTACTTTCAGCAATTCCTCGGTGAAACGGCAGCGGTGCTCTTTGAGCAACAAAAACGCGGATATTGGAGTGGGGTGACCGAAACCTACATTCGCGTGAAAGTAGAAAGTGAACAAAACCTTAAAAATCAGATCATCCCGGTGCGTCTCGATACGATCGACGGCCAGGCGGTGATTGGTGCCTTGGCCTGAGGGGGCTTATGCAAGAATTAAAACGACCGCTGCTGCGATTTCCTGCACTTTCTTCTGACGGCAGCTCCATTGCCTTTGCTTGTGCCGGTGATATTTGGACTGTTGCTGCGGAAGGCGGGCTTGCTCGGCGTATAACTTCGCACCGCGACAGCGATTCGCATCCGGTCTTCTCTCCGGATGATTCCCAACTGGCATTTGCTTCGACTCGCACTGGTGGACAAAATATCTACATTGCCTCATTGAAGGGCGATAGCCTGCCCAGGCGATTGACATATCACAGTCATTCAGCGCCCGCTGATTGCTGGTCTGCAGACGGCAAATGGCTTTATTTTAACTCTTACTATGATGGTCTTAGCGGAGCCAGCTACAAGATCTCGGTTGATGGCGGCACACCAATACGCCTGCACGGAGATCCCTTCGAGCGCCATTACAACCTGGCTATTTCTCCCAACGGCAAGACCTTGCTGTTTAACAATAATGGCGATCAATGGTGGCGACATGGACAGAATCCGGATCAACATTCGGATATCTGGATTGTGAGCGAAGCTGACGGCTCTGATAATTTCAAGCGACTGACGGCCTATCGCGGTCGCAACCTCTGGCCGATGTGGTCGGCCGATGGAAAATCCGTCTATTTCGTATCCGACAGGGACGGTGAAGAAAATCTCTGGAAAATGCCGCGTCGCGGAGATAAAACTGCGGAACAGGTGACAGAATTTGATAGCGGACGCGTGTTGCGGCCTTCGATATCGCGGGACGGTAAATGGGTCGTTTTCGAGCGGGACTTCCAGATTTGGCGTCTGAATTTGGAATCCGGTGAATCATCCGCAGTACACATAATGGTACAGCTGGACGCTAAATACAATCCGGTGAATCATTACAGTGTATCCTCTCGCATCTCCGACTTTGAGTTGTCAAATGATGGCAAGAAGGTTGTCTTCGGCGTTCACGGCGATATCTTTGCTGATTTGGCCGATAAAGGCGATAAGGTGGCTATTGGCGGGAATTCCTTCAAGGTGACCAACACGCCCAATCGCGAAGGTCAGTTTAGTTGGCATCCTGAAAGCGAAGCAGTTACCTACGTTTCCGATCGCACCGGGCATAACGAGATCTTCCTATTTGATTTTAAAAACAAAAAAGAAACGCAGATTACCAAATCGAAATTTGCGAAGTTCCTTCCGAAATTTTCACCGGACGGCAAGTGGCTGGCCTTTATCCAGGGCGGCGACCAGATTCGCTTGATGAGCACTCGCACAGCTAAGCATCGTAAATTTGTGAGGGACAAACATTTCGTGGACATCGGTGTACCGACATCCTATTGTTGGTCGCCGGATAGCCAGTGGGTGGCGTTTATTGCCACTGACGGTAATTTCTTTACCAATATTTATGTTCAGCACATACGTCAGAAAGAAGCCCGTCAGGTGACATTCCTAAGCAATGTGGATGCTTATGGTCTTCACTGGTCGCCAAATGGCAAATTCCTGATTTTTAATACCGGACAATATCGTAGCGAATACCAGATTGCGCGAGTTGATTTGGTGCCGGTCATGCCGGTCTTCAAGGAAGATGATTTTGAGAAGCTCTTCGCTGAGCCGGAAAAACCGAAAAAACAGGCTGAAATGCGGCCTGTTGAGGATGAGCTAAGAGCCAAAACGATAAAGCGTAAGAGAAATAGCAAGGATGGAGAAGAAGAGGAAGAAAACGGGAAAGCAAACAAAGAGACTCCCAACGGCAAGAAAGAAGAACCGCCAAAGGTCGAAATTCGCTTCGAAGGCATCAAGCGGCGGATTCGATTTCTGACCGATTATAAAATTAATGCCAAAGCAATGGGGATTCGTCCCGACAGCAAAATGCTTGTGTTTGCTGCCAGTATGGCCGGGCAGCAGGATCTCTGGTCGATGTCCCTGGAAGAAGAGAAGATTTATGATTCACCGAAGCCCCTGGCGCGCGGTGATCGTCGCGGCCGGGTGTACTTCCAGGCAGACGGCAAGAAATTTTACTACCTGGATGGCGGACGCATCTTCATGCTGGGAATGAGTGCCGACGGCTCAAAGTCGGGCAATCCAAAGAGTTTGGCCACGCGGGCTGAGCTAAGTGTGGATTTCCATTTGGAAAAGATGCAGTCATTCGAAGAAGCCTGGCGCGTAATTCGCGATCATTTTTATGATCCCCAATTTCATGGCTGTGACTGGAATGCCATTGGCAAGCAGTTCCGCGAAATTGTGCGGGATGTGCAGACCAATGAAGAATTCAGAGAAGTACTCAATTTGATGGTTGGGGAGTTGAATGCCTCTCATCTCGGTGCTCGCGGTGGTGGCGGCATGGCGCCTGACAGTTACCTGGGGCTGTTGTTTGACCGGAAAGTCCTTGAAAGCAAGGGACAATTCAAAATCCACGAGGTTGTTGCGGATTCGCCTGTCACCATGCCTGAAAAACCGGCTGTAGCCGGCGAGTATTTGCTGGCAGTTGACGGTCAGCGACTGGATGGCAAGACAATAAATCTACCTGAACTCCTGCAGAGGAAGCGCGGCAAGAAGGTGAAATTGCTTTTGAACAAGCGTGCCAGACCGCAAGGGGCGCGTGAGATTGTGGTGCAGCCGGTGTCCGGCTGGCAAATGGACGATCTCCGCTATGATGGCTGGGTTAGCAAGAACGTAGAATATGTCAAAGAGAAAAGCGATCATCGTCTCGGCTATGTCCATATTCCGGCAATGTCTTACTACGCATACCGAAAGTTTATTCGTGACCTCGATACCGAAGCCTATCAAACCGACGGCATTGTCATAGACGTGCGCTTCAATGGCGGCGGGCATATTGCCCCCTTCATTCTCGATGTGCTTTATCGCAAGGCGTATACCTCTTCCAGCTTCCGCGATAAAATTTACACCTCCGACACCAATCTTGCCGGCAGTCGTATTCTTGACAAACCGGTAATTCTTCTCACGAATGAACATTCCGGCAGTAATGCGGAAATGTTCAGTGAAGGTTTTCGTAAGCTCGGACTGGGGAAGGTGGTTGGCATGCCTACTGCCGGCGCCGTCATCTGGACAACAGCAGTGCGCCTTCTCAACGGCACGATTTTCCGCCTGCCGCATCTCAAGGCCAGTACCCTCGATGGCGAGAACACCGAAGGGCGTGGCCGTCCAGTGGACATCGAAGTTGACCGCAAGCTCGGTGAAGATG
The DNA here is from genome assembly GCA_028284445.1 of Calditrichia bacterium. GTDB lineage: Bacteria > Calditrichota > Calditrichia > RBG-13-44-9 > J075 > JANQRS01. The sequence goes on from JANQRS010000011.1 coordinate 8,564, forward strand.
CTGCTGGCGTTGACTCGCAACTGGATGCAGCAGTAAAAGCGTTGTTGAAAGAGATCTAGGGCGCAACGGACGCCGCTAATTTCCCTTCGAAGGGAGATATGGGGGGATGTGCCTGTTCTTACTTTTCCTATTCCCTCTGTGCCCTCCTTGGCTAAATTCAGCATCAAGCATCAAGCATCCCACTAGAACAGACAAAATCTCTTAAAGAAACAGCAAGTTACATCATGCCGTGTCACAAGATTTGTACTTTTTGTAAATAAAACTTGACAAAAAGTCGTCAACGCTTTATGTTTCGTGTAAAGCAAGCTTGACATTAAGTCAAGTCAACTATGCAGAAAGGAGAATCGCATGCAAAATTCAAATGCATATGAAGCAAAAAATAAAAGCACCACACTTCGTCTCGGATATTGGACCTTTGCCTGGCTCATCTCGTTGGCGGTGGCCACATTTGGACCCTTTTTTCTATGGGGTGGCAATACCACCGTAACCGCGCTGGCCGTTTTTTCTACGCTGATCACCGGTGGCGGTATGATCTGGGCGAATAAGCGCCATCTGGAAGCGCAGGATGAACTCCAGCAGAAAATTCAACTGGAAGCAATGGCCCTCTGCCTCGGCGTTGGTTTGGTTGTTGGGCTGACCTATTCCTTACTCGATATCACCAATCTGATATCTTTCAATGCCGAGATTTCGTACCTGGTCATTTTGATGAGTCTTACTTACCTGGCTGGGGTCGCACTGGGCCAAGCGAGGTACAAATGAGAAACCGTCTAAAAGTGTTGCGTGCTGAACGAGATTGGACTCAAGCAGATCTGGCAGCCGCGCTGGAAGTATCGCGGCAAACCATCAATGCCATTGAAAAAGGAAAGTTTGACCCGAGCCTCAAGCTGGCATTTAAGGCGTCCCGTCTCTTTGGTCTGCCAATTGAAGAAATCTTTCAGGATGAGGCGGTTGTCTAAGTAAACGTAGATAACACTTAATGATTGCAGGTCGGCCCTATATCTCCCTTCGCGGAAAGATATAGGGCCGATTGATGTTTCTACCAAATCAAAATCTGACTACTTCACATCATGCATCCACTTGTTAAGCGGCTTGGAAATTAGAAAGAGCAGGACCGCCGCGCCAATGCCGATCCAGCAAATCTGCATAAAGACATCGGTATATGTGCCCAGGGTTTGAAAGACATCCATGCCATCGGAGAGGCGATTGGTTGATGCCGCTGTTAGACGGGCGATAATCCCGGCGATATGATTGGCGAAGGCATTTGACAAGAGCCAGGTGGCCATCATAAACCCGACGATGTGTGCTGGCGATAAGCGGCTAATCATGGTCAGGCCGACAGGGGAGAGGCTTAATTCGCCTATCGTAATAAAGAACCATCCAACGACGAAGAATAGAAACGGCACCAGTGCCTCATTGTCTGCAAAATTTACCCCTGAAGCGAAGACACCGAATCCGATCCCAATGAATAGCAGCGCAAAGGCAAATTTGGCCGGCGTTCGCGGTTCCAGGTTGCGGCGGGCAAGCATAGGCCAGATAAGAGTGAAGACCGGCACCAGGATTACAATCCATAGCCCGCTCATGGAGTTGAGGATCATGGCATTAACGCGGAACTGACCGCGATCGACATTGCGAAGAATAGGGATCATATGGGATGAGAGGTCGCTGATTCCGCTCTGGTTGGAAAGCTCTGCAAGAAACACTTCCTCATTGTCGAAGTCTTTGCCACCCATCGCGAGCAATGCATCGCGCAGCTCCGTCGGCATTTCGATTTCCTGCAGCTTCTCCAGAGATTGATCACTCACTGTGACGCCGGATCCAAAGTGTTTTTTCAAATTACGATCTGCAAAGAGAGTGAGTGAGCTTCCGGCCTGATGAAAGAATGACCAGAAGAGCACGGAAAAGAAGATCAGCACCATCGCCACAAACATCTGTTGCTGTTTCTGCCGATTCTCGCGCGAAGCATGGTAGACGACGAAGGCAATCACGGCGATTCCAACTCCGCCCATAATCAAGCTCATCGCCTGGTGCTTCAGAATCAGCACTGCAAATATTGCGCTGGATAAAAGACCGCCAATCCACACCCAGTTGATTTTATTCAGGCCCAGCAACTGCGGGGTTCGCGCATCTTCTTCATTTGGTGGCCGACCATATGGGTCGAAGACCGATTCATTTTTGACAAAAACAATGAGTCCGGAGAGCATCCCAAATCCGGCAAGCGTAAATCCCCAATGCCGCCCATAATAGCCGGCGACGATACCACAAAGAATTGGGGCAAGCATGCTGCCGAGGTTCACAGCGAGATAAAACCAGTAAAAGGCGTTATCCCGCAGCTCATCTTTTTCTTCGTAGAGCTTGCCTAGTAGACCGGACATATTGGGTTTGAAAAATCCATTTCCGGCGACAATAACTGCCAGCGCAGTATAAAACACCATTTCGTATTGAAAGGCCATCAGGAAGTGGCCTAAAGCCATCAGGCCTGAGCCAAGAATGATGGCATTTCGCTCGCCCAGAATACGGTCTGCCAGCATACCGCCAATGACCGGCGTAACGTACACCAGGGATGCGTAGGCGGCGAACACGCCGATCGCGCGCTCGTCGGAATAGAGCAAGTCTTTGGTCATGTACAGCGTGAGCAATGCCCACATGCCGTAATAGCTAAAGCGTTCCCAGAATTCGGCAAAGAAAACGACTTTAAGCCCTGGCGGGTGATCTTTGAACATGCGAAAAGCCCTTCTGTCAGGAATCAGTGTTTTCGAGACTTTGGTTGCTTAAGTCCGCACCATGTGTCAAGCGAGTGAGCGCTCCGGAGGCGGCCATTAGCAAGAGACCCACAGCAATTGTGAAGCCGGCAATCATTGTGAATACGGTGAAATCTCCAAAACCGCTGATGTAAGTGCCGAGTTTGCCTGCAAGCCAGTTGCCGACGCCTGTGGCAGCAAAATATAGCCCCATCATCAGGGACACCATTCGCTCCGGCGCCATTTTGGTAATGTATGAAAGCGATACCGGTGAAAGGCACAGTTCACCAATGGTATGAAAGAGATACGCGCCAACCAGCCACCACATGCTCGAACTTTGCGATACTGAGGCGTCTTTTTCTATCGATGCAGCCATCATGAAAATGAAGCCAAGGCCAAGGATGACAGTACCGATGCCGAGCTTGAAAATGGTGTTGGGCTCCTTGTTCTTGCGTGCCAGACTGATCCAGAGCGCAGCCATAATGCTACCGAAGATCATAATAAAGAGGCTGTTCAGCGATTGGAACCAGCTTGTTGGTATCTCCCAGCCAAAACGTGAGGCGCTCATGATTTGCGGGCCGTATTGTTGGGCATTCTCAGGGCCAATGGCGCCGGACAATGCCGTCATGAATTCATCTGTGCCGTAGTAACTTTTCCCGGTTAAGGCGAGCAGCTTTTCGCGGAGGTCAGCCGGAACGCCTGTTTCAAATGAGAATGGATTTGGCGTTAGTTCAGTGATGTTTTCCTCGGTCAAGGCGAAGCTGCCGCCACCAATGGAGAGCTGTTCAAGAATGATATCGCGATATTGTTCGAGCAGTTCGGGATCGTCAAGAAATTGATCTGCCAGGGCAGCATCAAATCGATCCTTGCCACGCCAGGTTTTGCCTTCCATATTTTTTACGCGCTCGACCACACCTGGCGGAACTCCCGCTGTGGACATCGAGTTTAGCATGCTCTGATTGACTTCGGTGGTCAACTGGTCTCCGTAAACGTGGCGCTCTGTATAGTCCTGGGCGAAAATATTCATGGAGCCACCGGTTTGCTCAAAGGCGCCCCAGAAGACGATTACAACGATAAAGGAGATCAACAGGACCTTGATGCGATCCCATTCTATCGAATTAAGCGGGAACATCGGCTGGGTATCTTCAGCTTTCTCGGTGCCCTTATTCTCGAAGTAGTCAGCTGCTTCAACCAGGTACTTTTGCCCTTTCCAAAAGACCAACTGTCCAAACGCCATCCCAATACCGGCAGCGCCAAAACCATAGTGCCAGCCAACTTTCTCGCCAAGATAGCCAACAATAATCGCGGCAAGGAAGGCGCCGACGTTGATGCCGATATAAAAGATGGTAAATCCGGCGTCTCGCCGGGCGTCACCTTTTGCATAGAGGGCGCCAACCAGGGAAGATATGTTTGGTTTCAGGAGGCCAACACCACAGACCAGCAGGACCAGCCCAAAATAGAATGCCCACATCGCTGTAATTGCCAGAACGCTGTGCCCGGCAACCAGCAGGGCGCCGCCCAGCATCACCGCCTTCTTTTGTCCGATCAATTTATCGGCGATCCATCCTCCGGGAATACCCATGACATAGACCATCATGCCATACAAGCCAAAAAGTTCAAGGGCGTCATCGTTGCTCCAACCCTGACCGCCATTATGTACTTCGCTGACCAGGTAGAGCACAAAAATGGCCTTCATTCCGTAAAAGCTGAAGCGCTCCCACATTTCCGTGAAAAACAAGACAACTAGACCTTTGGGGTGTCCAAACATGAGGATATCTCCGTGAAAAATTCTATCAAAAATTTAGCGGGCGGTGCCCGTCAGCACGTTTTAATTATCCGAAGTGGGTATACTAAAGCAAAGATAACTATACAATTTCATTGACTTTATGCCTGGTGAATATAAGGAAAAGCAAGAATTTGTCAAAATCGAAAAATGTAGGAAAAATCTCACCAAAGACCTGAGGTTTTCATATATTGAAGCAGCAGCACCCGATTTGGTTTGACGTTGTAGTGGCTTTCCGCTGCTAAGTTGTCCGACATGCAAAATTTATCTTTGATTGACCGCAGTGACCGGGACGGCAGTGAGGGTTGCCGCATTGTTACGGAGCCATAAATGGAACACTCCGATATGTCGCAGGATCATGATATTAACTATTTCCTGACTGTTCTACTGGAGTTAGAGAAGATTCTATCCCAGGATCAGAAATTTTCTGATAATTGTCAGGCATTTCTGCAGCAGCTGATGGGCACCTTCCTGGTTCCCAAAGCTGCACTATTGCTGCTTGATCCGGAGCGCCAAACCCTGTATCTGCATACCGGAAGTGGTCTTGGCTTCGACAAATTGGAGCTGCGTCTCGATGGTGAAATGCTTGAGACGATCCTGGCTCTCGACGAAACCGTTTACCTGATTGATAGCCCGCCTCTCGCCATTCAAAAGTTTCTCGACGATCGCCAACATGCGCTGAAGAGTCTGGAATCGACTGTTTGGGTTGCCTTGCGATTTAAGTCCCATTTGGTCGGCATTCTGAGCCTCAGTGAAAAGTACATGAATAAGGGGTTTTCTGAGCAAGATCAGAAGCTTCTCAAAATCATTTCTGACTTCCTTGCCTATGCAATTCATAATCAGTTGCTCATGACGCAAATTCAGGCCCTGAATATTGGTGAACAGTCTCGTGCCCAGGAGACTGAGATTATTCGTGCGCTATCCATCACCGGTCATCATTATGAGAATATCGAGGAATTGACAGACGAGATTTTGCGCCAATGTGTGAAGATACACAGTTCCGCTTCCGGGGTGATCTTCCTGAGCCAACCGCACAACCCGCTCTTGAAAATCGCTTCGGCAATGGGCACGCGGGTAGGGGAGGACAGCAACATCCACTTGACGCAAAACAACAAGACCGTGGGGCGTTGCTTTCGGCGCCGGGAATGCCAGATTATTCGCGAAAACGATGATCGCCGCCTGGCGCGACTGTTCGATGAGTCTCAACTGATTGCTGCACCACTGATCATCAATGATGAAGTGGAAGGTATCATTATTCTCGGTGGTAAATTGGGTGAGTTAGGACCGGAAGAATATACCGATGGGGATATTGCCCTGGTTAAGGCCGTCAGCCGCCAGGCCGGATTTACCATCGAGAACTATCTGCAGTATCGCAATACTCAGGATCGAGAGAAAGCCCTTCGTCAGATATATGAGCAGTTCCCGGCCGGATTGATGATGCTCAATTCCATTGGTGAGGTGCGTGATTGCAATCCGATCCTGCAAACGCTGCTAGGAATGACTGAGGAAGAGGTGCTCGGTGTGCATTTCCAAACGCTTTTTGATAGCGATCGCCAAATCATTGATATTATTCAACATGTGCAAACTAATGGCACCACTCATAGCGAACAATTCCTGGAGTCTTCCAGCTTCCCTGAACATCGTTGGGTGAATGTCGCTGCGGCACCGGTAAAGAACGCACGCGGCAATGTCGAATCCGTGGTTGTCACAGTGGAAGGGATTCCGGAGAGCAGCAAATTGAAGCAAATTTTTGCGCCGAGGGTGCGTAGCGATGCGATTTTTGAAATTGTTTACGGTGAGCGAAAAATAGACCTTGCCGGCGAATCGAACCTGGCCACGGTCCTGGTGGCGCGCATCGATAATCGCGAAAAGCTCATTGGTGCGGCCAAGCCCGGGGAAGTATTTGAAGTGCTGAACGACTACTCCGGACGCATCCAACGCGCCTTGCTGAACCAGCGCGCCACGCTATGCCGCACAGATGTATATGAAGTTGTCGCCGTGTTTGGCGCACCCCTTTCGGTTCCAAATCACACCGTGAACGCTATTGAAGCCGCTCGCGAAATGCAGGAAATCCTGACGCATACAAACAGTGCGTTAAATGAGCGCGCCCTACCGCCGCTGGAACTGGCTATCGGGTTGGCGTCCGGAGAAGTTTTAATGGGCGAAGCAAAAGAGCAGAATGGCCCCGGTTACCAGGTGCTTGGTAAAACTTTACAGGCTGCACGTCACCTTTGCTCCATCGCATTCCCCGGGGATGTTCTGGTTAATCCGGAGGCGCGTTCACGAGCCGGTGATGCCTATGTCTTTGAGAAGGGGAAGCGCAGTAAAATTCGAGAATGGTCAGGTAATGTGCAGGCCTGGAAACTTTCTAAAAAAGAGTAATACTCACATCCTGGTTGCCCCGGATGTGAGTATGTGGGTCACGAAGCGTCCCTGCTTAGTCTTTCAAAACAAATGTTACCTTCAAAGTAACCCGGTATTCAGTTACCTTGCTACCCTTGATCACACACTTCTGATCCTGAACCCAGGCACCTTTAACATTGTCGAGGGTCTTGGTGGCGCGCTTAATGCCTTTGTTGATCGCATCGTCAAAACTCTTGCTCGAAGATGAAATGATCTCGGTGACTCTTGCTACTGACATGAGCAGACTCCTTCCTTAAATGATTCATTGTGATTTATGTTTTACATCCAATTGGACGCTCTAATAGGCTAAGATGGGTGCAAGCCAGCGCTCCATTTCCGCAAGATCAAAACCTTTGCGACGGGCATAGTCGACGACCTGATCCCGATCAACTTTCCCAACCCCAAAATATTGCGCTTTCGGATGCGCAAAAAAGTAACCGCAAACAGATGCCCCGGGATTCATCGCAAAGCTTTCCGTTAAATTGATTGACGTTTCATGAACCACATTCAGCAGGCGGAAGAGGATTGCCTTTTCCGTGTGGTCGGGACAGGCCGGATATCCCGGAGCAGGACGAATACCGCGATATTCTTCGCGAATCAGTGCTTCGTTATTCAGATCCTCCTCGCGACTATAGCCCCAGAATTCCTTGCGCACACGCTCATGCATTAGTTCTGCAAATGCCTCTGCCAGTCTGTCCGCCAGCGCCTTTGCCAGAATTGCGTTATAATCGTCATTTTCCCGCTCATAGCGGCTGATCAGTTCTTCAATGCCCAGACCAGCTGTTACGGCAAAAGCGCCAATATAGTCGGTGACGCCGGTCGACTTCGGTGCAATAAAATCAGCCAACGCCATGTTAGGGCGGCCTTTGCCTTTCTTCATCTGCTGTCTGAGCGTATGAATAACGGCTCGGGTTCGCTTCCGTTCGTCGCCGGCATATACTTCAATGTCGTCTCCGACGCTATTGGCCGGGAAGAATCCGACAATCGCATTTGCCGTTAGCTGGCGCTTGCGAACAATTTGGTCAAGCAACTGTTGCGCATCGTCGTAGAGTTTTTGGGCTTCAGGGCCGTATTTCTCATGCTGAAGGATTTTCGGATAGCTGCCTTTGAGTTCCCAGGTATGAAAGAAAGGTGTCCAGTCAATTCGTTCCCGAATTTCTGTCAGCGGATAATCATTAAATGCCCGGGTGCCGAGAAATGTCGGCCGGGTGATCTCTTCCGGTCCGGACCAATCGATGGTGAAACGATTCTCCCTGGCACCGTCGAGGCTGGCCAAGGCGCGCTGGCCGTGTTTGCGCTGATGCGCTTCGCGAACCTCGTCGTATTCCGAACTCAATTCCTGAGACATCTTTTTACGCTCATCTTTGTTCAGCAGTTTGCTGACGACGCTCACGCAGCGGGAAGCATCGAGCACATGAATGACCTCGTGCTCATATGCCGGATCTATCTTGACGGCAGTATGCACGCGCGAGGTGGTCGCACCGCCAATAAGCAGTGGGAAATCGAGCTCGCGTCGCGCCATCTCACTGGCCACGTAAACCATTTCGTCAAGCGAAGGTGTGATAAGGCCGCTCAGGCCGATGATATCCACTTCTTCTTCAATGGCCGTTTTTAGAATCTTGTCCGCCGGCACCATAACGCCGAGGTCGATGATCTCGTAGTTGTTACAGCCAAGCACCACGCCTACGATGTTCTTGCCAATGTCGTGCACATCACCCTTGACTGTCGCCAGCAGAATTCTACCGGCACTTTGATGCTTGCCGGCACCGGCCTTCTCTTCTTCCATAAAGGGCGTCAGATAGGCAACGGCCTTCTTCATAACCCGGGCGCTCTTTACAACCTGCGGAAGGAACATTTTGCCGGAGCCGAAGAGATCACCAACAACGTTCATGCCGTTCATCAACGGCCCTTCAATGATTTCCAGGGGCCGCTCAAACTTTTGCCGGGCCTCTTCTGTATCTTCTTCAATAAACTCGACGATGCCCTTTACAAGCGCATGGGTCAAGCGTTCTTCGACGGATAGCTTGCGCCACTCCGCTTCTTCAACGGCGCTCTTTCCCTGGTCCTTTACGGTGTCGGCAAAACCCAGCAGCGCATCGGTGCTGTCGTTGGTTCTATTTAGGAGCACGTCTTCTACCAGTCCCAGGAGAGGGGCAGCGATTTCTTCATAAACCGTTATCTGTCCGGCATTGACGATGCCCATATCCATACCCGCCTTAATGGCATGATAGAGGAAGGCCGAATGCATGGCCTCGCGCACGGTATTGTTGCCACGGAAGGAAAAGGAGATGTTGCTGACCCCGCCGCTGACCATGGCATGCGGCAGATTCCCTTTGATGAAGCGCGTCGCTTCGATAAAATCGACCGCGTAATTGTTGTGTGCCTCGATACCGGTGGCAACGGCGAAAATGTTAGGATCAAAAATGATGTCTTGTGGCGGAAAGCCAACTTCGCGAGTCAGGAGTTGATAGGCCCTTTCGCAAATTTCGATCTTGCGCTCCGCCGTATCAGCCTGACCTTTTTCATCAAAGGCCATTACGATCACCGCAGCACCGTAGCGTCGCGCCAGCGTTGCCAGACGCAGGAACTCTTCTTCACCTTCCTTTAAGCTCACGGAATTCACAATGCATTTTCCCTGGGTGCATTTTAGTCCGGCTTCAATAACCGACCAGCGAGAGGAATCGATCATCAAAGGCAGCCGGGCAATATCCGGCTCCGAGCCAATCAGGTTAACGAAGGTGGTCATGGCCTTTTCGGCATCGAGAAGCCCTTCGTCCATGTTGATATCGAGGATTTGCGCACCGTTTTCAACCTGCTTGCGCGCCACTTCCAATGCTTCTTCCAGCTTATCCTCAAGAATTAAGCGCGAAAAGCGTCGGGAACCCGTCACGTTGCAGCGCTCACCGACGTTGATGAAGTTGCTCTCGGGCCGCACCGTCAGCGGCTCCATGCCGCTAAAGCGGGTTAAAATCGGCAGTTCCGGGATTTGGCGAGGTTGACGCTCCCGCATTGTCTCATCAACTGCGCGGGTAAATTCAGGCGTGCTGCCGCAACAGCTGCCGACCAGGTTCAGGAAGCCACTGTCTGCAAATTCGCTCAGTAAGGCAGCCATTTCTGCCGGGGTTTGATCGTAACCACCAAACTCATTCGGCAGGCCGGCATTTGGGTAACAGCTGATCGGTAAAGGGGCAATCTTGGAAAGTTCTTCGATGTACGGTCGCATTTCCTGGGCACCCAATGCGCAATTGATACCGATGCTGAACAGGTTGGCGTGTGAAACGGAGATCCAGAATGCTTCCAGGGTTTGCCCGGAGAGTGTCCGGCCGCTGGCGTCAACAATCGTGACGGATAACATGATCGGCACCCGAACGTTGTGTGCTTCGAAATATTCATCGATGGCAAACAGCGCTGCCTTGCAGTTCAGGGTGTCAAAAACCGTTTCAACCATGAGAATATCTATGCCGCCATCCATGAGTCCGCGGACCTGTTCATAATAGCCATCTTTGAGCTGGTCGAATGTGACGTTGCGGTAGCCGGGGCGATTGACGTCCGGAGAGAGCGATGCAGTGCGGTTGGCCGGGCCGATGGCGCCGGCCGCAAAACGCGGGCGATCCGGAGTGATTTCGTTATATGCCCGGCAGGCTTCCTTCGCCAGACGGGCCGAGGCCAGGTTAAGCTCATAGACCAGATCAACCATATCATAGTCAATCATCGAAATGCCGTTGGCGTTGAAGGTGTTGGTTTCGATGATGTCCGCGCCGGCTTCGAGGTATGCGTCGTGAATTTCTCGAATAATGCCCGGTTGGGTCAGCGAGAGCAGATCATTATTACCGCGCAGGTCGCCGGAATGATCCTTATAGGCATCGCCGCGATAATTAGCTTCTTTGAGGTTGTAGCCCTGTATCATAGTGCCCATCGCACCATCCAGTATCAGGATGCGATCAGCTGCTAATTGACGGAGTGTGTCTTCTATATTGCCGGAAACGCTCATGGTAGCAATATCCTTCGCTTTCAATTTACATGAAGTTTTACACAATCTGAATCAGGTCAGATAATAATTGTTCGCACTAATGTTAAGCAAACAATACAATTGCTGCAACTGAAGATTGATAGTGAAACGTTGAACCCTGAATTCAATAAACGGCAGCTCTGCTTGGTGGTTCAATGTGCAAAAAAATATTCTCAATATTTCCAATCAGCTCCGATAGTATTAGGTAACGTTAACAGGGAGGGTTGATTATGGCAAGGATGCCAGCTTTTTTTTACCCCGGCCAGAAGAATATGCCGGCTTCATTCAAACACTTCAAGAAACTAAATCTGGTCCTGGCGCTGTTGGTCATCTGCCTGCAAGCGGGCTTTGCTAAGGGCGAATGGCTTGTCAATGAATTCAGCGGCCAGCCGCCAACGCTTTATGTAGATCATTGGAGCACACGGCCAAGCACTGATCGTGTCGGCAACCTGTTGGTTTTTACAGAGGTGGCGCCTTCGGACTTCTCATATACTCGAGACGGCGAGAATTATGTGGCGTATTATCACCTCGAAGTCGCTATTATAAATGACAGGGAAGAGCAAATTGCCCAGGACGTCATGCTGGACACCACGATCGTGGATGAAGCTACGCATGCAGCTGCCTATTCCTGGAATCGCTTATATAGATTTGAGTTTGATGTACCCGCCGGTGAGTATAAGGCGCTAATTCGCTTAGTGGATGATCATACGCAGCAGTCTGCCACATACCAGGTTCCTGTTGCTGTAAGTAGTATGTATGCGAAGGCTGTGAACGTCAGCGACCTGTTAATTGCAAGGGAAGAGGTAACCGTTGTAAATCCCAACGAAACGCGCTCGGCGGTGCTGCCGTATCCACGCAAGATCTACGATAAGGAAATTGATCGCCTTTATTATTATTTCGAAATCTATAATCAGGTAGATAGCGAAGCCGGCAACATGTCGTATGTCATATCCTGTGTCGGACCGGATGACAAAGAGATCGTCTTGTCGACCGGGGAAATTGCGCAAAGTGCGACACGGCATCCCTTGATGGAATCGTTCGATACAGCAAACATGGCCGGCGGTGATTATCGTTTGAGATTACAGCTGAAGGCGCCGGGATTACCTTATACAATTGAGCAGGAAGCACGCTTTTCTGTGTATCAGGATCCAACAGATTTGCGCTTCCGTAATTATCAAACCGTTATTGACGAAATCAGGTTGATTGCGCCGGAAGAAGAAGTGAATGCCTTGCTGGCGGCGGAAAAAGTGGAACAGCAGGCGGCTATCAACGCCTTTTGGGCGCGACGCGATTTGACGCCAACCACCCCGCTAAACGAAATCAAGGACGAATACTACGAGCGTATCGATATCGCGAGATCCGTCTTTCCGGCACCGGCCTCCGGTGGTTGGACCGATCGCGCCAAGGTTTACATTTTGATGGGTGCACCGGATGAATTAAAGCAGGTTGCTAATCAGAACATGAGCCGCCGTTATGAAACCTGGTTTTATGCAGAACTGAATCTGAACGTCGTCTTCGAAGATCGCACAGGTTTTGGTCATTATCAGTTACTGGAACCGGAGCAGATTTTCGGCGCTGATCGCTAAATATTTCTCCCCGGGATTCTGAATGCGGCCGGCATATTGCCGGTCGCATTCAGCCGCTTTTAGAAAGAGTAAATTCCAAATTCCAACAGAAAAAATTCCAAAAACAACCTGCAAATCGATTGGGATTTTTCTTGTTGGGATTTTTCTTGTTGGGATTTTTCTTGTTGGCTCTCCTTTGGAATTTTTCCTGTTTTCCTGTTGAGCCTTTTTCTGTTGGCTCTCCTTTGGAATTTTTCCTGTTTTCTTGTTGGAATTTAACTCAGTTGCTCCAGTATCGCTTCCGCAAACCGCTTGGCTGCACCTTCGGCCATGCCGAGGAATAGATGCGGTTCAATCAGTTCAAGCTCCATCAAGACGAAACGACCGTCAACCTCAAGGCCGTCCACTCTTGCATAGGTTGGGGGTGTTGGAAGGCTTTGCAAAAGTTTCTGCGCTGTGTGGATGAGTCCTGGTGGCGGTGCGGCGTTTTTAGAACTAGCCCCAAGTTCGCTTTGAGTGCGAAAGTCGCCGGCGGCTGGAATCTTGATGATTGAATGACTGGACTCGGCGTTGAAAAATACCAGTGACCATTCTCCCTTGCTGACGATTTCCGGCATGAAGCGTTGCATCATCATATCTTCTGGCGAGAGCCCGGAAAAATAGTCGATGCCCTCCTTAACATTCTCCAGCCGAACCGTTGCTGTTGCCATAGCCGAGGCAGATACCACCGGTTTGATCACTGCCTGCTGCCAATTCTTCTTCTTCATGAGGGACTTGATTGAATGCCGGGAAAGCGTATCGCCCCAAATCGTCGGCACAATGTCGAAGCCACGATCGCCGATTTCTTTCAAATAGGTTTTATTGCTATTCCAGCGCAGCAAGCTTGAGGCATTGGCGGTTTTTGTGCCGACTGCATCAAGGTGCATAAGCCATTCAGTGAAGGCTTCCAGGCGTAGATGGTAGTCCCAGCAACTGCGTATGACGACCAGGTCAAAGGCATCCCAGCTGATTTCTGCATCTCCCCAAACGACAGGAATCGCCTTATGTCCGGCATCAATCAGGGCGTTTTGCAGTAGCTGATCGTCCTCCGTCAAATGCGGGTGCGCCGCGTTGGTTGCCAATCCGATTAAATATTCCATATTTGCCTATTGTTGTTTTGTTTTTTTAATTTGAAATTATGTTAAAAAAATCAAGTCTATAAAGCAATTCGGCCATCTATATTGTGTGGATATGGATGTGAGTGCAGGAACACGGATTGTTGACCTCGCTTGATGATGGAGGAAAAGGTCTAGTAATATTTCATCATGTAAGGAACAATCAACATGACTAACAAATTGATGCCTTTGGCGTTGGTTGTGGTCATGCTGTTCTTGGCTGCCTGTAGTGGCTCAAGAAACAGCAGTACAACCTTCCGGGGCGATCTGGCCAATACCGGCGTGTATCCCACCGCAGCACGCAATTTGGTAGAGGTTAAATGGGAATTCGAGGCGGACGATTGGGTCAAGTCATCTCCGGTCAGCGACGGGGAATTCCTTTACTTCGGTAGCGCCAGTGGCCGCGTCTACTCCCTCGAAATTAATAGTGCAATCATCGCCTGGCAGTTTCAAACAGGTGGAGAAATTCGCTCCTCGCCTGCTATCGCGCACAACATGCTTTACGTGAGCAGCGCCGACAAACGCCTGTATGCGCTGGATCTGCTGACCGGCAGCAAGGTCTGGTCTTTCTCCAGCGATGGAAGAATTTTCTCATCTCCGAAAATCGACGGCAATACTTTATACCTGACCAGCCTCGATGGCCATTTGTATGCGCTGGACAGTAAGACCGGTGCAGAAAAGTGGCGTTTCAAAACAGAAAATGGAATCAGCTCAACCCCGGCTATTGCCAAAGGCAATGTCTACATTAGCGGATGGGATGGCAATGTATACGCACTCGACCGTAAGTCCGGAAAAAAGCGCTGGTTCTTCGAAACCGGCAGTATGATCACAGCTTCGCCCGCCGTTCATAAAAATCGTGTTTTTGTCGGAAACCTCGGTGGCAAGTTCTTTTCTCTTGATGCAAAGTCTGGTGACAAAATCTGGGAGTTTGAGGCTGGCGATCAATTGATGGCGTCTGCTGCTGTCACAAAAGAAAATGTCTTCTTCGGTTGTAAAGTTGGCAATCTCTATGCCCTCGACCCGCAAACCGGCATGGTGAAATGGGAATATCGCACCGAGGAGCCGATCGATGCATCACCAACCCTCGCCGGCCAGGTGCTCTACTTTGGCGCTGCAGATGGGACCCTCTATGCCATCGAAGCGGGTTCCGGTGAAGAGCAGTGGCAGTTTCGTGCTGAAAGCCGCATTGATTCGGCGCCGCTGATCCACGAAGGGGTTGTCTATTTTGGTAGCCAGGATGGCTACATTTATGCCTTGCAATAAGCCTTTCAAACGAGACTCCTGATGACGTCTATTTGAATGCAGACGTCATCTCCCATTGGTTTTTCTTGCTTCAGTTAAATCGCTTTTTGCCCGTTAATTCCAATCCTGCTTAGACGCTTCCTAAAATTTTAATGGCTGGAAAAAAGAAGCCGATTTTCTTATATTCAGGGTCTTGAAGATTTGTAGCAAGAAACGATTATTTAATGACAAGAGAGGTTTAGATGGACGCTAGTATTGCACCCAAAGTTGATTCCTTTGTCAAATACAAAGTCAAGGATATGTCGCTCGCAGAATGGGGGCGCAAAGAGATCAAGTTGGCCGAGCACGAAATGCCCGGTCTGATGGCGATTCGCGAAGAATTTCGCGATTCCCAGCCGCTAAAAGGCGCACGTATTGCCGGTTGTTTACATATGACGATTCAAACAGCCGTACTGATTGAAACCCTGGTTGAACTGGGCGCGGAAGTGACCTGGTCATCCTGTAATATCTTTTCGACCCAGGATCATGCTGCTGCTGCAATTGCTGCCGCAGGTATTTCGGTCTATGCCTGGAAAGGTATGACCGAAGAAGAATTTGACTGGTGTATCGAACAAACACTGTTCTTTGGCGAAGATCGTCAGCCGCTGAACCTAATTCTCGACGATGGCGGTGATTTGACCAATATGGTCTTTGATCGTTATCCGGAACTGGTCGCCGGCATTCGTGGACTTTCAGAAGAAACCACAACCGGCGTATTGCGACTGTATGATCGCGAACGCAACGGCACGCTGACATTGCCGGCCATTAACGTCAATGACTCGGTTACGAAGTCGAAGTTTGACAATAAGTATGGTTGCCGAGAATCGCTGGTCGACGGCATCCGTCGCGCAACTGACACCATGATGGCTGGCAAAGTTGCTGTTGTAGCCGGATTTGGCGATGTCGGTAAAGGCTCTGCCGCATCCTTGCGTGGCGCCGGCGCCCGCGTTATTGTAACAGAAATTGATCCGATCTGTGCCCTGCAAGCAGCAATGGAAGGATACGAAGTACGGAAGATGGACGATGCTGTCAAAGTTGCTGACATTGTTGTTACGGCAACCGGCAATAAGGATATCGTTGTAGATCGCCACTTTCAGAACATGAAACACAATGCGATTGTCTGTAATATTGGCCACTTTGACAACGAGATTGATATGGCCTGGCTCGACAACAATCACGGTGACAGCAAGGTGAACATCAAGCCGCAGGTTGATAAATATACCGTTGGTGATCATGATGTGATTATCCTCGCTGAAGGACGCCTTGTAAATCTCGGTTGTGCGACCGGACATCCTTCATTTGTTATGTCCAACTCTTTTGCCAACCAGACGCTGGCGCAGATTGAACTCTGGAAAAATTCAGACAACTATGAAAACAAGGTATATACCTTGCCGAAGCACCTGGACGAAAAGGTGGCCCGTTTACATCTCGCCAAAATTGGCGTAGAGCTGGAAGAGCTGACCGAAGATCAAGCTTCCTACATCGGTGTTCCGGTACAGGGGCCGTTCAAAGGCGAGGAATATCGCTACTAAAAGTCTGTTGCCGTTGTGAAATGACGGACGTTTATATTTGCTTCATCCCGCTTCGGCGGGATGAAGTGTTTATGTAGGTATTCGTGAAGCAGGCATCGGTTTTACTTGCAAAACGAACAATGGATTGACGCCTCACCACACTGCGAATTATACATCACAATCGAAATTTTCAGGATCGGAAATTCGGTTACGTTTGGCCGGTCAACACCACATGAGTTTCAAAAGCCATTCTTTGTCCGGCGGTTTCTCCTTTTTTGATGCTGATTAAGAAAGGAGAACGGAAAATAGTGATATAAAATGACAGGGTGGATGGGTTGTTTCTATACCTTACAGCAGTTTTTTCCGTTCAAGATGTTGTATTGTTGACAGTTTGATAACAGGTCATTGGAAGTACAAATTACCGCCATTATTCATCTCCGAACTGCGTCGAAACAGATCGTTCTCTTTCGAGCAGGAACACGGCGGAAATCCATAAAAATTCAATGCTTGTTGTAACTCACAGCACTGTCGTTTTGAGTTGTGCATCTTTGGGCGGTATTGCGGCAAACATGAATGTTTATCCGAAAAATGGAATGTTTGGCTTCGGCGCGATAGGAAATTGACTTTAAGTTTGCCTTGGGGCAGACGAACATTAAACTGAGTCGAGTTTAGCGAGTATTTGGCTGACTCAATGTTGAATCGGAGTACGTATTTTGGGATTGATAATGAAATCAATTGGTTCTAAAACCTTGGTTTTCGTCCTGGTAGCACTCTTTACTGCCTTGTCGCATGCACAGTCAGCGAGGGTTGTGGGTGTGATTCCTTTTGAGAACGAAGGGGGCTCTCGATACGATTGGGTAGCGCAGGGGATCGAAGAGATCCTGTATGATAAACTTTCCAAGATGAGTGCGCTCTCTGTCTATGAAAAAGAGACGTTGGTGAGGATCCTTAAGAAGCAGGGTATTAAGAATTCTGCTTCTCTTGATGCAAAAACCGCTTTTAGCGTTGGAAAAGCAACCTCCATCGAGGTGCTCTACGCCGGAGACTACAAGGTGACCGGTGAGCAACTGAGCATGAATGTCCGCCTGTATAGCACATATACCGGATCTTCAATCTTTACAGAAAAGTACGATGGCCCGGTCAAGGATATCTTTCTGGCTTTTGAAGGTATTATCGAGCGTGGCATGAATACCATGCAGATTCCGATATCGCCGGAAGAGCTTGAAGCGATTAAAGTGAAGCCAACCACATCCATTACGGCATTTGAATCGTATTGCAAAGCCTATGTAGAAATTGAGCGGCAATCACCCCTCGAGGCAATTGCCGGATACTTTCAAAAAGCCCTTCAGGATGACCCTGACTTTTGGGAAGCGCAGTATAACCTCGGGATCATCTATTATAATTTTCAACTTTACCCAAAAGCACTGCAGCAGTTCAATAGCGTGATTGAAAAGAATCCACGCTTTTACAAGCCCTATTTTGGAAAGGGTGTTATTTACTTTCTGCAAAACGATTTCCGCAGTGCCGTGACGCAATTGAAGAAGAGCATCCAGCTGGCGCCCAAGCATGACCGAAGCTACTACTATATCGGTATGGCCTATGCCAAGTTGGATTCCCTGAAGAATGCGATCACAAATTTGGAAAAGTCGATTGAGATCAATCCGCACTATGCACCGGCGCACTATCGTCTTGGACATACGGAAATGAAGCGTGGATGGTTTAAGAAGGCAATCAAGTCACTGTCCGATGCGACACGGCTAGATGCAGAATTTTATCAGGCTAACAATGCCCTCGGTGAAGCCTACTATTCGCTGAACCTTTTCGAAGAAGCCATTATCGAATTTAACAAGGCGATCAAGCTTCGCCCGACTTATGCAACCGCACACTTCAACCTTGGCAATTCGATCTATCGTCGTGGCGCCCTGGAAGATATTGTCGGGTCCTTCTGGTCCCTGATTGAAGTCCAGTATTTGCCGACCAGCGGTGGCACCAATGGCAGCAACGGCCATGATTCGCCATTGAAGGGGTTAGAAGAGCTTCGCGAACGGTCTCGTCAGAATGATGGACAGGATGTGTTGAAGCGAATGATCTCTTCTTATCGCACCGCCTTGCGTTATGACAAGCGTTTCTATGAAGCCTCTTACAACCTGGCCCTTACCTATGAAAATGTCGGCAAGCCGGACAGTGCTGAATATTTCTTCAAAGAAGCATTGGCACAGAAGGCAGGACTTGCCCAGGCACATATGCGTCTTGGAAAGCTATACGAGAAACAGCGCAAATATGAGAAGGCTCTGGCAGAGTTCAAGAAGGTGGTTGCGATTGAACCGGAGTATTTTATTGCCAGCCCGAAATTGGGTGAAGCCTATCGCTATGTGAATGTGGTGGAGGTCGTACTGAATGATCACCAGGCTCGCATTGAACGCGATCCGCGAGACACCGAAGCCATTCTGGTTGTTGGTAAGATCTTCCTGAGCCTGAAGCGCTATGGCCAGGCTGAGGAATACTATGAGCAACTGGTTGCACTGAGTCCGGACGATCCCAGTGCCAAGAAAACTTTGCTGGCAATCAAGAAGAGATTACGCAAGCTGTAAGCGTCTTCTTTCAGATATCTACAGACTTTTAAAGCGCCGTTGACGTAGTCAGTGGCGCTTTCTGTGTTTACCCTGCCGAGGTTGTCCCCCCTCTATCTCCCCCCGGGGGGAGATAGAGGGGGGACAATCACCCAAGTTGAATATGTCTAAGCAAGGTCGCTTAACGGCTAGTCTGCCGGGCGGCTGGTGTTGGTGTTCTCCAGGAATTCAGCTGCTGCCTGCAGTGCCGGATATTTGCGCATTTTCTTGAGGGACATGTCGACCGCTTCCCCAATATAGCCGACATAGCGATTGCTCAAGAAGCGCCGATAGTTGTAGGCAAATGCACCTGCGTCGTGCAGCTTTCGCTGTATCACTGAATAATCGAGGATCTTGTCGTAGTAGTCGCGATCCCATTCGATACCGATGTCCTTTAGGCTCGCATAATGGCGCTCAATAAGTGGTTGGCGCACGTCATCGCTAATTGGCAAATAGGAGTCCCATAGCAGCGAGGCGAGGTCGTAGAGCGGCGTGCCGTAGCGTGCATCCTGGAAATCGATCAGGTGAAAGAGGCCGCCGTTACCATTTTCCTCAAAAAAAACATTGCTGCTTTGTAAATCCCGGTGGACAAATATGGTTTCTTCAATATCCAAGGTACCGCAAAGTTCTTTCTTGAATGCTGCCATCATCCCGGCATCCGGCTCTACCTTCAGATAGAAATTCAGCAGTTGCTCATTGAGATGGAAATTGAATTCGAATTCATATTTTTCAAAGTCAAACCGTCGTTGGAAAGCAGGGCAATGTACCTCAAAGTGACACTTGCGCTGAAGTTCAATTAGAAAGTCCACCGCGCGCGACAATACAGACGGAATTTGGTCCAGGTTCTTGCGCAGGTACTGCTCCATGGTCGGCGTTGGGATATAGTCAACAAACGCCCAGCCCTCCGGTTTTACCATCTCAAACAATCTTGGCGTGTTTACCGTCGAGCGCTTGAGGTAGTAATCGATATTCATAAAATCGCTTAGCAAAGTCTGAGCCTGTTGTGGAACGGACATCAGCAGGATGCGGTCTTTGGGGAAATAATGTGGCCCGTCAAAATCGATCAGATAATAGGAGCGGGCAGAAGCGCCGCCCTGGATCTGATGCAGGTTAAACTGTTCATTTCCAAAGAAGGCTTTTAGCCGATTCCGGAGAATCTGATTCTCATTGCTCTTGGTGGGTTCAGTCATCTTGACGCTACTTTCCTAACTCGGTCAAGGCAGCTTTGTCCAGGCGATAAGTTGTCCATTCATCCTGAGCCGTAGCGCCTAATTTCTTATAAAAATTTATGGCCGGTTCGTTCCAGTCCAATACATTCCATTCCATACGCCCACATTTCTTCTCGATGGCAATTCGCGCCAGATGCTTGAGCAAATCCAACCCGATGCCGCGGCCCCGCGCTTCCGGCACTACAAACAAGTCCTCCAGCCAGAGGCTGGGGTGACCCACGAAGGTGGAAAACACAAAGAAATAGAGCGCGAACCCGACGGCCTCATCCCGCTCGTCATAAGCGATGACGGCTTTGAAGTAGCTGCTTTCACCAAAACCAAACTCACGCAGTGCCTCGGCCGTGGCAGTTACTTGGTCTTCCAGCTTCTCGTAACGTGCCAGTCCAAGGACCAGGTCGAGCAGTAATTGTGAATCGCTTTCAGTTGCCGGGCGGATCGAAATGCTGCTTGTGGAGCTGCTCATTGAATAACCAATATTTTGCGGACCTGTGTCATAGCCGGTCGTGAATCATTTTTTGCCTTCAAATAAACAAAATACAACCCTGACGCAACCATTTGTTGATTTTTATCGCGACCATCCCATGATATCTGATAGCTTCCCGCGCTCCTGAAACCGCTTGTAAGTGATCGAATGGTCTGCCCCAGGGGATTAACGATTGCCAGTTCGATATCAGCGTTATTATTCAAGCTGTAAGGAATGATCGTTTCGCCGTTAAAAGGGTTGGGATAGTTTTGTCCAAGGAAGAAGGTTTGCAGTGCCGGATCATCTTGCCCCGTTTGAATGCTTGTTGTGCTGTTACTGGCGCCCGGTGTCGGGTCAGGAAACTCTTGCCAAACTGCCGCACCATCAGTAACCCGTCCGTATGAGATGTCTGTTTGCTGTTCTCCATAGGAAATCGAATCAATGAAAGTTGTATCGCTGCGTAGGAGGCCGATGAATTCACCCTCTCGATTGAGGCGAAAATTAGCGTGGTCATCGCCATCGACGCCGTCTTCATCTGCCCAGATAAGCAGAAAATCGCCGGAAGGTAGAGAAATTGGCGGTAGCTGCCACTTCAAGAGATTATCCGGGTTGTCGGTCAGGTAAAGATCGCCGAGCCAAACAGCACCAGTGTCCCCGTTAAATATCTCCAGCCAGTCTTCATAGTCGCCCTGCGGATCAGCTATTGTAGAATCGTTGCTGGCCATAAATTCGTTGATAAACAGGACAGAGGACTGATTCCCGGACTGCGTCGAATAGGAGTTTGCCGGGGCGCTCGCCGGATCACTGGTAATCAGGCCGTCAACATCACTGGCGACGATATAATAATTCAAGCGGGTATCTTCACCAAGGGCAGGAACCGTCACGCTGTAAACCTTGTCATTGGCAATCAGGTCGGCGCCAAGGCCATTGTCGGCCATTTCTAACGCCGGCTGCCAGACATCATTCAAGGCATATTCCAGCTTTACCTCTGCCGGTGTATCTTCATCCTCCACGCGGGCGTAAATCTTGATGTCAACATTCGGTCCCGGCCATAAGGGATCTCGATCAACGCTTTCAATTATTGGCGCGATAGGATTCAAGGCAAGTTGACTTCCTGCGCTGGCATGGCGCGCCGTCAGGTATGGAATAATGCCATAGGGCACATGATTGGCTACGCTCTGGTTGATCGAATTTTGGAAATCGGCGATTGTAAAACCGTAATCGAGGGTTCGCCAGGTATCGAGCTCCGCTGCCGGGGTGATCATCGTTTGGAGGGCTGCGATCTCAGTGCTCAGTGTGGAGACGTCAAATCCACTGTTAAGGAGCTGGTCCATATAAAACGAGAAGCGGTCGCGGAATACATCAAATTTCAGCAGGCGCTCCGCCAATGGTCGCTCTGCGGCATCGCGTCCCCAATCGTAGATATTTCGATTGCCCCAGTCTACGCCGGGCTCTATACCGTCCCACCAGATGCCCAGTGTGTTGTCGAGGTCGTACGGAATATACTCAAATTTGCCAGTGCGGGTGTTGCGATAGAGATAGAAGTTGTTCTTGTTGTACCAATACCCATCCCAATTGGCTATGAGCACATCGACTGCCAGGGCGCGCAGGTAACCGTTGACGTTGAAGACTTCCTGGATAGATGAGACAAAAAAAGGATCGGGAACATTGTTCAGAACGGAGATGAAATACGCTAAGTCAGAATAGTCGTCTCCTTCTGTGTTTGTTTTGAGATCATAAGCGCGCCGGCCGCCGGATGTAAACTGATATTCCTCAGGATCGCCACTGCCGCGAAAAGTCAGTGTCGCCGGCCACAGGCATTTATAGAGATTGCCGTTGTTATTACCAAAAATCCGTTTGACAAAATTTTCATCAATGTGCTCAACGTTCAAGTATAAACCGTAATAAGAATCGTTGATGTAAAGTTCCATGTGATTGGTGCGAGAGGCCGGCACCTGGAATTCACGATGAATATCCCAGCAAACTCTTGCTCGCAGGATCGACGGATCATTGTGCTCGCCATTAAGATTTAGTTTTTCCACACCCTGGTATTTGCGGCCTCGTTCAAAGGTGTTGAAAGATACTTTGAATGATTTCTTCTGGGAGAAGCGTGAGGTGTTCCCACGTAGGCGAAATCCGATATTCGGCACGGTGTCTCGCACAACACCATCATCAAAGATGAAGGTCGCCGGATACTCTTGATTGCTCTCCACATTCTGGAAAATGAGATCGAGGGAATCCGATTCAATCTCGATGTATACTTTGTGAACGGCATTTGTATCGAAGATGGATGCCGCTTCTTGAGAAATAGCAAAAGTCGTTAGCAGGAGACTGAGCGAGAAGAATGTACGGAGCGAAATGGCGATTCGATGCATAGAGGAAACCTGATTTATTGAAGACTGAAGATTGAAGAATGAAAATTGGAGACTAATCTTCAATTTTCATTCTTCAATCTTCGTTTGTGGTCATTCTGTTAAAAACTCTACCAGCCAGAGGCTGAGTTCCGGAATGTAGGTAATGATCATGAGCGCCACCAACAGGATTATCAGAAATGGCAGCGAGGCCACATAGAGTTTGGTGATCGGCTTTTCAAATCGGAAGCTGGCAATGAACAGGTTAATGCCTACAGGAGGCGTGGTATATCCGATGCCGAGATTTGTCAGGAAAATGACGCCAAGATGAACCGGATCGACACCAAAGCTGTCGGCGATCGGAATAATCAGCGGGACGACCACCAGAATCGCTGAAAAAATGTCAAGCATCGCACCCACAACCAGCAGGAATATATTCAGTGTCAGTAGAAACATGGTTTTACTGGTGATATACTGCTCCATGAAACCGAGAATGGCATCAGGGATTTCCGCATCAATCATATAGTTTGCCAGGCCAAGTGCCGCCCCAAGGATCACCAGGATACCACCGACAAGCACCATGCTGTCACGCATTACCTGCGGCAGGTCTGTCTTCAGCGAAATGTCCTTGTAGATAAAGACTTCGACGATAAGTACGTAGAAAGCAGTAATGGCTGCCGCCTCCGTAACTGTAAACCAGCCGGTGTAAATCCCGATCAGAATGATGAAGGGCAGAGGCAGTTCGCCCATTGCTTCCTTTATTGCCTGAAGGGCATTGTTCATGTTGAAGGGCACGGTTTCCAATTGCTGCCCGCGAACATAGTAAATACTATAGACGGAAAGGAGCACAATCATCAACACGCCTGGAATCAGGCCGGCAATAAAAAGTTTATCAATGCTCACGCCGCTTACCAACCCATACACGATGATCGGCAGACTTGGTGGAAATAGCATCCCGAGGTTTCCGGATGAAGTGAGCATGCCAAGGCTGAAATTGTCAGGATAAGATTCCTGCAGGAGCATCGGATAGAGTAAGCCGCCGAGAGCGATAATGGTAACGCCGGAAGCACCGGTAAATGCTGTAAAAATGGCACATGAAACAAGGGCGACAATTGATAAGCCGCCGGGAATCCAGCCGAAAACGGCCTTGGCGACATTGATAAGCCGGGTTGGTGCATTGCTTTCTGCAAGCATGTAACCGGCAAAGGTAAACAGGGGAATGGCAAGCACAATTGGCTGACTGGCAAGCCGGTATAGCTCCTGTATGACCACGATCAGCTCGATATCTGCAAAGTAGAAGGCGATCAGGGCAATGGCGCTGATGATGGTAAACAGCGGCGTGCCGTAGAGCGTGAGGACAAGAATCAATAATCCGATAATAAGTGCTGTCATAGCGAATAACCTTATTTGCTGTAGCGCTGATTATGAAAGTTTGTTGACGGCTTCTTCGATTTCGTTGACCGGCGGCTTGTTCTGTAGAATGCGAATCAAAAAACGGAATGCGATAAGACCAAATCCGACGGGAATGATGATTTGAAAATACCAGGAAGGGATGTCGTTGAAAAGCGTCGAGCCGAACTCTCGTTCCAGCTGGATGAAGTCCCAGCCGACTTTCGCTAATATGGCGCAAATAAGCATTGCCGAAAAGTCGACGACTTTGCGCATGATTTTGTTTAGCCCGGGCGAACTGATTTGCGTAAGCACATCGATCCCGATATGCTTATCGTCGCGAGTAGCGAGCGATGCACCGATGAATCCGACCCAAAGGACCAGGTGGCGCAGGAATACGTCGCCCCAGAGTGGCGCCATAGCAAAGAAGCGGAGAATGATCTGCAGAAATGACATGAGGACCATCGAAGCGACGATGGTGACGACCAAAGTGTTCTCGATTGACGCGAGGATCTTGTCAATCCGATCAAGGATCTTCTGCATAAGGACTCTCCTGATTGAGCTGCGACTCGGGAATACAGATCCCGGAGAGCCGGGATCTGTTCAGAAAATGTTGAGAAATAATACGGGTAGGTGACTAACAATTCAAGCGGTTTCTTGCCTAAATTGCTTGTTTTTTATCACTTTGCTGCCTTGCCGGCCCGGAATTCTTCCAGAGCGGATTCGATCTTGCCAAGCAACTCTGCCGGATACAATTTGCCGGTCAGATCTTTATGCGCCTGCTTGGCAACTTCGTAAAATTCTGCCAGGTTTTCTTCCGGCACCTTTACGATCTGGATATTGTTTTGCTTCATCAGTTCAAGGGACGCAGCGTTGTCCTTGCGGCCTTGCTCCACCAGATTAGCCATGTGCTGACGGCCTTTTTCTTTCAGGACTGCCTGATGTTCAGGGCTTAGCTTGTCAAACATCTTCTTGGAAATCAATACTGCGCCGGAAACATTGGCCAGCGGCACGTCCATCATTGTCTTTACACGAGTGTGCCATTGTAGCGTTACGCATGGCAGCGCCGGAATATACACAGCTTCAATTAAGTTGGTTTGTAGCGATGTAAGAACATCCGGCAGGGCCAATGGAATCGCGCTGACGTTCAGTGCCTTAAACGTTGCTTCAGCCACCGGGTCCCCTTCCCACATCCACATCTTGGTGCCGCGTAAGTCGGAAATGCTGGTAATTGGCTCCTGGCTATATACGTTTGCAAAGCCAACGTCGGCCCAGCCAAGAATGACGAAGCCTTTTTCTTCAAACTTCTTCGAGAAGTCGTCGTAGAGCAGGGAGGTAACGTGATCAACTTCTTCGTAGTTGCGGAAGAGCATCGGCAGCTCCAGTACCCGAATCTCAGGCATGATTTCGCCAAGTCCAACACCGGTAAAGCCGGCACTGTGAATTTGGTTGAAACGCAGTTTGCGGACCACGTCTTTTTCATCACCCTGGACGCCACCAGCGTAAATTTTAAACTTTACTTTGCCATCAGTTGCTTCACGAACGTCCGTATCCAGATCCTTCATTACCTTCCAATATGTGGATCCTTCCGGAGCCAGGGTAGCAAATTTGATGCGTTGAGACATGCCGCTGCTCACCAGCAGGGCAGTTATCAAAAGAGTCAACATTAAGCGCATTATCATCTCCTCGGGCTTTCGCCTCAGTCATGCTTGCGCCCGTCAGGCGCAATTGGTTTACTAATCACGAGTATTAAAGCAAATCATCCCGGCGATCCATTAGCCGTTGTGCACGAGCTTTCGCAACAGAAGTCATCAGTTCGTAGCCGGGTTGAATGTCATGCGGCGCTTCCAGCACCTTATTTAATAATTCGTCAAATAATTCTTCATTCAAAGTGGTTGCGGCATAAAATTGTGCGTAGTAGACGTAGGCAATCATAAATTTTTCGTCTGACAGCTCAATGGCCTTTTCAAAGTGATTCTTTGCCTTTTCCGGATCGCCACCAAGCATTTTGGGGATTGAGCCATCGATGCTACCCCAGAACAGGTGGGCGCCACCGAAGAAATACGACTCGTCCAGCTCCAGAACCCGATTCATCATGGCCTTCACAATCCCCAACTCGAAGACTGCCTGCGGATTGTCGCGATTCAAATTGATCCAGCCGGACCAGGCAAAAGCTGTCCAGAACAGGCCGGGAAGCTCAGATTTTTTGATCTTCTTCAAGCGCTCCTTAAAGTCGGCTTCCTTCTCCGGAATGCCGTCTTTAAAGGCGCCTGTGGTTTCAAGGAGCTTGTAACCATAATCGCGTGCTCTCAGGTAAAAGAGGCTGGCGCGTTCCGGCTGAGTTTCTTCCAGGAAACCGAGACTGTAGCTGGCATATCCCATCGCCAGGATTTCCAGAAGATCTTTATGTCCGGGATCTGCCCGATGAAAGCCCTCGAGTAGTTTGAGGTTCGACATCACTGCCACCTCGGCGATTTCCAGGTCCGGTTCGGCAAACAGGGCGTCAATACCATGCGCGAACAGGCCGCTGGTAACGTTCACTGCTATTTTTTGGATACATCCGGTTAGCAAGATCATGCAGAGTAGGGGAGCAAGGACACGTATCATGTGAGGGCCTCAATGGTTAATGTCAAATAGCTCTCAAATATCCGCCAATTCACTACGCTAATCAAGGATAAATCCAGTTTCTCGCTGCTGTTTAGGGCGTATTTTACATTCTTATTCATCATCATCCGCTTAATATGCGAAATGTATGCCACTTTTTTCACATAGTATTGAACAATGTTCATCAGAGAGTTAAGTAATTGTAGATATGAGGCTTAAGAGTAGGATTGATCAAGATGGCATCGAGAATCGTGTTTGTAGAGTTCGACAAATGTGTCGAGAAATGGCGACAAAATGGCAGAGACATCCCCCCTCTATCTCCCCCCGGGGGGAGATAGAGGGGGGATGTCTGATTTCTTTGCGGAGAATTAGTTCAAATCTCATTCCGCGTCTGTAGCGCTTTCCCAAGCGTTACTTCATCGACAAATTCAAGGGAACTACCGAGGGGGATGCCGCGAGCGAGCCGGGTGACTTTCACCCCTTGCGGTTTTAAGAGGCGCGCAAGGTAAATCGAGGTTGCTTCGCCTTCCGTGCTGGGGGTTAGGGCGAGAATGATTTCGTCAATGTTTTCCAGGCGCCCAAGGAGCTCTTTGATGCGCAATTCTTCCGGACCAATGCCGTCCAGTGGTGAGATGACCCCGCCGAGCACATGATACAGGCCGCGAAATTCGTTGGTCTTTTCCAACATCAGGATGTTTTGCGAATCTTCCACCACGCAAATAACCGCCGCATTGCGGTTTTTGTCGTTGCAGATGGTGCAAAGCTCCAGTTCTGAAAAATTAAAGCAATTATTGCAGAGGCGTACTTCGTGTTTGACGCGCGTGATCGCTTCCGAGAGCTCCTTGCTTTCCTCGTCACTGCTGTTCAGCAGATGAAAAGCAAGGCGTGTTGCCGTCTTGCGTCCAATCCCCGGCAGTCTTGCCAGGGAGTTGATCAATTGTTGTAAAGGGGAGGGGAGAGCCTGCATCTTACATGCCCGGGAGTTTCATACCACCAAGGCCGCCTGCCATCGGTCCCATTACTTTCTGCATTTCTTCCTGCGAGCGCCGGGAGGCATTTTCCATTGCCTGATTGGTCGCTGCAACAATGAGATCTTCCAGCATTTCTTTGTCGTCCGGGGTGATGACTTCCGGTTCAATTTCAATACTGACCACCTGGTTTTGACAGTTTGCGACTACCTTGACCATCCCGCCACCGGCGGTGCCTTCTACGGTGATGTTGGCAAGCTCATCCTGAACTTTTTGCATGTTCTCTTGCATTTTCTGAGCTTGCTTCATCAATTGGTTTAAATTGGGCTTCATACTGAAATACTCCTATCTAGTCGTCGTCTAAATTCTCACAATCAAATAAATCTATGATTTTCTTCAGCACCGGTTCCTTGTCTTTCATGCTCTCAAAAGCTTCTTCCGGTGTTTTGATCTGCTTTTTGATACCCGCTTCACTGAAATTTAGTTTCATGCACTCAATTCTCAGCGGTGTATTAAAAATGTCTTGAAAGACAGCTTCAATAATCCCGGCATTTTTCTCCACTTGAGCCATATGAAAGCCGGTTTTTTCGTCAAAAGCTACTTTCAGTATGCCCTTGTCAAGCGTATGCGGCACGCCATCCTGCAGAAAAGAAGCCAGGGCGATTTTACGTTTCTTGACTGCCGCTACCACTTCCGTCCAGCGCTCAACAAGCACCTCGACGGTGAGTGCCCCACTACTTTCCGGGCTTTTGTCAGCTGTATCGGGGCCAGGCACTTCCTGGGGCGTTTGCTCCGCAACTGGCGGTGGTGTATGGAGTTCCATCACCGGCGCCGTATTGCCAATCACCGGCGGTGTTATGGTCTTTGGTGCTGAATCGATGATCGGCGGGGCTGTTGGCTTTGCTGCCGGTTCCATTGGTGCCGGCGGAACCATT
Source organism: Calditrichia bacterium (assembly GCA_028284445.1). Lineage (GTDB taxonomy): Bacteria > Calditrichota > Calditrichia > RBG-13-44-9 > J075 > JANQRS01. The sequence goes on from JANQRS010000011.1 coordinate 37,556, forward strand.
GGAGGGGCTTCCGGTTGCTCAAGCGGTTGGGCTGCTGTTGCCAGAGGTGCAGCACTGGACTCATTTGCTGATGGCGGCGAAGCCTTCTCAGCCGGAGGCGCACTACTTGGTAGAGGTGGCAAATTCTTGAGCATGTCAAAGTTGCCGGATGGCGCCGGCGGAATTGCAGAGGGTGCTTCCGGCTTGGCTACTTTGGGTTCCGGAGCTGGCGTCAGGTTGAATTGACTGCTGCTTTCGGTAGTTGATGTTGTCTTCTGCGCCGGGGGCGCACTCGCAGCTGCACTCTGTGTTTGCCGCGGCTTGCCTGTTTGGGCTGAACCGCCGCCCGAAGATACATCACCACCCGCATGTTGCTGTTTCAGCAAGTCCAGCAAACTTTCCAAATCGACCGTTGCCGGTTTGTGCATCAACTTCAGCAGCAATAATTCAAGGACCAGTTGCTGGTTTTCGCTAAATTTCAGCATTTCTTCATTTTGAATGATCAGATCAAGGTAATGAAGTAAGTCGCGTTGATCCCAATTCGGAGCCTGTTGCTCATAAAGGCTCTTGTAGTGGTCGGAGGTCTCCAGTGCGGCGCTGGTGCCGGTTGCCCGGGTCACCATCAGGTTGCGGAAATGCTCCTGCAAGCCGGCAATGAAATTCATAACATCATGACCTTGTTCAAATAGCGATCGCACGTAGAGGATAATCTCTCCGTCTTTCTTTTGCGGCATCAGGTCGGTGAATTTGAAGAACAAGTCATCGCCGATAACGCCCAGGGTTTCCTGGACTTGCTCAATACTCAGTTCGTTGCCGCTGGATGAAATAAGCTGGTCGAGGATGCTGGTTGCATCTCGCATCCCGCCTTCCGCCTTGCGCGCCACAAGCAAGAGGCATTCTTCGCTGACCTTGATGTTCTCGTCTTTTGCGATGCGAGACAGGTGCTCAACAATTGTCGAAGTAGGAATTCGCTTAAAGTCAAATCGTTGACATCGCGAAAGAATGGTCAAAGGCACACGATGAATTTCGGTGGTAGCAAAAATAAAAATGGCGTGTGACGGGGGTTCTTCAAGTGTTTTCAGCAAGGCATTAAAAGCATCTTTGCTGAGCATGTGCACTTCATCTATAATGTAGACTTTGAAGCGCGAAGAAGCCGGTGCAAAGCGAATATTCTCGCGCAGATTGCGAATCTCATCGATACCGCGGTTTGAAGCACCGTCAATTTCGATCACGTCGAGACTGCGCCCATCCGTAACGCTCTGGCAGTTATCGCAATTATTACAAGGGTCGAGCGCCGGCTGGTTTTGACAATTGACGGCTTTGGCAAGCAGGCGAGCAGTTGTTGTCTTGCCTACTCCTCGGGGACCGGCAAATATATAAGCATGGGCAACCCGTTCATTCTTCAGGGCATTCACCAGCGTTCGGGTAATATGCGCCTGACCAACGACATCTTCAAATGTCATAGGACGCCATTTACGGGCCAGAACCACGTAGTTCATTCAGTCGGTACCGGTTCATCGTGGAAATTTGAGATTTGTAGGAAGTCAAATCTCGCGAGTTAATCAGGTGGTCTGACGGGTGGACGCTGGATGTCCACCCGTCGACACCGGTTGAGTGCGGCTGCACCCTAAAAAAAATGCCAGGTTTCCCCACAACACATAGACTTACCACCTACCGTTGCTTCCTTCCGGACCTGGCGGGGTTCGGCGGAGCGCTATTGCGTGGGACCTGGCAAAATCTATCGAAAAAAGTATCTTCAGCTAATTGCCGGGGATATCAATGAAATTTGCAAGAAGCCAAATTTCATTTTACTGGATCTCAAAGAACTCAATCAATCGGCAAAATTTAACAGACGCCGGAGGTAAAGTCAAATCTTATTAATTTGGAATGGCTGTAGCGATATACTTCCCTCCCCAATTTCTCCCGGAGGGAAATTGCGCGGGAGGCATGTGCGTCACTGTACTCTTTCGAATATATGCGCAATAATGCATAAATTTGCAAAAATTTCGAAATAAGTAAACGCTGCTACAGATTATTGCATAGAAGCCGATAATGCTATCTACATTATTCAGAAGTTGTGCGATTTATCACCGCTTGTGAACTCCGGAGGTGTTATATCGTAGAAGCCGAGCCCACGATCTTTAAAATACCCTTACAAAAGCTTTGAATTTACCTCTTTTATTAATATAATAGGGCAATCAGTCCTGTTCTCAATCACTTTGAAGGAAAACTCTCCCGAAACGTTCTTCCGGAGCACCGCCGATGGCTACTCCTGAGCGATAAAGTGAAATTGTTCTCATTAACACAGAAGAACGATTGCCATTCCTATTGGTAGTTTGTGAAAACGGATGCTATAAATAATTCAGTGCCAGACATGGACGTCGCCCCGGGATTGGGATAAGGCAGTATTTAATAGGCCGTCATTGGAGGACTGGCCGTAGTTGAAAGGAAAATCGTGATGAGTACCACCCAGATTGTTACTCAAAATCCTGTTGTTGCTGTTCTGAAGGTTATGCTTGCTGTTTTGTTGGTTTCCACGATTGTATCAGCGCAAATTGTAGTTGAACAGAATGCAAATGCAGATGAGTTGGCAACCCAACTGGTTGTTGCCAACAGCGGCCTGACGGTGACGTCCGCGACCTTTACCGGTGCGGATCAGGCTGCAGGCACATTTACCGCCGGACCTTTTAGTATTGCAGATGGGGTGATACTATCCAGCGGAGATGTGCTGGATGCGCCGCCACCGGATGATTCCGATGGTGTCACAACTGATTTCGGCACACCGGGGAGCGCAGAATGCGATTCTATTCTCGGACCGCAGTTTACCAGTTTTGATGCGGCGACGCTCAACATCACCTTCGATGTTGATGAAAACACCAATTCTATTTCATTCCGCTTCATCTTTGGTTCTGATGAATTTCCGGAATTTGCCGGATTTGAATTCACAGATATTTTCGGCGCCTTCCTGAACGGCAACGAAATCAGCATCGATGACAGCATCGCGTTTATCACTATCAATAGCCCGTTTTTTGCTGACGACACCGTTGCCTTGCCACCCGACAATGGGCTGGAATATGACGGCAGCACGGCTGTTCTGCAGATTCAGGCAGCGGTTACGCCCGGCAGCGTTGGCAATACACTTTCACTGGTTATTTGCGACGGCGGCGACGGCACTGTAGACTCCGCTGTTTTGCTGGCCTCCCTGCGCGGCATGCGTTCGGTTACCGGCGATCCGCTGGTCGGCTTCCCGCCGGCAATTGGTGATCCCGGTGATTTTGACGTCGAGACAGGTGACAATGTCAATTTTGCAGTGAGTGCTTCCGGCACAAACGATGTCACAATGGCTGTTGACGGTTTGCCCACCGGCGCTACGACTGATCCGGTTCTGCCGAGCACCGGCGCGACAGTTGACGCGACTTTTGACTGGACACCGGATGACAATCAAACCGGTATCTTCGATGTCACTTTTTCAGCAACTGATGCTGTGAATGGCCTCGTAGATGAAACAACGGTATCGATTGATGTGGCTGCCGGCGTTGTGGTGACCGACAAACGTCGCCCGCAGTGTAAGATCGCCGGTTTTGAAGATGGACCGCCACGCACCATGATTGTGAAGTTCCATGATAGCGAAAGCGGCATCGCAACTATTGAGGTAGTGAATTCGGAAAACGCCGAAGTGTTTATGCCGAAATTTACGGTTGGTACTAATGATACGCTGGTAGTGACGTCGAACAAGATCAACCCTGATTCTGCCGCAGTGCTGGTTCTTAAAGTAACAGACGTTGCTGGAAATTCCCGCATGTGTCAGAAAGGTGTCCGTGAAAACAGCGTTGTCAACAACGACGGTTTCGATATGCAGCAAAATTTTCCGAATCCGTTTAATCCGACGACCTTGATTACTTATAAGGTTCCGCAAACGCTGGAAGGCGTGGCGAATGTATCGATGAAGATTTACGATATTACCGGTCGCCTGGTGAAGGTGCTGGTGAATGAGTCGAAAACAGCCGGTACATACACCGTGCAATGGGACGGCACCAGCATTAACGGTCAGAAGGTGGCTGCCGGTGTCTACATCTATCGCATGGTTAGCGGTCACTATGTGACCACCAAGCGCATGACCTACCTGAAGTAATGCGGTAGCGTTCTGTCGCGCAACACAGAAAACAGAGATATGCAGTCTTAAAAGGCAACGGCGCGAAAGCGTCGTTGCCTTTTTTATTGCTGTGCCACAATGCTCAAAAACAGATTTTCTGTCACTTTTTGCCGGAGTTCTCGTTTGTTCTTCTAAAGATGCACTTACCAATCGCATTCCGCAATGGGGGACTCCGAATGCTAGCTGAGAATCGAACGAACACTACCTGGCGATCAAAAGACTACTCCCTGTTGGCCGCAAGTTTTATCCCCGCAGCAATCCTCACTTGGGGCATCCATGAGGGAGCGCATTGGCTAATGGGCACTGCGCTCGGCTACGATATGTGGATTACTTTTAACCAGGTGGGTCTTGCACAGGGTAGCTACACATCGACCGGGCATCAAATTTTAGTATCGATGGCCGGGCCTTTTGTTACCTGGATACAAGCAGTGCTTGCCCTGAACTATGTCAGACAATCTCAACAACTCTGGAGCTATTCTTTCCTCTATTTGACCTTCTGGACGCGTGCCGTGGCCATGATCATCAGTTTTCTTGCCAATGCCAATGATGAAGCCCGCACAAGCCTGCTTTTGGATTTGCCTCTGTGGGTGGTTCCGCTTCTGTCTGTGGCGTTTGTATTTGCCTTGACCTTCCTGGGCAGCAGAGCCTTGAAGGTAGGGTGGAAAGGAAATGTCGTGGCCTATCTTGCGGCATCGCTGGTCACAGCTGCCATTGTGTTTTCTGATCAGATGTTGTTTATGGGGTAGTGGCATAGCGCTGTGAAAGTCCCGCTATGGCCAAAGGGCAACAGCAGGACCATCATGTGTTACCTAACCAGCAACATCTTACGGCTCGCCCGGAATTCGCCTGCATGAATCTTGTAAACGTAGATACCGGATCCGACGGTATTTCCGGTTTCATCGCGGGCATCCCAGATGACGCTTTTTTCACCTGGTCCCTGTCGCTCATTGACCAGGGTGCGCACTGTTTGCCCCAAGAGATTGTAAATCGTTAACTGAACCGTTGACGTCTGACCGAGGCGATAATTGATGGTGGTGAGCGGATTGAATGGGTTCGGGTAGTTTTGTGCCAGAGAAAAACCGATAGGGGTATTGGCTGTTGGATCATTCTCCTGGATTCCAACGATTGAACCATCATAAAACACCGTTGCATGACCGATCTTGAACCGGAATAAGCCAGTCAGCGTATTGCCAATGTACCACATATGCAAGGAATCGCCTATGAGCATGACGTTGCCCGGTCCTGTATGGTTGGCATCCCATTGCGCAGAGGATGGCTTAATCACCGGATCGCTTTCGGCATAAAGTAAGTCTGTTGTCGCCGGATCATTATATTTAGTCCAGTTGATGCCATCGCTTGATGTTGCCCACCCAATTTGTGGGTCAGTGGATGCAGAATTGCCAAAATACCACATGTGGTAAACATCATCAATAAAGAGCACTTTCGGCACATCTATAATCTCGTCCCAAGTGCCAGCACCGCCTTTGGGCAGAACCGGGTTGTTTGTGCTGTCTCGCGTCCAGCTAATACCATCCACGGATGTGGCATAGCCAATATTTCCCTCAGAAAAATCGGCAGTGAATCCACTGTACCACATCTTATACAATCCGTCAGCAGGAATAATTGAACAGCTATAAGGACCACCCGCTTCCCAAGCGTCTGTGCCGGGTAACATAACCGGGTTGCCGCTATGCTTCGACCAGTTGAAACCGTCTGGAGATGTTGCATAGCCAAACTTTGATCTTGCATCGGTATTGGACCAGCCTGTGTACCACATCTTATATGTGCCATTCTCCCTAAGAACGGCGTGTACGTCAGTGGTCACTTCGTCCCAGGCTCCGCTGTCAGGCGTCATGATGGGATCTGGATGCACATTCCATGATATGCCGTCCAGCGATGTTGCATATCCGGTCTGTCGAGGCAACCATGGATTAGGCGGACCTGAAGCACCGGAAAACCAAATTTCGAATCTTGACGAGTCCTCGTTAAACAAAGTGTTTGGGAAAAATAAGTGTCTGTTCCAAGAGTTGACGATCCCACCGGAAATAACCGGATTATTGGTATCCTTCTTCCAGGGTGGGGCTTGCGCAAATAAGGTGCTGAAAATAGATGTCAGTAAAACCAATACCAGACAGATTGATCTTCGCAACTGTTTCATAACTTTCCTCCAAAGCTAAGGTGAGCGGAACCCAAATCCCAAAAACGGCAAGAGCGTACTGGCATTTTGAAATACCAGCGCAGATTTACGTATAAACAAGAAGATGACCGTTAGACATTCATTTTCTTATCTATTTCTTTATAGCTGCAATTGTGGAAAATGTGAGAGGGAGGCTGTTCCAGGCCCGTGGATGAATTGGCCAACTCCTCCGGAAGCCAAACTACAGTTTATATAGATGAATAACTGTTTCCAAAGTAACGCGGGGTATTTGTAACTGCTGTACATAATAATCCGTTCAGTTTGACGAATCAAGTATATTCTTGTTCGGCATCTGCATAGGCATATAGTTGAAGTCGCGTAAATTGAAACCATTTCCAAAACCTGCCGTAGACTACAATAATTAGTTTTACAAATGGGTAAATAATGAAAGCAAATCTTGGCGAATTTGAAGAAATTGTACTTTTGCTCGTTGCCGGGCAGCACGACCAGGCCTATGGCTTGTCGATTACGGAAGCAATTGAGAATGAGCTGGGGCGTTCTGTTACGTTAAGCAGCGTACATACCGCGCTTTACCGGCTGGAAGATAAGGGGTTTGTTGAATCTCGCCTTGGCGGCGCTAGTCCCACCAGGGGTGGGCGCCGCAAGCGCTTGTATATCATTACCGGTCCCGGAAAGGCAGCCTTGAAGAAAACAATGGCAGCACGTGTCAAATTGTGGCAAATGATTCCGGATTTTGTCATTGAGGGTGCACACTAATGCTATCAAAAAGGCCGCCAGGATGGGCAGAACGCTTCTTCGAGTTCTATTGCCGCGACGAGCTATCCGAGTCCATACTTGGGGATTTGCAGGAACGCTTTCATCATGATTGCCAAAAATTAGGCAAGATGCGAGCACAACTCAACTATTGCCTGAATATTCTCCGATTCATGAATCGTTATACCCTCCGAAAAACTCGCTATAGCCAACATCAAAACAAGGGGTTCGGCATTATGTTGTATCACCACTTGCAGACTGCCTATCGACATCTGGCCAAGCACAAACTTTATACCGCGCTCAATATTTTCGGTCTTGCGATTGGTCTGGCCAGTTGCTTGCTGATCGCTAAATTCCTGGTGAATGAGTTGTCATATGACAGGTTCCATGACAATACCGAGACCATCCATCGTATTAATACGCACTTTGCCGGTAATTCAGGTGCTCTTACAAAGATGGTCAATACGCCACCGGCGCTTATTCCCGGTCTAGGAAATGTCTTTCCGGAAGTTGAAAAATCAACCCGCCTGCGATATGTCACGCGTGTTTTACTGGAACAGGGTGATACGAGATTTTACGAAACGAATGGATTCTATGCTGATTCGCTATTCCTGGAAATCTTTAGCTTCCCTCTGGTCTCAGGAAGCAGGTCAACTGCCCTCGATCAACCCAACTCTATTGTTATGTCTGAAGCAATGGCTTCAAAATACTTTGGTGATGATGACCCATTCGGCAAACGGATTAACCTGAACAATGAAGTGACACTCAAGGTTACCGGGGTTTTGGCAGCAATGCCGACCAATTCTCATTTGCAGTTTGATTTCCTGATTTCATTTCCAACCTATGAAGTTCCCGAGGGATATTTCTCTGATTTGTCCAGTTGGAGCTGGTTGGGCTTTCTAAGTTATCTGCAATTGAAAGAAGATGTAGATCCGGCTGCTATGGAAGGGAAGCTGGAGCAATTATACCGGGACAATACTTCCGAGAATCGCGCCGACTATCACTTCAATGTTCAACCCCTGGGGGATATTTATCTCGGTTCCGGTGCGCTGGTGGATGATTTAGCAAGCAATCTGCAGGGTGGGAATCCTGTCACGCTTTATGCGCTGGGAATCGTTGCCTTATTGATTTTGCTTATCGCGAGTTTCAACTTCATGAACCTGTCAGTTGCCGTATCGGTCAGTCGCGCCAAAGAAATTGGTTTACGGAAAATGCTCGGCGCCAATAACGGTGGTATCATTGTACAGCTGCTGACGGAATCAATTGTTTTAGCCACTGGTGCCTTGGCTATAGCGTATTTGTTGGGGGTGCTGGCCTTCCCATACGTTAGCGAAATGATGGAATGGCATATTGGCATTGACTGGACACAGGTGCTCCTGTCTTTTCCGCTGGCACTTACAATCGTTGCGCTACTCGGTGTTCTGGCCGGGGCTTATCCGGCATTCATTCTTTCCGGCAACAGGGCACTAGCTGCTTTAAAGAAGGACGTTCGCAGCGGCTTGAGAAGCGGATATGGATTGAGAAAACTACTCATTGTGTTACAATTCTCTATCTCCGTGGCATTGATAGCATCAACGATTGTCGTCACCAAACAAATTGCCCACCTTTCGGATCACGAACTTGGGTTCGACCGGGAGAATGTGCTGATTGTGAAGCTATTGCCGCAAGATATGGCGGAGCACTATCAAACTCTGAAGAAGGAGCTTCTGAAGAAAAGTTTTATCACAAGTATCAGTCGCGGTGAGCGGTCAATGGGGGATCCCTGGCCAGTCAACAATTTACTGGTAGATGGTCAGCATGAATCGGAGGTTAAACAAATCCTTGGAAACCATGTTGGTGTTGATTTCATCAAGACCATGGGCATAACGATCAAGGAAGGCCGTTCGTTTTCAGAAGAGTTTTCCGCTGATCGCACCAACAGCATTATTCTTAGCGAGAAGGCGGTTGATTATTTGGGCCTGGATGAACCGATAGGCAAAAAGGTCTGGTATTTTCCGCTGGACGGCCCAAGAACGGTCATTGGCGTCGTTGAAGATTTTAATTTTCTGTCGCTTCATCATGAGGTCTCACCAATGGTGTTGATCATGCCATTTATTGATGTGGACTACATGTTTGTGCGCCTGAGTCAGGAGAGTATCGGGCAAAAAATTGCTGCCTTGCAGGCGGCTTGGCGGGAGACGGCTCCCGGTGTGCCGCTGGATTTCCAGTTTCTGGATAGTCGATTGAATAAGCTTTATGATAAGGAAGAAAATCTTTCCAGCTTGATTAGCGTTTTCTCCGGGCTGGCAGTTATGCTTGCATGCCTGGGGCTCTATGGTCTGATTGCCTTTAGCGTCAGCCGAAGACGTAAAGAAGCAGGGATTCGGAAAGTGTTGGGGGCTTCGATGATCTCCATAATGGTCCGTTTTTCACGCCAATATATTGTGCTGATCGCCCTTGCTTCCCTGATAGCCATTCCGCTTGCTCAATATCTGCTCAATTATTGGCTGGAGGGGTTTGCTTATCGCATTGAGATAGGCTGGTGGGTTTACTTTGCCTCCACCACCGCACTAATCCTGCTGGCAATTATTACAATTAGCCATCAGGCGATTAGCGCGGCCCTTGTTAACCCGGTAACGGTTCTTCGGGATGAATAAGGTGAGGCTATTTGTCAAAATTGGGTCATGTTTCGCATATGGTTGACGCGTGCCTCCACATCTTCCCGGGAAATTTCTTTCAGGCGATTGAAGCTAAAATCTTCTACTGTAAATGATGCCACGGTGCTCCCATATATGACGCTTTCGCGAAGCGCAGAGGTGTTGATTTCCGGCTGCGAGGCCAGGTAGCCGACAAAGCCACCGGCAAAGCTGTCGCCGGCGCCGGTTGGGTCAACTACTTTGGCAATTGGGTAGGCAGGTGCCAGGAACAGATCGTCTTCGGTGATCAGCACAGCGCCGTGCTCACCCTTTTTCACAACCATCACATCCGGTCCTTCAGCCATAATTTGCCGGGCACCGTCAAAGATGTTCTCCAGACCGGAATACTGCTTGATCTCATCATCATTCATGATGACCACATTAACTTTGGAAACCACGCGTTTTAACTCTTCCGGCTTGATATCAATCCAAAGATTCATCGTGTCCAAAACCGTCAATTTTGGCTGATGAACTTGCTCAAGCACGTCTTCCTGGAGATCCGGCTGTATGTTTGCCAGGAAGATAAACTCGTTGTTGCGATAATGATCAGGAATGACCGGCGCAAAGTTCTCGAATACGTTAAGGTCGGTGAACAACGTGTCGCGCTTGTTCATATTCTCATGATAGCGACCTCCCCAGCGGAATGTTTTGCCGGGCTCTACTGAGACGCCCTCCAGGCCAACTGAGCGATCTTTTAGAAAATCGATCTTTTCAAAAGCAAAGTCTTCTCCGACGACGCCAACCATATTTACCGGTGAAAAAAGACTGGCCGCAACGCTAAAGAATAGGGCTGAGCCGCCATACGCTTCCGGGTCTTTACCCCATGGGGTTTCGACACTGTCAATTGCGATTGAACCAACAACGAGTGTAGACATAATATGATCCTGTTATGTTTTGTTACATGGTTTCTGGGGCAGTTACGTTGAGAACGTCAAAGCCGTTGGCGAGCACCAGGCGGGTTGCTTCGCATAGACCGAGACGTGCCTGGGTCAGGCCCGGATTTTCACTGTCAACAACAATACAATCGGTATAAAATTTGTGAAATGCAGTAGATAAATCAGACATGTATTGGGTAAGCAAGTGTGTTTCCATTTCCCGGGCGCTGGTGAGGATGACTTTCGGGAATCTCATAAGGTTCTTGATCAACTGAAATTCGCTGTCATGATTCAGAAGACCAAAGTCCGCTTTGCCGGACCAGGCCATGTCACTGCTTTCTGCTTTGCGAAAGATCTGGCAGATCCGTGCATGGGCATATTGATTATAATAAACCGGGTTTTCGTTCGATTTGGTCCGCGCCAGCTTCATGTCAAAGTTTAGATGGCTTTGGATGCTGCGCATGGAAAAAAACCAGCGGGTCGCATCGCGCCCAACGTCGCGTGCAAGGTCTTCCAGGGTTTCAAAATTGGCTTTCCGGGTCGACATCTTCACTTTCTCATTACCTTCGAAAAGAGTTACAAATTGATGGATCAGAACCCTGATTTTGTCGGTGTCGTCGCCGAGCGCTTTTAGTCCAGCCATTACATCAGGATAGGTGGCGATATGATCTGCGCCAAAGATGTCCACGATCAAGTCAAAACCCCGTTCGATCTTGGTGCGATGATAGGCAATATCCGGCAGCCGGTAGGTGGGTTCACCGGTGCTCTTAACGATGACGCGATCCTGATCCAGTCCAAACTGCGTTGAGCGAAACCACAGAGCGCCATCTTTTTCATAGGCAAGGTCTTTCTCCTTGAACAGGCCGATCACCGCGTCAATTTTGCCGTTTTGATAAAGGTCGGATTCATTATAAAAGGTGTCGAAGACGATGCCCAGTTCTGCCAGAGTATGTTTGATGTCTTTAAAGATTTCTGTTTCGGCGGCATCTTTAAATATGGTGTGGTCTTCGCGATCCCGCAGGCTGCCTCCGTGCTCGTCTTTCAATTTTGCAGCGATATCCCGGATGTATTCACCCTGATAGTGATCTTCGGGGAATTCGATCTCGTCGCCAAGAAGCTGCAAGTAGCGTACCCGAACTGAATTACCGAGGACGCGCATCTGTCGGCCAGCATTGTTGAAATAGTATTCACGGGAAACGTCGTAGCCGGCCCAGCTTAATATGTTGGAGATCGTATCGCCGAGCACAGCCTGGCGGCCGTGACCAACCGTCAATGGTCCAGTGGGATTGGCGCTCACAAACTCAACTTGTGCTTTGCCCTTGCTGTTGGCTTCAACCCGTCCATACTGATCTTTCTGATCGAGAACTGTTTCAACAGTTTTGTGCAACGCACTTGGAGCGATGAAAAAATTTATAAAACCGGGCCCGGCAATGTCAATCTTACTAATTTGCTCATTGCCCAGATTGAGAGATTCCGTAATTTGCGTGGCAATCTGTCGTGGATTTTGTTTCAGCGGACGAGCGAGCATCATCGCCAGGTTCACGCTGATGTCGCCATGCGCATCCAGCTTTGGGCGATCAAATTGATAATCTATGTAAGGGTAGTCCAGTTCCTGGAGGGTTGCTTCAATTTGTTGTTTCAGATAAGCTTCTAAATTCAGCATTTGTATCTACTTTCGTCATTGTTGCATCGGCCCAAAGCTTCTCCAGGCCGTAATACTCTCTGCTTTCCGGCCGGAAAATATGGACAACTACTTCTACCAGGTCCAGTAAGACCCAGTTTAATTTTGAAAAGCCTTCCTTGCGCCAGATACGTACACCGTCGTCCTTGAGTGACCGATCAATGTGATTGGCCAGTGTTTTTGTATGAATATCCGATTCACCGGAGACGATCACGAAGTAATCAGTGACGTCGGTTACTTTTCGCAGATCCATAACGGTGATATCGTTTCCTTTTTTATCCAGTGCCAACTGGACAATCTTTTCAGCGAGTTCAGTTGAGTTCATATGTCGCTGTCGCTACTCCTTAAACGGTTTGAGGTTTTTGTAGTCGAGCCCGAGAATAATCGTTGCATCGAGCTGCAGATTATGGTCTTTCTGCACAGACACGTAGCCGGAAGAAATGCCCATCAGCAGGGCCAGGGTCTTGCTCTTATCTTGATGGTCCACCCGATCCCATATTTTCGAGCGGGGCACTTCAAAATGCTTGTAGTTTCCTGTCGAGACCACGTCAACATTATGCTGTCGCAGGTATCGCTTTAATTTTGCTGCTACACCGTTGGCGCCGCAGCCATTGAGGATCTCTACCTGGGTGCGACGTGCTGTTGGCACCAATGGTTCGCGCTCCGGCGCAGGATCTACCGCGGTGTCGGAATTCAAGTTGCCAACATTACGAATAGGATTTTCGGTGCTTGTTTCTGCCACCGCGTCATCCGTCTGCGGCGTTCCCGGAACGCTAATAGGATCCGGGTTTGAGGTGATCGCCGGTTCAGATTGAAACAGACCGCTTGCGCTGTCCGGATTCAAGGCGAAAAATGCTGCTGCCGAGCCAACCACCAATATGGCGAGAACTGCGTAAAACAGGGCGTTCCCGTTCGACTGCGCTTTGCTGCGCGTTCCGGGGCCTCGATCAGAAGACCGGCTGTTGCCAGCCGTTTGCTTCTTTACAATTCTCTTGATGGTGGGATCGGACAGATCTCTGCGTGTACGCTTAGCCAATGTCCAATATCTCCCTTTGTGAAGCCTCCTTAATTGTCTTCATCAACTAAATACGGTGAATGAATCAATGGAGAGTAATAGCGGGGTGCAACGCCAACTCCGATTTTGACATGTGCATTTGAGGTTGGTTGATAATGTAGTTCAGCGCTCCCGACAAAGTTGGTCGCGTTAATATCGAGACCGGGATGTGAATTGAAGGATGAATATGGGGTGTTTACAACGCCCAGATTTACCTTCAGCAGGAGCGGTGCGCTAAGTTGATATTGCATGGTATTCAAATAACTGTTCATCATCAAACTATTGCCGCCAAAAGAGAGGAATGAGGCGCTGAACGTATGATTCATACTGAACCGGTCAGAACTCAGAAACCCGGCAATGCCGGAGAGTAAAGATGTCTGCGGTTTCGCAAGCGATTCACTGAAATTTTTTAAGCCTTCCTGGTCTTTCAACTGGCCGAATGCAGTTCCAGCTAGTAAGCACAGAACAAGAACGACAGCTGATAATTTCATACGGTTCTCCCTTGACGGTGTCAAAACCAATTTAAGTGCATTTAATAATTACACGTATCAGTCAATATTAATATCCCGTACGGCAAAAATAAAGTGAATTCTGGATAAAATAGCGATAGGAATCAAGAGGAAACGGTGTCTGGCAGGGCATTGGCGGCCAGCCATTCGGCAATCTTCTCCATCAATAGGCGGCGGTTTACGGGCTTGGTCATATAGTCGTTCATGCCTGCTTCAATACATTGTTCGCGGGCACCTTCCAGCACATTCGCAGTTAATGCCAGAATAGGAATCGGAGGTACCTGCTCATTTGCTTCCCGCAAGCGTATCTGGCGTGTCGTCTCGAAACCATCGAGGATTGGCATATGACAATCCATCAGGACGATGTCGTAGTCTTTTTGCGCCATGAGATCCAACGCAATCTGGCCGTTGCCGGCAACGTCCGAAGCGAATCCGCTGTTGGTTAATATCTTTACCAGGAGTCGTTGATTCACTCGATTGTCTTCCACGATTAAGATGCGCGTCGCAGGCTCCTCGGGCTCTGGCGTTTTAGTGGGGGCCGACTTTGTTTCCTGCGTTACTGCCGTCTTTGCTAACTTTACTTCCCCGGCTTTGGCCGGTTCAGCAGGTATCGTCTTCACATCTAAAATTTCCGGCAGCTCATGCAACCGTTGAAAGGTTTCAAACAAGTCCGTGCGGCGAACCAGGCGATTCATGGTTAAGTCATATCGAATCTCGCGGCGATTTTCGATGTTACTGCTTTTGAAAACGCAGAGAACGATACGAAGCTGCTTATTGCGAGAGGCGTGGCGCAGTTCTTCAAGTAGAGACGAAGCATTGTCAAGCATAGTCTCATCGACAAAAGCGACATTGTAATGGGATTCCGCAATTGCCTCAATAGCAAGTTCCCTCTTAGTGACTGCTTTTGACGGCATGTGCCACTGTTCGAGATAGCTTCGTATTGCTAGCGACAATGGTGGTGAAGATGTGACAATCAAGGTGTTTTGCCGGGCGATTTGCTCGGGAACAAGCAGAGGCACGGAGTTGCCGTTGTCCGGGATCTTTAAGGGGACAAGGAACCAGAACATCGAACCCTGACCAGGCTTACTCTTAAAGCCGATATCCCCGTTCATTAGTATTGTCAATTGCTGGGCTACGCTCAGGCCCAGGCCAATACCGCCAAACTGGCGTGTCGTTGAATTGTCAGATTGACGAAATGGCTCAAATAACTTCTTCGCGCTGTTGTCCTCTATCCCTATGCCGGTATCTGTCACCGATATGACCAGATTGTCGCTGCGGAATTCAGCCTCGATGAGGACACTGCCTTTTTCGGTGAATTTGATGGCATTTTCTGCAAAAATGCGCACAATTTGCTGAATGCGCATCGGGTCACCAAAGAGCTGTTTAGGCATGCCGTTTTTAATGATCAGTCCGAGATCAAGTCCCTTGATCCTGGCATCTTCGTTCAATACAGTGACCGTGCCTTCGAGCATCCTCTCCGGATCGAACTTCACCTCCTCAAGACGTATTACGGACGTCTGTAGTCGCGAGAAGTTGAGAACGTTATTGATAATTCCCAGCAAGAGTTCCGATGAGCGGCGGATTGTCTGAACAAATTCCTGTTGCTCATCATCCAGGGATGTATCAACAAGCAGGTCGCTTATACCCTGGATGGCATGGACCGGCGTTCGCATTTCGTGGCTGACGTTTGCAAGAAATTCGCTCTTCATTTGATTGCCGGATTCAATTTCGTCTCGTGATTCCCGCAACCTTTGAATCATGCGATTCAACTGATCGTTTTTCTGGCGCAGCTTTCTTGCATTCGATGTTCGCTCATTCTCCAACTGCTGCCTTAAACCGAATTTCTCTGCCAGGCATTGCAACATTTGCCGGGCTCTGAAAACGTCCAGAGAGCCCTCAACGCAAAGAAGATTTGCCGGCATCTGATTCTTCTTGAAGAGCGTCGACCAATCAAATGATTGTTGGCCTATGCACATGGCTAATTCGGTATTAGGGGAATACCTGGACAGCTCAACTGCCAGTTGTTCAGCTTCACTGCTATTTGTGTGGTCAAAACGGATAATTGCTACGGCAAAATCTTCCGGTGAAAAGCCGGCACTGAATATCTTTCGTGCGTTTCCGGCATGAATCTGTTTAGTCATCACTGACTGTGATAAAAAAGGGATGTTGGCGACCGCCCGGGTCAGAAGCTCACCCATATCCGCACCGTTATCGAACAGCACTATTTTGAATTGTCTGTTTGACGACAATCCGCCTGTCAATCTGTTCCTCATCAATGGGCTGTCACCAATTTTAAAACCCGACTCACTTAAACCCCTGTCAATCTCATCTACTAACTCCTTGTTATCGACATGAAAGCGCGGGGCTTTACTGCCAGGGGTTGGGTGTCTCCCTTTTGTTTGATATATTCTTGCAAAATTCTGAAACAATATAACCGGGGGTTCCAAAATGTCATTTTTTGCTTCGCGAAAGCTACTGTTTATGACGCTCGTCGTTGTATTCTTTTCAATGGCTTCCAGCGCTCAAACAGAGGAAACGTCGGACAGTCTGACTTTCAAGATTATGCCGGATTCGGTGAGTTTGGATATAAAAGAAAAAGTGAAGCTAAAGGTCCAGTTGCTGGATGCTGAGGGCAAAATATTCCAAATGCCATTTGTCATGTATATGAGTGGTGACAACAGCCGCAAGGCAGTACGGGTTACCCCGAGAACCACCGGTGAGCCCGGTGGCGAATCGTCGGTAACATTAGAAGCCTTACTGCCCGGGGCCTATGAACTAACGATACGCACAGTTGGCAGGCGCGATCAGCGCGTCACCGGAAAAATTCCGGTAAATGTCAAGTTTCCGGCGCTCAAGCGCATCGCTTTTGTTGAACCGGCAACAGATGTCTATGCCGGAGCAACATCGCGTTACGAGACCGCAGTGTTTGATGCAGCAGATCTCAAGCGCGCCGGCGTGATGGTCAAAATGAGCAGTTCCAATCCGGAAGTTGCCAGCATTGACGCATTTGGGTATTTGACGGGCCATAAAAAGGGCAAGGTGACCGTTACTGCAGCCATCGACGGCGGTATCAGCGAATCTGTCCAGGTGAATATTCGCAAGAGTCCGATAGCCAGCGTGAAATTGAGCAGTCCGGTTGCTGAGGCCAGAACCGGCGATGTGATTCAGTTTACCACAGCGGTTATGGATAAAAAAGGTAAGCCGGTCGCAGATGCACCGGTCGCTTATTCGGTAAGCGGAAAACCGGCCGATCAGCGGGAGCCGCATGCGGCAGCTGATATTGGAAACGACGGTCGCTTTGTTGCCGAAACGCCCGGTGATTATACCGTCGTGGCCCACTCCGGAAATTACGCTGACCGCAAATTGATTCGTATTGTGCCCCGAAATATCCAGAAGGATGTCGAAGTGGTTGGGCACGGCGGCACAATCGATGAATACACATCTGATCTCTGGGTATGGGAAGGTGTAGATGGCCGCGATTATACCGTTACCGGGACCTGGGAGGCCAAAGGCCACGCATTGTTCTATGACGTCACAGATCCGGCGAGCATGAAGCTGATCGACACCGTGGCAGTGGATGCGCGCACAGTGAATGACGTGAAGATATCCGCAGATGGCCGTATTGGGGTCATCACCCGGGAGGGGGCATCCAATCGAAAAAACGGCATCGTCGTTCTCGATGTCAGTGACCCTTATGACGTAAAGATTCTTTCTGAATACACCGAGCAGTTGACCGGTGGCGTTCACAATGTATTCATTTTCGAAGACCACGTATATGCTGTCAACAATAGTGTAGCTTACGATGCTATCAATATCTCCGACCCGTCCAATCCGTATCGCGTGAGCAGATTTGAGCTGGATACGCCGGGACATGGCGTCCATGATGTGTGGATCGAAAACGGTATTGCCTACTCATCCAATTGGCAGGATGGTCTGCGTCTGGTGGATGTTGGCGGATTTACCAGCGATAAGCTATTCGGCGATTTAGCAAGTTATAATCCGGAAATCAAGACCGTCATTAAAGCAGGAGGATCTCCATCCAATCCGGTCGAATTTGCCCACTATGAATATCCCAGCGGCTGGAATCATGCTGCCTTTCCTTACTACAGTGAATCAACCGGTAAATTCTACGTGTTGGCCGGTGATGAAGCTTTCCCATACGGCATTGGCAGCCTAGTAGAGAAAGAGCCGGAAATTGCCGCCGGCTGGATTCACTTTATTGACTTCACGGATCTTGAAAATCCCAAAGAAGAGGCGCGCTATGCAGTTCCGGAAGCTGGGTCGCACAACTTCTGGGTTGAAGATGATGTGCTCTATGCCGCCTTTTATAATGGTGGCGTGCGGGTGGTCGATATTTCCGGCGACCTGAAAGGGGATCTTTATCGCCAGGGCCGTGAAATAGCCTGGCATTTACCGATGCACCGCGAAGGTGTTGTGGCCAATGCGCCGATGGTTTGGGCGCCGCAGCCATATAAGGACTTGATTTATTTTTCGGACATGAACAGTGGCTTATGGGCGATCAAACTGGTGGATAAGCCGGAGAAAAAGACCGGATTTTAAGGGGATTGGAGAATAGGGATTAGAGATTGGGAAATCCTATTTCTTTTCACCTTTGAGTATCGTGGAGCGATAAAATGCCAATGGCCCCGGGTTTCTTTTCTACCCGGGGGCGCGGTTAGAGTGAAGATTGAAAAGTGAAGATTGAAAAGTGAAGATTGAAAAGTGAAGATTGAAAAGTGAAATTCGTAAATATGGATTATAAAATCGAGATAGAGTTATGTCTATGAAATATTTCGTTTTATGGATGGTGTTTTTGTCCATTGGTTTGGCCCTTGCCGAGGATGGCAAATCATACTACCTCTATGTGGCTGCAGAGTCGCAGGACCAGGTGGAATTGGTTCGCTTTGACGGGACAAAAGCAGAGGTGGTTGAGAGCATTTCTGTTGGTGTGTGGCCGGTTGAGATCGAAGGCCCGCATGGCTTAACAGTCAGTGAAGACGGGAAATACTGGTATCTGTCGATGGCCCACGGGAAACCCTATGGCCATGTATACAAGTATACGACCGCGGACAACGAAATGCTTGGCAGGGTAGAGCTGGACATGTTTCCGGCAACGCTGCAGGAATCATCGGCGACCGGGTTTCTCTATGTCGTCAACTTTAACCTGCATGGTGATCACGTTCCCAGCACTGTATCCGTTGTTGACCCGGAAACCATGACCGAAATCGAACGCGTTGAGACCGGAGTGATGCCGCATGGATCGCGGGTTTCACCGGACGGCCGCTATCACTATTCCTGCTCAATGATGTCGGGAGAAGTGATTGAACTGGATGCTTTGTCGATGACTGTGACCCGGCGCCTGTTTACCGGTAAGCAGGATATGACGGATCATGACAAGATGAAAGAGCAAGATGAGCACGCTGGTCATGACATGGGTTCCGCTGAACATGAAGGTCATGGCAAGAAGAAGATGGATCACGATGAGCATGCTGGCCACGACATGAAGAAGATGACGAAGGCGGAGCCTGACGACCAGAAAAAGAAGAAGATGAAGAACATGAGCCACGCTGGGCACGACATGAGCGGCCCCATGCCAAAACCGACCTGGGTGTATCCACACCCCAACGGCAAATTTGTTTACGTCGCCAACAATGGAACGGATAACATTGTTGAAATTGATCTGGAAAACTGGAAAGTGAATCGCCGATTCAAAACCGGTAAGGGGCCATACAATGTTGAGATTAGCAACGACGGCAAATACATGGCTGCGACCTATAAATCGGAAGCAACCACTGCCATTTGGGATCTGCCGGCCGGCAAGGAATTGGCGGTCATACCCAATACGCGGAAGGTTAGCCACGGGGTGATCATTTCACCGGATAGCCGTTATGCTTTTGTTTCGGTTGAGGGCATTGGTGGTGAGCCCGGCGCCCTGGATGTCATCGAATTGAAGACTCAGAAAATGGTCGCAACAGTGGATACCGGCAAGCAAGCGGGCGGTATTGCTTTCTGGAAGATCGACGACTAGGCTACACATTTACCCACCTCTAAATCTTCTCCCAAGAGGGGACTTGAGGCGGGCAATGCAGTTGTAGAGGCAATCCTCGCTCTATCTTCTCACGGGGGACATAGAGGGGGAACTCTTGCTATCCAGCTATTCCCTAATCGAAAAGAATATCCAGTAAGTATGTCCAGGACTGCTTGGGTTCAGGCGCTTCCGCTTGCTTGTGCAGGAATGTGAGCGGGCCCTCCTGCAGCTGCCGTACCGAGTGAATCGGATCCACTTTTACCGTATCTACCGGCATCAGATAAAAATGCTGCGGTTGTTCAACAATTTTCTGTTGGTCCAAATCATAATGCAGCGACAAGCGCTTTTGCCAGATTTTTACCCAGGCTTTGAAGGGTAAACTGTCTTGATATTGCACGTTGAATGAATTACTCGACAACAGTGCCAGGTCGTTTTTGACAGGATCCTTTCCTAAGGCAATTTTCTCTCCGGTTGTTTGCTGACTGGCATTCTGGTCAGTTGATTTCGTAAAGGTTGCCGCGCTAATTTCAGACAACCGCAAATAGCGGATGTCCTTCATGCGAATGGTACCGTCAGAGCCACCGCTTACCAGAAGGTCGCCGCTCGGATGAAAAGCAACTGAGCGGACGGGAGCCTGATGGCCATCAAACAAGGCGATTTCCTTGCCTGTTTTTGTATGCCATAGACGAACGGTTTCATCCCAGGAGCCGGTTGCCAGCCACTCCCCAGATGTATCAGTGGCAATTGACAATACCGGGCCACGATGTCCATAGAACGACCTTTCCTGTCCGGTTTTGTAATTCCAAAGGCGCACAGAATTGTCCCAGGAAGCGCAGGCAATCTGATTGCCGTCCGGATGGCTGAAGGTAATACTCCAGACCCCAGCGTTGAAATTGCTGTATGGCCCTGCCCTAAGGGCAAGGGTTGAGTTGGGCGCGTTGCGACGCACATCTGGGTCAGATTTAGGTTTGATTTGCCAGAGATAGACTTTCTTGTCGCTCCCGGAAGAGGCGAGTAAGCTGTCCTTTTGGGGGTGGAAGGCTAGCGAGCGAATCTTTTCTGTATGTGCCTTGTGCTTCACGATCATCTGGCCGGTTTTCGTATCCCAAATCCGAATATGTTTATCACTGGAGCCATTGGCAACAAAGCGCCCGCTTCTGCTATAGGCTACCGCTATCCCATCTCCATCCTGTCCTGGCAAGATGGCCAGCTTGCGCGTGTCGCTATTTAGTGTGCGCATGAAGTCAATCTTTGAGCCAACTGCCAATTCACTGGAATCTTTCGGACTAAATGCTGCGCTGAGCAGAACAGATTTTCCAGTGGATATCCTTTGCTCCTCGAGGGCCTTGTAATTCCCCGAGCTGGTGTCTGGATGGATGTCCCAAATTCGTAGGTGACCGGATTGATCGGTGGCGGCGAATTTCGTCCCTTTTTTATTGAATGCAATACTACGAACGGTGTCCTGGACATGTAGAATATTATTCCGCTTTATGCCTGCCTGGATATCCCAGAGCATGGCAGTCTTATCGGCCGAGCCGGAAAGTAGCACGTAATTTGATGAATCGCCCGATATGGCCAGGGACGAAATATCACCATCATGTCCGTAGAATACCTCGAGCTCGCTACCGCTGTCGACTTCCCAAATACGAATGCTCCTGTCACTGGACCCGGAAGCCATGTAGCGACCATCTTGGTAGAAGGTGATCCTGGTAATTTGGTCCTCGTGGCCACGCATGACAAGGTGTCGTATGTTTTCAGCCGTCAGCGTATCGGAGTTGGAAGTATCGCTCCTCGCCGCTTCAATGTGGCTCAGACGCCAGCCGCGCAGTTCGCTGTCGGCCGAGCCGGATACTAGATACGGATCGTTGTCCGCCCGTGCCATGTCCGGCTTAAAGGCCAAAGCAGTGATTTGGCGCTTATGCGCCTGCCAAGGGGGGATGTTCTCTCTAGCTTTCTCCAGAAATCGTACGGTTGTCATGCCTTGCGCTGTGCCGGAAGCAAAGATGCTGCCATCAAGATTAAGCGCAATTGCCAAAGTATCCTCGGTGCTTATTTGTCCACGCGAACGAAACGCTATTGGCTGTTCCGGATTGTTGCTGACTTTGCCAATCCATAGGGTTGCATACTTATATACTCGACTACCGCCGACAGTCACTGCGGCAACTGTCTTGCGGTCACCAGAGATCGCCAAATTGACGATGCGTTTGCCAAGATCTGCGGTGGCTGCGAGGCGACGAATATTCTGCGGGCGGCCATCGTGCATTTGCCATCTGAGGAGGCGCAAATGGCTATCACGAGCAGCTGCCAGCAAAAACTGTTGATCTTTAATGGTGAAGTGGCGAACATGGGTCAACCGGTCGGTGTGTGAGTCGAAGCGGTTCAAGACTTTGCCGCTGTAGCGATCCCAAAATAATGCGATGCCATCCTTTCCAATTGTGAGCATTAACGAATCATTTTGAAGCAAATCAACTTCCATGACGTCCTGCCTGTGACCGGCAGCTATCGCGGTCGAATCGCCACTTGTTCCGTTCCGGCTTTGAAGGTCTCCGTCCGAAGATCCAGATATGATATCGCCATTTGTGCTGACCGCAAGCGCCCATATGTCCTGCTTGTGGCCTCGCTTCTGCTTATGCGTCTCAGACGCCCAACTGTTGTGGGTGGTAAAGATCGACAGCTTTCCGTCACTTGATGCGGAATAAAGCTTATTACTATCAGCACTGAAAAGGAGACGGGTGATATCCTTTTTGTGCTTCTTCTTTATCGGTTCTGAATCGTTGGTTTCGAGGTCGTAGAGGTGGAGCGTGTCCGCTGATGCGGAGGCCAGCCATTTCCCGTCGGGACTGACGGCAATAGACCAAATGGCATCGGAAGGATTGTCTATGATTTTCAGTCTTTCCAATTCGTTGCCAGACAATTTCCAACGCCGGATGGTTTTATCTTTCGAGCATGTGAAGATTGTTTCATCATCAGGGTGAAAAACAACCTGCAAGACCTCTTTTTCGTGGGCGACGACTGAAGTTAGCTGCTTAAAAGCAAAAGGCCAGTCGTCATCCCTTACCCATATTCGCAAGACCTTGTCGTCTGATACCGATGCAATGTGGCGTCCATCAGGGCTGAAGGCAACGGAGCGAACAGTTTTTGTGTGCGCTTTTAAGGTGTCGACAGCAAGATGTGTCCGGGCAGTGGCAACGGAACGAACAGTTACTGTGTGCGCTTTTAAGGTGTCGATAGGAAGATGGGTCCGGGCAGCGGCAACAATCACTTGTCCGTCGCTGAAGCCGGCAACAAGCAGCTTGCCATCGGGGCTAAAATCTACAGATCTGCAGCTATCGCTGTGCTGGATAACTGGCGCCATTTCCAGTCCATTATTGAGGTCGGCAAAGCGCACGGTGCCATCTCCACCGGCGATGGCTAGTTTGTTACGTTTGCTGTTGACAGCGAGATCATTAATGTCTGCGAGGCTTCCTGGAGAGCGCCAAAGCTGCTGATACATTCCCGCTTCGATTGCCTGACGGATCAGACGCTGTTGGGAAAGTGGCAAATCCTGGTCTCTCTTAAGGTCTTGCCCCAGCGCTGCCATCGTATATAGCCAGGATTTGTGTAATTCGCGGGTGGTAAGATCTTCACGGGGGCGGGACGCTTCCTCTTCAAACTGCTTGGCAGTGGCAAAATTTCGCGCGTAGAAATCGGCCTCCTGGCTTTTGGTCTGGTTCTCAAATGCAACGATTAATGAAATGACGACCAAAGCCGCAATCACCCAGCCGATGGCAATCATAGCAATTCGCATCCGGTAACTGGATTTGACAAAACGCATCTCTGAGGCTGACAACCAGGTGTCGGGTGTTTTGATTGATTTGTGAAGCGACAGCAGTTGCGGTTCAACCGCCCATTTCCATAAATCCGGAATGCGTTGCCACCAGTTGAAGTCCGGTAGCTTCTGTCGCCAGTTGCTGAGCGTTTGTGTTGGATCATAATTGGTGGCAACGCTATAGAGTCGATTTCGCAGGAGAATCCTGGCCTCGCCGATGCGGGCAATCCAGTCCTGTATGATTGGTGCGCCTTTGACGACCGCCTCATTTGCCGGCTCATAGTAGCCTTCCGACTCGATAATGATTCTTTCATCGATCAGGGTATCCAGCACCTCTCTTGCTCTTTTGGTTTCCCAGGGGTCGTTGAACTCCAACTCCGGCGGTGTTAGCTTACGAATGGTCAATTCACCGTCTTCATAGTTGACCATGCGAAGCATCAGTTTGCGCATGGTGTTTTGATAAGCGAATTGCCGGGCATAGCTGCGGATGAGCTGCCATAGGCTGAAGGTGGCTTCCGGGCGAAACGGCTGGTCAAGTTGGTCAGGTAACCCGTTTTCAAGGGCCTGGCGAAAGCTGTCTTCATGGACAAAGATGCGGTTGTGGATGTGTTTTTTTCGTAAAACCCGCATGACGCCTTCACCAAGGTTGTATCTCTCAAGTGCCGAGAGGCAGAGATCGCTAACCAGAAAATACTGATCACGATAGCGGAGCGACGCGCGGACAACCAGGGCGGCAATGTCGGCCTGCCCGGTAATCTCTTTGATCAGTTCCCGGCTATCCGGAATGGCAATGTCATCGAGCTTTTGCTGAAAGGCGTTTTTGGTCATGAAATACTTGCCGCGCAGGGGGTTGAGGGCCTCAATCAGGGACTTTTTCAGGCCTTTTTCCTTCAATAGCTGCAACGCTTCATCGGTCAACATATATCCGAATTGATTTGCCAGCAAAGCGTGTAGCTCGCTTTTGCGCCGCCAACTGCCGGCGTGTTTACCTAGCTCTTCGACGACGGCAGAAGGGAGTCCTGCGGCAGCGACCTTTTCCAGCGTTGCGGCGTCAAGAACGGCTGAAGCAACCATTTCTTCGTCGTAAATTATACGAATGCGTTCACGAAGCAGACCCCGTGCACCGCCGACCTTATAGTAATTACTTTTCCTGAGCGTGCGATCAGTTCCGCCGGCCTTGCGATACATCTCAACCATCTGATAGAGCGTTTCAGATATCAATGAGGGCGTTCCGGGTGACATACCGACGTCGCTAAGGATCTGATCTCTCATCTCATCATGATCTTCGAGGAGAATGCCATCTTGCAGAAGCGGTAATTCAATAATTTCACGCAGGTCGGAAGCATCCATGTTTTCAATAGGGACAATCCCGGGCTCCCAGTAATCCGCCAGAATTTCCTTGCTGTGGAGCGGATCAAAATCACTGCGCATGGTGAGAATGATTTTCAGGGTTTCCACAGAAGTGTTATCCAGCAGGTATTTCAGGTGGCTTGCAAACTCTTTTCGCAGGGTCGTATCCTGGCAGCGGCTCTCCAGTTGTTCATATTGATCGATTGCCAGAACATTCTGACCGCTGCTTAATTTTTCCGCAATGCCCGTCTTGGCAGTGTCGAAGGACTCTTCCTGCGCCATCAGGCCAGCTTCGCGGAAACATTGCTCAAGATTTGCCACCGGATTTTCGCCGGGCTCGATAACCGGCAGCAAGTTGCAGCCCTCATTCTTAAACATGGGCAGCAGCCCCGCCTTTATCAGGGAGGTTTTACCGGATGCAGAGGCACCTTTGAGCACCGCCAATGGATGACCAAACACCTTGTCACGAAGTTTGATGACAAGTTCATCTCGACCATAAAACCGTTCAACGTCTTCCGGTGCGGATGTATAAGGATTCAGCCCTTTATAAGGATTACGATCAATGCGTTCGGGCAGATTGGCGGGATGATTTGGATTGAGGAATACAAATTCGCCCTTGTCATGCTGTTTGGCGAAATCAAAGAGGCTTGGCGTTTGCCGCTGCGCGTCACCCACTTCGATTGAATCGGTTTCAACCCTGGTGCGGATATAGTTATAAAGCTCGGTTGCAGTAATGATGCCGTCGCTCTGCTTGTCATATTTTAAATCGGCTTTACCGGCAAGGCCTTCGGCAAGGGCAATTGCAAAAGGGGAGTGATTGGGGTCAGCTTTCGATACCGGCCGGCGCAAGAGCGGGCGGTTGGTGGAGCCAGGGCTGTCATCAGGGTTGATGCTGGCCTCGTCTGCAGCTTCCTGGTCGGAACCGGCAGACGTGATGACCTGCCAGGCGTTGTCAGTGGTAAAGCGGTCAAATACCTCTTTATAAAGCCGCTTGGGCATCCGCCTGCCGCCTGCGCGCGTGTTGCCGGCAATTGACCATTTAAATGCCCCGGAATAGCAGCAATCGAGCAGCACCAGGACATGTTTACAGGTCATTGATTGCAGGATCTCGGCCACTTTGCCCATGGATAGGTAGTGCTTGTCGTTGCCCGGGTCGGCATCGCGGGGCAGGAGATAGCCTTGTTGAGCCATCCCATCGCTGTCACCGCCGGTATCTGCGACCCCATGACCGGCGAAATAGAAAATGAAACGAGAATTCTCTTCCTCATTATCTTTTGTATGATCGTTAATCGTCGTCCGTATGTGCTCGAGTGTGCTGAGGATGGCCTTTTCATCCGGATCTTCGAGAAACCAAACATTTTCTTTCTTGAATTTTTGGTCTCCAACAAGCACATCGCGGACCATTGCGGCATCGTTGATGGGATTATCCAGTGCATCAAGGATCTCGTACTCATTAATGCCGATGATGCAGGCATAACTATTAAAGGGAAGCTCAGTGATCAGCTTGGATCCGCTCATCTGTTCCTGGACTTGCGGATTGCTTACCAGGTTGGTGGCCATGGTGTGTCCCTCACGTCATGGTTGTAAAAGCGGCGGTCCCGCAGAAGCGGGACCGTCACGATGCTACGCCCCTCACCCGAAGCGTCGCAGAACGTTTACCATTTGATGGACTGCAGGGCTTTTAGTCCCGCAGTAGAATTGAAGTAGTTTAAGTGGTGACATTCAAGGTCATGTTTCGCCGGCTTTGGTTTCCGGGGCGCAGGCACATCCTTAATGCTGTCCAGGCTAACGGCAATATCATGCTCTTTAGTGCCGAAAAGGGCATTGGTTGCATTGCTGCGGCCAACCTTGTTAATGAGTTTGCCTACGGCGCCATCAGGATCATCAAATTGGCTGATATTGCCTGCCAGAATAGTGTAGGGAACCTCGGGGTCGTTTGCCGTTTCGAGCGTGCGCATGAAGTTTGAAGATGGGTTCATCTGCTCGAGTGTGTGAGTGATTTTCGATGAGCGAAACAGCAGTGATAGAATGAAACCACCTGCCGGCGCGAATATTGGAAAGGTGCTCATTGCCAGGGTGGTCAGCCCCTTGAAAATCTTGCGGGCAGTATCGATCTTACCAAATGGTGAACCGCCATTTGGTGTTCCGCACATCACCAGGTGGTCGACAAATTTATTGCCACCTTCTTTTTCGATGAACCAGCGCGATACCAGGCCGCCCATGGAATGTGCAATGATGGTGAGACGCTTGTTGTCGCTTTCACTCAATCCAGCCATTTTAAGCAGGCGCTTTAGCTCCAGGGCACTGTCTTCGATAGGCCGATTGAGGTTCTCGTAGTCGTAGGTGAGAACAAGATCAAAATTACCTTTAACCGGCTTTGCGCCGGCAGCAACGCCTTCGGCAATGACTCCGGTGTCCCCAATAATCCCATGTATCAACAGCAGGATATTCCTGGCCTTCTTTACTTTTGCTGCAACATCGCGGTTGTTACGAGTGGCCTTTGTTTTGCCATTTTTGCGCTTATAATCCACCCAGGAAAGCTTGTCAACATTGTCGCTGTCCAGATAGGCCTTCATGAAATAAAGCTTCAAGGCTTTACCAAGGCTGCGGGTCTTGTCCTTAATGGGAGGGATGTGATTGATGCTGACACGGGTGTTGCCTTTATCATCCTTCGAAAAGTCTCCGCCGATAAGCGCGTTTTCACCATCAAAGATAATCGGCAGAAGGATTTCGTTTTCTTTGAGATTCGATTTGATATCGATTTCAATCGGATGTTTGGCAAGCTGCTCGTTAAGGTCGCCGTCGCTTTCGATATTGTGTAGTTCCAGCATGTTGCCCTGGTTTGGCGTGGTAGCGCGCGTGCCTTTTTTGAATTTGGGCAACTCCATACCGTTCTTCTGAAGGAAACGCAGCATTCCGGGCGAGCCGGTCAGGCTGCGAGTGCCGGGCTTGGCGGCGGACATACCGGCGTTAGCCTTAATCGCCTTGTTCGCCTTGATGGTGATTGCATTATCCGCGAGTTGCAGATCGTCGGAAGCGCTGATCTTGTCCGGGGCTTTCACGAGGTTTACCGTAATGGTCTTTGTGAACCATTCAGCCGTGTGCTTTTTGTCTTCCGGGGCTTGACGTCCGCCGGCTTTGGTTTTTTTGCCGACAAGCTGCAACTCTTTTTGCTCGAAGAACCATTTGTCGAGCCGCTCGGTGCTGACAATCAATTTGTAGGTGTCGGTGTTCTGGTCATCATTGTTCGATAGCCAGATTTTCCAGGGGGCGCTATCTTTGAAGATTTTTGCCGTCTTGCCATTGGCGGGATATTTCTGGTTGATGATCTCAGAGATCCCGAATCCGAAGGTGTGGTCCGAGTCGCTCGGATGATTGATGCCGCCACAATGCAGCAATAAGAAGTGTAGTTCCTGGTGACTGTTGTTGGTCACTTCAAAATCTATTGCGATGCTTTTGCCTTTGTAATCGAGTGTTACTTCCGCATCACCCTCAATGTTTATGTCTTTTCCATCGCTTTGGCCAACGATTGCAAAATCTACTGAACCAATATCCATCTGCGTGTGGGGATTTTCCAGCGCCACAATACGTTCCCAATGAAGAGCCGCATGCAAGACGTTCAGAATCGTCTTTGCCCTGTTTGACTTAAAATTGCCTTGCCTGTCAACAAGGGTCGCCTCTGTAAGGATGAAATCGTTTTCCAAATCCCGGAGTTGGAATTTCCTGTTTTGCTCATCGCCAAAGATGCCATATTTGCAGCCGGTAGGTGTATCAACAAAAATGGCGTTAACAGGTACAAACTTGATTAGGTCATCCTCAGTTGGTTCCGATGGCATCGTGCTGGCAGCTTCGATAGCATTTTTTGCTGCCTCGGGGCCTTCGAAATAGACCGGTGTCGGTGCGACAGGCATACTGGTGATTTCTGCCAGGTAGAATGGTTTCTCGTGTCCGAGAGTGAAGCCGTCATCCAGTTCCAGCGGGCTTTTGACGGAACCGATTGCGCTGGTGCGGGCGGTGCCGATTGGCTTTTTACCGCCGGGCTCAAATAGTTGCACCTGGACTTGCTTGTCAGGATCGTTTGGCAAACCATAGGCTGACCCACATTGCAAAACCCACTTCTGCGTGTTGCCCTTGTCAAAATCGACAATGATTCGCGTGCTGCCGGTAGCTTCTCCGCCGAGAAACCCGCTGTTGCCATTAAAATTGCCGTAGGTTTCAAACTGCGGCGTTTGGTCTTCAACGTCGGATGCCAGCACTGCGGCACGACAGCGTTCAAAAAGCTGTTTGTATGAGAGCCTTTTTGCGCGGTTTTCGAGCGTGCTCATCAAGGCCAGGCTAAAGATACCGCCATCCCAATCTTCCTTAGCGGTCTGCTTATTATTGCAGGCTGCGATGAGAATGTGCGGTGCTGTCGGAATGATCGGTGGGCGCTTCTTTCCTGCTTCGACTTTTTTGCCTTTTAGCTGTTTCTTGTAAAATCCGTCGAGATAAGTTTCCAGCGGGCGGGGTTCTTTGTTGCCCCTGGTGAAGCGTGCCTTTAAGCCCTTGAAGTCATCCACGCTTCGAGTAGCGGAACCGGAGTGACAACTATCAAGAATCACTGCGATGTGCGGGGCTTTGCTTTTACGCTTGCCCTTTTCATTGAGGGTGGCCACTTCATGCAGCAGGACAGCCAGCTCTTTGTCAGCCAGGTCGAACTTCTTCTTTTGGCGGGAGTCGAAACAGACCAAACCTTCATCCATACCGTCCGGGAACCATGGCAGAAATTCTTTTGCTGCGAAACTCTGTGCCCCGTGCCCGCTAAAATGAAACACGGCGACATCGTCACTACCGGCACGACGCAGATACTCCCTGAATAATTTGATGATGTGGTCGCGGGTCGCATCTTCATCCAGAACCAGCTGTGGAGAAACCAGATTACTGCCAAAGGTGTCTTTTAAATATTGATCGAAGTTGGTTGCGTCAGTGACGCAGCCGTCTAAAGGTGAGTCATCATATTCATTAATGCCCACGGTCAGTGAATATACCTTACCCATTTTATTCCCCTCAATGCTCGCAAAAGCGATAATGGTAGCTGGCCTCTTTTTACACGAAAGAGCACCAGAGTGAAGTGATAAAGCGGATTGTGCTTAAGTCTCATCCTTGTGATTGCGATCGTTCTTCAGAACTCGCCAATCCTGGTCTTTGGTCGTGCCGACCTTGGTGCTGAGAACTTTGTTTGGCTTCAATGATTTGAAGGCAACCCACACCTGACCATCTTTGGTCGGAAATCGGACAGCGTTTCCCGGTCCAATGTCCTGCACGTGTGTGTCGACTTTCTTGGACGAGCGCTTGTAAATGCTGACTGCATGCTTCTCGCTCAGATTCCAGACGCGGATACTTCCTTTGCTTTTTGATCTAGCCATTTCTTCCTCCATTTTTGATTGTTATGCAGTTAGAAAATTAACGGTCTACGAGGATTAATCAAAATTGACACCCTGCAGTTCTTACTGGTTTTCGTGATACTTCAGCAGTCGTGTATGTGCAATACAATTCAATTCCGGAAAAGTTGGTAGAGAATATAACGGTGCATCGCGACACGTTGGAACTTCTCTGTGTTTTCTTTATATTGGCCTGACCAGATTCCAAGGATTGAGATCATGTTTACAGGACTGAAAACCAGAACAATCGTCGCTGTACTAAGCTTCTTTTTACCTGTGTTTGCCCAGCAATCGGGCAGTTTCTTTAAATCTTCAAGTGAACTGAAATTTGACCGGATCGACGCCCGGCATGGATTGTCGCAAAGTGCGGTTGATTGCATTTATCAGGATCGCCTGGGGTTTATGTGGTTCGGCACCCGCGATGGCTTGAATCGCTACGACGGATATTCATTTGATGTTTACAAACCGGACATCGAAGACACGGCCACTATCAGCGATAACTGGATTAAGGTGATCTATGAAAGTCCATCCGACCCTGAGTATTTGTGGGTGGGCACGCAAAGCGGCGGCCTGAACCGATTTCATTTCAGGAGCGAGACTTTCTATGAATATCGTCATGATCCGCAAGATCCATCCAGCTTGAGCAGCGATAACATAGGTGCGATTGTTGAGGATGCCCAGGGACGAATGTGGGTTGGCACCTGGGGCGGCGGTGTTCACATTTTTGATCGCGATACCGGCAAGTTCCAACGCTTTCGTCATGATCCGCAAGATCCATCCAGCTTATCGGATGACAAGGTGCGGACGATGCTTGCCGGCCGCTACGGGGATCTTTGGGTTGCCACCAAAGGCGGTTTAAATCGTGCTACCGCTACGCCCGGCCAGTTTGAGCGACATCAACACGATCCTAAGGACAATTCGAGCCTGAGCCGTAACTGGATTTTGACTTTGTATGAAGATAGTCGCGGAAATCTTTGGGTCGGCACCAATGGCGGCGGATTAAACCGCTTTAATCGTGAGACAAGATCATTTACGCGTATTCAGAAAAATAGCCGCGGTGCTGCCCGGCTAAGCGATGATGCGGTTCAGGCAATTCTTGAAGACGAGCGCGGGAATCTCTGGATCGGCACGCGCGAAGGCGGATTAACGGTTTTGACCGCGGATGGTCCGAGCTGGAAGAGCACCCTCCATCTCCATGACACCTATCGGCTCAGCAGCTTGAGCGTCGACAATGTGTATTCCCTGTTCAAAGACCGCTCAGGCGCGATTTGGGCCGGCACCAATGGCGGCGGCATCAATCGATTAAATCAGCGTGCCCGGCTGTTTGGGCATGTGCGCACGGAACCCCATCGCGAAAACAGCCTGATCGACAATTACATTTCCGTGCTTTTTGAAGACAGCAAAGGGATGCTCTGGATTGGCACCAGCGACGGGCTCGATCGTTTTGATCCGGCAAGCGGATATTTTCAGCATTATCAACACAGACCGGGCGATCGCAGCAGCTTGGCCGACAATTCCGTTTGGTCGATTCGAGAAGACGCGGCCGGCAAAATTTGGGTGGGCACGCGCGACGGCGGTTTGAGCGTGCTTGACCCGGCACGCGAGCGTTTTATGAGGCACTACAAGAGTGATCCATCCGACGATGCCTCCTTATCCAACAACTGGGTGACTGCACTGTACTTTGACCTCTCGGACAAAGGCCGATTCCTGTGGGTCGGCACCTGGGGCGGTGGGTTGAATCGTCTGGACACTGAAACTGGTGTCTTTCGGCGATATCAACACGATTCCGCAGACGCCGGCAGCATCAGCGATAATTCGCTGGAGATAATTCACGGCGATCAGCATCAACCGGGCATCCTCTGGATCGGCACCAAGAACGGGTTTAATCGACTTGATACAAAGAGCGGAGAATTTCAACGCTTTTTATCAGATCCAGCAGATCGCAGCACGCTCAGCAACAATCTGGTGACTTCTGTCTACCAGGACCGTAGTGATCCGGATCGTTTGTGGGTAGGCACCGATGACGGCTTGAATATCTTCAGCAAAAGCAGCGGTCAATTTCAGCATTTGCGTGAAAGTGATGGCCTGGTGAACAACGTCATCTATGGGATTTGTGGAGATCGCAGTGGGCATTTGTGGCTCAGCACCAACCAAGGCTTGTCGCGGTATTCAGTTGCTACGGGCACCTTTCGAAATTTCGATGTTCGTGACGGCCTGCAGAGCAACGAATTCAACAGCCATGCGGTCTACGAAAGCCGGCATGGCACACTTTACTTCGGTGGAGTGAATGGTTTTAATATGTTTCATCCCGACAGCATTGTCAGCAATTCCTACGTGCCGGAAACCATCATCAGCCATCTGGAGATTTTTAACGCAACGCCCGATAAGAGCCATTGGCGAAACTATGCCGGCATCGCCGCTGCGGATGAAATCAACATCGATTATCTGGATAATATCCTCATTTTTCAATTTGCAGCCCTGAGTTTCAAGAATCCGGAGCGGAATGCCTACGCTTACAAGCTGGATGGCTTTAACGAAAATTGGATCGACATGGGCAGTCGCCGCGAAGCGACATTTACCAATTTAGATCCCGGCAGCTATGCCCTGCTGGTGAGAGGGGCAAATAATGACGGCGTCTGGAACAAACAGGCCACTGATTTGCGGATCAACGTGGCGCCACCCTGGTGGCAAACCTGGTGGGCGTATATGCTCTATGCACTGGTGCTTCTTGCCGCCATCATGGCAATTGTTTTTGGTTACGCCCGCTATCGAACGCGGGAACAGCAGAAAACCCTGGCGCTGCAGGAACAAAAGTTGGCGCAAGAGCGGGAAGTGTCTGAGCGTTTGCGCCAGGTGGATCGCCTGAAAGATGAATTTCTGGCAAATACTTCCCACGAGCTTCGTACGCCGCTTAATGGCATTATTGGGATTACCGAATCCATAATTGATGGCGCCACCGGCGATGTCGGTGACAAGACCCGCGAGAATTTGCAGATGGTATCGGCTTCCGGCAGGCGACTGGCGCATTTGGTCAACGACATTCTCGATTTCTCTCGACTGAAGAGTCACGATCTAACACTGAATCGCAAGCCGATAGATGTTCGGGTGCTGGCGGAGCTGGTCATCAAGCTCAGTCAATTGTTGCTGCAGGGAAAACCTCTCAAACTTGATAATCAGTTGCCAGAGGACTTCCCGGCGGTGAACGCAGATGAAAACCGTCTGCAGCAGATTCTTCACAATCTAATCGGTAATGCCATCAAATTCACGGATCGTGGAAGGATTGTGGTTCGTCCTGCGGATGAGCAGCCGGAAGGCGATTGGGTGGCGATATCGGTTGAAGATAGCGGCATTGGTATTCCGAAAGAGAAACAAGGGTCGATTTTCAATTCTTTTGAACAAGTTGACGCGTCGGCTGAGCGCGAAGCCGGCGGCACCGGCCTAGGCCTGTCTATCACTCGCCAACTGGTGGAGCTGCACGGCGGGCGGATCTATTTGACCTCGGAGCCAGGCAAAGGATCCGTCTTCACATTTCTGATGCCAATTGCTGACGGCGGTGCCGAGGTAGAAGCCGGAGATGCGCTTGCCTATAAGCCGTCTGTTTCCAGGGTTGTTGATCAGGATATTGAGACAAATGGTGTGGCTGATAGCGGTGCCAAAAATGGGGAATTTAAGATCCTGGTAGTTGATGACGAACCGGTGAATCAGCAGGTGCTTCACAATCACCTCACCTTTGCTCGCTACACTGTCACTCAGGCGCTCGATGGCAAGGCTGCGATGGAGCTGTTAAACAGCGGCAATAGTTACGATCTGGTATTGCTTGATATTATGATGCCGCG
Organism: Calditrichia bacterium; assembly: GCA_028284445.1. GTDB lineage: Bacteria > Calditrichota > Calditrichia > RBG-13-44-9 > J075 > JANQRS01. The sequence goes on from JANQRS010000011.1 coordinate 71,835, forward strand.
GATGTCGGGTTACGAGGTATGTCAGAAGATTCGCGACATCTATTTACCGAGTGAATTGCCGGTTATTATGATTACGGCCAAGAATCAGGTGGCCGACCTGGTTGAGGGATTTAGTGCCGGGGCCAATGATTACCTGGCGAAACCGATTTCCAAAAACGAATTGCTGGCAAGGATAAAGACTCATTTGAATCTGACGCAGATCAATGATGCTTACGGCAAGTTCGTTCCGCATAGCTTTCTGCGCACGCTGGGCCGTGACAGCATTCTCGATGTAAAGCTTGGTGATCACACAGACAGTGAGATGAATATCCTCTTTACCGACATCCGCGCCTATAGCACTTTGTCGGAAGGGATGACGCCGGAAGAGAATTTTAACTTCCTGACAGGTTATTTGCGGCGCGTTGGCCCGACAATAAGCGAGCACGGTGGATTCGTCAATCAGTATTATGGTGATGGCTTCATGGCGCTCTTTTCCCGGAGCGCTTCCGACGCCGTTGATGCAGCGATCGATATGCAGCGGCGGGTGTATCAATACAATGCAGAACGGAGGGAAAAGGGGCGCGAGCCGATTCGCATTGGGGTAGGGTTGCATACCGGACACCTCATGTTGGGTATTTTAGGAGATGAAACACGGATGGATCCCAATGTGGTATCCGATGCTGTGAATACGGCATCTAGGATGGAAGGTCTGACAAAGCATTTTGGAGCGCCAATCATCGTCAGTGAAAGCACACTGGAAAAGCTCGAGGACGCTTCCAAATACAATGTCCGTTTCCTCGGGAAATTCCAGGTTAAGGGAAAGAACCAACCGCTGGGCGTCTACGAAGTAGCAGATGGTGAGTCGAGCGATGTCGTCAAGCTAAAGATGGCGAGCAAAAAAGAGTTTGAGCTAGGTTTAGAGCATTACGTGGCGCGCGAATTTGAGGAAGCTAGCGTGTCATTTCGGCGGGTGTTAAAAGTCAATGAAACCGACAAGGCTGCGCGACGTTACCTGGAGTTATCGGCCAAGTACATGGTTGAAGGCGTCGCCGAGGACTGGGAGGGTGTAGAGAAGTTGGAACGGAAGTAGTGAAAACAATTTCCAAATACCAACGAGAAAGATTCCAAAAAAAGCAAATTCCAGTGAAAGAACTGAGCGTAACTAGTAGTTGGATGAATTGAAATCGGACGGGTATCGGTATCGATCGATGTTGCATTCGCGGGATTTGGGAGACGCGTGACCTTTGCGGGCGCTGGGTGAGATATCGAAAGGTGATTTTCGAGTATTGCCAAGTGCGCTTGCACTTTCCTCAATCTCATTTGCTTCAGCAGGCATGTTTCCTGTCAGCAAATCGATGATTTTTCCTAAAAAACTTCTTTTCGCAAGATTGTTGCCCATTTTAGGTCTCCCTTACAGTGATATGGTTGTTTTTGCCAATTATTTGCGCCATTTGACGCCCTATTCAATATATATAAATAAAACTGAGTATTTCAAGAGCAACTTGTCATAAGAATTAAAATGGCGTTTCTTTAAGAACTCTGATCGTTATATTTGCTATGTTATCTCACTAACTAAATTCGCATCTGGTTCCGGATGCACCTCACTACATGCCCTCTTAAAGCTGGAGGGTTCATCGCAGCATAAACTATAAAACAATCCGTTGGCGAAACTGCTGACGGACAGCCATTCGATATTCATCGTTTGGCGACTAAACCATTAACATTGGGGTTGGCTTTTATGTTTCAGAATTTTCGTCGCTTGTTTTTGGTGCTGGATCGTTGGAAATGGCATTATGTGATTTCCGGCGTGCTGTTGGTGCTGGCGCTCTTTGCGCGCAGCCTGGAGCCCAAAGTGCTGCAAATTGCTGCAGACAACGTGATTGCCTGGTATCAATCCAGCGGCTCTGAGGGGCAGTTTGGAGATGATATTGTCTCGAGGATGTTCTATGCGATTTTGCCATCACTGGATAGCGGGAATATGCAATGGGTGCTTATTGCATTGGGTCTGATTTATCTGTTGATCTCGGTGCTGCGCGGTGGCTTCCTGCTTGCGGGTAACGCCCTAACAGCCTATAGCACTGAACGAGCAATCAAGCATCTACGCGACCGTTTGTTTCGGCATATCCAGCACTTGCCCTTGCAATACTTTACTAAAATGCCTAAAGGGGACATGCTGCAGCGAAGTACCGGGGATATCGGCACAGTTCGGCAATTTGCGATGAGCCAGATTATCAACCTGATTCGTATGGTTAGTATTTTCGGGTTCTCATTCCTGATGATGTATCTGATACACCCGCTTTACGCGTTGATTTCTGTGGCCTTCAGTCCGGTGCTGGTGATTGCCAGTATTGTTTTCTTTCGCCACGAACGGCGGGTATGGGAAGCGCATGAGGAAGAGTCAGATCGTCTCAACACGATTGTTCAGGAGAACCTGAACGGCATCCGCACAGTTCAGGCTTTTGCAAACGAAGACTTTGAGCAAGAAAAATTTGACGCACAAAATCTTCGAAAGCGCGATATGGGCATGAAGCATACGCTGCTTCATGTCATCTACTGGCCGAGCTCCGACTTCATCGTCAGCTTGCAGATTATACTGACTATTGTAGCCGGTGGGTACTTTGCGGTTCATCAGCAAATCACGATTGGTGAGCTGCTGGTATTTTATTCATATGCAATGATGGTGTCCTGGCCAATGCGTCAGGTCGGGCGAGTGTTGTCGCAAGTGGGTATGGCGGTTGTGGCGATTGAGCGCATTTACGAAATCCTGAATGCCGAAGTTGAGGAGTTGGCAGGTGAGCAGCCGTCCGGTGCAATGCGCGGCGAGATCGAGTTTCGCAATGTTAGCTTCCGCTACGACAAAGATGCTTCATCTCCGGTGATTGACGATGTGTCGTTCAAGATCGCTCCCGGAGAGCATATTGCGATTGTTGGGCCTACAGGCGCCGGCAAATCAACGCTCGTTAAATTGCTTGTTGGTCTCTATGAGCCGGATACCGGAGAAATTCTGGTTGATGGGCAAAACATTAAGGCCTTGGACAAGCAGGCGCTGCGCAAGCAGATCGGCATTGTGCTGCAAACACCGTTTCTTTTTTCGACATCTGTTAGCGAAAACATCGGATATACCAGTCCCGGGGCAGATGAGGAAGTGATTGCAGAAGCTGCGCGTGTGGCTCAGATGGAGCAGCTGAAGGAGATATTGGTTGAAGGCTATAATACGCAAGTAGGGGAGAAGGGGGTAACACTTTCCGGCGGTCAGAAGCAGCGGGTTTCGCTGGCGCGCACAGTGCTGTCCAGTCCCAATGTTCTGGTGCTTGACGACGTTACTTCAGCTGTCGATACGCATACGGAACACGCAATTTTTGATGCACTGGAAAGGGAAATCGCCAGCAAAACGACGCTGATTATCTCGCATCGCATCACATCGATTCAAAAGGCGGATCGCATCCTGGCGTTTTCCGAGGGGCGTTTGGTACAGGCCGGAACGGATCGAGAGTTGGAGCGACGGGAGGGGTATTATAAGGATATCCATGCCGTGCAATCGGCGCTGGAAGCGGAGATTAAGAAGCATTGAAGATTGAAACATTGAAGATTGAAAAATTAAATTCATTCGCTGAACGCTGAACGAATGTCGTGGAGGAGGAAAGTTTGGATCAACATGCAGAAGACCGGGATTTTGGGCAGCAGCGTGGAGCGCTGTGGCCCTTTTTTAAAAAGCTGCTCAAGTATGCAGTGCGATATAAAGTTTGGTTTATTCCGTTTATCGGAATGACCTTATTGGTTGCCGTGGCGGATGCGGTATATCCGTTGCTGTGGCTGAACTACATTGACAACCTGATAACGCCGCTGGTAACAAGCATGCGGGACGGCGGCGATGTTCAATCGATTGACTGGAGCGGCTTCTACACCTACGGGCTGCTTTATCTTGGCCTGGCCATTGCACAGCTGATTGGAGCGACTACATTCATCTATTATGGCGGCAAGATTGAAGAATACATGGTGCACGATCTGCGGCGGGATATGTTTGACAAGCTGCAGCATCTGTCATTTTCCTTTTATGACAAGTCGGCTATTGGCTGGTTGATCAGCCGAATTACTTCAGATAGCGGACGGGTGACCGATCTGATCTCCTGGGGGTTGTTGTCGCTTGTTTGGGGCCTTATGATGATCATCGCCTGCTTTGTGGCGATGTTCTTCTACAGTTGGAAACTGACGCTGGTCGTTTTATTTACAATTCCCCTGCTATTTGTGCTCTCGATAAAGTTGCGGTTGCGGGTGTTGCAGTTTTCGCGGGAATCACGCCGCATCCACAGCGAGATGACGGCTGTATTTAACGAGCATGTTCATGGCATTGAAGTAAACAAAACCACCGCCCAGGAGGATCAGGCCAGCACGGGATTTGGGCGAATTAGCCGGCGAATGGAGCGGGCCTCTTACCGGGCAGCCTTTTTCTCATCGATGTATGGGCCGGTAGTAGTTATGGTTGGTTCGGTGGCTGCGGGGCTGATCATCTACCTTGGCGGTGAAATGGTCGTGGCTGAGGCAGGTATTACCCTGGGGATTTTAGCGGCCTTCTTTAGTTATGCGCGTATTATCTATGAGCCAATTCTCGACATTACGCGTTTTTATGCGGCTGCCCAGGGCAGTTTATCTGCAGGAGAACGTATCTTTTCGCTGATTGAAGAGGATATACAGATTTTCGACCGGCCGGATGTGGTCGTGTTTGATCCGATCCAGGGCGAAATTGAATTTGACAGCGTTAACTTTCACTATGTTCCGGAAAAGCCAATTTTGCAAGATATGGTTTTGCATATCAAGCCGGGAGAATCTATTGCCCTGGTTGGACCTACGGGTGAGGGTAAGAGCACTATTACGAATCTAATCTGCCGTTTCTATGAACCGGTAAGCGGCTCTATCAAAATTGACGGTGTTGATTATCGCGAACGGACGCTTGCCAGTTTTCGGGAACAACTGGGCATTATCCTGCAAACGCCCCATATGTTTTCCGGCACGGTGCTGGAAAACTTGCGCTATGCCCGCCACGACGCAACCCATGCTGAGGTGGCCGATGTTCTGCGACAGATTGGCGCCGAAGACATGATCTCGAGACTGGATGAGCAGGTTGGCGAAGAAGGCAGCAGTCTGTCGCTTGGGGAAAAGCAACTATTGGCTTTTGCAAGAGTCATTTTGAAGGAGCCAAAGATCTTGATCATGGACGAGGCCACTTCATCGGTAGACACGCTTGCTGAACTGCGAATACAGCGTGGCATCGAGACCTTGATCAAGGGGCGAACGTCGATCATTATCGCGCATCGTTTGTCAACAATCAAGAACTGCGACCGCATTTTTGTTATACGGGGTGGCAAAGTCATCGAATCCGGAAGTCACGATGCCCTAATTGATAAGAAGGGATTCTACTACGACCTTTATACAAAGCAATCGCGCAGCGGGGTTGCCGGATGATGATGTGTTAATCGTCGAGGGGGCTTTTGACCCCTCGGCCACCTCGATTCAGGACATGCGTGTAGATCATGGTTGTGCTGACATCTGAATGGCCAAGTAGCTCTTGCACAGTGCGAATGTCGTAGCCATCTTCGAACAGGTGGGTGGCGAATAAATGTCGCACCCAGAAAAGAAGTGTGAAGGCAGGCCCAGAAATTCAAAATTTGCACTCACGACGACAATATATCAGTAGTTGCCCGAGATTACGGTTTTTGCAAATAGCCATGAGATTCAATATGCGGCAATAATGCGCATATTAATTTGACATTGCTTAGGAGTTGACAGGGGATAGGGGCTTGAGTTCAGTCACTGACTGACTTATCTTTCATTTGAATTTACATTGAATGTGCATATCAGCCTATATGCAGGCAATTGTGCATGAGTGGAGTGTTAGCTTTAGAAAGAACGTTAATGGGAAAATCTGCTAGTGAAGACTGGAAGTTGCAGCGTCTGCGTTGGTCTATCCAGGCGCTTGCGATGCCTGCTGATATTCAGTTGGCGCTCTACCCTGACTTCGTTGTGAAGGCTGATGAACTTGCATTGGAATTTGACGAAAACTACGAGCTCGTTGATAGAAGCACCTTCGAAAGTAGTCAGCTACTTGCACTTGATAAACTAAACGGTAAGCTGGAAGCCATGTCTGCTGAGGGCACAGATTACTATGAAGATCTTTGGTTCGACGAATCCGAACTCTTCAGATCGAATCATTGGGAAGAGGTGCGGGAGCTAGCAATAGCTGTGTTAAATACCTTGAGGTGGCCAGTCGAAAAGCCACCTGAGGATCCAGAAGATCGTGGAGCAACTTATGTCGGCCGCTGAGGCTTCGGTCCAAGCTAACCAAGCGCTGCTACTGACTTCGCACCGGGCATGAGCGCAAGCAAAGTTGGCGGCCAGGCAAAATTGGAGTTTTTTGATAATTATATCACCGCAGGTGCTCGCATTAGAGCGCTGGTGTTATCGAAGGATGGCATAGGGCGACAAGTCAAAAATAAGATCTTGAGTTTTATGGAGATTGTATATGGTTATCAGGTGTTTTTGTTTGTTCGTGGCATTTCTGCTAATTGTCTCTTGCTCTCGAGACTATAGTCAATTAGCAGGAAGTAATTCCGATGATTACTTGCCTTTGGAAATTGGAAACTGGTGGGAGTATGAATTCAGTGAACGCTCGGCCGATAACATCGATTTTAGCTGGTCCGAGAGTTCTGGTTCGGTACGTATAGAGGTTGAATCGAAGGAACAGATCAATAATAGCATCCATTATAAATTAAATCTCACAAAATCTGCTACGGGCAGGCGATTAGTTCTTACTAGTATGGAGCCTTGGATAACCCGTATTGATACATTTGATTTAAGCACATCTGTAAGTATCAACTTAGTTCAAACAGAAGAAAACGAGATTGTAAGCCAACACACATGGCCATTCTTTGAGTTTACAGCGCCTCGATACTTAATAGGGCCAGACACTCTGCAAATTGATCAAACTCCACACTGTTGCGACTATGTCGTGCTGGTTCGTAATATCGGCGTTGTGCGACACGAACGATACCGTGACTCGAACTCAACAACCAGCACCGCGGAGTGGCTCTTAAAATCATCTGTGTTCGACTGAAATTGATCTCAGGTAGCTAGTAGATCTTCAACCGGCTGCTTCGCTCAAGCTAACCACGCGCTGCTGCTGACGAGCCAGCCGGGCATTTCAGAACGAGTTTGGAGTTGATTTTAATTTTTCAATAAAAGTAACTGGCACCGTCGGGCTCGTATTAGAGCGCTGGTGTTAGCGGGGTGTATGGAGTGGAATTTGAATCACACGAACGTAATCTCCATTATTTCAGGCATTTGCTCTATTTCCCTTCTCGTGGTAGGGCTTGGCTATGCTTTACATGTGCTCTGGAACGTCATGGTCAAAGATGAAGGCGATTTTTACGAGTTTCAAGGGCGACCCGCTGTTTTTTTGCAAATGCTGTTGATGTATTTGCTGTTCATTAATGCTTGTGAAGATGGTTTCACCTATAGCTTTGTCATCCAGAATATAGAGCCTGCTGCTTTTCTGGCGGCTACTGTTTTTATTTTTGTGGTTGGAATTAGTTTTGCGTTGAATTTTTCGTTCGGGATTAAGGTCGGCTATTTCTTGGCAGCCGGTCTTTTGTTGGCCTTTTATGAAGGGACAGTGTTTGGAGGTTGTATGCTCTATCTCTTGGTGCACCGCGACAAGTATTGGACGGAGCCAAGCACTACGTAATGTCCATGAAATAATGGAAAATACAATTCTGGAGCCTTTGTCAGCTAACCACGCGCTGTTATCGACGCGCCACTCAGCATGCACAGAATTTGTTTTGGAGTGACTCAAAAAGTGAATTGTTAAAATCAATGATAGTATCGGCGCGCGTCTAAAGCGCTGGTGTTAGCTAGGGGGGAGCTGAAGAGGGACCGGTGCTGTCACTGTGGCATCACAATTTACAGAGAATTTTGAGGTGAGCATGGCTTTTGATGATCCTGAGTTGCAAGAAATTGAGGCTGTCGTTGGCGCATTTTGCGCGAATCGAGTTCCAGAACATGTGCGTGATAAGGTTCGCATGGAATACCGAATCGACGGTCAGTCAGTCACGATTATTGAGATGCGACCACACTGGGAGGACCCGTCAGAATGGATTGATAGCCCAATTGCTAGATTACGATATGTTCGCACTGATAATTTATGGGAACTGTACTGGATGCCAAGCAATCTGAAGTGGAAAAGCTATGATCCTTTACCGGTTAGTCAAGACTTGACTGAGCTCGTTCATGAGATAGATCGAGACCCGGTTTGTTGTTTTTTTGGATAGATAACGCTGGTCAAGCTAACCACGCGCTGCTACTGACGGCACACCAGGCATGCGCGCAAGCGAAGTTGGCGACCAGCAAAAATTTGGAGTTTTTTGATTGATATATAGCGAAGGTGCGCCGCAATTAGAGCGCTGGTGTTAGCGAAAGGAATAATGTTGGGAGTTTCATCATACTATGAAGTTGTGTCAGACTTGCTTCTCTCACGTTTTGAAGCTGATCCTCAATTGCGTTCAGCGTTCGCTTCCATGTGGGGCTATGGTTCAGGTATGTATGCTTGGTTTGATCAACTCACAGCTTCTGAGGTTGCCCAAATAACCCATAAGCAGGAACCAGCTGTCGTAGACGAGCTTCGGCAACTCTTACGTGCTGCAGAAGCATTTCCTCATGCTTACATCGAGAAAACACATGAAGAACATGTGGCTGTTCTCACAATGGCTTTTGCGGAAAGTCAAGTTGAGCAGCCGGGTGAGCTTGCTCAATCCGTTGTATATGGAACCAGGCAATGGACACTTGACACAGAATTGTCGATACTACCTGCGGAAGAATTAGGGCGCCTCTCTAATCATTTGCGACGTATATCAGTGGTAGAAGCGGTCAATCGAGCCAGACATCGTGAGAAACTGTCAATTGAATACTATCGAGATGCCGTATCTAGGGAGCTGACAGAGCTCGTTGAGTGTTATTGTGTCGCAGCAGATAGAACCCATTCCATATTGATTGGCTTTACGTAAGGTTCTCGGCTAACCACGCGCTGCTACTGACTTCGCACTGTGCATGCGCGCAAGCTCGGTTGGCGGGCAAACAGAATGTTGTAGTTTCTTGATAATATCATAAACAAAGGTGCTCGCATCAGAGCGCTGGTGTTAGCGTCGTTTTGGTGGAGCCGGATAGGAGTATTGGGTTGTATAGATTGTTCGTCGTGATGATCCTTGCGTGCATGATTTCGAGTTGTCAACAGGCTGTTGAAAAATCGCAAGAAGCGATTATGGAAGCCGAAGAGCGCTGTGAAAGAAGTAGCGGCTTCCCTATGAATTTGGGCAACAGATGGACGTATGAGGCGATCGACTCAATCAACCTTCTTAATAGAACTATTGAGATTGCGATTGAAGATACAGCACGCATAAGCCCGAATATTGCCGGTCAAGTCTGGTCAGGACATTTCGCCGTTAATAAAGATTCTATGTTCTCATATACTTGTGACGATACATTGCATTTATTGTGGTTTCCATATGAGTTTGCCAGATATTTCTCAATCAAATACCCGCTACAAGAAGGACAGGAATGGCTGTTGCGTCCAAATGGAAAGATCAAAGTTCGCTACGTCGGGGAATATTCTACCGGTAATCATGACTTCGAAAATGTCTATCATATAATATTAACATATGATGCCCCCAATGTTCATGGAACTAGGGAGCTTTGGGCTGTCGACGGAGTCGGAATTGTTCGCTTCAAAGAACGTAGTAGTGTTGGCGGTTTCAATCCAATCTATTCTGTGGGCGAGTTGACTTCCTGGAATTTGATTGGAGAATAGGCGTGAGGCTTGCACAGGGTAATTACTGACGTCGCACCAGGTATGCGTGCAAGCGGGATCGGCGGCCAGCCAAAATTTTGGAGTTTCTTGATAATCATATATACGAAGGTGCGGCGCAAGCAGAGCACTGGTGTTAGCCGCTTACCAAAGATCTTAGGAGATGTAATGTCGCGACGCAGGTCAAGAGTGTTTATTGGTTCTTCAACTGAGGGGCTGAACATTGCCAAGAATTTGCAAGTTCTACTAGATCATTCTTGTGAAGTTGCTATCTGGAGCCAAGGAGTATTTGGACTAAGCCAGGGAACTCTTGAATCATTAGTCCTCGCATTGGAAGATTATGACTTTGCGATACTGGTATTGACTCCCGACGACATGGTCACTAGTCGGGAACGAACGAAAAGTGGGCCTAGGGATAATGTGCTTTTTGAGTTGGGGCTGTTTGTTGGAGGCCTCGGCAGAAGTCGAACTTTTATTGTCTATGACAGGTCGAGAGATATAAAATTACCCTCGGATTTGGCTGGAGTAACGCCAGCGACTTTCGAACCTCACTCATCCGGTAATTTGCAAAGCTCTTTAGGGGCAGCTGCTACATTACTAGAAAATCGCATAGCTGCTTTGGGAGTTAAAGACAAAGAACGCCTGAAGCAGTTGTCCAAAGCAAGTGAAGACTTTGATTCCGCAACGAAGAAGTTGCATAAATTTGTTGAGTTGCTTGCCCAATCAAGAAAAGTAGAACTTGATATTATTTCATCTCAATTTGGTCCTATGATCGATACCTCAAAACTCCAGGAAATCAAACAAGACCTGGAGAATTTTGAAAAATTGCTTAATGACGATCAAAGTGAAAGCTGAGAACATTCTACTGCTGAGGCGCTATATTGCATCCAAACTGGACTTGCAAGGTAGTTCAATCATTGGGCTTCAATCAGAGACTGTGCAAAGCTCGTATCTTGCACTTGTCAGGCTTTTTGGCTGCAATACTATCAAGGGCGGTTTGTACAACACAGGCTAACCACGCGCTGCTACTGACTTCGCACCAGGCATGCGCGCAAGTTGCTTCCGGCAGCCTCCAAAATTTCGCACTAAATTGACAATATTATATACAGATGCCGGCTCGCCGCAGAGCGCTGGTGTTAGCAAAAGTAAAACGTGGAAGCGAGGAGTGCAATTGGCAGCTTTCGGCATCAAAAAGGCACGCGAATCTCTTCCCAAAGAGATATTGGTCTTAATCATCTACAATATATTTATGATGCTGGCTACGCCTTGTCTGTTGTTTCTAGAACCTGGACTCGTTGGATTGGTTTCACTCTACGTCGGACTATCATGGTTTTGCCTGGTCGGGATCGTGCAGCGGTGGGAAAGTGCTCGTTTCTTTATGTGGCTGAATGCCTGGATTGTTATTTTTGCGAGCATTTTCGGTTTGGCAATAATTGTCCTTGCGGCGGGCCCAGGTGGAGTAGCAGACCAGTTCCCGAATCACATTATGATCATGGGCTCTATTTACCTCTTCTTGGCTTTAGGATTTTGGCTTCGGAAATGCACTGTGAGTTCAGCCGCAGACACGTATTTCGGTAGATGACTGTGTGTGGAGGTAATTGCCTTCGCTCATGCTAACCACGCGCTGCTACTAACGTCGAACCGGGCATGCGCGCAAGCTGTTTTGACGCCCTCCAAAATTTTGGAATAAATTGACAATACCATATACAAGGTGCTCGCATTAGAGCGCTGGTGTTAGCGAGGTGAATGGAAAAACCTATGAAAGTCTACTTAGCTGCCTTGTCGGAGAACGAAGCAACAGCATGGTCCAATTTTTGTGGTCAATATGATTTCGTTGAAGTGATAGAAGGCGATATTCTTGCCTTAGATGTTGATGCAGTGGTTAGTCCGGCAAACAGCTTTGGTTTCATGGATGGTGGAATTGACAAATACTATCTTGAATATTTTGGGCGGGAGCTGCAAACTCGTGTCCGCGACCAAATTGCCAAATACCATGATGGAGAAATGTTAGTTGGTAAGGCAGACATCGTGGAAACACATCATTTGAGAATTCCATATTTGATCGTTGCTCCGACGATGAGAGTGCCAATGAAACTGGTCGATTCAGTGAATCCATATCTAGCTGCCCGTGCAATCTTACTGATGGTAAGGGACGGAGTTTTTTAAAGTGGAGTTGCTGAGGGTAAGCGCATATCTGAAGAGGTTAAATCTATAGCGATTCCGGGATTAGGAACAGGTGTTGGACAAATCGGATTCAATACTTGTTCTCGCCAGGTGCATCAGGCAATCGAAGATGTTTGGTTGGGGAAGTTTACTCCGCCTGGGACATGGGCGGAAGCCAGCCAAAAGCATCAGCTCTTATATACAGATCGACCAAAGCGACTACAGCACAGTTGATCTGTTAGGCAATGCTAACCACGCGCTGCTACTGACTTCGCACCGGGTATGCGCGCAAGCTGCTTAGGTGAACAATCAAAATTTGAGTTTTTTGACAATACTATAAACGTCGGTGCTCGCATCAGAGCGCTGGTGTTAGCGTTGTTTTGGTGGTGCTGCATGTCAGAATGTTGACGAAATGGTCTTCTTGCTGGTGTTTTGCCGACGCTATTCAAAAATTAGCGACTGTTATATAGTTGTTAAATGGAATACCGACATCACTGTTATGCAGGATTTTGCGCGTTACTCTAGTGTTAGCCCTTTGGAGAGGATATCGTGGGTGTTTTGCTAGCCTACATTTTAATTTACGGGTTTGCAGCTTTGTTGGTTTTTGGAATCCCAACGTTCCTGCTGGTAAGAAGGCTGGGTTGGACCGGGATTCTCATTGCGCATTTTCTAGCTACTGTAATTATTATAATTACTGATGTGACGTGGGTTCAGTACCAGATGTCGAAACCTGGCTGGGACGGTGCACCAGACATGGATTTCGTCTTCTACGTCGGTGTTCTCATGCGCTTGTTTCTTGTGAACGTTTTAATCCTCCTGCCGATAGATATAGCAGGATTCCAAGCACAAGCAGCCAGAAAAGAAAACTGACCAATTATGGCTTGGCGGCTTCACATTGCACTTGATCGCTATACGCGTCAGGCTGAAATCCGGGGATCGTGATGTGAGCGCCTCTTGCCAGTTGTCAAGCTAACCACGCGCTGCTACTGACGTCGCACCGGGCATTCGCGCAGGCTGAATTAGCAAACAATCAAAATTTTGTAGTGTCGTGAGAATATTATAACCGAAGGTGCTCGCATCAGAGCGCTGGTGTTAGCGTTGTTTCGGTAGTCAACATTTTAGACAACTGGCTTGGGCATCAAATTTCCTCTGTTAAGGGTTTATAAGATGGAATATGACTTTCTAAATGTGTTGAGATCCACCTTCGAGGCAATGATTCAGCAAAAATCAGGTGTGCTTGTCGGTAGGCTGAATGAAATCGCGAAAACCGGCTTTTCGGAAGAAGTCGAGGTTGTATATTTTGAACGGTCTGAAGACTACCATACAGTATACTGCTATCAGGTTTCGCGCGAGGGGCAACAACTGGGCCTCAAATGCGTCATGAATCAAATTGTTGCCCCATCGGACATTGATCCTTTTGCCTTCAATGCGACAAATAGTGCGGGATTTATTGCTGCCGTTAATGATTTTCATGAAGACATTGCGCGAGACTTCGAGGTTTGGTTCAAAAAATGCTTCGAAGAGTCAACACTAGAAAACGTTGACGTATATTATCTCCTTGGAGCTGAGGGCAGCATTAGAGCCATTGATATGGTATCTGGAGTAGTTTGTGTGCACGATGAAGATTGGAGTTTTAAGAGTCTTGAGAAATGATGATTTGTTGATTCCGCTCAAGCTAACCACGCGCTGTTATCGACGCGCCACCCAGCAGCGCAGAATTTGGATTGGCAAAACTCAAAAGTAAGATGTGTTAATCAAATCTGGAATCGGCGCGCGTCTAAAGCGCTGGTGTTAGCGTGTTTGGAGATGGGATGAGAAATAACTGGAAGAGCTATGATCCAAGTTGGATTGTTGATGCGGCTGTACTAGTCAAAGATCAATATCCTTGGCTTGAATCGTCTTTGCGAGAATGCACCAAGTGCTATCGTAGCAACAATAAATATATTATATACTTCGTTGACAATTCTAATCCGAACGAGCCGGGCTCGGAGTGGCAAATAGAAACGCATATAGTTCTGGATAAATCGTTATATGGCGAAATAGTCCTGGATATACTCACAAGCCAAAGAGTTGGGGCAGTCGAGTTCCTGGGCAAATTGTGGAATGCAAAATAGGTGTGAACAAGTGGAGTTACAGCCGGAGTATTTGCTCATGTGGTCTGGCATTTGGCAACGCAAAGCTGCCCTTGCAAAGCTGCCTCTTACGCTTGTCGGGCTTTTAGTCTGCAATACTATCAAGGTTGTCTTGCATAATAAAAGCTAACCACGCGCTGCTACTGACGTCGCACCAGGCATACGCGCAAGCTGAATTGGCGATCAAAAGAAGACAGTTGTTTTTTAAAATAATATAATCGATGGTGCGCCGCAAGTAGAGCGCTGGTGTTAGCGGAAGGAGAATGATGTTTAAGAGGTTTTTCAAGAAGAAAGAGCTCTCAGAAGAAGAAATTCAAAGGCTTGAGGAAGAGTGGTATGACGTAAAGAGCAAAAGAATGGAAAATATTCTTGGCCGCGAGCACGATATGGTCATGCATGCATTGATTCCATATGAGGTTGGCGGCGCACTTGATTTGTATTATTACCCAAGCGGTATTCCTGGCACTGCGATAGCAACCAAAGAACTGGCATTTGCTTATAGCAAAAGTTCGCAGAATGATAAATTTGAAAAATATGAATTGGCAATGTTTACGCGCGAAGAACTAGATCTTGACAAGGCGAACGAGACCGATTGCGGTTTTGGCATAGCCCATCAGAATATTAGTGCGATATTGAATTCAATTGCTCGATACAGTGAAGCAGCGAAATTGAATCCAAATGAAACATGCGAATTCCCTTCGGAGATGGAAAACATAGGTGGCAAGTGTTTGATCTTTTCTGCCTATAACACGAGGAAGAGCGACCGTGAAGAATTTGGAGTTATGGCAGTTGTTGAGATTTTTCGAAGTGAGATGGAGTTCGCAAGAGAGAATGGCGGCGGTCGGCTGATTCAGTTGCTCAAAGACAATGGTTGCTATCCCTATTCCGACCTGACTCGTGAACCTGTCATTTGAGTTTATAAGTGAGTAAGAACTTAACGATTTTACTGTCATTCAAGCTAACCACGCGCTGCTACTGACGCCGCACCAGGCATTCGCGCAAGCAAAACCGACAGCCAGTCAAAATCATGAAGTTGCTTGAGAATCATTAAACGGAAGGTGCGGCGCAAGCAGAGCGCTGGTGTTAGCGGGCTGTTTATGAAGTATTTGAACTATTATTTACTACGAACGATGAAATTTTTAAGAGCTGGGAACTTCCCTCATGAGTTCAAGATTTGAAGATGTGGAATTTTTGATCGAGGGCTCGATTGGCATCATTACGATGGCTACTTGTTACTGGACAGGTACGTGGGCAGAAATGTTGGATGTCGTTCGTTCGGGTAGAGCAAAGGGCTTGAAGTGTATGGTAGTAGATTATTCTCGCGTCCGGGAACTGGGCGATGGTAGTTTAGAGGCTGTGATACTCAAACGAGAATTCGTTAATATTGGCGGCTTGGAGCTTGTTCATGTTGCTGTTCCGGAATTCATTAAGCAACTATGGTCACTTTTTGACGAAGATTTGGAGTTGAAATCAGAGCTGGAATCAATTCGAGAGTTTGTGTCTGTTGCTGCTGCAAAACAATATTTAAGAGACAAATTCGAATCCTGAAGTATGGAATCGAATTGCTTCTAATGCAAGGAGCAAATTGTTCGGGCGCATGCTAACCACGCGCTGCTACTGTCGTCGCACCAGGTATGCGCGCAAGCTGTTTCAGCGGCCAATCAAAATATTTGAATTTTGGGATAATATTATATACAAAGGTGCTCGCAAGCAGAGCGCTAGTGTTAGCGAGGGTTTTTGAAGTGTCAATGTGGCATCACAGGATAGAGCGTTGAATCATTTCCTGGCAGTACCCATAATTGTTGTTGTATCGTTTTCCATAGCTTGTCCGTTCTGGAGGGGATTCATCGCTCTTGCCAAGGACATGGAGAAACACAAGCTTGATAATGGTATCATTTCATCTTCTGAAACAGTTTGGCGTAAATTTGTCGGGCCGTTTGTCTACCTGCTCTTGATGATCTTTGTCCTGGTTGGAGTTTTGCGAGGCGAGTTGTTTGCGGATGAGGTTTCGTTACTAGCCAGGGGCGTAACGTTGAGCATAGGCCTTGTCTTCCTTATACCAAGCTTTTGGCGGGCATTTAGATTGAAGAGGATCGAGTTGGTGAGCGATGGATTTCTCGTTTCAAATTACTTTTCGACGACTTTTATTCCCTTCGGGCAAATAGCGCAGGTTACAAGTAAGAATTGGGGATGGGATAGCTATATTCGCTTACATTTGAAACAGAATAGTGAGTTCGGAGAACTAATCCATTTTTTAGCCTCCGCGCGTGTCTCAAAGCGCCTTGTGGAAAATTTAAGGCAGAAAATCGAACATACCGTGTGTCTAAAGATTAATGTTTGATAGCTCCATTCATGCTAACCACGCGCTGCTACTGACGGCACACCAGGCATTCGCGCAAGCGAAACCGCCAGTCGATCAGAGTTTTGGAGTCTCTTGATAATCATATAAACGAAGGTGCGCCGCAATCAGAGCGCTGGTGTTAGCAGAGGATACCTATGAATATTTTAAGTCTTCGACAGATGGGTATGAAGTTTTGCTTAGCCCTCTTTGTTCTCTCCGTTTTGCCTGGATGTCCACCTTATCGATCGTCTAGGGTTGTTGTCGGCGATGATGTCAAGACTAAAGAAATTATCTATCGAAATGGAAAACCTCATCGTTTTGTTAAATACTATGATCTGGCTGACCTAAGTTGTCGACTATCCGTTGATAGCAGTTCCAGAATTGAAGTGTTTACAACAGACGGCAAGAAATATCAATCGAGTGAGCTCACTGGATTTTCGGAGAATGACACCAGTTTCCATGTGAGAGGCGCTTCCTCTCAAAATTTGAAATTGAAACACGTCGAAATGATTGTTATTTACAAAAAAGTGTCGACCGTCAGCAGACGCAATGGATTCTTCGGGTATACGCTTGGAATACCTCTTGCCGTTGGGCTTATGCAGCTATCTCCTCCCGCAACCGATCCGGAGAGAGATTTTCAATGGAATCCTGTTCTTGTGGGGACTGCCATTGGCGCCGGCGTGGGGTCGATTTTTCTCATTAACACTTATGAAGTAGATGAGAGAATCATCATTGGTGATATACGATGATTGTGGACTCGATCAACTGATCAATTTCAGCTAACCACGCGCTGCTACTGACGCGCCACCAAGCATTTGCCCATTCAGATTTGGGAATCCATCAAAAGTTGAGAACAAATTTATAATACTAGGTAGAAGCTGGCGCGCATCAGAGCGCTGGTGTTAGCTATCAATCACTAAGATAAGAAAGGCTCTATTCAGAAGAGAAGCGTATGATGCCATCAAAAGATATTCGCCCAATTCGAGCATCAGATATTGAAGACTTAAAAGCCGTTCTGGATGAAACCGAGCTCTTCCCATCCGAACTGCTTGAGGATATGATTCGGCCATATTTGGAGGTCCCTGATTGCGCAGATATATGGACAACATATGAAAATGAAGGCAAAGCTGTTGCTGTCTTGTATTGTGAGAAAGAACGCATAACTGTTGGCACATGGAATGTTCTGGCGCTTGCTGTGCTACCGTCGTTTCAAAGCAGAGGAATTGGCGCACGACTTATGGCTAATGTTGAGAGTCGATTGAGCTCTCAGAAGCAGTCTACCTTGATTGTGGAGACATCCAGCCTGCCAGAGTTTCAACGAACGAGAGCGTTCTACGAGAATATCGGCTATGTTAAAGAAGCTCAAATCAGAGATTTTTATGATGTTGGTGACGACAAAGTTGTTTTTTGGAAATCTCTCGTCGTTGATACGACTAACAGCGAGTAAACTGGGGCCTGCAGTTTGTAGAGCAGTTACCAGTACGGTCAAAGACTATTCTTTTGGACAGCAATCATAGCTAACCACGCGATGCTACTGACGGTACACCAGGCATTCGTGTAAGCCAAATTGGCGAACAGCCAAAGCTGTGAGTTTCTTGACAATCAAATAAACAATGGTGCGCCGCAAGCAGAGCGCTGGTGTTAGCGGGTTGAGAGTGTGGTTTTCTGCTATGCTAATCTTTCAATATGTTGGTCTTGCTGTTCTTCTAGCAGTTGCTTCCGTATTTTTGTTGATTGCGTTTGTCCTCGCGCAGAATAGGAAGCGATATCTGCGAAGCCAACTAGAAAATTGTGATGAACCAAGTGAGCACTCTTTATATGAGTGGCGATTGAAGCGAATAGACATCGGCATCCTTGGTGTAGGTATGCTTGTATTTGTCTATCTGCTCTCAATTTTCTTGAGCAATTAAAATGGAGCAGGTAATTTCATATTTAGAAGAAGTACGACTAAGGATAGAGCTGGTGCGCACCAGAGCGCTGGTGTTGGCGAGATTATCAAAGATACCTGGGAAAATATTCTGCTATGCGTTTAGAAGACCTTGATAAACTGCGCCAGAAATTAGTACTGCCTGATACACTAACAGACATGATCAAGTCAGGTCGTTGGAACCATCCCGGGGATGAGGTTCTCCTCTCTTGCATTCCCTTTATTCGAGATCCGTTGGTATTTCTCAATTCAAAGGAAAGCATGCTATTTGAGTCGGGGCCGTTGATGGGGAGTGAAGTCATGGAGAGTGAAATGTTCTCCGAATATCGTGGAAGTGTAATAAAGCAACGTGATTTGCCATGGGTCGATGTTGAGCAGCTAATTGCGATAATTTGTTGTGAGTACCCAGGTGATGACGTAATGGTTGCTCTTGACTATCGAACGGGAATGAATTCGCCGCGAGTAGTTGGTAATGATTGGCATTCACGCAGAGGATGCATTTATCATGAAATTAGCCCGTCGTTCGATAGCTTCGTAGAACTAATAGGGCTCAATTCGGATGGGTACCCAAGAATGTAAAATTGCTTATTCTGCTAACCACGCGCTGCTACTGACATCGCACGAGGCATTCACGCAAGCAAAACCGGCGGCCAGTTAATATCATGAATTTGGTTGATAATCATATAAACAAAGGTGTGCCGCCGCAGAGCGCTGGTGTTAGCAAGGCGGGTCCTTTTGTTTTCGTATAGAAATATTTTAGAATACAGAAATGACTGGCGAAGATGGGCCTGGTTGATTCTCGGATTGCTATGGATATCGATATGGTGGGAAGATTTGATCTCATACCCTGCAGTAGTATCAAAAACGTTCGGCCTGTCATACTTCTGGTTGGTAGTGATCCCAACAGTTTCAATTCTGTTTTTTGTGCTGTATCCATCCTTGGTAAGCTGGGGGTTCATCGTACTTGCTGCTGCAATACTCTGGCTTTATGGGCTCCTGCAATGGTATGAAGAGGAGTCATGGCTGATGGCAGCAAAATATACGGATATTAAGCTAACATTAAATTCTATCGGTCCATTCCTTGAGGCACTAATAATTGCAGGTTTTTTGTTTTTGATGCGGCCGAGGGGAACGCCAACTTCGCTTGATTAGTCTATCATGCTAACCACGCGAAGCCGGCCTTCGCACCGGTCGTGCGCGTAAGCTCGGTTTGCGGCCAAATAAAAAGTGCAGTTTCTTGATAACATTATACACCACGGTGCTCGCATCAGAGCGCTGGTGTTAGCGGCGTTCTATTTTCTAAACTGAAATAGTCGCTGCAAAGAGAACAGAGTGACCTATGAAATATGACAAAGTGGAGTTTTCAAGCGACATCGCTCAGGAAGTTGAACGTGAAATCATCAACTATTCAAAAAAGTATCCGGATACTAGGAAGCAACTTGCGGGATACGCAAAGAAGTTTTCATTGTTGCCTTTGGTCAACCATTGGACGGAAACTATCGGGATCGCGAGTGATGGTTCAATTCGTAAATTCGCGACGGACGAGACGTGGGAGTGGTATGAGGGACTGCGTTTCGTTGATTCTCGTGGTGAGTTTTATTCGGCGCTTGTTGAGGGGGCCAGGGAATTTCCATTTTTATCCGTGTTGATTCCGGATAGACCAGGAAATGCAATTGACTGCCCAAGCTGCTGGGAAACTAAGGAGGTTCTTGTCAAAAGGGGGATGATTTGCGGCGAACGCGGAAATTTGCATTGGGTAGAGGCTGCGGATAATTCACCGTGATCAGTGGCTCTCAGATTGGCAGCTAACCACGCACTGCTACCGACTTCGCACCGGGCATGCGCGCAAGCTGGTTTAGCGATCAACGAATAAATTGAAGTTTCTCGAAAGTTATATATACAAAGGTGCTCGCATCAGAGCGCTGGTGTTAGCAGAATATAAAGCTAAGAGATTGCTATTAATGGAAAATCCAAACACAATTGTGTCGAATAGGATTCTTGGTTGGTCTGTCGTCATTGCAGGAGCCTGTGCAACATTAGCCATCACCATGCTGCACTTGCTCAAACCGGATTTAGATCCGCTTAGCCACGCGATTAGCGAGTATGTGTATGGTCCTTACGGCGCGCTGATGACAATTACATTTTTCGTTCAGTGTATTGGCTCTCTTGCTCTGGCGGCACTTGTGATAAGAGTAGAAACAGAGGGACGTCGGCCCTTTGTAGGTGGTATCCTCTTTGTAATATCGGCTGTGGGCGCTGCGGTGGCTGGCGTGTTCCCTGCTGATCCGGTGTCACCGTATCCCCAAACCTCTAACGGAATAATTCACGCCGTTGCCGGGATGATTAGATTTTTGGCTTTGGCCTTTGCATTGCCCCTCCTCTCTTCAGCATTGAGTTCGGTTCCGGATTGGCGAAGCGTCAGAAAAACGCTGACTATTCTGGCGATTTTGTTCGTCGTAACATTCTTGGTATCCATCTTTGTTCTGGCAAATCTCAATTGGTTTGGGTTGGGACAAAGGATTTTCATCAGTTTGCTTCTGATTTGGATGTTTATTGCAGCCTACCCCGTAATTCGAAGGCATTCGTGACAATTGGGACTCCGCCAGCCTTTGTAACTAGTGCCATTGGTTGTGCTAACCACGCGCTGCTACTGGCTTCGCACCAGGCATTCACGCAAGCGGATTTGGGCATCCATTAAAAACTGGGAGTAATTTGATTATACATTATAGAAATTGGCGCGAGCAGAGCGCTGGTGTTAGCGGAGGGCTACCTATCCATGCGCGAAATAGTGCGGAGGTAATTGGTTGTTAGAGTTCATCTTTTCCAATTTTGAAAAAATCACAGTATTAATTGCCGCTATTTGGGGATATTGGCGATTCCTGTATCATCGAACACATGAACCAGCACTGGATATTGATATCGAGGTTGAATTTGTTGGAACTCAAGACGATAAGTGGATAATTGAAGTCACAACATTTTTGATGAACAAGAGTCTTGTACGAGTCAAATATCACGATTTGCAAATTTCTGTCAGGTATTTTGTTGATGATGATCCGATAGTTGATGGCGGTGCGAAGATTCTTTATCAATTGGAATGTTCGAGGAGTATTGATGAGCGAATTGAGGGCAATAAAAGATATTTTGGCAATGCGGAATACATAAATCCCAACCAGGAATTCAGGCATCGCTACATTACATATGTGCCAATTGCTGCAACATTTGTTTGGACTCAAGCCAAATTGTTTTTTAAGATAGCCAAGAAGCATAAGGTGAATACCCAGAGGATCTTCAAAGTTCCGGCTAATGTAAAAGGTTGATTTTGCAACCTCATTTGACCTGTTACTCTCGCTCATGCTAGCCACGCGCTGCTACTGACGCGCCACCAGGTTTTTATGCAATCAGATTTGGGTGAACTTCCAAATTTGGAGGATCACTTGGCAAAAATAAGCAGAAGGTGGCGCGCATCAGAGCGCTGGTCTTAGCGATGGATTGTAAATTGGTTTTAAGGTAAGTAGATGGAATTTGTGAAATCGTTTTTGAGCTGCTTGGTTCTTACGGGCGCATTGTTCTGCCAGACGGCGATCGATACTACTTTAACGAAGGCATTGTCGACTGGTAGTGACGATTTACATGCTTACGTGAAATTGCACCTTGAGGCACCGAGTTTTGAGCATCCATTTCTTGCAACTTTGCAAATACTATTGAACGATCAGGTCGTTTATACCTACGTGGACAGTACATCAATTGCTGAATATGTTTTTGAGATGCAAGCCGGCGAGGGTGCCGACTATAGAAGTATTAAGAAAGAGTTCTATTATGAAAGATTTATGGGTTTGTCAGTGACCAATGAAATACGTTTTGGCGGAGGTCCCGAATACTTGCTCAACGAAAACTATGGTGGCTCAATTCACAAAATTGCCTTCAAGGAGTTGACCAAGAAAAGCCAGCTAAGTGGCCCAGAGGCCAGGCAGGTCATCGAGAGGTTGATTGGAGAAATCAAAAGTGGAGAGGCTTGGATCACTATGCATCGCATTGGCCTATACTCATCCCCGCCGATGATGTATGTTGAGGAAGTAGATAAGTTGATTCCAATTTATAGTCCCTAGAATCCAGGCATGCTCCTTGGTCATGCTAACCACGCGCTGCTACTGACGTCGCACCGGGCATTTGCGCAAGCAAAACCGACGGCCAGTCCAAATCATGACGTTGGTTGATAATCATATAAACGAAGGTGTTCCGCCGCAGAGCACTGGTGTTAGCGCAAGTTCGTTCAGGAGAAAAAATGAAAACATATTGGTGGGTAATTAGACTTGGTCTCATTGTATTGCTGCCCTTGGGCCTATTCGGGCAGACTCAGGTGAAAATCAAACCGAAAGGTGAGTTTGCGAAAATCGCCGTAAGTTATTCGAATGGTGCGATCGACTCTCTAAAGCTAAATAATTCCAACATCATTGCAAAAGTGATCGCTACACCTCAAAATTATAACCCGTCAGTTCTCTATGCTTTAGCTACAACGCTGTTTGGCAATGACAGAAAAGAAGAAGCTGCATTTTGGTTCTACGCGGGGCAACTGCGCGCACGCAGCGACGCCAACAAATGTTTGGATAAGACAGCCAGGCAAGCAGTTTCGGTTCTTAACGCAAATCACGGACCGGATATAAATAAGTTTGCCATGAGCAAATTAAGTTTTTTAAAGAAAACGGTAGCTGATGTAATTGAATGGGATAAATCAACTGCGCGGAATTATGATGCTCGTTGGATTGCTTTGCATGGCATGGATGCATTCAGCAAGAAAGAAGTCCGTTTTGAAGATCAGTCCGAGTGGGAGAAGATTAATGGGAAGACGCGAGAAGATTACTTCAATGGATTCAACAAGGCCGTCAAGTCTCTTGAGAAACGAGGCAAGAATTGATAATACTATGTAGGAGCTGGCGCGCATCAGAGCGCTGGTGTTTGCAACATGTGGGTGGTGCTATTACTTGGTAGTTAGCAGACGTTTTTAGATAGTTAGTTCTGTATTGATTTTGCTTCTCCAATTAACAGTTGATTGATTCTAGGAATTCGTGTTGAATAGTAAAGATTACAAGGCTATAACTGGTAGACCAGATTGTTTCTCCCGAGACTCTTTAGATTCGACCATGTCAATACTTGTCGAAATGAACCCCGGTTCTGCGGAGCGAATCAAAAGATGCTTCGATCGATGCGAAGCTGTTCCATTGCCGAAGCTGTATATCGGAGATGGTGTTGCTGACTACTTTATTGTTAATTTATCTGCGGAGGATGTTGAATTGATAACCGATGCTTTGTTTGATGCCGAGGCGCGAGCTGTTGGCCCGGATGGAGATACGACAGCTGAAGCATCATTTGCCGCAGGCCTTTTGGATCGTTGGTCGCTCTATTTGGAGTGGCTTGAAGAGGACTGAATCTGATTTGACGCGTTGGTCAAGCTAACCACGCGCTGCTACTGACTTAGCACCGTGCAAGCGCGCAAACTGGTTTGATGGTCAATCAAAATTTCGAAGGGTATTTCAATCATAACCAAAGGTGCTCGCACCAGAGCGCCGGTGTTAGCAAGTAAGAATGCAGAATGAATGGAATTGAATTCCCAAGATATGAAGATGCTCCTTTAGAACTTTTGCAACTCGAAGGCAATTGCGGACCTGTGGCTCTTTGGGCGGTGCTAAAACATTTTGGTAAGCAAGTATCGTCAGACAAGATCATTCGAGCATGTCGCCACTCGAAGAAAAACGGCACCTTTGCGATCGTATTGGCAACGGCCCTCCAACGACTTGGATTAAATACAGCCTTTTATACGGATCCTGATCCCAACCCGCATTACTTCGAACGTCAAGCATATGGTCTTGCAAAAAAACTTGGTATTTCCATCAATTCTGCATTAGAACTAGAATCGTTAATGATCCAAATCAAGCTGGGCAAATTGCCAATTGTATTGTATGATAGTCCAGAATTTATTGGTCACTTTTCACCGGTGTTAGATATCGACGATCAGAAATTGATTTTACCACTAGACCCGGGCAAGGAAATCGAAAGGCAAGAATTTCAGAATCGCTGGGCTGCACCGGAGATCTATCGACAATGCATCGTGGTTGGCGAATTGGCATCATAGATTCCAGTAAGCAAAATAGAATTGATCGTTCTTTCAAATTTGCGTTCCGGGAGCCGCAGGCAATGCTAACCACCCGCTGCTTGACTTCGCACCGGTTATGCGCGCAAGCAATGTTGGCGGCCAATCAATATACTGACGATTCTTGATAATACTATAAACGAAGGTGCTCGCAATAGAGCACTGGTGTTAGCAAAGCATTCTCTGGTATTAGGCGGTCGATTCGTTTGCACCGTCGTCAGATTTTTGCTTTTTTGGAAAATGTGCGGATTTTTGTGCACCATAGCGCTTCAGTAAAGTGTGATAGAAGCCAAGAATAATTTCATAAATCCTCATGGAAGAATATGGGTGCTCATATGAAAACTCAAGTTGTGAAATTCTTCAAAATGACATATAAGCTCATATCGACATTGCTCTGGTGGGTATTTCTGCCAATCCACTTATTGATTCGAGCTTTGCGGTATCCTGCAAAAGTGCGATTCCGTGTACTTGGGCGGGCAATAATCAAGAACATACCTACTGAGGAGTTGAAGTGGCTAACTGACGATTTGAAATCTGATGGTTGGCGCGAGAGTATTCTAAGTGGATTACTCAATGATGGTGACTACGCCAAAATGAAGTTGAAAGCAGGTGGTACGATACTGATATTAGAATGGGATCCATGGAGTGAGGGGAGCATCGAGGGCCCAGCCCCATTCATTGAGAATCTTGGCCGAGATTATGATATGAAAGTCACATACGAGTGGCGTTGGAGTGAATATGATTCGTGAGCGCTTAGATTCACTTTTGTTAACCTCATTGCCTGCGTTCGTGCTAACCACGCGCCGCTACTGACGTCGCACCGGGCATTTGCGCAAGCAAAACCGGCGGCCAGTTAATATCATGAATTTGGTTGATAATCATATAAACAAAGGTGCGCCACCGCAGAGCGCTGGTGTTAGCAAAATTCTGCATAAAACCTCTTGCATTTGAGTAATCCATTGGATTACTTTTTTCTATGCTTACGACTGTAGTAGAATTACCTGAATTTATTCACCGAGCAACAAAATTGCTGAATGATTCTGAGCGCCATAAGCTCATCTTTTATCTTTCTGCAAATCCTAAGGAGGGCGATATAATACAAGGCACTGGTGGTATTCGCAAGATTCGCTGGGCTCGGGAAGGTAAGGGTAAGAGTGGGGGAGTGCGTGTCATTTACTTCTATTACAATCAAAGCATGCCTCTGTTTTTAATTACAGTCTTTGCTAAGAACGAAAAATCGAACCTTAGCAAAGCAGAACGCAATGAACTGGCCAAATTGACGAAACTGTTAGTAGCATCACATAGGGGAAAAGACAATGAATAGTGCATTTGAGAGTATAGCGAAAGGATTGAAAGAGGCAGTGGATTACTCGTTGGGAGAAGATGTTGAAGTTCGAGTTTTCGAACCTGACCCAATCAATCTCAAAGAATTGCGTAATCAAATTGGTATGACTCAGCGCGAATTCGCAACGACATTTGGGATTAGTTTGGGGACACTAAGGCATTGGGAACGCGGCGACAGGCAGCCACGTGGTGCAGCACTTGTATTGCTCAACTTACTTCAGAAGAACCCCAAAGCTATTCTCGAAGTTCTTTACGGTTAATTCCTGAATGGAACTCAAATGATTGTAGTTTCGGTCAAGCTAACCACGCGCTGTTACTGACGTCGCGCCGGGCATTCGCGCAAGCTGGTTTTGATAAACAATCAAAGAATTAACATCTTTGGATAATACTATAGACGAAGGTGCTCGCATCAGAGCGCAGGTGTTAGCAAAGGGTTCCTTTGCACCTTAACTGAGGACAGGCAAAATGTTGTTTCGAGCAACATTGGCATTTTTGGCGGTGCCAACCGTAGTCGCTGGTCTATTTCCTTGGCTCATCTCGCGAATGTCGTCGCCGATTTTGTTCAAGTCTCATTTCGGTTTCGGCCTAATTGTGGTTGGGGGAATTATTCTCTTGTTGTCAGTGATCTCTTTCTATCGTCGAGGTCGAGGCACACTTGCCCCATGGGATCCTCCAAAATACTTAGTGGTCCAAGACTTATATCGCTTTAATCGAAACCCGATGTATATTGGTGTGGTATTGATCTTGGTTGGATGGGCGTTGCTAGTCGGCAATATTTCAAACTATTTCTATGCTGTTTTCATTCTTGTCGCGTTTCACCTGCGAGTAAAGGTTTACGAGGAAAGAGAGATGGAGCGCCTCTTTGGTAAAGAATGGGAAGCCTATAAAGATGCAGTACCGCGATGGGGCATTCGTATCTATCCATATGAATCTGGTTTCGAAAAAGACCGGAAAAATCGAGACAAACTACAGAAAACGAGTTAGTCCATTTGTATTAGACCGTCTCCTTGGGCAATTGTTCAACCAGATCGTGCCGCTCGTTGTGCTAACCACGCGCTGCCAGGCATGTGCGCAATCGGATTTGGGAATCCGTCAAAAATTCAGATCAAATTAATAATACTATGTAGAAGCTGGCGTGCATCAGAGTGCTGGTGTTAGCGGAGGGATTAGGCTATGAAGGACTTTGAACCGATAAAGTTCCCCATTTTGTTTCGCTATGATGATATGAGTGTGCCTTCTGGTACTGACATAGTTCAAATCTGGGGTTTCAAGCACAGGCATGGTAACATATATACGGCTCCGGAGTCGTCGGTAAAACCAGAAGCAGACTTTGAGTGGTTGATCGATGCTGATGGTAAATTTCGTAAAACCAATCGAATTGAAACCGAAAGGACTTGGGCAAGGCCACTACGCCATTTTGTGTCTTTAGTTACGGGAGTATATGAAGTGCTTCCTGGAGAAAGAGTTACGGTTGACTTTGTGACTAGAGCGCTAGAGGGGACTCGATTAGATCCCGAAAAGTCGTTAACGGAAGATTGTCTAAGATTTTTGTCTGAATTTCATCAAGATACAACATTTACTCGGGACATGTTTCTTGATTTGATGAATGAAAATCCGGATTCTAGTTTCGAAACGTACCCGAGCTAGGTTGATTGCCACAAGTTATGCTAACCACACGCTGCTACTGACTTCGCACCGGGTATGCGCGCAAGCAGAATTGGCGGACGGCTAAAGTTTTGAATTTCTTAATAATCATATAAACAATGGTGCGCCGCAATTAGAGCGCTGGTGTTAGCAGGTTGTTTAATGGCCATAAGAATAATAAAGGGTTTTGTATTTGAAAATAATATACACGATTGGGATACTACTACAAATCTTGGTGTTTACTGCTGCTGGACAAGATGTTGACAAGGTGCCGACTGAGCAATGGCCACAACCATTGTTGTCTACTTATGATTTAGTTACGGAATCTCATGATCTTTTGGCAACATATTTGTTACGGAAAGAAATAGAAAAATTAAGTGAATCCGAACGTTTCGAATTTTTGTACGGAAATAATGGTAGGCGTCATTATGATCTGATTTTCACTGCCAGGTATTTCCTCAGCAATGCGCCATCAGACTCTTCTTATCGTGCATTCTATTATATTTCCGAGATACTTGATGATAGTGCCGAGGGAAGTCAAATGCTGTCGGAGATCATAGGCAAGATTTTTATGCAGGATATGTCCCGGCATCTGAATATGCTTGAACAGATTGAAGATTTGGAGATCGTCGAGTCTCTTGTCCATGACATATTTTTTATTGCTCCTGCTGACTCGATATATGATCACGTACGCCAGAATTCCGATAGCTCGGCTATCTATTATGATGCTGTGATGGAATATAAAGCAGATGCTGAATTTGCGAGGGGTTTGCGCAAATAGTCAAGCTAACCACGCGCTGCTACTGACGCGCCACCAGGCATTTGCGCAAGCGGATTGGGGAATCCGTCAAAAATTCAGATCGAATTGATAATAGTATGTAAAAGCTGGCGCGATCAGAGCGCTGGTGTTAGCGAGATATGGGTGGTGTCAAGTAGCAAGATTCTGCAAGGTTGACTCGATATGAGCTTTTTTCGACAAGGTACACACACAGTTCAAAACATAATCACCATTCAACAGCAGTAAAAAGTGAAGGGTGTTGGCGACATGAAGATTCTTTCAATTCTTCTTTTGTTAATAATCGTAATGAGTTGTGAAAGTGGATTGGAAACTGACGACGATTTCGATGGCGTATCGGTCACGTATACTGCCTTCTATCATGATGGTCGAGACTTTTTCTATTTCGAAGCACCGGGTGATTATTATTACTCGACAAAGACCTTTGAGAACGACCGCGAAGTAAGCACTGAGATCGATTTTCTACTAGATTCGGGATACGTGTTAGAAGAGGCGTGGAGTATTACTGGGGTTTTTGCCGGTCGTGTATATGCCAGTCCACAATTGTTAATCCGGGTGGCTAACAACTATGCAATCGACGATAGCAGCAGATTTAGATATAGAGCCGAGCCTCGAATTGGCCACAGAGCTAACATTGTTCACTACCGGATCACCTATTATTGACTGATGACCTGAATTAGGTTGGCGGACCATCAAAAAATTGTGTTTTTTGACAATTCTATAACCGAAGGTTCTCGCATCAGAGGGCTGCTGTTGGCAGTGACATCACGAAAAATCCAATAGAAAATGAAACGTATCCTGCTCATATTCCTATTCTCAGTTTTGGTGCCGATTTCCTGTGTTGATGAACAGGATGAGTGGAGAGCCTTGTCAAATGGCAAAAGATTGTTGTATGCGACATTGGAAATTTGGCCAATAAATAGATCTGCCGACGAAATACGTTCTAGATATGAAAACTGCGCACTTCCAATCATCAATCCAGAATTAGTCTATCCGGATTCAGACAAGATGCTGAGTCGTTCGTCTTTTTCATCTTTCTATCCTTATCGCGTACTTGTTCTGAATTTCTATAACAACTTGAATGTCTCTACTTTTATTATGATTACGGATTCAAGCAACTCACTTGCGGAAGAAGCAGTATCGACAATTGAGGCGAAACTGGGCGCATACAGTTACTCATATCATGATCGCTATAATGGGGCGCATGGTGCCGTTTATGATAGTGTAGACATCTTTAGATGGGAAACGCAAAGACTGCAAATTGAGCTTCATAAGCGAAACAAAATAAGCGATTTTTGGATTGAGATTCGAACTAACAAATATGAGGCGGCTATCGATTCGATTTATAAGACATACAGAGTCGCCACAGAACCGAAAACAGTATTAATGCCGACATTGACATTTCCAGATTCACTCAAGGTTTGTTGTCAAGGCGTGCATTCTTTTGAAGTACGAATTGATACATTAGGCAATGTATCCGAAGTTAAACTGAGTATAGGCCAGATGCGAATATTGAACTATCTGAATCAACAAGACTATTTTGGACAATTGAAGTTTGAGCCGGCAAAGAATTCTTATGGTGAGCGTATTCAGTCTCGAGTCTTAATACCTATGCTCATAAAAAATGACATGTGAGACGATTTATGGTGCGCCGCAAGCAGAGCGCTGGTGTTAGCGAAAAGGTGTATAAAATGAATTCAGAGCTAGAACAAACCGGGCCGCCAATAATGACCAAGTCTGAGATTGCGAAGTTGAGTGAATCGCTGCAGGTCACTTTGCCGCAGAGCTATAGAGAATTTTTGAGCAGAGCACGGCCAGAAGAAATTGACGATACGTCGCTCTTAGGTGATCCTGATATCATTATTGAAGCCACAAATGACTACCGGCGCGGTTTTGTCGGATTACCTCCTTGGCCTAACGAGTATATTTATCTCGGGGATGAGGCTGATGCATGTCCTTATGTTTTGGATTGTATTACGGGGATAGTGAGACAGCTGCAAAAGGGTAATATTGACGCTGCTCCTATCAAAACCTGGAGTTCATTTGAGAATTTTGTCGCGTTCTATTCGGCCAATTTTCGTCAGGTTGTTCCTGCAAAGGAGCAGAAGAAGAGAACGGTCTTGTATTGGGGGCTAATCGTTGGTTTTGTCCTGTTTTGGTTCGTGGTGCTGCCCTTGGCAATTTACGGTTTATCCAAACTTTTTTGAGGCTTTGATCCGATTATATTCGGGTTGTCGTACGCCGGTCACGCTAACCACGCGCTGCTACTGACGAGCAGCGGACTTTTGCGCATTCGGATGGACTTCAAAATTTCTCACTAAATTGACAATATTATATGCAAATGGCGGCTCGCAAGCAGAGCGCTAGTGTTAGGTTTATAAACAGCGCGTGTTGCGTGATGCTAAAAGATAATTGAATGCCCTATTGAAACTTTGAGTGAATTACGGTTGATATTAATACTGGTTGAATGAAAGTGACGCTATGAAGGGGTGATAGAAAATGAATTTAGAAGCTTTACGAGAAAAATATCCCGGTGCAACGACCTTCAAGTTCGGAGATAACGAGCATCTTTGTACTTGGTTATTGAAACTTGTTCGAGAGGGTAAGAAAACGGCGACCTGCGGTGCGTTACGTGATTTCGTGGAAGGTCATGAGGTGTTTCCAGTAGTAGGCCGAAAGGATATAGCTCTAAACTGGGATGACACACCAGCTCTCGTTATAGAGACGGTGGCGGTGGAGCGCAAGCGGTTCTGCGATGTCGATGAGGAGTTCGCTTTAAAAGAAGGGGAAAATGAAGATCTGGAGGGATGGAGAAAGGATCATAAGCAGTATTTTGAGCGGAACGGTGGATTCTATGATGAAATGTTGTTGGTTTGTGAACAGTTCAAATTAATAGAAAACCTAAGCTGATAGATTTGAAAAGCATGTAATATGATAAAAATATTCATTGCATACGCATAATAGAATTTAGTGTGAAAATCAATGGTAGAATATCAGAAATTGAAGTCATTTGAGTCTTAGTCTGATGCAAAAAACGAGTTGAAAACATATGAATGAATATAAAAACAACCTTAAGGCCAGCTTTGATACCTACGGCGATTTCCTCGTCGAAAAGTACTACTGTATTCGATATGGAACATTGCCTTCAAATTTGAGCTTGGAGTTGGATAAAAAGCCAAACAGGAAGCATATGGAGGAGCTGTGTGACTTTCTTGACCTTCGCACATATGCATTAAGTTTGACCTTTCGCAAGTGGCACACTGGAGTCTTTAGCGACTCCGATCCAGAGAAAGATTACTGCAGCTCTTACTTTTTTGAAAGTTCATCTAAAAAGTTGTTCGTTAATATTTTTGAAGATTCAGAAGACAGGATAATCATAGATTTTTATTATGACGCCACGGATAAGGAAGTCGAGGAATGGGTCATCGCCACAAATATCGAATTCAGGAAGAACTTTGCGCGCCCTAAAGTTCCTCAATTTAAAGTGTTAATTGCTGAACGAGACCGGTTCCAGGCCGAAAAAGTCGATTTTAAGAATTTCAGTCAGGTTGATCTGTCGCTAAACTACAATGATGATTTTTTGGAAGTTAACGACACGATCCTTGAGGCATTTGAAGATGAAAAATCAGGTGTGATATTATTATTTGGAGAACCGGGCACGGGCAAAACAAGCTATATCAAACATCTTATTTCTAACTTCAAAACAACAAATTTTATTTTTATTCAGAATGACCTTGTAAAAAATTTGCTAAAACCGTCATTTATCTCATTTTTGTTGCACCAGAGGAACGCTACGCTGGTGATTGAAGATGCTGAAAAGGTGGTGTTGTCACGCGAGGAAAACACTGAAGATTCTGTCGTTTCAACCATTCTTCAATTAACGGATGGTCTTTTTAGTGACTATTTAAAAATCAAGATAATTTGTACCTTTAATTCAAACATCGGCTTGCTCGACCGCGCGCTTTTGAGGAAGGGCCGAATGATTGCGAAATATGAATTCAAAAAATTGGACAGAAATAAATCAAATAAGCTAGTTCAGATGCTTTATGGGGAGGAAACCAAAAACGAACTAACACTTGCTGAGATTTACTATTTCAAGAATAAAAAATTCGAAAATATTACTACAAAACAAATTGGATTCTAAGGCCAGGCTGAATGATGTTGCATGACAACGGAGTGGCTCTCCATATCAATACTTTGACAACAATTTAATGGACCGCTAATATCCTGCAGCACGTTGCGCGCCAATATAGTTTAAACGAGAGGGGTAAATGCCAAAAGTTTTTCTGTTATGCAGTCTCTTAGTGCTACTGCTTTCCTGTGACAATGCGGTAACTTGGAGATTCTTGGTAAAGAACAAATCAGCTGTGCCTGTGAAAATATCCTATGCAGTCAGGGAGGTTCCGGCTACTATGTTGATTGTTTTGCCCGACTCAGCTCTCGCTTTTTACAAACATTATGAATTCGGTAAGCTTGTCAGGCCGCTGACTGAGAATGAATTTGAGGCCGTTTTTAAAGAATTAGAAATTATCTCATTATGCAGTATGGATTCGGTGATTCAATACGTTCCGTCACCGACAGACAATACAAAATGGCACTACTCGACAGCATGGCAAGAGTTTTGGCTTAAGGACTATAAAGTGGCAGTGTATACTCTGACAATCACTGATTCGCTTCTGGAATCTTCGACTCAATAGGTGCTGCGTGCTGCTAGTCATGCTAAGCACGCGCTGCTACTGACTTTGTACCGGTCATGCGCGCAGGCTGGTTCTTGAGGCGGTCAAAATTCGGGAATAAATTGACAATATTATAAGCAGAGGTGCTCGCATCAGAGCGCTGGTAGTAGCAGAGGGATGCTATGCATATTCGAGAAGCAACAATTGGAGACTCTGAGAGTGTGCGTAACGTTCATTTGGGAGCTTTTCCGCCCGGCGAAGGCGATCTGGTGTCCGGGTTGGCGGTCAATCTTCTCACGGAGAATGTTGTTCCTGAGGTGATATCCATCGTTGCCGAAGTATCGCAGATTGTCGTTGGTCACGTTGCGTTTAGTCCTGTCTACATTCAGGGAAACGATAATTGGCAGGGGTATATTTTGGCTCCACTTGGTGTTAAGCCCGAATATCAGCACTCAGGTATCGGGGCCAAACTGGTGAAACATGGTTTGGCACTGCTTTCTGAGAATGGTATTGATGCGGTTTTTGTTTATGGGGATCCCGGGTATTATGGCAAATTTGGATTTAAAGTAGAGGCAGCTAATAGATTTGCAACACCTTACGATCTTGAATATCCTTTTGGATGGCAGGCCTTAATCTATCGCGAGCTTGCGACTCAGGTGCAAAATATTAAGATTTCCTGCGTCAAATCTCTATGTGATCCAGCGTTGTGGTGAAGCACATAGCTGCAGTCAAGCAGATATGCCTATGGGCAAGGTGGTCCAATGGTCATAGTTATTTCCAGGGGTATGGGGAGTAATTCTATGGTATGTGCTTTAAAACTCATTCTTGTAACTGTTTGTATATCTTTGTTGCCAATTGGAGATTTATACGCCAAAAACGTCTCAGCAGATTGTGTAATAATAGCTTCTGCCAATGAAGAGTTTTATCAATTGGCGGTTGAAATACGGGATATACTGGGCGGAGACCTGTTCTCCCTATCCCGGGGAGAAAATGATCTGCTAAGACACTTACGTCAAACGACTCCATCATTTGCGGTTGTTGTAGTCCCTCGTTCGGAAATGACGCTAAAACTTACAAGAAGCCTCTTCAGGATATTCTGTTCAGTTGATGAGGATGTATTGCTTGATATTGGTTTTGGTTACATAACGGGGCGAGATTCAGAACAGGCGCGGGAATTTTTTTATAGAAGCCGGCTGGACTCTTTAAAGAAAGCAAGTTTGACAATTGCTACCCATCGGTATCCAGGCGATGAACTTGTTCAAAATGTTGTTGATCATTATGCATCTAAGTTGAAAGGGACGGGCTGGAATTACAAGGAAATCGTTCTTTCCGACTCGCTACCCTATCCGAATCGAGTTCACGAATTTGATGAAAATCAATTGATGTTTCTCATCGGTCACGGTTCTGAGCAATGGATTTGCGGTCTTCATGCTTCTGTTTTTAATGGGGTCAGTTTACGGCATTGTATAGTCCTTTCTGGGGCATGTCAGACAGGCAAAATAGATGACGGAACAATTGCTCAAACCATGATTGATCAAGGCGTCACCGCATATTTGGGTGGAATTGATGACAATTTTTGGTTCCTGCAATCCTTCATTGCAAAAGAAATGACAATCGCTCCTCTTTCAATTGGCGAGACCTGTCGTCGGGGAATTAATAACGCTCTGGAATTTGCCAAAATCGACGAGATTAGGTTTCGGGAGGTAACAAAGCCAAGTGTCAATTCGCCCCTATCAGCGAGTATTTTTGAAACCGAGTGGTGGCGACAAATGTTGTTGAATCATATTGGCGGCCTTGTGCTTTATGGTGATCCAACGTTTCAGCCTCAGTTTGACTCAGAGCTCGATCTATCGATAGGAGTGAATTTGTTTCTAAACGAATAGTGCCAAAAGGGCAACGAGCATGTTTAGATTTTTTGTTTTTTGTAATCATGCTAACCATGCGCTGCTGCTGACGCTGCATGCGCAGAATTAAATTGGGTGCTCTCAAGAGTTTACTATGTCTATCAAGTAAAGAGTCGGTTCGCCGCAGTAGCGTTGTTTCAGTGGTGCCGAGCAGCAGTGTGTTGCGTTTGAATACAGTGTTTTCTTTGCTTGATTAAGGTAGATGCAACAGAGATGAGATTTAACACGAAGTTACATTGGGTAAGCTCATTTGCAGGTGTGGGAATTGCTGTTTTTGTGCTGTTTAGTCGAGCCTTTTGGAATTATTTTTTGTTTCTCTATCCTTATATTTTTTTGGTGCTATGCACGCTCTTCTTGTTTTCAGTATCTGCAGCAATTGTCAAATATCGAAACGATCGAATTCAGCTTGCCTTTTTCGCACTGCTACTGGCTGCTGTCGTTGGAAGTTTTATTTTTGATCTGGAATGGTTGAGATCCGAAACGGTGTTGAGAGCAAGCTACAAGGATGATCTTAATCTCTATTCTCTGAGCCTGCGTGTCGACGGATCTTGTTATATCCTGTGGACCGGACTTTTTGGAGTAAGCGAAGAATACACTGGAAGATATTGCAGGACTGATAACAAAATTATTCTTCAAATGGAAGATGACTGGGCTTATTCCACTTTTGCTGACACCCTTCTTGTTAAGGATCAGACCCTCGTACCAGTTTCAAATTCTCCAACTAACCAGGCTGGTGTATTTGTGATAGTGGAGTCCAATTAATAGCGCTGTTGTTAACAAATTGGGAGGATGTGAAATGAGGAGTTGGATTGCATTGCTCTGTTTTTGTGGGACCTTGTTGGCTGGGTTGGGTGAACCAAAAGTGCAGAGTGTATGCCAAATTACATTAGAAAATGGTCTGGTTATAGAAGGCTATATTGTTCTGGCGCGCGGGGGATATCATCAGCATGATCAGTATGGATTTGCTATTGTTGAACATGACTCCGTTGTAAATGCGCAATGGTTCAATCCTGTATTTAGTTCACAAATCGAGATCTTCAAGAAGGCGGAGGCCAATAAAACAGTTTACTACCTCGACCATTTTTATCCTAGTCGCCAGAAGCCTGATGTTGAACTCAGCTTTCCGTTTGATACTACGTCAATTGTCGGTGACATCGCCAATCTTCGTCAATACGAATTCAAGAAGACGATCGATGTATATTTAACACTTTCGCGATATTTGCATGTTAATAGTCGCGATGATGCGGGTCAAGTGCTTCCGGTCGATGTGGAAAAGATCGAAAAGCTTGAACTTGTAGCCACACCTCGGAAGATCTTTCTTGACGAAATTGAACGCCAGCGGACTATCTGCCGGCAGGAGGTTGCACAGAACGACAATATGCAAGATTTTCTGGAACCAGTATGGTATCACGAGCTACTGGAAGATGGAGAGCTCCCGGAAGGTTTTGCTTCGCGTTTCGTTTTTTCGGGATATTGAGTTTGTCTGCAGTGACTTTTATTGTTTCGGTCAAGCTAACCGCACGCTACTACTGTTGATCAGAATTCTGCACGTTTTGAAGTGTCGGAGGAGGGGAGTTGTGGCAAAATTTGTAGTTCTTATCTGTTCAATCTTAATAATGGGCCTTGCGGCATTTTCGTGCCAGCACTCGACCTCAATCGAAGAAGCCGCGGATTTGTCTATTGTTTTGACGTCAGATATTTCATCTGGTAATGGACCTTTCGAAGTCGAGTTTCATCTGCAAGTATTCGGGAATATTGACAGTGTTGAGACCTGCGTGCCTGGATACAAGTTTGACTCAGGGTCAGGTACAATCAATGACAGAATAATATTTTGCAGACCTGATACATTTACATTGGCAGAACGAAATTACAGCTGGACACATACCTATGATGGCCTGCCTGGTATAAGAAAAGCCTCTGCAATACTCATGAAGAAGAGAGACCTTGTTTATTCTGATACCTTGTTGATAGAAGTGAAATGAGTCGCTTTTGGTTATGCGAACCACGCCTGCTACTGACTTCGCACCAGCTATGTGCTCAAGCCGGTAGTTGTGGCCAATCACGACCTTGTAATTTCTCAATATTATTGTCATCGAAAGTGCTCGCATCAGAGCGCTGGTGTTATTGATGGTGTTTGTTTTAATGTTTGTATAGAGTGGGACCTCAGGGATGGATCGGATAACTCCTTCAAATTCAGCTCGAAATGAATGGCTGCGCGGTTACATTCGCGTATTTCTGTTTTATTGGCTTATCTACGGTTCGATCAGCACTGTTTGGATTCTACTACAAGAATCATTTGACCTGTCAAAATGGCTTGTTTGGATGCTGGCAGGAGTGCCTCTTTGGGTCTGTGTTCGCGTCCTAGTTGAAAGCGTTTTTGAAACGAAAGTTGGGCAAAAGGTATTTACATGGGCTCTCTATCTAATCATATTTTTCAGCATTGCATTTGTCGTCGCGATGATCTTTGCCGGGCGCCAGATCGTTGATTTTCTGTTGAAAATGTAGCTAGTGTTCGTGCTAACCACGCGCTGATACTGATTTCACACCTGGCATACACACATGCTGGTTTTGGTATGCAAACAGAGCGTTGTCGTTTTTGATAAAAATATTACCAAATGTGCTCGTTCAGAGCGTTGATGTTAGCGAAAGAAAGTGGTACCCAAATCTGAATTCGGAGATCCGGGATGAAATTAGCCAGATGTATTGTTTACAGCCTGATACTCTTTGCATTGCTCTTGAGTGGCTGTGTAACCGGCTCTCTTGTCCAGGATTCTGTTGAAATTACGACACCAGATACAACGATAGTAGTCCAAAACAATGTGCCAGAAAATCCCCATAAAAACCGACGTGGTTTAATTGCTGGCTTCATATTTGGAACTTTTACTGGCGTAACAGGTGCTTTGGCTGCTTCAAGCTTTACAGAATCAGACAGCAATAGGGACAAAGCAGAACTTGCGGGGAAAGGTATGTTGATTACCTTTCCTGTTGGTTTTGTAATTGGAAAGTTCTTGGGAGATAGGGTGCCTCCAAGACGTTTGCGTAGCTCCGCTGCGAGCGATACTTTGAGAACCATCGTCAGATTGAGAGCGAATTAGAAAGTGGTTTGCAATATTAAATGCGAAGCTCATGCTAACCACGCGCTGCTACTGACGCGCCATCAGGTATTTGCGCAAGCTGTTGTGGTAGCTAGTCAAAATTCTGGGGCTTCTTGATAATACTATAAATGAAGGCGCTTGCATTCGGGCGCTGGTGTTAATGGAAACATTGATATATGCTTCGTTTAGTGATTGGAGTTTTATGGCATACGACATCCATATTATTAAGACTCGCGACTGGTTTGAAGCTCGCGAAGATCCTATATGCAAGCCAGAAGTAGATGATTTGATAGCTAGTGACCCTGAATTGGAATGGTCGACTGAGGACTGGATCGACATGGATGATGGCAATGGATCCACGGCGCGATATTTCATGATTCTTTGGAAGGGTGAGCCAGTCTTCTTGTGGTATCTTGATCAAATTACATGCTCTGGTCCAATGGATGACCAAATTGTCAAGGCGGTAGATATTGCTAAAACCCTCAATGGACGCGTTGTTGGTGATGAAGGGGAGGTTTACAATGTGCAAATTGCGTCTGATGGCACAACGAGCGTCAAGACAAATTACCCAGATTGAGAAAATGAGCGGAAGAACAAATCATCTAAATATATTTGAGAATTCCCTTAGGATATTTCTATGAAATTGATTCGGTTCAAGGCAAACTATGTTATAGTGTACGCATTCGTTGCAAGTCTACTCTTCGGGTTCTTGTCAAACATTTATATTGCTTTTACAACAGCGCAGTCAGTGTTAGCGGGCATGATGCTGTTTCTTTCAATTAACTTTCTTAAAATTTTCTTCCAGAGCAGATCTACGCTCGACAAACTCGACAAAATCGAAGAAAATCTCCGATTCGACAATAAAATGTCAGAGATGAGATACCTCGACCAAGAACTTCATAGTCAAGTTAATGAACTGATTGATTTGTCAGTTGATGCGATCAAAAGTCTTGAGAAGGATGACCTCTCAATATATAGAGACAACTTGTATGGCGTTTTCGAAGAATGTAGGCTTAGATTGAAAGACATTCGATCTAATTTTATTTATATTCCAGCAATGGAAGTGCGTTCTTCTTGGCTCAAAGTAATTGCTTCTACGAAGTCAAGTTATTACACAACAAACTTTGAAAATGATATGTCGTTTGGTAGAGCCTTAGACCCTGGATTTGAAGAAGCTCAGAATGATCTAGCTAGCCGAATCAAATCTGATTTCATTAGGATATTCGTCTACAAGGATGATGATGAATTGGACGCATTGTCTGGAATAGTTAAATCTCAGAGGGAAATCGGTATCAGGGTAGATTGTAGCCAGGGGAGAAAGCCAGGCTCTTGATAAGGCGAAGAAGCTTTTTGAGAGCCTAAAGGATTCTGCTGAGTACAATTGAGAATATTCATACTAACCACGCGCTGCATGCCTGGAAGCAGTTTTGGCAGTCAACAAGAATTTAAGACGCAGGTGTTCGCACTAGAATGAGCATGAGGGCATATTGTCTATCTTCAATAAACCGCGGAGGTATCCGCGAATATTTCAACCCTATTATGAATCTTTCGATTTTTACCATGGCCGACAAAAATGGGAAAAGTCCATCGACAAGGCTCCGCGCGAAGCGATCTTGTTGTTCTCAATTCATTGGCTTCATTTGGAAGTCGTAAATGGAGGTTTTTGGCAATATTTTTTTAACTCAACCTCTACTACCTGCCCTGAAGCAATTGAAGGGTTCCAGGCAATAGGGATGCCTGACGTGTCTGAACTTGTAGAGTCTGCCTCTTTGAAGCTTGGGACTCCTTTTCCATTTGATAAAGAGCAAAGAATGCGAATCGTCGGGGAATCCCAAAGTCGCATGAATTTCGATGAATTTGACGACAGGTTTTATGATTTGGCAGATACCGATCAGTTTTTTCGCAAGGAGCCCAGATTTGTGCCTTTTGCCGACGCATACGCAGATCGGTTTGGATGAGAACCTTCGCTCAAGTTAACGAAGCGCTGCTACAGAAAAAGTTATGGGACGTTTTGTCGCTGCAATTATAGCCTATTCAGTTTTGGGCATGTCTTTTGTATATCTGTATATGCTCTTTTTTAGGTCAAATGATGGCTATGATTATTTTACCGTAATTGCCATTATAAGTCTTGTCAGCCTTTTCTATTGCTGGGCATATGCATATCAAGAACTAGATGCTAGAACAGGCACACTTATGGGGGTATTGGTCGCCGGTACGGTTGAGACATTGATTCTGCTCGCTTTAGGGGCTTATGGCGCGGTTCGAAAAAGCACGTCATTGCTTGGGTGTCTCGTGAATTTTATTTTTCTCATTGTGTGGGTACCCGTTATGTATTTCTTCGATTTGTTTGTTGCAGTAACTTTACCATCTTTGACTTTTGGTGTTCTGGCTGGTGGGTTGTTCTTCTTGTTGTGTGATTGGCACAAAAATTAAAGGCAATGCAGACTGCATTAGAGACGGGATTCCCTCGGTAAATGCCAACCACGTGCTGCTGCCAACGCGCTACCAGGTATGTGCGCAAGCGGTTTTTGGAATCCATCAAAAAGTCAAACAAGATTGATAACACTATGTGGAGGCTGGCGCGCATCCGAGCGCCGGTTTTAGCAGGTATCGAAACAGTGAATATATTCCTTGGATATTTTGATATTGCCATATTAATAGGTGTGCTTGCCTTTAATTTAATGACAAAGAACCGAGATTTCTGCAGCATTGCCGCTGTTGCATTTACCGTAGTCATTTTTGGATTCTTTCTACCTGTGTTGTCAATAACGGTTGAAATTGACCGCGTAACTTCGGAAAGAGAAGTGCTCGATAATTTCACATTGCTTTATACGTATTTTCGTTTTCCAATCTACTGGCTGGTAGGCGCCATTCAGATAGGATACTGGTTCTTCAGAAGGTATGTTTACCATTGACGTAAAAAGTAGCATGCGACAAGGCAAAGATTGCGAAATCTGCTGTGATGGCTCAGATCAGTAGTAAGTGTCAGACATACAGTGGGACAGTTGGTGTATTGATGGGATTTGGGGACCTTATGAAAGCTATGTATTAGGATGAAATCCGGAGGGCTTAAGATGAAAAGAAATTGGCTTCAGATTTTGGTCTTGTTGACCTTTTTTCTCAGTTGCTCAGGGAATATTACCGAACCGACATTTAGTGATGATGCTGAATTGGTTTCAAAAATTATCGGTACCTGGTCTTCAGATAGGTACACCATCACATACTATTCCAATGGGACATTTGTAGACACCAGTTTTTTCTATGATGAGAACCAAGTGTTGAAACCGGAGCGTTCAACTTCTGGCAGCTATGAAATCCAGGATAGTGTTTTATATCTAAAACGAGAGAATTGGCATTTTTTTGATGTCAGCCGTATTGAAAATGGAACTTCAATTGTACCCATTGAAACCGAAATTAGTATTGAAAATAATGTTCTCTACCGGAAAGCTGTCCATGTCCTCGTCAATGTTGAAGGAAATAACTCGGAAATTTGGGGAACCTGGAAGCACATTAGCTGGACTTTTCACAAGTCCAATCCAACTACAAATATCGTTTACGAGGGACGACAAGAATACTATTATAAATTTAGCCGGGATTCAACTGAAGTAACTTACGGCTGGAAATATTTGGATGGAAATCCATGGCCTGATCAAGAGTTTAAAAGCG
Organism: Calditrichia bacterium; assembly: GCA_028284445.1. GTDB lineage: Bacteria > Calditrichota > Calditrichia > RBG-13-44-9 > J075 > JANQRS01. Next base: position 113,497 of record JANQRS010000011.1, read on the forward strand.
AATTTGAATATACACCGCCCTTCCTGGACATTGTCGGACCTGGAGCATATGATTTAAGAGTTGAGTTTAAACATGAGAAAATGTATTGGTATCTAGATGTTCCGGTAATTCAATTAAACAAAGTAGATTAGATTCTGATAATTCGAAAAATATTAAAACTAAATTCTCTATTCTTCAAAAGTGGAGAGAATGATCGTTGAGGTGATTTTCTTCATTTTATTCAGACAGCTGAATTGGAGAATGGTGGCGAATGAGACAGTATGCCTATAGAAGTGCTCGAATCAGAGCGCTGCTGTTAGCAGAGGGGAGAAAATGAAACTAGAAAACTTTATTCTACTTTCAGCATCATTGGGAATCGGAACAATAGGTTTGGGATATTTGGTTTCCCCGCAGTTTATGTATGGTCTTTACAGTATCCAACTCGAGACAGTCAACGAAGCAAATATGGTCCGGGCAGCCTACGGCGGCCTTTTTGTCAGCTTTGCTACGCTATTCCTGTTCGGTGCCATTCGAGATCGATTTACCAAGCCTGCTCTTATAGCGCTTTTGGCTTTTATGGCTGGTTTTGCGTGTGGGCGAATTGCAAGTATTTTAGTAGACGGGATGCCGTCTTTGCTGATTGTTTCATTGATTGGTTTCGAAATCCTCTATGCTGCACTTTCAGCATATTTGCTCAGGGGGAATGTAGAGTGACGCATGCCGAATATGTGAGAATCACGGCACGTGTATTGCGCATTTATGCTAACCACGTGTGAATCCACAATCGCAATTTATTGACCGATCCTTTATGGTTTTCAAGCAAGTTTAGAGGGTCACCGAAACGGAAACACAAAAACAGTTATATTCGGCGCCTTTAACTGCAGTAAGCGCGCGTATCTTTGGGTATTTGATGATTCGCAATCATCCTCAGATCCCTGGGTTCCCATTCAAAAGCCCAATTTCGCCTCGAATATGGATTTCATTGGTCACGGCTTTCTGCAAAAACCAGAATTTTCCTTTTGATAGCGCATAATTTGATGGACAAAAAAATGTCTTCCCCAATTGCGGACTCGATGTTCGAGTCAATCTCATCGGCACTTGAAGCCATCCCGGACCCGACTCGTAAGTCGATCTACGTACTCTCGATATTCGTCTATGACGAAGATGACGATCCGCGTAGACCGTCGATGCAGTTTGGCTACAACACGGTAGAGCGTTGGAAAGAATCCATTGCGAAAGCCTCGAACTCCGACGAGGCCAAGTGGAACTTTGCTTTCTGGCTTCAGAACAGCGTTGCAAGTTTCGGAAGTAACGGAGAGGAGAGTTCGACCATTCGTCGTTGGATTGAGGCCTCGGGACTGTGGTATTCAGATGAGGACGAAGATGAGGACTTCGATAGGGCGCTTGAGCTGGGCGATGAGATTACACGCATGTTCGTCCAGGCGTGCTGCGAAGTCGCGTCCAAGCTCCACAGTAGTGAAACTATTCTGCGCTGCTTCAAGCAGCCGATTCCGGTGCTGGTTCACCAGTTGGAGTACTACGAAGAGATTGCTGTTCAAAACGAGAAGGCGAATCCACCGGGCCTTTGCGCAGAGTTCGTAAGCTGGATTAGGAACAATTAGTCTGCGCTGCCCTGAGACCAATATGCGGTTGTTTGTGAGTATAGTGCTATGCAACGGATTTGGGATATGAAAAACAATTTCCTGCTAGGGAACCGTCTGCTTCTTCTGTTGGTGTTTGTTTTGTTGTGATAAGGTCTATACTTCGCTGCGTGTAGAAGATGATCAAACTCTTGGCATTGCAACAAAAAAAGCGATGATCCAACAAGACTCGCTTATTGAGCTTCTGGAGTTCATGGATACTATTATAAACCAAGGTGCTCGCATCGGAGCGCTGGTGTTAGCTGGAACAATTCAATGATAATTCGGGATGCAACAGAGCATGAAATCGACGAAATTGTCGCAGTCGATCATGTTGCTGTCACCGACGAAACTCGACGGCAGCATATTCGGGAATGGGTCAGAAGTGGTTGTGCCATCATCGCACTCATCGATGAGCGAATAGTCGGCTATGCTGTGCTGGAATATACATTCTTCTCTTGTGGATTCATATCGATGCTGATCGTGAAAGAAGCATGTCGGCGCAAAGGCATTGCAACAGCGCTGGTGAAACGACTGGAGGAGACCTGCAATACGGCAAAGCTCTTCACTTCGACAAACGAATCCAATGCATCCATGCGCGCTTTCATGGCAAAAATGTCATATGAACCGAGCGGCATAGTGCATAACCTTGACGACGGAGATCCAGAACTCTTCTACTTTAAGAGGGTCAAAGATTAGCCGGGGACAAAAAATGTACTTGACTGTTATTTCGCTGATATTCCATATCTGCAAGTGATCATAAGCGTTGGCGTAACTTAAGAGGTAATGATGGAGAGCAGCTTAATTCTTAGAATGGTCGGGCTCTTGACAATAGCTATTGGCGTAACTTTGGTTTGGAATCCAGAGTTAATAAGCAATAAGCCTGTCCCTACCGATACTTTTGAAGCTATCGAGAGACGAATATGGTGGGGGCTCCTGATCGGCTTCGGTTGTTTGTTCCTGTTTCATCACCAAGTTCAACCCTGGACAAAAACGATTGCTGCTACCGGGTCTTCACTGCTTTTTGGTCTGTTGATGGCAAGGTTGATTGGAATAATGCTTGACGGTTCAGTCGTAAAACAATGGATATATGTCGGCATTGAAATAGTTATTATGGCACCCTTTGTATGGTGGTACTTCAGTGTGCGTTCATAACAAGTTGGTCGAACTTACAGTCACGTTTGCTCCATAATCCTGGCTAACCACGCGCTGCTACTGACTTCGCACGCTGAATGTCAGGAAGCAGTTTTTGCGACCAACCAAAATTTGACACATAGTTGATAATATTATAGGCGAAGTGCGGGGTAATTAGAGCGTTGGTGTTAGTATTTCAACTGAGATAAGGAGAAAAATGAAAACAAAGAATATTTTGAGTTTCGTTAAATATGATGTTGCTAATTCACCAAAAACGAAATTTGGCGGTCAGCCTGACTGGCTAGGAGAGCCACAATGGCCCATCAGTCCTGAGTTAGAAGGTCCTATGAGGTTTATCGCTCAAATTGCATTAGGAGATGTATTTCCTGAGCATGACGGTAAAATGGCCTACATATTTATGACTGAGGATGACGAAGAATATATTGATGGTACGTGGGAGCCCGACGGAGGTGAAAACGCTGTTATTATTCAACCATCTGGAGTGTGCTCTTCTAAAACAGAGGCACTAAGCTCCGGGCCTTCGAGAGAAGAGTTCGGCGTAGAAATTATAGAATCCCAAATCGAGGAAGATGAGCTGGGAGGTTCTCGCATTGGTGGTGTTCCCGAGTTTATGCAGGATGAGGAGTATCCAGAACCGAAAGAAAATTGGACGTTTTTGGCTCAAATTGATTCTTGCTCACTTCCATTTGAAGTGAACTTTGGAGATGCTGGTATAGCGTATGTATTTGTAAATAAAGCTGTAACGGAAGGCAAGTTTTTGTGGCAATGCGGCTAAACATAGCGCCCGGCTCACCAGCAGCAATATTGTTCTTGAGAGAAGTAACGTTGAATTGGCCTATCGTGGTGTAACAGGTGTTCGCAAAGGGGAATTATATTTGGCAACTTATACATTTAATCGTTTGGGCGTAATGGCAGGAGTAATTGTTCTTCTCCTGCTGGGCGGTGGCGTGTTTGGATTGATGATGTATTTTGCAGAAACGACGATCGCGTTTTTCATACCAATGGGAATGCTTTTGTTACTTCTCGTAGTTATGCTTCCGGCATTTTATCGCGCACTGCTGCGAAAAGTTGAATTTGATAAACATGGTGTCGTTTTCAGAACTCCATTTGATTCTCAAAAATTGGATTGGGATTCTGTCAGAAGCTACGGTGGATTTGTTAGAAGTCGTCATGCTTGTTATGCTATTGGTGAAGAAGAAATCGATAGCTGGACCTTAGCCGGGACTCGGTTTATCTACGTCAGTAGCGAAGAAAATCCGACGCTTCGCAATGATGGGCTTGGCAAGGGCTATATCTGTTTACAGTATCGGCCGGAAGCTCTTAGGGTTATTAGAGAAAACGTGCCGAAATCGGTGAGCTACGGATAAGCAAATTGTTGTGAAAAAGACTGGTTTTGCATCGTTCATGCTAACCACGCGCTGCTACTGACTTCGCACCAGATGTGCGCGCAAGCAGGCTTGGCGACCAATCTAATTCTTTAAGCATCTTAATAAGGCTATAATCGAGGGTGCTCGCAGTAGAGCGTTGGCGTGAGCGAGAGGATCTCTTATGAGTAATTCTCCCTTTCATAAATCCTTGTTCAATAACTTGACCTTTTGGGTAGAGTTTTTGTGTCAGATTAGTTATATTTCTTTTAACAAAGCATAAATTGTGTTGGGTATTTTTGTCTGGCTGAACGGATAGATTTATGCCTTACCAATCCATTCTTGTCGTTTAAAGCAAACAGAATATCGACTGCAATCTTTGAGGAGAATTATATGAGTTTTTATAGAAGTCCAATTATGGTTGTTGCTGTTTTTGTAATGGTTGTTTGGTGTGGAAGCGCCCTCGGAGAAGAAAATATCCTAAATGGGAAGAGATACTATGTTTGGGATTTCTCTGCTGGAAATGACGACCTGAACGATTTAGCGATTCTATTCACGGACGAATTCGAAGAAGCGTTAATCAATACGAGATTAGGTATACCTCTCGAAAGGAGAAATTATGCCAAGTTGTTCATGCAAAAGGAAAGTGAAATAGAAATCGCCAGTTTTGAGATGATAACCGATTCCGACCTAGATCAATTGAAAACCTTGCAGGCAAATTTCGTGATTTTCGGCAGCGTCCAGGATGATGTTGAGGGCGGCGTGATCAAGATAAGCGTTTCTGTTCAGGCATTTGATTCAAGAGTTTTGGCGAAAGAAAGTGTTTTGCTCACTCGCGGAAAACGTTTTGATACGGAAAGTCGCCAAAAATCAATGGACAATTTGGCGAATAAATTGGCTCCTGGAAAGGCTCAAGTTAAAAGCGAAAACCCGGGAGTTCCCCTAGAAATCTATTCCGCTGGCGTGTCATACAAACTCACAGATGTAGCGAGAGCGGGGAATACCATAACATTTACCTTCATTGTTACTGCAATTGATAAAGATCTTACCATAACTCTTTACGGTTATTACGCAAACAGGCACTCGCGCCTATTTGACGACTTAGGTGGCGAGTACTATCCAGACTTTATCCATTTTGGTAAGCAGCATTCCAAGGGTGGTGTAACTGCCGATCTTCCCATGGGTGTCCCATTAAGCGCAAAATTGATCTTTGAAAAGATCAACACGAAGGCAAAGGTCTTCACTCTACTCGACTTTGCTTCAAATGTTAAGGGGTATGGTAGTCAAGAAGCTCGATTTCGCAATATCCGCATTCCGTAGTTTGTTAGGCAAATTTAGCGGCGTCTTTAGAAGAAAAGGAATAATTGAATCGTGCAAAGGAAGGTGTAGATATTGGGCAAGCAAGAATCAAAACAAAAGCGTCTTGCTGAAAAAGCGAAAAAATGGATATACTCACTATTGATTCCGAGTGGCGTAGTAGCCGTAGTTTTGACTTTTGTTTTATCTAAGCATTGTAGTAACACTCCGCCAGTGGCAAAAACTCACATAAGGCCAATCGAGGGAAGCGCCCCATTGGAGGTCTTGCTTGATGGAAATTCTTCGTTTGACCCTGACGGGGAGGACTTGTTTTTCTCGTGGGTCTTAAATGGTGATACGATATCGAATAGCTCGGATTTCCGGCATATCATAACTGAACCTGGGATTTATCATGTTGTTTTGACAATTTTGGACGAAAGAGGGGCCATCAAAAGGGCAAGTTCGAGCATAACAGTGAAGCCTCCTGCTAAGCAACCTGAAATATCTACAAAACCTAAGCCGATTCCTGTTGAGGACACTGGAAACGATGGGATTGCAGGCGCGCATGATGAAAATCGCGATATCAGAGCCTTGAATGGCGAGCCTGACGATCCCAAGATAGCAGATCTTGAACCAGATGACAAAGACTCTTTGGCACCATATTATCTTGTGAAAATAGTTGTTAATTCTAACCTGAGCCAAGCAGAAATTTGGGTCGATGGCGAAAAGGCACTTGTCGTGAAGGATACCCCTATTATTAAGACAGTACGTGTCAGGCAAAAAAAAGTGCAGCACAAATTTTTGATAGCAACAAAAACGGATACCTGTATAAAAGAACTTTTTATAACCGCGGACAATAAGAAAATAGTCTGTAGTCCATAGGAACAGATTTGGTGTTGTCCAGATCCTGTTCATGTTTTGACTACGATTTTAAATGGAGGTTGTTGTGCGAGCTTGCAAATATTCTTTAATTCTGTTCTTCATTTCATTGATGTTCGGGCATCTCGCGGCCCAAGAAACCACCGTATACGTCTGGGAATTTTTTACGAGAGATAATAAGAATAATGATTTGACCAAGGCCTTTACAGAGGATTTTGAATCAGCTTTGGTCGATGCTAAATGCTATACGGTTCTCAATAGGAGAAACTACGCCAGCTTGGTGGCTCAACAAGACATGGAAAAGGAGATTCGCTCGGTCGATGATGTTTCTGAGGAGACGAAAAGTGAATTTAGGACCAAAGCGGCACGACAATTCATATTTGGCGAAATATTTGACGATGTTGAAAGTGGCGAAATTAGAATCACGGTCACTTTTCAGGCATTTAATGGCTCAATAATCACGAGAAAACATGTTTCATTGGCGAGAGGTTTACGGCTTGATGCCAATAGTCGTATTGAGACGATGAAGGCACTAGCTAAAAAGCTGTGCCGCAAGCCTGCTAGGGCTCCTGCCGAATATCCAATCAGCCATGAAATTGATGGTTTTACAGTTATCTTGAAAGAATGTCGATTTGCAGGCGGTAAGGTCACAATGCTTTTCGATTTCATTAGCATTTATGGTGATGAAAAAGTGCGATTAGCGGCAGGGAGCCAAATTGCCTACGATGATGCGGGCAACAAGCACATCAGCCCGTCTGTGAAAATAGCTTCGCAAAAGAGTAACAACCTCGAGCGGTTGTTTGTCATCGATGTGGCTGTGCCCGTTGAAGTTCATTGGAAAAATGTACCTGGACGTGCTGTCATGATAAGCCGCTATGATCTCAAGGTAGAAATAAATGGAAACGAACAACAACTAACTTATCGGAATCTACCCCTGCTAAAATAGATCTTCTCCACTTTTTGACTGAGCAAATGTTCTAGAACTCGTGCAATGTGATCTTTCCGTCGAATGGAAAATCAACAGTAGTATCATTTCAGTGGCCATCGTTCGGATATCGAATCTCTTGAATCCGAAGAAGGGACTTGATGTTGTTAGAAAAGAATGGGGCAGTGCGACCTAACAAGGCGCTGAAGTGGAGTGACAATCGGAGTTTGTGCTCGGTTGGTCTAGTTTTTTACAGCGCTAAACTGTCTCTGTAAAGCGTTTGTCTTGCGCTCGCCGAGACTTTGGTCTGTCATACCATCAATTATTTTACATAACATGCTAACCACTTGTTGCTGCTGACTTTGCACCATGTATGTGCGCAATCTGGTTTGGCAGCCAATCAAAAATATGTAATTTCTTAATGATATTTTAAACGAAGGTGCTCGCATCAGAGCGCTGGTGTGAGCGGAGTTTTTTGAGAGGTGAATTGTTGCATCGGGCTAATCCTTTTGAGCCTCATGAATTATGGTATGGTGGCTGGTTTGAACTAGCTCTCGAATTATTGGGGCCTGATATAAAGTATAAGTCGGCGCGCATTTTGAACGCTATATGGTCGCGGGTCGATATCGAAGGGCCCTTCGTGAGTAGAGACGTTAGTCCAACGGAACAGGAAGTAACCAGCACTCATTTAGGCAATGAGCGCCTATACGGAATCCTGAACCTTAAAGACGGAAGGCGGTTGTGCTGCGGGACATGTCTTGTCACTGACGAATTAGACCTTTCAGGGAGAAGTTCGATTTCAATTGCCGAGGTCCTGTTTTACATCCCTGGTGGATCGGCAACGGCCGCTTATGGAGGTGATTGCGAGGCTTCTGACCTGCTGACACCAGAGTTTCATCAGTTGTATAACCAGTTATTGAATATGGCTGACTACATTTATGGGGTTGAGCCTTTCGAAATGGCCTTGATTGGACATGAGGTTATGATCGAAGCGCCTGCAAGTGAATTTACGAAAGACGAATTGTCATCAGCGATTTCGGCGGACTGCACGGTGCTCTTACCCCAAAAACATTCTTTGGCGACAATCGATGGTGGCAAAGTTCTTGGCAAAAACCTAGTTCGTTTTTCCCGTTCATGCTAACCACTCGCTGCTGCTGACTTCGCACCAGATGTGCGTGCAAGCAGGCCTAGCGACCAACCTAATTCTTTAATTATCGTAATAAGGCTATAATCGAGGGTGCTTGCAGTAGATTGCTGGTGTTGGCAGGAAAGGACAAATTCTATATGCTACGGAAGAATGTGAGTGAAAGGAAAATCGGCTTAAGCTGGTACTTATTGGGGGGTTGGCTGGTGCTGTCCACCAGTGTCATGTCTGGCGATTATCGATTGCAGTTCGGTGTTCAAGCAGGGCAATTTCGATTTTTTGACCGAGGCGTTGCTGAGTTTTTGTCAGAAGCTGAGGGTGTTAGTGAGATTGCCCCCGGCATTTTCCTGTCATTTGAAAAAGATGTTGACTTCCCCGTAATAGATCGGCTCGGACTTGAAGGTGGCTATCAAAGAAAAACTTTGTTTGATAGCAATATTCCCAATCCATTTACCGATCTTTTTTCAGTTTATAGATTTAACTTGAACCTGCATTCTGTTTTTCCGGTTAACAAGTCTTTTGACTTTTCATTGACACCCATACTGGGTTATGGAATTTACCGGAGGTCCCAGAAGTCGGAATTGTTTCCTGACGTAGATGAGATCTTCATGAGCATAATTCTGGGAGTAGGTGGGAATGCTGAGGTCGAGCTTTCGTCCAAAATATCTATAGTCGCGAAAATGGCCTATGAATACTTCCAGAACGAAATAGAAATTCCAGAGCCTCCGGAGAATGGTCGCATAGGGTCTTATGGCTCAATTATTGAAGATTTTAATGGCTTTAGGATAGGCTTTGGGGTCAGTTACGCATTTTAAGTATTCGGAGTCTTTTTGAAAATCATCTAAACGAAGTGCGGCGCAACTAGCGCGCTGGAGTTAGCAAAAAACTGTGGCTAAAAGCTTAGTTCCCTTATGTGCTGTCAGCCAATCCTTGCAATTTGCCAATTTGTGTTTGTATATATAAATATAGCTTTGATGAAGTTCGGCGCCCTGCGCGTTTCGACCTTAACTTGAATAGGTGGTAAGATTATGCGAAAAGTTGTTTTTGTGGTCCAGGTATTTTTGATTGTTTACACATTGGGTGTCTTACCTCAGATAAGCGCACAGTCGGCAAGTAGTATCGGTGTGAAGGCCACTCAGGATACCAGTTCCCAGATGCGATCTAACGAGCCCTCGGTCCGTGAAAAAAATGAAGAGGAAAATGTGCTTTTGGCTTGGTTTAAAGCGTTTGTGCCTCTATTGCAGTCTCTTGCTTGGCCAGGCTTTCTTCTTGCGATAATTCTCACTTTTAAGGAGCAGTTAAGACAGGCGCTCAAGCTAATGACAGAACGAATTCAGTCCGGAAAACTCAAAATCGGAACGACTGAACTGGAACTTACTAGTGTAAAGAATACTGAAGAATTCAAAAAACTGTCGCAACAGAAGAAGGGTGAGAAGCCTGTCATTGTAGGAAATCCAGATCTGTTCCAATTGTTGGCGAAAGCTTCCCTTTCCAATTTTATGAAGAGCACAAAAGTCATGAACACACCAACCGGCTGTGTAGTTCAGGTTTCCACGAAAGAAATCAGTCCGAGTGGAGAATTGAGCGTTGCGGAAGCCGTTACGTTTGTCCCCGGGATCAATGTTCAAATCAAAAAAGATCAAAATGGAAATATCGTTGATTCAAAATTCATAAGCTCTTCCGAACAACTGCTTAAGAATTAGAATGATTTTTATCAGCTATTCTTCGAAAGACCTGATTCTTGCCCAAAGTATAGTTTCTGAATTTGAAAAGTTTGGAAATAGGGTTTGGGTAGATTTTAACGATCTGTCATTGTCCCACCCATTGACTCCACAATTAGCGACTGCTATCCAAGAAGCTCGAACTTTCTGTCTAATAGACTCTGTTAATTCCAGAAAATCGCACTGGGTTCAATTCGAGATCTATTTTCAGTCAATTGTTCAAAACAAATTGGTGGTCTATCCCGGATTTGCTGAACTTAGACCCTCCGTATTTGAATTTGTGCGTTCCATTAATCAGAGGGAAAAGTTGTTGTTTTAGAGTGTTTCTTTAGAACCACTTGGGTTTTTCTGAATTCATTTCATCTGACTCTGCACATTTGTTTTCACTGATTACGGCTTTGTGATTTCCCGTCTGTATGCCCAAGCTAACCAGGAGCTGCTACTGACGCGCCACCAGGTACTTGCAAAATCGAATTTGGGAATCTGTTAAAAATTCATAATACATTCATAATATGAAACGGAAGCTGGCGCGCATTAGAGCGCTGTTGCCGGCTGTTTAGTCCTAAACTCCAATTCTGTAAAAATGAATCAATTACCCATGAGACGTTTGAGCTTAGAACTTGTCCCGAAAAAGATGTGGGGAAAGAACGTCCGATCAATAATTTCCCGCGAAAATTGGGATGCCCTTAGATGGGGCTTGTTCGCTACGACAATAAAACCTAAATTTTGCAAGATAGATTTCGGATATATATCAAAACGAGAATCGGTGCAGTGTCTTACTTGCGGCTCAGAAGAAAAATCACTAGAGTTGCATGAAGAATGGGATTATGACGACGTGGCTTTTGTTCAGCGCCTGGTTGACCTGGTTCCGGTTTGCGAAGACTGCCATCTCGCCATGCACTATGGCCGCGCCAATCAAGTTGGTCTTGAGAAAAGAGCAGAACAACAACTTGTCAAGATTACCGGATTGAGTCAAAATCAAGTTCAAGAAGAAATTTCTTCAGCTTTCGAGAAGTGGCGTTGGCGATCCCAGCACGAATATAAGCTAGAAGTAAGCTTCCTCAATCAATGGATCCCTGATTCAAAAATACACCTTCATTGGTTAGAACATCCTAAAAGATGGGTGGGAGATCGTCTGGATGCTATAAATTGGGCGAGAACAATGCTCGATTCAGATGCGGTTATTGTTGATACTGAGACGACAGGACTATTGGACTATCCAAAGGTTGAGGTTCTGGAACTCGCAATTCTTACAACCGGCGGGGAAATTGTTTACGAATCTCGTTTTCGTCCTCGTTATCGCATTTTGAAGAGAACTGTAGCGATTAACGGAATCACAAATGAGGCTGTTCGAGGAGAACCTACATTTAAGCAGGAATACAAGAAGATATTTGGAGCATTGAACTCTAAGATTGCTATCGCTTACAAAGCTAAGTTTGATGAAGGTGTAATTCAGCGTACTTGCGATTTATACAAATTGGAGCCCCCTGATATTCGTTGGGAATGCGCTATGTACGCCTATCGAGCTTACAAAGAGGTTGGTCGATTTAAGCCCTTGCCGAACTCTCGACATACCGCATCAGGTGATTGTCTGGCATTGCTTGAACTCCTGAAACAAATGGCTCGCAATCATTAGCTCTATGGTGGCAGCTAACGACGTGCTGCTTTTGAAAATCACGTGCATGATGGTGCTGGAATAAGAGCGCTGGTGTTTGCGTTAAAAGCGAACCAATCTACCTTGTATGAATAAATGAATTGGGGAAAACTATGGAACATCCTATTAAAAGACCGACTTACGAAGAGCATATCAGCAAACTGTTCACGGCCAAGGACAAGAGCTGCATGACAAGACGTGGCGTCGACCTTGCAACATATGCCGGTGTAAAGGCCAGCTCTTCAAAAATATCAGAATGGATCGGTTCGGGCCGCATGCCACCGCCAATGGATCAAGTAAGCCATCCAATTCCAGGGTGCCACGAAACCTATCTTTCAGCACAAATCAAAATGCAAGAACAACAAAGAAAAAATAAAAATAGTCTATAGTTGTCGTAATATAGTAATGTAGATAAATCAAAAGCGCATCTCGAGACGCCAATGTAATCATCTTAGATACTTAGGTTGCCAGTCATGACTGACCCTCAAGTGACGTTTTTCAAGAAATCAGTAGGATATCTTGCGATGTTGATCCTGATTCTTGTGATTTACCTCCTCTCCTCATTTTATTGGAGTATACAAGTAAACGCACAACCAGATGATCATTCAGTATACAATCTTGAAGCTTTTTTTGTTGATATCTTTCCCGAGCTGTTCGGGATGCTCTTCTCGATACTATTCATAGGTGTAATATGGCTCTTTATGCGTAAATCTGAGCGAATAGCGGAGTATATATATGGGACATTTGGCGAATCACACGCTGGGAGCAGGAGATGGATGTTCCGCCAATCTATTGATGATGTGGTTCTTAAGTTAGACAAAATAGTAAAGACAATTAAGATCGATTCCGAGTCAAATTCCTCAATAACTAAACTCAAAGAACATAGTGACTATTGGCACCAATGGAGGGAAGAACTTACCAGGGAAGATCATGTTTATGCGGGTGCTCTGAGCGGAGCCTGGAAAGAACTGGTAGAAGCACATTTGGATCTGGAAAACGAATATTTAAAAAGCAAAAAAATCAAAAATACCTCTGAGAGTTTTACAACGCTCATTTCAAGGATATCGAATTCTCTATATGAAGAATACATTTCCGGGAAAGCAAACTCTCAATTGAAGCGGTATCATGTTACAGGAATGTTGCCGGAAGAGTTTTTTAACGGTCCGCAGATCGAATATACCAGCTTAAGTTCAACACCAATAATCTTTTGCCACGCCTTTGAACACAAGAAATATTCTGACTCACACTACAAATTTATAAAGGAAAAGAAGAAATATGTGAATATGGATATAAAGCGGTGCATTATTGTCCGAAAAGATGCGAGATATGTTGAAAGTCGATATAGCGCATTGTCGAGATTGGAAGAGCTAAAAAATCAAAAGGATTTAGTGATCAGAAAAGCAGATTCTCCGTTGCCAATGGTTTCGTTGTTTGATTCATCTAATCCTATTGCGTTGGAGGTTTCAGAGCGCCTTCTGCTTCATTGTAAACATCGCGTTAAGGAGCATTTTCGGAACAAGAAGAGACAAAATCTCGCGTTTATTCAAAAAATAATTAACTGCCAGCAATTTCAGTATTTTTCAATTTGCAACAAGAACCACCTTGAAGAGAGTCAATTCGCTGACAAGGCCAGTTACGTGCCTTTGTTTGAATACTTCTCTACCTATTTTAGCAAGAATTATGATGACACATATTATTACGCTGTTGAAGAAGAATATAGCGGGAGTCTACAGAAATTCCTCAAACCAGGCTTTATGCCTGAAATTGTTTTATTCGGGTTAGATTTGAACAATGATGGGGTAGAAAACAAATGGCTACTGGGATTATTAGGTCAATATCAACCCTTCACGAGAGAGATGGAAATTGAAATCTTGAAGCCTTTCGATGCGACTTTATGCGCCAAGGAAATAATCGGTAAGATGTTTACATCTAAATTGATGGAATTATAATGAGTAATGACGAATATATTGCCTTTGAAGAAAGGCTGATGCTGTTATTGCATGGCTCTGCGGCATTTCAGTATGTTAATGCCGGAATAAAGTTGAAGATATTTTGCTACTACCTAGATCACGAGCGAGCGACTTTTGCCGAACTGAGAAGTTCATCGGAATTATCAGGAGATGCGTTAGAGTGTCTGTTGTTTGGGCTTACTTCTTTAAAATTACTCAGACGCAACAATCGTGGTGAGTATTTGCTTAGCAAAGGTATGGTGGCTTTGGTTAAATCAGATTTTTGGCAGGTCTTCGAAAGTATGGTGGAGTTTCAATCAGAAATTGCATACATGGGCCAGGGGAAATTCGTTGAAGCTTTGAGAAAGAATTCCAATGTCGGCCTGGAATATATTGCCGGCAGTGGAAGCACTCTGTATGAGAAATTTCAATCCAACGATCGAATCAAGTCTGTCTTTTACAGATACATGGAGCTTTATTCAAAGTATGCTGCTAAGCACTTGCTTGAAAGAGTGTCGTTTCGGGATGACAAAAGAATTTTGGATGTAGGCGGTGGAAGAGGAGGAGCAAGTATACTGCTCGCCAAAGAAAATGAAGAATCAGAGTTTGTCGTTACTGATCTGAAGTTTATGGAATTCGAAATAAATGAAGAAGTCAAGAAATGCGGTCTGGAAGAACGGATTTCTTTTGAGCCGCTCGACATTCTGAACGATACTTTTCCTTCCGAATTCGATTCTGTTCTTTTTTTTCATCAGTTAGTTATATGGGCAAAGCCACAAGTAGAAAAGTTGTTAATCAAAGCATTTAGAGCACTAAGACCTGGAGGGCGAGTCATAATATTTAGCTCGATGGCAAATCAAGAATACTCGGGGCCGCTAATGGCTTCGCTGGATTCCGTGTATTTTAAGGCAATTGCTGCTGGCAACGGAATGATTTATAGTTGGAAAGAGTATTTCTTGATTCTGGAAAAAATTGGCTTTAGTGATCTTGAACGAATAGATTGCCTCGGTTGGACCCCTCACCAGATTGTGGTTGCTCACAAAAAATAGTCCTGGTCGGAAAAAAGTTTCTTTTCGCCTATGAGCCAAAATCAGATTCTTTTCAACCTGAATGTTAATTTCATAGAAGAAAGTAAATCGAAATCATAACACATCTCTCATGCGACCGCGTCATGGCCTCTGAACTTAGCACAAGCAGCCCTACCTTCTTTGCCGAACCTGCGGACTTTCGCGCTTGGTTGAAGAAAAACCACAAAAAAGAGTCCGCTCTTTGGGTGGGGTATTACAAAAAAACGACAGGCAAGCAGTCCGTGTCGTGGGAAGAGACTGTCGATGAGGCGCTTTGCTACGGCTGGATCGATGGCGTTCGGCGGTCGATAAATGAAGAGTCGTACATGATCCGCTTTTCGCCCCGCAAGCCCAAGAGCGTCTGGAGCCGACGAAACATCGAACGCGTGGAGGCACTCAAGGCCGACGGCCTTATGAGAAAGGCCGGACTCGACGCCTATGCCTACAAGGACGTGCACGCTGATAGCGGATACGCCGTCGGCGACCGACCGACAACGCTGCCCGAAGCAATGATCGCCGAGTTCAAGAAGCACGTTGAGGCGTGGGCATTTTACGAGTCGCAGCCGTTAGGCTACCGCAAACAAACAATAGCTTGGGTAACGAGCGCCAAACGAGAAGAGACCCGGGAGCGCAGACTGGCTACCCTGATCGACGACTCGGCGAACGGACTTCGTATCAAGCAGCTCCGGCGTAAGTAACACACGACACGAACAAACTTGATGAACTTTAAATGAAGCTTTCTTTACAAGGAAAACCGGCAGAAGATATAATTGTAAAAGGCTTCGAATAGTTGCGCTCATGTATCCGGTTAAGGGAGATCGTTTTTATGGCTGTTTCAAATTTGACGGCAACTTCTTTGTTGGTTCGTTTGCTTCTTGTTGCACTTATGTGCTTGTCGACCATGGTTTTTGGACAATCGACCAAAAAGATGAGCACCTATATCAATAGCGGGCTCTCGCTACCAACAGGGCCTGAAGATCTTGCAGAAAATTGGCAAGCAGGCTTCCTCTTTGGTGGCGGCGTCGGCTACAATCTTTCGAACAATGCAGAGTTGATGGCAAGTTTCCTTATTGGCCGTCACCCATTAGACAAGGAGGCCTTTGGCTTCAGTAATCCGGATAATGTTGTCGGGGGCACTACTTCTTTGCTGACATTGTTTGGCAATCTTAAGCTAAATCTGAGATCACAAGCGGCAGCGAGAACATATCCATATGTGTTGTTTGGGGCTGGATTGTTTTCTGTGGCAACTGATGACATCATGTTGAACAGGGGCGGGCGCATAAGGCGCGAAGGAGATAACGCGCCTGGTCTCGGCGGTGGTCTCGGGATGACGTTTGGTGTTGGGAAAAAACTGAATCTTTTTATTGAGGGGAATTATTCATATGGGTTCACCGAAGTGTCATCGTCCAGCATGTTAATGCTTAAACTCGGTCTTCATGCCAATTAATCTCAAGTTTCGGAATCGTATTCGAATGCGCCGCAATATTGTGATAATTCCACAATTAATATAGATTAGCGTCGCGTCACGGATATGAATTAGGCCGGTCTTTTTCGAACGTTATGATCAAAATTCATCCCATACAGACTGGTTCAGTGCGCGTTAAGCAATTTCAATTGACGGGCGCTCGTAATGTGGTCTCTCGATTGTGGCAGCTGTTTTTTACGCAAAAATGGGCAGAGTGGATGCCGATTTATTGCTGGCTGATCGAGCATCCAGCCGGACTGATCTTGATCGACACTGGCGAAACAGCCCGTGTGAATGAAGAGGGATACCTGCCTGACACCAGTGTTTACCGCAACTCATTGCAACTTGACATCAAACGCGAGGATGAAGTTGACAATCAGTTGGACCGACTGGGGTATTCGCCGCGTGACATCAGCGCGATCTATTTGACCCACCTGCACACTGATCACGTTGGGGGTCTTTATCATTTCCCCGACACGCCGATATTTGCGCCTCGAAATGAATATGAAATTGGTGTAGGCCCGAAAGGGGAGGGCAGCGGATTTCTGAAGAAAAATTGGCCCGAATGGTTTAAGCCAGAGTTGATCGATCTTTCGGATGGCGCCGAAGTCAATTTCTCGTGCAGCCGAAAGATGACAAGCGATGGATCGATTGTTGCAATTCCAACACCGGGACATTCAGCAGGGCATCTTGCATATGTCATCAAAGATGCGCAACTGCGATATGTGATTGCCGGTGACGTAACGTTTAATCTACAGACGCTGGCAGCATCAATTCCCAACGTTATCTTGAGCAGCAAAGATGCCGTACAATCGGTTATTACACTAAGAGAATATGCCTTGCAAGCACCTACCATTGTCTTGAGTTCGCATGACAAAAATGTGTCTGCTTTGCTGGTCAATAAGACTGTTTTCACAATTTGATGAATTGATTGTGGGAACTCGCACTGGTGGCAACGAATGTTTGATTTAAGAATGTTTGAATCGAAGCTCCGATCGTGGAGCTGCCGACAGCCGTATATTATCGCTGCCGGCATTGTTGGCTCTTATGCGCGAGGTGAGGCAAAGCATGATTCCGATATGGATATCATGCTGCTGACTGATTTACTTGAAGATTACATTAAGAACCAGAGCTGGTTGCTGGATTTTGATTGTCGCCCGGACGCAGCAATCGAATATTGGGGAAATGTGACGACTGTTCGTGCGAAGACGTTGCAAGATAAAGAAATTGAATTTAATTTTACCAGCAAAGATTTGGCCGCGATTCCGGTCGATTCTGGCACACTGAAAGTTGTACAAGACGGGCTAACCCTGGTTTACGATCCAACGGGAATGCTCTCCAGGCTGAAGGTATTGGTTCTTTGAGCGCAAATTTAGCAAACACTTGGCTTTGATAGGTTGTATCCAAGACAAAGGATCCTATGAACCTTGATTTCAGAACATCATATTGGGATGACCCGAAGGCCTTATCTGCATTCAAGGTGTTTGCTCATAAAATCCACGGACTCGATTTTGAAGAGTTTGAGGCCCGTGGATATTGGGACTCTCGCTATACCCCCTTCTCTCTGTTTGAAGGTGATACGGTTATTGCCAATGTCTGCATCTACTCGCTCGATGCCGTGATTGATGGCCGCTCCACAAAGGTGGCGCAGATTTCAGGTGTGGGCACCTTGCCGGAATATCGTCATAAAGGACTGGGACGAAAATTGACAGAGGTCGCATTGGAATGGGCGAGTGAAGATCACGAGGGAGTTTTTCTTTTCTCAAACCCGGAGGCGCTCGTATTCTACGAAAAACTTGGCTTTAGCGCTGTTCAGGAGTATGTGGAAAGGACAGCAGCGCCATCATTGCCGAAGCGAGACGGTGCCACGCTCCTAGACCCTGACCGGCACGAAGATCTATCGAAGATTTATCAGTATGCGAAGCATCGATCACCGGTCTCGCAGGAGTTTGGCGTTATGAATGCGAAGCTGGTTATGTTCCACGTGTTGCACGGCTTACGTAGGTGTGTGCTCGAATTGCCGGATCTGCAATGCCTTGTGATGAGTGAGAGAGAAGGCGGCGTTCTCAAAATTTACGACATCATTGGTGCGCAGATGCCAGGTTTTAATGATATCTACCCATACTTGGCCGATGACGCGCATGAAGTCGTAGAATTTCACTTCTTCGCAGACCAATTAGGCCTGGAACAGCGAAATCGCCGGCGGTTGATCGGGAATAACCTTTTTGTGCGTGGGGCGTTTCTTATCGAGAATCCGGTTTTTCCATATACTGCACGAGCGTAGACGCCACAAGAATATTCAGGAGCTTATGTGTCAGATACCATCCGATATGAAATAGATGCAGATATTGATATAGAAGCACTGTTGAGGCTTTTTGCCCAGGCCGATTGGACTCGAAGCAGACAGGCTAGAGATACCCGAAAAATGCTTCTGGGAACGACGTTCCACATTACGGCCTGGCGTGACAACAGATTGATCGGTTTCCTGCGGGTGTTAACTGACAGGGCATATCGTGCTCTGATCGAAGATGTTATCGTGGCCGAAAATCATCGCAAGAGTGGTATTGGCAGGAAGCTGGTTGCTCTTGCTCTGGAAGAGTTGAGCGATGTAGAAGAAGTTTTGCTTGGATGCACAGAAGAAAATGTGTCTTACTATGCGCAATTTGAATTTATTCGAGTCACGCACCCATTCATGAAGCGGGTCCGGATAAATTGACGAATATACTTGGATGATAACATGGAACCTGTCGAACAACTACGAAGCTCCACTGAGCTACGGAAACGGGCAATTGTTCTTTATGCTGTCGCTGCAGCGGATAAGCTGGCGCCCGTTTTATTCTTCTTTCTAGCCCAGGATGTTCATCAAGCAAAATACATTTGCGACGCTGAAGACTATTTCGGCAATAGTGCCCTGAACCAGATCCTTATTCGGCTTACCATCCAGACCCGCGCTTAGCGACCTGCCTATTGCAAATCCCAGGAAGATTAGCACTGCAACAACTGGTCACTTGTCAATGAAAAAATGTGCGAGTTGAAAATTGTTTGAGATTAATTCATATATTAATCAAACCTAAATCAGGCAGAGAGTGAGATGTCCAGGGAAAAACTGATCAAAAGATTGGAATGGTATTATCCCACCGAGAGACTACATGCATTTGTGACTTTCCCTTCGGTCGTTGCACTTGTGCTGGCATTTAATGCTTTTGTGGATGTTATCTTCCTGGTATATGGGCTTTTGGTCTGTGTGTTTATTCTCTATCAAGGACAACATTACTGGAAGTTGAAGCTGCGCCGCCTAAAAGGGGAGAGGGTAGAGCAACGGAAAAACCTGCGATTCTTTCGAAATTCGAAATTTGCCAATCAAATTCTAATTAGCTTAATGCCCGCTGTTCTGCTGTTACAATTCTTCATTTCCAATTGGGAGTTAAAAGCGGAAAACCTGATGGGTTGGGCTGTTTTCGCAAATGCCTTCGCAATTATAGAGCATCTCAATTATTATGTGCGACAAATAAGCATAGATAACAAAGCTGATCTAAGGTATGTGCTGAAGCAGAAGAGACTGAAAAAAGCCAGTTTGGCAAAGGATCTTGATAACGACCATATATAGTTTGCAAGCACATGACAGTTGAACACCGAAACACGGGTAGGGACAAGCATGAGGAAAATTGACATCTTTTTTTATGGGCTCTTTATGGACGAGCGCATACTGGTCAAAAAAGGCTGCTCCGACATAAATCTTCGACGGGCGACGCTAGCGGGATTTGCCCTGCGTATCGGAAATCGGGCCACGCTTGTGCCCAGTGAATCCGCTGAAGTATATGGGATGGTCGGTGCGCTGAGCCATGGAGAGCTGGACCGACTATATGCAGACCCAAGTGTTCAGGATTACCGGCCGGAACCCGTTTTGGTTTACGTAGACGGCCATGAGCCCCTGCCTGCGCTATGTTATAATTTGCTTGAACATCCATCCGCAGACGAGCGCAATGTTGAATATGCGCAGAAGCTACGCGCCCTGGCAAAGCACTTGAATTTCCCTGAACAGTATGTGACTTCAATTCGCTGAGTGTTGAGCACGCCAAAACTACGCCTGGCGACGATGGCAGGCCGGTATGTCTAACTATGATGGCACAAAAGATGTTCCGGTCGCCGAAGCTACAATCAAACCGGGTATGGAGATACACCCGCCTCAAGGCATGCCGAAGAGGAATACTTGATGGTTACAGAGGGCACAGGGACGTGGCATCTGAACGGCACAGAGTTCAAGGCGGTGGCAGGTGATATGCTCTACGCTGCTCCCTGGGAAATACACGGCATCAAAAATACCGGGGACACGCCACTGGTGTTTGTGGTGTGGAAATGGAATAACAAAGGGTGGGAGCGAGGAAGATTTGTTTAAAACCGTAAACTTCCGTTTATTAATTGAAATGGGTGTTCAACAACACATATCAAGCTGTGATGTTTGTATTATCGGCGCAGGAATTAGCGGTTTAACGCTGGCCTATCGCCTGCAAAAAGCCGGCCTGCGTGTTAAGCTGCTTGAGAAATCGAGCCGGCCGGGTGGGGTCATGCAAACAGATCTCAGCGATGGCTTTCTTTTCGACCAGGGGCCGAGCGGCACGTTTTTTAAATCCGCAGCAGTTGACCAGCTTATTGATGATCTCGGCTTGCAGAATAGGGTGCAATTCGCCGATGAGGATGTCGCAAAGCGCTATATTGTGAAGGATGGCAAACTTCATTCGGTCTCAATGAAGCCGTTGACGTTTTTACGCTCCGGACTGCTGAGTTGGCGCGGAAAATTACGCTTGAGCATGGAGCCGTTTCTGCGAAGCAAAACGGACGATTCGCGGGAAAGCGTGGCCGATTTCGTCCGAAGACGCCTGGGGCAGGAAACACTTGAGCGCCTGATTGATCCACTCATTGCCGGTATTTACGCCGGCGATCCTGAACAGCTGGATTTCCAGTATACGCTGCCTCGTCTGGCAGCACTTGAGCGACAACATGGTAGCCTCATACGCGGAATGCTGGCGATGCGAAGTGTACGTCGCAAGAGCAGTGCAGATGGCATATCCAGGTCGAAGATGTTTTCATTTGATGGCGGCATGAATGTGCTGGCAGCAACGCTTGCCCGCGAACTCGGGGACGATGTAGTTTTGAACGCCAAGGCGCACTCGCTTCACAAGTCTGAGCACGCCATTGAGGTCAGTTATCGCCAATCCTCGGGAAATACCAGTGTGCTGAACGCCGCCAAGGTGGTTTTGGCGACACCCGCTCATATCTGCGCCTCGTTACTGGCGCCAATATATTTGGAAATGGCCAACACCCTAAAAAGCATTGATTATTCGCCGGTCGCTGTTGTCTTTCACGGCTATGCTAGAAAACAGATACGACAAGACCTGGACGGATTTGGCTTTCTTGTGCCGGGAATTGAAAACCGTAGGATCCTTGGCTCGATTTGGAGTTCATCGAAATTCTCGGGACGTGCGCCAGATGGCTATGCCGCCTTGACAACATTTGTTGGTGGCAGACGCCAGCCAGAATTGCTGGAAAATGATGAAGACCGGTTGCTCGACATAGCAGAAAGCGAATTGCGGGATCTAATGGGCATTTCCGGACAAGCGGTTGTGCGCAAGATCCGTATTCTTCCGAAGGCCATTCCGCAGTTTGGCTTGCAATACAAAACCGTTCTTGAAACCGTAGCCGCGTTTAACACTGAACAGCAGCAGATTCGGATTACCGGGAATTTCCTGCAAGGTGTGGGTGTGGCGGATTGTATCAAAAATGCCACAGAGATGGCAAAAGAGATCGTTGGTGAACACCGCGCGGCTCGAAATACGCAACAAGCGCGTCGTGAAATCTCCCAGGCTTTTTCAAGCCCGACGACCGCACGAATTTGATTTGACCAGGGGCCTCGCAGAACGGCTCGAAAGATAATTTCAAGAGGAGAGAAAATGCCACGAAAAGGCGTCTTGCTGGTCAATTTGGGCTCGCCTGACTCACCTGAAGTAGCCGATGTAAAAGTTTATTTGCGCGAATTCTTGATGGACAAGTATGTCATTGACATGCCGTATTTGCTGCGCAAGCTTATCGTTGAAGGATTCATCCTCCCCAAACGCCCTCAAAAATCAGCAGAAGCATACAAAACTATTTGGTCAGAACAGGGTTCGCCACTCATTGCCATAAGCAAAAATGTGCGGCAACAGGTCCAGGAGAGACTAGATGTACCGATTGGCCTCGCCATGCGCTATGGCAATCCATCCATCGAGAGCGGATTGCGTGAGCTCATCGAAGATCATCAAGTTGACGATGTTTTGCTGATTCCACTGTATGCCGTCTATTCGCTGGCCACAGTTCAGTCGGTTTATGAGCAAACAGAGAGGGTGCTCAAACGCTTTTCTCAAGAAATCAACCTCACTATCATTCCACCTTTCTATAATGAGGAGGCGTATCTCGATGCTCTGGCGGCAAGCGCCACAGAAAAACTGGAATGGAATTATGACCATTTGCTGATTAGCTTTCATGGACTTCCGGAGCGCCATTTGAAGAAAGCAGATCCAACCGGGGAGCACTGCTTAAAGGTAGAAGATTGTTGCAACAAGGCTTCGACTGCTCATACAACATGTTATCGGCACCAGGTCTTGCATATCGCCAACGAACTTGTGAAGCGGCTAAACATCCCGAAGGACAAGTATTCAGTGGCATTTCAGTCTCGCCTGGGCGTTGACAGCTGGCTGAAGCCCTCCACCGCAGGTGAAATTGTTCGCCTGGCGGAGGAAGGCACCAAAAAGCTGGCGGTGTACTGTCCGGCCTTTGTCTCGGACTGTCTGGAAACGCTGGAAGAAATCGCCATCCAGGGAAAAGAGATGTTTATTGAGGCTGGCGGAGAAGAATTGCGGCATATTCCCTGCATGAACGACCACCCTGCCTGGATCGATACGCTGAGCAAATTTTGCCAACGCCACAGTAAAGCCAGTTGAGAATTCAGCAACCAGGATTTGCATCGTGGCTGCTGAAGGAAATCCACTCGTTCAGGTTATTTGACTGGGGACGTTGCAAAATAGGCTTCCACGCTCAGGTTTTCAGCGAAGTCCGCATATTCCTTTGTGCCGAAAATAGGTTGAGCAGCGGCCTGAAACTTTTCTGCATTTTCCCAAGTGATGATCACAGCTTGCGTGTTTTCTGCGAGGTTCGGAATGCCTTCCTCATCTAATTTGTAGACTTTGAATTCACGAGCGAATTTGTAGCCACTGTAGTTGTTCAAATGATTGAAGAAAACTTCTCGTTTTTCACCAAAGGCGTCAGCTGTTTTGCCCTTTCGCACCGCAAATTCAATAACCTGCCCGTCTTCCTTAATTGAGTTCATATCAAAAGATTGACCATCCAACGGTTCCAGTAACGCATAAGCCAGGGGATCAAAACTGGCGAAATAATTCCTGGCCTCATCTTGTGGTAGCAGCCGCGCTGCCGCCTCTCCAAATCCCGGCATAGAATTCCATTCTGTCATGCCTACCAGAACGCGGCTCAGGTCCATATCGGGCGCTACAGTAAAAAAAGGCTGCCATTTGCCTTCATTACGGGTTGCCATTTCTTTCCCCAAAACATCAACAAATGCTTGTCGTGTATTCAAAAACGTTTGATGCTGACCTTCTTTTGATTGGTTGATCGCAATTTCGAAAATCGAATTCATTTCATTCCCTATGGTTTGATCCAGATTCTTGTTTTTGCCGCAGCCAAAGAGTATTCCCAGGCAAAGGCACCCTATCATCATCGACTTCATTTTGACCTGATCCTTTTTAATGGTTGTCAGATTTCGTTTTCGTATTTATAGTTACTAGTAGCATGATGCGCAAGTAGTTACATTTTGTTTATTTAGTAACAAAAAGTAAACCATTGGCCTTAGTAGGGGGTTTTATGCGAAGAGAACTAACAGAGGAAGAAAAACTACATCGCTTCGAAGAAATTTTCAAAAGCCTGAACGAATGCCCGGTGACCATTACCCTGAAAATCATTGGAGGCAAATGGAAGCCGACGATCCTCTATTTGATCGACATGGGGATAAATAGATTCGGGGAAATGCATCGGCGACTGCCGGGAATCAGCAAAAGGATGTTGACAAATCACTTGCGGGAACTGGAAGCCGACGGTATTGTTGATAGAAAGGTTTTTGCGCAAGTGCCGCCAAAGGTCATTTATAGCTTGACGGAAGTCGGCAGAACCCTAGAGCCTATTTTTGTGGCGATGGAGGAATGGGGCTTGAAATACGGAAGTACCAAAGCCGCTAATGGAAACGGCAAAATCCCGGAATAGCACGCAAGAGTTGAACAATGAACAACGACAAGCAAGAAGTCAAACCTGTCATCCGTTTACTCAGGATCATCATGCCTCTGGTTGCAATCACCTGCTTGGTGATATTTCCACCGTGGTCCATTGTTTGGACCTGGCTCAGGCCATTGCCGGGCACCGTCCAGCAGCAAGTGGATGCGGCGATTGAGCATGGGCTGGATGGTGTTATCATTTATGTTGATCGCGCTGGAGAGGAGCCGGCGCTGTACTCTGCCGGCTGGAAAAACAGAGAGAATAAGGTGCCGGCCGACCCTCATGCGTTTTTCAAAATTGCCAGCATCAGCAAGTTGTATGTCGCTTTGGCGACTGTCAAATTGGTGAAAGAGGAGGAGCTCTCGCTCGATGACGCCCTCGCCAAACATTTACCAGAGCTGATTGGAAGAATTGAGAATGCTGAGGACATTACTTTACGACTTATGTTGCAACATCGAAGCGGCATCCCCAATTACTCTGACCACCCTGACTTTCCCTGGAATAATCCCCCGAAGGAAAATAGAAAGTCACTTGAGTTGATTTTGGACAAGCCGGCAGACTTTACACCTGGCGCAGACTACAGCTACTCCAATACCAATTTTCTGCTGATCGGCGAGATCCTCGATAAAACTCTGGGATATAGTCATCATAATTATGTGAAGAGCAAAATCCTGGAACCATTGGGACTGAGTAATACCTACAGTTTACTGAGCGAAGTGGATCTTGATGATGTCGTCAGCGGATATTATGTCGGCTATGATGGCGATATCAAGTTTAACGATTTTATTGGACCAGCTGGTTCCATGGTAGCGACTGCAGAGGACGTGGGTATATTTGTGCGGGCATTAAATGACGGTTCCATATTCAATGGTGATGAACAAGCGACCTATGCATCTGTGTATCCGTTCGAGCACACAGGCTTGTTGCCCGGCTACTCTAGCATTGCCCGCTACCATAAAGATATTGATGCGGTTGTTGTTCAGTTTGTGAACACTGCTGGCGGCCACTCCTGGGAGAAGACTGAAATTATCTACAATCGCATCGTCAAAATATTGCGGCGTAGTTGATGACAGGAAAGAAAAACTCAAAACCAAAGCAGGTGAGGTGAAAAATGAGCAAAAATCCAATTGTTTATTTTGAAATTGGCAGTTCCGATGGCCATAAGGCGAAGAAATTTTTCAGCGAATTGTTCGACTGGAATATCACCACGGTGGGATCGGAACAAATGATCGATGCGGGCGAAGGGATTAGCGGACATATCGCCGAATTAGCGCCTGAATGGGGCAATTATATCACCATCTACGTTCAGGTCGATGATCTCGACAAACACCTCGCGAAAGTAGTAGAGCTGGGTGGCAAAGTTCTTGTCAAGCCGGTCCAGGTGCCCGGCCAGGGTAGCTTTGCATGGTTTGCGTCACCAGAAGGTAATATTATGGGCTTATGGAAGCCGCAATGATGACGGTGTTTCAGGGCAAAAAGTTCGTTGTCTGGTATATTCTGAAAGCATGATAGGAGGAAGTTTGCATGAAAGCACTGGTGTTTTTGTTTGTCTTTAGCCTCTGCATGTATAGTGGTGAGCCAACCAGCATTAAAACAGGCTTGGGCGTTGGTAATGGCTACGGCTGGGTTGGCGGCGGACTCGAGTTGGAACGCAATCAAATTGCTGCCCATGCCGGATTCGGATGGGCCTTCCTCGCAGGTGATGATGTGGAGGCCACATTTTTAGGGTGGGATGTAGGTTTGAAATACTTCCTTCGAAATAGGCAGAAAACCTTCAGGCCTAATATTGCGATCGGACTCGGAAACCTTTATGTATATAAATATGGATTCACAAGCCGCGCAACCGGTGTCGTTATAGCAGAATACGATGGCTCAATACTGGGTTTCGATGCTTTGCTTGGATTTGATCTGGATTTTGGGCAACCGGGAGGCGTCGTCCCGAACCTGGGTATCGGAGCAGGGATCCCTTTTCAGGATCTGCCGCAGGAGTTGAAGGACCTGGCGGATGAGTCAAACGTTGAAATAGCTGAGATCAATAGTCTCTTTGTTATTTCTCTTGGTGTGAAATATCAATTCTAAGAATGATGTGCGCATGCCGCGACTTGAGACGGATCATACGGAGGTAATAGATCAGTTATGAAATCAGTATATATATTTCAGGGCAACGGCGTGGAATCGCCCTGTGCAGTATTTTCAAAGCTCGAGACTGCTGAAAACTGGATTAAACATCAAAGTGTTTCCGGCACATTGACAGTTTATCCGCTGGATATCTCCGTGATCGAATGGGCAGTCGCTATGGGCTATTTTAATCCCAAGAATGATGACCAGAAAACACCGGAGTTTATTGCCGGCTTCACATCGGTGAGCGGCATGAATTATCACTATGAGGCTGGACAGCGAGTCGGGCACAGCTGAGGAATGATGGGACTTAAGTCACTTAAAATAATGACCATCTTTACGACTTTGCTGTTGACTGTTTGTCTGCAAGGCTCAGAGTTTTTCGAAACGGATACGATAGAATTTCGATCATCCGGAAAGCGGCTCTCGGGACTGCTGGATGTGCCTAATAACGTTGAAGCTGTGGGTTTTATCATCTACGTGCATGGTTACGGCAAGACTAATGTTGTCGAAGGAAATTGGTATTACAGCTTTCGTTCGCGTTTTGCAAAATTGGGTTTCTCGGTTCTGATTTGGGATAAGCCCGGCTGTGGTGCCAGTGAAGGCGAATTCGACATCGATCAGCCTGTTAGTAGCAGTGCCACTGAAGTCGTTGATGCTATCGAGACGCTACGCCTGCGCGAAATTCCGGGAAGTGAAAAAGTTGGTCTGTGGGGGATCAGTCGCGCAGGTTGGATAGCGCCGCTGGCTATCAACAAAGATCCTACCATCGCTTTTTGGATTTCGGTGAGCGGAACGGACGAGAAAGAGAACTTCAAATACCTGCTTCAGCAAAATTTTCATATCGAAGGCCGTAGCGCAGAAGAAAGCGAACTATTGGTTTCGGAATGGCAAAACAGTTTCGACGCCTTAAGATCCGGCGCTACGTACGAGACTTACCTGGATGCTGACCAAAATCTGCGCGCTGATCCGTTCTATCAATACATTACCAACAATTCACAACCGTATGATAAACCAACATTTATGCAGGAGCAAGAGAGGTATTTGAGCGGCGAGATACAGGTGGATGAAGAAACAGGATTGATGATATATGTGCCGGAATTTGAGAAGGTGTTAAATGCCGTTAATTGCCCGGTGTTGGCGATCTTCGGCGAGAAGGATACCAGTGTCGATTGGCGGAAGACGCTCAAGCTATACCAACAAACGATCGGCAGAAATCCAGGGGCAAAGCTAACAATAAAGACTTTTGCAAACTGCAATCATTCTATGCGAAAATGTGAAACCGGGGGATTTCGGGAAATGATCGAATCGATTAACTATAGTCCCTATTGCGATGGCTATTATGACACAATGATTTCATGGCTGAAAACCGAAGTAGGGATTATCCAGTGATCTTACGCTTAGTGATTCTCTGTTGTATTATCATCACCTCATTGCTATGTGAAGAGAAAGTGAAGCCGGATTATAGCCGGGTGGGACTTGAAGGCGCCACCAAAGTTGAATATAACATGCCGAATATCCGCCGCGATCAGCCATTCCTGAGCGACGCGGCCTATCGATTTACCCTAACGCCGAACTATACATTCTGGCCATTTCGTGAAAACAAAATCTGGGGCGAGAGCGGTATCTCTGTTGGCTATATTGGTATCTACGACTTCTACTTCGGTACAAAAGATTCCGGACCGGTAATCTCACGAAAACAAAACCCGATACTTTATCTGTTTACGGAGCACTCACTTGACAATTATAAGCTAAAGTTTGTACTTGGACTTGGTCACGAATCCAACGGTCAATTTATATCCAGCCGACGGTCTTACGACTTCTTTGAAAGCGCTTTTGCAGACAGCATACATGGTTCCGACAGTTCCGGTGACAACCTCAGATATTACCAGTATAATCTCGAAGATTGGGCGAGCATGGGATGGAATTATTACTATACGGAGTGGATTTTCAAGAAGGCCTCAATTCTTGGAACCAATGCGCGCTTAACATTAAATGTCCATATGCGATGGTTTTTCAAGCACGGCATGCTTGATCCGAGGAATGGAGATCTTGAAGACAAAATCTTCTATGATCAGGCACTGGACGGGAGAACTTCGATCCGTGATTATGACGGGCTGCGCTATACGCTTGATTGGCGGGGTAATAGCAGGCACGTCAACGTTTGGAAAGAGAATTTCCTTGTATATGATCCGTCATTTAGTCTCGGACTGCGCCATGGATATTTAACCGCCGATTTTAATCCGACCCTCTGGGCAAAAGTATATTTGAAGTTGTTGGGATCTCTGCCTATTTTCTATCAATACAACAATGGCTATGGCAGAGATCTAAGCAACTACCCCTACAAATTTTCCAGCCACGCAATCGGGGTTGAAATAGGTGCACGATAATTTGATGAAAACCCGCATATCCAACTATTATTGCTTCGTGCTTTTGTGCCTATGCTTGACCAACGCATTTGCACAAAATGATTTAACGCCAGTGAAATTGGGCAACAAATACGGTTTTGAAGATTCGCACTCCAATCTGGTTTTGCCCGCCCAATTCGATTATGCCGGTCCCTTTTCCGAAGGCCTGGCGATGATTGCTGTGCGTCATAAGAACTATGCCCGATACGGGTATATCAGCAAAGATGGCACGATTGTCATCAAACCGGAATATGCAGATGCCGGTCCCTTTTCCGAAGGCCTGGCCAGAGTGAAAGTTAATAAAGCCTCACACTACCCGAAATACGACCTCTGGGGATATATCAACAATGTTGGAGAAATGCGCATTGCCCCGGCGTACAATGACGTAGGAGACTTCCACGAAGGCCTGGCCTATTTCAAAGAAACCCACGCGTTTTTTCCAGGATTCAAAAAGCAAAGATATGGCTTCATCAACCGCAAGGGAGAGGAAGTTGTTCCGCCAAAGTTTGATCATGCCGGGAATTTTTCTGAAGGTCTGGCGCCGGTTCGCTTGGGCAAGAAACGCGGCTATATTGACAGAACGGGCGAGCTGGTGATCGAGCCACAGTTTGAATTTGCCAATTGTTTTGTAGATAGCCTTGCGCTGGTCATGCAGAAGGGCAAATATGGTTTTATCGATCACGATGGACTCTTTCGAATTGATGCGCAATACAGCGGCGCCAGGGATTTCGCAGAGGGATTGGCGCTGGTTGAAGTCAACGACGAGTGGGGCTATATTAATAGAGCAGGCGAAATAGCCATTAAGCCGCAGTATGAGAAAGCTTATGCTTTTAGCGGCGGCCGAGCGCAAGTCAGCTTGAACGGCGACCTGTATTTTATCGACAAACAGGGTCGGCGGATCGACAAACCCGCTGAGAGAAAATGAATCTTCCCAATCAAGAAGCTTACTACGAAGAAGTGTGGCGCGTGGTTCGCACAGTGCCTTCAGGCAAAGTCGTGACCTACGGTCAGGTGGCAAAGATGATTCCTTCGCCAGACAATGTTTCTGTTGAGGAATACAAGGTCTATGGGGCCCGTTGGGTCGGCAATGCCATGCGAGATTGTCCAGCTGACGTGCCTTGGCAGCGGGTCATCAATTCACAAGGCAAAATAAGCAATCGGCCGGGATCAGGGAGACAGCGACATCTCTTGGAAGCAGAGGGGATCTTGTTTTACAAGGATAAAATTGATTTGAAGCGCTATCAGTGGCAGCAGCATGGCCAGGGCGATGACGGTTCAAAACAAATGGAGTTGTTTTAGATGATGACGGTGTTGTCAATCCACCATTGGCAAAACAGAGACCTCGCCTTCAAGGAAATCAATCAAGGAATGACTTATTTGAAACAAATATATGGTTTTCGCTACAGTCATCTCATAATCCTTCTCGTTCTTTTGGCTGTCTCAGCATCTGGCCAGGCACCGCGGCATCTTTTCACGCATGCTGAGCCTGAAGCCAGGGGCTTTTCATCGCAAAAGCTAGATTCCCTGGCGGTATTTCTGGAAGGCGCCGGCTCTTCCGCTATGCTGTTAATGGTGGAGGGTGACATCATCTTTGAGTGGGGCTTTACTGAAACCAAATACATTGTCCATTCAATACGGAAAGCCCTGCTTAATTCCTTGATCGGCCTGGAAGTCGCAAAAGGTGCGATTGATACCAGCTGGACTATTGGACACCTCAAACTGGATGATGTCAATTCGCCGCTGTCTGAACGGGAAAAAAGTGCTCGTGTGGCGGATTTACTTAGATCCCGCTCAGGAGTGTATCACCCTGCAGCGGCTGTGTCACAGGGGATGCTCCGTGGGATGCCGGAGCGAGATAGTTATCTTCCCGGAAAGCATTATTACTACAACAATTGGGACTTTAATGTGCTTGGAGCAATCCTGGAGGAAAAGACCGGCCGGAAAATTTTCGACTTGTTTAAAGAACAAATTGCTGTTCCGCTTGGCATGCATCACTATACAGGCACCTACACGTCGATCGACGGAGGAGACGAGGATGTCATTACGCCATCTACTGATGGTGTCTATCAATATGAATTGAGCAAGTCTAAGTATCCGGCCTATCACTTCAGGATGTCCGCGCGAGATTTGGCCCTATATGGCCAGCTTTACTTGCAGAGGGGTAATTGGAACGGGGAACAGATCATTCCAAAGAAATGGATTGATGTCAGCACTCAACCTTATTCAATCTACAACGAGCGCTATGGATTGTCTTATGGAATGCTCTGGTATGTTTTGGTCCCGGATGATAAGCATCAAACACCTTCATTTTATCATACCGGAGCGGGCATCCATATGCTTGGTGTTTATCCATCGTCAAAGCTGGTCCTTGTTCACCGGGTGGATACAGAAGGTAAACACATGTTCAAAGAAGAGAGCCTCTACAAAATGATTCGACTGGTCTGGGGGGCACGCATTAAGGATGGGGTTGAGTAACACATGTCCAAAAATCTGTATATGCTCATTGGTCCGAAGGGATCCGGCAAAACATACATTGGTCGTTTGATTGCAAAGAATTCTTTGGCTGTGTTTGTCGAGGCTGAACGCATTTGGCTCAACTTGCAGGACGGCCAAAGCGGTTGGCAGGCGGTTGAAGAGCAAATTGATCGAGAATTCAGCGGCAACGACCGCGTTTTTGTGGAAAGTCTGGGTGCCGGTGATGAGTTTCGCGCATTCTACACCTCGCTAAAAGCGAAATATCTCACAAAGATGATTCGAATTAGCGCAGGCCTTGAAACCTGCCTAAAAAGAGTGCAAGAACGCGGCGCTCGAGATCAATTGCCAATCCCGCTCGGAAAGGTGGCTGAGTACAATGAAATTGCCGCAGCAGTGGAATTCGATTGGGTACTGGAAATTGATAATGAAGGTCCGGCTGCCGAGGCTGATATATTGGCGGCGATCAAAAAGATTATGTAGTGCCACTGTAACCTGATTTGGAGTCAATGCGTGATGAAGCTGGCGGCATCGAGCGTTTCCACAATAGGCATGGAGAGTGCCCTTAAGCAACTCCGCAGCTCTTTTGAACAATTTGATCCCTTGCCGGATGAAGTCTGGGATGGCATCAAGCAACCCTGGCAGATTGTCCCGGTGCGTCGAGGTGAGCTGCTTAGCCGCGAAGGGGAGATCGAACGCCGAATCTCAATTATCCTCGAAGGAGTGCATCGCGTTTATTTTACAACTGCTGATGGCGATGAGCATACGGTGATTTTTGCCTATGCGCCCGGTTTCTCCGGCGTGCCGGATTCCTTCTTTTTACAGAAGCCTTCGTCTTATTCGATTGAAGCACTGTCCGACGGCAGCCTGTTAGCGACGGATTTTGCCTCTTTCTCTCCCTTGATGCAAAGGCATCGCGAACTGGACCGTTGGGGACGAAAGCTCTTCTTGCAGGCCTTGTCCGGCCGCCTCAAGCGAGAGCGGGAAATGTTGGCAATGACAGCACAGGAGCGGTATCAACGCCTGCTTAGTGAGAGCCCGCAAATAGTGCAGCTGGCGGCATTGCGGCATATCGCCTCGTACTTGGGTATGTCACCCGAAACGCTAAGCCGGGTTCGCGCAAATATTTCTTGACTTAAATCAAGGCGAAACGCCCTGAATTGATCCTAGGTTTTGGATGTAGAAACACTCAATCCAATAACACAGGAGATATTCATGGACTTTTTCGTGCGTTTAAATAGCAATAAGCCGCTGTTGTTAATTGTCGCAGCATTTGGTTTCTTTGGATTAAATAGCGTATTTGTCTATTACGCGCTTACTCAGCCGGAAATGATGACTGCGGCGATGCAGAATCCAATTAGCCTGGTCTTTATTTTAGAAGCCTTCCTCATGATGGGCTTCGGCGCCTGGCTGATTACCAAACTCGAATTACGCACGCCTGGATGGCTCGTTTTTATAGGTATGACCATGATTGGCAGCCTGGCTTTTAGCTTACCAGCGTTCCTGTGGCTGCATGCCCGGCAAAAAGATGACATCAAGCAGGCTGCCAGCCGGACTTGATCCGGCACTCTAATCCCGCTTAACATTGGGGTCTCTATGCGCTTCTTCAAGACAATTCTTCTCTTTGTTGTAATCTTAATGACCGGTAATATAATGGCTGAGGAGCCAGCCTCAGACTCGGCGCGGGTAGCGGCATTGAAGAAGTTCTATCGGCCGATTGGTTTCTCGATCGGAGTGATTTACAACCGGTTGAGCGGGGTAGGCGCACGCAGCGTCTACATTGAGGAAACTGACTCTTACGATGCCAGCCGCGCAGACGGCAAGATGATGCTGGGTTTTAGCATAGGACTTCAGGTTTGGAAACAGCGCACCCAATTTCAGCTGGAAATGGCCTGGTCGAGGGGCCAATTCCTCGAAGAAGGTGGATTCCGCTCGACAACCAATGGCGGATTTGTGGATACTTTTATTGACATCGGCTATTTCTGGGGCGGATTCCGCATGAAACAGGCGCTGATTACCCGGCGCTTGCTGGCAACAGGTGGCATAGCTCTGGTCGAGGAAGGACGAACCCGTCACGCCAAAACCAAATCGAAAGGCAGGCTCGTTAAATCAAGCAACTTCCCGGCGGATGTCTTCTATCTATGGTCGCTTGGTGCTGATATTCAGCTTTCACCAGGGTTCTACCTTGGCTATTCATATTCCTGGACCTATAATCAGGACGATTTCGATCCCATTTACGGCCGAATTGACGATCCGCCAATTATCGTTGACGGATTCAAGACTCATTCGATTCAATTGACGCTGGTCTATTAGAAATGCGCTATCAATTTTATACTTGCGATGTGTTTACCGAGCAGCGATTTGGCGGCAATCCCCTGGCCGTTGTCCCGAATGCGTCCGGAATGACGACCGCACAAATGCAGCAAATTGCTCGGGAGTTTAACTATTCAGAAAGCACCTTCGTTTTTCCGGCGGAGCAAGGACATACCTGCAAGGTGCGCATTTTTACGCCAACGCAAGAGGTGCCCTTTGCCGGCCATCCAAACATCGGCACAGCTTTTACTTTGGCCAATATTGGGGCCTTTGGTTCCATCAAAGACGGATTAAATGTTGTTTTCGTAGAGAAAGCAGGGTTGGTGCCTATTGCGATTCGCGAAATGAAGGGTCAGATCTGGTGTGAACTCAAGGCGCCGGAGGTACTGTCTATCCGTGAAACGGCTCCGGTCGAGTTGGTTGCAGCAGCAGTTTCGCTTTCCCCGGCGGATATAGTCACACGGACTCACCAGCCGCAGGTCGCTTCCGTTGGCCTGCCTTTTCTCATCGCTGAAATAGAAAATCGGCGAGCCCTGACAAATGCTGCACCGTATCTACCGGCAATTCAGGATATCGAAAAAGCCGGCCTTGTGCCGGATATACATCTCTATACGAATAGTGCGGATGACTTTGATATTCGCACTCGCATGTTTGCGCCCCTCGATGGTGTTCCGGAAGATCCGGCAACCGGTAGCGCGAATTGCGCGCTAACTGCCATGCTGAGCAGCTATCAGCCGGCGCGCGATGGGCAATTTAGCTGGCGAATTGCCCAGGGTGTTGAAATGGGACGCCCAAGTATTTTAAATGCGCGGACACTTAAAGAGAATGGCGAAGTAAAAGGCGTCTGGATAGCTGGGCATTGTGTTGCGGTAAGTCGGGGAGAGATAGAAGTTGAATGAAACCATTCATAACCATGGCACCGGCGACCAAATCGAGTTTCTGCAAACCGATGAAGGTACCGGTGGGCGCATGTCCAAATTTATCATGACGCTTGCACCCGGCTCTGCCTGGGCAAAGAGTCCGCGACATTTTCATCCTCATCAAACGGAAACCTTCGAGGTGGTTTCCGGCGAATTAAATATCACTTTTGGCGACCAGCAGAAAGTGCTTAAGCCGGGCGATGATAAGGTCGTGGTTGAGCCCTTCATGCTGCATTCATTCTGGAACGCTACAGATCAGGAAACGAAGTTCGTTGCGGAAATCTTTCCGCCGAAGAACATCGAAAAGGGACTTCGGCTCACATACAAACTCTCGGAGCAAGGAAGAATCAGCAAGAATAATATCCCATTCAGCCCATTTTACACCTTAATATTGATGGATTATTTCGATTCATATTTCCGGTTCATTCCCTGGAAGTTTCAGAAAGCCATATTCGGCCTTGGTGCACGCTTCGCCAGACTGTTTGTGAAGGATGATTGATCGTGATCCGACAGGCCGATTGGCTTTACCTGCTTTTGCATTTAAATCGTGGAAGTCTTGCCCATGAACTTGTGCTCAACCCTCAGATACCTAGTAGTTTTCCTTATACTGTTCAAGACCGGTGTGGCCGCCCAGACTGACGATTTCTTCTTGCTCAATAAGCTTCCTGCTTACAACCATGCCTTGCTGCTTGAAACCAGTTCCGAAACATCTGCGAATGTCACATTTGGCGATGTCAATGGTGACGGCAACCTGGATATTGTCCTGGCCAAGGGGCGGCACTGGCCACTTGTGAATCGTGTCCTGCTTGGAGATGGTAAGGGCGGCATTGCCAGCTCATACGATCTTGCTGAGACAGCGGATCGTTCCTACTCCGGCTTGCTTGCTGATATGGACGGTGATGGCGATCTGGATATCGTAGTCAGCAATGACAAGCCTGACCCGAAGCGTGTTTACCTCAATGACGGCAACGGACATTTCGATGTGGTCAAAACCTTTGGAGACGAAAGCTGGCCGACCAGGAATGCCAGCATTGTTGACATCAACGGGGACGGACTGCCGGATGTCGTGATGGCCAATCGCGGCAGGGGTAATGCCTCAGCCAGCTATGCCTGTATCAATCAGGGTGATGGTAAGCTGGATGGGGAATGCCTGAAACTAGTGCAATACCCGGCCACAACCATCACGCCGGCAGACTTCAACAAGGATGGCCTTGTCGATCTCGCCATACCGCATCGCAATGGTGGCCAAAGTTATGTGTGGCTGCAAACAGAAGGTGAAGTGTTGCAGTTTACGAAACTGCCTTTTGGTGAGTCCGATGCTGCAATCCGCGTTGCACAGGCGGCAGATCTAAACAGTGATGGCTTAATGGACATCGTTGCTATCGATACCCGGCGCGGTGTATCGGTTTATTTACAGCAAGCAAGTGGCGCGTTTGCACCCGCTCGCCTGATCGATGACACAAACGCAAAACCTTACGCACTTGCTGTTGCTGACCTGAACAGTGATGGCCTGGCTGACATCATTGTTGGCAATGTGAAGGCACCTTCAGTGATTTATTACAACGATGGAAGAGGTGGTAGTTTTTACCCGAGTATCTTTGGCGATGACCAGGGAACGGTTTATGGATTTGACGTGGCTGATTTCGACAAGGACGGTCGGCCGGATATCGCGGCCGCAAGATCCGGGGCACCGAATATTGTATACTTTAGCAAACCTGAAGCTGCGGGGAGTGTATCGCAAAATTGGTCATCATTCCGCGGCGAAGGTGGGAGCGGGGTGGCAGAGGGATATACTTTACCTGCTTTCTGGAATGCCGATTCATCTGCCGGCAAAATAGAAGGTGTGCTTTGGCGAAGCCGTTTGCCGGGGCTTGGACACTCCAGCCCAACGATTTATGGGAACCGTCTTTTCGTTGCTTCGGCAATAGCTGAAAAGGGTGAGGCCCCGCTTATGATCGGCAGAAGCGGGAAGTCGACCGCCGCTGATGACGATGGCGAGCAGGAATGGGTAATATTCTGCTTTGACAAATTTACTGGGGCTGAACTATGGCGAAAAACGGCTCATCGTGGACAACCGAAGGCCTCCCGCCACATGAAAGCAACACACGCAAATACCAGCGTGACAACCGATGGCAAGCATTTGGTGGCGTTCTTCGGTTCAGAAGGACTCTATTGTTACAATTTAGACGGAGAGCTGCTTTGGAAGCGGGATCTTGGTGTTATTAATATTAGCAAATACGGCATTGGCTGGGGATTCTCCAGTTCGCCGGTGATTCATGAAGATCGCATCGCCCTGGTTTGCGACGATCCTGATGATCCTTTTGTTGCCGTCGTTCGGCTCGCAGACGGCGAAGAAATCTGGCGTGCATCGCGAAAAGAGATCTCAGAACGCAGTTGGGGGTCGCCATTCATTCATAGCGGTCCTGAGCGAACGCAGATGGTTGTCAATGGTTGGCCCTGGGTTGTCAGTTACGATCTCAAAACCGGCGAAGAAATCTGGCGTATTCACGATGGCGGCGACAATCCAACTCCGACCCCCTTTGAAGCAAATGGATGGATCTATATCACCAGCTCACATGGCGACAAGTCGCCGATATATGTGGTTCGTCCTGAAGCGACCGGCGATATCACGCCTTCAGCAGAAAAGCGCAGCAGCGACGGCATGGTCTGGAGCGTAGACAAAGGTGGCTCATATCTATCAACACCGGTTGTTTACAACGGTTTGCTCTATTTGGGTAACACAAACGGCACCGTGCGTTGCTTTGACGCCGTTACCGGCGAAAAGATATATCAGGAACGATTGGATGCCGGCGCTGGCATTATCTCTTCACTGGTTGCAGGAGACGGGAAAATCTATTCTGCCTCAGAAAACGGCACGGTGTATGTGCTGGCAGCGGGCCGTGAGTTCAAGGTGCTCAGCCGAAGTCAAATGGGAGAGCCTAATTTCGCTTCCCCGGCAATATCACAAGGTGTTCTATACTTTCGAACGACGAAAAGCATCGTTGCTGTCAAATAATTGCAAAAATTCGCCGCTGAATGATAATAATAGAATAAATCAGGGGTAGACGTCGATTGAGTGTCTATAAGTTTAAGTTGTGGAGTGGATTAAGATGAAGATAGCTGGTTTGTTATTCGGATTGCTACTTTTTCTCTCTCATGTCAATGCGGATTCAAAATTCCATTATGGGGTGTTAGTAGATGGCGTGCCTTATGTTTTCATCGAGGAAGAGGAAATGCTTGAGAGCTTCAAGGATAGATTGCTTTTAAGTCATCTGCAAAAAGGGGATCTTCAAACACATCCTGATTCTTCCATGGTGTTGTTCCGGCTTCAGGAGCCGATGGGCGGACCGAGCTGGGACTACAAACTTTGGAAAATTGCCGGAGCGGATAAGATGCCTTATGGTTTGGCGGGTTACCGCAAAGACTATGTGCTTTACATGCAGCTGCTGCATAACGAGCATACTGACTCAATTTTTAAACTGCAGGTGGATGAATACTTCTATGATATCAAAGGCGCCATCGTGCTTCGATGTCTACCGATTGCCATTCCTCAACGAGAAGGTTCCGCAGATAAAGCTGATATTCGCCAGATTGTGGTTTCAAGCCGCAGGGAAAAGAGACCGAAAAAGCTTGCGGCTCTCTCAAATATCTTGCCGCGCATTCCTTCCGAAGTGCTTAACAGGCAGAGGATGATCGAACGCAATAATAGCCAGAAAGAAATGAACAACGAGATTCGTGAGACGTATGAAAAAATACTGGTTCAACGCTACGGTATCGTCGATACGCTATATGCCCTTATGGCAAGCTACGCTGGCCATGAGGGAGCGAGCAAAGGGACCTTGCTCATTGTTGATGAAGGCGGCAAACTGTTGTATAGGCGTGCAGGAAGAGGGCTCGCCAGAATACACAGCACTTTGAATGTCAATGGCGATGAGAAGCAAGAATTGATTTTGCAAAATGGCACTGATAATTCGGAATTGCTTTACGAACTCATCGAAGTCAAATACAACAAAGACGAAATGAAATACGAATTTGAGACGCATTTCCGCAAGGTCCCGCCGAATTTTGTGCCTTATGGCTGTTAGGAAATTGGTTGCGCTTTGCAAGGAGAAAGAATGGAGCATGGTTTCTGGCACGATCGGTGGAAATCCAATCGCATTGGTTTTAATCAGGTTGAAGCCAATCCTTTGCTGGTAAGACACATTGACAAGCTCTATCTGGCATCGGGACAGCGCATTTTTCTACCGCTTTGCGGCAAAACGGTTGAGATTGGCTGGCTATTGTCACAGGACTTCAATGTTGTCGGCGCCGAGTTGAGTGAAATGGCGATTCAACAGCTGTTTCAGGAGCTTGGCGTGGAAGCGACGATTTCCCCGGTTGGCCCGCTCAAGCACTATCGTGCACCCAATGTTGATATCTTTGTAGGGGACATATTTGAACTGACTGGCAGCCTGCTCGGTAATGTAGATGCCGTTTATGATCGCGCTGCACTGGTTGCATTGCCGCCCGAAATGCGAGACCGCTATACACAGCATTTGATTGATATTACTGGCAAAGCATCGCAACTTCTGATTAGCTTTGATTACGACCAGGCGCAAATGGACGGTCCGCCATTTTCAGTTAAGGGCCGGGAAATACGGCGTCACTATCAAGACATTTTTAATATTTCACTGCTGGAAAGCTTCGACATGCCCGGGGGGCTAAAAGGAAAGTGCCCGGCAAAAGAAGAAGCCTGGCTACTTAATACAGACCGATGAAGGAGAAAATACATGGCTATCGAAACCCTGCATTTGGATACAGTTATAAAAAATCACACGCAGGATATGTCCGGTAAAGTTGTTGCAGTTACCGGCACAACCAGCGGGACAGGTTATGTCTGCGCACGGGAACTTGCAAAGTTGGGCGCCACGGTCTTGCTGCTGAATCGCGCCAGTCAGCGCTCGACGGATTCGCTGGCGCAATTGCAAAGCGAGGTCCTGAATGGCAAGTTTGAGTCGATTATTTGCGATCTTCAGGATTTTGCCAGCGTTCGTCAGGCCATAAGCGAGATCCAGTCAAAATACGAGGTGCTTGATGTCCTCTGCAACAATGCCGGTGTCATGGCCATGAACGACCAGGCAACCAAAGACGGCTATGATGTACAAATGCAGACCAATTGCATCTCACATTTCTTGCTAACGAAGGACCTTTTCTCGCTTATCCGTAAAAGCGTAGACGGGCGTATTGTTAACCATTCCTCGATGGCCCGTTTGGGCCCACCGCTGGAATCGAAATATTTTGGCAAGAACGGCGGCAGCCTTGGTGGCGATGGCACCGATGAAGAAAACAGCAGCTTTACCGGGCCGCGCTGGCAGCGCTATCATCAAACCAAATTGGCCAATTGTGCCTTCACATATGGCTTGAAGCAGAAGCTGGAAGCAAACAATATCTACAACGTGAAATCGCTTTTGGCACATCCTGGCCTGGCAGCGACCAATTTACAGGTGACTACGGCGAAGACAGGCGGCATGGAGGCCGACAGCCCGTTAATGGAACAGGCACAGTCGGCTGAAGATGGTGCGCTGGGTATTATCCGGGCTTGTGCGGATCCTGCGGCGGAATCCGGAAACTTCTATGGTCCTGAGCGATGGGGCGGTTTCCCGGATATTCTTCCACCAGAGGATAGCCTGCTTGATCCGCAAAACATCAAAATCAACTGGGATGGTTGCGAAGCGGCTGTCGGAGCATTTGTCATCTGACAAACGAGTAGGGGAGGTGCCATTTGGAAATCAGAATCGGCCGCGTGGCGCAATTGATGCGCTATCCGGTCAAGTCCATGGCCGGTATCGCCATCCAAGCGAGCTACATTGGCTGGAACGGCCTGCTAGGCGATCGTCGTTTTGCTTTCAGGCGCATGAATGCCAGCGGCGGTTTTCCATGGTTAACGGCTGGCAAATTGGCACAGCTGATCCAATACAAGCCTTGCAGCTTCGATGAAACCGGCAAAGAGCCATTACCGACCCAGGTGTTAACACCGGAGGGAAGGAGGCTCGATGTGTTTAGTGAAGAGCTGCGTGAGGAAGTTGCCAGCTTGTTTGGTGATGAATTGGAGATGATGCAATTGAAGCAGGGTATTTTCGATGATTCTGCTATCTCTGTGATCACTATTGCAACGGTTTCACGTATTTGCGAAGATTCTGAGGTTGCACTCGACGCCCGCCGATTTCGTCCTAATATCGTTTTGGAGAGTGATAACCCGCTGCCATTCGTTGAAGATGGTTGGGTGGGTGGCAAGCTTGTTTTTGGTGACGGACCCGCTGTGCAGCTAACAAAGCGCGATGTGCGTTGCATGATGATCAATCTCGATCCTGATACCGCCGAGCAGAACCCGAAAATAATGAAGTCCGTTGTGAAACTCAATGACAACAATGCCGGTGCATATGGCACGGTCATCCAGGCTGGCCCCATACAGGTCGGTGACACGGTGAAATTGATCAAACCTGAAACATAGTAGAGTGTTGCAGACTGACGATTCTGGCGCTAGGAGAGGCGAAGAACATGATTGATACCTTGATGTTGCTCATTATTGATGAAAGCAAATGGCTGACTGCTTCATTGTCGTTGGCTGTTCTGTTGTCGATTGTCATATTCGCCTGGCATCGTCCTGCCGACCAGAATTGGCGCCGTCGAATTACGCCAATCATCAACTTGTTTTTTAGTGTCACAATTGGCACTATGGCTTTTGGACATTTGCTGGCGGTCACCGTAAAGAACCATCTTGGGACCCTGGATGGATCGTTGCTGTTGCTCTACCTGCTGGGCGCCATCTTGTTCCTGCCCGCCGTGACCCTAGGCCGCTATAGCTTGAAATTGCTTCGCGAAAAAGTGCCCTCCAGGACACTTATTGCCCTAAATACAACTCTGGCTGTTGCGCTACTGGCGATGGGGCTGCACAATTTCCCGCTGGCCTTGCCCGGCTTTTTGAATATTGGCTACCAGATCCACAAGCGCCGTTCGATAGGTTGGGCACTACTTGGTATTTGTGCCGTTGTGAATATCGGTCTCTTCATTGGATCGCTCGTCTTCCTTGCCAGTGGACAAAGTTTTGAACAATTTCAGGGCATCGATTAATTGCGCGCAAACGTTTCCTCCGGCTAGCCGCCCCCCGCCATCAATTGGGTGCTAATCCCCACAGATCTCAGATTTGCATATATCCCGTCGAACATTATATTTGCTTTTCCTTCAAACCTAACATAGCGGTTAATTTTTTAATCTCTATGAAAGAAGACATTTACTGGATACACTTGTAGTTTGATTCAATTGGCAGCTATATTTTGCAACTATTTTTGACAAGAGACAGATGGGATGCTGAAAAAAGATTTAGATAAACTGGATGTTTTCTGCCTGGCCGCTGGAGCGATGATCAGTTCAGGTTTGTTTGTATTGCCTGGCATCGCTTTTGAGAAGGCCGGTCCCGCTGTCATCCTGGCATATGCGCTGGCGAGCTTGTTTATCATTCCTGCCTTATTGTCCAAGGCTGAACTGGCCACAGCGATGCCCAAAGCCGGGGGGAGCTATTTCTTCATCGAGCGCAGCCTTGGACCTCTGGTTGGCACCTATGCCGGTTTTCTGAATTGGCTGTCTATTGCCTTGAAGGCCGGGTTCGCATTAATCGGCATTGGCACAATCGGCGCACAATTCCTGCCTTTTTCCCCTGAATTTGGCATCAAAATCATCGCAATCGGCAGCTGCCTCGTTTTTACGTTAGTCAATCTTGTTTCCGTCAAGAGTGTTGGCAATTTGCAGGTCGTTTTGGTCTTTGGACTACTCGGTATCCTGACGCTGCATGGCCTTTCCGGTCTTGGCAGCCTGGATAGCGCCGCTTACACGCCGTTTATGACGACTGACACCGAGACGCTTTTCGCGGTTGCCGGTATGATCTTTGTATCCTTTGGCGGCTTAACCAAGGTTGCCAGCGTTGGCGAGGAAGTCAAAAATCCGGGACGTAATCTTCCACAGGGCATGTTTCTGGCGATGATTGTTGTCAGCATCTTATATATCCTGGTTGTTGGTGTTGCGGTTGGCACCGTCGAAGCCAGTGAACTTGCTGGTTCACTTACCCCGGTTGCCCTCAGCGCTGAAAAAATATTTGGCACCTGGGGCATCATCGCCATAGAGGCAGCGGCGCTTTTTGCCTTCATCACAACTGCCAATGCCGGTGTGCTATCTGCATCGCGATCTCCTTTGGCTATGAGCCGGGATGGCCTGCTGCCGGAAGGGCTATCGGAAACCAGCAAGCGTTTCCAAACACCACATACCGCCATCTTAATTACCTCCACTTTTATCATTCTGGTTGTCGGACTGCTATCCATAGAAGACCTCGTGAAAACCGCCTCGACAATGATGATCCTGATGTTCATTCTTGTCAACATCTCTGTGATTGTAATGCGTAGCAGCAAGCTGCAAAGCTATCGCCCTATTTTTCGTGCACCCTTCTACCCGTGGCTACAGATAGTGTCAGTTGTCTTATACGGCTTCCTGATCTTCGAAATGGGCCTCGTGCCGCTACTGCTCACTTTTGGCTTTGGACTACTGGCCGGACTCTGGTATGTCGGCTACGTCTGGCGCAAAATTGACCGCGAGTCTGCTTTTGTATATCTCGTCAAA
Source organism: Calditrichia bacterium (assembly GCA_028284445.1). Lineage (GTDB taxonomy): Bacteria > Calditrichota > Calditrichia > RBG-13-44-9 > J075 > JANQRS01. The sequence goes on from JANQRS010000011.1 coordinate 156,925, forward strand.
TCGATCACTTCGAGCGACATCGATAGAAGCGGTCTGGAAGATGAGCTCCGGCATATTTCCCTGGAACGAAGCGGCGTTGAGTTGGATCGCTTTGATCATCTGGTCAAGGAATGCGAAATTTTGGATATCGAAGAAGAGATTGACGCCAAAGAGCTCTTTCACAAGATGGCCAAAGCATTGGCTGAGCGCCTGGATATGGACGAAGAATTCCTCTTCGACTCTTTCCTTAAGCGAGAGAAGCAATCGAGCACCGTCATTAGTCCCGGCTTAGCCATTCCTCATATTATAGTTGATGGCGAAGATGTGTTTGAGGTAATGCTGGTACGCTGTAAGAAAGGGGCTAACTTTTCCGATCTCAACCAGCCGGTGAAAATGGTCATCGTTCTCTTGGGGTCTCCGGATCAGCGAAATTATCATCTCCGCGCCTTGATGAATGTTGCCCATCTTGTAAAGAATCCGAAATTCAAGGAAGGCTGGTTAAATGCCCGAAATACGGAGCAGCTGCGTGATGTTATGCTCCTGTCTCGAAAGCGGGAAAAGAAACCGGAACAGTGGTAATTGCCCATAGCAAAGCCCACTCCGCTGGAAACTCAGATGTCAGATTGTCATCAGGAAACTTTCCATATAGACTGCGCCGGCGCAAGAATATTCGTTGCTCGCTGGCAGCCCCGCATATCACACTCCACTATTCCTGTTGTTCTACTTCATGATTCCCTAGGGTGCGTAAGAACCTGGCGAAAATTTCCGCAAGCGCTGGCGCTTTCTCTCAGTCGTCCGGTAATCACCTATGACCGCCCGGGCTTCGGCCAATCTGACCAGCGCTTTGATACGCTGCCAAATGATTTTGTGGAAGAAGAGGCACGAAGCACGTTTCCTGCTTTTTGCCAGGCGCTCGATCTGACGCAGGTGGTTCTTTTTGGGCACAGTGTTGGTGGTGGCATGGCCGTAGCCATAGCAGCTGCAAATACCGGAAGCGATTTATGCCATGCTGTCATCACCGAATCAGCACAGGCATTTGTTGAAGAACGAACCCTTGAGGGAATTCGCGCTGCCAAAGCGCGTTTTCGAGATCCGGAGAAATTCGCGAAGCTTGAAAAATATCATGGAAAGAAAGCGCAATGGGTATTGAATGCCTGGACAGAGACCTGGCTCTCTCCTGAGTTCGCTGACTGGCAACTCGAGCCACTCTTGGAAAAAGTGCATTGTCCGTTATTGGCAATTCATGGAGACCAGGATGAATTTGGCTCCCTGGATTTTCCAAAGCGAATTTCTGATAATGTCCCCGGCCCAAGCGAAATGAAAGTGCTGGCTGGCGTTGGGCATATTCCACATCGCGAGGATCCGGACGAGGTTATAAGCATCGTTGATTCTTTTCTGAAGCGTCATGAAATTGCAAGGCCGCAATCAAAATCGGAAGCAAAGGATGAGAAAGGGCAAATACTTGTTGGCAGGGATGTGGCAAATAGACCTCTGTGACTTAAATCTATTCCTTTCTATTACGAAGTTTTCTACATTTGTGTAGCAGCTTGTTTTTGAGACGGGTTTTGGTTGTTGGGTCGCAAAATTAGCATGTAATTGGCACTAACACTCCTGAATAAGATGACAACAATGAGGCATTTAATGTACGGCATTATTGGTCAAATAAAGGCAACTGAAGGAAATCGAGACAAGTTGATTGAAATCCTTCTCAATGGCACGAGGGAAATGCCCGGGTGCAAATTGTATGCGATATCTGCGGCAACAACGGATGACACAACAATCTGGGTGACTGAAATTTGGGACTCGGAAGCGTCTCATCAAGCTTCGTTGAGCTTGCCGGTAGTTCAGGCGGCCATTGCCGAAGGAAGACCGATGATTGCAGGTTTTGGAGAGCGGCATATTGTGGCACCAGCCGGTGGTGTTGGGATTGCCTAAATGACGCGACTGCAGATCATCGATACCTACTGCGCGGCATGGAATGAGGTCCATGTGCAGCAGCGGAAGGATTTACTGACGCGGTGTTGGGCCGTTGATGCACGATATTGTGACCCTAACACCGACTTGATTGGTCAGGACGCTCTTCGGTTTTTTTGATTAGCGCCCTTTGGGCAAGAATCACTATTTCATAAAAAGAGGATGTTGCAAGGTGGATAAATCCGTGCAGGAGAAGTTTGACGCGTTTCCAGCTGACGCTCGTCAAAGGCTGATGGAAATTCGTGATTTGATTTATGCACTTGCTGAGCGCGAGAATCTTGGCGACGTGCATGAAACCCTCAAATGGGGCGAACCCAGCTACCTGGTAAAGCGCGGCAGTACGGTTCGCATTGCCTGGAAAACTAAACATCCGAGTGCCGTATCGGTCTTCGTTAATTGCAATACTATTCTCGTAGAAACCTTCAGAGAGCTCTTTCCGGACTCACTGGAGTTTGTTGGCAATCGTGAAATCCGCCTTCCCATATCCAGGCCGATCCCGAGCAAGGACCTGGAAGCCTGCATTCTGCTTGCATTGCGCTATCACGATCTCAAGCATTTACCAATGCTCGGCGTTTGATTTTCCGTTCGTGGAACGGTGGAGATATAATGAACTTTCGAAAGCATATATTGTGGGTAGATAGTATAGGTGGTTTGTTAGTAGGCGCCTTGATGCTAATTTTCCACTCATGGTTGAGTGAGTTTTACGGACTGCCGGTTTGGCTGGTTGTTTTTGTTGGGACGGTGAACATGCTCTACGGAACTTACTCGTTTACGGTGGCTCGAATGGCGGTGCGGCCGGTTTGGCGCATTGTTCTGCTTGCGGTTGCCAATTTCAGTTGGACGATCAATTGTATGATCATGGCGCTCATCTTTATGAATTCTGCAACTATATTTGGAATGATACACATTGTTGGAGAAGGACTTTACGTCGGGGTTTTGGCCTATTTTGAATGGACCTGGTGTGAAGAGTTGGTGGAAGCTTAACGATACAACGTGGGGGAATGATGGAAGAAACTGGCACGTTTAATAACACTTCCGGACAGGGTGAACAGACAACTTTGCCGCCGGAACTGGCTGGATGGAACTGGGGAGCCTTCTTGCTAAATTGGATATGGGGAATTGGAAATAATTCGTTTTTGACTTTCTTGATGTTTGTACCATGTGTCAATATCGTTGTCCCCTTCATCTGTGGCGCCAAAGGCAATGAGTGGGCCTGGAAAAATAAGCGTTGGGAGTCAATCGAGGAATTCCGACGTATCCAGAAAAAATGGGCCATGGCCGGCTTGATTATCATTGCAGCGGCAATTGTCTTGATATGCGTTTTTATAGTGGCAATGATGGCAATGTTCAAACAGAGCGTTGCTTATGAAATGTCATTCGAAAGAGCGGTAAACCACCCGCTGGTTATTGAGCAGTTGGGCACCCCCATCGAGGATGGGTTCTTCATGACCGGCAATATCAGCGTTAATGGTCCAAGCGGCGAAGCGAATATCTCTTTCCCCATTTCCGGACCAAATGGCAGCGCAACAGTTTATAGCTATGCCGAGAAACATTTAGGAGAATGGGAAATTCTCGAAATGCTGGTAGAGATAGATGCGACGGGTGAAAGAATTCAAATTGTGCCGGATGAATCAAATGAAAGCTAATCATTCATCTTTGCCGTTGATGACGTTATTACTGGTGATAGTCTCTGCACTGTCGCAAGCATTGGCTGCAGAGGAGCGAATCAGTCTTGGTGATGAAGCGCCGGGGGCATTGCTCGGCGTATGGCAGCAGGTAGGAGACGGACGTTATTTAGAAGTCTCGACAGATAAAGCAAACTTTTATCACTACACAAAAAGCATCTGCTATATCGACTCTGCGGCTTCCGGGAAACCGCTTGCGGCCTCATACGCGCTCTTTGAGCTGTCTGACAATGGACAGGAACTCAAGCTCTGGAAATGGAATTTTGGCGAGCGATGTGAACAACAATACTTCGAACGTTTTCTGCGTGCTCAATCTTTGCCGTCGGGCACTGTTTCAAATACTCGCGATGATCAACGATTTGACGACTCTCGCTTCTTGTTGCATTTGATAGTTGAACAATTTGACGAACACTACCCGCATTTTGGTCGTCGTACCTTTGATTGGCAGCAACGAAAAGAAACTGCCGTGTCCGGTTTTAAAGAAGATGCATCAGCGGAAACACTATTCAATACAGTCAGAGATATGATACAGGGGCTCGGAGACAGTCACACTCGGTTTTTCTCTCGACAAACAAAGCAGTCTTTCAAATCGGGACAGGCGCAACTGCTGGATTATCTTGACAAAGAGTTTGCCCGGCAGGATTCAGTCACCAATGTAGGTTCTTTTCGCGGTGCCTGGCACGGGAAGCAACATGCCGGCATCACGCCGCTTCTAAGAGATAACACCATTCAACGAGCCATCAATGGGCGGTTTCGTTGGGGGATTCTTGAGGGGAACATCGGCTACCTGGAAAACGATCTTCTAACGGCTTTTAGTCCATCAGGCACGCCCCGTGAGCAAGAATTGCCGATGCTGGAAGAGGGGCTGGATAGTCTGATGGTAAAACTGGCAAATTGCGACGCCATTCTTCTCGATCTTTCGTTCAACCAGGGAGGATATGACCCAGCAGCGTTGATGATTGCCGCCCGCTTTGCAGACAGGCGCAGGCTCGTCTTCACGCGACATACGCCCGGCTATCCAGCAGGTCAGGTAGACAGCTTCTTTGTCTCACCCCGCGGACCGATTCAATTCATCCGGCCTGTTTATGTTTTAGCTAGCAATGCAACCGTCAGTGCAGGAGAGTCCCTGGCTGCCATGCTCAAGGCTTTCCCGCATGTGACGCAATTGGGCGAGCCCACCCGCGGCTGCTTGTCGAGTTTCCTAAACAAGCCAATTCCACCGTATTTTCACTTAACCATGGCAAATGAAGTCTATACCGGCCCCAATGGGGACATATGGGAAGGTGGCGGCGTAGAGCCGGATATCGCTTTTGATGTATTCACAGAGGATGATATATTTGGTAGCTATCCACAGGCGTTGAAGAAAGCAGCTGATATCATTTTGAAACGACAGTAACCATATTCATCACACAAGGAAGAGAAACCCATGATTAATCGGTTGATACTACTTCTGTTAACACTTCTATTTGTATCGCAGCTATACGGGCGGGATACTGAATCCGCACCATCACCTATTGTTTTTATTTATGATGCCAGCGGCTCGATGTGGGGCGATTTACAGGGTAAGACTAAGATGCAAATCGCCGCCAAAGTGATGTCCAAAACCGTCAATGCCTTGCCTGAAAATCAGCGGGTTGGTTTTGTTGCCTATGGGCATCGCCAAAAAGGAGACTGCGAGGACGTTGAATTCATGATTGATATCAACAATGCAGCGAAGGAAAATGTTACCACAGCCGTAGCCGGTATAAAACCACTGGGTAAAACACCCCTGGCATATTCTGCTATTCAAGTCATCAACAAGTTGCGAGAAACGAAACAAAAAGCGACCATTATCCTGATGACCGACGGCATCGAATCCTGCGGTGGCAATATCTGTGAGGTCATAAGGGCGGCAAAGGCAGAAGGCATCGACTTCAAGTTGCACATCATCGGCTTTGGCCTGAAAGATGGGGAAACCGATCAGCTGGAGTGTGCAGCCAAAGAGGGTGACGGCAATTATTACGATGCTGATGATACTGCTGGGTTGTCCGGCGCACTGGAAGAGGCGACGGCTTCGACCGTCGATGATCCGGATGGAAACTTCTCGGTGTATACAGTGAAAAACGGTCAACCGGTTGACGCTTTTGTTCGGGCCTTTACAGCAGGAACAGACGACATGGTCGACACCAGGAGAACCTATGGGGACAGTGCCTGGCTTTACCTGCCGGCGGGAAAATATGACCTCGTGGTTCGGGCGCTGGAAAACAGCGACGTCGCCGGCATCAAAATTTCGGGTGTTGAAAGCTATGCGGACAAAAAGGGACATCAGACTGTGAGCTTTGATGCTGGCAAGATCAAGATAATGGCCTCCAACAATGACGAAGCGTGGGATGCCGTGATTAACGTCTTCTCGAGCGCTGACGGCAAACGCGTGGCAGGTGGTCGGACCTATTCCAAAGCGGTAGAGATCGAATTAAATCCCGGAAGCTACGAAGTTGAGCTGAAACCCTTGAAAGTTGAGGGCCTTAATGTCAATCGACGATTCAAGGATATAGAAGTCTCGGCCGGTCAGATAGCTGAGGTGACGCATAATTTCAAGAGCGGCATTGCCATGATCGGCGCAAACAGCTCTGATGGACTTGTCGACGCGACCGTCCGCATCATCGACACCAGTGCCGGGAAGGCGGTTGCCAATGGCCGGACCTATACCAGCGAAAGCAACAATCCCAGGAAATTTATTCTGCAGCCTGGCACTTATGAAGTCAGGTTGAAGGCTCTGGGAGCGCACAAAGGCAAGACAGCGACATTAACAATGGAAGTGAAGGCAGGAGAGCAAAACACACAAATTACGACGTTTTGAACAAACTGAGCGTCAAGAAAGGCCAAATAATCCAGCGCAAGGGCGTACTGGACAGCAAAATCTATTATGTACTGGACGGGCTCTTGCGAAGTTATGCGCTGGATGAAAAAGGGAAAGAATATATTTTCCAGTTTGCGCCTGAGGGTTGGACGATCGCAGATACTCTGTCCCCGACGGAGCCCTGCCAGCTTTTTATCGATGCGTTGGAAGATTCTCTTATCGTGCAACGCGACAAAGATCCGGCGACAGAAGCCGAGCCGGAAAAATTGCTTAAACGCCTCGGTGTTCTTCAGCAACGCGTCATTATGCTGATGAGCGCTCCGGCGATAGAACGATACGAGCACTTCATCCAAACATATCCGGATATTGCACAACGCATTCCGCAAAGGATGATTGCGTCCTACCTAGGGATAACGCCGGAAGCCTTGAGCAAGGTCAAGAGGGAGAGGTTCGAAAAGTAGCGGAAGTGCGCCTATTTCTTAATCTGGATTAATGCCGAAAAATTCGTGCTTGCATATATTCCCAGCAACATCAAAACAAAGGGGATGTCATGCAAAAATATAGTGCTTTTTTGAAAATCGCAGCGGTGTTGTGGGTTGTTTGGGGATTGGTTCATGTGTTGGCAGGTGTCATGACGATGCGCGGACCGCTGGCTGGTGATATTAGCGCTGCTGTTATCGGGATAGCAGATGCCGTCGATCCGTCCACGCTCCGAATGGATTATCCAGCTGCCGCTGGCGCAATTCTCGGACAACATGGATTTAATTTGTTCTGGATAGGTCTGGTAACATTTATTTCTGCCTTCTATATTTGGAAAGGAAATAGAAATGCCATCTATCTTGCTGCCATCACCGGTGGATTGGCTGACGTCGGCTATTTTCTCTTCATGGACCTTGGCGGATACGTGAATTTCATGCCGGGCACTTTGATGACTATCGTTTCTGCTTCCGCAATTATCCTCAGCTTTTATGCGGTATTTGCCGGGACTAAAAAGCGGTCCGGGATTGCGAGTGGTTAATATTTAAGATTACGGAGTAACCCTTGATCATCATCGTCCTGATAGCAGGTGCCTTTCTTGCCTATGGTTTCTACCTGGTGCATTTGATACCGCTGGGACTTTACGGTAAGCTTGCTGAATATATTGATGTCAGAACCGGATACTCTACCTGCCAGGCTTGCGGAAGGAGCAACGTGAACCTGGATATTGTCGGTCAGAAACTGGCCCGAGTCGAGACGCGTCGCATAAAGGTACTGGTTCGGGAAGACAAAGATTGGGTGCCTTGCTCTGCATGCGGAGGAGAGGGCATTCTTGGCCGAAACACCTCAGAACAGAGCCCCGCGCATTTAGGAGGTGAACGGGCGGTTGTTAGGACATTTGCCTGCGAAAGGTGCAACGGACGCGGCGGCAGCGAAGAGGTGGTGCACCGGGAATGGGAGGAACGTGAAAAAAAGGTCAGAATTAACCACTATACCATCCGCTGTTCCTCATGCAAACAATCATTCGTACGCACCCAGGAAAAACGTCCGGAAATAGAAACGTCGAAGCGGACTTTTCTGGCAATCGCTATTCAGGATGGCCTGATGACCGGAATGGTTTCTGGTATGCTGGTAGCTATCGTATGGTATCTCTACTGGGGAATCGATAAACTAATCCGTAATTGGTCGACGATCGAAGGTGCTACCGATTGGATTACCGCTATCGATGCCTTCCTGATTGTCGCGATTCTATCCGTGTTGGGCGGATTGGTAATAGGCGGACTTTGGGGTAGCATGGTGACGCTGGCTGCGCCAATCCTTGCCCAATTCCTAAACACTAATTCATATTTTTATTCAGCTATTAACGGCGCGGTCTCGCTTGTGATGCTCTTTGCTTTTCTGGATTTCATGTTTGAAGATTTTGCGATGGCATCGTACAATAAGCAAACCTCGGGATATGTGCTGGCCTATTTTTTGACGGGCGTTATAGGTGCCGTAATTTTTTGCGGCGGTAAATTCCTGAGTGATTTACTGGAGAGATACGCAATTCGCTGAGTGATGCTTCTGACTTTTTGCTGTAATACAGCAGCTTTCAATACATTATCGAGAGCAGGAGGATAAACACGCAAGTTATGACTTATAATTCAAACAGAGCTATAACAGCCGGTTTTTATAAAAGCCTGGTCATATTAATCCTTCTGGTCGTTTCTTGTGCAGATTCTAATTCGTTTGAACTTGACCAACCGGACTATTTGCCTCTCAAGGTCGGCAACTGGTGGGAGTATACGTTTTACGAACTGAATGAAAACCGACTCGACGTCGTTTGTCGTGTTGCTTCAGGCCAGGCTGTCATAGAAGTCTTATCTTTTGAAGATATAGGCAGTTCGCGGCATTACGACATTCAGCTTATCAAATCCGGAACAGTGATCGACGAACGCCTTGTTAATGTTGGACTCCCAGATCCTCAGGTTGTCGTGGATACAACAGCCATCGATCTGACAACAACGCTTGTGTTTGTTCAGAATAGTCAAAACATTGTTACGAGTATTGGCAATGCTGACTTTTTCGATTTTATGGCGCCCAGGTATCGCGAATCAGATGAGTCTTCCGTTCGGATATTCCAGGACGAACTCAGGCAGTGCTGTTACTACCTTGAACTGGAAAAAGACGTTGGTATCTTCAATTACGTCAACAATGAAAGCTCAAATTCTTCAGCATTTAGCTATCGATGGACTTTGCAGGCCTCAAATCTCGACAATTGATGTAATTCATAGAAGGAGGATTTATGCTTGCAGCAATATGGAACTTTACTCGCCGATTGACGCTTTGGCTGGCTGTTTACTCACTGGTATATTTTGCTTACCGGCAAACGCATATCGAGGTGTGGCCGCGAGACCGTCAACCCTATGTCATCTTCGAATCCGAAATTCCCTATTACATTTTTCGACCGGCCAGCTATGTTGACGCCCACTTAACCGGTATGCGTTTTCACATTGGTCCGCATCGGGATGATCGCAGATAAAGCCTGATTGCTTGTTCGTTACTGAGATGAGCAATAAAAAGTATTGTAACCGGCCACACTTCCTTTCTACATTCAGGCATGATAAATCACTTTGAACTTGGACTATACACCTTTGCCGAATTAACAGCAGATGCGGCAACAGGTGAAAAGATAAGTCCGGCCAAGCGCCTTGAATATTTCATTGAGCGTGTTGAGTTGGCGGAGCAGGTCGGCCTCGACATTATCGGTTTAGGTGAGCATCATCGTCCTGATTTTGTTTCCTCTGCGCCGGAAGTAGTTCTGGCCGCTGCAGCCGCCCGTACAAATTCAATTCGCCTAAGCTCAGCAGTAACGGTGCTTAGCTCAGATGATCCTGTGCGCGTTTTCCAGCGCTTCGCCACCCTGGACTTGATTTCCAGGGGCCGCGCCGAGATCATGGCAGGCAGGGGATCCTTTATTGAATCGTTCCCGCTTTTCGGGTATGATTTGGGTGACTACAACGAGCTATTCTCTGAAAAGCTGGATTTACTGTTGCGGTTAAGAGAATCAGAGAAGATTAGCTGGACAGGCAATAAACGTCCGTCACTGGATGGACAGGGCGTTTATCCACGTCCGCTTCAGGATCCGCTGCCGATTTGGATCGCAGTCGGCGGCACCCCGCAATCGGTGGTGCGGGCTGCAAAGCTTGGTTTGCCGATGGCCCTGGCAATTATTGGCGGCATTCCTGAACAATTCGGGCCGTTGGTTGAGCTCTATCGCCAGGCTGCCGCTGATGCCGGACATGATCCGACCGCGCTGCCGATAAGCGTTAATTCACATGGTTTCATTGCTGAAGATCGCCAGCAGGCACTGGACTTTTCGTTCCCATATTTTGAACAGATGATGAACAAAATCGGTCGCGAACGGGGTTGGCCGCCGATGACCCGCACCCAATTTAATGGTGGAGCTGCATTGCGCGGCGCAAACTTCATCGGTACGCCGGACGATGTTATTGAGAAAATCCTGATGCAGCACGAGATTTTTGGACATCAGCGCTTCCTGATGATGATGGGCGTTGGCACCATGCCGCATAAAGATGTCATGCATGCTATCGAGCTTTTCGGCACCAAAGTGGCGCCGGTCGTGCGGAAGGAAATTGCGAAGCGCAACGCGAAGTAAGTGTTTGGCAGCTTCAAACTTGCTGTCTGTCTGTTGGAATTTTTCTTCTTGGAATCTTGCTGATGAACCGTCTGACAATCCTGATGATTTTGTCAATCTGCGGCCTATTCATTGGATGCCTGATGATTGCCTATGGCGTATTGTTCGATCCGTTCAGTATTCCGTTCCAGGATTACGATCAAATGCCGAAGGAGACCCAGCAAAAGTATGAAGCAGAATCTCGCGCAATGAGTCAATTGGTTCTTGCTGGCCTTTGCGTTACCGGGGCTGCCGGGGCAGGCATGATCATTGGGCTCGTGGTCAAATTTGTTGAAAAAAACAAAAATGGGGGATAAACCGATCATTGACTCGAGGAGTATCATATGGCATCTCGAAGCATAGGGTTAATGCCCGCATTCCTTGCTTTTGCTTTCATTACCATTAGTGCGTTCGCCCAGCAGCCTCCCGACTATTTCCATTTCTGGAACGACGGTAAATGGATTTCCGAAGTCACTATCTACAATCAGGACACTATTCCGGAACAGGATTACTTTCTTGTCAAGAAACTCGAAGGCATGACGGCATTCCGGGAAGAGTGGAAGATCTTTATTGGCGATGGGGAATATGTGGATGCAACTGTCACTCGCGCGTATGACAAGGCCAGTAAGAAGTGGAGCCTCTATTACGTAGACGATGTCAGCGCCCAGCATTGGGATAGCAAGCTGCTCGATGATAAAGTCTATTTTTTCAAAACATTTACATTCAAGGGTATGACTTTTTATTCCCGGCAGTCCTGGTCTGTGCTTCCGAACGGAAAGGTGCTGAGAACGATTGACCGCTCAGAAGATCAAAAAAGCTGGCAGCCTCGATACCGACAGATGTTCAAGCGAGTGGAAGAGAAAAGCGTCGGTCAGGAGAAGAGCGGCCGCGTGATTGATCGAAGCAAGTATCGTGACCAGCTTTACGGATTCTGGCTGGGCCAGTGTATTGCCAATTGGACCGGGTTGGTCACAGAGATGGATAAAATCGGCAATATCGGTGATATCCAAACCGGCCCTTTTTATACTCGGGATGATTGGGGGAAGCCGGATCAGCCGAGCATTTGGGGAGAAGGTCAGCCGAGTGACCTTTCCCCGACGATCGATTTTGTGTTTCGCGATGAAGGAGAAGTTTGGGGCGCAGACGACGATACCGATATTGAGTATATGTATCAGCATCTCCTGTTTACAAATCAGACGTCTTTCCTCGCAGCCACCCAAATTCGGGATGGTTGGATGAAACACATCAAAGCGGAGGAGGAAAACTATCTCTGGGTCTCCAATCAAGCGGCTTTCGATCTAATGAAAAGTGGTGCTTTGCCACCGGCAACCAGCGAACCGGGCAGCAATCCCCATTATGACATGATTGATGCTCAACTGACCACTGAAATTTTTGGCCTGTATGCGCCCGGCCATCCTGAAGTGGCCTTGAAGATGGCTTATTTACCAATTCGCACAACGGCGCGCAAGGAGGCTGCTTCTATTTCGGAGTTTTATGTCATTATGTATTCTCTGGCGACGATCGCTGATCCATCGATCTCAATGAAAATGCAAATGATGTCGATGGCGGAAAACGCTCGCAAACATTTGCCAAATGAATCATACCCGGCCGCAATGTATGATTTCGTCAAGTCAAAATATGATGCTGGTTTACCCTGGGAAGCGACCCGGGATGCGATCTACCAACGATATCAAGTGGAGCAGGCTGACGGATACGATATCACCTCCCGTAAGCTCTATTGCAATGGCTGCTTTGCTGCCGGCATCAATTTCGCCGCCAGCCTGGTCAGCCTTTTCTATGGTGAAGGCAATTTCAGGGAAACGATCAAGATCGGCGTACTTGCCGGATGGGATTCCGACAACCCAAGCGCCACCTGGGGGGGTATGCTGGGATTCATGTTGGGCAAATACGGCCTGGAAGAAACGTTTGAGCGGACATTCTCGGACAAATTCAATATCCATCGCACGCGGCAAAACTTCCCGAATTCGATTGATGATTTCGACAATATGGCGGAGCAAGGTTTGGCGATCGTAGATCGGGTTGTCAGGGAGGAGCTTGGTGGCAGTCTCGATCTAAAAGAGAATTTATGGCTTATGCCTGACTCGGAGCTAACTAGCCAATTAGAATGAAATCTGAAGATATCCCTGTAAACATCGATCAGATCCAGAGAGTCAACGTCATTGGCACGTCAGGTAGCGGGAAATCGACATTTGCCCGACAACTGGCGCTTATTCTGGATCTGCCATATGTTGAAATGGACGACATTTATTGGGGACCAAACTGGACCAAGCCGGACGACGATGTCTTCTTTGCAAATTTGGAAAAGGAGATCAATAAAGATCGCTGGGTGTTGGACGGCAATTATTCGCGCACGACGCCGATAAAATGGCAAGAGGTGCAATTAATTATCTGGCTAGATATGCCCTTTTGGCTGACGCTTTCGCGGGTGACAAAGCGGGCTATTCAGAGATCTATGAGCCAGGAAGAACTATGGCCTGGCACTGGCAATCGGGAAACGCTACGTAAATCATTTTTGTCACGTGACTCAATTATTCTCTGGTCCATCACGAGCTATCGACGGAATCGTCAACGCTATGCCGGTATGATGACTTCACCGAGATACCGCCATCTTCCTTTTTTGCGATTAACGTCGCCACAAGCCGTCGAACGGTTTCTCGATACCTGCTCTGAAAATATGTTAGTCAAAAGCAAATCATAGAGCGTGAAGGTCGAAACCGAGATGTCTAACATTGGCACCCTTAACGAGAAGTCGCTGCATATTTCCTTAAAGCAGTGGTATTGCCAGCCGGGCGACCAGCTGGAAGTTCCGGTTGGTCGACATGTGATTGACATTGTTCGCGGGGATCAGTTGATTGAAATTCAGACCCGAAATTTCGCTGCAATCAAGCGAAAGCTTTATCAACTTGTTGAAAAACATGAAGTGAGGCTTGTCTACCCCATTGCGGAGTTGAAATGGGTTATCAAGTTGCCGACCGAAGAAGACGGCGAACCCAGTCGACGTCGGTCGCCAAAACAAGGCAATTTATTGGAGTTGTTTAACGAACTGGTTAGTTTTCCAGAATTGCTCAATCACAAGAATTTTTCATTACATGTCTTGCTGATTGCAGAAGAGGAAGTGCGTCGATTTACTGGCAAAACCAACTGGCGGCGTAAGGGATGGGTTACACAGGAGCGAAAAATGTTGTATGTTGTGAATGATGACCATCTCTTTGAAAATGGTTCGGATTTAAGAGCACTCATTCCACATGAGTTTCCGGGAGCTTTTACAGTAGCAGACCTTGTCGAGACCGCTGGTATCTCAAAACGATTAGCAGGAAAAATGGCATACTGCTTGAAGAAGGCTAAAGCCATAACCGCTCACGGAAAACGTGGGAATGCAATCCTCTATCACATGTAGCGAGGATGATAGGCATCATGACGAATAGTGAATTTAGATTCTCAAAAAATATAGCCCATGCCCGTACCATTCCCGCTGAATGGTGCACCAATCCTGCGCGTTTGCAACTTGAGCAGGAGAAAATCTTTAAGCAAAGCTGGCAGAGTGTTTAGCGAATTAAAGGGTTCAAGGGACGATATTCCGTGAAGCGTGGAAACGGCGTGCGCCACTTTCATGGTCTGTTGGATGAGTTTATGAATGACCAATCTGGAGAAACGAATGAATAAACAAACGCTTCTCATGCTGATAGATTTGCAATATGCGATTGACCATCCCGATTGGGGACAGCGCAATAATCCGGAAGCCGAAAAGCAGATGGTTCGCCTGCTGACTGAATGGCGTCAGCGAAGCATGCCCCTTTTGCACATCAAACATATGTCTGTCGATCCAACATCGCACTATCGCCCCGGTCAACCTGGCAATGACTTTCGGGAGGAGACCAAACCATTGCCCGGTGAAGAGGTCCTGGAAAAGTCTAGCAACAGCGCCTTTGTCGGCACTGGTCTGGAAGACACTCTGAAGGCCAGGGGAATTTCTGACATTGTCATTGTTGGCGTTATAACTAATAACTCGGTAGAAGCGACTGCCCGCATGTCTGGTAATCTAGGCTTCCATACAACGGTTGTTCTTGATGCAACCTACACCTTTGGCCGCGCTGATTTTGCCGGTGCCTGGCGAACCGCTGATGAAGTGCATAACATGTCTTTGGCCAATATGGCCGGTGAGTATGCCGAGATACGTAGCACGGATGAGGTTTTATCACTGATGATCAAAGGCAAGAGATGATGGAGCAATTTCATTGATCACTGTTCCTGAAGACTCGTTATCAAATGATATTTCCCGCATCTATCAGGCGGAATCCCGCCGGGTTCTCGCCACCTTGATTCGTTTGCTCGGGAATTTCGACCTTGCCGAAGAAGCGATGCAGGAGGCATTTATCGCCGCCCTTCAAAAATGGCCCGGCGAAGGTATCCCGAAAAACCCACGTGCCTGGCTGGTCTCCGCTGGGCGCTTCAAAATAATTGATCGGCTGCGGCGTGAAAAACGCGGCCGGGAGCTGGCCGAAGAACAGGCTGAGCAGCCTGCCGAGAGATATGCCTTCCAGCCAGAGACCAACAATGTGGCAATAGAGGATGATCAGCTTCGCCTTATTTTCTATTGTTGTCATCCCACGCTGCCACTCGACAGTCGCATTGCCCTGGCCTTACGTGAGGTTTGTGGCATGTCTACCGCAGAAATTGCCAGAGCCTACCTTGTGCAGCCCGATGCCATGAAGAAACGAATCTCCCGATCCAAAGCACAACTGCGTGAGGACAAAGTCGTCTATGAAATCCCAGGTAAAGACACACTTGACAGTTACTTAAATACAGTTCTGCACGTCATCTATTTGATTTACAATGAAGGATATGCTGCCACAGGAGGGGAACATCATCAACGACCGGAATTGACGCAGGAGGCTATTTTCCTGGCCCGGGAGATTGTACGTCTCTTGCCGGAGCCCGAAGCACTTGGCTTACTGTCGCTTCTCTTGCTTCATGAATCGCGCAGCAATGCCCGAGTTGATGGTGATGGTATTCCAATTTCTTTGGAGTCGCAGGATCGCAGCCTGTGGGATCAGGATTTGATTGACGAAGGCATACGAGTTTTGCATAAATCAGTTTTGTCCGGACGAATGGGATACTATAGTTTGCAGGCCGCAATCGTCTATGTGCATGTTAGTGCGCCATCCGCTGAGGCCACCAACTGGGCCTTGATTGTTGACTATTATCAGATGTTGGAAAAGATTCAACCATCACCGTTTATCGCCCTTCAAAAAGCCATCGCGACAGGAATGCTGGAAGGCCCTGAGACGGGCCTTGTGTTGCTGGATGCACTGGCCGATAATAAAAAAATGCAAAATTACCATCTGCTATATGCCGCTAAGGCTGATTTGGCGCGCAGGGCAGGTAAGAACGAGCTTGCAATTTCGAACTACAAAAAAGCCTTGAAATTTGTGTCCCAGCACGCGGAAAAACGTTATATTCAGCGGCAACTGGAAAAATTGAAGAAAAATGACAAGTGATGTCCCCGCGGGCTATTCTTGTTCGACCAGTTAGTAAAGAGGGTCTCTACTCACTAACCAAAAGGAGCTGAACAAGATGCAGTTTTTTGTCTATTTCACCGTAAATGAGAACACGCCAATGAAGCCTCCGACACCGGAAGGCATGGCCAAAATGGGACGGTTTATGAAAGAAGCGATGGAATCCGGCATGGTTGTCGCAACCGGACAAATGCCGCGGGCTGTCACCGAGGTGACACTAAAAGAAGATGAAATCTCTGTCAGCGATGGCCCTTTCATTGAAGGCAAGGAGTTTATACCAGGGTTTACGGTCATTCGCGTAAATAGCAAGCAAGAAGCGATCGACTGGACTAGCAAGCTTCGCGAATGCATGGGGGAGGGGACCCTGAAAATGGCGCAGCTCTCCGGAACAAGTTTTGACTAAGGCTTTGATTGCAAAAATACAAAGGAACAACATTATGAATGACTACATCATTTTACACTATGGATTTATCCCGCCGACACCAGAGCAGATGGGCGAATGGAATAGCTGGTTTCAATCGATTGCAGACCGAAAAGTGGACCAGGGACATTTTCCTGCCGGAAAGGAATTTAGCGAAGCCGGCGCAGAAGATCTGCCGTTTGCTCGGGAGTCCATCACCGGATTTACAATGATCAAGGCTGAGAATCTGGAGGAGGCTGCAGAAATAGCTTCGAAATGCCCATTTGTTGACAGCACACGTGTCTACGAAGTGAAACGCAATATGGGATAATCAGGAAAATGTTCTCATCTTTACATCCTCGGTCATTTTCTTCTTAGAGAATGACCGGGGTGTTTAGGAATAACGTCACCTCAAGCCATGACTCAATTGCTTCAAACGAAAAGAATCCTGCTTCGACCGCCAACTCAGGATGATGCTGAGGTGTTTCTCCAAGCGGTCCGCGAAAGCCAGAAACTCCACAGGCCATGGGTGTATCCGCCTGATAATCATGAGGCATTTACCCGGTATTTAAGACTCTGCAATGCAGATAACTTTTGGGGTTTCCTGGTTCTGGAAAATCAAAACAACGTGTTGGCCGGTGTTGTGAACATAGGTCAAATTGCTCAAAGTGGTTTAAATATATCGTTGTTGGGCTTTTATGGTTTTTCGGGGATGACGGGGAAAGGATACCTCACGGATGCTTTGAATGTGATCTGTCGGTACGCGCTCAATGAATTGCGACTGCCGCGATTGGAGGTGAATGTCCAATCGAAAAACAGGCGCTCGATAGCACTTGTGAAACGCTGCGGTTTCAAAAAGTTGCCGGGACCAGCAATTTCGTTGAAAGTCGGTGAAAACCTGCAGGCGCATGAGCGTTGGGCACTCGTTCCAAAATAGGGAGTTGGAATATTTTCAAAAGGCATCGAGCTTCCGGTAATATTTGTATAGGAAGCTGACACAAAAATCAAAATTCCAGGGCAAAAGTTCTAATTGATTAGAAAGAAACATCGGATAAAGATCTGAACATAGGACAATGATCCATGCCTCGAATATTCCTTGTGCTGGTGTACCTCATCAGCTGTACAGCCGTTGCGATTGCCTCGATTACTACCGCGGATTTTTTCAAGCGCTCGAACCTCAGTGGCGTCACGCTCTCGCCTGATGGGAAGCGTATTGCCTACCTGGCGAATGATAATGACGGGAAAATTAGTATCATAGTAGCTGAGCTTGAATCTGGGAAAAAGACCAAATTAGAGCTAAGCGAAGCTGAATCATCAGAGCGATATCGCATCTACA
Organism: Calditrichia bacterium; assembly: GCA_028284445.1. Taxonomy (GTDB): domain Bacteria; phylum Calditrichota; class Calditrichia; order RBG-13-44-9; family J075; genus JANQRS01. The sequence goes on from JANQRS010000011.1 coordinate 174,828, forward strand.
TTCACTGGAGCACCAGCAAACGTTTGGTGCTCCAGGTAAATAATGGCCATGTTTACGCTGTTGATGCCAATGGCAAGAACAAAAGGCAGCTCTTCAAGAGCGCATTGAAGCAATCGATAGAATCAGTAGAGTATAAACAGCCGTTTGTGCGTGACCCACTTCTTGACGATCCCGATCATGTTTTGATACAGGTTCGTGAGGCCCGCACCTTCAATACCTCTAATTTCTCTTCGCGGAATTATGATGGCAACGCCCAGCGCCAGCGCCTTTACTTGACCTGGTGTTTTTACAAAACGAATATCCATACCGGCAAGAAAGAATCCGTTTTTTGCGACACAGAAGATTTTTATTCAGTTGGGGTGAGTCGTCGCGGCGATATTAATGTCGGCGTGAAATACAGAAATGCCCGCTATACATTCTTCTACAGGGAGCCCGGAAAGAAGGGCTGGGAAGCGCTCGATGAGATCTTTCAGGATGATTCGCAGTCCGGATTTGACCTGGATGCCGAGAGCGCGACGAGCCGCCGCTGTATCATGCTGGGCAGCGGGTATTTGGACCACGGCTTTTATTATGCCTCCAATGTTCATTCGGATAAGATGAATATTTACAAATACAATCTCCGCTCACAAAAAAACCAAATAGTTGCCGAAGCCGGAAAAACATATGATCTGGTGAGCCAGGAAGCATCTTACGGACGAAATAACTTGCTGTTTTCTGCAGCAAAAAAGAAGCTGGTAGGAATTCGCTATGAAGTTGACAAGAGAACGACAATGTGGCTGGAACCCTATTTCCTGCAAATTCAGCAGTTTCTTGATCAGCAGCTGCCCGGCAAGCTCAACCAGATTCTTGAGTGGAGCGATGACGATCAGGTATTTCTTGTTAAATCAGCGAACAGTGTTGATCCGGGCCAATACTATGTGCTAAATGTCCGCGAAAAGAGTCTGCAGCAGGTTGGTCTATACAGTGAAAGCCTGGCGCAAGCGGAGCTCTCGCAGATGTATCCAATCAGCTTCAATGCGCGGGACGGACGCGAAATCCATGGCTATTTGACAATTCCCAATGCTGCTGACGGCGAACTTTTGCCGCTGGTTGTTTATCCGCACGGTGGGCCGTGGGTTCGCGATGTCTACGGATATGACGGAACAGTACAATTTCTGGCGCACCATGGCTATGCGGTATTGCAAGTGAATTTCCGCGGCTCGACCGGCTACGGATTTAGCCACTTTGATGCTGCACGGCTGAATTTTGGAGACGGCATCATCAATGACATTGTCGATGGCGTTCAGGAAATGATTCAACAAAAGGTGGCCGATCCGAATCGAATTGCACTAATGGGCGCGAGCTACGGCGGATATGCGACAATGATGGCGCTAACAAGGCATCCTGAATTGTTCAAATGCGGCGTTCCCATTGCAGGGGTTTATGAGGTGGAAGATCAACTAAAAAGTTACCGGGCAGATATGGGGCGATCATTTGCCTACGAATATTGGCAATTAATGGTCGGCGACGGAAATAGTTTGCGTAAGATTTCCCCGCTTTATAAACTTGATCGCCTGCAAGCACCGGTTCTGGTCATTCACGGCAAGGAGGATGAAGTTGTCTCCATCAATCAAGCCAGAAATCTCCGTGATGCCCTAGAGGAACAGAAGAAGACTTTTGAATACCAGGAGCTCGACAAAGCCGGTCACGGCGGCTGGAGTGTCGCTACCAACACCAACGTTCATAACAGCATTTTGACGTTTTTACGAAAGCAACTATAAATTGGACTTGTTAACCGGAGAACAAAATGGCCAAATGGAAATATAAGATAATTGATTCACGGGATGTTGAACGCGAAGGTTTGTTTAAAGGCCGGGCTCGCGAAAAGCTGGAAGCTTATCTAAATGAACTCGGTGCCAGTGGCTGGGAAATCGTCAACGTCGATTTCAACGACTTGACCGAGGGACACGGCACTTTTGTAGGGATAGCCAAGAAGCTCGTGCAGTAAGTTCGATCAAGGAATGATAAGCCTGATGAAGCATCTTTTGACTGTCTGTGTGTTGGCTTCTTGCCTGGTTCTGCTCGCTGCTTCGCTAGAAGAATCGAGCAACGGAGATTTCTATCTTCCAATTGACGTAGAAGATCGGCAATCCTGGGACAATGTGGCGTTGACAGCGATCGGTGAATTCGGCGTGGTTCGCAAAGCACGACCAACTGTACCGGCACACCTGCATACGGCAGTTGACTTTAAGCGCCCGCTGGACAATTACTCTGATGAACCGGTCTTTGCAATGGCAAGCGGATTTGTGCTCAGCGTTCGGGATGACGGGCCGTATGCGCAAATCATCATCGGGCACTTTATGGATGAGCAAATGCGTATTTGGTCGGTATATGAACACATTGCCGGCATTGCTGTGCAGGTTGGCGACGCTGTTGATCCATTTGAGCCGATTGCACGATTCATGAACAGGCAGGAACTGCAGCGCTATGGCTGGCAGTTTGATCATCTTCATTTTGAGATCCTCAAACGAGAACCGCGGCAATTGATGCCGGATCCCAAGACGCCAAGCCGCTATTTTGGGACTTACTCGCTGGAATGTTATGATGAAGCAGAACTCTATCGCAACTATTTTAGCCCTGAGGAATTCTTCGAAGAAAGATGGAAGATGAAGAATGACAATTGAAGATCGAAAGAGAAACAGCCTCATTTGGAATCTTTTGTTTTGGAATTTGAAAATTAATTTTCTGTAACGGGTGCCTGAAAATCCACTAACCCGAATAGTGAGGAGGTCATATATGACCACTGTGAACAGGCTCGGTGTTTTGTCTTTTGCGCGTTTTCAGGGGCTGCTTTGTGCGTTCCTGGGATTGCTGGCAGGCATTCTATATTCGTTTGGCGGTTTGATATACGATATTGTGACGACCGGCGGAGTCAATGCCGGGACCGCCCTGGCCTTTCTGGCCTTAGTGGGAATGCCGGCCATCTTCGCTGTTGTTGGATTCATGGGAGGCATTGCTGAAGCCATCTGTTTTAACTTGTTTGTGCAGCGCTTCGGCGGCGTGGAACTTGAGCTAGGATAAACTTCGATCTGTGTCGAAAGCTCTCCAGAAAGAGAAATAAATGATGACAGATTTTCGCATAGAAACTGAGCGCTTGATTTTGCGCCGCTGGCGTGATTCAGATAGAAAACCCTTTTCCAAAATGAACGCAGACCCTAAAGTTATGCGTTATTTTCCGAAGCGGCTTACAGAGGAAGTAAGCAATCACATGGTTGATATTATCGAAGCAGAATTTGAAGAATGCGGCTTCGGTTTGTTTGCAGTTGAATTGCAAAAAGGTAGTGATTTTATCGGCTATGTCGGCCTTCACCGTCCGTCATTCGAAGCGCATTTCACCCCGGCTGTTGAAATTGCCTGGCGACTCAACTGGCCCTTCTGGCGACGGGGATATGCCAGTGAAGCTGCGCGGTCGGTCCTGGATTTTGCACGTGATGTTGTTCGATTGGAAGAGGTTGTATCTTTTACATCGACCCTCAATTTACCATCCATTGGCGTGATGAAGAAAATCGGCATGGTCTGTGATCCGGCTGAGAACTTCATGCATCCGAAGTTGCCCGTTGCTCACGAACTTCGCGAACATGTCTTGTATCGCACGAGATTCTGAAATGTCACGATTACGGTTCTACAGAGTCAGATCATTCCTGGAATAAACGGAGGTCTCTTTTGCTGACGCTTCCTGATTTACTCGTATTTGTAACCGCAACATTGATTTTACTCCTCACCCCGGGACCGGCCGTCTTCTATATCGTCGGTCGGACAATGGACGAGGGACGCCTGGCCGGAGCGGTATCTATTCTTGGTATTAGCGTCGGGACACTGGTGCACATTGCCGCCGCAGCATTTGGCGTGTCCATCATATTTGCTTCATCGGAGATGGCCTTTAATTTGATGAAATTGGCTGGCGCAGCTTATCTAATCTATCTTGGCTTTCGAACGTGGCAAAGCAAAACAACTGCCGCGTCCATTGACATAGACCGGAAAGCAAATTTGCGCTCGGTTTTCTATCAAGGCATTTGGGTGAATTTGCTGAACCCGAAGGCTGCGTTGTTCTTCCTGGCCTTTCTGCCACAATTTGTTGATCCGGCGGCGGGCAATGTGCCATTGCAGATAATATTGCTCGGAGCCTTGTTCCTCGCTTTGGCCATTACCAGCGATGGGGTCTTCGTCGTCCTCGCTGATGCCCTTGGCAATTGGTTGAGAAAAGAGACTCGCTTCCTTCTCTATCAAACGAAGTTCAGTGCCGTCATCTATATTTTGCTTGGCATCGCGACGCTATTTGCCGGCACCGGGAGGAAGCACTAAGTGAATTGGGAGAAAATGAAGCACATCCACATGAAATCAATTCTGTTCCTCCTTTTTGTCTACACATATCCGGCAGTGACTCAACCGAAGCCAGACGAGAATGAAAGCCTGAGAGCTAGAAAGTTTGAACTTGCTTCTGACTTGTACTTCGATGCGATTGAAAATGCCAATCGTGGTCGTTTTGAAGATGCACAAGACCAAATTGGAATGGCCTTAACCTTAAATCCGAAAAGTGAACCGTTGCAACTCTATAAACGACTCCTGGATGATGTTTTGGCTAAAAGAGTCTCCAAAGATGTTGCCCGCAAGATATTCCGAACAGTCAGAAGCAATGACACCGCTAGAATACTGGAACTGCTGGAGAAAGCGTTGGATTCAGACCCCGGTTATGCCCTCACTTATTTGCGGCGTGGATACGTATTTCAATTTAATGGCGCTCCTGAAAAAGCATTCGCTGATTACAAAAAAGCTGTGGAACTTGCCCCGGACTTCTGTCTGGCCCATGCTTTCCTTGGACGGGTTTATCGAAGCAGAAAAGATTATCAAAACACGATTCAGAGCATTGAAAAAGCAATTGAGATCGACTCGCTATGCGCCATCACCTTTGACGATTTAGTCGCTGCCTATAACATGACCGGGGATTGCCGGAAGGCTTTAACGACATTTCAACGGTTTGCTGAGCGAAAATCCGGAAGAATCTACTTTAGTGACCATGTCTATGAATGTTACCTGACCCAAGGGCAAGCGCACCGCAAGAACAGAGAATACGAGAAAGCTCTGAGCAAGTTGAATCTTCTCGTAGACGTTTTTCCCGACTTTCATATGGTATTCAGAGAGCGGGGGGTCATTTTCATGGAAATGCAACGCTACGCGGATGCACATTCAGACTTTACCACATCGATTCAATTGAATGCGGATGATCAAACCGGTTTCTATCACCGCGGCAAGGCCAACATCAAATTGAAGAAATACGAAGATGCGATTTCTGACCTGGAACATTATACCCTGGCAGACTCTAAAAACGCCTCAGGATTCTACCAACTCGCCCAGGCTTTCAGCGCCGACGGAAATTATGAGAAAGCAATTGTCGCCTACGAGAGCGTTATTACCCTGGAGCCGAGTCACGCCTGGGCCTATTATCAAATGGCCTTTGCGTGTGAAAAAGCCGGCAAACATGATGCTGCTATTGATGCCTACCTTCATTTTGTTGATCATGCACCGTCTGACTACACGCAGCATATAGCCAGAGCAAAGGATCGAATTGCTGCGCTGACGAGACGCTAATACGCAAAGTATTGCATTGTTGTTTTCAGGAGCCCTATATTGACATTCACCCTTAACAATAAATTAAGAAGGGGCGCTCACATGGCATTTGACCTGCAAAACACTATCGACATCTTGAAGCGAACACCTTTTGTAATGGATGCCTTGTTGCGTCGTCTCGATCAAAGCTGGACAACCGCCGATGAAGGTCCCGATACCTGGAGTCCCATCGTGATCATTGGCCATTTGATTCACGGTGAAGAAACCGACTGGATTCCTCGTGCGCAAATCATTCTTGAACACGGCACGGGCCGCCCCTTTGACCCTTATGACCGCTTCGCACAATTTAAACGCTTTGGCGACTGGCCGATGGAAAGGCTACTTGATCGTTTTGCTGATTTACGAGAAAGCAATTTGCAGATCCTCGCAGGCTGGGAATTATCTGAGACACAGCTGAGCTTACCGGGCCAGCATCCGGCGCTGGGCGCCGTCACATTGCGTCAGCTCCTGGCAACCTGGGCGGCACATGACCTCGGACATATTGCTCAGGTTGTTCGGGCGATGGCCAAATACTATAAGCAGGACGTAGGTCCCTGGGTGGAATATCTATCGATAATGAATCGCTGAGTGCATAGTTTGGATGTATCCCGCACAGCCAAAAACCGCATTCTGATTGGAGCCAACTTGCTCCTATTCTTCATAGTTTGCTGGAAGATCAGTATACCAGGTTGCAAATGAGATGCCGCGTGAAATTCAAATCAAGTCTATTCTCAACAAAAGCAAGAAGCGCGATAGCTGGTTTCTGAGTGACTACACGGCTAACCTCTATAGTAGCTGCTCCTTCAATTGTCTCTATTGTTACATTCGCGGTAGTAAGTATGGCACCAATCTTGAAACGAGTCTGTCTGTTAAGACCAATGCCATTGAGGTGTTGGATCGCCAGCTGGCAAATCGCGCCCGCAAAGGACAATATGGATTTATTGTTCTTTCCTCCGCAACAGATCCTTACCTACAAATCGAAAAGAAGTATCAACTTACACGAGAGGCGCTGAAACTTATCCTCAAACATCGTTTTCCGCTGCATATTCTCACCAAGTCGAATTTGATTGAGCGCGATTTCGACCTGTTGCATCAAATCCAGCAAGCCGCTGTTTTGCCAAAGGGGCTGGAGCGAATAGGGAAGGGGCTGATTGTCTCCTTCTCGTTTTCCACCTGCCTGGACGAGGTCGCTGAAATATTTGAGCCAGGGGCAACGCCGCCCTCTGAACGACTCCTTGCAGTTGATAAGAGTGTCGCTGAAGGATTCCGCACAGGCATCAGCATGATGCCCTTTATCCCCTATGTATCTGACACTGGCGATCAGCTGCACTTCATGTTTAAAACTATGAAGGAACACCGGGTCAATTATATACTACCGGCGACGATAACGCTCTTTGGAAGCGGAAAAGCGGACAGCAAAACTCTCATGCTCAACGCAATTCGCAAACACTACCCGGAATTGGGAGAAAGATACGAGCGACTCTTCGCGAATAGCACGGAATTGCCGCGCTATTATCGCAACGCGTTCTATGTGAAGACACAGGAGCTGTGTCGAGAGTATGGGTTAGTTAATGGAATAATAGAGAGCGTTGGACACAAATAGTAGCACACCCCGTCAAAATTTATCATTTTCCAAAATTGATACCCTTGTTGCTAATTATCATTAGATAGATGCGTATCTTTGCTTTATCGCCGTGAGGCTTAAACATGAATAAGTTGCTTCCAGTCGCTGCAATATTTGTATGTCTGCTTTCCACCGTTATAGCAGGACAAATGGAATCTATGCAGGAAAGTTCGAAACTTAGACTGGGCATAAGTTTTCACGTGCCGCGTTTGCTGGTCTTTTCACTGGACTACTATGCGACGGAGAGAACGTTTTGGCAGATTAGCATCGGTGGGGCGCCGCACTTCGTCAATTTCGGGGCTTCATTTAATTACCTTTTTGACGCGGAAAAACCGAGGTCATTTGCTCGTGTTGCCTTAACGCACTACACCTTTGGAGCGGCCTGGCCGCGATCGCAAGTTAGTACTGATAAGCCGATGGTGCGAGATGGTTCATTTTCAGTAATTGATCTCGGATTTGGACATCAATTCCGCGCTCGGAAAAATTCCTGGTTCGTTGCGGGCGGCCCCGGCTATGTCTTTCGGCAACAAAAGACATTTGTGAATAGGAGCGGTCAAACGGTGACAAGAAAGACAGATGATTATAAGTGGTTCGGCTTCTTCGAGCTGGGCGGCTATTACAGAAACTAGATATTGGCAGATTATTAAAAAGGAAGATAATACCTATGGGCACGGTTCTTGGTTTGTTACTCATAGTGGTCTTTCTAATATGCTTCGCAATCTCAAAGACAAAGGCCCGCCAGCGTCGGCCGCAAATAGTCGATATGATCTGCATTCAATGCGGAGAGGTGTTGGGAATCAGCTCGTTGGAATTGGGACAAGCAAGAGATAGTGCCAAGAAACGTAAATATCAAAATGAGTTGGGAGCCACTCATGTCAATCGCCTCTGGCATTTTGTTGCTGTTTGTGAGAACTGCGGTATCGAGTATGTTCAAATTAGGAATCAAGACACGATCCGTGATCTACCGGGGTTGATAGCTGAAATGGCGCATCAGAAAAACGAATATGCTCTTTTGATGAAACAGCGTCGTGAATATTGGAGAAATATCTTGAAAGCAAACGAGTGAGAGGAGAAGCTAAATGAAATATTTGTGGATATTGACAGTCTTACTGGTGAGCTGTAGTGGCTCATTTCAAATCCCGAAGCCGTCCAGGCAGGCCGTGCCGTCGACCGCGGAACAGAAAGAGAAAATTGAGCGCGGCATTGACCTGCACGATCAGGGCAAATTCAGCCAGGCGGTTGCTGTCTACGAAGAAGTCCTGGCCGCCAATCCGGCCAATGTCTTCGCAATGTATGAAATCGCCTACTCGCTAACGCGCCTGGGCAACACCCAGGCCAGTCTTGATCATGCCATTCATGGACTCGGGTATGAATCGCCTCATGCTTCGAAGCTGGCGATCCTTGCTGGTAACAATTCAGACATGCTAGGTAAGACTGAGCAAGCTATCAAGCTCTACCAATATGCCCTAACTATAACCCCAAATGACCACATGGTGCACTATAACATGGGTGTCACCTATTTCGGACAAAAGAATCTCGAGGCTGCCGAAGCGAGCTTTCTTAGATCTCTTGAGCTCAACCCTGCTCATGCTTCTACACATATTGGCCTCGCTGAAGTGTATATCGACATGGGGAAGCAGCTTGAAGCGATTTTCCTTTTGACAAAGTTCCTGATACTTGAACCCAATACGCGCCGTGCCTCGACAGCCCTTGGATACTTAGAGAAGCTGATGGCCGCTGGGGTAAGCCAAGAGGGGAAAGGTGAGGTGACTGTGAACCTCTTCGGCGCCTTGGGAGGGGAAAGCAACTATTTTACCACGGCTGAGTTGGCCTTTAAGCTGACGCGATCGATGCGATTCACTGAGGATGATGGAAAAATATCAGAGCTGGATCGTCGCCTAAAGGAATTTGAAATGCTTTTTGGCGCCGTCAATGGCGACAAAGTAAAGACCGATGGCTCATTCCTGGAAAAGTATCTGTTAGCATATTTTAGCGACCTAAAGGACGCAGGACATACAGAGGCCTGCGTTTATTATATCCATCAAATTGCGGATCACAAGGACATTCAAAAATGGCTGTCCGAGAATTCTGTGGCCATAGGGCATTTTAAGAAATGGCATCGCGATTATCCGTAAACTCTGCTAAATTAGCGTTATCAAGCATCAAGCATCAAGCATCAAGCATCAAGCATCAAGCATCAAGCATCAAGCATCAAGCATCAAGCATCAAACATCAAGCATCCAAATCTGCAAGTCGGTAAGGAGGTGATGATGAAAGATATTCAAATCAAGATTTCAACCATCGATGACCTTCCCGCGCTCATCGAAGCCGGGGATGACCTTTTTGATTACGAAGTGAAGCCGGAGAGGGCCAAAGAATTCTTTGCGGACCAGCGGCATCATTTGGTTGTCGCCTGGCATAATGATAAGATTGTCGGCATGGTGTCTGCGCTTGACTATGTTCATCCCGACAAAGACTTGTCTTTGTTCATCAACGAAGCATCGGTAGTCGAAGCATATCAAAACCGCGGCATCGGTCGTGAAATGATGAAGTTTATGGTCGCCTACGGACGGGAGCTGGGGTGTGGTGAGATCTGGGTAGCAACAGAAGCTTCAAACACTCAGGCGCGCAAGGCATATGCCGCAGCCGGTGGTCGTGAAGACGATGAGCCTGTGGTGTTGATTGAGTTCTAGAATCAAAACAATTTTGCCAAAGAAGAAGGTGTGAAATGAATTTAGTACCTATAACGACCTGTATTGCGCTACTTGTATTGTGCATATTATCCTGCGATCACCATGAAGGACATCATGATCATTCTGATCATGGTGATTCGCACAGTCATTCGAGTCAACAGCACGCATCCAGTCACGACACTCATGCATCGTCAACAGAAAACCTACGCCTCAATGGCGACGATAAATGGCAAATGGATGGTCATACTAGAAAGATGTTTGCCGAGATGACTGCTCGATTTCAGGATATTAATCACTCCAGCTTGAGTCAGTCTCAACTCAAGATACTCGGCGCAGACCTGGAAAAGGACCTTGAGAAATTGATTGCCGGCTGCACAATGGAAGGTGAAGCGCATGAAGAATTGCACAAATACTTAACGGCATATATGCCAACAGTACAGCAACTGGCAATGGAAGGTGCGCCGGAACAGGCCGATGACATTGTTTCATTACTGGCACTATTTTCGAATTACTTTGAATAAGAAGAAGCGAAGCCATTATGGGTGGCTAGCGATAATGACAGCTATATTTTCATTGGAATACAATCGAAGCAGTTTATATATTGATGCTTTAATTTGATGATGCGTCGCTCGCCACTTCAGACCACGCCGCTCATGCGAAATGATCAAAACTGCTCATTCAAATCATAGATTCCATGCAAAAAACGATCGTAAGAACGCTCTCAACCCTTTTCCCGGGAGCAATGGTTAACCTCGCCTATCGCAAACTGACATCTCCGCAAATTCGTAAACTCCGCGACAACGAGCTGATTGTCCTTGATCAGGCAGAAAAGACAATTTTCCCATTTAAGGGATTTGAGATTCAGACCTATAAGTGGGCAGGCGGTGGAAACAGCGTCTTGCTGGTTCATGGCTGGGAAGGCCAGGCCGGTAACTTCTCTGATTTAGTGGTAAAATTACGGGAAGCCAACTATACCATTTATGCCTTCGATGGGCCATCACATGGGTTTAGCAGCAGGGGAGAGACCAGCTTGTTTGAATTTCGTGAATTGACCGGACTGCTAATTCACAAGCTGGGCGTGCGAAAACTGGTGAGTCACAGCTTTGGTGGTGTAGCTACAATCTGGGCAATGATCGACAATCCGGAATTGGAGATAGATAAGTATGCGCTATTAACAACACCGGATCGCTTTCGTGATCGCATTCAGGATGTTGCCGATCAAGCGGGCATTACGGACAAAGTAAGAGACCGCCTGATCGCCCGTCTTGAAACGGAAATTGATATACCCATCGAAGATACCAACGTCAGCGATTTTGCCGCGCAGACGAATATTGCCAGTGCCCGGATATGGCACGATGAGAATGACCGCGTGATTCCAATTGCGCAATCGCAAAACGTGTGCGATAAATGGCCGGTCTGTGACATGCGTGTGGTTTCAGGAACGGGACATTTTCGTATTTTGCGTGATGAGGATGTACTTAAGCAGGTTGTCGAGTTTCTGGATGCTTAAACTGAATTAAGGTCTTTATGTTGACAATATTTATAATTGTTGCTGTTGTTGCGGTCGTTGCCTTTATTGCCTGGCGATTTACATCCGTCAGCCGCGGGGCGCAGAAGCGCGACGACAAGATTCTTAACTTGCTTGATCCACTAAGGCAAAAACTGGATAAGGGCGAATCAGTCTCGCGAGAAGAGGTGTCAGCCCTTGCCATCCGCCCGGAGGTCCGTCCGACTCTTTCCAGCGTGCTTGCTAGTTTTGACAAGAGGGATTTGCTGGACGCCAAATACAATTCGCCAATTAGCCAGGCAGAAGCGGGACTCGCTTTCTGGCTCATGCACCCCAATGAATTTGGTGAAGCGCCGGCAGCAATTGAGCACATTCAGCAAGTAGATTATCCGGTACGCAGCAATCACGGCGTCTTCCACGTCTTTCGATATAAAATGCCTGATGGACATTTGGCCGCAAAAGACGGCTGGCTGCTCGGCGTGGTCGGACCGATGAACGAAGAAGCAGAGCCTTACTCGCATAATCATGGTGCATATTCGCGTAGCAGTGACACTGAAGGTAGCATAAGCCCGCAAGAACTGGTTGAACGGTGGGTCGGTATTGTCGAAAAAAACCGATGAAGAAATTCGCTTTATTCTTGAACTGTTTTCAAAGGCGGAAGCACAAAACATTCCACTTTGGCTTGAAAGCGGCTGGGCGATAGATGCCCGCCTTGGAAAGATTGCCGGAGAGCACGAAGATATAGATCTTGCCTATCCGGCCGAACGGCTTGCTGATTTTATGGCCTTTCTCGATGTATTTCAAACTGCCAATTATGAGAAAACGGATTATGGCTTTCTACTCACTGTCCGAGGCCATCTACTTGACTGCGAACCCTGCCAAGCAGAAGACGGGAAATATGAGCTGGAAGGTATGCCACATGGTTCCTGTCCAGAAACAAAAGAAGGTGTCCTCAATGGCATACCTGTTCGCTGCACAAGCTGGGAGACTATCCTCTGGGAATACTTCTACTATCTTGAAGAAGTGCCGCTATCGAATTGGCGCGAAAAAGATTTTGTCAGTTATCGATCGGTTTGTGAACAGCTCGGGAGTGAGGTTGTTACCCGGCAACATGCTGCGTTCAAGTCAAGAAATAGTGGTGTTTAGATAGAGATTGTCAGGGGGCCTCTTTCGAAGGGGAGATGACGGAACATCTGCGCAAAATTAAGGGTTGTCAGTATGGGCATCGCTGGTCAAGACGAACAACTGGACTCGCAAAGATCGCTTTCTCGAAGCTAAAGCTCAAATTCTGTCCTTGCCGGCGCCAACGCTTTATGCTGCACCGCTCTGGTGGTTCTGGGAAGAGCAGCCTCGAGCTACATACCAGCAACTGAACCAAACCCGTAATGAGCAGAAAGCGTATTGTGTTGTACTCGAGGAGGTTGCTCGGAAATACAATCGTTCGGTCCCCGGAAATTGGAAGATGCGGCCAATTACGGAATATCATGACAATATCGCACATGATGTAGAAAGTAAATGGTTAGTAGAATTCCTGCAATGGATCGACAAATGCTGTGATGCCGATGTGGGATTGTACTTAGATTACTAAATCGACAGCATCGTCTGAATTATCCTTCGAAAGGGTAAAAAGGATGTGACTGAACAAGCGAGGGATTTATGAAAATTGCAATCGTAGGTGCCGGTGGTGTTGGCGGATATTTTGGTGGACGCCTTGCGCAGGCTGGATATGATGTTGTGTTTCTGGTGCGTGGCAAAACCCTCGCAGCTATACAAAAAAACGGCTTGAAAATTGAGAGCATCAATGGCGATGCGCATATTGACCCGGTGAAAGTCAGTGATGATCCGGCAGCAATTGGCACCGTCGACTACATCATCATGGGCGTCAAAGCCTGGCAAATTCCCGAAGCCGCAAAGCAGATCCAGCCGCTGGTTGGCCCTGACGCTACTGTCCTGCCCCTGCAGAATGGCGTTGAAGCACCAGGTCAACTGGCAAGTGTGCTTGGAAAGAAACATGTCCTTGGCGGACTCTGCAAGATTATCAGCTTTGTTGTGGAGCCGGGCTACATTCGTCATATTGGCGCTGAGCCCAATATTGCCCTCGGTGAGCTGGACAATGAGCAAAGCTCCCGAGCTGAAAAACTGCGGGATGCATTTATCGCGGCAGGCGTGATGGCCAAAATCCCGTCTGATATTCAGGTTGCTATGTGGGACAAATTTCTTTTCATTACCGCCGTAAGTGGAATTGGTGCTGTAACGGGGCAATCCATTGGAGAATTTCGCGCGGATCCAGCCCGGCGCAATCAGCTGGAGAAAGCACTGCAGGAAATTCTGGCATTGGCACATGCTCGCAATGTGCCGCTCGCTGAAACCTCAGTGTCACGCAACCTGCGCTTTATTGATAGCTTGCCGCTTGAATCAACCGCCTCGATGCAGCGGGACATTATGGCCGGTCGTCCCTCCGAGCTGGAAAACCTTACTGGTGCTGTTGTGCGATTGGGTATTGATGCCGGTGTCCCAACCCCGGTAAATAGCGAGATCTATGCCCGCTTGAAGCCCAGGGAAGATGAAGCGCGGGCAGCACAATGAGAAATGACAAAAGTCAAATGAACAGCCACTTTTTAGTCCCCAATCTCTATTTTCTAAACCTTGAAACAAAAGCAAACGCACCACAGTCTATTCTCAATGCTGGGAGTGTACTGCCCGGAGTGGGGAATCAAGCCTGAAAGTATTGAAATTTTGCGCACGCTTGCCTAATTTTACCAATAGCTGATATCCCATCAGGGCAACTTTAAACGTCTCCGCTATCCAGTATTAACATTACAAGAAATTGATATGGGGAATTTCTATGTCAAGTATCAATGAACAAGTTGTAACCTCAGAGGCTGACAGTAAGGCCGAAGCCAAAAAGAAATTACGTCTATTGCCAGGCGTCATCCTGGTATCGATTCAATGGTTGTTGAGATTCGTGGTGCCTTCGTTCGCTGAAGAGCCGAGCATTGTCATGGGCTCTATCATGGGCAGCCTGATTTTTGGTTTGGGTGTGCTACTTTGGTGGGCATTTTTCAGTCGTGCAGCAATTATTGAACGGCTGATCGGCGTTGGTCTAATTATCGCCGCGCTCTTTGTCGCGCCAACCATCTTGCACGAATCAATTACCGGTGGGATGATGGGGTTTATGTTCGGTATGTATGCCATACCTGCCATGTGTCTGGCCCTGGTTGCCTGGGCGGTAGCCACACGTGACTGGACAGGAAATGTGCGACTGACGTCAATGGTTGGCGCAATTGCCTTAGCTGCGTTGGTATTCGGCGTGCTTCGAACCGATGGCATTGAAGGTGACGGCACCTCGCAGTTTGCATGGCGTTGGAGCGAAACCTCAGAAGCCAAATTGCTGGATCAAGTGTCTGGCGATGTCGATACCGCACCAATGGCCACGGCTATCACAATGGACGTAGCCTGGCCGGGATATCGCGGACCAAATCGCGACGGTATTGTCCGCAGTGCCAATATCGCTACGGACTGGCAAGCATCTCCACCGAAAGAGCTTTGGCGACGGTCTGTTGGGCCTGCCTGGTCTTCCTTTGCTGTTCAAGGCGACGTTTTTTATACCCAGGAACAGCGTGGTGATGATGAAATCGTGGCCTGTTATCGCCTAAGCGACGGTGAGCCTATTTGGATGCATCGCAATAACGTGCGCTTCTATGAGTCTAATGCCGGTGCCGGACCCCGCGGGACGCCTACTCTCTATGGTGGTAATGTCTATGCTTTTGGGGCCACCGGGCTTTTAGATGCACTTGATGCAAGCGACGGGACACGGATCTGGTCGCGCGATGTCAGCAAGGATGCCGATAAGAATGTCCCGATGTGGGGATTCTCCAGTTCGCCATTGGTTGTGGACAGCGTCGTTATCATCGCGGCTGTCGGTAAGCTAATGGGATATGATCTTGCTGGCGGGGAGCTGTTGTGGAGCGGACCGCGAGGTGGTCATGGATATAGCTCTCCGCATTTGTTTAAGCTCGATGGCGTTCAACAAGTGCTTCAGTTGAGTAGCACTGGTGCAGTTAGTTTGTCTGCCAAAGATGGCGCCGTTTTGTGGCAATATGATTGGCCGGGTGGTGGCAGGATATGTCAACCAGCAGTTGCACCGAATGGCGATTTGCTCATCGCAGAAGGTGAAACTCGCAGCCTGCGTCGCGTTTCAGTGCAAAACAACGGCGGCAATTGGCAGATCGAGGAAAAGTGGACAACCAACCGCCTCAAACCTTATTTCAATGACTTTGTCGTGCACGAAGGAAATATTTACGGCTTCGACGGCCGCATCCTGACCTGCGTCGATCTGGAAACCGGCGATCGCAAATGGAAAGGCGGACGCTATGGTCATGGCCAAATGGTGCTACTTGCCAACCAGGATCTCTTGGTTGTGCTTGCTGAAAAAGGAGATATCGCGCTTGTCTCGGCAACTGATGACAAATTCAGCGAGCTTGGGCGTGTGCCAGCTATAAAGAGCAAGACCTGGAATCATCCGGTGCTGGTTGATGATGTGTTGCTGGTGCGCAATGGCGAAGAAATGGCGGCTTTCAAGCTTTAAAGAACTCACATACATACCACGAATGTATGCGAATAAGCACGAATGATTATATCGGGTAAAGTTTATCTGTAGAAAATTCGCGGAAATTTGTGTTTATTCGTGGTATGTTTTATTGATTCGAACTTCCTTGCATTGGATCACACACCAATTTACTTTCAGACTGAACTTTAGATCGTGTTCAGGTGAAGAAGATTTGCCAGGTCTTACAATCAAGCTCGAACACAGATATGTCGATGATGACGGTATTCTCTCTAGCTATCGACTCCGCTTTGCAGGCCAGGTTTGAAAAGGGTATAGAATGATCAGAAAGATGACCAAGCCGATTCGACGGACTTATCGCCAGGTGAGTTCCAAAAGGCGGGTCTTGCCGAACTTTATCATAATAGGTGCTCAGAAATGCGGTAGCACCAGTCTCTACAACTATATCATCCAGCATCCCGGCATCGTCCGCAGCCATGTTCAGGAAATACATTATTTCGACAACGGCTTAACGCGCGACGTTGATGCTTATGCAAAAGGTGAACGTTGGTACCGCAGCAATTTTCCCCTTGCAAGCGAGATGGCAGGCGGCAAACAGACATTCGAATGTTCGCCGCTCTACATTTACCACCCGCTGGTACCGAAGCGGATTGCAAATTTGTTACCGCAGATCAAGCTTGTTGCCCTGCTGCGCAATCCGGTGGAACGGGCAATCTCACACTATTTCCACGAGCAGCGCAAAGGAAGAGAAACATTGCCAGTGATGGATGCTTTCCTGGCGGAACCAGATCGTCTTGCTGTTCTCGAAGAGAGCTCCGATTACAAGAGCAAGGCATTCTTGAACCATTCCTATCTGCGACGCGGACGTTATGCTGAACAACTGCAGCGTTACCTGGAATATTTTGAGCGGAAACAGATCCTCGTCATCAATAGCGAACTGCTGTTTGACGAGCCATCGGAGGCATTAAGGCGAGTTTTTGAATTTGTGGATCTCGATAGTTCGTTCGAGGTGCCGAATTTGAAGCCAAGCAACGTCGGAAAGAATCGGACTAAGGTCGCCCCTGAGATCTACCAATACCTGGATGATTATTTCAAACCATACAACACCGCCCTCTTTGATCTGATAGGCCAGGAATTTCCCTGGTAGTTTTTTTAGTAGCAGTAGCAGTGTGTCATGATTCGCCCCTAAAGGAGTCCCGATGTCATATCTGCCCAAATGTTTTCTTGCTTTTTTTGCTTTCGCCGGACTGTTCTCGATAAACGGTATATGCGATTCAAAAGCGGATTCACTAAAAGATGAATTCAACGGCTTATTGGATACAATAGTCTCAAGCACGAATATTCCCGGGGCGCTTCTTGCAGTGCATACGCCTGCGCTGAACCTGGATTGGGAGGGCGCGGCCGGCGTTTCTGAGATCAAAGATAGCACCGCCCTCAACCCGGATGCTCCACTGCGCATTGCCAGCAATACCAAGACTTATGTCGCTGCCGCTATCTTGCGGCTTGTCGAGGAAGACCGCGTTTCACTAGATGACGGCATTATTGACTATCTTTCCCAGGAAATGGTAGCCGTTTTGGCTGGCGATGGTTACAGCATGAAGGCTATTACCATTCGCCACCTGTTGTCGCATACTGCCGGTTTTTTTGATCACGCACAAGCCCCCAAATACATCCAATCCATTATGGCAGATCCACAGAAACAATGGACGCCTGATTTGCAGATCCGTGGTTGCGTCAATTGGGGGGATCCCCTTGCGGGCGTCGGCGAAGTATTTTTGTATTCGGACACCGGTTATATACTGCTTGGACAGGTCCTGGAAAAGGTGACCGGGAAACCGCTTGGTGTCGCCGTTCGCGAATTGCTGGATTTTGAGGCGTTAGGCCTGGAGACAACCTGGTGGGAAATCAATGAGCAGAAACCGGGTCCAGCTAAAGATCGAGCGCATCAATATCTGCAGATCTATGATACACATGATTGGAATCCTTCACTCGATTCATTTGGCGGTGGCGGACTGGTTGCGACAGTTGAGGACCTGAGAGATTTCTGGCGTGCTCTATTTACCGGCAAAGTTTTCAAACAGGAAACGACATTGCAAACCATGTTCACTACCCCGATTGATCCGGAAACCACCCCATATCGTCTCGGGATTTTTGTCCGGGATATCAATGACTTGACCGGCTATGAACATAGTGGCTTCTGGGGAACGGTTGCGGTGTATGTGCCGGAGCTGGATGCGACAGTTGCAGCCGCCGTGACTCGTCAGGAGCATGGAGCGTATGTCTTTAAACTTATGCGTGATGTCGTCGGTATTCTTCAAAAAGAGATACAATCTGACTCGCCTAATCAGTACCCTGTCAGCGAAGGCGATGGACGCCAATGACTTTTGACATGCAGCCGACACTAAAAGGCGATTTGCTCTACCTGCGACCTCTGGCAGTCAAGGACTACAAAGCGCTCTATGAGGTTGCCGCAGATCCTCTGATATGGGAGCAGCATCCGGTGAAAGACCGCTACAAGGAAGGAGTCTTCAAGCAATTCTTTGATGAATCATTGAGGTCGTCTGGAGCCTTGCTTGCAATTGACACCCAAACATCAGGCGCGATTGGCTCATCTCGTTTCCATGGCTATGATCCCAAAGCCAATGAAATCGAAATTGGCTGGACCTTCCTTAAAAGGTCGCACTGGGGCGGCCGGTTCAACGGCGAAATGAAACGCCTGATGCTTGAGCATGCCTTTCAATTTGTGGAAAATGTGGTTTTGCTGGTCGGTCCGCAGAACTATCGCTCGCAACGTGCAGTAGAAAAGATTGGTGGGGTGATTGCCGGTAAGCGTGCCGATGCCGCTGGCAGGGAGAGTATTGTATATAAAATCTGTAAATCGGCAAAGCCGATCCGGATAGAGTGACAATTTCTTTGATAATAGCAAGTGAACACATGTTGACTTCTTTTTGAAGGCGAATTATATTCCTATCAATTATCAACTATCAACGCATCCACTATCAACGCATCCACTATGAAAACACATTCTACTAACTACTACAACACGTTCATAGAAATCGCCGAAGACAGCGCTGCTGAGGAAGGCATAGTTCCGCCACTAAAGGGCGACAAAAAGACAGTTGCGAACCTGCAATTCGAAATGCTCCAGGACAATCCATACCGATATACATCTGATGACGTATTATTCTCGGTATTTGCAATTCGCAAGGACTTCCCCAGGGAAGAGTGGCCAGCGCAGCGCGAACTCTTCTTTTCCAAAGGCCAACCCTGTTTTCGCGCATCGCCCTTGACCAAGCGCTACGGTTGGGGGATTCATAGCGATGAGAATGGCAAAATTGCTATGGTTCCTTTTGGCTCAGAAGAATATATTGCTTTTGTTGAAAACGAGTTGGTCAAAAAGACAAAAGCCATGCGATCCAAACGCTAGCGGCTATCGCCCTTGCTCTTCTAAGTGCTGCTCTTGGTTACCAATGCCATTAATCCGGCTATTAAAAAACCGTTGCATTATGGCGCGATTACCGGCTTATATCACACCCTTGGTTGTGTCCTGGAATCTGTTGTTTTACATCTATTCACCTAAGGTGCTACATCGATGTCACAAACTGGATTTTCGACGTCTCTTTTCCTCGCTTTTACGTTTGCGGCGACCCTTGTCTCGACAAGCTTTGGTCAGGATGAGCGTGCCCGGCACTTCAGCTACATCTACCATGATTCAATGACCGTTGAAAATACCGCACATTTGGCAAAAGCGCTTGGAGAGAATTACAATCGTGTTTGCAAGAACCTGGGCGTGGAATCATTGCCGATAATAACTGTCCAAATTTGGTCTGACGAAGAGAATTACCAACAAGCAATGGAAAAGACTCTTGGCTCGCGTTTTCCCGGCTCGCGGGGCTATATCACCGGAGATCGCGAAATACGTCTGCTGTATCACCGTCGCCTCTCCGCGCAGCAGGAAGCGGTGCATGAATTTGTCCACGTAGTTACCCTGAATATCAATCCGCAGTTCGGCAACAATCCACGCTGGTTATGGGAAGCAGTTGCTCAATACGAAGCGGGTCAATTCATACACCCCAAAGACATTCGCTATCTGCGTGAAGGAAAGTTCCCTTCACTTGAGCTGCTGAGCGGCCCCTTCAATCGAGGTGGAAATATTTATGATGTCGGCTATTTGCTCGTCGAATATATCGTAGAGAGCTGGGGTCGCACTACACTTCTAGATTTGATAAAATCGAATGGCAATTTACAGAAGGTGTTGGAGCTCTCAGATGATGCTTTCCAGAACGGCTGGCGGACATTTGTTGAAGAAAAGTATCTTGGTGAAAATAAAAAGTAGCGACTTCAGAATATTGGCTTATAAATCTAGCGTTTAATTGAGGGAGAAGAAAAGAATGACGGAGAATTTGAACGATCCAACTGAGCCCATTCGCATGAGGGCCAGTGAATACCCGGAGGTCGATGAAGGGACTGCCTGCACTCAAAATTCCTTTAAGGCCGCCAAGAAGGCCTTCCTTTATATCGGTCCGCAGGGCGGTCGATACAAAGCGATGTTCAAGCTAACTGACTCTTTGAATGAAGCCGAGGCACTTGCCGAAGAAGCGCCAAAGAACTATGAGGTCGGCAAGAATGGATGGGTAACCGCTCGCTTCAGCGCCGAAGAGCCAATGCCGGAAGCACTCTGGCAAAAGTGGCTGGACGAAAGCTATGCCACTTGCTTTTCGAAAGGCAAAAAATAACGAAACGCTTTCGTGCGGAGATTTATAGTGGGGGAGAACGGTCATCACTTGATTCATATTCATCGGGAAACATTCTTCCGAGAGGTCATTGCTGATCAGGTTTTCTGGCTAAAGTTGCTTTGCATTGTCGCAGCCATTGTGTTGCCGGGATTTGCCCTATACAGGGAATATATTTACGATGATTGGGCAAACCGTATCGATCAAATACGCTACTTCTTGCCGATGACGATAATTACACCACTATGGATCTATTGTCGCCTAAACGAAGTTCGCCATATCACTTTCACGCAAATATTACTCGATTTGAGCGCCTTGCTCATTGCCATGTCCCGGATGGTTGTTGCTTTTATTCCATTTTCTGGTCACATGGTCTTTCTGGCATATACCTTCATGTCAACCAAAAGCAACTGGTATCGGGTGTTTGCGATGATGTTGCTGCTGGATACTACCTACTTTAAGTGGATTGTTTGGGGCAGCTTCCTGAATTGGGGGTTTGGCTTAGCAATTGCGATCACGCTGGCGAAATTGCGCAAACGCCGGAACGCCGAATCATGATCATATTCATCAACGGGGCTTTCGGTGTCGGGAAAACCACTGTCGCAAAAGAACTGCGAAAAAGATTGCCTGGCACCGCGATTTTTGACCCGGAGAAAGTCGGTTTTGTATTACAGCACTTACCCCGTTACCAGGTGTCCGATTTCCAGGATATTCCAGCCTGGCGGCAGCTGACTATTCGGGGAATTCGATTCACGCACACCTTCCGCCAATATGTTATTGTCCCAATGGCATTCTCTAATTTGGCATATCTCGATGAAATCCGAGATGCACTGACCGATCGCGGCCACAATATCATTCACTTCTGCTTAACTGCTCCACTGGATGTGATCCAGCAACGCCTTGGAGAACGTGGCGCAGATGTGAATGCCCCTGGCAATGAATGGGTGTTTCGTCGGGCAGCAGAATGCTGCCAGGCGCATACCAGCGATCTGTTTCAGATTCATGTGGATGCGGCACATCACGCTCCCGAGGCGATTGCAGCACAGCTTCTTCAAACAATCTTCTCTCTGAACGGGCCGGAAGATTGACTCACTTACGGTAACAATTCAAAAAAGGGCTCTTTTCCGGAAAGATTCTAATAGGAAAGCGGAAGGAGCTACTATGAATTATGACAAATGGTGTTTGCGCTGCGCAAACCACACATTCGAAACTGAGCGCGGCGTTATTTGCAAGCTAACCGGCAGCAAGCCGGATTTTGTCGAGCAATGTCCTGAATACCGATATGATGCCAACTACAATCAACAGGTAAGAAATCGCCGCATCGGCTTAAAACGGCAGGACAACAGGCATCGTCGGCATGCTGTGGGGCTTATTATCTTCGGCTTCGCCGCAACCACTTTGACCGTATTTGCACTGCCGCTACTGGCTATCGGAGTGGCTACAATGGTGATCGGTATCTATTCTCTTCGGCAGCACAAGATTCGACAGGAACGATTAATCGCCGCCGATCTATCCGATCCTGCCCATGCCTTCATCAAGAAACTGGGACCGGAACTTCTGGACACAAGCACTGCCCTGAATACCTGGGAACTGAGCTTTGGTCGAAAATCCCTATACACCAAATTGCAAAAATGGACACGAGAGCAGAACTACGCAAAACTATTCAATGCGTATCGCCTTGGAAATTACGAGATTCGTCTTGAGGTAGTCAAACAGCTGCGGGAACTCCCAACGCGCCCGGCTCAGGCCCTCTTGATGCTCGCCATGAAGGATGCCGCTCGTCCGATTGTCCAGGAGGCAATTGCTGTCCTTCAGGAGCAAGAAATCAGGGATGAAGGGGTGCTTACTGAGATCAAGCGGATATCAGAGCGCTGGGATGTAGAAGAACGTCGCGTCAGGGACAATTGGTCAGAGCTAACTCATCACGACTCGAACGGCTTGTATCTGGATAAGTCGCAGATGGTCCAACTGAAGGCGTTAAAAAAGATCCTTGGAAAATTCAAGAGTTCGATGTCTATTGGTTAGAATGCTCATCTGTATGGTTGTATATGGAGTAAGTCTTTTTGCGGAAGGAGGGATTTATGAGGGCCGACTACCTTCGGGGTTGCCGGGCTATATCCCTGGTGATTGTGTTGTCGTCGATAGTAGCCGGACAATCGACGGATTCGCTTAGCCGGACCGATTTCAGAAAGAGCGGTTATCCACCAAAGGTCATAAAAGAAGTCTCAATTGAAATTGCCGCCACGCTTAGCAGGACGGAGCAAGTCGCCTTTCAATTCAATGCCGTGCCTGAGCATTTGGACTTTATTGTATTGGAGATATCCTATTTTCGTGGTTGGTATAAAAACGAATATCGGAATCGACTTGACGGCATTTCAATTGGCCTTGGCCTTCGAGCCGAATTTGAGAATACCGTCATTTTTACTGCTAGCGGTGGCTTTGCGAAAAAGCACGTTGATGTGCACCTTCTTGAATCTATTGAAATTGACAATCTGGGATATATTATCACCCCGAGAACATTTGCTTATACTTACTCGGCCGGCAATTATTTCGTCAATTCGCATGTGATGGTGAACTCCCACGATGGCGGCGTTTACTACAAGCTGGGCGGTCGTCTCCAATTTGACAGCATTAGAGTGGAGACAGAGCAGTTTGTGTTTGGGGCAAACTTTGCGGTTGGGTATGCTTTTTGATTAGCTTTTTTATCCACACTTGAAAAGCAATACCGGAGGTCGCATATTAGTGCAAATTGAGCGACAAAAAGGTATATCCGATGATACATATGGCAAGACTGTTTTGCGGCCTGTTTCTGATCTTTCTCGGGTGCGGTGGGGATAGCGTTACGAGAAGTGAGGAACCGGTCGATCCGCTGGATGTTGACTTCATAAGCGAGGTTCCCGACCAGGCCACTTACGATCAGTATTCAAACCCAAATGGCAATCCTGAGCCATACGCCGACATCCTTATGCTTCTGCAAATTGAGAAGCTTGACACCAATGACCCAATCCTCTATTTCGTCAACACCCGCAAACACCTGACCCATTCTGTTTTTATGGTAGCCGTTGGAATCAATGGCGAGAACCCCGGGCAAATGCGCGGCACACTCGGGTATCGTCCAAACGATACCGCACCGGATGGATCGCCAGGACTGTATTTGTTCGACTTTACGCAGCCGCGAGCAGACTTTTCTTATGAATGGGTTAAAAATGCTTATGATTTGTTGATTGCCGGTATGCCGCTTTTGGAAGGCAAGGTTGCTTTCTTCCCAACGCAAACCACCCAGCTAGCGGTGATAACAACCGAACAAGCACTTTACGACGCTGCCCCCTTTCCTGTCTACCTTTTTGAAGATCTTGGGAAACGATCCGGAACTTACGGCAAATAGCAGCGTCGACAACATATACCACGGTAGCAAACATGAAAGCCAAAATTCATATAAAAACGCTTTTGATTATAGGGGCAGTTGTTGTTTATGGCTGCACCAGCGAGCAGCCCCTCCCGCCCGAAGTTGATGAAACTCCCGGTAGCTTTGAGGCACTGAACGAAGGCGAAGCCTTCGGCTTGTTACGCTTGATGGATCTAGAAGAGTTCCCAAGCAGGCGTGATATTGTCATCTATGAAACACTACCGAACGAATTACTTTTGGTTGCGGGAATGATTTCTTCCGTGCCGCAGACACCGCTGTCCCACCTGAATTTAAGAGCTATTCAAAACGGCGTTCCAAATTCATATGTTGAGAACGCAGCTGTTAATGAGATCATCGAGCCGCTCATCGGCAAATACGTCTACTACAAGGTGACTTCCTTTGGCTTTGAAATGCGCGAAGCAACGCTTGAAGAGGTGAACGCTTATTTCGATGACCTGCGCCCCGATTCCGCGCAGACGCCTGAGCGGGATCTTTCTGTAACCAGTATCCGTTCTCTGGACGATATTCAGTTCGAAGACTCGCGCAGTGTTGGCGTCAAGGCCGCGAACATTGCCGCCATGCGCAAGTTTGGTTTCCCTGACTACACAATCCCGGCCGGCTTTGCCGTGCCTTTCTATTTTTATGACGAGTTTATGAAGTTCAATAACTTTTATGAGGAAATTGACAAGCTATTTCTAGTGCCGGGTTTTAGCGATGACGTGAATGTGCAGGCGGAGGAATTGAGAGATTTTCGCAGTTTGATCAAAAATGGCAACATGCCGGAATGGATGCTGAATGATCTTGCTGCTGTCCACAATATGTTCCCAGCCGGGACTTCTGTTCGCACCCGTTCCAGCACCAATAATGAAGATCTGCCGAATTTTAGCGGCGCTGGTCTGTATGATTCGTATACTCATCACCCGGATGAAGGTCATATTTCGAAGTCCATTAAGCAAGTGTATGCCAGCATGTGGAATCTTCGAGCCTTTCTGGAAAGAGAATTCCAGCTGGTTGACCACAAGGCTGCAGCCATGGGGGTACTCATGCATCCAAATTTTAGCGACGAAAAGGTAAACGGCGTTGCAGTCACCGAAGACATTTTCTACGGCACTTACTTCAACTACTATGTTAACTCTCAACTTGGTGAAGACCTTGTCACCAATCCGGAGGCGCAGTCGATCCCGGAGGAAATCCTGCTTAACAAGACCGGCACTGGATATACCGTTATGCGGCATTCGAACCTGGTTGAAGATGAGCAGGTATTGATGACCGACGAACAGCTGAATGAATTGCGCGATTACCTGACTACCATTCACCAGGAATTTTTGCTCTTATATGGTATCCAGGAAGGCGAACGCTTTGCAATGGAGATTGAGTTCAAGATAACCAGGGAAGACGAACTAGCCATAAAGCAAGCTCGCCCCTGGATTTACGTGGAGTAAATTATCTAAAACGGAGGGAAAAATGAAACAGAACCAATTCTTGGCGGTTATCCTGACGCTGGCTATCTTCGGTTTGCTGTCCTTGGCATTTAGTCAGAATGTGCAGCTGGCAGAATCCGACAAAGATAAGGCCTCACTTGAACAACGTGTCGCGACCCTGGAAGGGAAAGTTGCTTTATTGGAGTCACAGATGAAGCTCTATGCAACCCAGCTTGGCGCTGTCAGTAAGGAAGTCAAGAACCCCAGCACAAAAATCATCCCATTAGACAAATAGTTCTGGTGTATATTAGAAGACGGAGCTGATTCATTATTCAGCGCAGGCGACGACTTCGACTTCAACCAACCCAATCCGGGTGTACCAGTCCTGCGACATAAACAGTCGTCATCGCCGGACGTATACCGTCAAGGTAACGCTTGCGGACTTAAACAAGCGTATCTATGTCTTAGCGGCGAATCATGAAGAAGGACATCTTGACGATGTCATTGAAGGTCATATTCGCCTCTTCAAGTAGGAGGGAATTACATGAAAATCAAGCTGTCAATTTTGACCACCTTTCTGTTTCTGCTTGCTGGCTGCTCCTCTTCGCTGGCGCCGGATGGTCCAACAATCATATTCCAATACAGCATCCCTCAGACGAGTGATGTTTTATTGTGTTTTGAGAATAGCTATGATACGCGCCTCGAAACTCTTGCAAATGAACGGCAGGCAGCTGGTAGCTACCGATATACAATAAGCGGGGAAGGGTTACAGGAGGGTGTATATTTCTTTGTGCTTCGGGTGAATGATGTAATCGTGCAACGAAGAAGCGTGGTGGTGATCTCATGAAACGATGCATCTGGATTTATTTGTTCTTCCTTTGCCTGCTCAGCTCCAAAGGGCTGTCACAGACTCATGCTGGCGCATATGGTTCCTTTGGTGGATTCTTATACCATTCCGACAACGGACTATCCATAACCGAATTGGATAACTTTCTGCATGACTACGGTGGCGGTGCATACTATCAGAAGCATTGGAAAAACACGCGGTCGCTGCGCCTCAATTTTGAATATGACAATAGTGGAAAATTAGTCGTTGGTTCATTGCGACAAACGGACGTTGACGGTAGTGTGTTAGGCGAGAATGCCATTGAACTGCGCCAACAGGTGATTGCCCTGGATGCTTCAACCATTATGCACTATGGCGATCTGGCCGTTGGTGGTGGTGTTGCCATTGCAAACATCATTCGCACGATTAACACAATAGCTCTAAATGATCGTTTGAGCTCCCTTGCTTTGGGACCGCTGGTTTACACGCAAGCGGCATTGCCGCTAAATGCTGAACGCTCAGTGCTAATTATCCCTAGTGCCAAGATGCGCTACCTGTTCTCTTTCTGGCATTTCGCGAGAGGACGCAAGGTAAGCGGCTTTTGGCAGCATTTTGTCACTGCGACTCTGCAGGTCAGTGTACAGGTCCAATTGTAAACAAGGTTATCTATGAAAATACCTATGAAAAATGGTGGCCGGATCGCATTGACCCACTTCGAAGCAGCTGAATCCAAACACCTGCCTGTCATTGTGGCACATGGGACGATTTCCAACGGCGAAACGATTTTGGGGTTAGCCACACATCTGATGGAAAACGGTTTTAACACCTGGTTACTCGAGTGGGGTGGGCATGGTAACAGCGAAGCAGCCTTTCGCAACCAGGATTTTGAGTATCCGGCTTTTAATGATTTCCCCGCTGCTATTGAAACCGTTTTGAGGCAAACAGGTGCCGAGCGATGTTACTGGGTTTCGCATAGCGGTGGAGGCCATTTACCATTGATGTATTTCAGCCGTCATCCTCAGGAACAAACGAGTATGGCTGCTATGGCTGCGCTGGGACTGCAATCAACGGATGCGGCACTGACAAGCAGCCGTAAGTGGCAAATACGGGCAATGATGGCAGTGACGCGTCTGCTTGGATACACACCAGCCTTTATACTGCCGGTAGGCAACGAGGGTGAGCCGACCCAATTGCTGGTTCAATGGGGGCATTGGTGCATCGATGAACGCTGGTATGGCAAAGATGGATACGACTACATGGCGGGTATTGGGCAAATCCATTTCCCCTTTCTGGCTTGCGTTGGCGGTAACGATATCATTGCTCCTGAGTCAGGCTGCCGGAAAATCTTTAATGCTATCGGCAGCAAAGAGAAGTCTTGGCTGCTCTTTTCGGAAGAAAACGGCTACAGCAAAAGCTTTACACATGGTCAATTGGTTCGTGGTACTGCCGCAAAGGCGGAAATTTTTCCGCAGATTGTTGCATGGCTAGAACAAATGGCCCAAAACCGGAAACACTGATACCACCATATGTTACAAAAGGCGACGATGCCCTCCGGCAAATTTTATGATCTGGGACTGACGCTTGTATTGATTGTGCTTGTCGCAGAACTGGCTGGCTCTCTGGCAAACTACTCATATCCATTTTTGTTACCTGATTGGGTAGGTGAAACATACGTGTGGATCAGCCTGCATCACCTATTTCAGCTGTGTTTGACGATAGTGGTCATGAAAATATTGCGGTCCGGAAAACTTGCGACTTGGGGCTTCAACCTGAACCGCCCGAGAGTTAGCCTTCAATGGATCTTGTGGTTCTTGTTGGTTTTTGGAAGCCTTGAGATCATCCGCTTGATGAGCGCATATAGTAGCGTAGTTCGGGACCCCATCACAACCAGCAATATGATTGGCAATCAAATCTTTCAATATTGTTTGAGTGGATTCGGCGAAGAGCCATTGTTTCGGGGCTTTGTTATGTCATTTCTGACTGCAAGCTGGTCGAGAATCTACCGCGTCGGTAACATCGAAATTCCGGAAACAATAATAATAGCAACAACGATTTTTATGCTGGCTCATATTTCCATAGATTGGCAGACGTTATCCATTGCCGCTTTTGATATTGAGCAGCAAATAAAAGCCCTGCAACTGGGCGTTGTGTATGGCCTGGCATTCCACTATACTGGCAGTCTCCTGGCCCCAATTGTCATGCACGGGCTGTCAAATGGACTACAACTAACTATCACCTACTATTTTCTTTAGAGACTATGCCAGATTTCAAATGCCTTGAGCCTGGCGACAAGATCCGCTTAATTTCAATTCTGGTGTCCGATTTCGCTATTCGCGAGCGGGAAATCAAGGCTGGTTTGCCGGATGCCGGCTGGACAGTGAACTGTATGGAGCGTATGATTGCACAGCGGGCTGTCCTGACAATTACGCACATCGATGAATACGGTGAGCCATGGGCAAAGTGCATCATTATGGGAGCCAGCGAACCAGAAGAGCACAGCTTGCGAATTGCGGACAATGAAACCTGGGAATATATGGAAGAATAGAATGCGCATTGTCATCATTAGTGACACACATATGGAACATGAACAATTAGGGCAGATGAGCGGCGACGTTCTGATCCACTGTGGCGATTTTTGCAATGGTTTCCGCCGCGACCCGCAGGATCTTCCGGATGTGGATGCCTGGTTTGGGCAGCAGAACTTTGCGCAGATTCTCTGTGTTGGTGGCAATCATGATCTCGTTGCACAAAAGAAGGTGCAATGGGGTGAACCGGTTTTTCAAAATGCTGTTTACCTGCAAGATGCCGCTTGCCAATATCGCGGTATTAACTTTTATGGCACACCATGGGTCCCGAACCTGCCGGGTTGGGGATATCATCT
Source organism: Calditrichia bacterium (assembly GCA_028284445.1). Classification (GTDB taxonomy): domain Bacteria; phylum Calditrichota; class Calditrichia; order RBG-13-44-9; family J075; genus JANQRS01. The sequence goes on from JANQRS010000011.1 coordinate 204,129, forward strand.
TGAAAATGAGGAACTGCTTGCAAAATGGGCGCTGATCCCGGACGATACGCATATTCTTATTACACATACGCCGCCACGAGGTATACTGGACATGCCTTATGGCGGACAACCGAGTGGCTGCCCGCATTTGCGCAAACGGATCAATCAAATTGCGCCACCCATTCACTGCTTCGGGCATATTCACAATGAGTATGGGGTGATAGGGGATGGGCGAACCAAATTTATCAATGCCGCGCTAATGGAAGCCGGAACACTGCGAACCCCGATCGTAGTGGATTTGTAATTCCCGATACCCTCATATAGGAAAATTTATGCGACAAAGAGCCATCACCGTACTATTGTTTCTCGTTGGGATAATCAATTTATATCCGGTCATCGGCATTATGTCGCCCGAACAGTTCGCCGGTTTATATGGTCTGGATTTTAGCGAGGACAATCTGCAGGTGTTGATGCGTCATCGTGCACTGATGTTCGGTTTGCTCGGCGGGTTCATCATCTATGCTGCATTTCGTCCAGCTTATAGGCAGTTGGCATTCATTGCCGGCTTTGTGAGCATGCTTGGATTTATTGTGTTTGCGGTTTTGGTTGATTCATACAACACGCAAATTGCTGGGATTGTAAGAGCTGACATCATTGCTCTGATTCTACTGTTGATCGCAAGCGTTCTCTACATTAATGAACTGAAAAACGGGCAAGCATGATGAGAGTAGCCATGTGGCAAAAGGCGGTTGCGCGAGCCCAGATTCGGCTGATCAGCCTCGGCGGAACAGTGGTAACCAGCCCACTCCTTCTCTGGCTCTTCACAAAACAGGACAGTTTTTATATCACACTGGGATTATTTGCTGCTCTAATCTTTATTTGTAGCATTTTGCTTTTGAGTCACAACCTTGTTGCAATTCAGCTTTCCATAATTGGGGCCTCATGCTTGCTGGTCTTAGGTGGCTTCTGGTGGCTCGCTGCCCCATTCATTTGGGAGGACGGTGGTTTCGCTCTTATGACGAGTGGTGCCGGTGCATTCATTCTATATGTATTCTTCAAACCAGCTACATGCCAATTCCTTGAAGCCAGCTGGAAGGTCGATGACATCTTGAGCAATCTTCATGCAAGGCTTCATAGACGCATCAGAGAACGATTGACAGGAATTTCACTACTCACCCGTCGCTTCTCGGTTTTCTGGCAACGGCAGCTTGTTGGCGAATATACTCGCAGGCAGCGTTACTTCGATTTCGTTTCCGGTGTACTCGCTATGCCCATATTCGTGAAAATATTTGAGAGTACGTTGAAGGATATGGATCCCTATCTAAATATGCTTCCCGGAGCCAAATTTTGTCGCTTTTTTTTGCCGGTCACACCGCCTTATACCTGGTTGCCAGAAACTACCTTACTGCGACTGGGGCAGTCTTCAGCGGCGTGTTTATCGCTGCATTTTTCTTCTACATGGTGACTGCGCCATGGACCTTGACTCAGGCAGTCATTAGTCTTGGGTATGGGTATTATTTGACGAGAGACTATTTGTTTTTCGGCGGTGTTCTTAGTTTGTTTCTCTCCCCGATGTTTAGTCTGCTTCCTTCGCTGGCTCTCTTCACTGCTTACCGGCTCTATATACGCTGCAGCACAGAGCTGCCCAGGTCCAGCCGCCCTTATAACGGATTGCTTTCGCAAACCGGGTTTCTAATTGCGATGGTTGCATTTGTCTTTATGTGGCAACCTGTTGAAGAAATAGTGCCGACCACAATTAATTCCAGCGAGACAACCTACCTTAATCGTCAATTGATTTATGCAGCGCTGGTAGGTAAGAACGATAGGTGCGACAGCCTATTGGCGCGTGGCGCTGATCCGAATAGCGCGTTCGAACTTAGAGGAAGCCGCATCCGGATACGACAATTCCAGACGCCATTGTTAGGGGCCATTCAAAGTGGCAATGCGCCGCTCATTAAGAGACTCGTTGAGGCAGGAGCAGATACGGAAGAAGCTTGCGGACCATTTGACTATCGGGATCGTCCATTGTTGATTGCCGCTGGAATGGGGAATGTTGCTGCTGTCGAAACGCTCGTGGAATATGGGGCTGCTGTTGACGCAAGAAGTCGCGGAGAGGAAACTGCTTTAATGGCGGCTGCCAGAAGTCGCCAGTTACAAACCGTAGAGGCGCTAATCTCTCAAGGCGCCTCGCTAAACCTTGTGGACAACCTTGGCAGAACGGCATTGGCACTTGCTCAGCAGACAGACCCGGACAAACATTGGTATACCCACGGAGACGCCGCTCAACGACTATTTTTGATGAGCGCTCGGATTGAGTTGCTGGATACGACATACTGGAGGCTGCCACCTTACCGGCTGGATAAAGAGAAAATGGCCGAACGCGATGCAGAAATAGAAGCATTGCGGCGTGCTGAAAGTGCACTGTGGGATTCGATCTTTCCAATGCCCCTGTTTCCGCCGTCGCTTTTCTCTCCAAATCATGGCCTGGCAAGAGCACCGGGCTCGGATCCTGAAAAATCAAACAACAAAGTAACACGGTTGCTTCAGCACCATGGTGGCATGGAGGATGGTAACAGAACTTTTTGGCAAGCGGTGCGTACCACCATTTTCGGGGGCACGATAGAATTTAATCCACTGCAGCATATTTGCTATTGACACAAATAGATGCCTTCGATATTGGTTTTTGGCGCCGGACATCCCCCTTTATCCCCCTTCGAAAGGGGATAAAGGGGGATGTCTACACTGCCCTTCAATAATTGCGAATATCACAAAATCTTTTCAAAAAATAGTTCCGGGCCGGTAATATATTACGCAGTTGACAAACTGCCTGGTTTGTCTTTCGCTTACAACAACCTAATCGAAAGCAGGTCGATTGATGTGGCCCGGAAAAAAGCAACCGGGTTGCCCCATAGATATGAGGTGGAATGCATATGACAAAGACCAACAAAATCGTTCTTTCTCAACCGAGGGGTTTTTTCGGAAATGCCGAACAGCGGGTTTCGCTAATTGCCGGGAGTATCTTTCTGGTGCTCCCGCTCTATATTGGCTGGGCGGCACCGGCTGATATATCCTGGCTGGAGTTTCTTGAAAACATGTCAGTCTTGATACTTCCGGGCCTGACCTTGCTCGGCTATGGTTTGCTTTACGGGAAAGCGAATCCCAGGCTGTTTTTTGATTTTCAGGCAGACCGCATTCGCGCGAAATACAGCAAAGAGATCATCAATCCCGCGCCGCGTAATCCCATCAGCCTTATCAGCCGGATCTACAAGAGCAAACATGTTGAGGAATTAGACTTGGCCATCGAAGATATACGAGTGCTGGAAATTCGACGGACTAGTATATATCTTAGAACAGCTGCCGGAAACGAGATGCATATCCCTTTGGGTGGGCTTGCATATCAGCAGGTAAAAAACGTAAAAGCCGGCTTTGCAAAAATCAAGACGGTTGTTGGAGGCCCGGATGATGATACGTTACGCCAGATCACACAATAAACAGACGGCAGACATTTGGACAATGTTCTTCCTCATGCTGTTTCCTTTGTCCTCCTTGCTGGGGCAAGCCATCGAGTGTGATAAGGACGCACCGATGTCTCGCGGCGCCAGTTGGTCGCCGGATGGACGATATATAGTCTTTGATTCCAATCGCGATCGCAAGCAGGAAATTTACATCATGAAGGCCGACGGGAGCGACGTCAAGCGATTGACCTTTACCGACAAGAAAAACTACTTGCCAACAATTTCACCGAATGGCAAACAAATTCTGTTTATGAGCTATTCCGACACTCTTCAGGCTGTCTACACAATGAATATCGATGGCAGCGATTTGAGGAGGATTACAGACACTCGACACAAATACGGAGATCCGGCCTGGTCACCGGATGGAAAACGCATCGTTGTGCATTCCAATCGTGATAGCGAAGCAGAAGAAATCTATACTTTGAAACCAGATGGGGCTGACCTAAAGCGATTGACCAACAACGAGGCGGTTGATTTCGTGCCGCGATGGTCTCCTGACGGCAAATGGATTGCCTTCAATTCGCTGAGAGATGGCAATCGTGAAATCTACATCATGCGGCCGGATGGCTCCGAGCAAACCAACATCACAAAAGATCCCTTATCAAACATGGTTCATAACTGGTCGCCTGATAGCAAGTATATCATTTTTTATGCATTTGCCATCAAGAGTTCGCAGCTTGCCAACAAGGGCGTGGAAAAATCTCTGCGAATGCCCCTTGTCCGTCAAACTGCAGAGTTGTATGTTGTTGACATTGAAACAGGGCAACGTATTCAACTGACGCATGATTTTTATTGGGATCAAAGCCCTGTCTTTTCGCCTGACGGAAAGAAGATTCTATTTGAATCGTGCCGCAGTGGAAATCGGGAAACTTATGTTATGAACCGTGACGGTTCTGGTATCACCCGATTGACGTTCAGCGATAACTAACGGCCATACCAAACGCTCTAAGCGCGAACGCTGAAAACCATCAAAATTTTTCGTGACATTATGACTATCCCGGGGGATTTTAAGATCAAAGGCGCTGCAACAGTCATTGTGTTACTGCTGTCATTGCTGCTATCCTGTAAGGAAACCAACACAAACGATATCGAGTGGATCTATGTTGAAGGTGGAGAATTTACCATGGGTCTTGATCATCCCCTGATCAGTCCCAAGGGGGACTCTATACCCGGATACACCATTCCCGAGCGCCAGGTGCGTGTTAACGGCTTCTACATCAGCAAATATGAAATAACAGTCGCTCAATTCCGTGAATTTTGCAGACAAACCGGGCGATCAATGCCCGCTCCCTTGACCGAAGACTCTTATGGCCGCGAGGTGGATTTTACGTGGCAGGATGCTTATCCGATGCTACTGACCTGGAACGAGGCGGATGCTTATGCGAAATGGGTTGGCGGGCGCCTACCAACCGAAGCCGAGTGGGAATATGCAGCCAAAGGAGGCATTCACAGCAAAGGATATGATTATAGTGGAAGTGATAGCGCAATGACGGTTGGATGGATAGGGGAGAACAGTGACAGCAGCTTCCACAAGCCCGGCCTGCTGCTACCTAATGAATTGGGGATATATGACATGACCGGCAATCTTCACGAATGGGTCTCCGACTGGTGGAATCCGGAGTTCGACTATTCGACTGGCCCGCAAGTCAACCCGACTGGCCCGCCTTCGGGAGAAGCAAAAATCAGCAAGGGTGTCGGTTGGTACTATAACGGAAACGATGCTTTCTCCGGAAAGCCATTGCGATATAGCATTCACCGGCCCGAGGTAAGATATCAGTCCGGTGTTGATGTGCGAACATTTGGATTTGGAGCGCGAGTCGTAAGAGATGCCAAATGACGCATTGATATAAGCAACCAAACTACGAGGACTATTCCTTACCAACACCTGACAACTAAAAACGAGTCTCTCTATGCAATACAAGCAACTTGGCCGCACAGGCTTTAATGTATCTACGATCAGCTTTGGCTGCTGGGCAATTGGTGGCACCTGGGGCACAGTAAATGATAAAGAATCGATGGCAGCTCTCCATACTGCTATTGATATGGGCGTCAATTTCTTTGATACCGCTGATGTCTATGGCGATGGCCGCAGTGAGCGCCTGTTAGCGCAATTGCGGGCGGAAACCAGCGAAACAATTTATATTGCGACGAAAGCTGGCCGGCGACTGAACCCGCACGAGGCTGCCGGATACAATCGCAAAAATTTGACCGCCTTTGTCGAAAGAAGCCTCACAAACCTCAAGGTTGATACAATCGACCTGCTGCAATTGCACTGCCCGCCCACTCAGGCCTATTATATGCCGGAAGTTTTTGCCGTGCTGGACGACCTCGTCAAAGCCGGCAAGTTGCGCTACTATGGGGTTAGCGTGGAGAAAGTTGAAGAAGCCCTGAAAGCCATTGAGTTCCCCAATGTGCAAACCGTTCAAATTATCTTCAACATGTTTCGCCATCGGCCATCGGAGTTGTTCTTCGAGCAGGCCTTAAAACGAAAGGTTGGCATACTGGCTCGTGTGCCCCTGGCTTCCGGCTTGCTAACCGGCAAACTAACTGCAAGCAGCACTTTCGAGGAAGACGACCATCGGCGCTTTAACCGCCATGGTGAGGCCTTTGATCGCGGTGAAACATTCTCCGGCGTCGACTACGACACCGGGCTGCAAGCCGTGGATGCACTCAAGAGAATTTGCCCACCCGACATGACCCTGATTCAATTTGCCCTACGCTGGATACAGATGCATGAAGCCGTCACCTGTTCGATTCCCGGTGTCAAACGGCCATCGCAAGCGCAGGAGAACTTTGCTGCGGCTGACAAGCCGGCGCTGGACGACGACACAATGACTAAGGTGACACAGATCTACGAGGAATATATCCGCGACTCGGTGCATCATTTGTGGTGAGAACATTTCGACACAGATGCACTCAGATTTTCACAGATCCGCACAGATTCTTGTGTGTTATCTAGAAGATTCCATCTGCGTTAATCCGTGAAAATCTGTGTCAAAAGGTTTTTAAAGATCCTAACTATAGCAGGAAATTATGAAAGTCTTCCAGTCTTTGCTCTTTGGTATCACACTTCTAGCCATGACAGCCTGCGATCAAACGGCACCTAAAGCAGAACATGATTATGTGATTGTGCCAGGTGAACGCGTCGGGCCGATAACGGCAAAAACGACGCACCTGGATTTGAATGCCATATTTGGCGCTGAGAACGTCGATACAATACAAGTATATGTCGGCGAGGGCATGTATGAACCGGGTAGCGTTGTGTTTTCCGATGATTCAAAAAAACAACTGCAGATCATTTGGAAGGTTGGTGCGAAACGTGAATTGCCCTCAAGAATCCAGGTTTTGGGCAGTGATTGGCAAACCGCTGAAGGTGTTGGCCTTGGGACATCCTTGGCCGGCTTAAATCACCTGAATGGTAAGCCATTCTCGCAAACTGGATATGGCTGGGACTATGGCGGGACCGTGCTTTCGTGGAATGGGGGAGCACTGGCTCACTTCCAAAACGACAAAGGTCGTATCTTGCTTCGCCTCGACAGCGAAAACCCACAACCGCAAGAATTGCCGCTCGGGGAATCCGCCGTACAGTCAGATCATCCTACACTGTTATCGTTCGCACCGAAGATAGCGACATTTATGGTTGAGTTCTATTAATCATCAATCGACATGCCTTTTCAAAACAGAGTTCACCCGACAAGTAAACTGATTGCAACACCAGAACGAGGCACCTTGATGGGGAATCGTGGCGTCCTGCACAACGACCAGGGAAAGGTTGTTCGCTCTTGGAAAACCAAGGCCTGGATTACCTGTGTTCTCTCGTTCAAGGAGCGTCATCGCAGGGTATTTACCCCGAGACGCTATAGCGAACTATTTTTCCTGGATGAAGCCACGGCATTTGCCGCCGGGCATCGTCCCTGTGCGGAATGTCGATATCAGGATTATAAGCGCTTCAAGCAACTTTGGATGGATGCGAACCCTCATCTGGTTAACAAACCCAAATTACCTGCCGCAGAATGGGATACGATTCTGCACGAAGAGCGGATAGACAAGCAGGGTGCCCGCGGGTTCTTTCTGAAGCAACTCTCTGAGCTGCCGGATGGCGTTCTTGTCCGACAACAGAGCTCACAGGACGTCTACCTATTCTATCATGGCAAGCTGCTTCTGTGGCATCATGGTGGGTATATGCACAAGACATCGCCGCGGTTAACACAACTCATTGAAGTGCTGACGCCGTACTCAATCGTGAGAACATTTCTAGCAGGCTATAAGCCGAGGATTCATCCATCGTCGCTGCAACAACTTGGCGCACAAAGGGGAAATTGATCGAATGAGCGACATCGCAATAATCGCGATAGTAGTTACTATATGCGCTTTGGCTGTCTCCGGTGCCGGCTATGTTTTGATGCAGCGCCCGCAGTCGGTCGTCGATAAAGCGCTGAAGAATGAAGTAAGGGTAGAAAGAGCGCCAGCAGATCTAAGGGCGGGCATCATTGCCGGGCTAATTGCGACATTGCTGGGTACCTTAGGCTGGATCGCTATTAATATCACGCTGACATCTTCTATTGTGTCTTTGTCTCTGGTGCTGGCTGCCGTTATCGGTACTACTATTCGTTTCTTCGGCCGCGGTAAGTCAATTGGCTTTCAATGGTTGGCCGGCAGCTATGCACTGCTTGGCTGCTTTTTGGTAGACACATTCATGTTTGCCCGCTATTCCTCCTTGCTGACTGGAAACTCGATGTGGACAGTTCTGGCGAATCATCCGCTCCTGGATTTGATTTACTACTTTGTCTTCGCTCAAGGCATATTAACAATCCCGCTCTACCTCGTTTCGTTCTGGCTTGCATTCAATCTTGCTGTCCCGAGAGACGATGGGCAGGATTGGCTCGAGCGGTTGGCTAAAAGCTTGCGAAAGTCATGAAATCATGGCTCTAGTAATTCAAAGGTCTGTGAGCCCAGGGCTTTGCCGTTTATCTGAATAGTGATTTTATGCTCTCCGGCATAGAGGCGTCGGGTTGTCATCAACTTCAGTGGATGCTTCTTCTTAATGACAATATCTTGTCCTTTCTGGGCCTTTACCTGCTTAAGCTTGAAGATCTTGCGACCGGCTTTCTTACCGTTGCTCGCGAAGTCCATAATATAATCAATCAACAAGCCTTGCTCTTTCCGGGCTTTTAGCTTAAGCACAAATTCGCAGGCATTTCCGACCACAACTTCCGGTGTCGCGATTGAGAATTCTACAATGTCGACATCCGGTTTTCCGCCAAATCCGATCATATTTAACGCCTCGGGATCACCCTTCTTGATCAGCGTCCGCAGAGAATGATTGATGATGAAATCCATTTCCTTCTCGCTTTGTTTCTTGCTTTCTTTCCAGCGGGCAAGTGTCTCAACAACAGTTGCCGGAGCGATCTTGCTGATATCGTTTAGGTGGTTCGCCACAGATCGGGTCACAAATCGAGTGCTGTCTGCATACAATATATCTAGGATAGCCAGGGGCTGCTCATGATCGATTATTAGCTTTTGGCACCAGGGCAATTTCGGACGCGTGCCTTCGCTGGAAAGGCGCCTCACATGATAATTTTTATGTTTCGCACCTTCTGTGAGAAAGCTCAGGGTCTCAGCCGGATACGCATTTATGAAATAGCGAATGGCGTCTTCTGCAGAGAAGCGCTTTGTAAGTTCGCGCAAGGCATTTAACGACAGCTGCAAATGCTCCGGTGCCTGGCCATAGGTCGCCACAAAATGACTCAGTGGCGCAATCATGAAGTCGCCGAAATCATCGTCTTTCAAAGACGGATCAAGCTCCGGCGGCAAAGCATCAAGCACAATTTTCAGCGCTTCTGGATAATCCCGGGGCAAATGTTTGTGTAACATCTCGGTGATATGAACGATACGTTCCTTCAACTCTAGATCAGGAAATTTCTCCAAAACCGCCGTTTGAAAAGCGTTCTCATCAAAACCTTCATAAGCGCCGGAGAAAAGACCTGAGAGCCACGCGACTTTTTCCGGATTAAACAGTTGGTCCTTGAGCGAAAATGATGTTTCAGCTTTCATAGATGTCCTATAAAATATGTTGTGGGTTTCAAAAAATCGGAATCGGGTTATAATATGTAATAGGAGTAGAAAAAGGCATAGTGGAAAATAAAATCGCGGCGTGGGTAAAAGATCAAACACGAATTCCCGCGAATAAACGCGAATAATTCCAGAACGAAGGAGGTGGCAAACAGTGGAATGTCCCCACCTGAAAGAGCTAGAAGACCAACTGTTGCATGCCGGAATTGCAGAAACGCAGCGTGGCAGCACATGGGGTGATGATGTCGGTGAATTTGCCTACTTCGATTGTATTCTTGAGCGCCAGGCCCTGCGCGAACGCTTGCAACTGGCAGAATGCGTCCGCGATGAGGAATACCTGGGAACGCATATGGGATCGGAATATGGTTTCTATTGCAATGAATGCAAGTACGGCGTGATGGGATATCATCCGAAGGCATCCGGAGACCGGGATGTCTTTCGCTGAAGACAATGGGAAAGTGGGTATGATATACATTCTGGTAAAGCTAAGCATAGTGGATCTCCACGCATTTGACACCTTCGAACGACAGGCTATCGTTATTATGAGTGAGCATAGCGGCGAATTGATCGCCGCCTTTGAAACGCATTCGGATGCCACCGACGAGTTGTTCGAGCATCATCTGTTGCGCTTTCCCAATCGCGAGAGCTTTGCTGCGTACCAGGCTGACAAGCGCCTTGCAGCTTTGAAGGAGCTTCGCAGTCGCGCAATTGCCTCTACAGAGGTGGTTGTTTCCGACAGAATTAAAGACTATAATAGAGAAATTGGACAGGATTAACAGGATAGCCCGTTAATCCTGGTAATGCTGTTAAGATCATACAAAGGACGTGTTGTTGCACAAGAAACTTCTAAAGCTCATCTGCCTGACTTCGCTGTTTTTGATTTATGCATGCTCGGAATCGTCCATTGAACCGGCGCCGGAATTGCCCGATATAAGCAGCTTCGAAATCCGGGAAAATATAAATAGCGTTCTGAGTGCCAAATGCAATGTGGCGATCCTAAACGCCACGGAGTTGTGGATCGAGGTGAAAAACCCCGACGGCAATATTTATCGAACGCCGAATTTCCCGATTGACGCAGACTCAATGGAGGTGCCGCTCCTTGGCTTGCCGGCTGCAGAGACTGTAGATGTTCAAGTTGCTGCAATATCGGCAAATAATGATACTGCCCGAAGCGAGATCATTGCTTTTACGACTGGCACACTGCCGGCAGATTTCCCTAACTACGAATTGCTTGCGAACAACTCCCCGCTTGAAGGCTTTGTCATGTTGGGCATGACTTCAACCAATCCACTAGCGAAAGGATATGCTGTTATCTTGAATCGCGAGGCCGAGCCGATGTGGTATCGCGAATTCCCCGGCCGTATGGCGGATTTCCAGCGCCAGCCGAATGGCAACTATACCATTTATACAAATGAAGACGGAGCAACGCCACACTTCTATGAGGTCAACACCCTGGGCGAGGTCGTTGCGGAACATGATGCAAGTGGGGAGTTAGCAAGTGGTCCGCACGAGTTGCGAATGTGGGATGATGAAATGTGTCTGTTTGCAATTGAGATGCGAGAGGTGGACTTGACCTCTATTGGCGGAAGGTCAAATGCGATTGTTCGTAGCACCGGCATCGAGATTTATCGCTCCGGGGCATTTGCATTTTACTGGGACCCTTTTGAGCATCTCGCCGTAGATGAAGCGATGCCCGATATTCCTGTCAACACAGAGAACGTAAATCCCTGGCATGGGAATGCAATTGACATAGACACGGACGGAAACCTCCTCGTTTCGTTCCGCAACAGCGATATGGTTCTCAAGATTGATAGTCAAACGGGAGACGTTCTCTGGCGCTTTGGCGGCAAGAATAATGAATTTACGATCACTGGGGATCCCCTGAATGGCTTTTCGCATCAACACGGGATTCGTCGTCTGGATAATGGCAATGTGATATTGTTTGACAATGGAAATCTTCATAATCCACCGGTTAGCCGGGCTGTTGAGTATCGTATAGACGAAAGCTCGAAGACCGCAGAAATGGTTTGGGAATATCGCCATGACCCGGATTTGTTTGGATTTGCCCTTGGTTTTGCCGATCGGCTGGAAAATGGCAACACGCTCATCAATTTTGGCACTGCGCCACGAATCATAGAAGTCACAGAAGCAGGGGAGAAAGAGTGGGATCTGGCGGTCGCCGATTCCGGTAGCTTTGTTTATCGGGCATTTTATTTGGAATCACTGTATTAAAAGAACAGGGAGGGTTGCATGAATTACTTGATGATCACATTGTTGATTGGTTTGCTTGTGGCTTTGCACGAATTTGGCCACGTGCTGGCTGCCAAGTTGGCCAGGATTCCGGTAGCAAGATTTTCGATTGGGATCGGGCCACGACTGATCGGGTTTACACGCGGTAACACAGACTACTGCCTGTCAGCAATCCCTTTCGGGGGCTATGTTATGCCGGGACTTGACCCGCTTTTGTTTGAACGCCTCTCAGCAGGGAAGCGGATCCTGTTTGCTGTCGGAGGGCCCGCGGCCAATTTGTTTGGTGCTTACCTTTCCCTGGTCTGGCTCAACATGCTGTACCAAGTTGATTTCCTTTCCGCAGTGCTGATTTCTTTTGACGACATTTGGCAAATGTTTCTACAATTTCTAAGCGGGCTGATGACGATATTCTCGCAGCCGGAAGCTGTAAGCGGCGTAGTTGGCCTGGTTGCAATCGGCGGTGAGAAGTTCGGGGGATCGTTGAGCGGATTGTTGAACTTTTCGATCCTTCTAAACATCAACCTGATGATCCTAAACTTGCTGCCTATTCCACCGCTCGACGGCGGTAAAATTCTTTTTACAATGTTTGAAAAGATCTGGCGTCCGATCATGGCCTGGCAGCAGCGTATTGCGATTGCCGGATGGGCGCTCCTGCTCGGGTTGATGGTTTATGCAACCGTTGCCGATATTTCAAAATTGATGACGGCGGGCATATAAGGTGCATAGATCCAGAAGCGCGTTTTTGTTGTTGATAGTCATGACGTCAATGCCTTTAACAGATTTACTATCCCAAGATGACTGTCGTGATTTAGAGTCGATTCAACAGCGCATATTTACTGGGGCGATGAATCCGGGAGTGTGGCTCGACCTGTCGGAACCATCGGAAGAATTAATGCCTTTCCGCGAAGCTGTCATGGATGAAGGCATAGATGGAATATTATGCCTCAGGCACATGCTTTTAGCCGACCGGATACACCCGGTATTTCTTTTTGAAGGCTCAATGCTCCTCCTGGAAATTGACAACACGTCTATGTCGAAAGCGACGATAGTCGAAGCCATGGCGCGAGCCAGACCTGACAAAAGTTCATTGGTTTTGTTCCTCAAGCTGGCCATTGAGTTGGGGCGAAAAGGAGTCGACACAAGCGAGTTCGGGGAATACTATTTGCGGTTTATCGACAACACGCCGCTAAGGTTACGTTTTTCAACCATTTCGGAATCTGGCTATGTGCTGGATTACCTGGCCGGTGCGGTTCTGATCTACGGCAATATGCCCGGTGCAGCAGCCGAAGAGAACTTGATGGGATTGGCATATGATCCGGATGACAAGGTTCGTGAAGCAGCTATTCGCTTGCTCGAACTAAGCCAGAGACCGGATGCGATATTGTATTTGTATGAAATGCTTGAAGATCCAAAAACAGGTGAAGATACGCGAGCGATTCTGGAGAATGTTCTTTTTCAGCGCCTTGAGCCGATTGGGCAAACTACACCGACATTCCTGCGAAGGCAAATCCTGGAAATATTGAAAACCGCGCCCAATGCAGAGGATCGTCAAAAGCGATTTTCCTATAATCCAAGCTTACAACAAGACGCTATAAAGTCGCTCAAAAAGGAAGATATTCCACTTTTGTTTGAAGCAAGACAGCGTATTATAGCCCATATGACTTCTGAGGCTGTAGCGGAGTATTACGCTCTAAGTCGGGTGATTCGACATTTATACGACCGATTTGCAGTCTATGGAGACTGACATTTAGGGAAAGGTGAAGATGAAACGAAGCTATTTGATGATAGCTGTGTGGTGCCTTGTGGCTTTTGGCACTCACGCATTTAGCCAAAAAGAGCCGCATATCCTCCAAGCAGGCGAATACTATGAGAACGCCATTCACCAGAAGAATTTCTCGGGCTTCAGCGGGAATTGGTTTGCAGTTTGTCCGGGTGATTCTGTTGATGGTCTCCTGCAAGTGGAAGTAACCATTGAAGCTGCTGAATCAGCGGGCGGCGTTACGCGTCAGCGGGTGGCAGCTACCGTTTGCAAGGAAAGCATATTCATGGTTCGCAATATTGCCGGTTTGTCAAGCGGCGCCCTAGTATCCGGCGCGGTTAAATTGGCCAGCGATTCGCTATGGCAGGGCAGCTTTGACCGGTTCGATATCAATATCCGGAAACTCCCCTTTGGCAGTAACGGGTTTCGACTGTTGATGAAAACAAAATACATGTCTCAGTCGCTCTACACAACAGAATGGGTTGAAGAAGGCGGCGGTTGGCAAGTAGAATGGTTCGGTGATTTGAATCGTGACAATATCCCCGACCTTCTGATTCGCACCAGCCATAAATATAGTTCATACCAACTACGACTTTTCCTCTCGGGTGATCATGGACCGCAAACCCTGCTCAAAGAAGTCGCTATGAATTATGTCGCAGTAGGATTATAAGGAGGGAAATATATGACCAAGTCTATTGATTTCGCAGAAATTCAGCAAATCCTGGAAAAACGTTTGGAAGAAATCTTCCTGGAGATTCGCAGTTACCCGTCACCGATTGCCGGCTGTGATCAGCAATTCAACTTCCTGCTGGAGCAGCGCGGGCAGTTGAGCAGGCTACTCCAGCAGGTAAAAGAAAGCCGCAGCGGAGGAGATGTTGGCAAGACGCTCCTGGCAGAGCTGGACACATTCCTGAGTGAGGATCGCGTTGAATAAGAAACTTGCCGTTTGTCTCTTCGCATTGATCAGTCTTTCCGCGTTTGCCCAGACCGAAATAGCCGAGTTGCAGCGCAGCACTACGGTCCTATTTGAAGATTTCAACGCAACCGAGTTTTCCAAGTCGCGGACGACTGAAATACTTGACTATGATTTTTACTCATTCGAAAACGGCAATCATCCCGATTTCGGCCAGATCTGTATTCAGCAAAAACTAACCCAGGATTACTACAAGATACGCGGTTTGACGACAAATAGGATTGTCCTATGGGCATACGAATCCGCGGGGGAGAAGGTCGAACGCTTGCTCTGGCAGCACAGCCTTGGTGGCTATCTTTATGCAGTCAAAGATGATTTTGCTATTATTCGCATTGACGACATCGGTGGCTACGTTTACGACCACTACATCAATGCCGTAACCGGCAAGAGTGTTGTAACAACTCACTCTCTTTTAGGTGAAACAATTCGGATTCCAGCAGGCGACTATGTTTTTTACGCTGGTATTATGCGAGAAAACACCCATCGAAAGCCGGAACTAAATCGAGATGATGGATTCTACGATCGAACAATTGTTTTGTTTGGCGCCAATCGGCTGTTGCAAAAAGTTCATGTTTATCGAAAACATAAGATAGCGAGCTTCGAAGGCCGTCTAAGCTTTAATTTCACAGACTCGCTCAGAGTCGACATTAAACACGAAGGCAAGTCTGATATCATATTGCTGCCCTTCGAGAAAATGCGCCTTAGAGTCGACAAACAAAGCGTTGAGAGCTCCAACAGCTTCTTTCTTGTGCCAGCTGAAGACGAGTGGTATGATGATTATTTGGCGCGAAAAGACTATCGCTACGTATCATCGAAGACCCCGAAAGATGAACTGCGCCTATTGCGAAATGAAATCTTCGCTCGTCACGGCCACGTCTTTAAGAGCGAAGATTTGCGTGGGCATTTCAGCAGAACAAGCTGGTATGAACCGATTCCCAATATCCATGTTTCCCTTGAAGATTTCACCGAGGATGAATTGGAGATGTTTGATCGAATTCGCAAACTGGAGAAAGAGTGATGTCATCAAATGGTCCCAATCCGGACAATCCGGCACCAATGGAGGGCTTTCCGCAAGTCGGCTTTCTGAAGAATTTCATTACCCGCGAAAACATCATCGTTGGCGACTATACTTACTACGATGACCCTGATGGCCCGGAAAGATTCGAGCAGAACGTCCTATACCACTTTCCCTTTGTCGGGGACAAGCTCATCATTGGCAAATTCTGTGCGATAGCCAAAGACGTTCAATTTATCATGAACGGCGCCAATCACCAGATGTCCGGATTCTCAACCTACCCCTTTTATATCTTCGCTAACGGCTGGGAGAAAGCCATGCCGACTGAAGATGCATTGCTCTACAAAGGTGATACTGTGATTGAGCATGACGTCTGGATTGGCTATCAGGCGACAATAATGCCCGGCATAAAAATTGGCTCCGGCGCTATCGTTGCCAGCAAATCTGTGGTGACCAGCGATGTCCCTCCATACAGCATCGCCGGTGGCAATCCCGCCAAAGTCATCAAGAATCGATTCGACGATGAATCCATTGCCGAACTCCTGGAGATAGCCTGGTGGGATTGGCCGGCGGAGAAGATCACTGCAAACCTCAGCGCAATCACCGGCGCGGATTTACAGGCCTTGCGTGATCCGGCTGGCTCTTAATCAGTATCCCGGTCCAAAGGCCCGCAATTTTCTTCAACGATGCTGCAAAGTACCTCGACGCCTCAAGCGGGGGACACCTATTGACTGCCAAAGGTCAGGCCTACCTGGAAAACAACACTCCACACTGAAGCATTGATATCATCAATTTCCTGCAAGAAAACCGGTTTTTCATCGCTTTCATCAAAGAAGCTTTTGCGGTATTCGAATTGGAGGTTGGTACCAATTCGCCGCGAGATTGGCAATGGTAGCTGCAGTCCCAACTTGATGCTCTGGCCGCTTAAGACCTCGTCAAAATCTTCAAAACGGATTTGATCAATTGGATAGTAGCCGAAGTAGATTGGCGGCCCGACACCGCGTGGCGCATTCTTGACATCAAAGAAGAGGTCAAGCGGAATCATGATACCAACGGCCGGACCAATAGCAAAACGGTTGGCGTTCAAGTCCGCCAAGGTCAGGTTGCTGCTTGAATTACCGTATTGGATGTCGTCGCTAAAGCGCATTCGAGTGTATTCTGCATCAAGGGTCAAAAAGGTGATTGGATAAGTGACCGTTGGCAGGAGAACGAAACGTCCGTGAACAGTAACGCCATTGAAGTCGTTGTCTGCAAGACTGCCAAAGATCGGTCCAACGGCAATGCCATAGCCACCTTTTGGGAGCGTCGTCGGTCCGTCGCTTTGAGCAAACCCTAAATTTAGAAGTAGCAGTAAACTGCAAAATAGAGAGAGATATGATTGCATAGTTAAGTCCTTTCTTTTCCGGAGCATACAAGTGAGAAGGTCAAGATTGCGATTGCGGCAACTTTCTGCAGTTTCGCAGACATACGCATCATGTTTTGTTCTCCTATGTTTTCTGCTGAAGAATTATTGCTGAGAAATAATCGCCTCGCTTTTCCTAAATGTCACGTAGGCAAAGGCGCAGATGCTGAAGAATACCGTTTCTGCGATGATAGAACGTAATGGTTGGGGATCGAAACCGTCGACCAGCAGAGTTATTGAGTTGCCTATGATGGCGACCGCGAGAAAAACGCCCATGACTAGCAACGCTTCTTTCTTTTGCTTGATTGCGGCAATTGCCAGAAAGATCCCCATTGTAGTAAATGCACCGCCCAATGCGCCTCGCATGGTTGCCAATCCGGGAATGCCATTCGGCGTTAAGGCGGTGGTCGCAATGGCGGCTTCAGGATTCAAAACGAAAGTCAGTCCAAGGCCGGTAAATAAAAGAGCTATCGCCCCAACGGCGAGTCGAGCAGCGATTTGCACAAGTTTCTCCTTTTTGTTTATTGGTAAACTTCCAACCAGGGTTTCATAAAAGGCATAGCAATCCCGTTGGCTGACAGGAGGTTTTTAGCAGCCTACTGGATTACGCGGATGTGTATGCGTCCGACAAAGCCTGATGGGACAAAGCCTAAGTCGATGACGGGACTATTTTTTGCTGGTTTTCCGCGTTAGGTTTTCGTAACAATTCTGGATAAGTCAGTCTCTTGCTTTAATGTGATGGGCATTTGGATCTCACAGACCATTTCATCAATTCGCTCCATTGGTACCTGCTTAATAAAGACTTCACGAATTGGCCCGGCCAGTTGATAATTGTTCGCCTCCAGCCAATGCCCGGCATCGCCATAGCAATCATAGCCTTTCTCCATGCCGCCAACTCGCACAATACAAGCTGCTGTTTCTACCGCGTCTAACACTCGCGAACGTAACTGGTGACCGCTGCTCAACTGCAAGAGTTCTGCGGATTCCTTTTCCATCAGATAGCCTAGTTCAGCATCGACGTCTTGTATAGAGAATCCATCGTTGTGGATGATGGCCGCAAAATAACCCAAATCTCGTTCGTGAATCTTCTTCGGCACCAATTCGTTGATCTCGATTCGATACGCAGGGCCGTCCATCAAGGAAGGCAATATGGTTCGGAAACCGAAAAGGTGCTGCCGCGGCAATGATTTGATGATCACATCGTCCGGCGCCGAGTCGTCACCTTTCTCCATCTGGTGCAGGCGAGCTTCAATATGATGCAAACGCTTCATCTCGCTCTGTAATCCTTGCATCACCTGAGCTTTTTTCAGCATAAGCATTCCCCGCAACTCTTCGGCTGAGACATTGTCTTCAACCAGCTCTTTAATCTGCTCCAACGACAAGCCGAGCTCTTTCATTGCCAGAATCCGATTCAGTTCCGGAAGCTGCGCCGCACTGTAGTAGCGATATCCGGTAAACTCATCGATATGCCCGGGCTGAAACAGACCGATTTGATCATAGTAACGCAGTTGTGAAACTGCTGTCATTGCGATCTTACTAAATTCACCGATTCTAAACATTCTTCTTCCTTTCGTTCACATCCAAGATAAAGTCTAAAGCCGCTTTAGAGTCAATAGCAAAATCGTATTTTCTCAAAAAATGTTCGTTTCCTTTGATAAGTCGAAAAAATTTGCTAGGCTGAAATAACCACCAACTGCATTTCAATACACAATAGTAATTCATAGGTGATTCTAGCCTACACATCCACTGGATCTTCCTTCGAAAGGAGATTCAAAGAGGTGTGAAAATCGGAGAAAGGGGAGAGGCGAGTCTAATATCCTACTTAACACATATCCGTGGGGGACATGTATGTTACGCTATCAGGGCTTACTTGATAAGATGGTCGACAGGATATTAAATGGGCCAGGAGAGGCAGATAAGAATCTGAGACAGGCAGTGGCAAATCGGGCAGAAGGAATCAGCCTGGACAGTGGCATGTTGGCCGACATCCCCGATGACCTGAAAGAGTGGGTCGAAAAAGTTGCCCGGCACGCCTACAAGACAACCGACGAAGACGTTGATTCTTTGAAGACTGCTGGTTATTCAGAAGACCAGATCTTTGAGCTGACGGTGGTAGCCGCCTATGGCGCCGCCAAGGCCCGATTGGACGCGGCGCTTGCAGTGGTTGACGTACTCGAGGAGGTGCCGCATGAGGCTTGAGGTATTAAATAGTGGCCATCGCCTGCGTGAAAAAATTATCATGAAAATGATAAATCTAATCATGGGTGATGGGCCGCCGGATGTTGTGCGGCTTCTTCAATATCGGCCGAAATTCTTTGGCCGCCCGTTTTCCAATCTTTTGCACGTCCTTCTCCGAAAAACCAGGGGCTGGGACGACGGCCGTGCTGAATTATTCGCAGCCTTTGTCTCGGCAAAAAACCAATGTCCATATTGAACGGACTGTCATGGCGCGGTCGCGTCGCAAGTTCTAGGCAAAGAAGTTGTAGATGCCGCCCTGGAAGATTATGAAAAGGCGGATCTTGATGACAGGACAAAACAGATGCTCGGCTTCATTGAAAAGATGACACTACAGCCGGAATCTCTGACCGTAGATGATGCCGTCAAACTACGCGAGGCGGGCATCTCCAAGGAAGCAATGAAAGATGCCATTGGCATCAGCTTTATGTTTAACCTGATGGATCGTCTTGCTGACTCGTTTAAATATTACAACCCCGATGATGAATTTCACCGAAAGACCGGCGTATTCCTCTTAAAACGCGGATATAAGATGTAAGCTCTTCGCCCACATCCCGTTTACCGCGGGATGTGGATGCGGCATCAAAAATGAGTTTGTCTGGCCCGCTTTCCCGTTTACATTGTGGCGTGAATACGATTCGCGCTACTCTCATCTACTTTGCCATTATATTTAGTCCTGCGCTTCTTGCCCAGGACTATCTCGCCCTATTCGATGAAATCTGCGACACTGTCGAGGCACATTTCTATGCGCCCGAAAAGATCAACACTGTTTTCCGGCAAAATCGTGCTGCACAGCGGAGCGAGATGTCAGGGATCAATGACGCAGACGTTTT
The DNA here is from genome assembly GCA_028284445.1 of Calditrichia bacterium. Lineage (GTDB taxonomy): Bacteria > Calditrichota > Calditrichia > RBG-13-44-9 > J075 > JANQRS01. Next base: position 224,162 of record JANQRS010000011.1, read on the forward strand.
TGCAAGAACAGTCAATGAACTCCTGTCGACGCTAAAAACTTCGCATACCCATCTTTACACACCGAACGATCCCGAATACTACCAGCTGGCCGCCATTTTTGGGCGATTGCCGTATATCCGCGAGCTGTTTGGAGATCAAGAAATTCGCTACCCTTCCATTGGAGCATTGTTGCAGAAGCAGGGCGATCGGATCTTTGTGCGATCAGTTTTGGCTGAAAGTCCGGCAGATAGTGCCGGTATTTTAATGGGCGATGAAATATTAGCAATTGATGATAAACCCTATTCCGGCATATCGAGTTTCGCCGGAAAAATCGGCATAGCCACAACAATCAAACTTCTTCGTGAGCATAATTCTTCGCCGATTCTTATTGAGATAATACCGAAACTTATCAACCCCAAGCAGGAATTCTTCGAGGCGCAAGTTGCCAGTATTCGTATTCTTGAGCGTGAGGGAAAAAGGCTTGGCTATATTCACATTTGGTCATATGCAGGCAGAGAATATCAGGAAGCCCTGGTAGATGCGATCTCGTTCGGCGCTTTAAAGGATGCAGATGGTTTGATTTGGGACCTACGTGACGGTTGGGGTGGCGCAATGCCCAGTTATCTTAATATATTCAACTCAAAAGTGCCGGTGTATACGCGAGTCGATCGAGACGGGCAGAAAGCCCCCTGGGATACCCAATGGCGTAAGCCAGTTGTGATGTTGGTCAATGATGGCGTACGTAGCGGTAAAGAGATTCTGGCATATGGCTTTAAGAAACACAAGCTCGGCCCGATCGTTGGCGAGCGTACGGCCGGCGCTGTCACCGCTGGACGTCTTTTTGTTTTGTCAAACAAGTCCCTGCTCTACCTGGCGACAAGTGCCGCAGAAATTGATGGGGAAATTCTGGAAGGGATAGGTGTTACTCCTGACGTTTACGCACCTATGAATATTCCTTACGCCGCTGGTGTTGACAAGCAACTTGAGATAGCAATTTTGACATTAGTGGACCTACTTTAGAATTTACTTTTTCTCGGAGTATATAAATGGAATTGAATCTGGCAGTATTGATTGATGGCGACAATATACCTTCCTCATATGTCAAAGAGATGATGGAGGAAATAGCCAAATATGGCAACCCGACAATCAAAAGAATCTACGGGGACTGGACAAATCCCGGATTGTCAAAATGGAAAAAAGTCCTGCTGGAAAATGCAATTACGCCTATTCAGCAGTATGGTTACACGACCGGAAAAAATGCAACTGATTCGGCAATGATCATTGACGCGATGGATATTCTCTACTCAGACAAAGTCAATGGCTTCTGCCTGGTGTCAAGCGACAGCGACTTCACGCGTCTGGCAACCCGGCTTCGCGAAGCGGGGTTGACGGTGATTGGCATAGGCGAAAAGAAGACCCCCAATCCCTTCATTGTCGCATGCGATAAATTTATTTATATCGAAATTCTAAAGCAGCAGACAGACGATGACCCTGAAGTGAAGACCCAGAAGAGCAAAACCACGCGCAGAAGTAGCGTAGATAAAATCACCCCAAAGGTGATTCGCCTGATATCAACAACCATCTCGGATTTAGCAGACGACGACGGTTGGGCATTTCTCGGCGATGTGGGCAGCCTGTTGCAGAAAAAGCAGCCAAATTTCGACTCTCGTAATTATGGATTCCAAAAACTGACGCCCTTGATTAACTCGACAAAGAAGTTTGAAATCGAACGGCGGGAAAGCTCAAAGGGGCGCTTTAAGTTGATTTATGTGCGAAACAAATAGTTGCCTTGGAAGTGCCGGGTAATGCGCTTCCCGGAACCGGGTTCCGTACTTGAAGTTTGATAAGTGTTTAGACTCAATTAAAAACCTGACCAACGAAAGGACAAAGTCGATGAATTCATTAAGAAAATACTCAATAGCACTCTTGGTCGGCTTGACGACCTTCTTCCTCGTGGCCTGTGGCGGTGGCGGGGATAGTGAAGCCGATGCCGCTGCGGACAATGGTCCTCAGGTCGTGGACGTCGATCCGGCACAAGCCCTTAAGCTCATCTACGACGATGAGGTTTTGGTGCTTGACGTCCGCACCCCTGAGGAGTACGCCCTGGGCCATATTGGCGGCGCTCTCAATTACAACATTCACGACGACAACTTTGAGCGTTCCGTGAATGCTCTCGACAAGTCCAAACCATATTTGGTGCATTGCCAGGCTGGTGTGGCAGGCGGCCGCAGCCGTAAGGCCATAGAGGTTCTTCAAGCCGGTGGCGCAACCAAAGTATACCACCTCAATGGCGGGTTTAATGCCTGGCAGGAACAAGAGCAGCCCTTCGAAGTGATCGAAACACAAGAGTAGGCAATTTGCGTTAGTCCTTCGTTGTCGATAAGTTTCAGGCGTCACGAAAGCTTAAAACGGAGGCAGAAATGAAAGAATACAAGGTAGAGGCACTGGTCTATTATTCGAAAGTGACGCTTGATAAAGAGCATATCATCAAATCATCGACAGCAGATATACAGGAAAAACTTGATGAGTACGGACGTCAAGGCTGGCGCCTGGTCTCAACGGACTGCACAGACTTCGGTTTTGCTGTCTATTTCTACCTCTATTTTGAAAAGGACAAATCGTAATGCCAAAGAAAATTTGGATGGGGCTCCTGTTTTTCTTCTCAATTGGTGTTTCCGGATACGCCGCCTACACTTATGGATTCCAACCGCTGGGGGCACGTGTACATCCGGAAATGAGGGCGGTTTTCCAGGCAAATCCGCTTGGCATTTACGCACATATTTTTGGATCTATATTCGCCTTGGCTCTCGGACCTTTTCAATTTCTTGAACGCATGCGCAACAATCGCCCGGAACTTCATCGCCTGCTTGGCAGGCTTTATCTGGTTATAGGTGTCTTGATTGGCGGTGGTGCTGGCCTATATATGGCCTTCTTCGCTTTTGGCGGACCAATCGCTCAATTCGGTTTTGGCGGTTTGGCCGTTGCCTGGCTTTATACCGGTTGGCAGGCATACAGCGCCGTTCGCCAGCAAGAATTCGAGGAGCATCGGCGGTGGATGATTCGCAATTTCGCCCTCACGTTGGCTGCGGTCACATTGCGAATTTATCTGCCTGTGTCAATGATCAACGGAGCCGATTTTACTATGGCATATACTGCCATAGCCTGGTTATGCTGGGTGCCAAATATAATTATTGCCGAAGCATGGTTGCGGCGGGAAGTAGCGATAGTACAGAAGTAGGGGATAGAGGAAGTGGAGACGAGTAGTTGTCGGAAGATATTCACTATGCTGCTGGTATTTGTGCTGGCAGCTTGCTCACGAGGCATCAATGTTGTTGATTACGATTATCAATATAGGCCAATGTCTCCGAGAATTCTGGGCGTTGTGAAGCAGTTCGAAATAGCGGCTATTACCGAGCGGGATGCAGTTAATGAAGCGCTGGGGCCCGGCTATCCGGAAAAATTATGGGGGAATTCCATACGATCAGGCGTCAAGGATGCAGTGAAACAAATCTGGGCGCAACTAAGGTTCGAAAAATAACGATTTACCCAACCCTCTTGTATCTTTTGGCACATTCAGTTCACAAAACAACCTCGAAAGATCGAATTCATGAAACCTGCCTATGTCGATGATTTGCTTGAACTTGTAAACACTGCAGAAAAACGACTGCTGAGTATCTCACTCGACATAGCAACCGCACAGCCGGGCCCGGACAAATGGTCTCCAAAGGAAATCATTGGTCATTTAATAGATTCGGCCGCCAACAATCATCAGCGTTTTGTGCGCGGGCAATTTCAAAATGACATGGTTTTTCAGGGATATGATCAGGACCTCTGGGTATCCTCACAACGCTATGCTGATGCCCCATGGGAAGAGCTGATAGCTCTCTGGAAGCTGTATAATTTGCACCTTGCCAGAATCATGGCCGCTATGCCCGAAGACCTTCGTTTGCGCAAGCACGAGCGACATAATCTGGATAAAATTGCCTGGGCGACAGTCCCTGCTGACCGACCAACAACGCCGGATTATTTCATGAACGATTATGTTCAACACCTCAGACATCATTTGCAACAAATCCAAGGTGTTTTGGAATGAGCGCTTTGCTTAAATTTGCCGGGTTTGCCTTGGGTGGTTACTTGGCATTATTACTCTTGCTCTACTTCGCGCAACGCAATATGATGTTCCTGCCTGATCGTCGCCAGTTCGCCCCTCAGGAAATCGGTTTGCCCGGCATAGAAGAGATCATCTTGACGAATGAAGCCGGGGATAAGCTCCTTTCATGGTATTCGCCTGTTCAGGAACCGGCTGCTACGATTCTCTTCTTTCACGGGAATGGTGGAAATGTCGCGATGCGGGCAGATAAATTTCGTCAGCTAAACGCCGCTGGTTATAGCGTGTTTATGTTGGGCTATCCCGGGTACGGAGGTAGTGAAGGAAGCCCTTCGGAAGCAGCATTTGTCGAAGCTGGCGAGCTCGCCTATCGCCACTTGCTGAACAATGGCATCGAAAAAGAGAGCATCGTCATCTACGGGGAATCTATCGGTAGTGGGGTAGCGGTGCAGCTAGCGGGCAAAGAGCATGCGAAGGCCCTTGTTTTGGAGGCGCCAATGAACTCTGTCCGTGAGATTGCTGAATCAGTTTATTGGTTCGTGCCGGTTCGCCTGATCCTCAAGGACACATTCCTCTCCTACAACTTTATTGCCGACATCGATATGCCGTTACTTGTTCTACATGGCGATCTTGACCGCGTTATTCCTATCGAAAGTGGAAAGCGCCTTTTTGATCAGGCATTGGAGCCCAAGCGGTTTCATGCCGTAGAAGGCGGCGGACATAACAATTTGTATGACTTTCCGGTAGTCAGGCTTATTTCAACCTTTCTCAGTAGCCTCACGCCGGCACCCGAATAAAACGAATTTCAGAATAGCTGCATTTCTCCTGGCATTAACGGCATTGAACGCAGACGGCGGAAATTAAACGAACTATGGATTTCATACCGACAGACGCTGAGTTAACCTACAAAAACGAGCGAATCGAAGCCTGGAGCGCTATCAGTGAACTTTGGTTGGATACCCATTTTGATGACGGTGAGCAGAACTACGTTTCCTCTATTCTTGCCAACTCACGATTCACCATCCCCGAGATCGAACATATGTATTTGTATGAAGTTGCCCCTGTAGTGTTTGTTAATCTCCTTTCTGTGGCCGGCGTTTGGGAAGGTTTTGATAAAGACTGGCTTGCGGACACCATTCTTAAGCGCCGTCGCCGCAGGCTTCGACCTATGTATTGGCTGACAAGAATCGGCATTGGCAGACTTGTTATGTGCCGTTTGACGGGCGCCGAAAAGGACTGGCAGGAGATTTTGAAGCGCGTTGAGACAATTCGAGCGCAAGAGGAATGTCAATGAAAATCACCCCGCTAACGCGTGAAGGCTTCGAACAATTCTGGCCTGCTTTTCAGAACATTATCCAGGCGCGTAAAACCTATGCCATCGATCCGGACTTGAGCTTCGAGGCCGCATACCGCCTGTGGTGCGAGACACCACAGATGACGTACGTAGCGAAAGAAAACGACATGGTGCTTGGATCCTACTACTTAAAACCTAATGCTGCTGGCCCGGGCGATCATATATGCAATTGTGGATATATGGTGACGCCGGAGGCAAGGGGGAGAGGCGTTGCAACGAAGATGTGTGAACATTCTCAGGCAGCGGCTGTTAATCTTGGATACACTGGCATGCAGTTCAATTCGGTCGTTTCGACAAATTCCGGTGCGGTCCGCCTATGGCAAAAGCTTGGATACGAGATAATCGGCACAATTCCAGGCGGATACCGTCATGCGGAAAAAGGATTGGTTGATTGCTTTATCATGTTCAAGAAATTATTATAGGAGTCACTACAACATCTCTTATCGCCAAGAAAATATCTGATTGGCCTCGGTTTATGACGATTGCACAATTCTGGGAAATAATGAACGCCACAAGAGGCTCTTTCGATTGCCAGACACAATCGAAGACCCTTCGCGACAAACTGCGCACATTGCCACCCGAACAAGTAGTTGAGTTTCAGAGCTGCCTTAATGAGCTTCTTTACCAATCCTACACCAGCGAACTCTGGGGAGCCGCTCACCTAATTAATGGGACCTGCTCCGAAAGCACCTTTCATTTTTTTCGTGCCTGGCTCATCGGGCAGGGACAAGACGTTTTTGAAACAGCGCTGATTAATCCGGATTCACTGTCCCAATTGGACCTGGAGGAGAGCCTCTGCGAGGAATTGTTGTATGTAGCTTACTCCGTCTATCAGGAGATGACGGGACAGGAAATGCAGCTGGAAAAGCTGCCCTTGCCGGAGCTGATTCTCGACTTAAACCTCGAAAATCCTGAAGATGTTGCTGGTCGCTATCCCCGGCTGTCCGGATTATTTGGACAATATTACATCCTTGGCAGCCCGGCGGTTGCTCATCAGGTGTTGCAAAAATGCCGCAGCCAATACACCAAAACGATCGATCACGCCAGCCTTTGGGACAAGTTTACCTATCTGTATCTGCGCAAACCCTTATGGCTGCACTGGGATGACCATGACAAGCTGCACGGTTTCTATCATGCGGCACCAAAACTATTTGAGAATGGCCGAGTCGTATGGGGACATATTGTCCAGGCCAATGCATTGCTATTCAAAGAGGGCAAAAGTAACTGCCCGGCGGAACTGGTGTTTTCACTTGATCCGCGAGTAGACAAGAATCCGGAATTCCTGACCTTGACAGCAGAATGCTTGTTCGAATTAAAAGGAACGGAGCCGGATGACGAGGCTTTAGCGCCTTTTGCAGAACATTTGACCGATGAAATGACACGGCGATTTGGAGTGGAAGTGCCGCTTCAGTTGAGTGGGAATGTACCCTGCGTTCTCTCTACCACCATGGTTTTCCGCAAGCACCTGCCCAATGGCATGCTAAGCCAGAGCCTGATGCCGATTCTGGTGGACCCTGACAATCCCCAGGCAGCACTGATACTACCGGCTCGTTTCTGGCCAAAAGATCTCGAGCATTGGTGGATGAGAGGCGAGTGAAAATTTCAAAATTTGCCCGGATTGTGCTAAGTAAGGGTAGAGAGCACAAACCGGAGATGGCTATATCGTGCAAATAGATCTATGCCGTAATCTTGCCCGAGCAATACTCACCTTGTTTCTTGTTGTATGTTTTGCAACTTGCAATCACTCTGAATCACCTAATGTCCTGCAAATAGATTTCCCTCAACCTGCACCACAGCAGAAATTACTGTTCACGGCCCGTTTGAACAATCGCACATCCTTGTTCACCGTCAATCGAGATGGTAGCGGACAAAAGCGCCTGACAGACAGCACCTTGAGCGTCGGCTGGCGTCCGCTTTGGTCACCTGATGGCCGACAGATCCTTTTCAGCGGCTGGCAAGACCGCCATGTCGATGTCTATGTGATTGATTTTGATGGCCGCAACTTGCAAAACCTGACTCCGGATAGCCTGGAAGGCGATCACCCACGATGGTCACCCGGCGGAGATGAAATTGTCTTTGAGTCCAATAGGAAGATCTGGGTAATGAATCGAGACGGGACAAACAGACGCAACCTAATGCCGGAAAAAACAAGAACAGGTGCGAATCCGGACTGGTCGCCGGATGGAAAGTGGATTGTATATGATACCAGCCTGGAAATTCGTACGATGTCTCGATTCGGACTAGAGGATAGTGTTAGGTCTACTGGGTCGCTTGACTTTAGAGCTATACAGCCAAACTGGAGTCCCGGAGGGGAGTATATTTCCTATAGGAGCGTCGGACAAATCGACGACGCCTTGGCGATAATAGATTTAGAACAAGACACGACCTTCTTTGCGCAAGGCATTTTTCCATCGCAGGGCGTCTTAGGATGGCATCCAGCTGGCCATAAAATGCTGATCTTTTCCGGTCGAAATCGTGGAAATCCAGTTGAGATTGCCTGGCTGGACATTTCTGGCAACCGCGACTTAATTATTGAGCCTTCGGGGGCATGGGCAACTTGCGCAGATGATTGTGAAACGATCTTTTACGTTGACACTGACCCGGAAACCAACCGCCAGGAAATTTTCTCCATAACTGACGGGCAAATATCGCAAGTCACCAGGAATTTTCTACATGAAGAAGTGCTGGATGTCTCGCCGTTTATCCTGCCTTGACCGTCTAGGCCTCACGTTGATCCTTGTCTCGGTTTATGTAGGCAGTGCCCATTAAGGTGATTCCGCCAAACAAGCCGATAAGATGATCACTCCAGGGATCTCCTTTGATTAGCCCGTACACACTTGCTGCGAAGGCCAGGGCGCCGATGGTCATAATGAGCAAGAATACCGGTTTTGACTTAAGCATTGTATTCACTCCTTTCTCTGCTATTCGCTCAATCATGTAACATCATATTGATTCGGGAGTATATTACCGGTAATTCGCTTGAATCACAAACGACCGAAATCTCAGGATTCCTCTACAACAATTCTTCAAGGAATGTTTTTTAGTACTCGAGGCTTCACGTGTCCGGATGCAGATAAAGTGAGTTTTAGTTTTTTTCAAAACAACGAGATTCCCTGGTAAGATGGATGCAAAAATCTTGACCTAATCTCATTGGGGGATACATGTTCGGCATCAAATTCATTAAAGTTCAACCTACAAATTTTGTTCTTCAATATAAACGTGGAAAAGCGGTCCGTGAAGGGGCTGGTATATCTTTCTTCTACTTCTCACCAACGTCCTCAATTGCATTGATTCCTATCGGCAGCATGGAAGTGCCTTTCATTTTCGAAGAAGTCACCGCAGATTTCCAGGAAGTAACCGTCCAGGGGCAGCTAACCTATCGCATCGTTGAGCCGAGGTTGTTAGCACAGCTGATGAATTTCACGCTCACATCGAATGGTCGGGAATATGCCTCGGAAGATCCAAAGAAGCTACCAACTCGCCTGGTAAATCAAGCCCAGGTTTTGACCCGTTCTGCCTTAAAGGGCATGAAGCTTCGCGATGCTCTGGCGCGCTCGGAAGAGATAGTAGAAACCCTGCGTAGTGGATTTCGAAATGCTGAGAACATTGCTTCACTAGGCATTGAAGTGCTGAGCTTGTCAATCCTTGCTATACGCCCGACACCTGAAACCGCTCGGGCGCTTGAGGCTGAAGCAAGAGAAACCATTCTGCGCGAGGCAGATCAGGCAATTTATTCGCGACGCAATGCCGCAGTAGAACAGGAACGTGCGATCAAGGAAAACGAGCTAAACACTGAAATAGCGGTAGAAGAGAAGAAGCGGCAGATTCGCGAAACGCAAATGGATGCCGAAAAATCGGTTCAGGAGAAGAAGCGCGAGTTGCGAGAAGCTGAGATGTCTACCAAAATTACGCTTGAAGAAAAGAACCGGGAGTTGGTGGGTTTGGCCGCGGCAAATGCCCGCGAGGAAGCCGACTCCCGAGCCTATGCGGTATCGGCGATAACCAAGCCGTTATCAGATATGGACACAAAAGCCCTTGAGGCACTGACAAGCGTCGGTATGCAACCCGGACAGCTCATTGCACTTGCATTTAAATCGCTGGCTGAAAACTCCGAGAAGATTGGCCAGCTCAATGTTTCGCCCGACTTGCTTCGAGAATTGCTCGATAAGCCCGTGGCCAAACCAGCAACACGGTCGCAAAGCAGGGGCAATCGTCAATAATGCAGCCGCAGACTGAGAATAAGATTATACTGATCGTTCGCCGTTCCCGACTTGATGACTTGATTATGCGCTTCAATACCGAAGCGCAAGCAAGATTCTACATTGAGCATCTCGGCGCTGACTTTTCTGACTACCAGCAGGAAGACCAGGCCTACAAGGTGGCGATAAAGCAGGCAGAACAAATCTTGTCGCATCACGGACGCCTCCAGGTGTTAGAACGCGACTTCCTGCCCAACTTCATTTTTGGTCCACAGGACACAGTCGTTGTTCTTGGACAAGACGGGCTGGTCGCTAACGTACTCAAATATCTTGATGAGCAATGGGTCATCGGCGTCAACCCGGATCCAGGGCGCTTGGAGGGCGTCTTGCTGCCTTTTGTTGTGTCCGATCTTGATCGCTTGCTGCCGGAGACCTTCGCGCAGCGACGAAAGGTACGAGCAGTCAGCATGGCTCAGGCCACTCTGAACAATGGTGAACAGATCTGTGGTGTTAATGACCTTTTTATTGGACCAAAGAGTCACACTTCAGCACGCTACACGATTGAGAGCGGCGGGATTTCCGAAAGACATTCATCGAGTGGTATTATTGTTTCTACCGGATTGGGTTCAACAGGCTGGTTGCGTAGCATTCTGGCTGGGGCAACCGGTATAACCGCGGCCTGTTTGGGGCAAAGACCGCAAGATCAAGAGGCCGCCTTCGACTGGGGAGCAGACTTTCTTAGGTTTTCGGTTCGCGAGCCCTGGCCAAGCAAAACCACCGGCTGCGAGATCACATTCGGCACAATTACCAATCAGCAACCTTTGACCGTCACGTCACAAATGGCTGAAAATGGCGTTATCTTTAGTGACGGGATCGAGAGTGATTTCCTGGAGTTTAATGCCGGTATAACCGCCACCATTTCATTGGCAGAGAAACAGGGGCAGCTGGTCGTGTAAGCGTAGTCCCGAATTCCAGGGCGAATAGACACAAAACCTCACTGAACAGCGACAAGGATAACGGGCATATGCAGGAAGCATCCAACCACAGCGATCTTTATGTCTACGGATACACGTTCAAGCGCCGAACTACATATATTCTTTGGCTATTTGATGGGCCGCGTGGTGACGTTTTCTTGTTGAATGGCTGCCAGGAGCTCATCAAAGGTAAAACTCCAGAAGACGTTCTGCGTCTGAATGGTTATCCGTCGGAAGAGATTGTAAAGAACGAACCTGTCAACATGAACTTCGATTTGTTCTGGCAGTCATTAAGAAATCTTGCAGAGGGGAAAGCCTCGCAGGTTAAAACATGCCTAAGATTACTCGACGGGTGGGATTTCCTGGAAGATCTGGCGAGAACCTTTTCGCGAGAAGAGGAGCTCCGCCATCTCAAGTCACCGCGAATGAATAAAGCTTACCAAAAACTGTTTTGGGGCACCAATATGCTTTGCCCGGCGGAAGAAAAGCATTGGCATCCACACTGGAGCACGACTGAAATCAGAATGCTCCAAAAGAGACTGGAAACAGCATGGGATGCCTTCCCGGAGCTGTTATGACAATAACTCGATCTACGTGACCCCGGTCCTTGCCGAATTCCGATTGTTGCCCATATATTGTCATTGGAAGGCACATTTCATCGTCATGGAGAAAGGGCGTTGCTGTCATGACATTTCTGGAAGACTTGGCAAGATATACAGCTGTTGGCACCTTGCTCGAAAGATTGCAGCCATTCGCCCTTGAACATATTGACCATTGGAAACAGGGCGAGTTTCATCACGATTTAGTTGTTCGTCTGAAGAACAGGCCGGATGAATTAGCAGGGCCGGTGCTTGTAATCAGCACCAACTGCAATGGCGGCGTAAAAGAATTAATAAACCTGGCAACAGTTCCCGAACGCTGGGCGCTCTGGAATTATCGCTGTCCGGATAATCCGGAATTCGAAGGGACGATCTATCCGGTATTGGGGCTTGTGAGAACGCACCACTGGTATGACCCACATGAATTGTTAAAACCCGATGCACGCAGTGAATACAAACCAGAGCATCGGCGGCGGCAACGAGGCGGTGGTTGGGTGCCGGTTGATTCAGAAGAGGAATAATAACATGAACGAAGAACGTCAAAGCATCTTGGAGCTCTTGAAAAACAGGGATGTGACTTTCCTTGGCCGTATTGCAGCGATTATTCTTGGCCTGGCCTTTCTTGCCGCCGGCATCTTTTTGTCATTCCAGGTATCTTCATTCGGTGGGGACGCTCCAGTGGCAACCGGCATTGTCAGTGGCATCGAATCGGGAGTGAAGGGGGTCAAACGGGCGGTGCTTCGATTTACCACTGCCAATGGTGAGCAGGTGGAAACCCGAGATGCATTTCAGATGATTTGGCCACGCTTCGAAGCAGGAGCGGCCGTCCAAGTTCGGTACCATCCCGACAACCTCAACAGCGCCACAATCGACATCGGCAAATGGCTCTGGCTTCAACCGGCAGCATTCTTTCTTGGTGGGCTAACTTGCCTGGGGCTCGGCATTTTCTTGCCCTTCCTCGAAAAATTTAAAATGAGCATAAATAATCAGGAAAAATAATCGTATTATCCTAACGGTCCGCCTTCTTGACCGGGCCATGGTCTTCTTCAGTTTCGCAGGCGCTAAGCGATAGTTTTACTTAATGAAAACAGTATCTAGTATGTGCCCGATTTGCCATTCGGAAGACATTGATGAGCTTGTTGGTTGGGGTGACTTCACTATTTGGAAGTGTCGAAGTTGCTCTTTATTGTATGCCCTTCCATTGCCCACTGACGAAGATTTGACCGCTTTCTACCAGGGCTTCCTCTATAATCGCCCCGACAAAAGGGAGTTCGAAAAACATGTCGCACATCGCCGCCGGGAACTCAAAAAGCTGTTTTCGTTGAGCGCTGATAGCAAAAACAAGACATTCTTGGACGTCGGTGCAGGCACCGGTGCCGCTTATCAGGCGGCAAAAGAAATTGGACTTGTTGCGTACTACCAGGAAATTGATCAGGAAGCGCGAGCTTTTGTTGAGGAGAGTTACGGGCTTGAAAATGATTACGTTCTCGATACATTGGACGACGTTGGCAGACAGTTCAACTATGTGCTTTCGGATAACGTCATTGAACACTTGAAAGATCCGGTCGCCTTTCTTGAGCAGTTGCGCCATTTGGTAAAACCAGGTGGTCGGATTGTTGTCAAAACGCCTCATGGCGGCAACAAGGAGACCTGGTTTTTTCCAATGATCTCACTGCAAGGCTATGCGGCAAAAGCTTTGAAATATGGTGGCATGGCTAATGCGGCACGCACCTTCTTCCAAAGAACCTGGGCGTGTGATCCACCGCGTCATCTTTACTCGTTTACCGCCCGGAGTCTGCGGCAGGCAGCTTTAAATGCCGGCTTTGCTGAAGAAGAGATTCAAATCCTGTTTTATCAGCAACCCTTGTTCAAGTATTCCGTTACCGAGCGTTTTTTTGATGTTCACAAATACAATAGCTTGCGGCAGTGGCTAATGCGTCTTCCGGCCCTGATTATTTTACCCTTTGAGATTGTATCAAAAGTGCTGCAGCTTCTTTTTCGGTATCTCGGATTGTTGAGCCCAACCGGGATCAGCCTGGTCATCAACAAGAACAAATTGTAACAGTCGCTGACCGATACTCTTTTCGAATAGGGATGTTCATTCTTATGTGGTCCTTTGTCAAAGATCATAAATGGCTATCGATGACGGCTATTGCTCTACCGGTGTTTGTCCTTGGCCTCGCCATACCGCAAAGTATTGTCGTCCCTGTTCGGGGCGCCGGACCGGCAGACTGGAACCACGAAACTTTCTGGCACGAACCCTGGGGTAAGTCAGGAGTTCATAAAGGTATCGACATCTTTGCAGAAAAAGGAACCGATGTTCTCTCGGCAACAGACGGCATCGTGATATTTAGCGGCAAGTTCGGCATGGGGGGCAAGGTGCTTGCGGTTCTCGGACCAAAGTGGCGAGTCCATTACTATGCTCATCTGGATTCTTCGGTGGTTGGGTTCGGACATTTGGTTCGGCGCGGCAAACACATCGGCTTTGTCGGCCAAACCGGAAACGCCAGGAATCGGCCGCCGCATCTCCATTATTCAATTGTGACCATGATCCCATTTCCCTGGCGCGTGGATGAAAGTTCGCAAGGCTGGAAGAAAAGCTACTATCTAAACCCCAGCAAAATATTGTTGAAAGCACATAGAAGACAAAACACCCAATAAATCAACCACCTATAAATTTGTGCCACTGACAAGTCTGCCCGACCAGAATCTTTCAATCTTTGATCAGCACAAAATTCTTTTTCTCTAAAAATCATCTGAATTTTTGACAATATTCCTAAGGGGACGTTAGCAGAACAAGCCAGGGAATATCGACCATGACTACTTTAAAGACCAGCCGTTGCGCATTGCGCCCTTTTGAAATTGATGATCTTCAGGCACTACACGAATTGTGGACCAGTCCCGGTGTTCGAAAATACCTTTGGGATGATGAAGTTATTCCGCTTGATCTAACACGCGAGCTCCTTGAGCAAAGCATTGTCAAAATCGACTGTGGTGAATACGGACTATGGGGTGTCTATTTGGAAGAGCAAAATATGCTGGCCGGCTTTTGCGGATTTTGGCCTTTCCATGAACCACCACAGGTGGAGCTGCTATACGGGTTGGACAAGGCCTATTGGGGACAAGGGCTTGCCACTGAAGTTGCAAAAGCCATGATACCTTTAGGACGCGAGCTCTTTAGTCTCCAAAAGATACTTGCCAGCACGGACAAACCCAATCAAGCTTCGATCCGAGTATTGGAACGCTTGGGTATGAAGCAGGTTAGATTTGACGAGCAAAGCGGGACCTGCTTTTTTGAATTACCCTAACCGGAACTTGCGCAACAAAATGCCGTAGGATAAGCAATGCCGTAGCCTTGCGGTTTCATACCATGTCTTCTTGTCAATTCTATGGGGGTGTCATGTTTCGCAGAATCATTTTCACAATCCTGATGTCCGGTGCGCTTTGTTTCGGCCTTGCAGCGACCGTGCTGCTCTTCCCGCAGTTTATGTTTGCCCATAACATTGAGCACCAAAATGTTCGTGTCTATGCTGCCGAGGAAATTGATGAGTCAATCAGCGAAGCGATTGATCAGGCAATTGCCCTCATTGCGGTCAGTGAAATTTATGATCCTGAGTATGCCTTCGACGTATTCCTGGCAAACAACACCATTTTCAATGATATTGACGGCGCCATCCTGGGTCAATGGCCGGCAGCGAGGGCAACACACAACAATGTTGTCGTCAAGGCTCCGCTTGACTTGGCTGCAGGTGTGGTCTTGACCGAGCGAAGCAGGATTAACTTTGTTTATCTGCTTGCGCACGAGATGACGCACTGCCTGCAAGCAAATCATTTTGGCATGCTGACCTTCAATCCGCTTAGCCATCCGCCGATGTGGAAGCTCGAAGGGTATCCCGAATATGTGGCCCGGAAGCCGATGCTCAAGGAAACAGGATACGAACTAAAGCACGAAGTTGATCGATTTCTGTCAATAAGCGCAAGTGCTTCTGATGGCTGGGCATTAATCGACCAGGATCATTACTTGCCGCTAATTTATTACAAAGGCCGTCTGATGGTTGAATATCTTGCGGATGTTCGCGGCATGAGCTATGTTGATATTATTAAAGACAATAGAACAGAGGCGTATGTGTGGGAAGAGGTGATTGCCTGGCGGCAATCGCTGTCAAACGAGGAAAGCATCACTCCATGAAATGTTTGTTCTCAAGGCAAAATATTGCTCTGGCGCTTTTCAGCTTATTCTTGAGTGGTTGTGTCACATTCGCGCCGCCTACACCGCTATTTACCTACGGTGGACCTTCAACAAGTGGCGCGAAAACCTCAGAAGCCGCGGTCGCTGCCGGAACCGGCGTTACTTTGTTCGAAGGAGCCCATACCGGTGGGAGTGGATGGATGGGCCGCTATAATTACGGTGTCACAGATCGCTTTGATCTGGGTTTTGACTTTATGGGTATTTCACGAATCGATGGCGGCACAATGGCAGTTAAGCTGGCTTCCCGCTACCAGCTCAATCCACATCTGCGCGCGGAAGCCGGGTTCGGTGCAGCAGATGACTCCGATGGGAAAAGTTTGGCTGCAGATATTGGTCTGACCGTTGGAACCCGACGCGAAAAACCCTGGAATTTCTATTCAACCGTGCGTTTTGCCGGGGCAAAAGGTTACCCCGGCAATATCATCTTTGCCGACGAAACACCACTGGAAGAAGATAGCGTTCCGCCGCCGGACACCTTCTTTGCATTGCTAAACTTTGGTGCTGAAGGACGCATCACCCAAAAACAAATGTTCGTTTTTGAAGGTGGGTATGGATATGTTTTCCCCGAAGGCCAGCAGGCTGGTCCCGCTTTTTATTACTCAGCCGGTCTTGTTTTTCGAATTGGCAACTGATAGCATTCAATAGACGTCGCTACTTTTACTAAAATCCTTTCCAATTACGAAATTGAGGAAATAATATTGAGAACATATATTCTCCTGATTCTAATTTCCTGCACTGCAGGTCTTTTTGCGACGCCGGAAACCGGATCTATGGTGAGGCACATATTGCTTGGCACAAACGCTGAGAATTACTTCACCATGAAGTTTGTCAGTCACAACCCCGGCAGTCATTATGAAAGGCTGGACTCTACTTATGTTTGCCAATTTGACCTCGAAACAAATACCCTGATCGACCAGGAGCTTATTTCTGCAAGCCATTTCAGCAAATATCCAGATGAGAACAATACGCCACAACGAAAAATGTCAAGCAGCATACCGGCTTTTGACTTTAATGTATATTTGCAAGAAAACGGTGTTTATAGTTTTCAACCAGGAGAAGTTAAGGCACTGACGCAATATGACATCGGTGTTGACAAGAACGGAATTTACTTGCTGAAGGACCAGGAATATGCAACCGTCATGAAATCAGACGTATTGCAGGATCTACTCGATCTTCATACTTCAGTTGAATACAAGATATTATCGGTTCAACGCGATGGCCGGATTGCACAAATGCTGCCGGGTACCGACACATATGTTTTTGTCTCTCTGTCATACGCCCATCCGGACACCGGATATCAGCAAGAGAAGACTGTTGCGCTCTCACGATCGAAGCTCTTCGAAGAAGTTTGGGTAGAGCGAGACAACGCAGTAAAACCATAGCAGGAAGAAGCAAATATGGACAACAATCAATTTACCGCCGAGTTTGAGTCCTTTCGCGGACAGCTCAAATCTTTTATCTTAAGAATGACCGCAAGTGTCCAGGATAGTGAGGACATCGTCCAGGAAACATATATTAAGGCTCATAACAGTCTCGACTCTTTTCGCGGAGAATCCACCTTGAAAACCTGGGTGTTTGCCATCGGAGCCAATCTTGCTCGCGACGCCCTGCGCAGCAAGAAGCGCTGGCCGGAAAATGTCACCGACATTTGCAAAGAAGCGGCGTTAGGCAATGAAGTGTTCTTTCAGGAGGCGATGCAAATTCGCCACACATCGCCGCAAGGCCATTTTGAGATCAAAGAACATATTGCCTTTTGTTTTACCTGTGTGTCGCGCTCACTTCCGCTGGAACAACAGTTGGTTGTCTTCCTGAAGGAGGTGTATGCTTTCAAGGTAAGCGAGATTGCCGGCATAATTGACCAAACTGAAGCGATGGTTAAATACTACCTACACGTTGGCAGACAGAAAATGATCGAGGTTTTTGATCATCGCTGTTCATTGATTAACAAGCAGGGCGTTTGCCACCAGTGCACTGAACTGAATGGCATATTTAATCCCAAACAAGATATCCAGCAGGAACTGGTAAAAATTCGCATGGTGAAGGATGCCGAGAACGAAAACAAAGAGGCATTGTTCGATTTGCGAATGAAAATACTCCAGGAACTTGACCCCTTCGAATCTCCCGCTGCTGAACTACAGCTCCATCATCTCGAGCACAATCGCAAGGTGATGGAGGAAAAGCAGTAACAGAGGCACTTGGCAGGAACGAAGAACGTGCACTGTTGCTGTCTTACGACGCAACCTGATGACGGCCACTGCTTTCATCTGCAAAAGTTCGCCTCAACTTATCGACGTGCTGTTATTACTGCCGACTGCCCACCGCCACTGTTTTTCGCTGCCACTGCCACTTTCTTTCCCCACATCCTATCCTTTTCTAGCGCTTCTCCGTCTAAGCTAAAAAAGGAGGACGCAATGACAATCAATCCTACAGGAAAAGCCACCACAAAGAAAGAGACATTCAGTCGAGAGACAAGTGTCGCTATTAGCATAGATGCCAATCGGTCTATCATCTGGCAGTTATTGACAAATGCAGATGACATGCCACGATGGAACTCAACAATTACTGCCCTTGATGGCGACATCCTGGCGGGAGGCAAGATTCACCTAAAGTCGATTCTTGACGACAAACGTGTATTCAAGCTGACCGTCAAGAAGCTCGCAGCAGAAATAGAGATGGTTTGGGGTGACAAAAGTGGAGATCGTGTTTTCAGGCTCGAGAACGGCCCAAATGACTCGATCATATTCTCAATGCATGAAAAAATAGGGGGCTGGATGTTCCCGCTCTACGCAAGATATATTCCCGACTTTGATGAAAGTTTCGAGCAATTTGCTGCTGACCTCAAGCGGGAAGCTGAATCAATTCAACAAACTGCATCTGAATAAGGAGAATCACAATGGAAAAGCGCGGAAAAGAAAATCCTTGGAAACTCAAAACACCACCGCTTAGCTCGGAATATGAAATATATGTGGGCGAAAAAGACGGGAGAGAAATATTGGTTTGCACGGTTGGGAAAACAGTGCTACACTATGACTACAGGGCAATCGCAGATTTACACGAAATGCTAAAAGCACATAGCGGCTGGATGCTGTTGGGCAGCAAAGATGAGAAGAAGGATACCGTCGAAGGCACTGTCGAACATTGGGCGCGTTCGGAGGACAATCCGATCGGCGGTTGGTATGGCCTGAAAAAGAACTTTCGCGGCCGTTTCGCCATGTATATTCCGCCGCTGATGGAAGCACTTAGCCTGGCCGAAGTTGAACACAATAAGCGCAACAATCGGATGCGTGCAAAATAGGAGCGAAATGTGCCGCAGATAAGCATACGGAGACGCATCCAGCTCTATTCGGGGCTGCTACTCCTGCTAAAGCCGGCTTTCATCAACAAACCATTGTAAATTTTTTGAGTGAATTGCACGCAGATCAAAATAGAGATCTGCGTGCAGTTGTTCTTGCTCAGCAGGGGAAGCTCGTCCTCGAGCGGTATTTTAGTGGACATGGCAGAGATTCGTTGAACGACATTCGCTCTGCGACCAAAAAGCCTTACTACTTTTCGCTTCAAGGAGATCAAACGGTAAAATTGGGCTTCTAGAGATAGCTCACCGCGGATCGCTGTAGATATCAGATTACACCCGGGAGACTGGAGGAGGAGATGAATCGAACGCTTGTCCAGTTAATAGTCTTGATGACCGTGGCCACAACAATTGCCCTGGCAGAACGTCCGCATTATTCAACAGGAGCTGTCTTTTCGTACGACGGCCACTATAAAGTCGCCTTTGAGGGTTGGCGAAATGAGGGGACTATGGGGCTGCAGCGCCTTGTTGTCAACCATGACAATATTTCCATCGCTGATACTTTGCTGGATTTTTATATTCTGCCCAAAATTTCAAATACTGGCAATGTTGCCATCGTATATATTGACAGTGTGGTCTTGTTTAATCAGTATCTTGAGAAACAATGGTGTTGGCAAAAGGCGGGCGTGACCTTTAACGCCGAATGGGGCGCCGCTCCCTTGTGGATGTTCTTTGCCGACGAGGGCAACAATCTATTCGTCCTAGGCAAGGAGAAAACCGAATACAGCATATTTTCAATTTCGCTAACCGGGCAATTATTAGCCAAAACCAGTCTTGGCAAATCCGACTACCTGCAACCACTCGGGGCCTCCGGCAATTCCCTGCTCCTCGTCGGGCAGCAAGATGTTGCTGCAGAAAAAGAGACGAATCTACGTCAAGTCGTCCGACTCAACCCCGATGGCAAAATGCAGAAAGCTGCTACATTTTCAATGCCTGACACATATGCCAGGATTTTCTACAATCGATTTGACAATCGATTGTATTGCATGACTGACCTGGGAAAAATTTCTGCCATTGATCTCGACAACCCCGATTTGCCGGTAGAATTGAGCAATCGTGAGTTGGAAGATCCGTTGTTGACGCTTAGCCTTCGCGCCATGCAATTGGTACTTAGACGCTATGAGCACCAAAACTACGTTTATAGCAGCGAAGAAGGGCTAAATCGCTTGCTCAATCATATCGATACAATTAAACAGAAGCATGGAAGCTGTAACGGCATAATCGGACAGATCGCAAGCCTCGCACATTATGTCAGAGGCGTCTACTACTTCAATCGACGCGTCCCCAATACCTGGTCGGTATTCGACAATGACTGATTATGAAGCGCTCTACCAGAAAGACCCTGATGTCAATTGAAGCAACAGAGATTGCGCGACCGCCTTTCCGACAAAACAAGCCAGATACGCAGCAAAAAATGATAGACCGAAGCAGGCAAGGGGAGCAGACATGCCCCAGCTGTGGCAACCAACCTGATACAACACCTACAACACCAGCCTGCAATCGCATATGAGTGGACAATTCTATAGCGAGATCTCCGGCATTGGGGATGTTGTTTACAACAAGATCAAAGACTTGGGATTAACTTTAGCCCAATATGAAAGCGATTTTAACGCCCACTCATCCGTTCTCGCTCGAAGCCTTATCATCCTTCTCATTCCCGGTTTTGCCATTGGACTTTGGCTGCTCTTCCGCTTTAATCGAAAACAATGTCATCGCACCAGCATCATTTTCCGCGTCTTTGATACCCCATCAACGGTCAAGCGATAGAAGTAAATGCCGGAGGCATAGCGATGCATGTCAACCGCTAGTTGGTATGAACCAGCAGACTGCTTTTCCTTGAGCAGGACTTCCTGCAATTGACCGGATACGTCATAAATTAAAAGTCTGACCTTTGCTGGCTTCGCCAGGTGATACGCAATGGTAGTTTGCGGATTAAAAGGGTTCGGGTAATTCTGCAATAGCTCGAATGATCTAGCTATTTCAACACCCGCTTGATTAATAGCAGTCGGCGTATCAAAAGGTGGCGCCAACGGCTGTCTGCGCACACCACCGCCGCCGATATTGTCGACCCGGTTATTGGTTACAATATGTAGATTGCGAACCAGGGAATAATAGTCTTTGTACCAAACATTGCTGGTGTCATTGGTTTGCATTGGATAGCCATACATTGCCTGAAACTCATCAATTACGCCATACTCTGCGCAAAGCGCCGTTACATTCCAGGCTGCGTCATCCACAATGTAAGCGCCATAGTCCTGAAGGGCATAAAAGAGCTTTTCGGCCGCCGGCTGAGTGATGTCCAAATCCTGCGGCGTCATTTCGGGCGGTATTGCCATTAGGGCACCGAGCACCAGCTCCGGATTATTACCACCATAGACGCCATTGGCATATGAATCCGTTTGACGCGCCGGCCAGCGGTAACCGGGTGTTGCGCTGGTCGAATCATACATCATATAGCGCTCACCCCAGATGTTGATCTTGATTGCATGGCGAATCGGTTCTGCTCCAGTCAGTTCACCGAGACGAAGGGAGCCGCCCAGGGCGGACAAGCCGGAACCACCGTGGCTGCCGAAGTAGCCGTCTCCGTAAATATCATCTACGCTGGCATACCAGCCATAGACCGGTCCGGCGCTATCGCATCGCGCCATCGGGCCAATGGAAACGATTGTGCGGCCATCCGGCTGTAGAAGTGCCGCTGAATTATTTGGCGTTTGCGGCGGTGCTGCATCCGGAACAATGAAGTTGTCCGGGATTTGGATAAAAATTGTGTCATTGGGATTGCCGGTCGGACTTCTCATGCCTTCACAGCGCAATTGCCAGGAGCCGGGCGCATACAATGGCCGAAACGGACTGCCTGCAGGTATGATTGCGAGCACTTCTTCATCGACAAAGGTGCGATTTCCGAAATCTAATCCTGCCGGCATATATGTGGCATCGCTACCGATGGGCATATTCCAGATCGAGAGGGAATCAAATGGCCAAAGCCACGGATCGCGGCTGCCAGG
Organism: Calditrichia bacterium; assembly: GCA_028284445.1. Classification (GTDB taxonomy): domain Bacteria; phylum Calditrichota; class Calditrichia; order RBG-13-44-9; family J075; genus JANQRS01. The sequence continues at coordinate 245,979 of JANQRS010000011.1, forward strand.
AAATGATTGGCTGAATAGGGACTGTGTAAAACCAAACAATATTACTAAAAATACAGCATAAATCTTCTCACGCCACGTGGCGGGTCGAGCATCCAATAACGCAACCATGGAGTGCCTCCTGGTTATCTATGTCATTGTGCCGCACAGGCACTTTGTTGAATTGGCATTGACATCCCCCTTTATGTTCCCTATCAATAAGATAAAAAGGATGTCTTTCGGGTTTACATCTTCTTGAGCAAGCGATCAATATCGTTCTTGAGTTGTTCTCTTGTAAAGTGGAACTCTCCCTTGTGCAATTCCACAACTAATTTGGGGTTTTGCTCATGCATCGCTGCGCTAAGTTGGGCAACATACCTCTTAACCTCTGCCCTGGACTTCTCCATCTCAGCAGTTAAGTCCAGATAAGGCATCTTATCCTCAGCGTCTATCATCGAGCCAAAGCGCGCCAGGATCCCACGAATCTTTAGGAGTATCTCTTTGTCTTTCACGACAAAAAGTTCGTTATGCTTTCGGACCAAAACTCTACCCATTCATCCATGCCATAGGACGCTCTTTTGACCATATTCTGATCCTGCCGGTATTCAAACATGACCCCACTCAGATTTAGATCATATGGAATATCGCCATCCTGCTGATCCAAAACGTCATTTGGTGTTATGATCAGACAAAGCCAGTCACCAAGAATATGGGATGCGACCGGTATCCACCCTTCTCGCCATGAATAGGGGTTTGCAAATTCATCAAAAACCTCTTGGCCAACCATCACCGCATGATACCTGGCAATGTCTACGGAGCTTAATGTACGCCAGGGCGCGAAATCAGGGATCTTGCTCATTCCATTTGCCTGCTCCCAGCATTCCAGAAATTCCGCTGGCAATGGATACGGCAAAGCAGCCTGCAATGTGTCGATTTCGGATTTGGAGGCAGGAGGATTTAGAACAGCTTTAAATGGGTCAATCTTTTCGGGGTGGTTGGCTGCCAACCACTTTTCAAGTTCAGCAATCATGGTCATGTTCTCACTTTAGCCGGAAGAAGAGATTTCATTGTTTGCAAAAATATAGAACTTGGTGCTATTTTTGTCAATTGAGGATATTGGAAGGTGCATAATGATTGTTCGCTTGGAAGAGCAGCGTGATTTTCCTGCAGTATATGAGATAAATAAAGCAGCATTTGAGACAAATGCTGAAGCGAAGTTAGTAGAACAGCTTCGCAAAGTTGCCTCACCTTTCATCTCTCTTGTCGCCGAAAAGGATGCAGCTGTGGTGGGACATATACTTTTTACGCCGGTGACTCTATCTGACTATCCCCAATTAAGCCTGATGGGATTGGCGCCCATGGCAGTCAGCGAGGATTTTCGAGGTTCAGGTGTGGGATCTGCCCCGGTTGAGGCCGGGCTAGAGCGCTGTCGGGATCTCGGCGCTGTGGCGGTAGTGGTGCTTGGATATCCGGCCTACTATTCACGGTTTAGATTCAGACCTTCGGTAGAATTCGACATTCGCTCGGAATATGATGTTCCTTCAGATGTGTTCATGGTCCTGGAACTGGAGGCTGCCGCATTGGAGGATGTGCAAGGCACAATTCATTATCATCCGGCATTTGGCGGGCTTTAGGATGGACGTTGTCTCGAGAAAAAACGCCGATCACTATAGCTGGGGCAGCAACTGCGATGGTTGGCACCTGCTCCGCAACAGTAAATTAAGCGTCATCGAAGAGCGAGTTCCGCCCGGAGCTGGAGAAACGCACCACTATCATCAAGATGCGCAGCAATTCTTCTATGTCATTTCCGGTCAGGTGACGGTGCAAATCGAAGACAAAACATTCCATCTCGCAATCGGCGAGGGCATCTTTGTAAAACCAGGCCAACCTCATCAGTTGATGAACGCAGGGGAAGTGGACGCTCGATTCCTGGTCATCTCTGCGCCCCCGTCGCATGGCGACAAAATCGTTGTAGATTAGCAACCTGTTCAGTAGTGCACACTTGATGTCAGCATCTGAACACACCGACCAGCTTGTCTCCTTTAAAGCACCCTAAATTAAGCTTGTAGAACGTCTTTTCAAATGGCATGGTTATTGAAGTTTCGATGGTGGACCCATTGTGAGGAATAGCCATGTTTGTGAACTACATTAAGATCGCCTTGCGTAATCTACTAAAGCATAAGCTGTTGTCATTTATCAACGTCCTTGGATTAGCAATAGGAATGGCTTGCTGTCTGCTTATTGCTCTATATGTCTACGATGAATATCAATATGATCGCTACCACCAGAATGCGAATCGCCTTTATCGCGTCGTTACTGAAGAACACCGGGATGGTTTGCTACGCAAGTTGGCGAATTCGCATGGGCCAATGGCGGAGGCCTTACGGACCGAATTTCCAACAATCGAAGCAGTAACACGTTTCTTTCCAGCTACTACCGTTGTTGAGCGAGATCCCAATACGCGCTTCGAAGAAGAACGATTTTTCTTCGCGGATTCGACGGTGTTTTCCATGTTTTCATTCCATCTCACTCAAGGAAATCCGGGAACCGCCTTGAGAGATCCGTTTACGATGGTGATAAGTCGCAGCACTGCCCGCAAGTATTTTGGAGATCGTAATCCGGTCGGGGAAACACTTCTTGTTGAGAATGCGGATTTGTTTAAGATCACCGGCATTGTCGAAGACCTTCCGCACAACAGCCACTTTAAATTTGATTTTTTGGCTTCATTTAGTAGCGACAGTGAGGCAATAGAGCATGCCAAAGAAGACAAGGCCTGGCATTGGCCGCCCGTTTACACCTATGTGATGCTGCCTGAATCGAAGAATCCCGTAGATATTGAAGCAGGCTTTCCGGCATTAATCAAAAAGCACATTGGGGACTGGGCGGTTGATAGCCGCAGCTACAGCCTTCAGCCTCTAACAGAAATTCGTTTACATTCGAACCTGGATGCTGAGATTGAACCAACAGGCAATGTCGTTTACGTTAGAATCTTCTCTCTCATCGCCATTTTTATTCTCCTTATAGCCTGCATAAATTTCATGAATATCGCCACCGCGAAGTCTTCGGGGCGAGCGCGAGAGGTTGGCTTACGGAAAGTCGTTGGCGCAGCGCGCTCGGGATTGATTCGTCAATTCCTGGGCGAGTCAATTGTCTATTCAACCGTATCGATGATTGCCGCATTGTTTTTGGTTGAAATGTTCATTCCGATCTTTAATGAAATCGCCGGAAAGACACTGGATTTAAATTACGCAAAGAATTTGCCGCTTATCGGCGGATTGGCCGGATTTGTTGTGTTGGTTGGTGTGCTGGCCGGCAGCTATCCAGCTTTCTTTCTGTCTGCCTTTAAACCCATTGAGTCGTTGAAAATTGGGAGTGGCGGCTTTGGTGTTCGCGCGTCTCGCGGAAAAACCATTTCCCGGACTTCGCCTATTCGAAACACATTGGTCATTTTTCAATTCACTATTTCTACTGTGCTTGTGATTGGCACCGTTCTGATTTATCAACAGCTGCTTTTTGAGAAGAACCAAAACCTCGGATTTAACAAGGAGCACGTTGTAGTTATTCCCGTCAAAGATGAGAACATACAATTGAAATGGGAAACGATTCGTCTGGATTTCCTGAAGCATCCGCACGTCACGGCTGTCACGGCCAGCTCTACCATCCCTGGCAAGAAGCGGGATATGGATTTTCCAGTTCAGGCAGAGGGCATCTCAAGTGAGTCGGAGTTAAATGTCCAAACGATGTTGGTTGACCATGATTTCCTGGAGGTGTTCGGCATGCAGTTGCTGGCCGGACGCGACTTCAATGAAGATATCGCCGAAGATGCTAAGGGCGCCTTTATCCTGAATGAAGCGGCCGTCAAGAAAATTGGCTGGGCAGAAGGCCAGGATTTTAGTAAAGCGCTCTCGAAAGAAATGGCCATGCTGCATGTGGACGAAGGCAATACCCGCAAGGGCGCGGTAATCGGCGTTGTGCAGGACTTCCATTTTAAGTCATTTTATCACGCGATCGAACCGCTGATTCTGCAAATTTCACCACGCTACTATTTTCGCGACAACATCGCTATTCGCATCCAACCTGAAAACATGTCTGCGACCTTAGCGTTTCTTGAGAACGAATGGGCTAAGATTGCACCTCATCGGCCTTTTTCCTTTAGCTTCCTGGATCAGGAATTTGAACGTTTATATTACGCCGAAGAACGCCTGAGTAAAATATTTGCCTATTGCTCGGCGTTGGCAATTTTTATCGGTTGCATAGGTCTTTTTGGGCTGGTTTCTTTTGCTGCCGAGAAACGAACGAAGGAAATTGGGATTCGCAAGACACTTGGTGCGACAATTAGCGGTATCGTCAAACTCTTAACGACGGATTTCCTGAAGCTGGTTTTGATCGCGAATCTGATCGCCTGGCCGGTCGCCTGGTATCTTATGGATTTGTGGCTGCAGGCGTTTGCATATCGAATCGACATTAGCCCGATGGTCTTTGTGGCCACGGCCATGCTAACGATGTTTTTAGCTGTATTTACCATTAGTTTTCAGGCTGTGCGCGCTGCAATGATCAACCCGATTGAAGCGCTCCGATATGAATAGATAGTTGCCCAAAACCAAAATTCTGACGAGATTCTATAATATGAGTAGAGTGAGTCAGATTTTGTTTGGATCAACCTAACAGGAGCGCATCATGAAACAATTGCTTGTTTTGGCTTTTATCGGCTTCATCCTAAGCGGGTGTGCAGCCCATCAGGGATTGGAAACAGGCGAATTTCGAGCACGTGCATATAAAACGAATGCGATCACGCTCAATGACGGCGGATTAACACCGCAACAGGTATCGACAATTACGGCAACGAAGCCACCAAGAGTCTTTCCGGTTGATGTTTCTATTATCATCGTTAAGGATTGGCAGGTTGATAATGCCATGGAAACCTTGTTTTTAAAGAACATTGTCGATGAGCTGGGAAAATCCTCGGAAATAAAGAGGGTGGTTCCTATTCCAAAGTTCCTGATACCGGAGAAAATAGATTTCAACGTGATCCAGGAATTGGGCATTCGAGCCTTGACCGAATATGTGCTTGTGTTCGTGCTCGATGGCCAGTCGGTCTTTCGCTGGACAAATATCGTCCAATCCAAATTCGAGGCAACCTCGGCGGTTGATTGCATGATCGTCGATGCGCAGACCACTGCGATCATGGCTTCGGATCGCCTCTATAGCCGGGTCGAATACACGGACAACCTTTTCAAAAGGGGAGAAGCTGAGCGCGCTCGCAATGAAGTGTTTGGCGAGCAAAGCAAGCTGCTGGGCGAACATATTCGCAAATTGTTCGAGCCGGCAGTTGCTGAGCAGGAAAAGTAAATGCTCTTTCTTCGAGAACGTTATTTGGGCATGAAGCACAAGTGGTGGCTTGGTATCTGCGCTGCGCTCCTGGCAATCTCCCTTTTGGGCAGCGGGGTATGGCTATTTCTTGATAATCGCCAGTTCAAAAACGAAGCAGTTGAGCGTCACGCCACTGTCATCAGCGTTCGCCAGCATCGCCTCGGCGACGAAACCAAATATTATGCCCGTGTTCGTTTTTCCACACCCAAAGGAAAAGTCCGCGAGAACGAGATAGAAGTCAGTAGATTCTCGAAGTGGTATAGCGAAGGTTTTAAGGGCTTTCTTCTATACCGGGAAAGCGATGGGCGCTTCGAAAGAAAGGGCGCCTGGAATATATTTGCTGGCTACAGCGTTTTGGTTGTTTGGGTCCTTATCAGCGGCAGTATCGCTGTATACTATCTGACACCAAGGTTGGCCGTGCCGCCACCACGATGGCTGCGCAGACATGGCACAACAGTCTATGCGCGTGTGCTTGAGGTTTGGTATCCGAAAGGCCGGAAATTTGGCACAGACAATTATTACACGGTTGTAATGGAAGGCGAAAACCCGGAGAATGGGCAACCCTTGCGCTTTGAGAGCAAACCGCTTTACTTTGACCCCACTCATATGTTGCCGGAAGAATACTATCCGGTTCTTGTTGACTTAGACAATCCTTCCAATTATCATATCAACATCGCCATATTTCATGAGCGCTACGAAGTTGAATTTTAGTACCGAAATAAATGAGAGGACATGCTGATGAGCAATCACGAAAAGATCAATTACCTTGAATTCCCAGCCAAAGACATCTCCGCAACCAAGTCCTTTCTCGCCAAAGCGTTTGGATGGACGTTTGTCGATTACGGCCCAACCTATGTCGCGATCGAAGGCGCTGGTGTCGATGCAGGCTTCTACGAATCCGACAAATCTGTATCGACGGAAACCGGCAGTGCTTTGATTGTCCTTTATAGCGAAGAGCTTGAGGCAACGCAGGCTAAAGTGGAAGCAGCTGGTGGCAAGATCGTCAAGAAGATATTTTCGTTTCCCGGCGGGCGTCGCTTTCATTTTGCTGATCCCAATGGAAATGAATTTGCCGTTTGGTCGGATAAGGGGTTGGAATAAGGAAAGCGCAGGCTATGGGACAAGAAATTGAGCGCAAATTCCTGGTAAAGGGAGATGCCTGGCGAAAATCTGCCTCCGGTATCCGATACCGGCAGGGATATCTATCTACTGCCAAAAAGCGCACAGTGCGTGTTCGTGTCGCCGGGGAATCCGCCTGGCTTACTGTCAAAGGAGAAAATCAGGGTGCCGTTCGCAGTGAATTCGAATATGAGATTCCGCTGATAGATGCCGAACAGTTGCTTGACGAGCTCTGCAAACGTCCTTTGATCGAGAAAATACGCTATCACATTCCGGCAGGTCAGCTTACCTGGGAAGTTGATGAATTTTTTGGCGAAAACGCCGGTTTAATTGTCGCTGAAGTCGAGCTGTACTCTCCTGAGCAAGAAATTGATTTGCCGTCCTGGGTAGGGGAGGAAGTGACGGAAGATCCGCGCTATTATAACGCAAATTTGATCAAAAACCCGTTTAAGGACTGGTGAGACATTCCGGTAAATGGACAAAGCAACAGCGGGTTCGCGACAGAAACCGGCAAACCCGCCATTAAATCCCCCAACAAATCCACTTCTATTTTTGCAAGATCATTCGTCGGGTCTTGGTGAAACTACTACTTTCAAACCGATACAGATACATGCCACTGGCAAAGTCTTCTGCCTGCCATTGGAAAGCATGATTTCCTGCCTGCAACTCACCATCGTACAGTGTTGCAACTTGCTGTCCTGTGATGTCATATATTGTCAATTTGACGTGATCAGCAATTGGCAATGCAACGTTGATCGTCGTGACCGGATTAAACGGATTTGGGTAGTTTTGCTGGAGAGAAAATGCTTCCACGATCTGTGTCGCTGCACTTTTTTCACCAGTGGGAAGCTCAAACTCATACTCAAATGCATCCGGCAAGGTGATTGAGCCGACTTTAGGGTTGTTTATGGTAATATCGGATAGGGTGTTTGTCAAATATGGCACAGCCGGCGTCGTTACAACCAACTCACCTTGACCTGAACTCACGCAACTTGCATTATATGAGTCAAATGAGATTTGTATTAAACCGCAATTTGTGCCGAATCCCCAGCCTTGAAATGTGACAGTTGTGCCTCCGGTGGTCGGACCAATGTTTGGATCAAAATCGAAGACGCCCACTGCACCCATGCTGCTATATGCTTTGAAGACACCTCTCACCGCTGGCGCCTGTGGATAATTGGAATAGTCCGGCGCAGAAGCAGCAACATCCGCAATGCCGTCAGCCGTCAGGTCTAAGCCGCCAGCCACACGCTGTCCGAAATTCATATTACTTAGATGGCCAGCGCGAAAGTAGAAATAATCACTATTTGAGCCACCGGGCACTGCAGACGGATTACGAGGGCTAACCAAAATACGACCGGCATCGGTTAAACCTGCGGCATCATATCCGGGGGCACCCATGATGACATCATCAACGTTGTCTTCATTGATATCACCGGCCATTGCCACATCCCACCCCAGGTGCTCGTATTCCTGTTCACCAAGCCAGTTCTTTACAGAGCTAAACAAAGTGCCACTCACGTCCACAAGCGAAACCTGACCGACCTCATACTTGTCAACGAGGAATGGAAACCAAATCCAAGTTGTTGTTTTTGGTGATCCGATCAGCAATTCGTCTTTACCGTCGTTGTTTGTATCTCCGGCGTTGGCCAGTGAAAACCCATAGTGCCCTTCAAAGAAACCGGTAGATGTCTTTATGATTGAACCATCTGCGCCTGAGAGGATGTAGATTTTTCCACTGTTAAAATCGATGGCTGAAACTGCGATATCTCCCTTGCCATCGCCATTTAAATCGCTTAGGCCTGCCACGGCAAAGCCAAATCTGTCTCCTGCATACTCGCCGGATTTTGTGAACAGCAAACTACCATCTGCACCTGAGAACAAGTAAACCTTGCCGGTCAGTGAGCTGCTTTCAAGGCCGGGCGCCCCGACTGCAACATCCGCAACTCCATCACCATTCACATCAGGCACGCTAGCGATGGCGCTTCCGAACAGCCCATTGTCTTCTGTCCCTTCCTGAGTCCATCCTGACTGAGTTGTGGAGCCACTCGTTACATGATAGATGGCTATCCTGCCATGCGGATTGTTCAGCGCATTATTCTTGTAAGCGCCCACGCAAATGGTTTCAAACCCGTTGGCATTGAGATCCGGCAAAACAGTAAGCGTTTTACCAAGCCCCTCAAATTGTTGGTCAAGGATAAAATTGAAGACAGTGATGAGCGACGAACCGTTCGCGCCCGAAAGCACCTTGAAACCGCCGTTAAGCGGGCCATTGATTCCCACAACGGCATCGTCATGCCCATCACCATTTATGTCCTGAATTAAGGCGATATCTTTGCCGTAAAATTCCACACTGCCTTCTTCATTTATAATTTCGGTTTGGGCAAAAAGCGCACCTCCCCATACCAGCGATGCAATAGTCAAGACTATTGCCCAAAATGAAAACCCAATCATATTTTTCATCTATAAACTCCAAGTATTAAAACCACATTTCATAAGTTAGATCTACTGTATTCGCCAGGCCTTGCCGAGTCACAGTTGCAAGCAAGAATTAACACGTGTCACCTTCCCAATGTCACTATTGGCGGAAATTCTGAAATTTTTGTGATCTTTTTTCGCTGCACGGTTTGGGATCTCGGCAGCCGAATCAGGTGTTGGTCAGATTCCAATTGCCAAGCGGAACGGAGTCAGGTATATTGGCTTGACGGAAGGACAATTTTAGGCAGAATTTCAGAGGCAAATCATGATTACAATAACCGGAGCCACCGGCGAATTAGGCAAGCGAATTGTTCAACAACTGCTGCTGCAAGTTGACCCCGCTCAGCTTGGCATTCTCACTCGCTCACCGGCCAAGGCAGCTGCCTTGGCGGAAAAAGGAGTAACCGTTCATCAGGGTGATTACGACTATCCCGAGGCCTTGCTTCAGGCTTTTCGTGGGTCAGACGTGCTAATGTTTATTTCGAATACCGATATTGGACGACGCAAGGAACAACATGACCGTGTGGTTGCTGCAGCGACGGAGGCGAAAGTTGGTCGCATTGTGTACACCAGCTTTGTGCAGTATGATCCGGAAAGCAGACTGGCGAAGTCTCATGCAGATACGGAAAGCGTTATTCGAGCCAGCGGCTTGCCACACACCTTCTTGCGCAACAATTTCTACGGAGAACCCTATCTCGTCGAAATAGAGCTTGCTATGAAAAGCGGATTTTATCGCACACCAACAGACTCCGATGCGGGTGTGTCATTCACGACGCGCGACGATATTGCCCGTGCTGCCGCTGCAGTATTGGTTGGCGATCATCACACCGGCAAGGTTTATGAACTGACTGGTCCGGAGAATACAACACCAACTACTTTCGCTGAGATTGCAGGCGAATTGAGCGGAAAGACAGTGCTTCATCAGCAGACGACCTGGGAAGAACTGCGTGCAGATTACGTTGAGCGAGGAATGGCGGAAGAATGGCTTGGCCTATCGGTCATGCTGGAGCAGATGATCGCCAGTGGCAAGCTGGGAAGAGTCAGCAACGATATCGAGCTACTGACTGGGAAACCAGGGAAGAGCTTTCGGGAATATGCTAAAGAGCAGCTGGGATAAGCAAAGATCCCCGTGAACATCTGCCCAGTAGCGGGAAGGTGTTCACGGGGATGCATTTGTCAAGGTCACCTGCCCCTCAACAAAGACAGGCGTAGAATCTTAAAGCGTAATTACCTGGTCCGGCATATTACCGGCTAATGCAGTGTATAGATCCGGGAAACAGCCAACTGCTACCCCGTCAACTGTATTCACCGTTGAAACTTCACCCGGCTCGGTGCGTCCCTTACCATCCGGATCACACCATCTCGGCTCACCTTCAGCCAAATTTCGCTCTAATGCACACATATCACACATCATCAAGAGCATGCCTTTGTCTCTGGCTACTTTGGCAAGGCGCTCGCCAACCGGATCGCCTTTTCGCAAGACAAATGTATTGTCATCAAAAAAGAACATACCGACAACCTCAACACCATGTGTGCCGGCTTCAAGCTGTGGAAGAATCATTTGAGCCAGCTTGTAACTGGCTGATCGTGGTAAGGCAAATACATAAGCTACTTTCATATATGAATACCGCTTCCTCTGTAAGTGTCATTTAAGTTGATCTAATTATCATAACAGGCTTATTGCCAGGTCCCTTACTCGAAGGCCGCTGCCAGCGCCTCGTTGAATGTCTGACTGGGACGCATTGCAGCGGACGCCAGGGCCTCTTCCGGCTGATAGTATCCGCGAATGTCCATAGACTGTCCCTGGACATCGTTCAACTCGCCGACAATCTTTTCCTCGTTTTCTGCGAGGCTTGCCGCCAGCTTCTCGAACGCTGCCTTTAGCTCAGCATCCTTGTCCTGGGCAGCCAGGGCTTGAGCCCAGTATAGTGCCAGATAGAAGTGGCTGCCGCGATTGTCGAGCTCGCTCACTTTGCGCGACGGTGATTTCCGATTCTCAAGAACCTGACTTGTTGCTTGATCAAGCGTTTCGCCAAGGATGTCAGCTTTCGGGTTCTCAAAAGTTTTTGCGAGGTGCTCAAGCGAAACGGACAAAGCCAGGAACTCACCGAGCGAATCCCAGCGCAGGTGATTCTCTTTTTCGAATTGTTGCACATGCTTAGGTGCAGAGCCACCGGCCCCGGTCTCAAAGAGACCGCCACCGTTCATCAACGGGACGATTGACAACATCTTGGCGCTGGTGCCCACTTCAAGAATGGGGAATAGGTCGGTCAAATAATCGCGCAACACGTTCCCGGTAACAGAAATGGTGTCTTTACCGTCCTTGATGCGTTCCAGCGAAAAATTAATGGCGTCAACCGGTGACTTGATATGTATCTCCAAGCCACTTGTATCGTGATTCGGCAGATATGCTTCCACTTTCTTGATCAATTCGGCATCGTGTGCACGTTCTTTGTTCAACCAGAAAACGGCCGGCGCACCGGTTGCCCTTGCACGGCTAACAGCAAGCTTCACCCAGTCCTGCACCGGCGCATCCTTTACCTGACACATGCGCCAGATGTCGCCCTCACCAACTGCATGCTCGAGTAGCACGTTGCCACCTTCATCAACCACCTGCATTTTGCCATTGCCACTCATTTCAAATGTTTTGTCGTGAGACCCGTATTCTTCCGCTTTCTGAGCCATTAAGCCAACGTTAGGGACGCTCCCCATGGTGGTTGGATCAAATGCGCCGTGCTTTTTGCAAAACGCAATGGTTGCCTGATAGATGCCGGAATATGAGCGATCAGGAATGATAGCCTTTGTATCCTTTAGTTTGCCATCCGGACCCCACATCTGTCCCGAAGAGCGAATTGCCGCCGGCATGGAGGCATCAATAATGATATCACTGGGAACGTGCAGGTTGGTAATGCCCTTGTCGGAATTGACCATTGCCAACGCCGGGCGTTTCGCATAGCAGGTTTCAATGGCTGCTTCGATCTCCTGGCGTTGATCATCGGGCAGCTTTTGCAGCTTGGCGTAGACATCACCGAGCCCATTATTGGGGTCAACGTCTATTTCATCAAATACCCGGCTATATTTCTCGAACACGTCTGTAAAATATACCGAGACTGCATGCCCAAAGATGATCGGATCAGACACTTTCATCATGGTTGCCTTCATGTGTAGCGAGAGAAGCACATCCTGCTGCAATGCATCATCAATTTCTGCAGCAAGAAACGCTCTCAAGGCATCGCGGCTCATTACGGCAGCGTCGACAATTTCACCTGCCTGCAAATCAATACGCTCCTTCAGCACCTGACGACTACCGTCGTTGGCAATAAATTCAATACGAACACTGCCGGCAGCGCTTGTTGTCATGGATTTTTCGCTGCCAAAGAAGTCACCTGAAGACATGCTGGCTACATGGGATTTGGATTCGGATCGCCAGGCTCCCATTGGATGCGGATTGTTACGAGCGTATTGTTTAACTGATTTTGGTGCGCGCCGGTCTGAGTTACCCTCTCGCAAGACCGGATTCACAGCGCTGCCCTTCACTTTGTCATAGCGTGCCTTAATCACCTTTTCTGCCGCATTCTGCGGCTCTTCAGGATAATCAGGCAAATTATAGCCTTTATCTTGCAGTTCCTTGATGGTCGCTTTTAGTTGTGGGATAGATGCACTGATATTCGGCAGCTTTATGATGTTTGCTTCCGGTCGCTTGGCCAGCTCGCCGAGCTCCGCAAGATCGTCTGATTGTTGCTGCGAATCAGTCAGATTTTCCGGGAAAGTAGCAATGACGCGCCCGGCCAAAGAGATATCTCGGGTTTCTACAACGACGCCGGCGGCTTTGGTGAATGCCTGGATAATCGGTAGCAGCGAGCGGGTCGCCAATGCCGGTGCTTCATCGGTAATTGTATATATGATTTTGGCAAGTTGAGTCGTCATAGCAGTCCTATCTCTAAGTCGTGGTTGTCGGATTTAGCCGTAAGGCCATTTGGTGTTTTAGCAAGCTTACCCGGAGCCATATATAATAGCTGAAAGTGGTTAAAGTTGCAATATGAATTCGAAGAAGAGAGGGGAGTGATGAGGAAGCAGCCAGGCCTTCCCCGATCATAGGGCAATCCTGGCGTTAATTTGGATCAACTACTGCGGTTGGATACCAGCTTGTTGCGCAGACAGCGAATTTCCGACCTCAGAGAGGTTGACTTCGGATCGCTGATTGCGAGATGCGTAGCAAACCACACCGCAATAATCAAGAAGGCGGTTGTATCGGTAAATCCGTCGTTCATCCAATACCATTTGGATAGGAGAATGACTGATGCAAAAAACATGGCATTTAAAATAACAATGATAGATTTTGTTCGTTGACGCATTGTACCTCCGGCAGTAAAGTATTCCTGTTTAAGTTGTTGCCATAATTTCCTGAACCAGCCGGCATTGACAGCATAGGCCGTTGCCAACTGGCGAACATCGCCGAGCTGCCCGGCAGCATCACGAAAAGCATGTTCTGCAGATTTCCCGTTTGATATTTGCTTTTCGATTTCACAACGCAGATGGTCCTCAAGCTCGGCCAATCTTGCAGAAGAGAACATGCCCTTCAGTCGCAGCGAACCGGTCCAATCCGCGATCGCTCGTTCTAGCTGAAACATACCTGCCCGCCCTCCAACGCCTCAAGCATTTTATGTAGATCACGCCAATGCTGACGCTGTGTCTGCAGCTCTTTGAGACCGGTTTTATGCAGGCGATAATACTTACGCTTGCGGCCGGTCTCAGCCTTCCCCCAATAGGCGGAAATGAGCCCTTTCTTTTCCAGGCGATGCAATATCGGATACAGCATGCCGTCGGCCCATTCAAGCTCGCCACCGGAAAGTTCACGAACACGTTGAATGATGGCGTATCCGTAGCTATCGCCGTGACTGAGAATAGAAAGAATGAGTGGCGTAGCAGAAGCAGCAACAAGATCCTTTGGCAAATCCATAACGACTCCCTTTATACATAGAGATTCTAGGGTAATATACCTAGGAGTATTGGGTATGTCAAGTCGCATCTTAGATAAGCAAGTCTTGGAACAGTGCATGAAGGTTTCTTAATTTCAACACAACAATAATAAGCGGACGAATCATGAAATCAACCAGCCCAATAGCCACCATCGTTCTACTGTTCATCCTGAATTGCCTTTCGAACTGCGTCAGTGCACAATGTCTTGTAAGCCTTGATCACACCCCGATCATCGTCAACGATTTGAAGGCTGCAGAGCAGCGTTTCCAGGATCTGGGTTTTGTCATCAAGCCCGGTTATCTACACGAGAACGGTATCCTGAATAGTCATATCAAATTTCAAAACCATACCTCAATTGAACTCATGTCGATAACGGAAGCGAAAGATGCAATCGCTCGGAGCTACCTCCCTTTCCTTGAGGCAGGCGAAGGCGGATCATTTCTATCACTGCGGATCGATTCAATACAACCTGTTTTAGAACGGTTAGAAACAGCCAATATCGAATTCGAATTTTTGGACGGAAAGTCATTCCAATATATCGTTTTTGATGAGCCCGGACTAAATCATATTTTCCTTATCGCTTATAAGCGAGACTTCCTACAACAGAAGAAATATTTGCAGCATGCAATGAACACCTCGGGTCTTGACGAGGTGAGTCTGGAAGGGAGCAAGATAACATCGCGCCTGTTTGAGGCGCTCGGTTGTTCTACGGTCCATCGTGAAGAAATCCATCATAGGTTCCAACTGCAAAACGGATTCGTCAATATTCACAAAGCACCAACAGGTCGTCTCTATCGCGTGGTTGGCATTGCCCTTGAGAATGCTGCCAGAGATCGAAAGACAGAGGTCGTTCATGGCCTTTCCATTTCATATTAGGAAATTGACAGAAGAAATCCTCGGTCAGCCTTTAGGCATTTTGCTGGACGCCTTTGTCGTTGCAAAATTTGCTGCCAGCAATAACACCCAGCTTGCTCTAGGTGTCGGCGCCTTTTTTCTACTCGGAGGCAGAAACATAATCTCAATGCCATCACACAGGAGCGTCCCTCGGAGCGATATGTAAGAAAGCAGGGGAGAGGTTTACATGATGCTCGCAAGAAAAATCGGCGTTTTATTCAGTTGCATGCTCTGTTTCGCTTCGTGCGAACGGAATTTTTCAGATGGCCTCTATGGCCTTCATGATACGCGAATTGCTTTTGCGCCGGGAACGCATAGTGAAACAGATGCACTGCATATCATTCGCCCGGATGGCTCGGACATGCAACGAATAACCGAGCTGGCTGATGACGATTCAATGTATGTAGGGCACATACTCTGGTCGCCGGATGGTCAAACAATTGCATATAGCCTCTGGCGCACCGTAGCGCCAGCTGAATACGCCGGGGCCTTAAAGTTGATTTCTCCCGATGGTTCGGACAAAAGAATCTTGTTCGAGGTCGACGGACTTATCTACCTGTGGGGTTACTCGCCGGATGGCCGCTACTTACTCTTCGAATATGTCGCCGGTCAATCGCGTGATCGAATTCTTGTTGTATTGTCCGTTACTGGCGAATTGCTGGCAGAGTATGAGGGCGGCACGTGGTTTACCTCTGCCTCCTGGTCTCCAGATGGACGCTTTATCGCATTCAAGAAAAGCTCCGACCCTGCAGGCCAGCAATTCAAGCAATCGAAAGTCTACCTCGCGGACCCTGCTTTTTCTGAAGTTGACCTGTTGACCGACGAACCGCTGCAGGAGATCTACGGTATCACCTGGTCACCGGACGGACAAAAGGTGATTTACAATGTAGCGGAAAGGACGCCGGAGACAACTCGCCGGGTCAACTACCAGGTGCGTTTATCAGAGCGCGTTCAGAGGACCTTTCTTGCGCAGACCAGCTGGATGCTATACCCGGAACTGCCGGTATTCTCGCCAAACGGCCAGAGACTTGCCTTGCTGGCCGGCAATCCCACACAGCTTTATGTCGGAAATGCCGACGGATCTAATGTTGTTCAGATTACTGATGCCCGCGGCTGGCATTCGGAGCCACAGTGGCGCAACAACAGCCGAACGATATTTTTTCGCAGGAATGTGCCGGGGAGTACTATCTGGCGGATCAATACCGACGCAAGCGATCTAAGGCAAGTCACCCCTTTGATCGAAGGCAGTCACGGGCTCGATTATGCAGTTTCACCCTGAAAATGGGCAGCTGAAAACGATTCGATTTTGATTTGATTCCGCTGATAATTATTTTTAGGCATGAGCAAAGTTGCCCGAGCTTTGATATGGTTTGTCCTTCCCGCCAGTGTCATTGTCGTATGTATGATGGCCTGGCAAGGCGCAAATCAATCCAGCAAATCAGTGGGCAAGAGCGAGGTTGACTTCAATTACCACATCCGCCCGATTCTTTCCCAAAATTGTTTTACATGTCATGGACCGGATTCCAGCAGCCGGGAAGGCGATCTGAGACTGGATCGACTCGAAGATGCGACTGCTTTATTAAGGGATGGTGGCAGGGCAATCATCCCCGGCGATAGTCGCAACAGCGTACTAGTCAGTCGAATTGAATCGGATGACCCGAATCATGTCATGCCACCCCCGGCGGCAAAAAAGACGCTGACTCCCAGGCAAATCGAACAATTAAGGCAGTGGATAGATGACGGCGCCGAATGGAAGCCGCACTGGGCATTTATCCCTCCCGGAAAACCAAAGCTACCGGCCGGTATTCGCAAGAAGCCACTCGCAAAGCAAATTGACTTCCTGATTAATGACGCATTGGAAAAGCGCGACTTGCGACCAGTGCCATCAACGAGCAAGCCTCGCTTTGTTCGCCGCGTTGCCTATTTGCTCACGGGACTACCACCTTCACCAGCGGACCTGGAAGATTTCCTGACTGAGGATTCGAAAGATTTTGCAAAACGCGTTGTCGACCATTACCTGGCGTCACCTCACTTTGGCGAGCGCTGGGCGCGTCACTGGATGGACCTCATGCGCTACGCTGACACCATGGGACACGAGTTCGATTTCCCGATCAGCGGCAGTTGGCATTATCGTGACTACCTGATTCGTGCTTTCAATGCTGATGTGCCATACAACCAACTGGTGCGGGAACATTTGGCCGGTGACCTCCTGGAGAGCCCGCGCCGGCACCCAGAGGAAAACTTCAATGAATCCGTGCTGGGGACCGGCTTCTTCTTTCTCGGTGAAGGCAAACATAGCCCGGTTAGCACGCGCGAAGAAGAAATGATTCGCATTGACAACGCCATTGATGTCATCTCCAAATCATTTGTTGCGCTGACGGTCAGCTGCGCCCGCTGCCACGACCACAAGTTCGACAACATTCCGACAACCGATTTCTATGCCATGTATGGCATGCTGGAAAGCACGCGCATCACGCCACGCCCGGCGCGCGATTACGAACAACACGACAAAGTCTTAGCCCGAGTCGGGAGAATAAAAGGGCAAATTGAGGCAAGCCTGCTGCCGGAGGCAAAGCGAACCGATCAAGCTAGCACCAGCCTAATCAAGCAGATTGCATTTAACAAAGAGGTGTCCGATACAGCATTTCAACTGCTGGGTGATTTTCGCAGCGGCGACGTCGGCGAGTGGACTTTCATGGATGCCGCCTTCAAAGCCTATGGAGTAAAGGAGCAGCTGCTGATCGGCCGGAACAGCGTGGAGGTCCCGTCATTGGGACTTGTAAGCAGTCGCGGTCTTTCACCTGGCGTCTTCGGTGCCTTTCGCTCAGCGGATTTTGTTGTTCAACATGATTCGATCCTGGTCCGCGCTGCAGGCAATACTGGCACAATCCGCCTCATCGTAAATAACTTTCAGGTGATTCGCGCACCATTATATGAAGGCATGGAGCAAGTTGTCACAGACTCCAGCTGGCAGGAATATCGTCTCGACACTCACCTGGTGAAGGGGCAAAAGGCCTACCTGGAGATTCTGCCGGGTCGATACTTCGAGCATGAATATCGCTTGAAATCAAACGACTATATCGAGATCGACATCGCTGTTGCATATAGCAATCGGGGCCCGCGCCTGCAACCACGCCCGGAACCAACAGTCTATGCAAAGGAAACGCTACCGGCATCTATCTCTGGCCTCGTGACGAGCTATGACAGCCTGGCTTCCGCCTTGCACGACTCAACATACTTTCTTGGGCTCGATGAAGGGACCCCCATCAATAGTCCGGTTTTCATCCGCGGCAATCCCGCGATGCTCAGCGAAGAGGCTATCCCTCACCGCTTCCTAACCGCCTTATCGGAGAATTTCCCAAATTTCCCGCAGAACGGCAGCGGGCGCCTGGCCTGGGCAGATGCAGTTGTAGACCCGGCCAATTCCTTGACATCGCGCGTGATTGTCAATCGCATCTGGCATTTGTTGTTCGGGCGTGGCATTGTCGAAACGGTGGACAACTTTGGCCTACAGGGCAAACTGCCAACGCATCCCGAGCTGCTCGATCTACTAGCAGTGACATTCGTCGAGCAAGGCTGGTCGATCAAGGAGCTGGCCAGGCAAATTGCACTATCCGAAACCTTTCGACGCAGCACAGTTGCTAATGAGAGCACCGTCGAAAGAGATCCGGACAATGACTACCTTCATCACTTCCCAATTCGTCGTCTGGAGGGTGAGGCCATTCGCGATGGCATTCTTGCGGTATCCGGGCGGTTGGATAGCACCATGTTCGGCAAACCGGTCGAAATCTACCTGACCCCGTTTATGAGTGGCCGTGGACGACCGCCTGTATCCGGACCTCTTAACGGCAATGGACGAAGAAGCATATACATGAGCATCCGGCGTAATTTTCTGCCGCCGTTTATGTTGACTTTTGACATGCCGGTTCCCTTTAACACCTTCGGAAAGCGCAACACTACCACAGTCCCGGCGCAATCACTTACCTTGATGAACGATCCGTTTGTGCATCAGCAAGCGGAATATTGGGCGAACAGATCGATCGCTTCCGCTGATTCGCAGGCACTCGCCGCCAGAATCAACCAGTTCTATCTGAGCGCCTTTTCACGCAGGGCAACGAACCCGGAACTTGAGAAAGACATGTCTTTTATCCGCTCACAGGCGATGGCGCAAGGGGTGCCGCTGGAAGACATTGGAAGGTCGGCCTCAATTTGGAAAGACTTCTGCCACATCCTTTTTAATCGAAAGGAGTTCATCTACCTGTTATGAGGGACCACTTGAACAAACGCTGCATGAGCCGGCGTGAGATGCTTGGACTCTGCCGCAATGCCTTCGGCGGCGTGGCATTACTTGGTTTGCTAAACAGCCTCCCATTTGGCCGCAAGCTTTGGGCTTCAGGCGCCGATGCGGCTGAACTGATGACACCGAAAACACCACATTTTCGTCCACGGGCCAAACACATTATCTTCCTATATATGGATGGCGGCATTTCTCAGGTCGATGCCTTTGACCCCAAACCGCGCCTTAACAAGGAACACGGCGAAAATCCCTTTGAGAAATTCGAAGTGGACCCGACGCAGTTCAACAACTACGGCAGAATCATGAAAAGCCACTGGGATTTCAAACAGCATGGCGATAGCGGGATGTGGATGAGTGAACTCTTTCCACATTTGTCGACCTGTGTGGACGATATTGCCATGATCAATTCGATGGTATCTGATTTCCCGGAACATACAAACGCGAATTACTTTCTGCACACCGGTATCGGTATCCAGGGACGGCCGAGCATGGGCGCCTGGGTCACCTATGGTCTTGGCAGCGAGAACGAGAACCTGCCGGGGTATGTTGTGCTTGACGGCGGCCTGATACCGCCTGGCGGGCTGGATAATTTCAAGAATGGGTTTCTGCCTGCAGGATATCAGGCATCGGTATTGAAGGCACAAAAGGCGCCGGTAGCAAATATCCGCCCGCAGGAGGCAGCAGACAGCTTGCAAACAGCCAAATTAGACCACATACGTCAAATGGATCAAAATGTGCTGGTGCGTCTCGGACAGGCAGATGAAATTGAGGCCACTATCGCTAATTATGAACTGGCCTATCGCATGCAGTCTGCCGTTCCGGAACTCACTGAGTTCAAAGATGAATCAAAAACAACCATGAATTTATACGGAATATATTCCGAGGATGTGCACACCCAAAGCTATGGCGCACAATGTCTGCTGGCCAGACGATTGGTAGAACGCGGTGTTCGCTTTATTGAATTGACCTGTCCGAAAGTGGAGGCGGACCGATGGGATCAGCATAGCAATCTCAAGGATGGCCATTTCAAAAATGCCCATGCCGTAGATCAACCGATTGCCGGCCTCATAAAAGACTTGAAACAGCGCGGCCTGCTCGATGACACCTTGATCGTGTTTGCCGGGGAGTTTGGGCGCACGCCTTTTGCACAGGGCAGTGATGGCCGAGACCACAACCCGAGCGCTTTTAGCATCTGGCTGGCCGGAGCCGGCATAAAAGGTGGCACTGTTTACGGCAAAACAGACGAATATGGCTATCGGGTTGTCGAGAACAAAACCACGATTCACGATTTGCATGCAACTATGCTCTTCCTCATGGGCATAGACCATGAGCGCCATACTTATCGTTTCAGCGGCCGCGACATTCGTCTGACAGATGTGCATGGACAGGTGATCAAGGGGATACTTGCTTAGAGACATTCCCCGTTTGTACATTCCGTCATGAATTCTACCGACCGTCAAAATATTTCACGATTGTTGGCCTCGCTGGATGCCGCAGATGCCTCACTCTTGCGAAAACTGCTCGTCGAGGACCGCTTGGGTAACTACTATGGCCGGGCAATCCTGGGTTACTCCTTTATTCTCTTCTTGGTTCTACAATGGCCTTTTGATCAGTTCTATCACCCACAGGTGTCCAGCCAGCTGATATTCTTTGACTTGCCCGAAGGTTTTATTTCCACGCAAGCGATGTATCTGCGTGACATTATTTCAAATACCGTCTATTTTTTACCCTTTGGTTTTGCCTGGGCCGGGTGGCGACATTCAGCAAACCGAAAATCGTTTTGGCTTGGCGAGGCCTTCCTGGCGGGATTCCTTGTCTCGCTATTCGTCGAAATATCCCAGCACTGGTCCATATCACGACATTCTTCAATTTTAGATCTGGCAACAAATACGGTTGGGAGTGGATTGGGAGGGCTTGCGTATATCAAGTATCTACAATTCCTGCGGATGGATTTAGAAGATGTGGTGGTTGTCCCGGACGATACTTCAAGCGAGTGAGGTGAGACACGCCGCGCAGAAATAAAGGAATGAACCAGGTGACCAGGAATAAGCGAGGACCATTTTCAGATGTATAAATTATTGTTGAATTACTGGCTACGGCGCTTTGCGACCGTAGCAGGAATTGTAACCGTGGCATTGGCCGCGTTCGAATACGTTCAATTCGGAGCCAGCGCCAGCTATACTGACGCGTTGATCTGGGGCATCGTTGGGGGTGTCATCAGCGCTTCTCTCAACACATGGTGGGCGCGAGACCATGTTTGCAATATTTCGGATCGGAGCTAAAGTTGAGTCTTTCAATACGTATTGCACAGATCGATGAGTCTCCGCTTGTTCTCAGCATGCTGCTGGAATTACTTGTCGAGCTTGGCGAAGACCGGAATTCATTAGACCACATAGACGAATCTTTGGTGCGGCGTCTTCTGCAATCTTCCGTGACCACTGCCTACTTCGCCGAGCTGGACGGGGAGCCTGTTGGGCTAATGACACTCACAGAAAGTCAGGCTGTATATGCCGGTGGCAGCTATGGAACAATTGATGAACTGTACGTATCGCCCGGGCATAGAAGCAGAAATATCGGGGCGGCCCTAATAGCTGAGGCAAAAAGAGTTTCGGCGGTCAAGCAATGGAAACGCCTCGTCGTAACTGCACCACCGGAGGCGCGCTGGAAGCGATCCGTTCATTTTTATGAGCAAAACGGTTTCAAGTTTACAGGCCCAAAACTTAAATTCAAGGTGGATAATTCTTGATCAAAATTCGACCGGCAGAACCGGATGACAGTCTGGCAATCGCAGAAATCGCCGATGTTCTGGGCATCACCGGCCTGACACAGGCGCAAGTTTACAATCGTACCATCCAACTTAGTGCGTCAGACGAGCATCGCATTTGGGTCGCAGAATTGGATGGTCAAATTGGCGGTTGGTTACACGCACTTATCGCACATCGAATCGTGACGGCGTCATTCGTAGAGATTGTCAGCCTGGCGGTTGCTGAAAGAGTGCAGCGCAAAGGTGTCGGGCGGGCACTTGTTGTCACCGCCGGTAATTGGGCCAAAGAATTGGAAGCTGAACTGCGTGTTCGCACGAATACCAGGCGGACGGCCGCGTTCGAGTTCTACAAATCTCTCGGCATGCGCCATGCCAAATCTCAACATATGTTCAGGTCGAGCTAGGTTCCGATGAAGAGCAAAGCAAACAATACTGAGGTTGTTACAAAACGCGCAGGGAAGCCAACTGCCATCTTCGCCATTCTATATATCGCAGCTGTTTCGACCATGCTAATCGGAAGGAATCATTTCCTTTTTGGATCTGCTTTGATTTTCGCTCGCTGGTTCATTCTGCTCAGCGGATTTATGGTGTTGCACAGTCTACTGAAAAAGGGCGGCGGGAGGAAATTAGTTGTCGGAGTGATTCTAGTCCTCATCTTGCTAACGACAGAAAGTGCGTGGGTCGGTTTGAACCAGACTAGTCCTCAGCAACATGATGACGGCAAGCAGATTACGATGATGTCTTACAACCTTTTCTTCCTGAATAAAGATCCGCGGTCAATAATGGCTATCATTAATAAAGAACGGCCCAATTTACTTGTTGTCCAGGAATTGACTCCGTCCTGGCAGGCATACCTGCGAAACAGCCTGGTTAAACCCTATCGATTTCGCCGTGAAATTGCCTTGACTGGCACACATGGACTTGGCGTCTATTCGCATTTTCCGATCAAGGATGTTAAGACCATAGAGAACAGCAGCGGCCTGCCGGTTGCCCAGATGGTTGAGATTACAATACGTAGTAGAAGAATCCTGGTTGTCAATAGCCACCTGGCGTCACCGGCCGCAGCAGTAGAGAATCCGGAGAAATTCTACCACTACTACAATGCCAGCTATCAGCAACGTCGTATTCAGCTTACTCAGATAAATGAGTTCGTGGCCGCAAATCTCGATCGCTTTGACGCCGTGCTGTTATCAGGCGATCTCAACACCCTTCCTTATGAACCTATATTCCGCGATTTGCAGACCAAGTGGCGCAACGCACTCCACAGTGTTCGCGGTAGAAGTGCATTGAATTTCCCCAACTCCAGCCGGGTGCCGCCGATCTTTACCCTCGACTACATTTTGATGCGCGGAAGCATCTCGGCCATAGACGGCCGTGTTATTCGTGGTGGCAGTTCGGACCACCAGGCAATACTCGCAAACCTGCGCCTGCCATAATCGATCTAAAGCTTGCATCCATCGAAAGCTCATACCTATATTTTTAACACCGCAAAAGCATTGGAGCCTTCGATGAAACGCAATAAGACCGTTGATGAATTCCTTGCCAGCAATCAGCACTGGCATGCAGAACTTGAGCATCTTCGCAACCTTATCCTGCAAACCGAGATGACGGAAACCATCAAATGGGGATTTCCCGTTTATACAATTAGCGGAAAAAACGTGGTGGGACTTGGCTCGTTCAAAGCATATGTTGGGATTTGGTTTTACCAGGGTGTGTTTCTGCAAGACAAAGCAGGCAAACTCATCAATGCCCAGGAAGGAAAAACAAAGGCCATGCGCCAATGGCGTTTTCAGAGCGCAGATGAAATCGAAGATCAGCTGGTGCTCGACTACCTGCAGGAGGCCATTGACAATCAAAAGGCTGGAAAGGAAGTCAAGCCGGACCGCAAAAAAGACATGCCAATGGCGAGCGAATTGACGTCTGCGCTTGATGCCAACGCCAGCCTTGCAGATGCCTGGCAAGCGCTGACGCCCGGCAAACGCCGCGAGTATGCCGAGTATATTTTTGAAGCCAAGCGCGAAACAACACGTATCAGCAGACTTGAGAAAGTGACACCGATGATCCTTGCAGGCCAGGGATTAAATGACAAGTATAAATAGATCGTCGATTCCTGGTTTCTGCCAAAACAAACCCACGCCAAAATCCCCTCCTAAAGGTGATTCTGGCGTGGGTTTTATCTTTTTGACCTTCCAATTTCTGACCCCTTTTCAAAAAACTGACAGCATTTTCCGACCAAAAGCTGTCTACAGCCCCCAATTTACCGCCGAGACCTGCTTTGGCCGGCTTCTTGCATTACAAGAAGTGAGGGCGGATTTAGCTACAGCAACATATTTTATGGAGAGCATGATGAAGCAAACCTTTTTGACATTTGGCTCAATTATCTTCTGTTTGCTATTCCTCTCGGGATGCGACAACGTTTTTGTTCCTGGCCAAACATCTCAGGCAAGCGATTTCGATGGCACCTGGGTGTTTGAAAGTTACGAGGACGATCTTGTCAATTTGCAGCGCGCAGAAGCGCTTGACGAACAGGAGTATGGCTTTATTGCCCGAAGCGATGGCGAGTTTCTTGAGCGAAAAAACGCCGGCTTTTGTGGCACACCGCCAATCACCTACAGCAATTTTGACGGGAAATGGGAATTCAGCGACAAAAACCTGATCGATATCAAGGTCGGATACTGGGGCGGCGAAACGGAATACCAGATAGAAATCGTCGAGCTTGATAGCGAGGCCCTTAAAATTCGCTACATCTACCCGACAAACTAATACCGCATTTTCCCCTGATCACTCCCGCTTGATTTGGACGAGGGATAATTATTCCTTATAATCTCTAAATCAAGCGGGGATCGTTTATGACAACCACTACAAGCGACAAATCTTTCCTGGAAAGATACAAAACACCTCTTATTGCGACTGCTGGTTATGCCATCCTGTCTGTCGGATGGTTGTTCTGGACCGGACTGATGTTCCTGAGTATTGCACCAGACGATGCACCGATTACGTATACCTCACTCCTCATTTACCCCATAGCGGTTGTGATAGGACTTGCCGCTTCTTATTATTATGCCGGAAGAGACAATCGCAGCAAGACCTTGAAATCGGCCTTGCTGCCACTCATTGCTGCCGGATTTGTGCTGGCCTGTTTTGTCGGCCTCATGTTCAGCTATTAAGAAAATGGCTCGATTTTATGGAAAACAGCAACAGCTTCTGGATCACTTACCGTATACCACTCCTTGCAAGTGCCGGTTACCTGGTGCTCCTATTTGCCTGGTTGGTTGTCTATGGCTTGCTTCAACAAAGCCATCTACCGGGAACAATTACCGACACAAACAGCACCATGATGCTTTTTCCACTTTCTGTTTTTCTGGCCGTGCTCGCCGCCTTTATGTTGACCAAGAATGGAAACCCTGAAGCTGCTGGCAAAGTGGTTTTGCTTCCATTGGTCTTCGCTGTTTTGAGCGTTGTGGCGGTATTAGGACTGGCACTCAAAACATAAAAGAGACAGGATTAACAGGGTTGACAAGATCTTGTCAATCCTGTTAATCCTGTCTAAGGAAGCGGCGAATCTAATAGGCCGCTCTTGCCTCTACATCAACAAGCTGGAAGATGTTGACATGAGCGTTCCGGAAGAATTGGTTCGCGCGTCTGTTGAGCATCTCGCAACAAACAATTAACTCCGACCTTTCTGCAAAAAGCACTGGAATGAAATAGCAATATTTCGGTATACTGTTCAGTTATCATCTTACACGAGGAGATGTTATGAATCTGATGGTTGCCGTTGTTATTCTCTATCCACTTGTTCTGATCGGCGTTAGTATTTATCGCTCCCGCTCCGTCAAGAGCCACGCGGACTTTATGGTTGCCGGACGCTCGGTGCCGGTTGCGCTCTTGGTAGGCACGCTGGTGTGTACCTGGATTGGCTCGGGCTCGCTTTTTGGTGGCGCCGGATTGGCGTATCGAACCGGGATTGCTGAACTGTGGTTCTCTTTTGGTGCCTGGGTCGGCCTGATCGTTGTTTACTTCATTGCCCATCGGGTTCGTCGCATCGCCCAATACACAGTGCCGGACATCCTTGAAACCCGCTATAATGCCACAGCACGTGTGCTTGGCACCATCACCATCATCCTTGCCTATGTAACAATCGCAGCCTATCAGTTTCGCGGCGGCGGTTGGATCCTGGCCATCGTCACTGACGGCGGTATTTCAGCAGAAGCCGGTGTGTGGATTACTGCTGCAATCATCGTCGCCTTCACAGCCTTTGCCGGGATGTCGTCAATTGTCTCTGTAGATCTCTTCAACGGCATTATCATCACCCTGGGCATTTTATTTTCACTCCCATACCTGCTCTTTGAGGTCGGTGGCGTTGACGCGGTTATCAATGCCTTGCCGGATGAGCACACATCGATCATGGGTGGTCACAACGTGCTTTGGGTGATCGGTGTCGGCTTACCGACCTTCCTCTTGTTGATGGGTGAAAGCAGCATCTATCAGAAATTCTTCTCGGCAAAAGATGCCAATTCCGCCCGCAAAGCGGTTATCGGCATGGTTGCCGGCGTGGTGTTGATTGAAACCACTCTGGCGTTGTTGGCCATCGTTGGTCGCGCCAAGTTCCCGGAACTGATGGAACAAACCAACATCGTTGGTCGCGGCGCCTCCGAAACCATTATTTTGCACATCGCAGCCAACGGATTACCGGTGATTGGTGGCGCTGTTTTACTTGCAGCTGCAATTGCCATCGTCATTTCTACCGGTAATACTTTTCTGCTGGTGCCGTCAACGAATGTCAGCCGCGATATTTACGAACGCTTTATGAATCCCGAAGCCACGGATCAACAGAAACTTAATGTACAACGCCTGTTCATAGTTCTGTTTGGCGGTCTGGCGGTGGTGCTCCTAACGCAATTCGATACCGTATTGGCAATGGCCCTATATGCCTATTCGCTGGTCGGAGCAAGCCTGACACCGGCCTTGTTAGCAGCATTCCTCTGGAAACGCGTAACACCGCAAGGTGGCGTTGCCTGCCTCGCCGGCGGGCTTGGAACCATTGTTGGCCTGGTCATCCTCAACAAGCTTGGCATGAGCTTTACCGCCACCATCGGCGGCACAGCATTCGACTTTGCCAGCAGTGATTACATCGTTATTCCTGGTGTGCTGGTGTCTCTCGGCCTGATGATCGCTGTTAGCCTGATGACGGAAGAATCTCCGCGCGAGAAATGGCAACCCTTCTTTGACGAAGAGGAAGTTTCGGCCTGATGCCGAGGCAGCTGGAATTTTCAATTAGCACGCTGCGGGTTGCTAGTGCCCGCGCGAGCCTTCGCTTTTATTCCCGGATGGGATTCAAGAAAATCTTTGAGCATGGCGGGAACAATGGCTTCCCGCTATTTGTTGAAATCAGGAGAGACGCTGTCTCGTTTTTCCTTTCAGAACATAATGGCGACGGGCCTTTTGGCGTTCGTGTCTATGTGCGCGTTGCTGATGCACCGGCGCTGGCTAAAGAATTCTTAAAACTGGAAGTGCCGGCAGGTAAGGTAGAATGGATGGAGTGGGAACAGTATGCCTTCGACGTTACAGATCTTGATGGCAACACGCTTACGTTCGCTTCCGATGGAGAAGCGCCGCAGTAGCCTAAATCAGTGCCGGAAACTCCCCCCTATATGTCCCCCCGGGGGGACATATAGGGGGGAGTTTGTTTTGATCGCAGTTTTTGTGCTCTTGACCAGCTTCTCGATCCTCGCCCAATCTCCGGATCGCTACATCACACCACAGCAGCTCGACGACGGGTGGGCGGTCGACCACATCGCCAATCACAGTATCGACACCTCACTTGTAAACCGTTTTTTCGCTTCCTTACCTGGCAACAAGGGCCACAATATCCACAGCATCTTGCTGGTTAAAAACGACACATTATTGATTGAAGCATATTTTGACAAGTATGCACCGCAAAAAACCCACGACATGCGATCCGCCACCAAGAGCATTGCTTCTTTGCTTCTCGGGATTGCCATCGACAAAGGCTTTGTCAAAAGTATTCATGAGCCGGTATTAAACTACTTTGAAGACTATCGTCCCTTGAAATATGAGGATGACCGCCACGAACAGATTACCATTCGCCATCTATTAACGATGAGCAGTGGCATGGAATGCAATGACTGGGATAAAAAATCTCCGGGCCAGGAAGACAAAATGTATAAGAAGAAAGATTGGTTTCGTTTTCTGCTCGACCTGCCGATGGCCCACCAGCCGGGAGATACAGCGCTGTACTGCACCGGCGGAGTGGTGCTCCTCGGCGAAATCATTACCCGGGCAAGCGGAAAGAACCTTGATGATTTCGCTGAAGAATATTTGTTCAAACCGCTGGGCATCTACAACTATCGTTGGAGTTACATAAAGAAATCCAGGAAAGTCGATGCCGGGGGGCATATTTATATGACGCCGCGCGATCTTGCAAAAATCGGCCAACTGGTACTCAATAAAGGCAGGTGGAACGGCAACCAAATCGTGTCATCAGAATGGGTGACGTCTGCAACAACAACCCATACACGAATCGGTAATATGGACTACGGATATTTATGGTGGCAAATTCCCTTCAAATATCCGGATCGCGAGATCCCTTCAATTTGTGCGTCAGGCAATGGTGGACAGTTTATCATCATCGTGCCTGAGTTTAATTTGGTTGCAGCATTTACCGGCGGCAACTATAATTCCGATAAGGCACAGGCTGCTTTCCATCTGATGTATCAAATCTTCTTGCCTGCTCAGCATGAATTCTTATCTGCAAAAAACAAATAGCAAAGAGCAACTCATCATTTAACTTGACGATTCGGTGCGGGAAATAGATATGTCTATGAGAACAATAATCACTGCAACCCTTTTACTGCTTCTATTTGGCTGTGCAAGCAAAGATAGCGTTGCGCCGGTGCCTGATCCGCCGGATGATCCTCGCCCCTGGATTGAAACCCTGAGCGAGGCACAGCGCAATTCCATCTTATGGATTGCCGATCATGAAGAAGGCAACCTGGATGATTGGGACAAGGGTGGCAGCCCCAATGCCGGCGGCGGTGTGTTTAATACCGGCGGTTCGGACGTCCAGGCGATCTCGGTGCCAGGGGTCGCCCATTCCGGCGAGTTCGCCGCAAAAACCACAATCACCAACGCAATTCGCGCCGAAAATGGCAATAAAGCTGTTCGCCTGATGCGCTGGACGGACAAAAGCTGGGAAGAAGGCGGGGACTACTTCCCGGATACCGCCTATTACAGTGCCTGGGTGTTTATGCCGGAGACCTGCAATCCCAACAAGTATGATCCCTGGGACCCCGGCGACGGTGGCTGGTGGAATGTCTTTCAGTTTAAGTCGAATGATGCAGCTGGTGTCAGCCAGCCAATGTGGACCCTCAATGTCGCTCACAACGACAATACCGGTGTGATGTCATTTTATTTCTGGAGTTCGTTGCTGCAACAGAGCTTTGCACAAAACGGGGTAGTGCCGATGCCGGTTGCAGAATGGTTTCACCTTGAGGCCCGAGTGGTGGCATCAACCGGGCCAAGCGGGCGAATCACGCTCTGGCAAAATGGCATCGAGATCTTTGATCTGCAGGCAATTCAAACAGTGTTGAACGGCGAGTCGGAGAAGCCTATCTGGGGTATCGGGAATTACACAAATCATATTGCTTGCGGGGGCCAGGAGGGAAGCGCGACCATTTACTTTGACGATGCGGCGGTTTCAACTTTGTCGCTCTCCGTAGGCAACTAGCGTAGAAAAATCGCGTATCTTCCAAAATATCCACCCTAATGCATAATATATAATGAGAGGCAAGGGCCATTGCTCGGGAGTTGAATGGCGGATTGCCGTAAACATCAATTAAAGGAGTAGGGAGAAGGCATGAAGAAGTGTTTGGTCTTGGCTTTCATGATGGTTGGCCTATTGAGCAGTGAGGTGTTTTCGCAGCCACAATTTGCAGTAGACAAAGGCAGTTTTGGCATTGCCGGAACTGCTTCATTTAACAGTCAGGGCGAGGGTGCCCTTGGCGGAAACCGCGCCACAACAATCAATATTAGCCCTTCTCTTATTTATTTCCTCGTGCCGGGACTGGGAGTGGGTGGATCCTTCGATTATAGCCGCACTTCCGGCGATCTTGGATTTGACTCTTTCGGTATCGGTCCGACTGCTGCCTACTATTTTGGCGGCAAGGAGGCACGCACCTTTCCTGTTGTTCGCTTCAAATACCTTTATCGATTTGGAGACAACGATCTCAGTGAAATCACAACCAATCAGTTCCAGTTTTCAATCGGCAGTACCTTCATGCTTGCAAAGAATGTTGGCTTGCTAACGGAGGCCTTCTACACATACAATCGGGACACTTTTAAGTGGCAAGGTTCTCCGTTTTTCGAAACGTCATCAACAACCAGTACGTCTAACGCGCTGGGGATTCGTGTGGGGATTGATCTGTTTGTCTTTTGAGCCTGCCTCAGACAGACAAAGTGATTTAGAAATTCAGGCTATTTTTCGCATCATGCGATCACGGACAACGGAGGAAAAATGAAAAAGCACTCAATTTATCTGATCATTTTGGCAGCATTACTGACCAGCCCGGGATTTTCGCAACCACAATTTGCAGTGGACAAAGGCAGTTACGGCATCGCCGGAGCGGCATCATTTAGCAGTCTTGGTGACGGTGCCCTAGGCGGCGATCGCACCACCCTTATCAACATTAGTCCATCCGTGTTATATTTCGTTTTGCCGGGACTGGGGCTTGGCGGCACTGTTAATTATGCTCGTGCTTCCAGTGGATCATCTACACAAAACTCATTTGGTATTGGTCCTACGGTCGCATATTATTTTCACCCACCATCATCGCGCGTATTTCCGCTCCTACGCTTCAAATACCTCTACAGCGATACAGGTGGCGGTGGAGTTGTAGATTCGAACGGGAACAGTTTCCAATTTTCAGGCGGCGCAACATTCATGATTTCAAAAAACATTGGCCTGGTAAGCGAAGTGTTTTATAGTTACACACGACAATCAATCGACGATCGTTTTGGCGGCAGGTTTTTAACCGACTATAGAACCAACACGATTGGTATTCAACTGGGTATCGATGTATTTGTGTTTTAGAAAGGAAGTGAAAGATGAAACCGTATGAACACACCCAAACCGGATACTTATCTATCATTTTTGCCGGCTTCGCAGCTTTTTTCTCTGCCTTCATTCTGCTTTACGTAGGCCTACCGTATTGGGGATTGTTGGCATTTGCAATTACCGGGGCAATGCTGGCGATGTTCTCGACATTGACTGTCAGCGTTGATGAACGTGAGTTGCAAATTCGCTACGGAATTGGCATATTTCGTAAGCGGTTTCCAGTAGAAGATCTGAATGAATGCGAAGTTGTGCGGAATCCCTGGTGGTATGGCTGGGGCATTCGCCTAACGCCACGCGGATGGTTATACAATGTTTCCGGACTGGATGCAGTGGAGATCCTTCGTAAAGACGGCAAAACTTTTCGGGTGGGAACTGATGAGCCAGAGCATTTAAAAGCTGCACTCAACAGGGCATTGGGAGTTGCACAAAGAATCTGAAAGCAATTGCGAGAGTTGCTGCGGAGAGAGGGACTGGACTGAGATGAAGACACTTATTGCATTCGTTTTGATTACGGGATCACTATTTGGCCAGAACATTAAAAGCATAGCCACAGACGGCTTGCCGGTAAAAGTTGTGCACGATGATACGCAGCTTGAAATGGCAACCAAACTGTTGGAACAGCAAAGCCGCATTCATCCGGAATTAATCTACCTGGTTCTAAAGAGCATTCAAATTCGTTATGACAACTCATTGAGTCTCGACGAAAGGCGAGGGCTGCTACGCAACATCAAGATTCTCGAACTCAGATATCGTCAGCGCCTAAATACCTGGTTGCAGGCAGAAATTGAGCATCTTGGCGCTGTCAGTGAGGCGGCAAACGAATACTATCTGGCTGACGAGGCCGAAGACTATTTCACAAACCGCCTGACCTTGCGGAAAGAGAAATTCGGCTCCGTCGGTGCATGGACAGCAGCCGCGAGCACCCCGGAGAAAGCAGAGCCGAATGCGGACAGCCTGGCTGCACAATACCCACTGGAAATCGACGAAAATGAAATGGCTTACTGGGCCTGGCGCTACTTCTTACCGGACAATGATGAAACACAACTTTATAGCGAGAACATTGACTACACCAGTATGCGCAGAGAGAAGGAAGCCGAGAAGCGGGATGTGCATCGCCGCAACTTTGCGTCTTTGCAGACACAAAAACCGGCATCTACCGGAATGAGCATCGATGCTATCATGGACGACTGGTCGCTGTTTGAACCGAGCGAATCGGAAGATTTCTCATTCAGGGCAGCAGACTACGTTTTGAGCACCATGCGGACAAAATACCGACGTAGCCAGCCCAAAAAGCTGCTATTGGGTGTCATCCTGGGCTATGCATCTGATACACCACTGTCTACTGAGCTGACAATCCAGAATCGCAATGGCACGGTAGCGGTCAGCAAACGGACACAGACCGTGCAAATCGGACTGTCATTAACCTATCGCTTTATGTTTCGCGACTACTTGCGACCATTCTCTTATATAGGACTTGAAGTAGGTGGACAGAGGCTGATTAATTCAGGAAGGAATATTGGGTTCAATCCCGGTTTCTCAAGCAACGGGTTTGAGCAAACCGGTGGGGGCAGGCGCGTCAGTCAATCACTCACTTTCAACGAAGGCGTCGCCACACTCAATGGATTTAGCAGCCTCGAATTTCGAGCCCTCGCACCGGTTTTTGTCAAATCGGACATCTTCGTCATTGAAGCGGGGATGCTTTTGCGCGAAAATCGCTATGACTATGATCTGTTTTATAATTACAACTACAGACATGTTACCCAGGGAGCAACGATCGGAAGCGGTTGGGTGACGATTGCCAGCATCAACTATCAAAGTGGCGATGTGGAAGAAAGCATAGAGACTAGCGAGAGAGACATTTTCCCGGTATTACACCTGGGGCTGAGCGTCGGCAAAGGTCTTCAGATGCAAGGAACGCTGGTGCCTGACTTTGCTTCGATCAAGCTGTCATATGGACTGTTCTAGGCGGATAAGCCTTATCAGGAAGTATTTTTACGGCGATGAGTTGCAGCCAGCCCTTTCATGAAATTACGCAATAGCTGGTCGCCGCATTCCCGGTAATGCCGATGACCCGGCTTACGAAACAAAGCAGAAAGTTCTCCGCGGGAAATTTGCATACCGCCGAGTTTAAGCGTGGTGAGCATGTCCTTTTCACGCAACTCCAGGGCAATACGGATTTTGCGAAGGATCAAATTATTACTCAAAGTCTCAGGAGGCGGTAGGGGAGAGCCCGGCTTGCGGGGTCCACGGCGGTCAAGAATCAGGCCATCAAAGAAGGCCAGCAACATATCGTCATCGCAGGACGTGTAGCCCGGCTGATCTTCTTTGCGAAACAGGCCTTTTACGACTTCCAGGTCAAATTTGAAGCCGATTTTATCAAACAGAGTAACCACCTGGGCGTCGCTCAGGTCAAGTGCATAGCGAAAGCTTCTGAGGATGTCATTGTTGGTCATAAATTACTACTTTTTGCGTTTGCGCTTTTTTTTGCGTTTTTTCTCCCAGGCCTCTTGCTCTTCGAGCAGTGCCTGAAGATTATATCTGTCGGAATGGGGTTTGACGATTTCGGCATAGTCGTTTTTGCTGACCTTGATTTCTTCAATCGGCTTACCGATGAAATCCTGGATGGCAGCTAATTTTTCGCGTTCTTCCGTGCTACAGAAAGAAATGGCATCACCGACGTGCTTACCACGACCGGTTCTGCCAACACGATGCACATAGTTTTCAGCAATGTCGGGCAGGTCATAGTTGATAACGAACTTAATCTGGGGTATATCGATCCCGCGGGCACTGACGTCGGTTGCGATCAATAGATCGCTGTCACTGTCGCGGAAGGTATCCATGGCCTCGCTGCGTTTTTGCTGATCCATATCTCCATGAAGCGTTATGGAGTCAATGCCGACACGCTTCATTGCCTTTGCGACCCGTTCCGCCCGAACCCGGGTACGCACGAAAACCAGCATCTTGCTTTTCGGATTCCGCTCGACGAAATTCTCCAGGAAAAATCGTTTATCATCCATTTCAACAAACACGACGAAATGGGATACATTTTTTGATATCGGGTCTTCCGGTGCAATTTGTATTCGTATAGCTGAGCTGCGGACCTGCGAATAAGCGAGCTTCTTGATCTCTTTGTTGATCGTCGCTGAAAAGAACAATGTCTGGTGTCGCTGTCGAAGCATGCGCTTGACATATTTGATATCTTCAATAAACCCGAGGCCGAGCATATGGTCGGCTTCATCAAGAACGAGGGTTCTAACATTTTTCAGCTCAATGAATCCTTGACTGATCAAGTCGAACATACGGCCGGGCGTGGCAATAAGGACATCGATACCGCTTTGCAGTTTGCTGATTTGCCGATCTTGCTCGACGCCACCAATGAGGGCAAATGCCTTTGTGCGGGTATTTCTGGCTATACTGTTAAATGCTTTGCCGATTTGCTCGGCAAGTTCACGTGTTGGGACCATCACCAGGCATTGAATGCCGGCATTATGGTTGCGCTTGCTGCGTTTTTTTGCGTGAATCTGATCGACAACAGGAATGGCAAAAGCGGCGGTTTTTCCGGTGCCGGTTTGAGCAATCGCCAGCACATCTTCGCCTTTAAGGATCGACGGTATCGACTTGTATTGAATATCGGTCGGCCGTTTGAAGCCCATATCTGCGAGATTGCGCTTGATGACGTCGGCAATATCATATTTTTCGAACTTCATATACCTATTCTCTTTTCTTTGCACGGAAAATGTATGACAACTAATGTAATGAACAAAGAATAGATTGAGATAAAAATGACATAGAATGGGGAAACCAATGAGCATACTCGACAAACTGTTCTTTGTATTTCCGGGATTCCTTGGCGCCATTGGCTTATGAGGAGGGCAGAATTTTGGTAAAAGAGCAAGACAGTCAACCATTTCTCTTTCGCAAATGGTATATGGATTCAATCTCGGATGCTGGATTTGCAACGGTATTCTATTCGGCGGATCTTAGCTGGCGGAAAACAAGACTGGCATACACCAGTTATCTCACCGGTAGTGCATCAGAAAAAGCTCAGACCCGCACCTCAATCCGAAAAGCACAAGCACCGGACCTCACGGAGGACAACATCCGCTGGCAATCGAAGGCCTTGTCCTGCTCAGGGGAATGGCTGTATCGGGCAGAGCGGCAAATAGCACCGATACAACTATTTGAGAACAAAAGAGGCAAAGTGCTTTGGCATTGTCGTATTCCATCGGCCAGCGCCACAACCAGAATCGGTAAGCAACTTCATACTGGCTTCG
Source organism: Calditrichia bacterium (assembly GCA_028284445.1). GTDB lineage: Bacteria > Calditrichota > Calditrichia > RBG-13-44-9 > J075 > JANQRS01. The sequence continues at coordinate 281,264 of JANQRS010000011.1, forward strand.
GGTATGTTGAGTATCTCGAGATGACTATCCCGCCGTGGCGATTACCGCTTAGCGAACTACGCTGGGGCCGATTTGTATCATCAAGGCACTCGCTTGTCTGGATCGACTGGCAAGGGTCCCACCCCTTATCACTCATTTTCCTGGACGGTAAACAGATTCCCGGTGTCGTTAGCGATGTTAGCGTTTGCTGGTCTGACGGTAAGTTGACGCTGCAACCAGAGACGCTCCTCCGTGGCGGGCCCCTGGTCAAAACAGCACTGACGCGGGTGCCCGGCATCCGACGGCTTCTGCCTAAAAAAGCGCTCCAAAGCGAAGAATATAAATGGTTCAGTCAGGGCAGTCTGCAATTAGGAAATTCAAAGATAAATGGTTGGATCTTATACGAAATTGTGCGTATGGGGAGGGATAATGAAACAAACGATCGGTAAACTTCTTTACGGCATTTTGTTTGTCGCCCTGGCGCCGGCAATCATTGTAGTCTGGGAGGAACAGCTGGCTGCCACCGGACTGGAGCTGTCGGCGCCTAACTCGTTCCTTGGATGGCCACTTCTGCTGCTCGGCATCTATTTGATGATAGGCGCCACCTGGTATCTTCATCGTTTTGGTGACGGGTTGCCGATGAACGCCTTCCCGCCAAAGCGTTTGGTTCGTAGTGGCCCCTTTGCATGGCTTCGCCACCCGATTTACGTCGGGTTCTTGTTTGTTCTCTCCGGCTATTTCTTGCTCATCAAGTCCGGCATTGGCCTTTTCGCAGTGCTGCCAACGGTCGGCCTGTCTATATTTGCCATCATTTACGGATATGAGATACATGATATGCGTGCCCGTTTCGACATCAAAAATTGGCATCCAATGTTCGGCTTACCCGAGAATTCCACAGAAAGCCCAGCCTGGCAGAATCGCCTTTCGGTCTTCCTGCTTACATTCACTCCTTGGCTCCTGGTTTATGAAGCTGCGCTTTGGTTGGGACCGGCGCCGGATGCATTCGACACCTATATTGGCAATGAGGCAAACTGGCCGGTTGTCGAATGGACGGAACTTATTTATGTTCTCACTTATCCCTTTGTCCTGCTTACACCGCTCATTGTTCGACAAAAAAATCATCTGCGTCAATTCATGGTCATGGGATTTTGGGGAACATTGATTGGCGGCTTCTGCTTCCTGGTCATTCCCTTTCAGGCGACACCACGTGAATTTGAGCCGACTAGCTGGCTTGGAGAACTGCTGATGCTTGAGCGGTCAATCGACATGAATAGCGCAGCCGGCGCATTTCCTTCTTATCATGCCTTGTGGGCGTTCCTTGCCGCATGGTTATATACGCGCTCGCTTGGGAAAGGCGCCATCTGGTATGGTTTGGCTAGCGCGATTGCCCTGAGCTGCATTTCGACGGGCATGCATCCGGTTATTGACGTGCTGGGCGCCTTACTTTTGTTCTTTGGCCTCGTTCAAGGAGAGAAGCTTTGGCGGAGGGTCCTGGATATTTGTCAAGGCATTGCCAATTCCTGGCAAGAATGGAGACTGGGGCCGCTGCGCATATTAAATTACGGTCTCTATGCAGGCCTCGCCGCTTTTGCCGGAATACTCATTCTTGGCTCCCTGGCCCCTGAGGGTACTTTTGATTTGATTTTGTGCGTCAGTGCGGCATCGGTCTTGGGTGCCGGCATTTGGGGACAATTACTGGAGGGGTCTTCGAAGCTATCGCGCCCCTTTGGCTATTACGGCAGCCTTATCGCAGCCTGTGCGAGCATTCTGATAATTGGTTTTGTGACAGACAGCGGTTGGTTAATTGCCGCTTTGTTCGCCATTGCTGCACCTTTCATTCAAGCCATTGGCCGACTGCGCTGCCTTGTGCAAGGATGCTGTCATGGAAGAGAATGTGAACCGGGCCAGGGAATCGTCTATAGGCATCCGCGCTCTCGGGTTCTTTACATGGCCGATTTAGGCGGCGTATCGCTATATCCGGCACCGGTTTATTCTATCATTTTCAATTTCGCTATTGGCATCTTGCTGCTGCGAGCCTGGACGCTGGGCGCGCCACTTTCCCTTATCGCCGGTGGCTACTTGATCCTGGGCAGTCTGGGACGGTTTGTAGAAGAAGCTTATCGTGGTGAACCGCAAACTGCACGATTTGGCGGTTTGGTCATCTATCAGTGGCTTGCCATTGGCGGTTTTCTGGCCGGCATTGTTTGCACCACGATGGCTACTTCGCCTGCCCTTCAACAGATATCGGCACCAGACTTGACGCTTCTGATTCAGGCAATTGTTGTTGGTGTGATTACATGGTTTGCTATGGGCGTCGACTTTCCGGATTCTGATCGCCGTTTTTCGCGGCTGGCACAGTCGGACAAAATTGAAGTCTGAAGCATTAGATGCAGACCTAAAATTCAACAAATACAAGCAGAAGAGATAGGGAAGAGGCTTATGAGTAATATCTCGAAATCGATAATCGATACAGAAAGATTATATCTTCGCGAACTGACAACAGATGACGCATCATTCATCTTTGCGCTGGTGAACAGCCCGGATTTTCATCGCTATATCGGCGACAAAAGCGTTCGCAACCTCGAGGACGCCCGGGAATACATCAGGAATGGACCGCAGGTGAGTTATCGAAGCAATGGATTTGGCCTATACTGCACGCTGATCAAGAGCAGTGAGACCCCCATCGGCATTTGCGGCCTTGTCAAACGTGATACGCTTGAGCTTCCAGACATTGGCTTTGCATTCTTGCCGGAGTATTATGGAAAAGGTTTCGGATACGAATCGGCAAAGGGCGTTTTGGAGCATGACGTGGCAGCTGGATTTGCGCAGATTGCCGCCATTACATCGCCAGACAATGATCGGTCTATAAAGTTGTTGAAAAAATTGGGCTTCAATTTCAAAGGCCATAAACAAATGGCGGACAATGAACCGCCATGCAAGTATTTTGAAAGGCCGGGGAATCAGCCGGAATAGCCCTAGTCGTCCCTCCGGTTTCCAAACTCGTCGAGGAGCGTGGAGATATCCCATCCTAGATCTTTGTCCTTACCAATATTGTCTATTTCGGCCAGCATCCGGGATTCGAGATCCTGGATGCGCTCGCGCGCACCGCTGATCAGCTGTTTTTGGTCGTGGCGCATCGAGGCAAGCTCCCGCAAATAGCGCTCGTCGTGCTTGCGGAATGTCTTAATAGCGCGACGGGCCTGATACTTGCGATGGCCCAGTTTTTCGAGTGCTTCCGCAGCCATCCTGAGAGAGGTGTCCAGCGTCTCTCTGTAAACGTCCGTAATACCGCTATCAAGAATTTCATACGAATCCGTCCAGCTTCGCGTCCTCGCCATGATTTCGAGGTGAGGGAAGTGCTTTTGCGCTGCTTCGCAGACTGCCTGCGTTTTTTCCGGGCTGTCTACCGCGACGATCAACAGCTTTGCCTCATGTGCTCCGGCAGCATGCAGCAAGTCATGCCGGGAGGCATCACCGTAAAACACCGGCAGGCCCATCTTTCGTAGCAAATCGACGTTGTCAGGATTGGTATCCAGATAAGTCGCGGTTTGGCCATTGGCCTGCAAGAAGCGGCCGATTGTGCTGCCCATGCGCCCGAATCCGGCAATAATGACCTGATTCTTCTCTTCAATTGCATCGGCTTCCCGGTCGCTACTTTCAGTTGTCCCGAAACGCGGCTGTATGATTTTTTCATTGAGAAGCATCAGGAGAGGCGTAAAAATCATCGAGAGAACCACAACCGCAATCAGCGGATTGGCAATATCTGTCGATATGACGTTGCTTTGGATGGCAAACGAGAACAGGACAAATGCAAACTCACCGCCTTGCGCCAAGCCAAAGGAAAAGACAAGATTGTTGTCCAATCCCATCTTGAAAAACCTGCCGATCGCAAACAGCACCACGAACTTAAGAACAACCAGGGCGACAACCATCTGACTGATCAGTCCCGGGTTGTTCGCGATTAAGTTGAAATCAATTGAAGCGCCGACGGCGATGAAGAAGAGACCTAGCAACAAGCCTTTAAATGGCTCGATGTCGATCTCCAGTTCATGGCGGTATTCGCTCTGCGCTAACACAACACCAGCTAGGAAGGTTCCCAGCGCCGGGCTAAGCCCCACCTTTGTCATCAACAATGCAATACCAATTACCAGGAGTAACGCTGCCGCGGTAAACAATTCGCGCAAGCGCGTTTTGGCAATCATGCGAAAAGCGGGACCTATCAGATACTGTCCGGCCACAATAATTGCAACGACCACGCCAAGAACGACACCTGTTTGGGCAAATATTGGCAAGCCTTCAACCCAGGTTGTCACATGATGTCCATCATCGCCAGCATGATGGGCAACCTGCCCACTTACTGCCAGCAAAGGCATAATCGCAAGTATTGGTATGACGGCAATATCCTGGAAGAGTAGAACGGAAAAGGAATTTTGCCCGCCGGTTGTTTTCATCAAGCCCTTTTCATTCAAGGTTTGCAGGACGATGGCGGTAGAGGACAAAGCGAGGGTTAAGCCAATGGCCAGACCTGTTTGCCAGGGCAAGCCGAAGACAAGTGCAATGGTCGTAATCAATGCGGCCGAGACGCCAACCTGCATGCCGCCCATTCCGAGAATCGGTCCTTTCAACTTCCAAAGCAACGAGGGTTGCAGCTCCAGCCCGACAAGAAAGAGCATCATTACGACACCAAATTCGGCAAAATGCATCACATCCTGCCCTTCCTCACCAATCAGGCCCATCACAAATGGGCCAATAACTACACCGGCAATGATGTAGCCTAATACAGAACCAAGGCCAATACGTTTGGCGATTGGGACTGAAACCACTGCTGCCGTTAGATATACAAATGCCTGAAAAAAGAATCCGCCTTCTGCCATAGGAGCTGTCTCAATCGGTTATGTGACTATTCATATATTCTGATTTTGCAATATTTTCTGCCGTCAGTTCGCCTTGCTGCAGGCCCTGCATCACTTGTTTAATCTTGTGTGCATGCTTGGCGATTTGCTCTTCGGTGATAGAGTGGGTGCCATGCACAGCATATGGCGGCAGGTATCGCATTTTACATAGCACAGCTGTTTGCTCAACGGGCGCCAGCAGCTGTCTCACGGTGAAGCGGTTGTGTCCTTCTGCGCAGTAAGCCTCAGCTGGCCCACCGGTTGTAACCAGGGGCATAAACATCTTGTCCTTCAAGGCATTGCCATCTTTGCCAAATGCCCAATTATGTTCCAGCACCAGATCCTGCCACTCCTTTAGAATTGCCGGCGTGCTATACCAAAACATCGGGTGATGGAAAACGATAATGTCATGTGCAGCCAACAAGTCCTGTTCTGCTGCAACGTCAATGTCAAATTCCGGATATTCCTGATACAGGTCATGCACTGTAACATTCTCCAGTCCACGTAAATGCTCGAGTATCTGACTGTTTACGCGTGATTTTTGCAAAGCAGGGTGGGCAAACAATACGAGAACTTTCTTCACGGTGTACCTTTGAGGTTAAGTGAATGTCTTTGTAATTCAAACACAGCACAATACCAGCAAACGACTGCCGAGAGACATGGATGGAACCAGTATTGTTTGGTAAATTACGCTCTGGAGAATTTAGATGCAAAAAAGGAGGGAAAGGTGACAGCTAGCTTCCGGCGCTGCTATTTCCGGGGCCGGAAATCTGATAGTCAAGGTAAAGCCAAATGATGCGGGAATATTGAAAAAGCCAGGGCGTCAAGAGCAACAGGGGGATGACTGTCGAAGCAAAAATCGTCCAAAAGCTATATCCAACGAGAATCATCCCAACCCAAATTGGTCCAATAAACCCGATCGCCAGGAACCAGTTAATAAACATGGCGCCCGTATAATAGCCGGCTTCACGATCGAAAAGAAAATTGCACTCCGGGCATTTCGAATGCATTTTAAACAAGGTGTTAAACACCGGCCCTTTTCTGCAATGAGGACATCGCCGGGCAACAATCGACTTCAAAATCGGTCTTCCTGTAGCTCTTGAAATAAAAATTGGTTGGCAACTTAGGAAACAGGGGATGGCAGAACAAAGGGAAATAATAAATTGAGGGATAAGGCCTAGTTCAATTTTCCCTGCTCAGCACTGTAAAAAGCCAGCTTGCGAGCATAGTAGTCTTTCATGTTCAGGGTCTTTGCCTCACGTTCCAGCAAGGTCAAAACACGCACCAGCATTTTGACATTTGCAGGTGCATTGAATTGTTTGTAAGAAAGCTCAACGTATTTAAGCGCTTCTTCGTACTTTCCATCTTTGTAACAGCAACGCGCTATGAGGAAGTTCAAATATGAGACGCTCTCGCCAAAATTTTCGTCAAATGAATACTCGGATAGCTTATGTTTGGCCTTAGTCAAGGTCTCCATGCCTTGCTCACACTGCATCTCGTTACATTGATGAATTGCGAGCTCTACATCACCAACCAAAGAGGCAGGCATCGCCGGAGGCGTTTTGGTCTCAAGTGAAAGCGGTGGCAGCGAAAAACCCTCTTCGCCGCGGAGAAGCAGGCCGGCTATTATTACAGCAGCAATCAAGGTGGCAATAATTCCGCCGGCAAACAGTGGACTAAATTTACTCTTGGACAAGTCAAATCCCTCAAAATTAATCAAAATAAAACCAGTAAGCGTTCCTTCTTTGTCTTCGCCAAAATCATGGCGGCGACAGTTGTCCTTGCCCTATATGGGTATATACAAAAAAAGTATCACGAAATTGTCATGAAGCGATCAAGAATCGTGAATCGAAGCCAAATTGTGGGTAGAGCAGATGGGTATAAAACTCCTATTCAACCGAATTGAAGAAAATCCGGCTGCCTCACATACCATGCTGTATAACAAATCACCCCAAATATTGCTCTAAATATTTCACAAATGAACTATCGATGCTGTGCGAAGACGCACATTCATATAAAAATTAAGCGAAAGCAGCACAATCTTCAATCGCGACAACTAAAAGGGAGGGCATCAATGAAGCTCTTTATGGTCATCGAAACATTCAAATCCGGTAAAAAGAATGCGGTCTATGAACGCTATCATCAATTTGGTCGAATGATGCCTGATGGATTACAATATATCAATAGCTGGCTGGAAGTTGACGGCGAAAGATGCTTCCAAATCATGCAAGGGGAAAATGCCGAATTGTTTGACGTGTGGATCAAGGAGTGGAAAGACCTGGTTGAATTTGAAGTCGTTGAGATTACGGAATCGCCGACTGCTAAAAATGGGTAGTGGCTCTAGCGTTGATGCTGCTGTGGCCGTTAGACCTCTTTTATATCTCCCGCCTGTATCGTAAGTTTATTCTGTGAGCATCGTTGAAATCTGCATCAATACCGACAATCCACAGCAAACTATTACAGAGGCAATTGCCGCCGCTTCGGAAGGCGGGGCGCGACGTATCGAGCTATGTGCCGCGATGCAGCATGAGGGCTTGACACCCGACCAGGCTCAAATCGCAGAAGCAGTGAGTGCATTTCCGAGAGACATGCAGTTGCTGGTAATGATTCGTCCACAGCCTGGCGGGTTCGCAGTCGATAACAAGACACTTCACCTGATGCAGACACAAATTGAACATGCGGCCAATGTTGGTGCTGCGGGCGTTGTTTTTGGTGTATTGACGGCAGACAACAGCATTGATTTGGAAAAAAACCAAACCCTGATTGCACTTTGTCAAAGCCTGAATTTGAAGACAACTTTCCATCGCGCAGTTGACGCCACTGGCGATCCGCTGCTAAGCTTGAAGCAGATTATTGATCTCGGATTCGACCGGGTATTAAGCAGCGGGACGTCCTGGGGAGCATACCAAGGCGCGCTGCAGGGAGTGACAGTCATTCACGACATGTTGATCGAGAGCAACGGTTCAATCGAGGTAGTAATTGGCGGGGGAATCAATGCCATATCAAAAAAAAGAATATCAAAACAGTTAGGAACCATGGCAGAGAAAGCCAGCTGGCATGCGTATAGCGGGGTCATGAAGGCGGGTATTGTTACTGCCGCAGCCGTAAATTCGCTTGTCAATGATTGATCTGCGACAGAAAAATGCGCCGTTAAAGGCGGCAAGTAAGAGCTATCGTTGGAACAAAAACCAACCTCTGGGGGAACACTATGCAACTATTCGCATTTCGCTTTTTTCTTGGCCTGCTTCTTTTGCTAAACAGCGTCGCTGTACTGGCACAAACCGAAGCGGATCCACTTAACATTGAAGATGTCTTCGAATTGGAATCTGCTGCTGACCCGCAAATTTCGCCAGACGGCAATCAGATTGTCTACGTTCGCCAGTTTGCCGATGTCATGACCGACAAATATTACAGTAATTTGTGGGTTATTAATTTTGACGGCACCGAAAACCGGCCGTTGACGACCGGCCATTACAGCGATGCATCTCCACGCTGGTCACCGGATGGCAGCAAGCTGCTTTTTGTTTCCAATCGCGAGGGTTCATCGCAGATTTTCCTGCGCTGGATGGACAGTGGCCAACTGGCAAAATTGACCAATCTGCAACATCCGCCTGCTGGTATCGCCTGGTCGCCGGATGGCAAACAAATTTCCTTCACGGCGTTTGTTCCATCGCCAAAGAAAAGCCTCATAAATATGCCTCGTGCGCCCAAAGGTGCCAAGTGGGCCAAACCGGCAAAAGAAATCGACAAAATGGTCTACCGCTTTAATGGCCCCGGATACCTGACCAGCGGCTACTCTCATGTCTTCGTCTTGCCGATTGACGGCGGCACACCTCGCCAGATCACCAGCGGAGATTATCATCATGGGGCGGCGCCCTTTTCCCGCGGCAGCGGACGGGCCACATGGTCACCGGATGGGAAGTCGCTGCTGGTGTCTGCTGTTCGCCGTGCTGACGCAGATTTTGAGCCGCTGGCAACCGAGGTCTATCGGTTCTCCGTAAAAGACGGCAGCGTGGAAACACTCACTTCGCGGCAAGGCCCGGACAATGAGGCAGCCATATCGCCTAACGGGAAACACCTGGCATACACCGGCTATAATGACCGCTACCAGGGCTATCAGCGCACCGAGCTGTATGTCTCAGATGCTGATGGCAGCAATCCGCGGTCAATTTCCTCGAGCCTCGATCGCAAGGTTCGCTCAATCCAGTGGTCCCCGGACAGCAAAGGACTTTACTTCCTTTATGACGATCAAGGCACCACAAAGCTTGGCTTCGCCTCGATGAGCGGCCAAATAAAGACAGTTGCGTCTGGCCTCTCCAGCAGGATCAGCGCCTACGCCAGCGGACAATTCCATGTCGGACCAGGGGGACGCTTCGTCATCACGCAGGGACATAGCAGTAATCCCAGCGATTTGGCAGTTGGAAGCGCAAGGGGAAATCAAACCAGACAAATTACCGCGGTTAATGCAGACCTGTTTGCCCAGCGGGAACTTGGTGAGGTTGAAGAAATCTGGTATGAATCATCCCACGACCAGCGAAAAATACAGGGGTGGATCATCAAACCGCCGGACTTTGATCCACAAAAGAAGTATCCGCTCATTCTGGAAATCCATGGCGGTCCCTTCGCCAACTACGGTCCACGCTTCGACTTTGAAAAGCAGTTTATGGCAGCCAGGGGTTATGTTGTTCTCTACACGAACCCGCGCGGTAGCAGCAGCTATGGGGAAGAATTCGGCAACCTTATTCATCATGCATATCCCGGGAACGACTTTTATGACCTCGACAGCGGCGTTGACGCATTGATCGCCAAAGGTTATATCGATGAGGACAATCTATTTGTCACCGGCGGTAGCGGTGGCGGTGTCTTGACCGCCTGGATGATAGGTAATACCGATCGTTTCCGCGCCGCGGTCTCTGTATATCCGGTGATTAACTGGTACAGTTTTGTGCTAACAGCCGACATTTCAGCATTTGTTACGAAGTACTGGTTCCCGGGCATGCCCTGGGATCATGTTGAACATTACGAGAAACGCTCGCTACTTTCCGTTGTCAAGAACGTTAAGACCCCCACAATGGTATTAACCGGGGAAGAAGACTACCGCACGCCAATGTCGGAATCTGAGCAGTACTATCAGGCACTGAAGCTGCTGGATGTTGAAACAATGCTGGTCAGGGTCCCTGATGAGCCGCACGGCATCCGTCGCTTTCCAAGCCATTGGATGGCCAAGATTCTCTACATAACCGAATGGTTCGAGAAATACCGTTCGGAAGGAAGTGCTGTGGCCAGGCAATGATCTAAAAGGAGAACGGCAAGTATAGGAGATAGAAAACAATAAGGGCGAAAATGGCACCGGCCAGGATATACCAGGGCCAGTCGCCCAAATAGTCGAGGACGGAAGCCGTATCGGGCTTGCGAATCACATAGAAATAGTTCGAACCGAGCAGCACGTTTATGCCATACATCAGGGCCGCGTATATAAGCAACACGATAAACGAAATAAGCACACCTGCGAGTGTCGGCTGAAGCTCTGTGGTTGCCGTGAGCGTTACGAAATAGATGATCAAGCCGCAATGAGCCGTCCAGTATTTCAATGATGTGTAATGGGGAAAGGCGTTGTAGAGATTTGGTGTCAGGATTGCCTGCAGAGTTCCAGCCATCACCCAGAAATAGAGCACCTGGTAGATGGTCGGATGGGGATCCCACATCAAGAACGGCAGCAAGATGCCGGCCAGATTGCAAATGTCCAGCGGCAGGTCTGTGGTGAAGTCAAAACGGCCAAGAAACATCCTGGCAAGTGTCCAGCCTGCCACAGCCAATGAAACGATGACGGCAATCCCGCGTAATAACATTTGTTGTTCGTCGAGGGCTAAACTATAGTTGGTAACAAGCGGGCAAAAGACAGTCAGCAGAGCTGTCAGCAACAGGACGATCTTGTGCTCAGTCGAAAAAGCCCGGAAGGCATCATTGTCCGTGAATATCGCTTTCATCGTGGCAGTTTACTAAATCCAACGTGGAAATCCTCGGCGAGAAATTTCAATTCTAAATCAAAAAACGACTGCTACAGTGGTAAGATACAATGGAATCTGAAGCTGTGTGAGTCCGTCCACTATGGAAGAAAGGTCTATCTACGGATGACCGTCGAAGAAATCGAGACATCCGGGTATCGCCTTGAAGCGACCCTGGACATGAATGATATTGTGCCCTTCGTAAAGCAAGCGCTGGAGAAAAACACCCCGATCAAATGGGCTTTTCATGGGGCGTCCCTGCTATCTATGCTTGCCTGTATCATGCTAGTCAGCCATCGCAATCAACAGGGTGTCGTAGTCCTTGACACCCTCGGGTCCATTGGCCTCGGCGTGCTCCTGGCCTTCCTGCTAATTCCATTACACGAATACATTCACGGCCTAGCCTATCGGTCCCTGGGCGCAAGAGATATCCGCTATACCGCCAATTGGCGCAAGTTCTACTTTACCGCACAGGCCCACCGTTTTGTTGTCGATGCGATGGGATTTTATAGAGTTGCCTTTGCGCCTTTTCTTCTCATAACAGCTTCTTTGCTGCTGGCAATGATTCTTCTACCGGCATATATTGATGTGTTGTTCGGTGCGCTTTTGATGCACACGCTATGCTGTGGCGGAGACTTTGCGCTGGCCAGCTATTTTTATCAGCACCGACGATATGAAGTCTTGACCTACGATGACTGCGAGAAGCAGGAAGCATATTTCTATCTTCGTTCACCTTGAGTATATTCTTTTTGAACGATGCTACTTTCTGGATTCAACCTCAAGTACGGAGCACAATGCACATGAAACATCTTGGTCCTCTATTGTTTATTTCGGCAGTGATGTTGCCATCAGCCCTCGTCGCAAATGACAAACCGCTTCGCATCGGAGTGGATGGCTTGACGCATACGCATGTGCATTGGATTTTGGGGCGGGCAGATCGCGGAGACATCGAGATAGTCGGGATTGCGGAAAAGAATCGGGATCTGGCTGAACGTTATGCAAAACAGCACGGCTACAGCATGGATATCGTTTATCCAACTTTAGCGGAAATGGTAGCGGCTACAAAGCCAGAGGCAGTGACCGCTTTCAATGCAATCGACGAACATCTTTCTACTGTAGAAACCTGCGCCCCCCTGGGAATTCATGTGATGGTCGAAAAACCTTTGGCTGTCAGCCTGGATCACGCCCTGAAAATGCAACAACTGGCGCAAAAATACGGTATTCAATTACTGACGAATTATGAAACAACCTGGTATCCATCGACCCATGAGACTTTCAGACTCATTAATGAAAAGCAGGCTGCCGGTCCGATTCGCAAAATCGTCATCCATGACGGTCATGAGGGCCCCAAAGAAATTGGCGTTAATGAAGAATTCCTCGAATGGTTGACAGATCCCGTCAAGAATGGGGGAGGTGCAATAACGGATTTTGGATGCTATGGCGCTAATTTGGCCACTTGGTTAATGAAGGGAGAGCGGCCCACAGTTGTTTCAGCCATCACGCAAACAATTAAACCGCACATCTATCCAAAAGTTGACGATGAGGCAACGATCATATTGACATACCCAGCCGCCCAGGTTATTATACAGGCATCATGGAATTGGCCGTTCAACCGTAAAGATATGGAAGTCTACGGTAAAACCGGATATGTCATCGCGGATGATGGACAAAATATTCGCTTCCGTTTTAATGGAAAGGCCAAAGAAAGCAAACAAAAGCTGAAAGCACTCAAGCAAGGCATTGATGATCCCTTTGCCTGGCTGGCCGGCGTTATTAACGGCAGCATTCAACCCGAAGCATACGACCTTTCCTCCTTGGAAAACAATATGATCGTGATGGAAATATTGGATGCGGCGATCCGCAGCGCCAAGAGCGGCAAAGTGATTCAGTTAAAATAGTTATAGTGAGGTAACACTTGAACAGCGTTCCTTTTAGAATGCCCTCCATTTATGGAGATCTCGGCGAATGCAATGGCATCCTCACCCACGAGGATGACTTTATAGAATTTGAATACCAAGCCAAGGACAGCATCCTCGGTATTGTAAAGTCCCGGGTCAAAGAGAAGAAAATACGCCTGGAAGATCTGGTGGAAATCAAATTCCAATCCGGCTGGTTTTCGCGAAAGATCATTATTCGTGCCGCGCGTATGAGAACATTTAGCGACATTCCCGGCAACGAGCAAGGCGTTTTGCAGCTAACTATCGCAAAGAAGGACAAGGAAACTGCAAAGCGCCTGGTAGACGATATCGAATTGCGGATTGCAGAAATGGCCTTGAACCGCCTGGACGAAAAAGATCGCTAAATGATTGATCAGATGCAGCGCGAAGTCACGCTACGCGCCAACCCCCAGCGAATCATTTCTCTCGTTCCTTCCATCAGCGAATTGTTGTTTCATTTAGGCCTCGACGCTCGTATCGCAGGCATCACACGCTACTGCATTCATCCCAACGAGAAAACTCAAAACAAGGCAAAGATAGGCGGCACCAAGAAATTCCGCTTTGAGAAAATCGAGAAGCTACAGCCAGACCTGATCATTGGCAACAAGGAAGAAAATTATCAGGAGGGGATCGCCCGGTTGGCCAAAGACTACCCGGTTTGGATGAGCGATATTTCAACCCTGGATGATGCTCTGAACATGATTCTTGCCGTCGGTACCCTGACGCAAACAGGGCAAGCAGCCGCCACACTTGCAAGTGAAATAGAAACGCGATTTCAGAATCTGCCCAAGGCAACAACTGCCAAAGCGGCATATCTGATTTGGAAGAATCCTTATATGGCTGTCGGCGGCAATACTTTTATCAACAACATGCTTGCTGCTTGTGGCCTGGTCAATCTGTTTGAGCCCCGCCTGCGCTATCCTGAGATCAGACAAGAGGATCTGTTTGACGCAGACGTGATTTTGCTTTCTTCTGAGCCTTATCCTTTTGGCCAGACAGATATCGACGAGTTGCATTCAGCCTTCCCAGGCAAGCAGGTTGTCCTGGTTGACGGCACCTATTTTTCATGGTACGGCAGTCGCTTGCTCGATACCCCGGACTACTTCCGGAATTTGCAGCATACACATGACTTTTAGCTTGGATGCAAAGAACATCCTTAATAAGTTTGCCAGCAAGCATTCGGGACGGGATTCAGCGAATTCATATGGAAATGGCATCACTCTAAAGAATATGAAAAGAAACAACCCCTTCAACAGGTACCTGCTCGTAATAATACTGGGCATGTTTTGGTATACCGCCGGTAAAGCGCAGGACTCCACCAACTACTATTATCAAGGCTACGACTACGGGTCGCAAAGAGTGTTCAATCCGCTTACAACCGTCATCAACGGCGGCTTTGGCATTATGCAAATCCGCAATCGCTCCAACAAACTCTCGGCGATTGACTTTGAGAATGGCTTCGACAATGTCACCAGCAATTTATTGAACCCGTTTGACACCATCGATCAGTATGGATGGGGAGATTTCTTTTCGCACGAAGTTTTTCCGACAACGCTGACGCTGGAAAGCGCTCAGTTTTATCCCAACATCTACAACCATCTTATCGGCGGAGGCTTTACCTATCGTGCATTTGTCGACTGGTATCAGCATCACCAATTTGCAAAACCAAAGCTTTGGGCCTTTGGCTCCTGGTTCAGCTACCACTTTCTAAACGAGATTGTTGAGAACAATCAATTCTCAGGCGCGAATGTCGATCCGATTGCCGACATGTATATTTTCAACACCGCCGGCTTGATTCTCTTTTCATTTGATCGCGTCAATCGCTTTTTCAGCAGAACTTTGAATATGCAGGATTGGTCCTTCATGCCTGCTTATGATCCCTGGCAAAATACAATAGAGAACAACGGTCAGAATTATATGGTCCGAATCAAGTTGCCATATTTGGATCGCTGGAGCCTGTTGTATCATTGGGGCATCCATGGCATGTATGGCCTAAGCTATCACAGGCAGCGCGGAGATGCGATCACAGCCGCTGGGGGATTGGTAGTTCGGGATTTGGTTGATACAAACAACGATAGCGGTGTCCGGGAGTTGACCGCCACACTTATTTGGACCGGGGGCATATTTTGGGACAGGAATGGCTCCCTGTTGTCATCCCTTATTATGTCCGGAAAAGGATATCGGGCACGCCTGAACATCTACCCCGGCGTTTTGCGAATTGGCAAGATTTCGCCCGGTATTTTCGTCAAACTGCGTGAGGACAATAGCATTGTGACCGGCCTGCATTATTCGTTTGTGCCATTTGGTATTGGGAGAAGAATTCAATGAAACCCCAACCAAAGCATGTCCTGATTCTCGGCTGTGGCCGTAGCGGCACATCAATATTCGGTGAGCTTTTCGAGCACTTGCCAGATTACACCTACTACAGTGAGCCGGACTTCGCACAATATTGTCAGCTTGACTTTAGCTCAGCCATAGCCGCAAAAGTGCCGCGCGACAGCGCAGAATTCCCGGCGCCGGCCGGATTATCATTTCCGCCGAATGAGCTACCCGCTGATTTCCGCGAGAACGGGATCATCTTCTGGCAAATTCGTCATCCTCTCGACGCTATCTGTTCCTTGCGCGTGGGCATATCAAAAAACTGGGGCCATCACCCCAGACCCCACGACTGGCAGACCTGGTTAGACCGTCCATTGATTGAACGCTGCGCGCATCATTGGACCTATCTCAACTCGAACGGCTATCAACAGCTTGCCGACCAGACAACAATCTGCAGATTCGAAGAAATGATAGATAACCCTCAAACTTTCGCTGAGAACGCCTGCTTGCAAGCAGGCGTTGATATTACTCTGAGGACAACAGAAATAGGGGAGTGGGCCGATAGAGTTCAGGATACTAACAATGAGAAATTCATCGAAGCTGAAACGTCGCGACCTTACTCCACCAATGACCACAGCAGGCGGGTCGGGCGCTGGAAAGAAAATCTCAGCAAGAAGGAAGTAAAAGCCGTTCTGCCAATCATAGCCGGAACGGCTGTCATGTTCGGCTACGAGCTGCCTGGCCTCCCCTAGATCTCCAGGTATCGATTGAGAATATTCTCCAGCATTTCCTGCCTTCCGCTTCGGCGTGACGGCTCGCCGTTTGAGAGAATCCATGCCGACGCTTTTTCTAGCGAGAATTTCCCCTCCATTACTTCTTTGCCGACACCAAAGGCA
The DNA here is from genome assembly GCA_028284445.1 of Calditrichia bacterium. Classification (GTDB taxonomy): domain Bacteria; phylum Calditrichota; class Calditrichia; order RBG-13-44-9; family J075; genus JANQRS01. The sequence goes on from JANQRS010000011.1 coordinate 297,292, forward strand.
TAGCTGCTATAACGTTCAGAAATAAATTCATCAAACACACCGTCATCCAGAATCTGTTGTGCAATTAGCAACCCGCGAGCGAAGGCATCCATCCCGCCAATATGCGCATGAAATAGATCAACGGTGTCGATCGAAGTACGTCTCGGTTTGGCATCGAAATTCAGTCCGCCGCTACCAAGACCGCCCTGCCTCAAGATAACCAGCATGGCAAGTGTCGTGCTATAGAGGTTGGTCGGGAACTGATCGGTATCCCAACCCAGCAACAAATCACCGCGATTGGCGTCTACGCTCCCCAACTTTCCGGCGATTGAAGCAACAGCCAGTTCATGCTGGAAGGTATGACCAGCCAGCGTAGCGTGATTTGCTTCGATATTCAGCTTGAAATGATCCATCAAATCATATTCGCGCAGAAAGGCCAGGGTCGTCGCTGAATCCGTATCGTATTGATGAGTAGTCGGCTCCTTGGGCTTCGGCTCAATCAGGAATTGTCCTGAGAAACCAATTTGCTTTTTGTAATCTACTGCCATGTGTAGAAAACGAGCAAACTGCTCCTGCTCCTGCTTTAGGTCTGTGTTCAGTAGCGTGTCATATCCTTCACGCCCGCCCCAAAACACGTAATTTTCGCCGCCAAGCTCGTGGGTGGCATCGATCGCCGCTTTTACCTGGGCTGCGGCATAGGCAAGAACATGAGCATCCGGATTGGTCGCGGCGCCAAGCGCATAGCGAGGATGACTGAAGAGATTCGCCGTTCCCCACAAGAGCCTTATGCCGGTAGATTTCTGATGTTCTTTCGCCATGGCCACAATTTTCTCGAGATTCTCACAACTTTCGGCAAAAGTCGCCCCGGCCGGTGCAATATCCCTATCATGAAAACAGTAATAATTAACGCCCAGTTTTTGAAAAAATTCGAACGCTGCATCAAGCGTTTCCTTTGCGCCATCCATGGCGGTTCCAGCGCTGTGCCAGGGACGAGAGAATGTCGGCAAACCGAAGATGTCTTGACCGCCACTGGCAAAGGTGTGCCAATAAGCAATGGCGAAACGCAGATGCTCTGACATCGTTTTATCGCCAACTTTGCGCTCCGCATCGTAGTATCTAAAGGCGAGGAGATTGTCGCTGTCGCGACCTTCATATTTGATTCTGTCGCCAACTTCAGGGAAATATGTTTTACTCATGATACTCCTATTGCGTTTTCAGTATATGTTCGTTTTCAAATACATGTCTATTTCAGCAACAAAGCCTTCGCAGTCTTTACGCCATGCCGGCTCTTGATTGTAATAAAATACAGGCCGCTGCTTTGCCCTTGAGCTTGCCACTCAAATGTCTGCCACCCAGCTGATTTTGGACCAGCTTCAATATGTGCCGTTCTCTGCCCAAGAACATTAAAGATGAGAATTGCGACTTCACTGGCACCGGGCAGGTAATACGGAAGCGTGGTTGCCGGGTTAAAAGGATTTGGATATGCCGGCGACACCACGAATCCTCCCGGGGGTTGCTGTTCAGGATTGATCTCGACGCCAACCTGGGGACCAAGGTCTACCACAGATACGCTGTCAAACCAAATTTCAGCCAAACCGGAGGTCCCCATCATAAAGGCAAGAAAAACGGTGTCATCGACATCTGCAACGCTTGTGGTGTCTCTGAATTGCTGCACCTCCGTTGTCAAAGAGATGTTCTGAGTCGCATAGCCGAACCAGGGCGCATGATCTTGTTGTACCCAGGTTTCGACGATCGTCGCCGGTTCAGAGCGAGCAAGATAGCTGATTGCATAACGGTGACCAGCCTCCAAAACCAACGGTTGCTGAAATTGAATATGCCAATTGGTGCCGCTATTCTGCAGCAAAGTGATGTGGGCGCTGTTTCGACCGTCCAGAAGCCCGCTGGTGTCGATCTCAAATGTGCCGCTGACATTTGCAACATAGTGGTTGAGATCCCAAAAAGCAGTGCCGTTATCAAAATTTCCGTTGAAAATTTTCTCAGCCGGAGATGGGGGATAGACCAGCGAAACAGAGGTAGAGTTTGCGCTGCGATTCCCTGCACGGTCAACAGCGACAACAGAAATGCTCAGCTCTTCATCCGCTTCTGCCAGAATCGTGTAACTGGTCAGACCTGTAAACCCAAGCACCGAGTCGCCGTCAGAGATCAGATACCTCAAAATCCCGGAGCTGTCAAATGAAGCTTCCCAGCTAATTGATGGGGGATAGCTGGTGGTATCAAGGAACAAATTTTGAGGTGTTGATGGCGCTAGGTTTTCTGTATAACCAAGCGCGAGGCGAAACGCTTTTTCGTCACCGGCATGCGTATAGATCGAATGCGACATCTCGTCATTCATATTCTGAGAGATCACGGTATTTTGCTGAATACGCGCATCACCCCAATTGCTCCATGCAGGGAATTCAGCCCAATCCCAGTTGATGTATCCGGTCATCTTTATGGCAGGTTCATTCATAAGGAGCTCAAAAAACGGCGCAAACCAGTTATCCCAGCTAAACTGACTGTTCAGCACGCCGACAAACTTCGGTGTTGACTCGCCAATTAAGACCGGTTTTTGATGCACCTCTGCGCTATCCAGGTATGCATCAGTCGACCAATGACCAATTTGATAGCTTTCGAAAACATTAAATGACCACCAATCCACATATTCATTGCCCGGATAGTAGGCCATAAAATTTAAAGGCTGCGTTTGATCCGGCACAAAATTCCAGACCGTGGCAATTTCAAGATTTCTTTCACGAATCTTGTCAGCGAGATAGATGAAGGCGGCTTTGTACGGCTCCGGCTGGTAGCCATTCCAGGAGAGGCCGTTAAATTCGTAGCCCAGGCGCGCATAAACCGGCAAGCCCAATTCTTCTATGCCGTTAAGCCAATCAGCGATGTCGTCATCATGATCGCCATTTGCGACAGCCTCCGTTACGCCCACGAGCTCCAGTCCGAATTGAATAACGATCAAGGTGTCGCCGTATTCAGCCAGCTCGTTACGCAGCTTGCTTGCCCAGGTTTTTCCAATACCTGACAATGCTTCATAATACATATAGGAGACAGGCTTCTTGCCACTCTCCATCGTATCCCAATAGCGGTCAAATGCATGTTTGCCGGCCACTGCAGCTTGACCGCCGTCCTGGCCTGCACCATGCAGAATTCCGTTTATCGGTTCCAGATTCTGTTGGTAGTATGTGCGTGTTTGATATGTTTGAGCGTGCAGAGCACTTGCCATCAGCAGGAAAATGGCAAGTCGGCCTAATCTGCCTGACATTCTTGATCTCCGCGTTAAGCGTTTAATACCTGGGTTGATTTTCGCACGACAATCTCTGCATTTAGCACGATATTGCGCACGGGTAGCGCCTCGCCGGCTTCGATATTATCGATCAGGACTTCCGCGGCTTTTCTCCCCATTTCGAACTTGGGTGGTGAAATAGTTGTCAGCGGAATCGGCCCATACTCACCCAGTTCGACGTTGTCGTTGCCTACAACAGACACTTGTTCCGGTACCTTGATGCCAAGCTTTAGCAGTGCAGAAATCAATCCCAGGGCCAACTGGTCATTGAAACATACAACTGCCATCGGAAAATCATCCGGATTAACAGTCTTAAAGTATTCAAGCCCTTTTTTAAGGCCGTGCTGGAAGCGACCGCCGGCGCTAATGATCATTGATTCATCGAATGCGAGACTACTTTCACTAAACGCATCTCGAAAGCCGGCGATTCGTTCGAAGGAATGAGCGGCATTGAGCGGGCCGGCAAAGTGGAGGATTCGCTGGTGACCGGAATCCATCAAGTAACGCACAACATCGCGCGTCACCTGGGAATTGTCGATACTGACAACATTTGCGCGGATGCCCGGCACTTCTTCGAGCAGCACAAATGGAAAGTTGAACATTTTCAACTGAAACAGATGTTCGATTTCGGCGTCGCCATCAAGGACCGGGGCAATGATTGCCCCATTGGTGTCTTTGTTTGTGAGCAGGTTAGTGATTCGCTCTTCCTGCTGATGATCATTTTCCGAGGTGGTCATGAACAAGATGTAACCCCGGGATTCTGCGTATTCCTTGACGCCTTTTGCAACCGCGGTGTAGAATGGATTATCTAACTGCTTTATCACCAGGGCGATATTGCGACGATCCTCGCTATTTTTCAGGTTCTGTGCTTTTCCCTGAGGCCTGAAGTTAAGCTCCTTAATGGCACGGGTCACTCGCTGACGTGTAGAACTCTTTACAGTGCTCTTGCCGTTGATGACGGCAGAGACGGTCCCGATGGAAACGCCCGCTTCACGTGCGACATCAGAAATCGACACTCTGACCCGCCTGCTTTTGCCATTAATTTCTTTCAAATCGTATCCATTCCTAATTCTTATTAACCCGAGATCCCTGCGGTATTAGCGGCAGCCTGGCGTTTATCCAGCTCAGCCCGAATTTCACCGTGATATTCCTTGTTCAGCTTATAGCGTGGAATAATCCCCAATAACAGGAAGTGTCCAACAGCAGGAATAATTGTAAATAGCAGGAGGATACCATGAATAGTCTCCGGCGCTTGAGTCGTTGCATCTCCCTGATATCCATAATATGCCAGCAGCCAGCCAAGCATCGCTCCGCCCAACGCAACACCCATCTTCAAGGTGAAGATAGCGCCACTGAATACAAGCCCGGTCGTCCGGCGGTTGGTTTTGTATTCGCCATAATCAACGGTGTCTGCCATCATTGCCCATAGAATGGGAGATCCCATTTGCCCCAGAAAATTGATGAGTGCAAATACAACAAAAATGAGAATGAGCTGTTCTTTGCCAACGAAATAAAGACCAACAGAAAGTAGAACGATCACTCCCTGCAGAAGCGAATAGGCCTGCACTTTCGACAAACGCTTGGTCAAGGGACTGGCGAAGGCGGCGCCGACCATTGCTGAAAGCGAGCCGACAGTCAGGAAAAAGCTCATCAAGTCTTCACGCTCAACAACCCATTCCAGATAATAGAGAGCGGCACCACCACGAATCACAAGCGGGATCAACAATACAAAATTCAACACTGCAATAACCGCCCATTGATCGTTGCGCAGCAGAAACTTCATGTCTTGCCAAAAATCTGTAACCGTGTCCGCCGCTTGCACAACACGCTCCTTGGTCAGGAAGAAGGAGACAATAAATAGTATCACCGCCAGCGTACTAAACACCCCCATCGCCATGCTGAAGCCCTTCTGGCGATCTCCATCGCCGAACCAGTCGGCTAGCGGCAACGTTGTAGATGCAATCAGAACCCCGGCCGAGGTCGCCAGAAAGAATCGATAGCTGTTGAGCGATACACGCTCCTCGGCATCCCCGGTAATCACGCCACCAAGTGCACAATAGGGGATATTGATGGCCGTATAGACGATCATCAGCAAGGTGTATGTGATATAGGCATAAATGAGTTTGTCGCCCGGCGCCCAGTCCGGCGTGGTGAACGTTAAGACCGCGATGACGCCGTATGGCACACAAAGCCAGAGCAAATAGGGCCGGAACTTGCCCCATTTGGTTTCCGTGCGATCGGTAATTGCCCCCATAATTGGGTCGGTTACGGCATCTATCACCCGGACAACCAGGAACAGCCATCCCATCGCTGCCGCTGAAATACCGAAGATGTCGGTATAAAAAAACGGGAGGAAGATCATGATCATCTGGAAGACAACGTTGCTTGCCGTGTCCCCCAGCCCATAGCCAATCTTTTCGAGAACCCCAATTTTTTGATTACTATTATCTTGCATCACGGTCGCCTTTTTCTATAGTTCGTGTTCCAGGTATTCAAAGAAATCGAAATCAGCATGCTTTCTTTGGCCGCTGAGGTCCAAACAAGCAAGGCCGACAAACGCTCCTGTGAAGCCCCATTCAGTAGCATAATCATCACTTAATATACTACTATCGAGATCATCTGCAACACGTCGCCAATTCTGGCCGTTAAAAGAATAGAAAAACGCAAGTCTATCGTAATCCATTTGTGCCCTCAAGAAGACACTTTTGGCATTGTTCAATGGTATAAACGCCGTATTCATCGGCCATTGCACTTCGCCATTATCCAGGGTTTGAATATACAGGCAAGTGCCTGCCCGCTCATCATGTGTCATATAGCAAAAGTGATATAGCCGGGTGCTATAATAGCAAACCAATCCTGCCATTTGTTGAAAACTATCTGGCTCAAACTCAAGCTTGGTTGTCGCCTGATAACGGAAAGCCTGCTGCCGTCTCACAACCATCACCTGGCCAAAGCGAGACTCCAGCGATTGCCCACCTCGTAACCGCAAATGACCGGGGCGCTCCGCAAGGGACATCTGGTCCGATGCAAGGGGAGTGCGGGGAAACTGGTAGTGAATATTCAACTCCGGCCGATCAAAGTCATCGCGCGCGGGTGGAGAGGTGAAGGGATGTTCCGGCACATTGGGTGCGCGAACATGAAGCTGCGGGCGATTGTCGTTTGCCTCCAGATAAGGCCAGTCATCATCCTTCCACAAGAGGCGTTGAATGGCCGTTTCTCTGCCGAGAATGCATTCGTCGCGCCCAGGCAGCGGACGGGCACAGAGGTAAACCATATACCAATCACCTTCTTCAGTCTCCACCAGATCCGCATGTCCGGTTTTTGCCAGCGGCAAAGAACGGTCTCCCCAGGCTGTCAACAAGGGATTGCCGGGATGTACCTCGTATGGTCCGGTCAGGGATCGTGAGCGAGCAACGGTGACCGCGTGCTCGTATTTAGTGCCGCCTTCAGCGGTTACCAGATAGTAATAGCCGTTGCGCCTGTAAATATGAGGGCCCTCTGTACAGCCCAATTCTGTTCCCTTGAAAATCAACTCCGGTTGACCGGTAAGCCTTTTTTCATCGGGCAGATACTCCTGGAGATGAATGCCATAGAATGGATGTTTGCCGGGACGATGGTCCCACACCATATTCAGCCACCACTTACGCCCGTCTTCTGCATGATAAAGAGACGGATCAAAGCCGCTTGAATTGATAAAAACCGGCTCACTCCAGGGGCCAGTTATGCTTTTTGCCGTTACCAGGTAATTCGGGGCGTCCTTTGTGACGCCGTTTAATTGTTGAACGATGGTATAACAGAGATAGAAGATGTCGTCGTGGTAAGTAAGACAGGGCGCCCAGATCCCTCCGGAATTGGGAATGCCGCGAAGATCCAATTGACTGAGACGATCCAGAGGACGAGTTAGAAGACGCCAGTTAACAAGGTCGCGAGAATGATGTATCTGCACACCCGGGAACCAGTCGAATGTAGAAGTGGCAATATAATAGTCCTTGTTGACCCTGATAATTGATGGGTCCGGATTGAAACCTTTCAGGATTGGATTCTGAATCATTCTTGACATAAAATCTTCCATTAGTAGTGTCGAAAACCGATGACCAAGAGTGGCTGATCATCCCCGTTAACATATTGTGCTTCGGCAATCTCATCCAGCCAGCGCTTTTTGATGTGAGGATTTATCTGCAGCCGAGTGTCGCCCCAGCCGTTGCCCTTCCACATCAATTGAGCATCCCAATTTGCATTGATATAGCTAATTGCTTTTATCTGATCACGATTTTGCTCAATATGCTCGAAGAATGTTTTATACCAGGTATTCCACAAGGCCTCGCCATCTTCCTGGTTCAGGAAATGTCCCCTGGGCGTAATCTCGGCAATGAAAATTGGTTTGTTTTTGTCCTTTGCAAAAATAAGCGCTGCGCTGGTGTCAGCACTAAAACTGCCTTCCCAGTATGAATACCCGAGCCAGTCAACGTAGTCGTCACCCGGATAGTAGTTTTGCCAGAGCTGATAGGGGACAACCGGGGAGGAAGATGCCAGGCAAAGCGCAAAATTGGTCAACCCTTTTTGGCGAAGACGATCGACGATTCGCCGATAGGCAAATTTAAAAGCTGTTGAGTCGTAGTGATTCCAGGAGCCATCAAATTCATATCCGATCCGCAGCATAAAAGCGCGATGTCGATAAGTCTCCATGAATTCGCCAATTTCTGCAATCTGTGTATCATACACACCTCGGGCGACCTCACCTTCGGAATCAGGCATGGCAATCGACAGATGAACAATCGCATCTTTCAAAACCGCAGACTCAAGATAGTATTTTAGACACATAGGGCCGGCCTGCCAATCGGACTCGACATTCAATCCCGCCATCGGGCCGGTTTCATTGTCGCGGTTGAACCCAATGTAGTGTGTGATGCCAGCAGGCACGCCGATGTGGTCAACATATCCATCACGAAAACGATCATTTCCGCCGACAGCTTCATTGTCCTGTCCGGCAAAAACCAATATCTTGCCGTCTGCCGGTTCGTATTTTGCCAATCCACTGCGATCGGCCTTCGGACTCATTGCAACCGTGTTTTGCTCCGCGGTCCCGGAACAACTAACAGCAAAGATAATCCCTGCCACAAGAACCGCGAGAAGTGTTCTTGAAAAAGCGCTAAAACCGCTCATAGTGAATTTCTCCAATCATATTCGCTGATTTTTGATCTTGCATTCCGGTTTGCCGGGTCGGATATTGGCGCTGTCCAGCAAATGGTATCCGGAGGATCATGAAAGAACCAACCATCAAAGATGTTGCCCGTCAGGCCGGCGTATCGATTGGCACTGTCTCTGCCGTTATAAACGGCAAGGCTAACGTCCGCCCCTCAACCCGGCAGTTGGTTCTGGATGTCATCAAGGCACTGAACTATCGTCCACGTGGCCAGGCGCGCGACCTTCGCATGAACCCCCGGGAACTCAGCCTGGGACTGATTTTACAGGACACTGAAGACGCATACTCCATTGGTATAGCCATTGGCGTCAAGCAGTATGCCAACGAGCATGACTACATCCTCTTTATCGCTGGTCTGCAGGGCAACGCAGGCGATGAAGAAGACATAACGCAGATCTTCACCAGTCAGGATGTTAAAGGTGCGATCATCGCGCCAAATTCCTTGCGACACACACCGGATGCCTACCTCGCCCGGCTCGACCTCGTAAATTTCCCCTTCGTCCTCCTGGAGAAGGTCGCCGGACTTGATGCCAACACCGTGACAATTGATAATTACGCCGCAGCTCGCCAGGCAACTGCCCACCTGATCGATTGCGGATACCGTCATTTGGTTCATTTTGCCGGGCCCGAAAAACTGGCACAAACCCTTGAGCGTTCGCGCGGATTCCTGGACGCCTTGAAAACGGCTGATTTGCCTATAATAGAGGAGGAGCATATCATCTCGTGCGGATCTCACTTCCAGCAGGGTTTCCAGACCGGGATGACCTTTTTTCAATCCGTCGCTCCTTCTCCGCCGCCAACGGCGGTTTTCTGCTATAACGATGCAGTGGCGCTTGGTTTGATATCCGCACTTCGGCGCCTGAACATTTCAATTCCGAACCAGGTCGGCATTGTTGGCTTCGATGATACGGAGATGGGGCAGAATTTATCACCAGCGCTGACTACAATACGTCCACCGCTTGAAGAACTGGGCCGCCGGGCCGCTGACATTTTGCTGCAAATTGTCAATTCCAGTCAAAGCACCGAGCCAAAAGAAGTTGTTTTGGACACCGAATTGATTGTCCGTGAGACAACAGTAGATCTTGCGACGCTCTAGCCTCAAAACCCTGTGCGGATCATTCGGCCCGCACAGGCAACCTTATTTATCCGAAGACAGTATCCATGCAATTCTCTATTTCACCAGAATCATCTTTCTTGCAGCAACGGTATTTTTGCCTGTTAACTGATACAGATACACACCGCTGGGAACGGCAAATCCGCTGTTGTCTTTACCATCCCATACCACCGAATGGCTGCCGGCGACCTGACGTCTGTCGCTGACCAGTGTCCGCACAACCTGCCCGGTAATATCGTATACCACCAGCGAAACACTTTGAGAATGCTTTAAGCTGTATTCAATTGTCGTTTCCGGGTTAAATGGATTTGGATAGTTCTGAGCCAGGACAAAATCGTCAATTAAAGCCGCATCAGGTCCACCAACCGCAGGTTCATCTTCAATACCGGTGTAGATATTAAACCAGGTTTGGTCACCAATCGGTCCGCCGTCGTCATCAGTGATACTCAGCGTCGTATGTTGAAAATTTTCAACCATCGGCCATTCTACGTTCACGCGGAATAACGTCGGCCATTCAGCGCGATCACTTTCGAAACCCCAGATAAAGGTCGAGGCGCCTGAAATGCCGCGGAAGGCGTCCATGTATGCAAACATAGAGTCAGTCGCTTCATCAAGCCATTCACCCGCGCCAAGGCCAGAGAAACCAGGGTCTTCGTTTACGTTGTTGGACTCATCAAATCCCGGCCACTCAGCGTCATTGTCAAACATGGCCTGAGTTCTGGAATTCATAAACGGACCAACAATCAAACCATTGTCGGTATGAAATGCATCTACTTCCGGCGTGCGATACCAGGCATTGTTCTTGACGATGATGCTACGATCTGCTTCCGGCATAATCGGATCGGAACCACCTGGTTCGTTTCCCGGCAATGTATCGGTGATGACGATACTCCAGGGCAGCCCATCGCGATCCTTGTCGGCATTCTCTGTATCGTTTTCACCAATCGCCAGGGTGTTATAGAAAATATTGTTGGTGATCTTTGCATTGGTCAGATTCTCGTTGAAAATCTGCATTTTGAGATCATTGGCAAAAGTACAATGATCAATTTCTACGTAATCAATCGGATTTCGCGCCTGCATGAACATCCCGTGCGACTGAAAATAAGTACAGTTACGGGCGACGAAATTCTTGACCTTTGGGCCGATGGAGAGCACCCAGAAAGGAGAGTATGGATCGCCGGCATTAATGTTGTTCTTCACATACATATTGTAAGCATAGTAAGACACATTTTCGTGCGCAAAATTCGTCACTATCGACCACCCCATGTAGTCAAACGTACATCCATCCACAACAATGTCGATATCCGGCGCCTGAACGCTTAACCAGTTGCCAACCATCCACACGTCGGCAGTTCCCATGCCTGCAAAATAGATATTCTCAACTGTAAGACTGTTGAAGGCCTGAAAAAACAAGCTCGCTGATGCTGTACCATCATCCAAAGTCAGGACTCGCACAACCGGCGGTTTTGCCCCTGTGGCATCGTCGCGCAAAACACGGTCCGCGGTCATATGAATGGGGTTTTTGATGTCGATGGTTTGATCGATAACGTAGTTACCGTTGGTCTCCAGCTGATAAATATCGTGCAATTGCTGACCGTCGGAGCTGGTATCAGCGACCATGAAATCAATGATTGAATTCACATAGATTTCACCATTTCCGTCTTGCCAGGGGATTACCTGAATATTCTGCGCCAGTCCGTGGCAACACATAGCGATGGCGAACAATGCTACCATTAACTTTTTGCTCATAATAGCGACCTCCATTGAGAGACTGTTAGGGGCTGGTAGATCACCGGCCCATTCCTGAATTGGGAAATACCAATTGATTCGTAATGCGTTTAAAAATCGTAGCGCAAGCCAATTTCTGACGTAATACCGTAGAATGCCCGGTTTGAGAACCAGCCGGTGCCCTCATTGACATTGGTGTCAATTGCTTTGGATAGATTTGACGAGTTGCTGTAGATTTGCATGCCTTGCCAAGGCAAGGATTGTTTGATTGACAGATCAAAAAGCGTAATCGGGTCGGAAAACACCCGCAGTTCCGGAAAGAAATGGTCCTGCAGGAAAACGTTGGACTTGTAGCGAGCTGATCCCCTTATCGAAAACCCTCTATAATCGTAACCAACAATCAAATTGAAGAGATGATCCGGTTGATCAATCAGCGGTGCGGTATAGGGTGTTTCCTCGCTGCCGACAATTCGACGACCACCAAATGGTGTGGTTTCAAAAACAGGGGAGACCATCGGATAGGCCAGCTCGGACTCAGTGAAGGTATAGTTGGCATTGACCACCAGCCCACTAAGCAATCCCGGGAGAAACCAGAGATTCGATTGCCAGTCCAATTCGATTCCGAAGAGATCCGCTTCATTGGGGTTGTTAACAAACCCGAACACCTGCCCGCCGACTTGAACGCTCCCGGGATAGCTTTCCAGCAGTTGTTCCGGGTCTGTCACGTAAGTGGTTGTGTTGTAAATGAAGTTCTTGATCTTTTTGTTGAAATAGCCCACGGTGAAGAGGCCAATCTTGTTGTTGTAAAGTGACAACGCCACATCAAGGTTCGTCGCTTCGATTGGCTCAAGATCCGGATTGTTCCAGGTTAAACTCCGTGGCGGCAGCAAATTCCAGGTGGGAATAATACGGTTGTAGCTTGGTCGCGAGATAGTCTGGGTAAAGCTGGTACGAAGATCCATCCAGTCGGTGACGTTCAGACGCGCATGAATCATCGGCAGAAGATAGTCGTTTTCGCGAGTGGTGGTTACGCTGTCGTAGGCAAATGGATCATCCCACTGGCCCAGTGCCGATGTACGATTGCCGCCGTACTCTGTTTCGTTTGTTTCATAGCGAAAACCGGGAATAAGCGTCAGGCGATCGCCGAACTCGATAGTCGGCATGAGATATCCGGCCAGATACGATTCACTGCCCTGATAATCTGCAGGAATGGAATTGTTGAAATTTCGCACCAGTCCAAAAGCATTGCCTTGATCGGTGCGCGGCACAGAACTGACAAAGTCTTCAACCAGATCCAAAGAGGGAATACGATTGATGTTAAAGTTTCCGGCAAGAAAACGCTCGCTATCATATTGGGAATCAAGAAAGGGGCCGTAGGGAAAGCGCACGTTCTGGGTAGACACATACCCCTGCAGATAGGGCGATCCGGCCAAACGATCGGCCCAATCTTCACGGACAATATCAACTGTCGCCCACCACATAGCGTGCTCATAAGACTCTAGATCAAAACTGCGATCTTTCTGCTTAAGCTTGCCGCCAAATTTGAATTTCAAACCAAACAGGTCCGTCAAGCGCGGCTCATATTCAAAATTCAGATCCGCTGTAAACTCATCTTCCTCTGTTCGGGAACTGCGATCATAGATCCAATCGACATAAATAGCAGAAGTGTCATTTAGGGCCTTGGTAACAAATTCCGCTGGATTGAGATAGCCAAGTGTGCCTTCAACAGCAAAGCCTTCCAGGTCACCCAATTCAGTCGGTCGCTCATAATTGAAGTTCTGGACAAAAGCGCCCTGCTCTACGCCGTCGAGCTGATAGTTTTTCGGCATTTCGTTCAGCGCGCGGGAATAAGAGATACCGGCCGTCATTTTCACCAGACCAAGAAATTGTTCCAGCCGCAGTGAATTGTTGAAGGTAGATAGATTCGTCTCCTGAACGGCACCAACATAGCGATGTTCACGAAGGCCGGGATTCAAAAATTCCTGCAGGAGCTCCTGGTCTGCATCTACCCGGCTGAATGTTGAGAAGAATTTCAGTTTGGTTGTTGGAAGGCTATAGTCGAGGACAACTGTGCCGCCAAATCGCCGATTAATGCGGTTGATATCATTGAAGCCGACGCTATTGGCAATGGCAAATTCGTCCTGGATCTCGTAACCGGCAAAGACCGAGTTGTCACTCCTGTTTCTCCGCTCAATATCAAGATTGGCAAATGCGCCGAATTTCTGACCCAGGAAACGTTTGCTGCCGCTAAGCACAAACTTGAAGTCCTGGAATTCGCGGCGCAAATCGTTATAGCCCCCCTGGACGATTGCATTCAAAGTGGCATTTTCCGGCGCCTCGCGTAAGCGGAAGTTCACCGAGCCACCAATCTGGTCTGCTTCCTGATCTGCCCTGGCAGCCTTGCTGACTTCGATACCGGCAAGCATGTATGGCGAAATCATACTCAAGTCCGTGCTACGATCGCCACCATCGGTTGAAGCCATGCTAACGCCTTCAACTTGAATCTTGTTGAACTCCGGGGAGAGACCACGGATTACGACCTTATTACCCTCGCCTCCCTGACGCTCCAAGGCGACACCTGGCAGACGACCAACTGCCTCAGCAGCATTCGACTCTGGCAGTTCCTGAATCTTGCTGGCAGACACCACACTGGTGATGGTATTGGAAGAAATCTGCTGATTCATCGCTTCGAAGTTTCCAACAGCTTGCGCCGTTGCAACTTCTGTTTCGCCCTCAATGTAGGTTACCCGGCTTGCAAGACTTTTCCTGGCAAGCTGCCCGGCAACAACTGTTACTGAATCACGCACCTCTTCGTAGCCGAGGTAGTTGCAGGTGATCTCGTATCTGCCGACGGGAACACCGACAATGATATAATCGCCATCTATATCTGTGGAGGCACCCATACCGATTGATTCGATAAAGACGTTGGCGCCGGGAAGCGGATTGCCGGTAGCCACATCGGTGATTTTGCCGGCAATCTTGCCAGTTCCCTGGGCAAAAATCGGCGTTGCGACGAACAGAAGTAGCAAGAATACATAAAGTTTACATCGCACCATTTGGCCTCCAAGACCCCTGGACTTCGGGTCGTTGATATAGATGTTTCAAACAATTTTCACAGACGCTTATTGATTCAAGTATTGTTTTTTGAATCAAAATGAAATAAATTGAAACGTTTCAATTATTGTAACTGACTGTGACAAATAAGTCAAGAGGGAATGTGGTTTTTTCGAAATTTAATCCCAGCGAGCTATCGCTTTAACGACAGAATAGGTCAAAAGTAAAGGCGGGAAATCATGAAAATTGAAGAACTTAGAAACTCCTTTTGGGACAACGGTTTTTTGATCATGGAGGATGTCTTTGAAACAGGGTTGATGGACAATCTCAACAATCTCATCCTCGAACACTTCGGAATGTCACCCGAATTTCGTCATACAGACGAGTTCCTGGGCAAGGCGCAAACAGAAGTCATACCATGGTTTCCACAGCAGGAAGGTGTTCACGCTTTCGATGAAGTCGAGGCGCATCCATTCCTGAACACTTTGACAAATGCCATTCTCGGCGAAGGCTGGCAGAAGCAATACTGCATGGTCATGTTTTCGAAGGAAGGCACCCGCGGGCAGGCATGGCATCAGGACTGCCCGCCGGATGATCCAAATCAGCACAATTTGAATCGCCTGGTATATACGATGGATATTACACCTGAAGTAGGAGGGCAGACGGTGGTCGTCCCCGGCACCCACAGACGTGGGGTGATTCCCGTTGGAGAACCGGACGGAGAGATGGAAGGCCAAGTGGTCCTTGAGCCAAAGAAAGGCACAGTTATACTATTGCATGGACACACCTGGCATCGGGTCTTGCCGATCAAAGGGCAATATCGGGTATCGACAAACTATCGCTCGGCGCCGCAGGGAACACCGGAAGACATTACGGACGTTTGCGTTTACCGCAATATGCGCTACCGTTTTTCCACAAGCGAATTAATTGAAGATCGAACGACGATGAATGCGGACTAAAACAAGCGCATCACCGCCGCCATATGATCCTGCAGCTTCTGACTGGTGGCGTGAGGCATGGTGTCGGATTCCAGTTTTCCAGCCTTGAGATCTGCATTGACAGCTGCAATTTCGTAATGGTATCCGCGACTCTCTCTGTCATCCACAAATGTATCTACCTCTTTAAGATCCTTGTAGAGGTGGCAACTGGGTCCGTGCCAGAATTCCGGCAGGGTAATGATGCCTTCATCACCAACGATGTGCGCAGCATTCGGCAACACACAGCGAAAGGTGCAACTGAGCGTTGCCACTATTTCCGGATAGTCAAATATCATCACCACATCGTCGTCCACACCGGTTGGTGCCTTTCGCGCAGCAACTTTCATGGATAACGGGTCACGCTCCATAAAAAACCAGGCCAGGGCAATTGGGTAAATGCCAATGTCCAGCAATGCGCCACCTGCAAGCGCCGGATTATAAAGACGACCATCGGGATCATAATTCATTTTGAAGCCGAAGTCCGCTTTGATATGCCGAACGGTCCCGATTCGTCCTTCATCAATCCAACGTCTGGCAGTATGCAAGGCCGGCAAGAAGTAGGTCCACATTGCTTCCATCAGATAGATTTTGTCTTCTCGCGCCTTGGCCAACAAGCTGCGGTTTTCCGCAGGATTGATGGTCAGCGGTTTCTCACAGAGCACAGCCTTTCCAGCAGCCATGGCATCCAAACTGTTTTGATAGTGAAGATTGTGCGGCGTGGCAATATAGACCGCATCAACATTCGGATCGTCAAATAGATCCTGATAGGTCTCGTGCGCCCGCGGAATATCGTATTGTTGTGCAAAATCTTTCGCCTTCTCGCCATTTCGCGAGGCGACGGCAACTACTTCACCATCCGGCACAAATTGCATGTCCTGCGCAAAACTATGGGCAATATTGCCAGTACTGACAATTCCCCAACGAATAACATCCCTCACACCTTCTCCTTTCGTATACCAAGTTCAACTTCAAGTTCTTCCAGTGACTTCCCGCTTGTTTCCGGCAATAGCCAAACAACCAGGACCAGCCCCAAAACGGCGAATAAGCCGTAGATAAAAAACGTCAAAGCCGTCCCGAGATTGGTCAGCTCCCAGGGAAAGAGAAACTGCACAAGGAAGCTTACAAGGCTGTTGACAAAGCCGACGGCAGATATTGCCAGCCCGCGGATGCTGTTTGGGAAAATTTCACCGAAGAGAACCCACATCACCGGCCCCAATGAGAATGCAAACGAAGCAACGAAGCCGGCGATGCCTATCAGCACAATCCAGGGATTCATGTTAACCGCGGCTTCAATGAATTCGCTTTCGTATTGCCTGAAAAGATCTTCACCTATCGAGGATCGAATAGCATGCTTAAACTCGACATCATTTTCGTAAATGGTGCCGGAAAAGGCAGCGAGCTTTTCCGCATCAATTTCTTCTGATAAATGGGCGATCGCCTCCGGCTGCAGCTGGTATGTGGCCTGATCAAATCCATAGGCTGCGATAGACATGCTGATGAACACACCGGCCAAGCCGGCAACCAATAGCGGTTTGCGTCCAAGGCGGTCAATCAAGAGCATCGCCAGCACAGTGAATACGAGATTGATGATTCCTATCCAGACCGCCTGGGCAAATGCCGCGTCGGTTCCGACACCACTTTGTTCAAAAATTGACGGGGCATAAAAATAGACGGCATTGATGCCGGTAATCTGTTGAGCAATACCAACGATTATTGCGATGGCAAAAACCTTCTTCAGCTCAGGTCGAAACAATTCCCTCAGACGCGCACTCGCCTGCGAGAGATCTTCGCGAATCCCTTCCTGCATTCTCTGAAGGGCAAAGTCGATATCATTTGCCGGCATCAGCTGAAGCAGGACATCCTTTGCCTCATCAAGCCGATTGTTGACAACAAGCCATCGAGGACTTTCCGGCACCCGGAACAACAGAAAGAAATATGCCAATGCCGGAATTGCCTCGATACCGAGCATCCATCGCCAGATGTGATTATCCAGGCCAAGGGCACTGACCCAACCAGCTGTCAACCCGCTTATTTGCAGCATCAAATAATTGGCGAAATAGGCGGCAGAAAAACCGACCATAATATTGAGCTGGTTAATCGACACCATCATTCCGCGCACATTCGCCGGGGCGGTTTCCGAAATATACATCGGCGCAATCAGCAGTGACACAAAAGCAAACCCACCCATGGCTCGCGCAAAAACCAGCACCCAAAAACCCGGCGCCAGCGCAGAGGCGATTGCCGACACTGCATAGAGCAAAGCGACAATCTGCAAAATACGTTTTCGCCCCCAAACATCGCTCAATGGCCCTAGTGTAATGCCACCGATTATGGCAGCAAGTGTCGGCGCACCGACTACCAACCCCTGGGCCCAATCATCCAGTCCAAACTCCGGCACAACGAAGCCAATTACGCCGGAGATCACCGATGCATCAAATCCAAAAAGGAATCCGCCCAGCGACACGACTAGCGAGAGGCGGATCGCACGCTTCATGTAATCATCCATCGCCCTCAGTTCCTCAAAAAGGTTTCGCAAAGATCCTAAAAAATATTGAAGAATGAAAAATGAAGATCAATTATTATCATTTTCAAACTTCATTTTTCATTCTTCAATCTCTTGTATTTCTTCACTTTTGCCGCTTATATTGCAGCATCAAAAATAGGAGATATGGTTATGACACGACAGGAAATTATGCAGCAATTGTCAGACTGGGGGAACGAGAGCACAAAGCGAATTTTAATGAAGCATGGCGCACCGGAGCCGTTCTTCGGGGTGAAAGTAGCAGATCTAAAGAAGATTCAGAAAAAGGTTAAAAAGGATCACGAATTATCGTTGGAACTGTACGACACCGGCAACAGTGATGCGATGTATTTAGCAGGTTTGATTGCCGACGAGAAGCAGATTTCCCGCGCACAGCTACAAAAGTGGGTAGAGAATGCCACCTACTACATGATCAGCGAATACACTGTGGCCTGGATTGCGGCAGAAACCTCCTTTGGGTGGGAATTGGGCCTCGAGTGGATCGAATCCGATATCGAGAAGATCGCCTCTGCCGGCTGGTCCACATTAGCCAATGTTCTGCTCATCACCGAAGACGAGCATCTGGACATGGCCAAGATCGGGCAATTATTGGAGCACATTGGCAAGGAACTACACGATGCTCCCAATCGCGTGCGCTATACGATGAACGGCTTTGTCATTGCTGTTGGCTGCGCTGTGCCGCCGCTCAGCGAAGAAGCCGGCAAAATCGGCGCTGCGCTGGGAAAAGTCAATGTGGACGTTGGCGGCACCGCGTGCAAAGTGCCTGATGCAGTCACTTATATCGAAAAGGCCAGAAAGGCCGGTCGCCTGGGCAAGAAGAAGAAACAGGCGCGTTGCTAGAGATTCGCGAGTGGAGATGTTGGATTAGAAAGTTGTCTTTTACACCCGGGGATCAAGGTAAGGAGATTAGAGATAAGAGATTCGATCAATCTTCTTTTCCCCTTAAAATATCGAGTAGCGACGAGATGAGACTCTCCCACGTTCCTTTTTGACCCAAGAGATGCTGAGTAAATTTTCAAAAATCTGCCACAAAGCGGTAAACTAAAATTAGAATGTCGACGAGGCAACCGAATTGCCAGTTGCGACGTTATACTGAGAGAAGGTGACCTGATCTCAATGGACCGGTCTGAAAAAGAAAATAAATGATTGGTGAAATATGGGTAAATTGATTGGTGGTGGTGGACTTATTGCGATCGCCCTGTTTATGTTACTTGGCTTTGCGAATGCTTCCGGAAATATGTCGGCCCTGGTTGCAGGCATAACATTTCTCATTATTGTGGTGGCGCCAGCGATCGGTGGTGCAGCACTGCTAAGATCTCACTTCCAGGAACAATCGCGCTTACAGCGACAGAAGAGCGGATTACGGGATCGCACGATTGAGGCCGAGATTGTAAAACTGGCTGAGAGCAAAGGCGGAAAATTGACTGTTTCCGAAGTTGTTAGTGGACTGGCAATGGATCTTGACGAAGCCAAGACCGCGCTCGACTCACTTCATCAAAACAGCGTCGCCGATATCGAGCTCACAGAAGATGGCATGATGGTATACACTTTTTTTGAAGCCAAACACCTGCCAGGCAAAAGCACAAGTCGCGGAGTATTAGATGACTAAACTGGAAACCAAATACGATTGCCCGGTATGCCTGGGCGTTAAAATGTCCAAAATGCACGTGCCGGAAATTCGCGGACTGACAATCGACTTCTGCAGCCGATGCGGTGGTTTCTGGTTTGATCAGGGTGAAGTGAAAATGCTGCATGATTATCGCCCGAGGTCCATGCTGCGCCGATTGGAGCTAAAAAAAGAGCTTTTCATGATGCAATGCCATTCTTGCCATTCGCGCATGGGCCGCAACGACGAAAAGTGCTCCAACTGTGATTGGAAAAATGTCATCGACTGCCCGGTATGTCATAGAGCACTCAAAGGTGTTACCTACAACAATCTAAAATTGGACGCCTGCCACAACTGCAAAGGTGTATGGTTCGATGAAATCGAACTGGCAGAGATCTGGAACATGAACTATAACCAGATGACCCAAAAGGCAAGGCGCGGCAAAGACGGCAAACTCGTCGACATCGACGGGGGAGAAGCGGCTGCAATTTTCCTGGACGTCCTCTGGTGGAATCCCGGGCTGATAAGCGCAGGCGGCGAGATCCTGTCCAGCGCAGGCGGTGCACTGGCCAACGCCGGGGGCGCAGCCGTAGAAGGGCTGTCGAATCTGGACCTTGGCAATGTCGCTGATGCAGCCGGCGGCCTCGTTGAAGGCACCGGGGAATTGGCTGGAAGCGTATTCGAGGCGATCGCGAATATCATCGGCGAGATTTTTTCGTCGCTGGATTTCTAGAAGAGGCTACACAATGTTTGAAGCAAAGCATGAAGTCCCATCGGTTGATGACTTTCTACACCTGAGAAAAGTGGCGGGATTAAGTCGACGTTCGCGTGAAGGTGCTGAAATCGCCCTGCCAAGAAGTCTTTTTGCAGTCACGATCTACAAGGCCGAACTTGCCGTCGGCATGGGCCGGGTCGTTGGTGACGGCGGTTGCAACTTTGAGGTGGTTGATATTGCGGTTGATCCGGATTTCCAGGGACACGGCCTGGGACGCCTGATAATGGAAAATATCATGGCATTTCTCTCCGCCAATGCCCCGAGCGATGCCTATGTTTCGATGCTAGCGGATCAACCGGCGTTTTATGAAAAATTTGGCTGGCATAAAACTGCACCGGAAAGCATGGGCATGCACTGGAAAGCAGGCACGAACGACTAACCTGTCACCAGCTCTTAGTTCCGGGGCCGGGCCAACCCCATGCCAACACCATTCTCCTGCCAGAGCTCTACAATCAAGCCATCAATCTCCAGAACCTTATGCTGCGGGTAGCGCGCCAGAACCCCTTCCTGCAGCTTGAATTGGTATAAGGTGCATTTTTCACCGGATGTATTTTCCAAGTCAATTTGAGCAGCGATTTGCTGGTCGATGGAGCAGTAGCGACCACCGAGCAAACGATACGCATCCGATTCAAACTGTGGCTCAGTCAAAGCGAAATCCAATTTACCCAGAGCTTGTGCCAGATCGCTATAATCGCCTGTACGATGCTCCATCTCCAGGGCTTTTAAATGATTTTTGGCCACCTGCCTGGAAATATCCTTATGCCACTGATTCGACACCATTATTTGCAGCAGTTGAAATCCGACAAGGAGACACACTGTGGCAGCGACGGCAGCAAGCACGAGCCCTCCCGACGTGCGCTTCCCGTGTAATTCAAGAGTTTTTTCTTCCGGGGACGAATTCTCGACTTGCTCCACCAGATGTGTCAACATATCTGCAGACATATTCTTCGAGCCATAAAACCTGCCAATGCCCTGGTCCAGGCGATCAAAGTTTTCAGCCATTGGATGCCGCCTCCCTCTTACCGGGTTCACTGCTTTCAAGGATATGACGAAGCCGCCCTTTGATGCGATGTAGCCTGCTAAGGACGGTGCCGCGAGGGCTATCAGTAAGCTCGCTGAGCTCTCTTGCTGTGTATCCTTCAACAACGCTTAGAAAAAGCAATTCTCTTTCGCCATCGCTTAATTGACCAAGCGCCTCATCCATTCTGTCATCGAAGTCCATAAGCACCAGGTCATCATCCGGCATTTCGCTGTGAATTGCCTCAGAGAAGGGTTCCACCTGAAGCAAATTGCGCCTGCGTCCGGCATCGATGTATCGATTTCGAATGGAGCGGAACAGATAAGGCACGTTCCAGGGACCACCCAATCTACTAATCGCATAGCAGGCTTCCTGCACCAGTTCTTCCGCATCCATCCGGTTGTGGGTTAGTGAATAGGCATAGCGGAAACCTCGCTGCAAGAGCGCTTCTATGGATTGACCTGACTTATTCACTCAAACCCCACGTGAGAATCCCCCTTAAATGCCCGCATGATTGTGCCTAGCCTCTTACTGATGTTTTCTCGACTGCCGCCACCAACTCGGCGCCCATCTCCTTCAAGGTCTGCGTCGACTTTAGCCTGGTAATCACCTTACGTGTCTTGCCATCAACCAGGAGAATGAAGCCGGTTTTGCCATTGTTTTGCTTCCATACATCACCCAGGCCTAAAGACTCGGCGAGAAACTTTGACTGTTTACGATTGAAGTCACGCGTATGATCCAGCGTCACATACAAGACTGGTTTGGTGTCAAACTTGGCCTGCAACTCCTCAAAAACATTTCCCATCGCCTTACAGGAACCGCACCAGTCGGCGTGAAATTTTACCGCGATGATTTCCGGTGCCGCATCTTCGTTTTCTCCGGCACTCATCAGGGAAACATTTATGACTGCAAATAGAAGACTTAAAATCAAAATGCTATTTCTCAGTGTGGCTGTCATGACATGAACCTTTCGTCGTTTGGTTTTAACACACGTTTACATTGCAAAACGGATGGAAAGCCTTTTTGATTGCAACAAGCCTTGATTTTTTTGAAAAATCACAAGAAGGCAATTTGCAAGGATGCCAAAGCCGGTATTATATTTGAGCGGAGTGCACACGGATCCAATTGAGAAAACACTGTGATTGCAAAGATCTTTTACTACACATTTGCTTTATTCCTGATCTCATCTCTGCTTATCTGGGTAGAGTATGGTTTTTTCGCGAATATCTTTTTGTTCGTTGGGAGTCTTGCTTTTACTGTCGCGGGATTTTTGTCTCGGGAAGTGATGCGCACCAGCTTTATTCCAACCATAATCATTGGCGCTATCTTGACCATTGGAATAGGCATTGCGTTCAGCATTGCACTGGATCGTTGGACCCGCCAGGAAGGGGACAAGATAGTTGCTGCTATTGAAGCATTTTATGCCGATGAACAACGCGTGCCGGTCGCACTGTCTGAGCTCCAACCGAAGTATCTGACGAATATTCCAAGATGTAAGAACAGACTTTCAACGCCGCCGTTTGAGTATGTAAGATTGAATAGATTCAACTTTGAGCTAATCTATCGCGATGCAACCGGCATAACAGACTATACCAAATCCGGCAGCAGTCGCCCATGGAAAAGTCGGCCGTTTTTCTAAGCCCCCAAACAACTGTCAACCAACACCTAACAACTGTCAACCTTTTGCCAAGAAACGTTCACAAAATCCTCATCGTCGACCTTGAAGCCACCTGCTGGGAGACTTCGCCACCGAAGGGCGAAGTCTCTGACATTATCGAAGTGGGCATCGCCCTTCTCGATACCGTCTCTCTACGTATTTCCGGAAAACGAGCTATCTTCGTTAAGCCGAGTCGCTCAACCATCAGTCCTTTTTGCACCGAATTGACGACAATCACGCCGCAACTTGTTGCGAATGCACATCGTCTAAAAGATGTCTGCGCTCTATTGCGCAAGGAATATCAGAGTCACAAGCACATTTGGGCCAGCTACGGCGACTACGATCGCAAGATGTTGCAACGCAGTTGTGACGATCTCGGCATCGATTATCCAATGAGCAGAACCCACATCAACATCAAGAGCCTGTTTGCTGTCTTGCTAGGTGAAAAACGGGAATGTGGTTTGCAGGCTGCGCTGGCGAAATTTGGTCTATCCTTCGAAGGCATTCATCACCGTGGTGCCGACGACGCATACAATATAGCTCGCGTGCTTCAACAGTTGATGTTGCGAACACGGGGCACAACTGATATTGGACAGGATTAACAGGATAACAGGATCCTGAATTCATTTTGTAAATCCTGTAAATCCTGTCGAGGTCCTTTTTTCTTATTGGAGGAATTCGTCGATGAAACGAGCAGGCAATCTTCTTCTTTGTTCTTTGTGCTCTGCAATGCTGCTGCAACCGTTACTCGCTCAAGAGACAAATGACATCCTTGGCTACTGGGAAGGTGGCTTTGTTCGCGAAAGCGCTATTATGCCCTTCAGTCTTGATATTTACAATCAGGACGGCGAATTGAGGATTGTCTTTACCCGTCCGGAGTATGCCCCGTTTCGTGTTCGCAATCCGCAGCACATCGGAACTAAGCTGACTTTTGAAACCTGGTACGGTCGTGCTGACTTGGATGTAGATCCGGTTGGTGATCTGCGCGGTGTCCTCGTAAAAGACGAGACCCTGCCAACAACGATCCACTTACGCAAAGTGCTAAAACCGGCTCTGCCGAAAATCGAGCTACAGGATATCACATTTGCCAATGGAGAGGTGACGCTTGCTGGTACGCTGGTATTGCCGGAAGGATCGCAGCTTGTCCCCGGATACGTTTTTGTGCAGGGGAGAGGCTATGGTTCCCGACGCCAGTTCCTGGCCCATGCCATCGAATTTGCCCGGCGCGGTATCGCTAGTCTGGTATTTGACGGCCGCGGACGCGGCAAGTCCGGCGGAGATCCCAAGACCATGACAGCTGAAGATCGCTACGATGATGCCCTTGCCGCGCTGAACTTTCTTGCCGATCAGCCTCGCGTTGACAAGGACAGACTGGGGATGTTTGGTCATAGTGCCGGTGGCTGGATTGTGCCGATGGTTGCGCAGCGCAGTCAAATACCCAAATGGCTCATTCTGCAGGTAGGTCCGGCGGAGCGACAAGCATTGCAGCAGGCTCACGTTGTACAGGCAATCATGAAGCGCAGTGAAAAAGGCTTTACGGAAGAAGAATTGCAAGCCGCCTTTGAGCACCAAAAGGCCCTCGTTGAAATGTCGGAAGCAGGCACCGCCTGGGAAATCATCTCCAATCGCGTGGAGGCAGCCAAAGGCACGCGTTGGGCAGAATATAGTGATATGCCCGAAAGCTATGAAAACGGGGAACTGGATTACTTCCGGCGTCAACCCTACAACTCTGAAGCAGCGCTAGCGTCGCTGAAGATCCCCATCCTGGCATTCTATGGTGCCGAAGACTTTGTTGTGCCACCCGAGCAC
The DNA here is from genome assembly GCA_028284445.1 of Calditrichia bacterium. GTDB lineage: Bacteria > Calditrichota > Calditrichia > RBG-13-44-9 > J075 > JANQRS01. The sequence goes on from JANQRS010000011.1 coordinate 322,049, forward strand.
AATGTGCCACGCCTTAAGGAATTAATGGCAGAAGCGGGCAACACAAACTTCAAAATTGTGGTTTTCCCGAATATTGGTCACGCAATGGAAACCACCTCCGGTATGTATGGTTTGGCCGAGAGCTGGCCAAACAGATATTTTCAGTGGTCGCGCAGGCCACCGGATTATTTTAACATTATATTTGATTGGGTTTTGCCGCTCTCTGGTGTAAAAAATTAGGCCCTGAGTGGAGACATCAATAAAATTGTCAAAAAAGTGACGATTAAAAGGAATATAAGCAAGATTGTTAATAGATCCGGAACATATCAATGAGCAAGAATGAACTGCCGGCACTCATCTTACTGCCCGGTATGCACGGAAGCAGTGATTTACTACGAGGGCTGACGATACAAGCCTGGAATACGATGCAAGTTATTCCCTTTGCATATCCTCGCGATGAGTTTTTCAACTATCATGAATTGACGGAAAAGGTCTTGCGGCGACTGCCCAAAGACAGGCCCTATGTCATTGCAGCATCTTCGTTTTCAGGACCGATTGCAGCTAAGATTGCAGCCCTTGAACCACCAGGGCTTATTGGCATCGTATTGATAGCTACTTTTGCAACGAACCCAGGATTCCCCGGTTCGGACAATCTGTTTCCAATTGCCCGTTTTGGTATGACACGATACCCGCTGCATCGCCGACTGGCCAAAATGTTCTTCCTCAATGGGCATAGCGATGAGACCCTGGTAGACCAATTTCTCAGAGTGGTGGCCGGTGTTAAGCCAACGGTAATGGCCGCCCGGCTTCAGGAGGTGCTAGGTGTGGATGTTCAGCGCGAGCTGGCTGCCGTCAAAATCCCTGTCCATTACGTTCGGGCAAGTCGCGACCGCCTGGTGACGCGCCGAAGCTGGCAAACCATTCAAAAGATTTGTCCGGACATGCAAACCACCGTTGTTGAAGGTCCGCACTTGATCAGCCAGGCCAACCCAGCAGGTGTATGGCAAGGTATTAGGGGATTTCTGGGAATGATCACAAAATGACCAAGACAAAGTCGACTCTCCGAAGAAAGTATAGTTCACAACACTGGAAGTGAAAGCCGCCCAATGATATTCGAATTGATTTTTGGTGTTTTCCTCGAAGTAGTAGGTGGCGCAATATTCGAAGCATTAGCAGCCTTTTTGGGTCGTCCGCTGGACAAAGCAGAGGCGCACCTTGGATGTGGCTGGTTAGTTAAATTACCATTTTTTGGCTTCGCGGTCGGATTGGCCTCCAAATTACTTTTCGACGAGCGCGTATTTGACACTTTGTTCTTTCCCGGATTAAGCCTGATAATTGTCCCCATCGCAGGTGGACTCACCATGCACTTGCTAGGGCGTTATATCCTTCCCGAAGAGTATACCCGCACCATGATGTTCACATTTCCAGGCGGGGCTTTGTTTGCTTTCTCTTTCGCTTTTGCCAGATTTATTGTATTCTATCAAGGATAGATATTCGTTGGACGTTTTCCGTTGACCGTTCAACGGAAAACGATCAACGAAAAACACGCTCACCTATGTTCAATTACACTGACTACGATGCTCTGGGTTTGGCAGAGCTTGTCCGCAAAAAAGAAGTAACGCCGATAGAACTCCTGGAAACCGCTATAAAAAATGTCGAGACAGTAAATCCCCAGCTAAATGCCGTCATCACCGAGATGTTTGATGAAGGCCGAAAGGCTGCTTCAGGCAATATCCCGGACGGCCCATTTGCGGGCGTGCCCTTCCTGATAAAAGATCTGGTTTCGACCTATGCCGGCGCACGATTCACCAAAGGATGCAAGGGACTAGAGTCTTACATAGCACCACGCGACAGCGAGGTCATGAAACGCTACAAGCAAAGCGGTATGGTCATCTTTGGCAAAACGAACACGCCAGAATTTGGCCTGCTTGGCGTTACCGAACCGGATGCTCACGGTCCGACCAGCACGCCCTGGGATATCACCCGAAACAGTGGTGGTAGCAGTGGTGGCTCCGGTTCGGCAGTCGGGGCAGGCATGGTTCCAATAGCCTCTGGTGGAGATGGGGGAGGGTCGCTGCGAATCCCGGCCTCATGTTGCGGCGTGTTCGGCTTCAAACCCTCACGCGGCCGCGTTTCGACGGAGCCGGAAGGCGAGTTATGGCAAGGTGCAGCAGTTGAAGGTGTGATTACACGTTCGGTTCGGGACAGCGCAGCCATGCTTGACGTTCTCAGAGGGGCGGTGGCTGGCGAAGCATATCACATCGAGTCACCGGAGGAAGCATATCTGCAAGCCCTGCAAAAAGATCCGCGACAGCTAAAAATTGCATTTACAACAAACTCTCCTTTGGATGCCCCGGTTGATGACGCCTGCATCGCCGCTGTTCACAATGCCGCGAAGCTACTGGAATCTTTAGGGCACATTGCAGAAGAAGCGCAGCCCAAATACGACGGACTGGCATTGGCGATGTCCTATTTGATGATGTATTTTGGGGAAGTTGCAGCCGAAATTCGCAATTTGGAGCCGATGATGGGCCGCAAAGCGCGGCAGAGCGATGTTGAGTTGCTCACCTGGACCTTCGGCATGCTGGGAAGGACGATTACCGCCGGTGATTTTGTTGCGGCAAAGCATCGCTGGAATGATTTTGCGCGCACGATGGGCACATTTCATCAGACCTATGATCTATATCTGACGCCGACTATCGCCATCCTGCCACCCAAAATTGGCGAGCTGATGCCGAACAAGCTTGAGCAGATTTCACTGAAGACCATGAACACCTTAAGGCTCGGTCGTTTGCTAAAAGCGTCTGGCATGATCGAGCAAATGGCAAAGGACGCGCTTGCAGCCATGCCCTTTACCCAACTGGCAAACCTGACCGGCCAGCCGGCGATGTCGGTGCCACTCTATTGGACGCAGGACGAACTGCCATGCGGCGTCCAGTTCATTGCTCCTTTTGGCGACGAGGCAACCCTTTTTCAGCTTGCAGCGCAACTTGAGAAGGCCCGCCCCTGGTTTGATCGCAATCCACCCGTATTCGCAGGACGCGCATCGTGATTGAAATTGGCAAAATGAATCGACTCAAGGCGCTTCGCGAAGAGGACTTTGGCACTTTCTTTGACGGCGGCGATCTTGGCCGCATCCTGTTGCCTCGGCGGCACATGCTTCGCAACTATGATCCCGGAGAACGTGTCAACCTCTTCATCTATCGTGATTCGGAAGATCGCTTGATCGCTACCACCGACACGCCTCATGCCATGGTAGGCGAATTCGCTTACCTGAAGGTCGTTTCAGTCGCTGCTGCTGGCGCCTTCCTGGATTGGGGCTTGCCAAAGGATTTATTATTGCCTTTTCGCGAACAGAAGACACGGCCAAAGCCCGGTGACTCGCTCGTCGTATACATCTATCTTGATGCCAAGACTGACCGGCTTGTTGCGTCCTCTCATCTGGAGAAGTTTATGTCAAAGTCGCCGCCAATTCTGAAAGCCGGGGATAAAGTAAACATTCTCCTGGTCGAAGAGGCGGAAATAGGATTTCGTGCCATCGTGAAACATCAATACTGGGGTATGTTATACAGTTCAGAACTTTTCTCACCGGTGTCGGTCGGCATGAGCATGCCGGCATTCGTCACAAAAGTTCGTGCCGACGGCAAGCTGGACCTAAACCTTCAGCAGCCCGGCTATCAAAAAATAGAAGGCCTCTCAGCTGAGATTCTGGATTCGTTAGATGCCAACAAGGGAAGCCTGCCACTCGGAGACAAGAGCTCACCGGAAGATATCAGAGGCTACTTTCCCGTCAGCAAAAAAACCTTCAAGAAAGCGATCGGGGCGTTATATAAGCAACGACTGATTACTATTTCGGATACGGAGATCAGGAAGAAGTGACTTCCTAATATCCAAATTCCAACAGGAAAAATGCCAAAACGAGTGCTGATTTGGAGTTTTTCTTTTTGGAATTTGGGATTAGTCTTTAAACCCACACCTATCAACTAACAACGATTGTTCATCGGGGGTATTATGAAAATCAAAGTGCTGATTACCAGTTTAGCTTGCCTGTTACTTTTTATGGCATTCGCCTGTGAAACGACTGCCCAGGAGCCGGGCAGCGCCGTGGAATACATCAGTTCACCGGAGGTAGCCAAGCGGAACCTGCCATTTTCAGAAGTCGTTAAAGCAGGAAACACCCTTTACCTGGCCGGGAAGCTTGGACGCGTTCCGGAAACAGGCAAGCTGGCAGAAGGCGGTATCCAGGGCGAAACGCGGCAGGCGCTGGAAAACATCAAGGCAGTTCTGGAAAGCCAGGGCGCTACAATGGACAACATCGTCAAAGTGACGGTCTTTCTGGCGGACATCGAGGAGTGGGGGGCAATGAATGAGGTATACAAAACCTATTTCAACAAGCACTTCCCCGCGCGAAGTGCGGTGGGCGCCATTGGCCTCGGCGGCGGAGCACGCGTCGAAATTGAATGTATCGCCGTTATTCCATAGCCCGGGCGGTTCAACCCATGCGAACGTCAACACCCTCTTCCCAGTTGTCTATTTCATTGTCTGTCTGTTAAGCTTCGCGGGCTATGGACAAGACATCAGCGACTCCTACTTTTCCAATCGCCACGATGTAGGGAAATTCATTTTCGAATCGGACAACGATGCCTACCTCGGCACCGGAGATGCCCAATACACAAATGGTTTGAAGGTTGGCTGGTATTTCAGTCCACGAACGCGGCGCTCAACGCAGCGCTGGGCACGCGTTTTTGACAATCCCGGACAGAACTATTGGTTCTTTACAATTGGCCACAAAATCTTTACGCCCAGTGAGATTGCTCCCGCTGACTGGGAGCAGTGGTTAAGTGAAGACTTTCCGCGAGATCGGCCCTATTCCGGACTGGCGTTTGGCGAAATCGGTTATGAGCTACACTGGGACAGTGAAGCTCTTCCCAAACCATCATTTCTCCCTTTCGGACAGAGGCGATTGTCGCCACTCAACTTTCTTTTCCCAACTCTCTATTTACCATATTTCGACAAATCCGATTCACCGCCCATCACCCGCAGGCAAACGACCCTTCTGCTCGGCAAAGCCGGCAAAGGCTCCTTTGCCGGTCCAATCCAGCGCAACTGGCATAGCTTATTGAGAGACATCAGCGGCAATGACATACCGCCGCATCCGGTAGGCTGGGATTCCACAGGCGTTGAGATTGCTTCCGCAATTGCTTTTAACCTGGAAGTTACTACAGAAAGAGACATAGTGAATTGGTCGTCCGGGAACAATGATTCAAGCAATTATCCGAAGCGTGCGCTATGGCGCTATACGAAGCCGGGCGCAAAATTGTCATCAGCGACAACAGTGCGAATTGGATCCATCTATATCGACTACCAGGTTGGGCTTAATGCGCAAATTGGACTACTGGGCGCTTTACCTCTCGATGGCCCCAACGAATCTCTGACCGGACCGCGCTCTAACCGTCCTTTTGTTTTGGGCGGCGGCAATAGCTCGGCCGCGCTCTATTTCTTTGGTGGATTTAGCGCGCGTTTCAGCGCCTACAATCGACATATTGATAACGGATTGTTTAATGATTCGCGGCCGAATGCCAAGCGCGAACTACTTGTTTTTGAAGCGAGATCGGGAATTGTATTGCGCCAGCGCCCGCTTGAGTTTAGATTCATACTTATTCATCGAACGCTGGAAACGGAATCTTCACCATTCGACGGGTCCTGGCATCGCTTTGGACAACTCACGGTAAGCTTCCTTTATTGATTGCGAGCACGGCATGGGGTAACTTCACATTCTTTTAACGGACCGCTTTTTATTGTCGGTATGCCACGCTCCGGCACCAAACTTCTGCGCTCTATTCTGAACAATCACCCTGATGTCGCCATCCCGGAACACGAGACCAACTGTCTTCCGCATTTCTACACTCAATTCAAGCAGAACCCGCAATACGATTTCGAGACGTTTTATCAGGACTTTTCGCAAACGACTTTCTTTGAGCACTTTTCTGCAGATCATCCTGATATTGCAGAAACCTTCAAGAATAGCGTAACGGGCGCTTCCTCGCACTCTGACGCATTGTCTATGCCCTTCACGCTGCACAGTGATGCAGCAGGCGCCAAAATCTGGGGAATCAAGACCCCGCTATACCTTTTACATTTGCCACTCCTCGCCGAGGTTTTTCCCGAAGCACGCTTTCTCCACATCATCCGTGATCCGCGCGATTATAGCTTGTCGGTCAAGAAGTCATGGGGGAACCACGTATTGCGTGCAGCTCAAAAATGGCGCAACTCAGTTGGGAAATGCTGCTATGATGGTTCCAATCTCGACCAGCTCCGCTACTTCGAGATAAAATACGAACTGCTGACGGCAACCCCGGAGGAAACTATTTCGCAGATCTGCTCCTTCCTCAATATTCAATATGACCGCAGTATGATTGAGGCTGTCGGCGACAAAGAAAACACCGGTGATGCTCGCGGCGCATCGGTCATTTTGAAAGACAACAGCGGCAAGTGGCAGAGGCATTTATCAGAAAGAAGCAGCCAACGCATCGAGGAGATTTGCTTTGACCTGATGCGAGATCTGGGTTACCACACGACCTTTAACGGCCCACAGCAGCGGCTCTCATCTTTTGAAGAAAATGCATATCGCTTGTATGATGGCCTCAATTTTGTCTATTTTCTTTTCAGGCATCATTCTTTCAAGGTTGCAGCAAAATATTTATTGAACAGCCGAAAGCATCTGCTAAATCGCAAAGTTGGCAAGGCAAGCTAAACACAAGAAGACATATGAGCAACAATACAGATATGGCCGTGTATTTCTCCGGTGAGAAGCTCTACGGCGACGATTTCACTCTGGAAGATATTCAACAATGGTATGATGATGAGGCGGAAGGCTACGCCAGCCTTGGCGACAAGAGCCGCGAGAACTACAAATACCTCTATCACAGCCTGAACGCTGTCCATGGCTTTCATCATTTACCCAAGTCTCAACACTTTGAAAGAGTGCTTGGCTTTGGCAGCGCCTATGGTGATGAAATTCAACCGCTCGCCGACCGCATTGGAGAATTGACGATAATCGATCCCTCAGACACGTTTGTCAGCACCTCAGCATTTGGGGTGCCGATTTCTTACAGCAAGCCAAGCGTCCGTGGAGAGCTGGGTTTCAGCGACAATCATTTTGATTTGGCCTTGTCACTTGGCGTTCTGCACCACATCCCCAATATCAGCTTTGTCCTCGGCGAACTGCATCGTTGCCTGAAGCCCGGAGGATTTGCACTGATTCGCGAGCCGGTGTTTTCGATGGGCGATTGGCGAAAGCCTCGACCTGGCCTCACAAAGCGCGAACGCGGGATTCCGCTGACAATCTTTCGCCAAATGCTCTCCGACCTGCAATTTGAAGTTGTCCGTGAAAAACTATGCATGTTTCCGCCGATACCGCGCATGCTCTCAAAGATTAGAGTCGACGCATATAACAGCCCCGTTCTTACACGTCTGGACGGTTTGGTTAGCAGCGCCTTTGCCTGGAACCTGCGCTATCACGCCGAGTCTTTCTTTCAAAAGTTGCGCCCGACTTCCTGTTATTATGTTTTAAAAAAACGCGAATAACTGAAAAAGGCTTGTCCTTCTCGCATTTAAATGATAAAATTCACATTCGTTAAGCATAATCACGAATCAGATCATAATTTATCTTATCTTCCTCATACGAATATTTACGACCACTGCTAACAGGAGATTCTGATGATGCGACTACTCTCACCAGTCATCATTTTAGTTTTATTGTTTGTATTGAACTCTGTGTCCACTGCGCAGATTCAATGCCATCTGGATTCCACCGGCCGGATACCGATCAATGATCTTGGCACTGGCACCTGGCTAGGACAGGTTGGCGGCCTCTATCCCGGTGGGACGAACATACGTCCGGCAAATCACACAACTGCCGGCCTAAACTTCACCAATGCGATTTTCCCAGTCGACGCCAACGGCGTGCGGGATGACATAAACGGAACCATTCTAATGATCGGTGTCGGTATGTCTAATACTCGCATTGAGTTCGAGATGTTCGAGACCTTTGTTGATACCGCCCAGAACATTCATCCTCGCCTCAAAGTGATGTCTGTCGCCCAGGATAGCCACGATATAAATCGGGTATTAAATCCGGACCACATCTACTGGAGCAACATCAGCACCATGCTCAATGACAGTGGATTTACCGATGAGCAAGTGCAGGCAATCTGGTATAAGCAGGCTGTGGCCTGGCCCTTAGACCCGAACTACGTAACTGACACTACCTACACCGGCTACCTTGACTCTCTGGTGGCGGGCCTCAAAACACATATGCACACCATCCACAACAAATTTCCGAATTGCCGGGTGCTCTATATTTCCAGCCGTATTTATGGCGACTATATGGAAGCGGATTTTCAACTGAACCCGGAACCGTTTGCTTATTACAATGGCTGGGGCGTGAAGGCGCTCGTTGAAGCACAGATCAATGGTGATCCGGATCTGATTTATGAAGGCGTCGATGCCAATTCACCATGGATTTCCTGGGGCCCGTATATGTGGGCCGATGGCCACAATCCGCGCAGTGATGGTTTGACCTGGGATTGCCCAATCGACTTTAAAGAAGATGGCGCCCATCCCTCCGACTTTGGCGCGATGAAAGTTGCCGGTTATTTATTGGATTTCTTCAAGACGGATGAAACGACAATTAGCTGGTTTACTGAAAACCCGTTAACCGCTGTTGAAGAGGATGCTGATCCGGTATTGATTTCGGATTTTTCGATCAGCAACTACCCGAACCCATTTAACGGCACCACCGTTTTCACATACACGCTGCCGGAAGCCGGCAACGTTACGTTGAAGATCTACAACAATCTCGGGCAGCAAGTCCAAGTTATCCTGTCTGAATATCAAGCGGCCGGCACTCACAATTTACAGTGGACGGCAAATATTCCGAGCGGCATCTACTTCTACCAGCTAACTTCCGGTGAACACCGCGTAGTCCGCAAGATGGCGCTCATGAACTAAGGACCTTTGTGGGATTTAATGCACGGAACCCGGTTTTCCTCAAGAGAACCGGGTTTCTTCTTGATGTCTGGTAATAGCCAGGTCACATATTTGATAGGCCGAGCGGCATCTAGTGAAAAATGATATGCAGTACGGCTAAGGAGGCAGCCAGCCCGAATCCGATTAAACGGATGTCTTTCGTTTCAGCCTGAACTATATCCCGAAGTGATTTCCAACCGCCATTATTCAAACTGCCAAGGGCAAGCAACGTGAAGGCAATTAAAATCACCCACATTGCCCGGACAAAATAATTCATATCCGGGAAAATCTGAATAATGATCAAGTGAAACGGAATCGTAGATAAGAAAGCCGCCAGCGCCAATTTACGCCTCGGAGCGACAAGGAAGGCGGCTGCGCAAATCAGCACAACAATACCGCAGTTGATGTAGTAACGCAGCTCGTTTAGAGTATGTGTGAATGCTGCCTGCGGGTTTTCAAATTTCACATAAAGCAGTACCAGACCCATCAGGATGCCGGTGAGAAGCGTGACCAGGATCGTCTTGCGTCCAGCCTGGACGATTTGGCTCTCAGAAGCATCTTTCCGCAGATATCCTTTGTAGATATCAATTGACCAGAGGGTTGCCAGCGAGTTAAACGTGGAATCTACGGTGCTCATCAAGGAAGCAAATAACGCACAGAGAATGATTCCCTTGATGCCGACCGGCAGATAAGTGGATACGATATAGGGAAATGCCATATCCGGATCGGCCAGGGGAGAAGTGTCGCCAAGAATGCCAAACAATGCAATTCCCGGCACAACGATCAGAACGGCCATAACGTATTTGATCAAACCGCCAACCATCAAGCCGACTTGAGCTTCTCGCAAGCTTCGGGCAGCAAGAGAGCGCTGCATAACTGTCTGATTGGCGCACCAGTAATTGATGTTTAGCAGGAAGAGTCCGAAGACGTGGGTCCAGGGAAGCTTGGGGTGATCAGCCGGCAGGTGCAAATGCATAAGCTGCGGGGTTTTCTCATATAGCTGACCCCAGCCGCCTAGATGATGAATGCTAACCAGCAGCACGACAATGCCGCCGGTAAAAAGAATGCCAAACTGAATGACGTCCGTTTTCACAACCGCACTAAGCCCGCCCATGTAGGTGTAGATGGCGGAAAACACGCCGAGGCTGATCAACAGAATGGCTATGCGCAAGATGCGGTCTTCATGAATAAAGGTCAGATACTCACCAAAAACCAGATCTGCCGCATACGCTCCCCAAAACAATGCAGCACCAAGGGTAATGGTTGAAAACATCAACACGTTTGCCAGCGAATAAGCCAGGGCCACCTTCCGCCCCATGCGCTTTTCGATAAACTGGGTTATGGTAATGACGCGATCTTTGAGATACAGCGGGACAAAAATGAAAGCGGCCATCAGGATTCCCTGCATGGCATTGATTTCCAGGCTGGCCTGAGCAAGGCCATAGAGATATGCCGACCCCATCATCCCCAGGAATTGATAACCCTGAATATTGGTAGCAATCGTTGATAGGGCAATAGAGGGCCAGCGGAGATTTCGAGAGCTCAGAAAATATTCTTCTGCCGTTACTTCGCGAGCGCTCTTTCCGGAAATAGCGACAACAAACACTACAAGGAAATAGGTGGCAACGATGATCAGATCTATCATTCAGTAAGTTCCATTAGGTTCGTGGGCCGGCAGCTAGCGGCGTTGGCGGCAATTCAGAAGGAATACGTTTCTGCAAATTCGGCATTGAAATGGTATTCAACTTTGGTAAGACGTATTTTGCAAATAGGCGGCATTCATCTAAATGCGGATAACCGGAAAAGATAAAAGCCCTCATACCCATATCCATATAGCGCTGGAGCTTGGCAAGAATCTGATCCGGATCTCCAACCAGCGCTGCGCCGCAGCCGGAACGGGCGCGGCCAATGCCGGTCCAAAGGAATTCTTCAACGAAGCCATCGCTATCCGCCCCTTCGCGCATTTCTGTCTGCCGGGAAACACCATATGATTTAGCATCCAGGGCTCGTCCGTGAATTTCCTTTCCCAGCTCCGGATCAAGCTTTGACATTAGCTTCCTCGCGGCTGCTTTGGCTTCAGCCTCCGTTTCCCGCACGATCATGTGAATACGCAGTCCAAAATCAACTGTCCGGCCATAAGCCGTAGCCTTCTGGCTCATGGAGGTCATCAATTCAAGCAAACGCACTTCCGTTTCCGGCCACATCAGGTAGACATCGCAATGCTCTGCGCAGAGATCAACACCGGGCGGGGAATAGCCGCCAAAGTAGAGCAGAGGACCGCCGTTCTGCTGATATGGTTTTACAGGCAGCGAAGGCAATTGCAGCTGATAAAACTGCCCTTTATAATCGATTAAATCCTGCGTCCAGGCCTGCTTCAATATCGCAATCACTTCGCGCGATCGCTGGTAGCGATCCGCAGACGGGAGGTCGGTGCCTGGCAAATTTGAGGAAATAATGTTGATCGTCAGACGCCCCTGCAGGATATGGTCCAGTGTCGCGATCGCCCGCGCCAGCATCGGCGGATGTATTTCGCCACAGCGAATGGCTGTCAGCAAATTGATTTGTTTCGTCAGCGGGGCTACGGCAGAGGCAAAAGTCAGGGTGTCCTGTCCGACCTGATAGGATGAGGGGCAAAGAATATTCCGATAGCCCAATTTGTCGGCTTCAAGGAGAATTTGCGAGGCGTTTTGCCAATTGCTTCTATAGGCGGGAGATCGCTCACCGAGGTGCATGTCATCCCCGTCGCATATCGGCGCAAACCAGGCCACTTCAGCACCATCGATTTCCTTCGAACGAATATTTATTGTAGATATCACAAACAGGAGTCCCTTCGTATATTAATAGCCAGTAGCGTTAAACAATGTCTTCTACAAGGCCTGATCAGATTAGCGATTTTTGTCGTTTTTGTCAACTAGCGGAGGGAAGCCTAATGACGGCAAGCAATGAAGAAAAACTACGGCAGGCAGCTGAGCTTTTTCGTACAGCAGATTCGATATTATTTATCACCGGGGCTGGCATCAGCGTCGATTCCGGCCTGCCAACCTATAGAGGCGTTGGCGGACTCTATGACAACGAAGAAACCGACGACGGCATGCCTATTGAAGTCGCACTTAGCGGCTCAACTTTCAACCATAATCCGGGGCTCACCTGGAGGTATCTGTGGGAAATTGGTGAAGCCTGTTTCGGTGCCAGGCCCAACGCAGCACATAAAGTTATAGCCGAACTCGAAAAGGACAAGTCAAAGGTTACGGTAATGACACAGAACGTCGATGGACTCCATCGCCAGGCCGGCTCGAGTGATCTGATAGAGGTGCATGGCAATATGCATCAGCTATACTGCACTACCTGTAAAGATAATCTTCACTCAAATGAATTTTTTGATCCGGCAAAAACCGTCCTGCAACCCTCATTCCCCATCACCTGCATGACATGCGGCGGCATCATACGCCCTGATGTGGTTTTATTCGGCGAATTTCTGAGCAATGCTACAGTAGGTGGGCTCGGTCGCATTGCCCAACACGACTACGATCTTACTGTCTCAATTGGCACATCTGCAGTGTTTCCTTACATTCTCGAACCGGTTGTGCGAGCAGCTGCCATAGGCAGGGCAACAATTGAAATCAATCCCGGCATGACAGATCTCACCGAGACAGTTGGCTTGCATATACCGCTTGGCGCTGCGGAGGCACTGACGCGCATCGCCGGTCGCATGGCTGACTTCTAGTCACTCATCTTTCAATTACGGTCACACGTTTTCTAGCAGAAAGCCGATAACCCTATAGCCCAATGAGATTTTATGACGGGGGCTGATAATTAAACAGCCTCTTGAGTTTTATTTCACTTTTTCCGACCTTTCTACGGTTTCGAGCGGAAGGAGGAAATGTCAAAAAGAGGTTCGGGTATCATGATCTATAGAATTTTTCTAAGTATTGCGGCCTGTCTGCTGTTATTGAGTGCGGCCGTCCTCGCTCAAAATGAGCACACTGTTGCCAGACAGTGGAATGAGGAACTGCTCCACGCCATCCGCAATGATTTTGCCAGACCCACCGTTCACGCCCGCAATTTATTTCATACGGCCGTCGCCTTGTACGATGCATGGGCTGTTTACGATCCAAATGCTGAGACATATTTACTCGGTAAGCGTGTAGGTGGTTACGATTGCGAACTGCTGCCGATACAGCAACCGTCCAATATCGAAGATGCGCGAAATCGAACCATGAGCTATGCAGCATATCGCTTGCTGCGACATAGATTCCGTCGTTCGCCGAATGCATTTGCAACCCTATTGGCCTTTGATAATTTGATGGATGAACTGGGCTATTCTCGTGACATCGAAAGCAGCGACTATCAGAATGGCGGGCCTGAAGAGCTCGGCAACTATCTTGCTCAATGCCTGATTGAATATGGCGCTCTCGACTATGCGAACGAGGAATTTGACTATAGCAACCTCTATTATGAACCGGTGAATCCGCCCCTGGTGCCGCGCTTCTCCGGCAACCCTGACCTTGTCAATCCGAATCGTTGGCAACCACTCTCGCTGCGTGTTTTTATTGACCAGTCAGGAAATCTCATTCCCGGCGATACGCCGGAATTCCTCAGTCCGGAGTGGGGTTCCGTTACACCTTTTGCCCTTACCAGCAGTTCAATGAGCACATTTTGTCGCCCCGAAGGCCACTACCTTGTTTATCACGATCCCGGACCACCACCGGCGATAGATTTCGAAGGCGAATCCTATCTCCCGGACGAATACAAATGGGGCTTTGCATTAGTATCCGTGTGGTCTGCTCATCTTGATCCGGCAGATGGCGTTATGTGGGATATTTCTCCGGCATCCATTGGCAACATCCCCAATTTGCCAACTGCATTTGAAGATTATCGCGACTTTTACGATCTGGAGAACGGCGGCGATCCAAGCATGGGTTGGGACGTTAATCCATCTACCGGCCAACCCTATGCACCGCAGATGGTGCCACGCGGAGACTACGCACGGGTGCTTGCGGAATTTTGGGCGGACGGACCGGATTCAGAAACCCCGCCCGGACATTGGTTTACATTATTAAACTACGTCAGCGATCACCCCTTATTTGAAAAACGCTTCCGGGGCAAAGGCGACATCCTCGATGACCTTGAGTGGGATGTTAAATCTTATTTTCTATTGGGTGGAGCAATGCACGACGCCGCTGTGACGGCATGGGGTATCAAAGGCTGGTATGACTATTTAAGACCGGTTTCTGCGATACGCTGGATGGCCGACAACGGACAGAGCACCTCAGAGAACTTACCATCTTATCACCCGAATGGCATCCCCTTAATTCCCGGCTACATTGAGCTGGTTGACGAAAGCGATTCCTTGGCAAACATCAACAGCCTCAACGTTGGCAATATTAAACTGAAGGCCTGGCGCGGGCCGGAGTACATCAGCAATCCGGATACGGACGTTGCCGGCGTTGGCTGGATCATGGCCGAAGATTGGTGGCCATACCAACGACCGTCGTTTATCACGCCGCCTTTCGCCGGCTACATTTCCGGGCATTCAACATTCTCACGCGCTGCGGCTGAAGCCATGACTCTCTTGACCGGTGACGAATTCTTTCCCGGTGGCCTCGGCGAATTCAACGCTGCACAGAACGAGTTCCTGGTGTTTGAGGACGGTCCGAGCACCGACCTCACTTTGCAATGGGCCACTTATCGCGATGCATCTGACCAGACCAGCCTCTCGCGAATCTGGGGTGGCATTCATCCGCCGGCCGACGATATTCCCGGGCGTTTGATCGGCATAGACATTGGCCATGATGCTTTTGAACGCGCCGAAGCGTACTTTAGCGGCACGGTGCCGCCATCCATCACCAGCACAGCTGAACCGCCAAGCGATCTGGACATCAACATCTACCCAAATCCGGTGCGCGAAAGAAGCATGCTGAATTTCGATTTTGCAAAAGTGGTCTCTCCGGCAACCATAACCATCTTCAACATTCTCGGCGAGGTGGTTTTCAGCGAGCAGGTAAGTGAGACGGACGGCGAAATTTGCGTTGGTGTGGAGATGAACAACATTGCTGCCGGCATCTATTTTGCGCGAATTGCGACCGTAAACCTGACAACAACCCAACGTGTTCTGGTGCTGGATTAATGAATTATCGAATTCTGGGACATTCGGATATGCGCGTCAGCGAGATCAGCTTCGGCTGTATGTCGCTCGGCTCTGATCATGCTGTCAATGCCCGACTGCTTCGCAAAGCAGCTGACCGCGGCATAAACCTCTTCGATACGGCGGATCTTTACGACAAGGGCGAGAACGAGATCACTGTCGGCAAGGCGCTCAAGGAGATTCGCCAGGATGTCTTCATTGCAACAAAAGTTGGGAATCAATGGCGCAGCGATGGCAGCGGCTGGGATTGGAATCCCGGCAAAGCCTATATTCTTGCTGCCGTCGATGACAGCCTACGCCGCCTTGACACTGATTATATTGATCTCTATCAGCTTCATGGCGGCACTATTGATGATGCGATTGATGAATCAATCGAGGCATTCGAACACCTGAAGAAAATTGGAAAGATTCGCCATTATGGCATATCATCTATCCGCCCGAATGTCATTCGAGAATATGTAAAGCGATCCAACATTACCAGCGTGATGATGCAGTATAGCCTCCTCGATCGCCGGCCGGAAGAGTCCTGCCTGGATCTTCTTGAAAACAACAATATCGGCGTCTTAGCGCGCGGGGCGGTTGCCAAGGGATATCTGCTCGGCAAAACCCCAAAGTCGTATCTGGGGCATGGCGAAGATCAGGTCCGTCATGCGGCTGAGATTGTTGCGAAAATGACCAACACCGCCAAGCGTCCTATTTCTGTCGCCCTGGGCTACGTCTTGAACACACCCGCCGTAACAACCGCCGCACTTGGTATTCGAACGGACGTCCAATTGGATGAAGCAATATCTGCGGCTGCCAAGACCACAATAGATGAAGAAACCCACCGGACACTAGCCACTGAAATCCCAGCCCGCGAGTACCAGAATCATCGCTAAACAACGCCTCTTCTTTCGACAAAATTTGCCTGTTTGCTCGACAATGTCGAATTTCGAGTAACAAAAGCATAGTAGCGGCGCTAGCACACAGACCAGCGAACGGGCGCACTGCCACGGCGATTATCCGGCACGACTTTTGTTGCTTTCTGACTACACAGAAATCCACCTGAGGAGAAAACCATGCGAAGCACCTTTCGTCCGACGACTCTTACTGCTTTTTGGACAGCCGCCCTGGCGTTCATTTTGACAACATCAATGCATAGCCAGGTTCCGGATAAAATACGATCACAAATGACAATTGCCGACTCCAGTCTCATACAAACAATTACCCTCAAGAACGGCGATCAACTGACCGGCCGAATTATTGAGGTTCGTGAGGATGAAATTGACTTTCAAACCCAATTCGGAGTCATGCAAATTAAGATGTCCGCAGTTGAGGACATCTATACTGCTGACGCATCGATGATGCGCGACGGCAAACTGTGGTTCAAGAATCCCCACACCACCCGGCTTTTCTTTTCGCCAACCGGCCGCATGTTGCCGGAAGGAGACGGCTACTACCAGAATATCTATCTGTTTTTTAATGGGTTCGCGTACGGCGTCACCGACAACCTCACACTTGGCGGTGGCATGTCTGTATTCCCGACAGACGACTTCCTAAACAATAATGTCTTCTATTTTACGCCGAAATTTGGTGGTCAGTTGACGGAAAACTTCAGTGCAGCTACCGGCGTCCTTTTCATCTTTCTGCCATTTGGCGAAGAATTTGGCGGCGGTATCGCTTATGTTGTTGGCACTGCCGGCAAACCAGACTACAGCTTTACATTTGGGCTTGGAATTCCATTTAGCGAGGACAACCTGGCTGAAACTCAGATCATTCTCCTGGGAACAGACTTGCGGATGACTGAGCGTATTTCATTCGTAAGTGAAAATTGGCTGATTCCGGGAGCAGAAGATGGCGTAATGCTATCCTATGGGCTTCGTTTTTTCGGCGAAAATATCGCGATCGATCTCGGCTTCTTCAATATCGCAGAAGATTTCAGATTCCCTGGTTGGCCGTACGTAGATTTTGTTGTGAAATTCTAGATGGAGCTGCTCCCAAGCCAGAAGGCGGTTGTGCAAAGCCTCATATCACAAGTCAACCCCGCATACCGGGCGGGGGAGTGGAACAGCAACGAACTCGTCGGGTTTTCCGCAAAAAATGGGTTTGTGCAAAAATTGTGGATTTGCGGCCAGAATATAAACAGCTTGCCGCAAGTCATTGGGAAGTTAGAAGCCCTTGAAGTGCTTGATTTGCGCGGTAACCATCTAACAGATCTTCCCTTAGGCCTCAACAATTGCCGCAAGCTCAGCACTGTGATACTCGACGACAATCGCTTCACGGAACTACCGGGTTGCTTAACTGAACTGCCGGCTTTACGACATATCTTTTGCGACAACAATTCTCTGCAAAGCATTCCGGCACCTCTGGCATGGCAAACATTGGAAACCCTTTCACTCCACAATAACCAGCTCCGAAATCTGCCGGAGCCTCTTTGGGGATTTAGCAATCTCAGGAAGCTGGTGATCGGTCAGAACCCACTCGACTCGCTGCCCGCGGCCTTCACAAGACTTGAAACCCTGAGCGAATTATACTTGCACAACCTGGATCTCGAAACGTTGCCTGAAAGCCTTGGCGACCTCGACAATATGACAATCCTCGATCTCGGTCACAACAAATTAACGGATCTGCCTGATAGCATCGGTAGCCTGAATAAACTCAAGACGTTATACATTAGCGACAATGCCCTGCAGGACATTCCGCAGGCATTCTCGCGGCTATTGGCCCTGGAATATCTCGGTATGACCGACAACCAATTTACGCGTCTACCAGAGGCCATTTTTGAGCTCAGATCACTTGTCGAGCTTCGTCTATACCACAACGGCTTGCGGCATATCGACAACAGCATTGGTGAACTTCAGCAACTCGCGGAGCTGTATTTATCAAACAATCGCCTCGCGCATCTGCCTGATGGCATCGGCGAACTTTCTAGCTTAAGAACCCTGGACCTTCGCAACAATCAGCTGCGCGCCTTACCCACTACGATCGGCAAACTTGATAATTTGACATTCCTCGACCTTCGCGCAAACAAACTGCGCAGGCTACCAGACACCCTAGGCGATCTCTCCGCCCTGCGAAAACTTGATTTGCGCTGGACCAATCTCGCCGAAACCGACACTCTCATCGACAAATTGCAAAAACGGGGATGTCGCGTGTTATCGTAAGACCCGGTAAGAGCAGCACCAACAAGCAAGACAAACTACATTCCTGGTTTACCGATTTGCCGTCTTGCCGATTTACATGCTTACCAACTTGCAGATTTCCAGATTGTTTCGTAGAGTGCTCAATGAGATCTCTGGCAATTGCCATCGTCGTTTTTTTCGGAACCGCACTGCTGGCCCAGCAGACGAAGCGCGGTGAATTTCAAAATATCGAGTATCTCTATTATAACGCTGACGGCAGTAAGCCTTCGCGGATCATCGTTCACGTGCCCGGTTTCACGGAGCACAGTCGCATTCCCGAATCCTTTATTCTGCAAACGCTTTGGAAAGAGCGAGGCTATTCCTTCCTGGTAATGGACCCACCACAGCACGCCGAAGGACGCTCAGTTTTCGAGACAGGCTATTCCTGGGGAGAGCAGGAGCCTGCAACCCTGAAGGCCTTAATGCAACACCTGGACATTTGGCAAACGCACAATGTCGTGCATATACTCGGTTTTTCTATCGGGGCTAAAATTGCACTGCAGTTCGCCGGTATGGATGATCCCGGCGGGCAGTTGGCATCCGTCGTTGCCGTCGCCGCGCCTTATACCGTGCAAGATATCAATATGCGGCTTTCGGGTGACATCCTGAAGCCACATGAAGGCCTGATATCGGGGTTTTATGCCGTGGATCGGGTTGGTGTCGCCAGAATGCTGAATATGGTGTTGGTCGGCATGAATCGCCACATGTTGTCCTACTCGACATCCCCGGCCAAAGCAATTGGGAATATTGACGTTCCATTGCTCTTCATCCATGGCGTTGACGACTGGCTGACAAAATCATATCATAGCAAGCACCTTGCAGCACTGGCGTCGCACCCACACCAGACGGCAACAATCCAGCTTGACACCCGAACCCATTCGGCAGATATGATCAGCCGCGATCACTCAGACACCAGAGCGGCATTTCTGGAAGCGTTGATGAGCTGGTTCAGCCATGTCGAGCAAAGCGGCGCGGGAACCCCTTTGAACGCAAAGCAATTCCTTGCCAGCCTGGAAAAACACCCCAAGGTATACCGGAAACTCTATAAAGGACATGTGACCAGCATGACCAGCCCTTCTTTCCTCGACCCTGTAACGCAGCATTGGATCAAGGCGGCCGATCTGGTTTATGCGCCGGCCTCCGTGGGTTATTATCAGGATGAGAATTCGATTTTTGGTTTTTTCAGTTTAGGGCACGCCACTCGCCCTTCTCCTTTTCAACAAGGCTGGGAAGCGCGCCTTCACTACCAAAAACCGGATAGGGGAGAGACCCAATGGGATGCAGCCTTAAGCTGGCATCTGCCGAACAATGGCCTCTTGCTGCGTATTCGACGTTTGACACTAGCCGGCAGCCTAAATGATTTCGAAAATCGGCGCTTCGCGGCTATCGACCTGGCCTATTTGATACTGGATTTTCAACTGGCCTACGGCCGCTTTTACGGCGCTGAAAATGACCTGCACTTTCACATGAACTGGCCAATGATTGGCAATGCCTCCGGCAGCTACTTCCTGGGAACAAGCTATAGCCAATTTCTCACCCGAAATTCATTTCAAATATACCGAAATAGTCTTAAATTTTACCTCCATGCCGGTCCAAGGCTTAGCGTCCACAACACCCAACTTCAACTGACAACCCAATATGACCTTCGTG
Source organism: Calditrichia bacterium (assembly GCA_028284445.1). Classification (GTDB taxonomy): domain Bacteria; phylum Calditrichota; class Calditrichia; order RBG-13-44-9; family J075; genus JANQRS01. The sequence continues at coordinate 342,014 of JANQRS010000011.1, forward strand.
GCGACATCCGGGGGCGCTATAATCAGTTTTGGGGATTCGGCCTAAATATCAACATCGGTGAACACTAACAACAACAAGGAGACCATTCTATGGCAGATCCGGCCTACATTGCCAATATCAGAATCGAGCGTAAAAAAGGCCCGCTGCGCTTCGCTTATTTGCCGGCGGAAAAGGGTGCCGTTCAGTTTGGCGTACATGGTGCCATTGCCAGGCATTATGGGGTGAGCCCGGACGTCAGCGAACCTCATGCAACGACCATAGATTACGTCATTGCAGCTACCGGTGGTTGACTGACCGGCACCTTCGGAGGCGCGTTGGAGGCGCGCAAGATTGATGCAAGCAATGACAAGTTGACTTCAGAAGTCCTTGGTGAAGTTGAAGTAGAAGACAAAGTGCTGGTGATAAAGAGAATCCATGTCACCTATAAGCTGCAGGCCGATGCGGCGCATCGGGAAACGATAGAGCGGGTGCACGGCATCCATGCAGACTATTGCCCGGTATACAAGTCTATTTCCGCCGCCATTGATATAACCACGTCGTTAAACATCGAAGATTGAAGCATTGAAAATTGACGGGGGAATTCTGTTTCACACAATAATTACACAGCACTAAAATGCTAAGAGCCACGAGCCCTTGAAATGAAGACAATCTACCTGTGCATCGTTGCATTTTCATTTTTTGCAATCTCATGTCAGCAAAATGAATCCAAGCCAAATTTGTTTGATCCGCTGGAATTGACGGTGGCAGAGATTCATGACGCCTATCGCAGCGGCAGTTTCACCTGCGAAGACCTGATGACGGCTTATCTCGACCGTATTGCAGCCTACGACCAGCAAACCCGGCTTAATGCGATTACGTATCTGAATCCTAAGGCATTGGAAGAGGCGCGAGCAATGGATGTAGAGTTCAAACGCACCGGCAAGCTGCGTCTGCTCCACGGTATTCCAATGCTGGTTAAGGACAACTATCACACGGCGGGAATGCCAACAACAGCCGGCTCCATCACGCTAAAAGACTTTATACCGGATGACGACGCTTTCCAGGTTCGCAAATTAAAGGAAGCCGGTGCAATCATCATAGCCAAGACCAACATGGCTGAGTGGGCCTTCAGCGCCAAGCATACGCATAGTTCAACCGCCGGAGAGACCCGCAACCCTTACAATCTCGCTCGTGTCCCTGCCGGATCAAGCGGCGGCACTGCGGCTGGTATGGCCGCAAATTTTGCGGCTATCGGCCTGGGAACCGATACCGGGAATTCAATACGAGGTCCATCTTCACACACTGCTCTTGTTGGTTTTCGATCCACACTGGGCCTGACCAGCAGGCATGGAATCATCCCGCTGTATATGAGGAATGATGTTGGTGGACCAATGTGCCGGACCGTCGAAGATGCAACGAGAGTTTTGCAGGCTATTGCCGGATTTGACCCGGCAGATCAAATTACGAAACACAGTGAGGGCAAGGTCCCGGAGTCATATTTGAACTATCTGGACAAAGATGGATTGAAAAATGCGCGCATTGGCGTATTGAGAGAGTTGAGTGAAGCAGATCCACACCCGGAAATCAAGGCGCTTTTCGATCAGGCGGTCAAAGACCTCGAGCGTTTGGGGGCCATAGTTGTGGATCCTGTGGTTGTCCCCGATTTTGCTGAATTGCGGAAAAACCAGTGGTGCGCCGACTTTCGCCAGGATATTGAGGCATACCTCGCAGAGCATGTAAAACGGGACAGTCTGAGGACAATAGAAGACATCATAGCTGCCGGTCCTTATGCAGAAGACGTTAATGAAGGGCTTGAGTATTTTCGAACAACAGCAGCAAGAAAGGACCATGAGGTATATCCCTGCCTGGATCCATATAGTGACAAACGTCGCATCGCCTTTCGCGAAGCCATTGAGAAGGAGATGGATCGCCTGGAGCTCGACGCCATCATTTTTCCATCCTGGAATCACCCCGCAGCAATTGTCGAGAATTATGCCGAGGGTTATAAAGGGGACAATAGCCAGATTATTTCGCCGCACACCGGCCAGCCGGGTTTTACAGTGCCGATGGGATTTACCAGCGAGAATTTGCCGGCCGGCTTACAGTTCCTGGGGAGGATGTATGACGAGCCGACACTCATCAAGCTGACATTCGCCTATGAACAAGGCACGCTTCATCGGAAACAGCCAGAGTTGTATCCAGGGCTCCATGCCAAACAGGAGGGAATGAATTGAACTGGACACTGACACTTCGCCTTCTTTTCGCATCGTTTTTTATACTCATCCTCAACCTGAACGCCCAGGAAGCTTTACAAGAGAGCCGTGGTGCATTGCTATACAAAGAAATAGCAGAGAGCAAGATCCCCTGGGACAGTCACGCAAGCAGCGTAAAAGGCCGCAAAATTTTCTCGCTTGAACTAGGCCAGGGCGATAGCACCACCATTATTTTTGGCGCTTTTCATGGGAACGAATACTTAAGCCCCAAATTTGTTTACGCATTTGCCCAACACTTGTATTTCAGCAAAGACATCAAGTTGAATTGCCGGGTCATTATTGTCCCGGTTTTAAATCCTGATGGATTGGTTGCCAATACACGCACAAACGCAAATGGCGTGGACGTTAATCGCAATTTCCCAACCAGCAATTGGCAGCCGCACGCAAATGCGCCACGCAACAATCCGGGACCAAGGCCAGCATCGGAACCGGAGACACAATTCGTCATTGCCCTCCTCGACACCTACAAACCTCAACGCATTGTATCGGTTCATACACCGCTTAAAGTCAACAATTATGACGGACCGGGCAAAAAGATGGCTGAGCAAATGGCAGCAGAAAACGGCTACCCTGTGGAAGCAGATATCGGGTATCCCACGCCCGGATCTTTCGGCAGCTATGCCGGAAAAGAAAAAGGCATTCCAACCGTGACCCTGGAATTGCCGCCATCATCCACCGACTTTCAAGAGGTTTGGCCGGGCAATTTTGCTGCTCTCATGACAACGCTGCGCTACTAATTCCCGGAAACATTTACTGCCCTTTGCGAGTTAAAGATCAGAAGGCCCTAGACCGAAACCTCAGTTATGTATTTAGACAACTCGGAACTTGTGCAACAAGTCACCACCGATCGTTCGTAATCACCTATTTTTATAACACTTCGGCTATTTCCACCTCAAGAAAAGATACATATTGACGATGATTCCCATGGCAGGTGTTGCGCCTGAACTGCGCACATGCGTGGCCAAGGTAGCATTCGAAGCTATGATCGCAAGTGGCAAGGAATCTTGATACGCAAAAAGACTGGATTCAAATGGCGAACTGGAAACACCTCAAAATTCTCGTAATTCTACTCACCTCTTTCTCGATCTCAGGTCAAACAAGCGACCTGCATTTTCGGCACTTCAAATCAGAGCAGGGAATTTCATCCACCATCGTGAACGACATAAAGCAGGATCGTCTCGGCTTTGTCTGGTTTGCAACCGAGGCTGGTCTCAATCGATATGATGGTTATAGCTTTACACAATATCGCCACAACCCCACGGACTCAACGACGCTGCACCTGGATTATGTCATCTCGGTCATGATTGATGAGGATGATCTCCTCTGGTCTACCGGACCGGCAGGCATCAGCCGGCTCAATCTCCACACCGACAAAATTACAAATTATTCATTGTCGACGGCAGACTCCGGTAGCGCGTCCTGGACGGATCTACTGGTGGACAGAAGAGTCAACAACCGCATCTGGTTTATACAGCGGCGACGCGATCTGATCTCGATGGATCCCGCCACCGGAGACATCGAGACGTTTTCTACCTACCAAGGCCTGGCAGACACAAGCCACAAGCATTTTGTCGTGAATCTCGACGTGTCACAAGATGACAAAATATGGATGACCATCGCCAATCACGGTGTTGTCATCCATGATGTTACAATGAAAAAGTCTATCAACTGGGAGCAGAATAAAACCTACGCGAAAGAGCATCCGTATTCACTAAAATTCAGCAATGATGGCATCCACCTGTGGTTGGCGACATGGAAACGGCTCTACAAACACAATCTCTTGACAGATGAAAGCACCCCGATTGATCTCGCAACAAGTCCCAAGGACTCAGTAATCGTTGAACATATTTTCGAGACGCCTGAAGGAAATCTATGGCTATCAACTCGCAAAAGCGGCCTATTGTATTATGAGGCTGGAACGGGCAACATCAGCCGAATTAAAAGTGACCCAACAAATCCGGGCAAATTAATGACCAACGAAATTCTGTTCTCGATGGTCGATGCCAGCGGCGTTCTATGGGTGAGTACAAATGGTGGTTTGTCCAGTAGCGATTTGTATCGCAAACCGTTTGTCAACTACCGGAACATCCCTCATATTGAGTCCTCTTTGAGTCACGATGTCGTTTTCGCCATAACCAAGGACCAAAATGATGATGTCTGGCTGGGCCTTACAAAAGGGATAGATCGACTGAATGCGGGGACTGATAATTTTACGCACTTTTCCTCGACAGATGGCAAGTTGGCCTATCCGGAAACCTGGTCGCTCCTGACAGACAGCAAGAACCGTGTATGGGCCGGTAGCTACCGTGGCGGCCTCAGCCTTTTCGATCGTCGCAGGCAAACATTCAAGCAATTTCCGGTGACAGAGGAGGGGCGAGGCGGCTCAAGAGGGTCAGCCATTTTCACAATGGCAGCGGGGCGTTACGGCCGAATTTGGCTTGGAACAGAGGAGGGTTTGGAAAGCATCAACCCGGACACCAGGCAGTTTTCCCTGCACTGGAATTCCAATGAACGCATCGTTGTTCGCTGCATCATTGAAGACCACGACGGCAAAGTCTGGTTTGGCACTGACGGCAAAGGCTTGGGAGTCCTGGACCAGCAAACCAGTCAGGTTCGCTGGTTTGAGCATGCAAGCAACGACACGAGCAGCATTGGGGGAAATGCTGTATTCTCTATGCTTCAGGACCGCGACGGGACGTTTTGGCTCGGCCGGGAAACCGGTCTATCCATCTTGCGCAACACTCCGGAACCTGGCGAAACTGCAGTATTTGATAATTACACGACTGCAAATGGGCTATCTGACAATGTAATTGTCGGCCTGCTTGAGGCAGATGACGGCTCTGTTTGGGCTTCGACGCACAAAGGTCTAAGCCGAATAACAAAGGAGCGCCGCCATAGTAACGATTACATCAAAATTGATGTTGACCCCTTCTATCGCGGCGATGGACTGCCTTCCGATGTCTACTTTATCGGCCCCGCCTTCAAAGATGAGAATGGGAACTTGTATTTCGGTGGAGATGGCGGTTTTACGATCTTCGATCCGGCCGAGGTAAAACGCAATCCGATAGAACCGCAGGTAGCCATAACACAATTTGAGTTACTTAACCAACCAATCCTCCCGGGACAAAGCGACGAGAATGGACGGGTCTTGCTCACGAACCACATTGCCTATACCGACACAATCACGCTGGGATATGACGACAAAGTCATCTCTTTTGAATTCGCGGCTATCCACAATGCGTCTCCCGGCGAGAATCAATATGCTTACATCCTGGAAGGACTGGAAGATGAATGGCACTATTCCGGCGACAGGCGTTTTGCGACCTACTCCAATCTGGAACCGGGCACTTATCGGTTTCGTGTTAAAGCAGCTAACCCGGATGGCGTATGGAACAAGCGAGGCGCCACAGTAACCCTGATCGTGCAACCACTGTTCTGGCAAACTCAGTGGTTCAAATTCCTGTGCCTCTTCCTCGGCGTAGCCTTCGTTCTCTGGTTTGTGAATTACAAGACCGGGCAAATTCGTCGCTACAACGAAGCGCTGGAACGCAGTGTTGCCAATCGCACCGCGGAGTTGCGGGCCTCGAACGAAGCATTGAAGGAGGCTAAGGATGCGGCCGAAGAAGCGACCCGCGCCAAGAGCGAGTTCCTCGCAAATATGAGTCACGAGATTCGTACGCCAATGAATGGCGTCCTGGGAATGGCAAGCTTGATGCGCGATACAGATCTGAATATCGAACAGCGCGAGTCACTGGAAATTATTCAAAACAGCGCCGAAAACCTCCTCGCCATTATCAACGACATTCTGGATTTTTCAAAGATTGAAGCCGGGAAGATGGATTTTGAAGACCATCCCTTTGACCTGGGTGCAGCACTTGAGGATACAGTTGGCCTACTAGCCTTTAAAAGCGAGCAAAAGAACCTCGAGCTTATCTATGACATCGCAGCAGATATTCCTTTGATGCTGCGTGGGGATGAAGGACGCTTGCGCCAGGTCATTGTGAACCTCCTAAACAATGCCGTCAAATTTACAAAAGAGGGAGAGATCCTTCTTGAAGTTCGCCTCCTTGAGGAAGTTGAAGAAAATGTCACTCTGGAATTTGCTGTCACAGATACCGGCATCGGCATTCCCAAGGAGCGGCTAGACCGGCTCTTTAGGTCATTCTCACAAGTAGACGCATCAATTACCCGGCGCTACGGCGGCACCGGATTAGGGTTGGCAATTTCAAAGAAAATCGTGGAACTCATGGGCGGTAAAATCGGCGTGGAAAGCACTGAGGGCGTCGGCTCCAAATTCTGGTTCACCACTGTTTTCGCCAAGCAGGAAGATCAAGCATCAACTTCCGGCAGCCCATTGGCATTCCTTGAAGATAAACGTGTTTTGATCGTCGATGACAACGCCACCAATCGCCGGGTTCTTTCCGGCCTGCTTTTGGATTCCAGCAAACACCTCGTTCAGGCGCAGGATGGCGCAGAGGCCCTTTTGGCTGTGGAGCGCGCCTTTCTGGATGGTCAGCCTTTTGATCTCGCCATCCTCGACATGATGATGCCCAAAATGGACGGCATCACTCTGGCAAAGCGCCTGCGTGAAAATGAGAGAAACAATAAAATGCGCCTGGTTCTCCTCAGTTCGATGGTCGGACGTCCAAAATCAGAGGAGCTAAAGAAGATTGGCATTGATGCCTGGCTTACAAAGCCGATTCGCCTGAGCACCCTGGGGTATACATTAAAAGAAGTTGTGGAGCGCAAAAAATCTGTCGGGAAAAGCCGCTTTAGAGAGAATATGTTTGAGCCTACATTGAGCAGCGATGAGTGCGCCCGCTTTCGGATTTTAATTGCTGAGGATAATATCGTAAATCAAAAAGTAGCCGCAAGAATGCTGACTCGCTTTGGATTTAACGTAGACACGGTGAGCAATGGGCTCGAGGCAGTAAAGGCCCTCGAGATGATACCATATGATCTGGTTCTAATGGATGTTATGATGCCTGAAATGGATGGCCTCGACGCGACCCGGCGCATTCGCGACACGGACTCGCATGTCCTCAATCATCACATTCCAATTGTGGCAATGACCGCCAATGCTATGAAAGGTGACCGTGAAAAATGCCTCGCTGCCGGCATGAACGACTATGTAGCCAAACCCGTTAAGCGCGAAGAGCTATATCGAGCAGTAGAGAAAGAATGTCTGAGCCTGCTACAGGAGCGCCCAAGCAAGGCCGCATCTACCAGCTAGATCCCCGTAAGTGAATTTCGAACGATTTATGAAATTTTCCTCTTTTTTGCATCTCATGAATAAAGAGAGGAAAATTCCATGCAGAGGCGTAAATTCGATCCACGCAACCCCAAATACATCCGGGGGATTTATAACTACTGTGATGCCTGGTGCAAAAAATGTCCCTTCACATCTCGCTGTCTCACTTACGACATGGAGAAAGGCAACGATCTCGTGCTGCTAGAAGTCGATCTTGATGCCAGAGAAGCGGTCCTCGCGGACATTGAAGATCAGGGCTTTATGGAAGACACTGAGGCCTCGCACATCGAAGATAAATACGGATTCTCCCCGGCCATTAAAAGTGAAGAGTTTGAGCAATATCCGTCCGCTATCGCTGCCAGCGAATATGCGGATCAAGCAGGTGAGTGGCTTCGCGGGTGGTATACCCGGGTTGAAGCCAAAGCGCTCATGGACGGCACACTCCACGACTACACCTCCGAATCGGTCCCTGATGCGGTGCAGACAATCGGCTGGTATCATCTGCAAATTTATGTCAAAATAATGCGCGCCTTGCGCGGCCAACAAGAAGCTATGGAATTCGGCACATTGAAAAATATGCCGAACGATTCTGACGGTTCGGCTAAAGTCGCCCTGATTGGGATTGACAATTCTCTGGAAGCAATAACTCGCCTGGCGAAGGAGGACCCAGCCGACAAGCATGAGCTACTGCTTTTGTCGCGCCAACTAAAACACTTGAAGACCGAAGTCGAAGCGACTTTTCCGAATGCGCGGGCATTTGTTCGCCCCGGTTTCGACAACACCCTCAACTAGCAACTCTGCAATAGGTCGAAATCCCGGCACTGCCGGGGTTTCGACCTATCAATCTTAACTTGATCTTTGTGATGGCCATTCTTCGTCGCGCAGGTAAACGGTTTGTGTCGGGAAGGCAAACTCGAGGCCATGACTCTCTACCACCTTCATGATTTTCAACATTAAGTCTTCCCGTGCCGCGAGGAAGTCTGTCCAAACAGTTGATTTTGTAAAACAATAGATTTGCAGATTCAAGCTGGATCCGCCGAATTCTGTAAAGTGAACGAAGTTGAAACCCTGATCAATGGCGGGGTGCTCGGAAATCAACTGACGAAGGTCTTTCAGGATAGCTTCAATCTGCCCAGCGCTCGCTTCGTAAGAGAGCCCAACCGTCATTTTGATTCTACGAATGGGCCGTTGAGAATGATTTGTGATAGGGGAGGTAGAAAATGTAGAGTTCGGAACGGTGATGATCGATTTATCAAACCGGCGAACCTTGGTTGTGCGGAAGCCAACTTCTTCAACAGTTCCTTCCACGCTACCGAATTGCACCCAATCGCCAATTTGAAAAGGCTTGTCTGTAAACACCACAAAGGATCCGAACAAATTGGCGACAGTATCCTGAGCTGCCAGCGCCAAAGCCAAACCACCAACACCGAGACTGGCAATCAGACTGGTCACGGAATAACCGAGATTCTGAATCACCATAATGGCAATGCTAACAAAAATCACCACTTTTAGGGTTTTACGCAGAAGTGGAATTAGCTGATCATCCAGTTTTGATTCGGTCTTCTGTGAAGCCCGAGCCAGGGCGCTCGTTAGCACATCAACCAGACGCAAGAGAAGCCAGGCGATCGCAGTCCAGAGGGCAATCTGCAAGCCTTGATAGACATATTGCTGTAAGTCAAACGGCTCTGAAGGCAATTGTGCCAGGCCTGCCGCAACCCGCCAGATCCCAATTTGAATGATCGCAGCGATTGGGGCAGGCGTATGAGCGACAAATTCATCATCCCATTTCAACTCGCTTTTGTCAGCCTGCTTTGACAAAACGGTGGAAAAGACTATATTTATCAGGCGTCGTGCTGCAAACCCGAGGAATATAATTAAAATGGCCAATAAAATGCGCCAAAGCGGCACACCCCAAAGTACCTCCTGTTGTAGAATTTCTAGATCCATTTCAGCCCCACACAGTTCAATTGTTGTTCTTGGAGTTTGAGTTCAATATGCCCCGAAATAAAGCAAAAGACTGTTGGTTGTCAAGAAGTAGATCATTTACTATGCAGTAAACTTGAGGAATGGTTATGAGGCCTCACCACCACATATCGCTGGACTATGAACTAAAGCTGGATGATTGGGTAGCGGCGGTCATGCATGCAACCGACAAGAGCGGCTTCGCAACGGCCATGACCAATCAATTGAACAACCTTTCATTCGAGGCTGCAGTATTTGTCTTTCTTGCCTTGCCCGTCATTGTACTACTGGGCGGCGCGCCAATTCTGATCTTCATGTTATTGCCCCTTTTGTTTGCCGTTGGTTTCTGGTTGTATCGCCGTCCATTGAAAACCGCAAAAGACATTCACCAAAAACTGCAGTCTTCGCTACCAGAAGAATATGTTGGTCAGGTGCAACTGACAGCGACAGCAAAATTTTTGCAGACCAGCACCAGCCAAAGTGACAACACATACGACTGGCAAGACGTCAGCTCAGTTGAAGAGAATGGATTTTATATTTTTCTTTCAATAGGCGCCGACAACTTTTGGGTCATTCCCGCTCGTGCATTTGAAAATGAAACGGCGTTTGTCAACGCTGCCTGGCGCCTCAAGAAATTTCGAAGCGATGCCGACGGCGCATACGATTCTCCCACAACATCCCGGGAAAAACATTAACGAGTTCGAACCATGACCTTCAAATTCCGACCACTCATATTAATTTACACCGTGGTCATTGGGACGCCCTTGCTGTTCACAATGACCTATTTGATCGCTGCCAGCCTCGGCCACGTACCCTGGTGTTTTCCGCCCATACAGGGTTGCATCGAAATTACCCGTACCGGCCTGAAGCCACCTGAGTCGTATCTGTTTCGCTTCGGATTAATGCCGATCGCCACTTTTATGGGATTGCTATTCTATTTCTTTATGGAGTGGCTGGAAGCACTTAACGGCGGTTATTCTCGCCGCGCGCGTCTTTCCTGGTATTTTGCTTTCGCTTCTTCCATCTGCCTGCTGGCTTCCACAGCCCTGATCCAGGGGACCCGGGACACTGAATGGGACTGGCATGTGGTTTTCGCGACTCTTTTCTTCCTGTTTATGCTCATTGCCCAAGTGCTATACACACTGGAAGACCTCAAGTTGCGCGACATTAAAGTCCAGGCTGCCCTGCGAATTCGAGTTGTCACCAATGTGCTTCAATTTCTACTGCTAATCGTTGGCGCTATCCAATGGGCGGTAACGGGAACAATTCCTAATCCAGCCTATGAATGGCTGATCACCTTCAGCTACGTGGCCTGGTTTGCCAGCTTTATCTTTGAAAGAGATAACCTGTTCACTCTGGATGACAAAAGAAAGGTGCCCCGCAAGTGACACGAATATTGATCACCGGGGCAGCGGGTAAAACCGGACAAGCCGTCATTCAGCAATTGAAAGAGAGCAGATTACATATTCGTGCTTTTCTGGCCCGCAAAGAACAGCAAGACATGCTGCGGCTATTGGGGGCACATGAGACGATTGTCGGAGACTTGAGAGATCCGCACGTACTTTCAATTGCGGTGACCGGCATCGAAAAAATCTATCACATCTGCCCAAATGTTCATCCCGGCGAATACGAAATAGGCAAGTTAATCATTGATCTGGCAGCAGAAAACGATGTTCGGCATTTCATTTATCATAGTGTCTTGCACCCGCAAATAAAGAAAATGCCCCATCACTGGCTGAAAATGCGGGTAGAAGAATATCTGTTCGAGTCCGGCGTCCCATTTACAATTCTTCAGCCATGTGCATACATGCAGAATATTCTTGCTCAGGCCCAAACTATTGTTGACAGCGGCACTTATGAGGTGCCGTATCACCTGGATGCCAAATTGTCCCTGGTCGACTTGTTCGATGTCGCCAGGGCTGCAGCAAGAGTCCTATCTGAAGACAAGCACGAATTTGCGACCTACGAGCTCTGTGGCCCGGCAGCGCTTGATCAGAACGAGATAGCCAGCACCCTATCCATGCAGCTGCGAAAGCCAATTTCAGCGAAGGAAATTGCGCTGCCGGACTGGCGCACAAGAGCCAGGAGCAGCGGGCTAAGTGATTACCAGGTTGATACTCTGGATGCCATGTTTGATTACTACGGCAAACACGGATTCTCCGGAAATCCTGGAATTCTGGCAATGCTACTCGGGGAGGCACCGACATCCCTTAAAACCTGCCTTGCCCGCGAGGTTGGAATTTTCCAGGCTTTTCATTAAGATTACGCTACATCACCGCAAACAAGCAGGAGGAGACAATGGACCCCAAAATGCCAATAGCTGCAGGAGCGGCGTTCGTCGTAATGGTAGGCCTTACCTTTCTTTTTCATAATATTTTGGCGCCCGGATGGCTTGCGGAGGGCAATCCCGGCGTTTATCGCACAAGCGGGCCTGTCACCTGGGCGATTTTAAGTCAATACGGCATTCTCGCGTTTCTGATGGCGTTTCTGTTTCCGCGAGGATTTCGCCGCGGCAATCCACTAAAAGACGGCATACGCTTTGGACTGATCATCGGTGTTTTGGTCTATATGACCCAGGGCTTTCAACTCTTCGGGCAAGTTAATATTTCATTCACCAAATCGATTCTGCATAGCGCATGGCATGTATTCGAAACCATGGCCGGGGCGGTAGCAATGTCTTTTGCGTATGGAGATAGCTCGAGTAGCAGCATGTAAGCATTATCAATTTCGAAATAGAATTATCGATCTGATAAGCGTCGCACTTGCACATAAAGCGCATTGCGCGTTTTAGGGATGTGTTTCACGTGCTTGTCTATGAGATATGTGCCAAAATCGCCGGTCAACTGGAATTTTCCGGCCGATCCAATCAGTTCATGATCCATGGCTCAGTCTTTGCACCTCTGCTTCACAATTCTAAGTCTTATTTTAAGAAGGCCCCTCTATGCGTTTCTTTTTCTACATCGTTTTTCTTCAATTTTTCACACTCAGTCTCGTGCCAATCTTAGCTCAAGGCTTCCTGCACACGAACAACCAACATATTGTCGACGGCAACGGCAATGAGGTTATTCTTCGTGGCATGGGCCTTGGCGGCTGGATGCTTCAGGAAGGATATATGCTGCAAACTTCCTCCTTCGCCAATGCGCAATATGAGATCCGCCAAACCATTGAAGATTTGATCGGAGAAGCCAATACCGATGCGTTTTATGATGCCTGGTTGGCAAACCATTGCACAAAGGCAGATATCGACTCGCTGGCATCCTGGGGATTCAACAGCGTACGCCTGCCGATGCACTACAATCTCTACACGCTGCCCATTGAAGAAGAACCGGTTGCCGGCGAAAACACCTGGCTCGACAAGGGGTTCGAATTAACAGACAGTCTGCTATCCTGGTGTGAAGCGAACAACATGTATCTCATCCTGGATCTTCATGCGGCGCCGGGAGGGCAGGGGATGGAGTCGGGCATTTCAGATTATGATCCAACCAAGCCATCACTTTGGGAGAGCCAGGAAAATCGCGATAAAACGGTTGCACTTTGGCAGCGATTGGCAGAGCGCTACGCTGATGAACCCTGGATCGGCGGCTACGACCTTATCAATGAAGTTAACTGGAACCTGCCCGGTAATGCCCTCTTGCGCGAACTCTATGAGGAAATCACCGATTCGATTCGCGCCGTCGACAATAATCACATTATTTTCATCGAGGGCAATTGGTTTGCCAATGACTTTACAGGCTTGACCCCGCCCTGGGACGACAATATGGTTTATAGCTTCCATAAATATTGGAGCATCAACGACCAGGGATCGATTCAGTGGGTGCTCGACATGCGCCAAACTCACAATGTGCCGCTCTGGTGCGGTGAAGCCGGTGAAAATTCAAACACCTGGTTTACAGATGCAATAAAGCTTCTCGAGGAAAACAATATCGGTTGGGCATGGTGGCCGATGAAAAAGGTTGAATCAATTTCCGGACCGCTATCCGTGAGAAAATCCCCCGAATATCAGACCTTGATCAACTATTGGGAGGGCAACGCCTCAAACCCTGGTGCAACCTTTGCTACAGACGCGCTAATGGCCCTGGCAGAAGATCTCAAGATTGAAAACACAAAATATCAGAAAGATGTCATCGATGCGATGTTTCGTCAGGTAGAAACAGACGAAACTGTACCCTTTTTTAAGCATCGCATTCCGGGGCTTATTTTTGCCACTGATTTTGACCTCGGTCCAAATGGCGCAGCCTATTCCGATGATGTCACCGCCACCTACCATGTCTCAAACGGCACCTTCACAGCCTGGAACAACGGATGGGCATATCGAAACGACGGCGTGGATATCGAAGCGTGCTCCGACGCTGATACAAGCAATGGCTTCAACATTGGCTGGCTTACCGCTGATGAATGGATCAACTATACCGTTCAAATCGATAGCACCGCGGCATATGCCCTGACATTTCGCATGGCGACACAGGTTGGCGGGGCAAAATTTCATATTGAACTGGACGACCATCAACTGACCGAGAGTATCTTGGTATCCAATACTGGTGGCTGGCAAAGCTGGCGCGACCTCAACATTTTCGACGTGGTGCTTCCGGAAGGCGAGCATGTTTTCAAGCTTTACATTGAACAGGGAGAGTTTAATCTCAACTATTTTGAATGCCATAGCCCAACTGCGCCGGATTCTCTACCGATGAACGTTGTGGCCGCGGAAGCCGGATCGGATGGATTTACCGTTACGGTTGATTTTACCAAGCCGCTGCAAGCACCGCTGCCGGCAGCGCCCGGCGGATTCACCTTAACGGCCAATGGTGAGAGTCGCACAATCTCAGATTATAGCATCAACGAGACCGGCTATCAAATCATTCTGACCATCGATGAACAATTGTTTTTCGAAGACGCCTTGTTATTGTCGTACGCCGATGGTGAAATCACCGACAGTTACGGACAGCCGCTACAGGCCTTTACGGATTTAAACGTGACCAAGGCGCAGCCGGATCGCCTTCAGATTCCGGGACGGATTCAGGCGGAAGACTACACTTTTAATCAGGGTTTTCAATTTGAAACCACAACTGACGATGGCGGCGGTCAAAATCTCGGCTGGTCTGATCCTGGCGATTTCATCGAATATTTGGTTACAATCAACACGGCCGGGACTTACAACATAGATTATCGCTCGGCATCGCAGAACAATGGCGGACGAATTAAAGTTGACCTCATTGACAGCAGCGGCACACAATTTGTCCATTCGATCACCCTGCCAGTCACCGGTGGTTGGCAAAGCTGGACCACAACCAGTAAAGCTGCTGAGCTGCCGGCCGGCCGTTATACGCTTCGCATGACTTGTCTGACAGGCGGATACAATCTTAATTGGTTCGAATTTTCCAGCGTCACCGGAATAGAGGAAGACCTGGTTGTTTTGCCTGATCGCTATGCGCTTTTTCAGAATTATCCCAATCCCTTCAATCCATTGACCACTTTTCGTTTTCTACTAAAGGATAGCGGACCTGTGACCCTCAAAATTTTCAATGTATTGGGGCAGAAAGTGGCGACACTTATAAATCGGCGCATGCCTGCCGGAGACCATCAGGTTGTTTGGAAGGCAGATGATTTTAGCAGCGGCCTCTATTTCTATCAACTCAAGGCTGGTGAATTCACCAGCACCAAACGTCTATTACTACAAAAATAAGCGGACTTCTGAAATGGACCATAGCTACATCATTCGTCAACTGGCCGCAAATCGGCCGGCATTTGCGGCCGTCCTCTCGGGCATAGAGCGTGAAATCCAGAACTGGCGCCCGGAACCGGGCCACTGGAACATACTCGAAATCACATGTCACCTGGCGGACGAGGAAGCTGAAGATTTTCGGCAACGTGTGCTGTTGACATTGGAGGACCCGACACTCACCTGGCCTGCTATTCACCCGGAAAACTGGGTTAACGACCGAGGGTATGCAGAGCAGAACTACCAGGAACAGGCTGCGCGTTTTCTCAAAGAACGGGATAACTCTATCGAGGCGCTTGGCAGCTTAAAATCACCGAACTGGTCGAACACCTATCATCATCCGGAGCTGGGTGCCTTAAGCGCCGGTCAACTTCTCGCCAATTGGCTAGCCCATGACTATCATCATTTAAGACAGATGACCAGAATTCGCTATGCCTACCTGAGGCATGCCAGCGATGATGTTAGTCTACATTATGCCGGAACCTGGTAATAGCGCAATTTGTCTTCTTCACGACATGATGATTCATCTTTCATTACACTGCATTCGGCTTTAAATTCAGCCATCTACCAGTGACTATCAACGTTTCAAAACAGGGGACCGTCATGTCGAATTCAAGGCAGAGGGATTCAGACGAGCACGCTGATCCGCCAGGCATTCAAATTGAAGATGATTTCGAGCCGTTTGCGCAGAAGGACGATGTATTCCGGCGCTCCTGGTGGGACGAAACCATTCGCACGGCAAAAGCAAAGCTTTTCTACGAGACCTATCGCAATCCGCTCAAAACTTTCCGCAAAGCAGATGGCTTTACCCAAAAAGACTATGCGTTGCGCAACGCCTCCTGGCATGTCAGTGACATCTTCACAGAACATAACGAAAAGCAGGACCGCCGCGAGGGCTTTTCTGATGCTTTCACGCTTCAACGCGATGTAGCAGAGCAACAAATCACCTTCGCCTCGCCGGATGAAGCGACCGCGGAAATTAAAAACGTTGCTCGACGCTTTGGCGCAGACCTGGTTGGTATTACCCGCTACGATCCACGCTGGATGTATACGTCAAAGTTTAGCGACATAAGCCAGACAGAGCGTCCCAACGACATCCCCGATAATCTACCCTACGTAATTGTAACGGCACAGCGGATGGACTATGACTTGATTCAAACCGTGCCCTCAGCCCTGAGCGGTGCTGCTACCGGGCTGGGCTATTCGCATGATGCCCAGGTGGTTCTCTCTCTCACCCAGTTTATCCGCAACCTCGGATACAACGCTATCGGCAGCATGAACGATTCCGGCCTGGCTATACCTATGGCGATTCAGGCTGGCCTTGGCGAGTATGGCCGAAATGGCCTGCTTATCACAAAAGAATTCGGACCACGAATTCGATTGGGAAAAATCTTTACCGATCTGCCGCTGGCAATTGATCAACCCATTCACTTTGGCGTTAGCGAATTCTGCACGATATGCCGGCGCTGCAGCGATGGATGTCCGGTAAAGGCGATCGCCGATGGCGAGCCTTCATCCGAGCGCCACAACCGATCAAACATCAAGGGCGTCAAGAAATGGTCCGTCGATGGCGAAAAATGCTTCGGTTTTTGGGCGAGACAAAACAGCGATTGCGCTATCTGCATACGGGTATGTCCATACAACAAGGATTACAGCAAGTGGTGGCATAAGTTGGGCATACGGCTTGCAGGCACCTGGATGCGCCACATCATGCTCTGGCTGGACATCAAGCTGGGTTATGGCCAACGTGTAAAACCGGGAAAGTGGTGGTCGCCCAACATGTAGCAATTGCTACGGTTCTCAGCCCCTCGACGCTGTAGCTTGCAGCTAAAAAATCTCGGAATACAATTTATGGAAAAGAAGAAACGAGGCGGGTTTCTTACCCGCAATGGATTTGTGCTGGCATGTGTCGGCTCTGCGGTGGGCGTCGGTAATTTGTGGATGTTTCCCTGGCGACTTGGACAGTTTGGCGGGGCCGCTTTTTTGATTCCTTATTTATTGTTTGTTTACGCATTGGGCACGATCGGCCTGATGGGTGAGTTTGGCCTTGGGCGCTACGCGCAACGCGGCCCGGTTGGCGCATTTGACAAGGTTTTTCGTGAACGCGGTTCCGGTCTTGGACGCTATTTGGGCGCCTATCCACTGCTGACAGCCTTCAGTGCCCTGGTGATCTACACCATAGTTAGCGGTTGGATTTTACATTATCTTGCAGCGTCTGTCACCGGGGCATTCTTTGAGGCGGAAAGTGCCGCAGGTTATTTCGGCGGGCTTGCCGGAACCTCACCCAGCATTCTCTGGGCGCTTGCAGCGCTTGCAGTAAGCGCCGTGATCTTGTATGCCGGTGTAAGTAGCGGTATTGAAAGAGCCAGCCGCATTATGATGCCGGTGCTTTTGGGGCTATTTGCTGTTCTGGTTGTCCGCTCGCTGACATTGCCGGGTGCACTTAACGGGGTTCGCTACTTACTCTTGCCGGACTGGTCACGCCTGGCAGAACCGTTGACCTGGGCCATGGCCCTTGGCCAAGCATTTTTTACAGTATCTTTGGCAGGATCAGGAATGGTCGTTTATGGGAGCTATATGTCTCGCGACATGGATATACCGTCATCAGCGCTTCAAACCGTCAGTTTAGATACCATCGCGGCAATTTTAGCTTCGCTGATGATTATTCCGGCAACATTTGCCTTTCAGTTGGACCCGGCCTCCGGCCCGCCACTACTTTTCATTACGCTACCGGAGATATTTCGAAATATGCCCGCCGGGCAGCTTTTCTCAATACTGTTTTTCGCCGGTGTATTTATTGCTGCCGTCTCTTCCCATATTAGCATCATGGAAGTTCTCATTGAGGCGGTTATTGATCAATTGGGCAGAAGCAGGCAGTGGGCGGTACTGGTGATCTGCGCCGTGATACTGACACTGTGTATCCCTTTTGCCATCAGCATGCAATACTTTACGATTTTCGTCGATGTCGTTACGGTTTATATGGTCCCTCTGGCAGCCTTGAGCGCTGCAATTGTCTTTTTCTGGGTGCTTGGTGCGTCGCAGGCTCGCTCCGAAGTCAACACCGGGTCACAGCGGCCGGTCGGAAAATGGTGGGAACCGGTGGCCAAATATCTTTTTGTGGGAATTGCTGCAGCAATCGTCGTCTTACAGGTACTTTATCGGATTGGATAAATCACTTTAGGGAAGCGAGATGTTCAAGAGATTGGTTTCGGCGCTGGAGAAGCTGGCGCGTAAAAAAGCATCAATGGACCCCAGCTACTTCAATGATCCGCTTGCGATGGAAACTGCCTGGAGTCCGGCAGCCGGTGGCGGAACCAATTTCAAGACTCACAATCTCATTAAGATTGATGACGATCGCCTCGAATACAAGACCGCAGCCGGCGCGAAAGTCTTCTATGGCGTGTTTTTGTTTACTGGGCTGCTGTTTCCGATAATATTCGGCGCTTTTGCAATAGGCGATCAAGATCTCGGCGTATCAATGATGTTGATGCCGCTTGGTATGGGCCTCATATTCGCCGGAGTCGGCGGCGGACTCTGGTATCGCAGTAGCCGTCCTATTGTTTTTGACAAAATCAGCGGAGATTTTTGGAAAGGGCGCAAAACTCCGAATGAGGTCTACAATAAGCAAGAGCTCAAATATTATACACCGCTCGACGAGATTCATGCCTTGCAAATTATTTCAGAATATGTGGGCGGCAAGACCAAATATTACAGCTATGAGTTAAATGTCGTTCTTAAGAATGCTGAGCGCATCAACGTGGTTGATCATGGCAAGTATCAAGTGCTTGCAGAGGATGCAGAACGGATTGCGGCATTTCTGAAGGTGCCCGTGTGGGATGGCGTTCGCGCCCTGGCGCATTTTCAGGATTTGATGGACAGAGAGAGCAATAAATGACGGAATTACTGATCGAGGAATTTACTATTTGGAGATACAGATGTATAGCAACGGCCGGTTGACTTCACTTGCCACCATTCTTTTAGGTTGTTTTATGATGATTGCCCCGATGCGCGCACAACTGGTAAACGATACATTTCGCTCCTGGAATGAGCCAATACCACCATTTAATATCATCGACAACGTCTATTATGTCGGTGTAAAAGGAATTAGTGCCTTTCTGATCACGACACCGGCAGGATACATCCTTCTGGACGGCGGATTCAAGGAATCGGTTCCATATATCCGCAAGAGCATGGAAGAGCTGGGATTTTATTTCAACGACATCAAGATCATCCTCAATAGCCATGCCCATGCAGATCATGCCGGGGGCATTGCTGAGATAAGACGCATCACCGGTGCTCAGGTTGTGATAAGCGAAGGGGATGCGACGTTGATCAGCAATGGCGGCCGTGGCGATTTGCAGTGGGATGATGACCTGCCATTTGACCCGGTTGTGCCGGATCGCATCATTACCGATGGTGACACTGTCACTCTGGGTGGCATAACGCTGACGGCACGCATAACCGCCGGGCATACGAAAGGTTGCACCACGTGGTTAATGAAAGTCCAGGATGGCGAAAAAACCCGCGACGTTGTCTTTTTAGGAAGCCTTACCGCACCTGACTACAAACTAGTCAACAACGAAAAATATCCGGATATTATTAGCGACTATCTGGCAACATTCCGACTTCTAAAGAACCTGCAATGTGATGTATATCTGTCTGCCCACAGCGGCTTCTTCAAATTACACGAGAAGCGCGAAAATCTTGCAAACAATCCGGTTATTAATCCATTTATAGACCCGGCAGGTTTTCGTGAATCGGTTCACAAGGCTGAAATGAAGTTCCATCAACAACTGGCGGAACAACAGGAAGGCAACCCGGAGTCGACCAAAAAAGCAAACTAAGAGCATTGCGAGACAACCTCAAGGGACGGTTTAATTAGAGAGGTTGCCTCGCGCTCTTATCTCACTTTCCAAATCACTCACGTAACAGGATGGCTTAAGATAGCCAACGGCCCCACTTAATGTAACCCCATAAACATGTAGGTACATTTTCACAAATCACTTTGGATATTCGTCGCCAAGGTGCTAAATAGACGCATGAATCCCATCAAGCTGCAAAAGCTCGACCGACGGATCCCCAAATGGAATTTGAAGAAGCTCGCGGAGCGCAAGTGCCCTTTCTGCAAATCCCCCGGTATCCCGGCATTTATACGACCTGACAACTTGCAGGTAAATAGTTGTCAGGAATGCCACTCCTATTTTGTCGGACCGGCGCCGGATCAAGTGCAGCTGGACGCGTTCTACGCAAGCTATGATGCCGAGCATCGCAATGAAGCATTTGTCAGCAGCAAGCAGTTGCTGTATCAATATCAACAAACGGATCCAATGGATGACCGGCGTTTTCAAGTCATCACCTCACTGATCGATGTTGCTTCAAAGCAAGTGCTGGACATTGGATTTGGGCGGGGCTTCTTTCTCTATTTTCTTAAAGAGATGGGAGCCAATGTGTTTGGCATTGAGCCGGATGCCGATGCTATTCGCTATGCAAGTAAAGATCTCGGTATTCCCAGTGTTCGTCAAATCGGGGTAGGGGAACTTGGAGATAATGAACGTTACGATCTCATCCTTCTGATGGACCTGATCGAGCATCTATTGAATCCAGGCGACGCGCTTGCAAAACTGTCGAGCCTGTTAAACCCTGGTGGCTACCTGGTCATTTGGACACCGAATGCCGGGCATGCAGTCGGGAAGCAAGCCCCTGTTACTTTCCGGGTCGATCTCGAACATATGCAATACTTGTCTGCCTCCACTTGTAATTTCTTGAGCAGAGAGCTTGGCCTTGAAATTGCGCATCTCGAACAAGGCGGTTCTCCCTGGCTGGTTGGCTTGATCGAGGAAGAGGCGCAGCCGCTGCCAGTGCGGATAAAAAAGTCGATTGCTCGCTTACCTGGAGTTGAACGCTCATACGCATACTACAAAAAAGCTACCGGGAAAGACCGTTTTCGCAGCGGCGACTATCATCTTTTCTGTATTTATAAAAAGAAGCCGGCCTAGCCAACAACCTGCAATAAGCATTGATATCCACCGGTCGAGTCCGTATCTTCACAGCGTTCAAATTGTAACAGAGTAGTCATCAGAAATGGAAAGAAATACATGAAGATTGGATTCACCGGCCTTGAGTTGCCGGAAGGCAAAACGAAATACGTGGACAAAGACCTGCAGGCACTCGAAGCAAAGGACAACCCGAAAAAGGTCAGCCCCTTCTTCGTTGAATTTATACCAGATGAATTTGTTCAAACTGAGGCAATCGTCGTTCCGAAAGCAAGCGTACTCGATTTACTGATCCTCGATATGGAAAAAATCGAATCGCGACTAAGCAGAGCCGAAGATGACGCAGAAAAAAGTCTCTTGGAAAAATGCCTGGGCCAATTGGAAAACGAAACACCGCTTTGCGATCTCGAATGGTCATCGGAAGAGACAGAAACACTTACCAACATTGCTCCCCACAGTTTCAAGCCGGTCTTTCAGGCGGAAGGCAATGAAGCGGTAAATGATATTATCACCCTCACCCTGGAAAAAGCGAACCAAATGTTCTTTTACACTTCCGGCCCAAAAGAATCTCATGCCTGGCTGGTTGACAAAGGATCAGACATTATCACCTGTGCAGGAAAAATCCACAGCGATTTGGCGCGTGGTTTTATCAAAGGCGATGTAGTCAGCTTTGATGACTACATGTCACATCACAACTTCAATGACTGCAAGGCCAAAGGTGTTGCCCGCGTGGTTGAAAAGGACTATGTCGTTCAACCCAGGGAAATCATTGAAATACGCTTTAACGTATAATCGCTAATAGGAGAGCCAATTGTCCGGAAAGGGATGTTTGTTTGCAATATGTGGCGCCTTCCTGGGATTATTGGCTGGACTCATTGTCACGGTCGTTCTCTATTCAATACTTGACGCGATGCAAAGCCTGAGCGGAGAGTCCGCCATGGCTCTTGCATTTGGTATGGTCTACCTGGTTTTGCCGCTCGCTGTTGGCGCCGGCATGATTGGTGGTGGCGTCTGGTTCTACAAATTGGCTACAAGAGATGAGACCAACGGCACTATTGACAAACCCTCCCCAGATCAATAATAATTCTTGAGAATATTTCCTGGCCCGTTCTCTAGTTCTTATATTCTAGGGTTTTAAACCCACGCATTGGAACAGGCCAGATTCGCTTCGGGAGACTGAATCACACGACACCTTGTTTCTCAGCATCACAAGCCATGAGGCACCTTCGTTCTATTGTTAGCAGCTTGATATTGCACAGCCTCTACAGCTACCAGGACAAATCCTTACGCTACATCGCCGCTCTCACCGCCCTCCCGGTCTAATTGAGCTACTACGCTTGCTCGCAGTTGCTTTATTCTTTCAGATCGAGCTAAAACCACTTACCAAGGAAGCATGGAGAAAATATGAATGGCAGAAGAATCGCCTTCTGGGCGGCAACAGGAATGCTTTGTGCCTTGATGTTTCTATCCGCCGGACTTTACATGTCCGATCATTCGACAGTTGTCATGCAATTCAGGCAGCTTGGCTACCCCGAACACCTTGTTCTGCCTTTAGCCATTGCCAAAATATTTGGCGCGCTAAGTATCCTTACAAGAATATCTCCGACTCTGACAGAATGGGCGTATGCCGGATTCTTTTTCGATTTAAGCCTGGCGACCCTGGCACATCACACAAGTGGGGTAGAAGGCATTATTCTGCCTGTTTTTGGACTTATATGCTGGGTGCTTTCATATTTTCTTGCAAAGGACATATTTCGGACATAGTTTGAAACGCTTTGTCAGAAAAAGGAAAGATGCGGAATGACGTCATACGATAAATTGCAAGAGAGTGTTAACCAGTGGGCAACTCTGGACAATAGACAGTGGCAGCGCCTTGCCAAAATCTTTACTGCCCGGATGATCAAAAAGGGAGATTTCCTCCTGCTGCCGGGCTCAATGAACCACGAACTGGTGTTTGTGTCCCGGGGCTTGTTAAGGTTTTTCTACAACAGCGGGGATGGTAGTGAATCAAACAAGGCATTTATCGCCGAAAATTCATTTGCCGGCCCCCTGGCCGCCTCCACACTTTCCCTACCGGTAATCTATGGGATTCAGGCCCTGGAAGATACCGAACTGCTGGTCGCCAACTACGAGGAATTTACAACCCTTTTCGACATACACCCGGTGTATGATCGAATTGGACGAAAACTCGCTGAGCAACTGCTAATCCACAAAGAAATTCGTGCACGCAGCCTGCTTATCAAGAACGCGACAGACCGCTATCTCGAGTTTGTCGAGAGATTTCCAAATCTCCTTCAGAGAATTCCTCAATATCATATCGCCTCCTACCTCGGCATCACCGAAGTATCCCTTTCTCGCCTGCGCAAACAACTGGCCGAAAGCGAACTTTCTTAACATATGATAAGGCACACTCCCTGATGCTCCTGTATAATAGTAGCGACTTTTAACAGAGGAGAACTCATATGTCTACTATCGCTTTTCTTGGCACCGGCATCATGGGCAAACACATGGCTGCCAACCTGCTGAAACAGAAGCACAATGTCACCGTATACAATCGTACAGCCAACAAGGCAGCAGACCTTGTAGAGATGGGCGCCAAGTTGGCCGAAACGCCCTCAGCTGCCGTCCATGAAGCGGAAATCATCATAACCATGCTCGGCAACGATCAAGCAGTCCGCGCTGTTGCTCTTGGGGAAAATGGATTCCTGAAAAATGCAGGCCCGGGATGCGTCTGGGTCGACTGCTCGACCACCAACCCCGTATTTGCGCGCCAAATGGCTGAGGCAGCCGGCAACTGCGACACCACTTTTCTGGACGCGCCTGTAGCGGGTTCAAAAACGCAAGCAATGAATGCAGAACTGGTTTTCGTTGTAGGAGGCAATTCAAGCAGTCTTGAAAAGTGCCAGGCGCTCTTCGACGCGATGGGCAAGAAAACACTCCATGCTGGAGAAATAGGGCAGGGGAATGCCCTGAAACTGGTTTTGAACAGCTTGCTGGCATCATCCATGACAGTTTTTGCGGAAAGCCTGGCATTGGGCCGGGCATTGGGCATCGACGAACAGCTATTGTTGAACGTGGTGGTCGGCGGGCCGGTGGTGCCGCCATATCTCGCGGCCAAACGCAAAAAGATTGAAGAACGCGATTTCGAAGCTGAATTTCCCCTTGAGTGGATGCATAAGGACTTACACATGGTAGCTCTTGCCGCCTATGAGGCCGGCGTTGCTATGCCGCTCAGCGACGCTTCGAAGGCACTCTACCAAAAAGCGCTGCAACGCGGCCTTGGCCGTCAGGATTTTACGGCGGTCTACCAGTCCATTATTGACTCGAACTAATTTTTGCTTATGGCATTTCGACGTACTCGCATTTTCCGGCTCATCGCCACCGCAACAGTAGCCCTGGTGATTGCAACAATGCTGACAGTCGCCAGGGTTTTTGACCTCTTGTTTCCCTCCCGTCATTTCCCGTTCAATGAACGTTATGGCATATTCAGCATTTATAGCGACGTTCCTGTCGACAATCCGCAACGCAGCGCCTTGCGCGATGCAGAAAATCGCCTGCTTCGCCATTATCCGAATATTCGCGAACGATATTTCAACCTCTATCTGTGCTCAAAGAAGGAACTCTATGAATTGTTGGCCCAACAAATTGGTCACAGTGGGGCCAGCCAGGGGTTTCACGCACACCCGCTTGGCAGAACGTTCATTTCAACAGCCTTTGTAAAAGACATCGCCCGGCGTTACGGAGAAGGCTGGCAAGGCACATTGCTGGAAGGCAGCCTCGCCCATGTCGTTTCCCATGAAATCGTTCATCAGTTGATGGCCGAAGCGCAAGGCTTTATCCAATCGCGGCAGATCGCGCGCTGGAAGAGCGAGGGTTACGCGGAATACATATCTGCCTTTTGGTCCGACACCAACAAAATTGCCGCGATTGATTCACTAAGAAATCGCCTGCACAGATACGGTCATACGCTCCACCCCATTCGCCGGCATTACATTGAATCGCAATTCATCGTTGCATATTTGACTGAAATTCGTAAAATGAGCCTCGAGCAGATTTTTGCAATTGACAAGAGCCGAAAGGCCTTACTGCTTGAATTGTTGGCAGCAGAGAACAATCAGTAGAATAAGCTAACATGGGCCTTCTTTCTGTATTTCTTCAAATTTTTCGTGCGATGTTCGAGGTGGTTGCAAAACCGCTTCGCCCTTGGAAGGAGAACACCTGGAATCCGCACAAAGATATTCCCTGGGATGGGCCGGATAGCCGCCCCAGACAGGAAGCTCGCAAGATCTTTCGAATGATGTCATCAACCGGCTACGACTATGAGCATCGCTGGTATACGTCCGGAAACCAAAAACCTGACCCTGTCGTCTACGGCAGTGCAATAGACCGCTATTTGCTGGATTCAGGTATAATTGAAGATTGGCCAAAAGGCAGCACTGAATGGGATGCCGCCGGTCGCGAGCGCCAGCTTTACAAGCCGCCCTATAAATTCACGGTCGTTTCAATCCTGCCAACGATCGTCATCATGACCCCGCACGATTATACTGTTGAACAAGCACGCGATGACCGAAGCATATTTGGGGCCGGCGTGATGCGCGATCATTACTACATGGGAACCAGGGTGAAATATGACCCGGATTCTCTATGGTTTTCCCCCGATCTGGACATCCCGCCCACACCATTGAAAATCACAGCAGGCGAAGCAAAAATCATCGAATTTGATAGCGGCGCCATCGAACTTCAGGCCAGTTCGGAGCGGATCAATACGCGCAGACTTGTCAGGCCGTAAATCTTCTTCAAAAAGAGTATCTTCCCGATAAAAATATTCGTATCTTCGCTCCGTTTAGATGCAGGGAATGAAGATTGAAAAATGAAAATTGAATGATTATCTAGCTTTAGAATTTTGCAATTTTCAGTCTTCAATCACGATTACGAATTTGCAATATCAACCGGCAGGAATAGAAGATGTTAACAGCAACAGAGCTTGGCTTGCAATTTGGCAAGCGAATTTTATTTGACGAAGTAAATTTGAAGTTTACGCGCGGCAATTGTTATGGCGTTATTGGGGCAAACGGATCTGGGAAATCAACCTTCCTCAAAATCCTTTCCGGGGAATTGGATTCAACTCGGGGAACGGTCTCCCTCGAACCGAATAACCGCATGGCCGTTCTGAAGCAGAACCATTTTGAATTTGAAGAAGAGCTGGTTCTCAATACAGTGATGATGGGGCATCGCGAGATGTACGATATCATGCTGGAGAAGGACGCCATTTACATGAACCCGGATGCATCGGAAGAAGATGGCTTGCGCGCTGCTGAGCTGGAAAACACCTATGGAGAGATGGGCGGGTGGACAGCTGAAAGTGATGCAGCAGAACTCTTAAGCAATCTGGGCATCAGCGAAGACCTGCACGACAAACACATGAAAGACCTCAGCGGTCCGGAGAAAGTAAAGGTCCTTGTCGCTCAAGCGCTTTTTGGTGAGCCTGATATCCTGTTGCTGGACGAACCAACAAACCATCTTGACGCTCGGACAGTCACCTGGCTGGCCGATTTTCTAGCCGATTTCCGCAACACTGTAGTGGTTGTATCACACGACCGCTATTTCCTCGATATGGTTTGCACGCACATCGTCGATATCGACTTCAGTAAGATCAATCTCTTCAGTGGCAATTACACTTTTTGGTATGAGTCCAGCCAATTGCTCAAGAAGCAACGCGAGCAGAAGAACAAGCGCGTCGAGCAACAGCGCAAAGAACTCCAGGAGTTTATTCAGCGTTTTAGCGCCAACGCCTCAAAATCCCGTCAAGCGACCAGCCGCAAGAAGGCGCTCGAGAAACTGACGATTGAAGACATCAAGCCGTCCAGCCGGAAATATCCATATATCAATTTCCAAATGGAACGAGAGCCGGGAGATCAGCTCCTGAAGGTGGAGCATCTTGGGCATCGCGATGAGGAAGGCAAAGTCTTGTTCGAAGACGTTTCTTTCACGCTCAACCATGGAGACAAGATTGCTGTACTCGGCAAAGAATCATCTGCCGTTACAGCGCTTTTTGAAATACTCGCCGGTAATATTGAGCCACACAGCGGCAGCATTACATATGGACAAACGATCAAAACCGGCTACCTGCCAAACGACAACGACACATTCTTTTCCAACGAGAACGATTTAAATCTCGTTGACTGGCTCCGTCAGTTTTCCGAGGAAAAAGATGAGCAGTTCATCCGCGGCTTTTTGGGGAGAATGTTCTTTTCCGGCGACGAAGTTTACAAACAGTCGAGCGTTCTTTCCGGTGGTGAAAAAGTTCGCTGCATGCTTTCCAAAATCATGCTGAGTCATGCCAACTTCCTGTTAATGGATGAGCCAACAAACCACCTGGATCTTGAGTCGGTTACGTCTCTCAACAATGCCATGAAAGATTTCAAGAGCAATATCATCTTCACTTCCCATGACCTGAAGCTGATGAACACTGTTGCCAATCGTATTATTGAGATTACGCCGGGCGGCGCGATTGATCGCATGACAACGCTGCAAGACTATCTTCGCTCAGAAGAAATCAAGGAGCGCCGGGAAGCCCTTTATGCTGCTGTGACGGTATAAAGTATCTCTATATCTCTTCCGTCAAGATCGCCAGGAATGTGGCAATTCCGTCGATGTAGTTGCCCACGCGAATATTTTCATTCGGACTATGTTGGTTGTTGTCTCGATTTACAGTCGGGACAATGACCGCCGGGATATCCAGCGTCGTCACAAATGGCGAAATCGGAATCGATCCACCCATCATCCGCAGCCGCACCGGCGGTTCCCCGAACGCACGAGTCAAAGCCCTAGTCAACCACTTGCCCACGCGCGAATCGTAGGGCGTCTGGAAAGCAGCATATGCTTTGCGAGCATTGAAAGACGCAATGCGGGGGTGTTTCAGGCGCTCCGCTTCGGTCGGTTCCCGGTTCGCCAAAAGAAAATAGCCCTGATTTTCGATGTGTTTGCCGACCAAGCCGAGCAGGCGCTCCGCCTCAACTTCCGGCACAAGCCGCAAATCCAGCTCAGCAACAGCCTTGTCAGGTATGATTGTTCTTGCCTTTTCACCAGTCCAGGCAGACACCATCCCGCGCACATTTAATGAAGGGTATTGCAAAGCTTCCTGGAGCGTCGGCGCAACTTTATCGCTGGCGGCGATACCAAGAATGCTATCGATTCGTGCTTTATCGTCGGGCACCTGAGCGAGGATCGCTTCCACTTCATCAGAAAGCCTCACGCCATCATAGAATCCTGGTATCAGCACTCGGCCATCCGCATCCTTCATAGAAGCAATTATCTGCGCCAGCCTCACCGCCGGATTGGGCACGTAATTGCCAAAATGTCCGCTGTGTTGCGCAACCCGCGGACCGTAAACCGTCAGGGTCATCGTCGAGATGCCCCGCGCACCGAAACTCAATGTCGGCCGATTGGTGTTGTGGCGCGGACCATCGTAAATGACCAGCATGTCGGCCGCAAGCTCGTCGCTATATGTCTTTACGGCTCCGGGGAGATTCGGTGACCCCAGCTCCTCCTCAAAATCCATAATCACTTTCAGATTGTAAAGCATCGGCAATTCTAGATCCGTATGCGCATCCAATGCCGCCAGGAACATCGCTACCGGCCCTTTGGCGTCGGAACTTGAGCGGGCGAAAATTCGCCATTCGCGATCAATTTCCCCGGACAGACTTTCCCAGGGAATCGCATCCCATTTGCCGCTCAATTTTCTCTTCAAGGTCGGCGTGTACGGGCTTTTCTGATCCCAATGATAAGAATCAACCGGCTGCCCGTCAATTTGCAGGTATACGAGCACCGTAGGCTTCTTGTCGCTTGTTTTGCGCGAGGCCAGCAAAAGGGGAGGGCCAGCAGTTTTTAGAACCGTCATTTCGAACCCACGGTCCTGGAAGGCAGCTTGAACGAACTCCAGGTTCGCAGCAACATGTTCCGGATAATGACCGTCATTCGGAATGCTGAGCAGATCATAAAACAGCGGAAATGATCGCACTGCATAATCATCCGCCAGCTCAGCTAGCCGCACCTGACTCAG
This sequence comes from Calditrichia bacterium, assembly GCA_028284445.1. Lineage (GTDB taxonomy): Bacteria > Calditrichota > Calditrichia > RBG-13-44-9 > J075 > JANQRS01. Next base: position 371,250 of record JANQRS010000011.1, read on the forward strand.
GTGCTGTCCGCATCCCGCTCCGGCAATCAGGAACAAAAAGAGCACAAAAATAGTTTTGATACGACGCCGATGTCTCATCATTCCTCCCGTCCAATTGGATAGAGCTTATGGTAGGGATCGTAATACGGGCTTTGCTCGTAAAACCAGCGAAGGCGCGCATCCGCCGACTTGGCAAATGCTTCATCCTTCAATGCTTCTTCAAAACGCTTCTTCAAATCAGGATCTCTTTCAAGCATCTTCTTTGCCAGTGGTTCAACGACATAGCCTTCTATGTATTCCGTTCGCTGTAAAATCTCATGAAAGTAACCCCACTGGAGAAAAGAGTCTTCACCGTACGGCTCCAGGAGCAGCATTGCCAAAGTGCCGAGCGGTTGATCAGTTGGCACCCGAACAGCGCCGGTTGCAAACTTGACCTGCCTGGTTTCTTCATGCAGCTTGCCGGGATCTAGCCTTACCCGGCCCTCAAAACTGCTGGTCGCCAATTTCGCATCCGGCATCCGATACATGGTTAGTTCCACTTCTAACGGACCCTCTCTCTCTTCAATATCAATGCCGTGGACTCGAAGTTTCTCGATAATATCAGATCTTTCAAGTGGGATCCAGTATGCGTTTGGCCGGGAAACGACATAGACAGCTTCCTGGTAGTGCAATGGCCACTCGAGGTTCTTTTCCTTACCAAGCCAACGCACTTCTTTTGTGCCTGATATCGGCGAATCATACATTTCATAATCGACACCAAGGATCTTTATGACCTCAGGTTTGCGATTCTGAAAATCCCACTGCCAGTTCATCGGTAATTTTTCCGGGCGCAATGCTTTATCCCTTTCAACCGCGGCTCGTAATGCCAGACCGTCTTTTGCCATCTTGTTCATCACCCCCTGGAGGAACACATATGTGCCCAGCACGCGCTGGCGATAGTTCTTTAGCGAATGATTTTCAACGAGGATCGAGGGTAAATGTCGTGCATCTCCGTAGCCATTCGAGAATCTTTGCGACGCCGTCCAGTCGAAAACACCCGCATCCGGATTGCGGCCGTCGAGTGCCAAAAGCAGAGGACCGGGTATGTGATCAAATTTCTCGAGATGCTTGTAAACGGTCGGGGTTAGCTCTGCTTCCATCCATCCCACCATATTCGGTGAGTAGGTATTGCGCACATTGTAGCCGAAAGTGATATCGTATTGGTAATCGACGCCGTCTGTTACATGAAAGTCGATGTATAAGTCAACCGGCCAGGTATTGAAAACGCCGAGCAATGCTCGCAAGTCAGGCGTTTCAATTTTTGCAAAATCCCGATTGAGATTTAGGTTGCGAGCGTTTGTTCGCCAACCCATCTCGTCAGGCCCGCGTTGATTGACGCGATTGTGCCCGCTAATCATTTCATGGCCGTCAGGATTGATGACCGGGATAAACAACATATTGATCTTTTCCAGCAAAGCAGGGTTTTTCTGGACCACGTCCCGAAGATACATCATTCCGGCGTCTTTACCGTCAATTTCACCGGAGTGGATGCCGGCGTGGAACAATACAGTGGGCTTTGACGCATCAATATCTTCAGATGACACAGCAGCATTGCTGCTGGCCACGAGCATCCAGATTTCGCGATTCTGGCTACTCTTGCCAATGCTATGCATAGTCAGGTAATCCGAAGCTTCCGCCAGTCCTTCCAGCCATTCAATGGACTGCTCATATGGCATCGTCTTTTTGAAATCACTCCGTTCAACAGGCGTGAGCATCTTATCGTCTGCGGCCCGAATAAACTGTTTGCTCTTTCCATCCCAGGGGATCTGCGGCGGCAAAATGGCTTCTTGCCCAAGCAGGCTACAAAACGGATAGAACAGTCCATATATCAGGAAAGTCAAGAACAGCTTTTTCATAGACACCTCGTTGAAATTTTGTTAGAGTGGAACCCGCAAAGAGATTAGCGAATATTCCATTATTCTCCAAGTCGCAGCAGCTACCAACTTTTTTCTTCTCCGTCTGTAGTTATGACAGCAGGCGAGAAAATCGCCATTTCGATGAAGCAATATTTTCGCCATCTCGAAATCATTGCAACTATATCAGAGATACACTACACACAACTCGGAGGTTTGACATGTCAGCAAAGCGCATCAACACCTTGGGATTATCTTTAAGAAGTCAGCCAACTCGCAGCAGCCGCTTACTGCGAATTTTACACGCCGGCGATGAAGTAGAAGTCATATCAGGAATCGTCGAAGATCGTTGGGTTGAAGTCACATATACAACGCCAACAGGGAATCAACTGATCGGCTTCGTTGTCGCGGAACATTTGCGGGACCCGATTAGCCCACAGAAGGAAGAATTAGTCAGCAATGCCGTAAAGGAATGGAAACGCTTCAAGCAAGGTGAGGGCGATGAGAACGAGTCTCCCTTCTTCCGCTTTGTCGGACAGATGTGGCGTTCCATTGGACTAAACCTTGACGGTAGAAGTAGAGACAATCAAGGCCGGCAAATTCCCTGGTCGGCAGCCTTTATATCCTTTATTATGCGCAACTCAGGCTACAATCGCTTCGTTTTCTCTGCATCTCACGCAAACTATATTCGAGACGCAATTGAACGTCGCATCAACAATGACACCGATGCACCATTCTGGGCTTTTCGTATTCGTGAACGCCGACCGCAGGTAGGGGATTTGGTTTGCAAATGGCGTGGACGCGCTCGAACGCTGGATCAAATCCTGAGCCATGAACATTTTCCAAGCCACGGAGATGTCGTTGTTGCTGCATCTGACGATCGAATTCAAATTGTCGGAGGGAACGTTAGTGACAGCGTGCGAGGCAAGACGATCTTTCTTGATGGGGATGGATTCATCGACACAAATCGCAGCGGTCAACTGTCCTTTTTCACTGTCTTGAGAAATAACAGTTAGCATGCGTTTCGAACCCCGGTCATATGCCGGGATTCGAAAGAGCGCCGGCACGCTGCCGGTTCAACCAACCGAGGGCGAGCATTCCCAGCAGCGATGCAATCTGGGCGTAAAGCTGCCAACCGCTTGCAGGTGTTAAGAAAACAAATAGCGCCATGGCAATAGCAGCGCCACGCTCAACCATACTCATTTCCCGAAACCAAAAACCGGATATACCAGCAGCCAGCGGCAACGCTGCCAGCAACGTGATACCGAGGTTGTATGCCAGCATGCCGTAGGCACCGGCGCCATCACCGGAAAGAATCAACAGAAGCTCGGGTTTCATGATAAAAGCAAAGGGTAAAGCGAACCCGGCAAGGGCAAAACGAAATGCAGCAAAGCCGGTTTCCATAACCCCTGAATTGGCAATGGCAGCAGCGGTATAAGCGGCAAGCGCCACCGGCGGCGTTACCATAGACATCATCCCAAAATAGAAGATGAAAAGATGTGCAGCCAGCGGCACCACGCCGAGATCCCCTAACAGGGACCCTACCAGCGTAGCGGTTAGGAGATAACACACTGCTGAGGGCAGGCCCATACCCAGGATGATAGTTGAGATCATCAGAAGAATCAGGGCCAGCACCAGGTTGTCTTGAGATACCGAAAGAATCACGCCGGGCAACTTCGATCCAATCCCGGTCAAGGTGACAACGCCAATAATGATGCCGACACACGCAGCGGCAGCAACCAATGCAACACCGCCATGCGCCGCATTTTTCATGGCATCCACCATATCGCCGGCGCCAATCCGCGTCGAGGCATCCAGCGCCGACAACATCAAGATCGCGGCCAAACTGATACTCACAGCCCGAAACGGGGTGTATCCGAGGACCAGGAAGAATATCAAGACTGCGAAAGAACCGAAAAAAACGAGCGCACCTGGACGAGACAAAACGTATTCTCCATCTTCACGCTGCTGTTGATCGCCGGCGATCATTCGCCGCGCAGAAAAATGCACGATCATCAACAGAACCGCATAGTAGAGAATTGCCGGAATTATGGCAGCCTTAATGATTTCCAGATAGGTAACTGCAGGCTCAATAATTTCGAGCATCATGTAGGCGCCGGCACCCATAATCGGCGGCATCAATGCGCCTCCCGAACTGGCTGCCGCTTCAACACCACCAGCGACACTTGGCTTGAAGCCGCCGCTACGCATAATTGGAATGGTAAAGGCGCCGGTGGTAGCAGTATTGGCAACAGCACTCCCGGAAAGAGAGCCCATCATCCCACTGCTCAAGACAGCAACTTTTGCTGACCCGCCGACGCTCTTACGAAAGACTTTGCGTGCAAAGTCGATAATAAATTGAGTGCCGCCGGTTTTTTCCAACAAAGCGCCAAAGAGCACAAACAGAAACACATAGGTAAACATAACCTTCAAAGCGACGCCGAATACGCCCTGACTATGCAGAAATGCCTGGCTGACGATGCGCTCCCAGCTGTATCCGCGATGCGGGAAGAGCCAGTCTGGCATCATTTGTCCAAATGCAGCATAAGCCAGAAAGACGCCGGCGAGAATAGGTAAAGTGATGCCGACCGCCCGGCGTGTCGCTTCCAGAACCAACAGCAGGCCAAGATATCCGACGGAAAAATCGATCTGTGTTTCCTGGCCGGCACGATTACCCAGCGGCTGGCCGTTCTGCCAGAAACCGCTAAAAAATGGCTCCGTCTGCACAAAGACATAGCCAAAGCAAAAGATGGTTGCCGCGATGAGGATGCCGTCAACAGCCATAAACATCTGTCCGGACTCATTTTCGCGCGTCGCACTGGGGAATTTCAGGAAGACCAGCACCAATCCCAGCATTGCAAAGATTGCCAGCTGGGATTGCGGCGTTAGTTGCGGATAATTAACCTCGGCGATAATAAACAGCGACAGGAGTGTCGCAACCGCTTTGAAGATGTGTGGTCGCATAAACGGTTATTGCCCGGCAGTTTCTGAAGGCCAAATGCCAATTTCTTTATAGAAACGAATAGCACCCGGATGAAAGGGGGTTCCTGTATCGCGAATGACATTTTTCGGATTAATGGCCTTGCCCGCCGGGTGCTTCTTGACAACCTCAGCGCGATTGTTATAAACAATTTTCGTGAAATTGTAGACTGTTTCTTCATCAACATTGGCGGAGGTGATCAGATGCATCGCACCGACATTCATACCGGCAAACGGCTCATTTAGATCACTGTAGGCATCTGCCGGAATGGTCATCGCATTAAAGAAGGGATAGTCGTTGAATAGCTGAGCCTTGGCGTCTTCATCAAATGGCACGAAATGAATATCCTGAGAGGCGCAAGCCTGGGTGATGGATGCGGTCGGCACAGCACCGCCAAGGAAGACTGCGGCAGCCGAGCCATCGGCAAGCATGTCCACCGCACCGGCCTGGGTATTGTTGAGCGGGGTAAAGTCGGCATACGTGACGCCGTGCGCCTTCAATATCGGCTCCAGGAAATACTCGAATCCGGCACCAGCCGGACCAACGACAACCCGCTGGCCTTTCAGGTCGGAGATGGTTTTTACAGCGGATGATTGTTGGGCGATAAAAAGAGCAACGTTCGGCGCCAAAGTCATCACTGCCCGAATCGGTTGTTCACCTTCCCATTTACCTTCGCCGCGAACTGCAAAATACGAAATAGCCGCATTTGCCAAAGCAAAATCAAGCTCTCCACCAGCAAGGCGGCGAATGTTTTCCTGGGTGCCCTTGGTCGCTTCTGCGTTTACCTGCCAGGGCAGGGGATCTGCAAAGGCATCTGCCACTTCTGCGATGGCGCCGCCAACTACAAAAAATGCACCGCCGGGTGGGGCAGTTCCCACACTTAGGAATTGACGTTTCGCCTCAGGAGAGCTGTCGCCGCCACCGCCGCAGGCAGCGAACATTATCAAAGCGGCAATTGACAACAAAATCAAAACAGGTCGAAATCCACGGACAGAAATCATTGAATATCCTGATATAATATGAAAGGTTGATTTGCTTAGGATTACGTCGTGCCGGCAAGAAAGTTCATCCGCCGCTCGCATGAGAAAATAACCGATCCGTGCTAATAAAGCAATAAACTGTTTCGACGCTTCCACATACTAATCATCTATACCTATTGGCAAGCATGGGATATCCGCCCATACCCACAATCATTTGAATATCTGCAGCCGATGTGGTATTCTTAAATGTTTGTTTGGAAGCAGCTCCCAAAACCCCGTCTCAGAACATCCAATTGAGGATTCCTTATGATCGTTCCCCGCACGTCACGAAGAGAAATTATGCACAAACTTAGAGCGAAAGTCGAATCGCGCACGCCAATTCTGATCTCGAGCGCAGGAAGCGGGCTGGTCGCAAAGCTGCTGGAAAAAGCCGGGGCAGATTGCGTGAACACATTTTCAGGAGCGCGCCTGCGTGCAAATGGGATGGGCACCATGTCGATGCTTTGGCCGATACTGGACAGCAACAAACAAACCCTGGATTACACCGAACAAGACATTCTACCAGCTATGAGCGGAGACGCCTTCGTTTGCGCCTGCGTCAACGCCAACGACCCGTTAAAAGACATGGTGTCACTGGTAGAGCGCCTGAAGGCAATGGGTGTATTTTCGATCTCCAATATCGGCCCTTCAATTAGCTATGTTGACAAAGACAGTGAGATCTACCGGGTCTTGACAAAAAGCGGTATCACTTTTCAAAACGAGATAGACATGCTGAAGATGGCGAAAGAACGAGACATGGTCACCATTGGCCTGGCTTTTGATGAAGAAGATAGTCTGCAGTTAGTTGAAGAAGCTCAGCCTGACATCTTCTGTTTTCACGCCGGCACAACCAAAGGCGGTTTGAGCGGCTATGATTCCGGCGAGGTCATCGAAGAGACAGCTGCGAGAACAGAAGTGGTCAACGAGAAGGTCCGCAAGCTAAAGGACGACGTCATCTTGATTGCCCACGGCGCTGCAATGGAAACGCCGGAAGATGCACAATATATTCTGAACCAGACGACTTGTCATGGCATCTGGACCGGCTCATCAACCGAGAGGATTCCAATAGAAAAAGCTGTTTTTCAAACAGCTAAACAGTTTGCTGATTTGCGCTACGAGAATCAGAAAGGAGGGTCTGCATGAGCAAGACGATTGCGGTAATGGCAACATTGGACACGAAAGGCCCGGAAGCAGAATTTATTTGTGAACAATTGAGGAAATCAGGCGCCGCTGTAACACTTTTTGACGTTGGGGTTGTCGGTCAAACAGCAGTCGCCGCTGAATATAGCCGGGAAGCAATAGCAACTCGCGGCGGAAAAGGGCTCGATGAGCTACTTGTCAATCCGACCCGCGAAGTAGCCACGCCAGTAATGGCTGAAGGCGCAAGACAAATCGTGAAAGATTTGATCAACAAAAACGAACTACATGGCATCATCGGTCTCGGCGGCTTGCAAGGAACCGCATTATGCACCGATGTCATGCGTTCGCTCCCTTATGGTTTTCCGAAAGTAATGGTGTCCACCGTTGCCTCTGGCGACGTTTCGTCTTATGTTGACATCAAGGATATCACAATGATGTTTTCCGTGGGTGACATTTTAGGCCTCAACCCATTTACACGCAATATTTTATCAAATGCTGCCGGTGCGGTAATGGGCATGGCAAACAAGCCAAAGCTACCGACAGGCGACAACAAAAAGCCGGTCATTGGTATGACAAATCTCGGGGTGTTAACCCGGGGTGCCATGCAAGCGATCGAGTATTTCGAAGAAGCCGGTTATGAAGTCATTGTGTTTCACGCAATCGGCTCGGGAGGCAGAGCCATGGAGCAGATGATCAGGGAAGGTATTATCGGTGCAGTTTTTGACTATGCGATGGGGGAAATTGCTGATGGCGTTTGGAACTTCTTGCGTACCAGCGGCCCGGAACGCTTAACCGTCGCCGGCAAAATGGGCATTCCCCAGGTAATCTGCCCCGGTGGCGCTGAACACCTGGGAATATTGGTCGAGCCCAACCAGATACCAGAAGCATACAAAGATCACGTCTATGTTTGGCATAATCCGGTTGTATTTGTCCCGCGAATCGACCCGGACGGTTTGAAGCGCGTTGCCAGGGAAGTAACCGGGAGGCTTCAGCATACGAGCAAACGCGCGGCATTCATGATCCCGATGCAAGGCACTAGCCGCTATGCAATGCCTGGTGGTGAATTGCATGATCCCGAGGGCGACAAGGTCTTTTTCGAAGAGCTAAAGAGCACAATGCCCGAAGCTGTTGAAGTGATTGAAATTGATACTCACGCAGAAGACCCGGTATTCGTTAAAGCCTGCGTTGACAAACTGATTAACCTAATTGAGGGCTAGCCAACAACATGAGCAATTCCTTTTTGCTTGCAATTTATACCACAAACAACTAAGTTGCATTTTGCAACCAAAGCGGAACTAAAGGACGAGCAAATGCCTGGAATAACTGTCAAGAATATCCCGGAAGATTTATACGAAAAGCTTAGGCAAAATGCCGCCCGGAACCGTCGCAGCATCAACAATGAAATTATCTTTTGTCTGGAGCAGATACTGGAGAGCAAGAAACTGGATCCACAATTGCAGCTCGAGCAAATCCGTAAACTGAGGGAAGAGTTCGATTTGCCGGACCTAACTGACGACTTTCTTGATGCAGCCAAAAATGACGGCCGTCCATGATCGTCGTCGATACAAATGTCATCACTTACCTTCACATCAAAGGGGCTCACACCAGCAAGGCTGAGTCATTATACGTGGCTGATCCGGATTGGGCAGTTCCTGCCCTATGGCGGAGTGAATTCAGCAATATTCTGGTAAGATATGTCCGCAACAATCTCCTGACCAGTTCTGATGCCCATAGACTACTTACTTCGGCTGAAACTGTTCTCCGCAACAATGAATTTCGCAGCTCTGCCAGCACGGCGATCGATCTGGCAATCCAATCCGGTTGTTCAGCTTATGATTGTGAATTTGTTGCCCTGGCAATGGATTTGAACACGCATCTATACACAGCCGACAAAAAAATCCTTCGGAAATTCCCGAAAATTGCCAAAGCGCTCTAACAACTACCGATTCTGACTCACCAGCGCATGAAGCTCAATGCGCTATCTATGGCAGAATGCGCTGCAAATGGCTCAACACCCTGTTATCCCCAAGTGTCTCGACAAGCAGATGATCGTTAATGGTAGCATAAATATTCGTTACAACTGGCTTTTCGCTGCTACATGAGCGATGCAGATCGGACAAAGCTATTACCGGATACATGTAAAAGCGACTGTGATCGAATCGAAACAAACCACCTTGATTGGCAGCTATCCATATGTCCCCTTGACTGTCAACATGAAGGTCTTTGATGATGCCACGCTTATTGCATCCCGCAAGGGGACCAACGCCATAGTGCTTTCTGGGCAATCGGTGCTGAACAAATGATTGACCATCGTATTCAAAAATGCTTTCGCCCCTGCCGAACCAAACAACGCCATTATCATCAGTGACAATAGTAGAAATACGCCCATAGGTGTAATCTCCAAACCCATCTTCGGGTTCTCCTTCAGGTAATTCCAGCTTAACCCAACTGTCATTCTCAAATTTAAACATCAAAAACTCTCTAACAGAGGCAAAGTCGTACAAAGCGAGATATAACTTTCCATCCGGGCTGCTGCTCAGAGCAGATGCCCTGGTATTCCGGGCGGCCAGCGAATCTATATAAGTAGAATCTGTCTCGGGATCATGTCGATATATATTTCCGTCCATAAACCAAAAATGATCGCCCTTACTATAAACGATTTTGTCGAAGCTAGTAATTGGTAAATCGCCAACTACAGCTATCCGCTCAAGGGCGCTGCCAGTAAAATGAACCAATTCACCGCGAGAATCTACAATGTATATTTGATCATCTTCGCCAACAAAGACGTAGAGCAAGGTTGTAGGACGCCCATATCGACCTTCATATCTGTAGGAACTAATGCTTAAATCGTCCTTGAGAATCATGAGTCCTTCATAAGTAGCGAAATAGGTCCAGCCATCAGGGCCAACCACGGAACTTTGCAAATCAAAATGGTTGGGATCGACGCCTGTATTGGCGATGGTCAATTCGCGCTTTCCCAATCCGATCACATCTAAATTGAACGTGGTCAGCGTATCTCGCTCCCATTTATCATTCGTTACAACAATTTCAATCTCGGCCGTTGATGGCAATCCCAAGGTATTTAGCTGCATTATCCCTGTTTGCACATTGCTACTATCATCGCTAAAATTCCGGGAAATGCCAATGTGCTCACCTTCATAATTCGCATCAACTCTAAGCCCAGTTCCAACGGCGTCGCGCAACTCAAAATCATACCAAATGATTCCTTCTGCAGCATGTTCCTCAGGTGCAGAAAAGAAGGTGATTTCTGGCCCGAGTTCATCAATCAGCTCGTCTATAAATTCTGTATTATTGGAATTGTCACCAGTGCTGCAACTCCAAAAACTACAAACAATAAGCAGCAGCAACGCGCATAGCGCAAGACAGTGCCTATGAAAAAGACGCTTCATGATTTCCCACCTCCAAATAAGTTTGAAAAGAGATTAAGAACAAAGTTTGGTGAGGTGTATGATGCGAAGCACAGTATGGGGCATCTATAAAGAAACCCGGATGCTTTTCGCATCCGGGCAACGAAGCAATCTATGGTCATCGTGTTTGGTGTTACTAATTGTCTAGCGCGTGGCACTTCCAGTAGGGAATGAACCAAGGTTTTGCGGGATCGTAATTGGCGTTCCGGACTGCGTATTCCCCGGAATGGGACCTGCAAGCGGCTTCAATACGAAAGGCGCAGGGCTGTTATCAGGAACCGGTTCGATGGAAATCACCGCGGTGCCGTTGGAAAGATCCGTCGGGAATGTTAATCCTGCCGGGGCGTTTTCAAGAAAATCTTCACCAGGATAGGCAGGACCGGCGTTCGGACCACTAAATGGTGCCGAATCATCCGAGCCATTGACACTGAGGAATGTGCCTGTTGTAACAGGCGTTCCATCAATTACCACCCAGCCTTCATAAGTCCAGCCAGCCGGGAGCGTCGGTAGAGTCAGACCAGCAGTTGGCGGTGTTCCTGGAGTCAGGAACCAGATACCACTTGTTTCGTTGTCGCTAGCTGCGTCCGTCGGGGTCGCGAGAATTGCCTGGCCGGCAGCTGTCGTAAAATCATCGCCTAGCGCAGCAGAATGCCCAACAGTGAGGTTCGATGCACCGCCACTAAAATCACCAGCAAGAATATGAACGTCGCTCGGCGCTGTGTCCGGATCGGGGCTCGGCTCAACCGTCAGAATAAAAGCGGTTGCTGCAGCCAATTCGGTAGCATCAACGGTGAATTCAGTTTGACTCAAATTACCAGTGTCGTCGACATCAAAGAGCCCTGTCGAAACAGGTGCGCCATTAACGATAATCCAGCCTTCATAGCGGGCGTCAGCCCCGAGATTTTCCAATCCAGCTATATTGAGTGTTAGTGTTGAGGTATCTGGCTCTACAGGATTATCATCACTCGAGCAAGATACGGCAAACAAGAAAAAGACTATAGAGAGATACAATATAAAACGCATTGGGTGTTCCTTTCACAAATTGATTGAGATGAATCCAGCATCTCTGAAATAATGGTCGCCATCCCTGATAGAATCAGCAACTCAGCAAATTTCGAGAAGCGAATGATTTCCAAATACCACGTCAAAAAGATATGCAGTGACATTTGTTACGGCATAATAAACAGTGCAAAGCTCACCGGGTTATCACCAAAGCAGGGAAAGAGGTCAATAATTGATCACAAGATTTTAACATTGTGTGGTGGGTTACAAAAATGGGAGGAAGAATGTCCAGGAGAAATCTTACTTCAGCTTGCGCAGTTCAGCTTCCAAATAACCAACAAACACATCGCGGGCATCGTTCTCCACAGCCTCATCCATAACCAGGGCAAGAGAGAACATCGGCAGATCAGGCAGGTTCAAGTAAGAAGGCGCCAATTGCAGACCCTCCTTTACAGCGCCTTTAGGGAGAATCGACAATCCCATTCCCGCTTGAACAGCCGCCTGAATACTGGCAAGTGAGGTGCCGGTAAACAGCAGCTCCCACTTCATATCCGCTTTGTCCAGTTTTTCAATCGCTATTTCGCGGAAACTGCAGGGGGCTGGCAAAAGAACCAACGGTAAGCTGTCTGCAGGCGCCTGATCAAAACCACTGCCAACGACCCATACCAGGGGCTCCTGGGCCAGGATACGACTATGCCCACTATAGGAATCTTCACCCGCAACCAGCAGATCCAGTTTTCCGGCTTCAAAAAGAGGACCAAGATTGATACCAACATCTGTCTGCACTTCAAGCTGAATATTCGGATATCTCTGTTTGAATTTGTTTAGCAGAACCGGGAGCAGTTCCGGCAGAAAGTAGTCGATCAGGCCAATCCGCAACCTACCTGAGGCCTCCGGTCGCATAAACCGGCTCACAGCCTCATCATGTACGGCCAGAATCCGCCCGGCATACTGCATGAGTAATTCACCTTCAGCGGTAAGGGCCAGGCTCTTGCTGGTTCTATTGAAAACCGCTGCACTAAGCCGTTCCTCCAGCCGGCGAATTTTCACGCTGACCCCGGACTGCGTCAATCCAACATTCTTTCCGGCAATGGTAAAGCTTCCAGTCTTCGCCACTTCCATAAAGCAGCGTAACATATCGATGTCGAGATCTATGGGTATCATACCAACTATTATAATATGTCATAGATCTCATGACAACTATTAGTTTGCGTTATCGCTGTTTTCTTCTATAATACAGGCAATCAAAAAATATTGGAGTTAGCTATGAGAGCAATTGGCTATAAGCAGGCCGGGCCGATAGATGCGGAGAACGCATTAATTGAATTCGACGCACAGCAGCCGGAACTGCGACCTCGCGACTTACTGGTGCGTGTTAAGGGCATTTCGGTGAATCCGGTCGACGTCAAGGTTCGAGCATCAACGAGCCCCGAGAAGGGCATAAAGGTTATCGGATATGATGCATCTGGCGTCGTAATAGACACAGGAAAAGATGTAACTTGCTTCAAGGCAGGGGATGAGGTTTTCTATGCCGGCGACATCACTCGCCCTGGCACCAACGCCGAATTTCACGCGGTCGACGAACGAATCGTTGGAAAAAAGCCAAAAACATTGTCATTTGCGGAGGCAGCGGGATTACCACTGACCTCTATCACTGCATGGGAATTGTTATTCGACTCGCTGAAAATCTCCGAAGGAAAAGGTAAGAATGAGACCATTCTGATCATAGGCGGGGCTGGCGGCGTTGGCTCTATCCTAATTCAGCTTGCCAGGAAGCTAACTGATTTGACGGTAATGGCAACGGCATCACGCCCGGCAACCATAGATTGGGTGAAAAAACTGGGCGCTCATTATGTGATCAACCACCGCGAGTCACTCAGCCAGCAGGTCAAAGACCTTGGGCTAGAACCTCGCTACGTTGCTGCGCTCAACGGTACAAAAGGCCACTTTTCTTCAATAGTTGAACTAATCAAACCTCGCGGCCACATCGCGTTAATAGACGATCCGCAATCGCTGGACATTGGCGCAATCAAGCTGAAGGCCTTGAGTTTTAGTTGGGAGTTTATGTTCGCTCGATCTATGTTTGAGACGGATGACATGGTCGCTCAACACGACTTGTTGAATCGCGTCTCGGACTTGATCGACAACGGCACCTTGATTTCCACAGTCAACAACAACCTTGGTCAACTCAGCGCGGAGACATTGAAAGAAGCACACGTGCAACAAGAGAGTGGGCGAGTGATTGGCAAGAATGTGCTGGAAGGCTTCTAATACTCGCCACACAATGATTTTCTTGACTGGATCAACAGGACTAGCAAGATAAGAGAACAGGTTTTCTGCCCATCCTGCAATCCTGTCAAATAATAAGACGGGTACAAATACATGCAGAACGGAACCAAAACAACCGGCTTCCAAACGATCAACAAAGGATACAATTCGGTTTTCAAGCAAGGCAAAATGTCCCTTGGTATTGTTGTGCCGATAGAAACATATATCACGAATCCGGTGCCGACCATGCAGCGTCACCTTGAACGCGTACAGCTTGTTGAGGAGCTGGGATTCTCGGCGATTTGGTTGCGCGATGTCCCTTTTAACGTGCCGTCTTTTGGCGATGCAGGGCAACTTTATGATCCGTTTGTCTACCTGGGCTTTCTCGCAGCGCATACCAGCCGAATCGCCCTGGGTGTCGCCAGCATCATTCTGCCTTTGCGCCACCCGGCTCATGTGGCTAAAGCAGCTGCCAGTGCAGATGTGCTCTCTGGCGGCAGACTGATCCTCGGAGTTGCTTCCGGCGATCGGCCACAAGAGTATCCAGCTTTAAACCAGCCATTTCCGGAGCGCGGCGCGACCTTTCGTGCCAGTTTCGATTACATCCGCGAAATGACCAGTGAGTGGCCGGCCTTCAGGAATAAGCTAGGTAAGCTTAACGGGGAAATGGATATGCTGCCGAAGCCGTCGGGCGGCAAGCTGCCGCTATTGGTCACCGGGCACAGTCAGCAGGGAATTGAATGGATTGCCAAAAACGGCGATGGATGGATGGTTTATCCACGAAATACAGTGATGCAGGAACAGCTGATTCAAGAATGGCGCGATCGCGTCAAATCAACGGGACGTGCAGACCAGCCAATTCTGCAGCCGTTCCATATCGATCTTGTCGATGACACAGGTGCATTGCCGCAACCGATCCACCTCGGCCTCCGCCTCGGTCTCGATCATCTGCGGACCTATTTGCAAACCCTGGCGGCCATCGGCGTCAACCACGTTGCTATCAATTTGCGCTTTAATCAGGCGGACGTTGAGACAACGCTGAAAACTTTAGCAAAAGAAATCTTACCGGAATTTGCAATTGCCGAATAACCGTCAATCAATACAAGAGTGACATAGAGAAGGTGTAAAACATGCCAAAAACAATATTAATAACCGGGTCTACAGACGGCATCGGATTAGCGACAGCCAAACGACTGGCAGCCGATGGCCACAAAGTTCTGTTACATGGTCGCAGCAAAGAAAAGTTAGACAATGCGAAACGGACTATTGCCCAAATTTCTGGTTCAGACAGTGTGGAAGACTATTTGGCTGATTTGTCAAGCATGAGGGAGGTTAGGCAGCTCGCAAAAGGGATCAAGGAAGAGCATTCGCAGCTGGATGTTCTCATTAACAATGCCGGTGTTTATCGCTCGGCGCGCACCTTCACGCAAGACAACCTCGATATGCGCTTTGCCGTTAACACAATCGCACCGTATCTCCTTACTCAAGAACTGCTGCCAAATTTGCCGACAGGCGGGCGCATTGTCAATGTCTCGTCTGCTGCCCAGGCGCCGGTCAGCCTGGAGGCAATTGCCGGGCGGGCCAAACTTTCCGACGGTGCTGCATATGCGCAAAGCAAACTGGCTCTAAATATGTGGACCCGCCAACTAGCAGCATCGTTTACGGACGGACCAATGCTCGTTGCGGTTAATCCCGGATCCATGCTTGGGAGTAAGATGGTCAAGGAGGCGTTTGGTGTTGCCGGGCATGACATTGGCATAGGGGCCGACATTCTATTCCGCGCCGCGCTTTCTGACGAATTCAAAGCTGCATCCGGTAAATATTTCGACAACGACTCTCGTAGTTTTGCACCGCCCCATCCGGATGGATTGAATAGCGAGAAATGTGAAGCGGTGGTTGAGGCAATTGAACACTTGTTGACAAAGCTGAGATAGCTGATTCGCAAGAAGTTTCTATTCTTCCATTAAATGCTAATATCCAATCGTCTGCAGATTTTTAATCAGAACTGTCATTCCGACGATTAGACCGAGCCGAACGTATGGAATTGTTTTGGACCTGATCCC
This sequence comes from Calditrichia bacterium, assembly GCA_028284445.1. Classification (GTDB taxonomy): domain Bacteria; phylum Calditrichota; class Calditrichia; order RBG-13-44-9; family J075; genus JANQRS01. The sequence goes on from JANQRS010000011.1 coordinate 387,021, forward strand.
AATTTGCCTGGTATTTGCTAATTCGTTTGCCAAGCCACGAAAGCTGAGTAATTAATCGATCAGATTTATCTAGCCTTCTGGCGTTTCGCCAATAGCGAAGGCTTTTTCGTAAGTGTTTGTCAATCAGCGGTGCGAAGTCCGCAAAGTTCTTTTCGGATGGGTCCTCAATTGTTTGCCAGGTGTTCTCCAACAAGGTCATATAAGTTCGACCTAAATGATACTGGACAATTGAAAGGCGTTGTTCATATTTCAAACTAAGCTCTCCAAAAGTAATGGCCTCTGGCAAAGCGCCGAACTCAGGCTTCATTCCCAGATAGGCAAAGGCATTGTTAGCCCTATAATGCACCCAGCATATCGTATCATAGTAAGCAGCCATCTTTCTACTGAGGCGTCGATACAGGCGTGGTTGTAATTCCTTGTCTATGTTATCGATGAGCATACGCATAATTACAGCAGCATAGTTGGCATCTTCAAGCGCAAGATCGAGACGTAAATCCTGTTGCGCCTTAGAATAAGCCAAGGCATTGCAAAGATCAGCAAAGCGAATGACATTTTCCAGAGCAAAAGAACAACCCTCGATTATTTCCCTCGACTCCCGCACCATCCTGAGCTTGTTTTCCTTATCATTGAGCTTGTCGGCATATTTTTCTTCCAGCAAATCAGCGACATAATTCTCTTGTATGGACTGTTTGTTAACATCCATTCTTTCTGGCGTTCGTGATAGCGTAATTGCAATCATAGAAAGCAGTAAATTCAATTTAAAGTTGTCACAATCGTCATGGTCTGCCTTGAGCTTTGCGAAGATCCTGGGAATGGCAATATTCGCCTTTATCTTAGTTCGAGTCGAAGATTTAAAAGCGTTAGACCGCAACTTAGCCATCACAATATTTTGTACATTCGGTTGTCGATGATACACCGACAAGCTGTTCTTTCCGTCGTAACCCTTTTGCTTCGGAATCTTGGCAAGAATAAAACGCTGTAGATATCCCTGGTATTCTCCTTGTAGATCCTTGGCTTTCGCCTTAAAAAAGGACTGGATGTCTGGAAATCTTTGCCACAACTCATCGAGCAAACCAGCCTCAAGGCCTTTCGGGGCGGGGAAGAAGAATTTACGCGATGTGTTCATTGCGAGTGCATGCGCCTGTTCAAAAAGCGCCTTTCGCGTAAGAAGCAGGCATTGGGCGACAGTAAGAGATTGCGCTTCTTCTTTACTTATTTTTACGTCAACAATTGGAGTTTTCGATAACAACTCAAAGCTGTTTAGCACTGCCTGCGCTTCATCAAAGAGCTCCAGGTTTTTTAATCGATTTGCAAAAACCAGGAAGTTGTCAACCTTTAGATCACTACGAGGCGTGAGCAATAGCCCTTTGCCAAGATGCTCGACACTCTGCTGATCCTCTCCCATCTCGCTATACAGCCGAGCAAGCTCCGTTTGGATAATATTCGGACTCAAAAACTCGGTAAATCTCTGGCGTCCAGTCAGCTTCTCCACTTTGAAAAGGCGTTTGCGAAAAGGGTCGTCCGGATCCAGGCGCTTTCCGTGGCGGGCAGGGCGAACAATGGTTCGGGAAGGATCGAATGGCTCTATATTCATATAAAGTGAGGTCAACAAAGAAATCGCCAGTTGATACCGTTTCTGATTTCCGCATATACTTGCTTTGACGAAAACTGCCAGGGGGTGCATTGTATATATTCTTAGCGCTTCCTCGGCTTCTTTGAGCGCTCTGCCGGGCGAACTTGTATACTCTATTTTGTCGTCACTGCTCATCACTTGTTGAAAACGACCTTCAATTGTATCAGAGACTTTCCAAATCGCATAGGCATGCCATGCGTAGAGACTGGCCAGCTGATAGCGCATGACATATGGACTGAACTTAAACCCACCATCACCAGTCTCCGGATGAACCTTAAGCCATAGCTCGGTCCAACTTTGAAGAATGCGGCTGGCACTTCGACTCACTTCAATCACTTCCTGATAATCGCCCAGGCGAGTAAGCATTTTGCAGGTCAAACAACTTATTTCCGCAAAAAAGTCAATCGCCCAACGTTCGGCAAAGTTAACTTGACCGTCAAGCTTCCCCGAATCAGACGCCGGGCTTCTCGACTTTGAACCTTTGTTCAAAGTATTTAACGTTTCTTGATAGATAGGTTGCTTAAATTTCTGGTCTTTAGGCTTACTAACCACGTAAAAATCTTTTTCCACGCGTTTAAAAATTCGGAGCAATTTACAAGTCTCATCCAGTTCTTCATCGCTCACAATGATATTCCCCCAACTGTCATCATCTAGAAAAAGAGCAGACTTGTCAAAATTGCGACTGATTAAGCGACTCAGGAGGGCAAGAAAAGGACGTCCTTCTTTCCATAAACGAGACAGGCGCTCGTTGGCAAAATCCTTACTGCTGAGGATTGCATCGAATTTTTCCAATGAAAACCCCTGACACACTTTACTTTCATCAAGTGTGTTTGATTTTCCCACTGTGAGTTTTCCATCCTCGCCAATACTTTCACCCTTATACCGGGCCAGCAAAGATCGCCACCCCAACCAAAAGAACACAAAAGATGAGAAATCTTCATGTGATGCATCGAAGTGTTGACGAGAGTCAAAAATACGCCTTAGAGGAGAATCGGGATTTTCGTCTGACTGAGCAGGAAGCAGTGCCTCAACTTCGGCAAGCCAATCGTTTTGGACCCATCTGGTCAGATACCGAGGGCGTTGCTGGATTGCAAAATCCAGGTGCTGTAAACTCTTTCCCAACAACCGCATGTCAGATTCTTTAACAGCACGCCCCGCGAAATGCCATCCTACATATATATGCGCGTCTGCATCCCATTGACAACGCGGTAATCGCGGCAACTCTTGTGCTAAACCGCTTTCTACCGCGCTCCAACGCCCGCCAAGGCATTGAGACTTTGCCTTGTCAACAAGCGTGCGCAAATTGTTGGGGCGATACTTCAAGACTTCATCATAGTTCCATATAGCCTCGTTGTAACGCCGCATTCCACGTAACGCATCTCCCAACTGATGACGCATGATCAGAACCTCTTCATGTACGGTGTCACGTCCCATAATCATTTCGCGATCCGGTTCGCGCGATTCTACTTGGGCAATTGCTTCTTTCAGCTTGTCTTTCGCATTGTTATAAAGATAATAGTAATCGGCATATTTTTCTTGAAGCTCCTGATCTCGACCGTCTCCGTAGCGCCTGGAATACTCCCTTTCAAAGAGTCTTGCACGCATATAATACGTCATCGCAAGGAGATGATTCGCATAACTGAATTTGTTGTCCGCTTTTAGTGCACTGTTGCACAGATTAACTATTTCATGGAATTCATCATCCCGCTCGTGAATTTTATTCCAGGACCGAAACAATGTCGTCAAGGCTAGATAATAGTCAACTTCCTTGTTTGCCAAACCATTTGCCTTGGCGGTTCTCAAATGCCGAAATCCATCCTCAAAATTGCCAATCGCAATTAGTGCCGCACCCAAAAGATAGTGCCCAATGCCAAAAGCATTGGCATGTGTTTCCTCAATAGCAATCGTCTCCTGGAATCGAGCAATCGCTAGCCACCACTTCTCATTTTTGGTTGCCTCCAATCCAGAGAGAAAAGCATCAAGGCTCTCCTTTCTTCTAAAGAATCGATTTTCTTGCCCCAATTGCATCACAAGGTCGACTGCTATTCGACGCGCAATTCTTTGCACTTCAGAATTGGTAAACTTGTTTGTCGAGTAATAGGGCAAGCCGGAGAACTGACTGACCACTGGACGCAAGCCTCTGGATTGGGACATCTCAACACGTACTTCGACAACATTGTTTTCCCTGACTTGTACAACGCCTGAGAGTTGCATTTTGGCAAACCGCTGCGCCAAAACGTTTATGAAGCCCAAAGAAACTTTCAATTGAGGTGTCCTTAATTCCATGTTTTTCAAAGGCCTCAACTGTTGCAGCAGCTTGACGTCTAATCCGCTCGTCATGATCAATTTGAAGTCATCACTATCGATACGTATGGAATTGGATGAAGCAACATCTGTTCTATAGATAAGTTTGGCAATTTTCTCCAACTCAGATATTACGCTATGTGTTAAGAGATTAGCAATCGCTGTAAGATCTTCGGATGGCGTCGCTGATCGTGCCTCAAAAAGGGTCACAAGGAAACGGTAACGTTGCCGCGCCAGCCAACCGAGAATCCGGCTCAAGGAGCGCAACGCCAAGAACACGAGAATAGTTATACCGCCAACATTCGATAGCTGGGCAATATTCCGGAAAGACCTCCACAGATTGTCAAAATCGATCGGCAACCAGGCAGCCAGCAGCGCTTGAAGAGGGAAAGTAAATAGCTGGAAGAGCTGTAAGAGAACTCCCGGGTAATAAAGCAGCATAAACGCAAGTACGAGCCAGATCCCCTGCACGAGATAAAAGCGCCGGAACCCAGCGTGATCATCGGCAGCTCGTTCTGCCTTTGCAGGATCAAAGTAAGAGCGTATTCGCCGCAGGACAGGCAGTGAGTTTATATAGTGCCAGTAACCTTTCAACCCAGGGACTGTCACAAAACTCAAGAACCGGTGGACACTTCTTGACGCGAGAGAATTGGAGCTACCGGGTAACACAGCATAAATGGCTTCCATAATCCGGTCGCGTATATATGAGTAGAATCTAAAAAGCACCGTACGCTTGAATTTCATTCTGTATCTCCCGTTTTTGCCACGAGAATAGGGTTTGGTTCCATAATCACTGGATGCAGCCAGGCTATATAATCACCGGCATTGATGATAGAGCCAATGCGGGTGACTTTTCGCATATCTTCTCACGCGCTGCTCTAAGCGTAAAAAAGGGAACACCTTCGAGCTCCACGCACTATATAGCTGGATGATTCACTATATATACTGACTTAGTAACAAATCGCCAATTATTGAATTTGTCCGTAATTAACTTCAAAAATATGAGGACGCACGATTCCAGGCAAAATCAGAAGTCGAGCAAGGAGGTTTATCAATTAAGAGAGGAGGGAGCAAAAGAGATCTATCTGAGAGCCAATTGCTCAAATCTGGTCATAGCAATAGAGGAAACTAAAAAAGGCCACAAGCTTTGCTTGCGGCCTTTTGATTTTCTTGTCTGTGAGCCCGGAAGGATTCGAACCTTCGACCTACGGATTAAAAGTCCGCTGCTCTACCAACTGAGCTACGGGCCCAACGCATTCATTAATATGAAGCACTGAATATATACGGTTGAGGAAATAGAGTCAAGAGAAAAAATACGCAAATTTACGAATCTATAAATCCACAAATGGGCAAATCAGGAGAGATGCAAATAGGAGAGGGGAGCGTACTGCAAAAATGAGAATTCGCGTTTCCAAACCACGAATGCCTGATTACCGTGAGCGGCAACCAGGCACAGCAGAATACGGGGGAGCGATATCCAGCCGTTATATTCGCGGGGTGATGTAAATGGGCAAATCAACAAATCTGTAAATCTGTAAACAGGCAAGTCGGCGAATCAACTAATCTGCTAGACGTTTCTTATTGGTCTGAAAGATCAAAAGCCGTTTTGACGCTTTAACTGTTCACATGTCAACCCCATGCGCGGCTCTGCCGCGCCCGAGGCAGCCTTCAATCAATCACCAAGTATCCAGCAGCATCAAGCCTCACTTTATATTTCCGCCTGAAACGTCAGCCAAACCTGGTTAAAGCGGATGCCCTCTTCAAAATCCGGCTCGACTAGCAGGTTTATACGAAGCTTTTCAGATATCTGTGCTTCCACGCTGGAAATAAAGTCCGTGCTTTGTTCGGTCAATTTTTGATTCGGCTGAGTGTAGCGTTCGCCAAAATTGGTTTCGCTGCTGGTTGTCCCGCGATCAGTCCGCTCGCGAATTCGGAAACGCGCTGTAGTTACTTCCTTGATGTTCCAATCGCGCAGGATGCGATTTACTCCAAGCATCAGTCGCCAATTTTTGCTGACCTGAAACCGCGCCAATACCGGGATTTGAATGGACCACTGACTTGATTCGTAATTCCAATCAAGTGTCTTATCCTCAAAATTACGATACACATACTGCGAAGTATCCTGGCTACCTTGATAGGTCCATGTGTAAAAGCTTTGGGTATTTTGTCGCGCGATAACCGGCTCGATCGTGTTGATAATCGTATTGCTACGCATATAGTTAATCCCTGTCAAGAGCGTGCTGCGCCGGGACAAGGTCCATTCAATCGCAACCTGTCCGAGGTGAGCAGTCTTCTCGCGCGTGCCGGTGGCCGAACGCACGTCACTGAGAAAATGCTCATAAAATCCTTCACTCGATTGCGTGTTATACGTCCAGCGGGATTCATAGTAGCCTGTATCAGAAATCGCGCTGCTATTGACCAAATCAACATCAGATTGCGAGAAACGATATTGCGCACGCAGTGTGGCATCATCATTGATGTGACGATCAAAATGCAAGCGGCCATAGATGGTTGAGCCGTCACGTTCCCACGATTGACTGGTATTCCCGCCACTTATGTTGAAACTCCTGTTATCATCCAGCCCACGACTCTGGTAATCATAGAAGGACGTATCAAATGAAGAAAAGGTCTGATCTGCGCGGCCATTGAGCACGCCCGCCTTAATTCCGAATGCAGAAGCATCGCTCACCTGAAAACGTAAGCCGCCGCTCAAGTCTATATGCTCGTATGCTTGATCGCGCTCTCGGGAGTTGTCGCTGAAGCGTTCCCAATCGTCAATGCTACCAAACTCATCCTGCGAGGCATTGCGATAGATACCGTCGCGATCATGAACAACGGCATTTAACGATAACCCAAGGTTGACGCGAGAACCAAGTCCATAGCCGAGGAATCCGGAAAAATAGTGCCCCTGAGTAATCAATTCATCGCTGCCGCTATAGCGATCAATGATCGGCACCTGATTCACCACAGCTCCTTCATCAAGCGCGGACGAATAACCAAAACGCGACGCGTAGATATAGTTTGGGACTTGATAAAATGGGTCATTGCGGTGCACCAGTTGATAGCTACCGCCAATCAAGAGCGGATTCTTGTCCGGATCTGTCAGGTAGGTCATTGCGCCTAAAGAAAACACCGGCTCCGGCTCCTGTCTGCTTACAGCATACCAGCGTGGATCGATGATGGGATAATAGTAGCTTGTGGCGACATCAAGACCGGCGTAGACGGGCGTTGCAAAGCTCTCAACCAGCGCCTCCTCATTGCGGTCCCCGCGAAAATCCAGATATATGTGGGTTCGCCCATTTTCTAATTTCGGGAGGTTCGCTGGATTCTGTTGAATGTCGAGAAAGGGATTACGAATAAAACCGACGGCCAGATCGCGATAAGTATTCAATCCATAGGGATTCAGAAAGTGGCTCTCGAAAAAAGCGCTGCTATTCTCGAAGCTTTTCTCGGTGACCGTTTCGGAATTGTATTGTGCGCTGGCAAAAGCTGTCAGCAAACACAGTGCTACAACATACTGGGGAAGTCTCTTCAAAAACATCATCTCTGCTCCTTACAAGTTGTGATGCTGGAGCTACCTTCAAAGACAATGCCAAGATATTGAAGCATTGAAACATTGAAGCATTGAAACAGCTGTAATTAATAGACTTGGATCGAGAAGGAGGCCGGGGCTATTTTGGCAACTTACGTATCAGATGTTTCAGATATCTGATAGGGAATCGGGAATTTGACCAGACACATCCCCATGCATCCCGGAGGAAGAGGGATTCAAGGGGAGAAGAGGATAGATGCCTAGTTATCGTACACATCGAAATATTCGAGGGCGTTTCCATGCTCGTGGATTGGCTGCGCTTCGTTGTTGTCATGCGGATGATTCTGGCGATATTCGCGAGCAATTGCCTTGGCGTTTTCATCTTCCTTGTATCGGCGATAACGCAATTCATGTGCTTTGGATTTTTCCTTATTGCCGGCTGCGCGGTAGCAGAGACTAAGATTGTAATGTGCCATCAGGTCTTCTGAGTCAATGCGGAGCGCGGCTTCGAACAAGGGGATCGCCTCGGCCGGGCGCGAGTCCAGGTAGTAAATGCGACCCATTTGATTGAGCACCACGCGGTCCTTGGGATATAAAGAACGCACTTTCTCCAAATCGTTGAGCGCTGACGGATAATCGGCACGCGCTTTGTGCAACAGGCCACGGAAAAAATAGATTTTGTGAAAATCAGGATCGACATCTGACGCTTCTTTCAGAACCAACTCTGCATTTCCCAAGTCTCCGCTGCGAAGGTAGACACGGGCGAGATTGATCCATCCATCTGTGTAGGTCGGCTCTATTTCACTGACTTTGCGAAATGCCCGTTCCGCCCCGAGCAAATCACCTTGCTGAAGCAGGCCAATACCATAATCATTCCAGCGCTCGCGCAAATTGCCGGATGGCTCAGAAGATGACCGCTCGTTATCGGCAAGTTCCAGCAGCAGCGTATCGCTGGCCATCATGACGATCGGAATGTCGGGGACGGCCTTCATTCTTCCCGAGACGGTTTGCAAGTCGCCGGTAAATTGCCAATCGCCATCATCGTAATCAGGAGAAAGAGCAAATTGCTGGTCAGGAACGCGCTCTCCGCGATAAGCCCACTGATTATGCCACCAGATGAATTTGCGATAGTTAACCTTGGCGATAAATCGCACAGGCCCGACAACATCAGCAGGAACATTCAAGCGATAATGCGCGACGTCAGCGGACCCCGGACCAATCAAATTCACATATAGGACCGATCGCGTGGCCCAGGCGTTACGCTTATTGATAGGATTACCGTTCGCGTCCAGCATCAGATTTCTGTAGAAATGCGCACCGGGATCTACCGCACCGCGCCGGTCATTAGCGACAGATCCACTGTGAAAGATCGGCTTACCATTCGCATCGATGGCCTGAACCTCTAGCCAGGCCTCCTGCGCATCTATCGTTCCGGAGGGAAAGAAGTGACCAATGCCTCGCGTTCTTACCACGACGTCAAGGCGCACGGAACTGCCTCCTTCGAGAACAGCCATGCCATCGTCAAGCGGCGCAATGATTTCGCTGGCTACACCGCCAGCTTGTCCACCCACCTGGAAACCCGCTTCTTCACCAACTGCAAACGATGTGGCCAGATTTGCGCCCGGTTCAGCGGCACCACGGGCGGTATTTCCGGTATCAATACTTTTTGCCGCCTCCACCTTGTTGATGGCAAATATATCAACACTTAGCTGATTTCGCTGCAAGAACAAGGCCGTCAAATCGTTTTGCAGCGTGTCATGATTGGCCGTCGCCAGGGCAGTGTTCGCTGCCAGGAAACGGTGATTGGGAATTGTGCCGCCATCATTACCGGGATCATCCGATGGCGTACGGGGCATATGGCAATCTGCACAATCCTGTGGCGCAGGCGGGTAGTAAAATGACCGCGCACCCATTCCGGACACGCCGCTGGCCTGCCAGTTGTCGTAGGTATTAAACCCACGCACCCAACGATAATTATTTACCTCTTTATCGAGGTGCACCTTGTGACAAGAGCTGCAAAATTCTGCAGTTTGACGAGTATGAAAGGGCTTTATGAATGTATTCCGATGCGGCTCGGGGTCAATCCTTAAAATGAAGTCATGGACAGCCTGTACGATCTTGTTGTTGCTGGCCAACAACTCATGCAAAGCGGGGTATTCAACGACATAGCCGCCGTTACCCATAGTATTCTGAACGTCAACAATGCTGTGACAGGCCACACAGCCGATCCCGGCATGCGCTTCTTCCTTGTCGAGGAAATCCTCAACTTTCTGCTCCATTTGTCCGCTGAACAACAGCGCCGGATCATGACAACCGCTGCACCATTTTGGTGATACTTCGCCAACAACTTCCTGCATGTATTCGATAGACTTTCGATACCACTGATTATTAAATGAGGAAAAGTGATGAGCAGAAGACTCCCATTGCTCATAGGCATCGACATGGCATCCGGATCGGGCACAAGATTTCGAATCGGTAAAATAATCAGCACGGATCAGCTTGCCGTCAGCTGTTGCAGAGGCACTGGGAAAGAAAGGCCCCTCAGCACCGCCCTGGACTTCACCGGTTAATGTCTCCGGCGGGAGTAGGGGATTGGTGATTTCAAATTGTGCCTCATAGCCATGATAGTGAAGGCCGGAAACCACGGCAGTCAGGAAAAATGCAGTCACAACGAGCGCCTTTTGCCAACGGCCTATCGCTTCGTTGCGGAACAAGCGGTAGAGCACCCACGCAACGAGAACAAATCCGAGCAGGATATGCCCGTAGAGAATGCCTCGTGTTGCATTAATATTACCGAAAGCAACAATCGCTACACCTGACATGCCCGTCAGCCAGGCCATCACTGCCGGAAGCCTCGTATCCGAGGTTTGCGACAAACCCTTCACCCAGCGCAAAACTATCCAACCCCCTGCGGCGCCCAGAAACAGATGAAGCAACACATTGGCCACATAAAAGAAAGTCGCGCTGCCGTAGCCCAGCAAATAAATGCTATTCAGCCCCAGAAGCGTTATGATTATGAGCAAGGATTTATCAGTGTTAAATATTCGCATATGCTGATGTTAAATAAGTTTTGTGAAAAAAGAAACATTGATTTTTTGGCGAGGCGCCATTATGTTTTTGAACAAATTCTGATCTCACTTCACTTGCTCCCGGGAGATCGCCAAGGGGAATTAAAAGCGGAGTCGCTTTCCTATGAAGAAATACACTATCTCCAATACCGGCCTTACAGTCTCCCGCATCGGCATGGGGTGTATGGGATTTGGCATTCCCTGGGATAATTCTCCCTTGACTGATGCGCATCGCCGAAACGCTATGCAAGTCGTGGAGGCGGCCCTGGATGCCGGCATCAACTTCTTCGATCATGCTGACATTTATTCGATGGGCAAGTGTGAGGAAGCGTTTGCGGCAATTTGGGAACAGCGGTCCAGTCTTCGCGATCAAATTATTCTTCAAACGAAGTGCGGAATTCGCTTTGCAGATACACCCAATCCCGGCGATCCGCATCGCTTCGATTTCAGTTACGAACATATCGTACATTCAGTAGAGGGATCTTTACGCCGGCTCAACACCGATTATATCGATATATACCTGCTGCATCGCCCGGACCCGCTGGTCGAACCGGAGGAGGTTGCCAAAGCTTTTTCAGAACTGCATCGTTCCGGAAAAGTACGCCACTTCGGGGTCAGCAACCACACGCCAATGCAGATCAAACTGCTCTCCGCTTCTATCGAGCAACCGCTGATAGCTAATCAAATTGAATTTAACATTTTACACTCTCACCTCTTAAACGAGGGCATTAGCTACAATCAACAATCAACGGCCCCACGACTCGCCGAAGGTACCGTGGAATTTGCGCGGCTGAACAAAATCCTCCTGCAGGCATGGGCGCCCGTAGCAGGAGGACGCCTGTTTAAGCCGTCAGCTGACTCCGGTGACACTCGCACAGACACAACCTCAAAACTGCTCAGTGAAATCGCCGAGAAGCACCAGGTGACACCAGACGCTATTGCTATCGCCTGGATCTTGCGCCATCCGGCTGGCATTCAGCCACTGCTGGGAACCGGTAATCCGGAACGTATAAAAAGTGCAATTGTTGCAGATAGCGTGGAATTGTCTCGGCACGACTGGTATCGCTTGTTTACAGCCGGCAGGGGAGCTTCACTGCCGTAAGTTCGTTGTTCGTTGTTCGTTGTTCGTTGTTCGTTGTTCGTTGTTCGTTGTTCGTTGTTCGTTGTTCGTTGTTCGTTGTTCGTTGTTCGTTGTAACACGAAGTTGCTCAAAATAAGGATAGCGTAAAATGTCAAACAACATGCCGAATGAATCTCTTTTCATATTAGGGATTGCGCTTCTGCTACTTGTCGGCGCATGTCAGCAAAAGGTCGATAAACCTGCTGCCGCGGAGCCAGCGCCAGGCTTCTCCCAAGCCCTTTCGGAAACAGATCCAACAAATCGCGATTTCCCTGGCGGCCGAGGCGCTGACCAGCTGATCTTGTACACACCGGCTTTTGGCGATCGAACCGGCACAAACAAATACGGCACGGAAGCGGTTGTGATTGACGGCCGGATAACAAATATCAGCGGCAATGACTCTGAAATTCCGAAAAACGGCTTTGTTCTATCAGGTCACGGAAAAATGTCGTCCTGGATTGCTCAAAACCTGCAAGTAGGTCACCAGGTTAAAGTAGCAGACAGTCGCATTTATGTTACCAAAACCGCGCAGTCGGACCTGTATTTAGCGGATCGTTTTCTGAAAGAATCGATGCGCCACTTCAGTATTCTGCCCGACGAGAATCGCAATTCTGCTTATGACCACTACAAAGAACGCAGTGACAAACAGCGCAGCCTTGCCATTAAAGCTGAAGAGGAAAAACAGCACGACGTTGCCATGACGTACGCCAAAAGCGCCGTAGAAGAAGCAAAGAAGGCCTACTATAGCAGCTTTCCCAGCAGGGAGGAAGAGCTACGCGCCTGCTGGTATGTCATCAAGGAGACGTCACCGGAAGAGTTGGAAAAGAATATTAAGGCGTTCGCTGAAATTGGCTTCAATGCGATTTGCCCGCAAATCATCTACAGCGGCTACGCGGTATATCCCAATGCCCATGCGGATCTCGCCCAGAACCCCGCTTTTGTGGGATGGGATCCGCTCGCCGAGCTGGTCCGTCTTTGCCGCAAATACGATATCAAGCTCATCCCCTGGGTATGGACATATTATGTCGGAAGATCTCAGTCGCCACTGGCAGCAAACAAAAAAGACTGGCTGGCAGAATCATGGCGCGGCGAATATGGCTCGAGAATGGAAATAGACTATCACTTTTTCTGCGCTTCACGACCTGCAGTGGAAGACTTCTGGCTTCAAGTATATAGGGACATGTTAACGCGCTACGATGTAGACGGCCTGCAACTCGACTACATCCGCTATCCGGTCAGTGAACCCTGGGAAAACGGATATTGTTATTGCACAACCTGCCGCGACAATTTCAAATCCGAGCACGGGCGGGATCCGCATACGCTGACGCCGGACGACGAAACGCTATGGCAGGAATGGAACGACTACCGGGTTGCGCAGATTACACGCTTTGTTGGCCGGGTTCGCAAACTGGTCGATGAAGTCAAACCGGATCTGGATCTCTCAGCGGACGTCTTTCCGGTCCTCAGCGAAAGCCTGGTAAACAAGCAGCAAAACTGGGGGAGCTGGCTCGACAAAGGATTTATGGACGAATTATTCATCATGTCCTACACCCATGATCCGGGCACTGTTGCCACAGAAGCTATAGAACTGAGCGAACGCACGCCGGATGGAACACAAGGATACGTTGGCCTCGCTCCGTTTATGGGGCTGACGCCGGCGACGCTCCTTGAGCAAATACTGGCCGCTCAGGAAGGCGGGGCGGAAGGCATTACATTCTTTCACTATGGCAGCCTGTCGAATGACCACGTAGAAGCATTAAAGCTGGGGCCGTTCAAAAAGAAGGCCACGTTGCCAAATTAGGATTTCTATTAAATGAACGATTGGGAAAACCCACATATATTTGAAAGGAACAAGGAGCCAGGGCGGGCAACCTCAACACCTTTTCTCGATCGTCAAAAAGCCATTGCCAATATCCCTGAGACCTCGTCTCTCTACCAATCTCTCAACGGTTCCTGGAAATTTCGCTGGTCGAGGAAACCGGCTGACCGCCCGACAGACTTTCACCGGATTGATTACGATGATGCCGATTGTGGCGAGATCCCAGTGCCTGCAAACTGGGAAATGCATGGCCACGGTACTCCCATCTACACCAATGTATCTTATCCCTTCGCACCGGACAACCCGCAGCCACCGCACATTCCTCATAAATGGAATCCGGTTGGATCTTATCGAACCCGCTTTAAACTAAACAAGCCCTTACGAGGCAAAACCGTTTTTCTTCATTTCGCCGCTGTTTCATCAGCTATGTATGTATGGCTAAACGGAGAGCAGGTCGGCTATAGCCAGGGCAGCAAATTGCCCGCGGAGTTCAATATCACCCATTTGCTTCAGGATGGGGAAAACATTCTTACAGTTGAGATCTATCGCTGGTGTGATGGCAGCTATCTCGAAGACCAGGATTTTTGGCGAGTGAGCGGCATCGAGCGGGAAGTTTTCCTTTATGCTGTGCCTGATGTCCATGTTTGTGATTTCTTCGTGCGCGGAGAGCTGCAAGACAATTTCAAAAGCGGGCTGCTGCAAGGCGAGGTGCTGCTGCGTAATAATCGCAATCAGGGAAGCCCGAACATCACACTAACTGTTGAATTATTGGATGATATCGACAAAAAGCAAGTAGCTGTCGAGACGATCAAAACGAGCATTTCCCCGGAAACACAATCGACAATTCCGTTCAGCATACCTGTCCCCCTGGTTAGATTATGGACAGCTGAAACACCAAATCTTTACACGACGCTGATCAGCATATCAGATGACATGGGGCCACCCATCGAATACAGAGCAACCCGAACCGGCTTTCGCAGAGTAGACATTGAGAGTGGGCAGTTGCGCGTCAATGGAAAACCGATTTACATTCGCGGAGTTAACCGGCACGAGCACGATCCGGACACTTGCCACATCATCGACGAAGCGTCCATGCTGCACGACATTCACCTGATGAAAGCAAACAACATCAATGCCGTTCGCACAAGTCACTACCCAAATCACCCACGGTGGTATCAACTCTGCGATGAGCATGGCCTGTATGTGATGGATGAGGCGAACATCGAATCGCACGGTATGGGCTACGACAGCAACAAGACTCTCGGCAACAATCCGGATTGGGAAGCTGCTCACCTGGCTCGCATCCAGCGAATGGTTGAGCGAGACAAGAATCATCCATCAATAATACTCTGGTCCCTGGGAAATGAAGCAGGTGACGGCGTCAATTTCACAAGTGCCAAATCCTGGCTAGAGGAAAGAGACTCAAGCCGCCCCATTCATTATGAAAGAGCAGAGATGGGTAAGAACACCGACATCGTCTCTATTATGTATAGCCGAATACCGGCCTTAAAGAAATACGCCGAGGTTCGACAGGATCGCCCGTTTATCTTATGTGAATATGCACATGCCATGGGCAACAGCGTTGGAAATCTGCAGGACTACTGGGATGTTATCGAATCCCACCACAACCTGCAGGGCGGTTTCATTTGGGATTGGGTCGACCAGGGCTTGAGGAAGACGCTGCCAAATGGCAAGCACATTTGGGCCTATGGCGGCGACTTTGGTCCACCAGGAACGCCCAGCGACATGAACTTTTGCTGCAATGGCTTGTTGCTGCCTGATCGGCAACCCAATCCGTCGCTGCATGAAGTGAAAAAAGTCTATCAACCAATCAAAGTTCATGCCGTAGACGCGAGCAACGGACAATTTCAGATCGAAAACAAGTTTGCTTTTATCGACCTTTCGGATTACAGCGGAAGTTGGGAAATGCTCGCAGACGGTCAACCGGTCGCAGGAGATGGGTTCGATATTCCCTCGACAGCAGCTGGTTCACGATGCGATTTACATTTAAATTTACCAGATCTGGAACAATGGCCAGCCAGAGAATACCATCTAGACATTCGATTTAAGCTATCAAAAGCGACGTCTATTCTGCCAGCCGGACACCTCGTTGCCTTAGATCAGTTCTCATTTAAGAGCAATCACCTTCCCGAGGTCAAAACGAGCCAAGCGGATACATCCACCCTGTCCCTCGAAAAAACGCCGGAAACAATCATGGTTCGCGGCTCCGGATTTGAATTGCATTTTGACTCGAACACCGGGCAGCTTGTCGCCTGGATCGCCAACAAACAACATGTTCTGACCTCCGGGCCGCAACCCCATTTTTGGCGCGCACCAACAGACAACGACTACGGCAACAATATGCCCGGGAGGCTCGCCTGCTGGAAGCAGGCTTCTAAGGAGAAGGAATTGACCAATTTGTCCGTGAAAGAGACATCGCGAAACATTGTGGTCTGTGCAGAGTGGTATTTGCCGGCAGTCGCTGGCTCATACATCATTCAATATGTTATCACTCCTGAAGGGCATGTTTGTATCGACAATTGGTTTACATTGAGCGCCATGGATCTCCCTGAAATGCCACGACAAGGCACCACCTTGATTCTACCAAACGGCTACGAAACCGTTGAATGGTTTGGTCGCGGACCCCACGAATCATATTGCGACCGGAAGACCAGCGCGCGGGTCGGCATTTACCGCCTACCGATCGACAAAATGGCACATGGCTATGTTCGGCCACAAGAAACCGGCAATCGCAGCGATTTGCGCTGGGCAAAACTGTGCAGGAAGGATGGGAGTGCCTTGCTTGTATCCGGCGTTCCCTGTTTCAATGTAAGCGCCTTTCCATATCGAAATGAAGACTTCGATGGCGGTCCGCAAAAACAACAAACCCATTTCGGTGAACTAGAAGAGCGTGACTTCATCACCCTGAATATAGATCTGGCGCAAATGGGCGTGGGTGGTGACGACAGTTGGGGTTCGCGTCCATTAAATAAATATCTGCTGGAGCCGAAAGCATACAACTTCAGCTATTGGCTGGTTCCTCTCAAAAAAGGCGATGCCAAACACAAGGAAGCGAGGGAATTCTATTTCCAACACAATCAATCATAATCTGACTTAATGGCTCGAAGTATGATTCATCTCAGACTAAAAAACATACTTAGTGAAGACGACGAGTTCGAAATAATTCGCAGCACTTTCCGAACCGACTATCGCTCCATGGAAGTGCACGATCATGTAGACTATGCAGAAGTCTTTTGGGTTGAGCACGGCAAAGGCATCCACCGGGTTAACGATAAAATCATTCCACTCAAAGAGGGGGATATGGCCTTCGTTCGCCCCAGCGATGCCCATGTTGTCTCAAGCGCCTCGGCAGATGCCAGTTTAACAATTGTCAATTTGTCGTTCTATATTGAAACACTGAACCATTTCAGAGAGCGCTACTTTCCAAACTCTGAAGACTTTTTCTGGTCAAAGCGCCTTATTCCCCATCATGCATCCCTGGACCGCCAGGAGATCAACTACCTGGAAAAACAAGTAGCCCTTCTACAGCAAAAACCTGCCAACCTGTTCAATCTGGACAAAATCCTGATAACCTTGGTGGATCTCGCAATGGAAAAGCCTGCTGAAGATATCGCCGGCGATATGCCGGATTGGCTGCGGTTCACCATCAAAGAGTTCTCGCGACAAGGAAATTTGGCCGGCGGGGCAAGTCGGTTCGTACAAATTGCCTGTCGCAGCCGCGCATACGTCAATCGAACGGTAAAGCGACATACAGGGGAAACGTTGAGTGAGATAGTCAATCGTGTCCGAATTCAATATGCGGCGCATCTACTGAAAACAACCGAGGAAAAGATCACCAACATCGCCGATGCAAGTGGCTTTCAGAATCTCGGCTACTTCTACCGGGTCTTCAATCATCATTATAAATCGACACCTTCCGACTACCGAAAAAAACATCGTGCTTTTCTCGGCTAGCCAATTGAAGGTCTCAATGGTGTAAAAATTCATCATAATAGTAGAAGACTTTTTAAGATTGGAGGATTATGTTACTAATGTCGATGATCTAACCAGCTTCCAAATGGGGGAATACAGGAGATGACAGTGATGCCTCGTATAATCAACGTTCTCTTAGTAACCAGCCTGATCTTGATTCCAGCCTTGATCTTGACCAGTTGCAGTAGCGAATCTGGACCTCGCCAGAAGCAGATACCCGATATTGTCGACTTCAACTTCCACATAAAACCGATTCTGTCCGACCGTTGCTTCACTTGTCATGGACCGGACGCCAACACCCGCGAGGCCGGCCTGCGCCTGGATACAGAAGACGGCGCATTTGCAGCCCTGGGCGAGGACAAAGACCACCACGCAATCGTTCCCGGGATTCCTGATTCGAGCACGATTCTTGACCGTCTGACAACAGACAATCCGGATGAAATCATGCCGCCGCCGGCATCCAACCTGACGGTTACCGAATACGAAGTCGCTTTGATTCGCCGCTGGATTGAGCAGGGTGCTCAATGGAAGAAGCACTGGGCTTTTACCAAGCCGGAACGGCCGGAAGTCCCCGCGATCAACAATCCGGATTGGGCAAACAACCCAATCGACAACTTCGTTGCCAGACGTCTCCAACAAGAGAGCCTGCAACCATCACCTGAAGCCAGCCCGGAGGTACTGCTCAGGCGAGCCAAATTCGACATTACCGGTTTACCACCCACTATTGAAGAATTAGATGCTTTTCTGAATGATGAATCGCCGGACGCTTATGAGAAGGCGCTTGACCGCTTTTTTGCGTCGCCTGACTACGGTGAAAATATGGCCATCGACTGGCTGGACGCCTCGCGCTATGCTGACAGTCACGGCTACCAGGATGATCTGGAACGCACTATGTGGCCCTGGCGGGATTGGGTGATTAAGGCCTTTAATGAAAACATGCCCTATGATAAATTCGTCAAGTGGCAATTAGCAGGGGACCTTTTACCAGAGCCGAGCATGGAGCAACTGCTGGCAACCGGCTTTAATCGCAACCACAAGATCACCCAGGAAGGCGGTGTGATCGACGAAGAATATCGAGTTGAATATGTTGCGGATCGAACCCATACAACCGGTACCATTTTTCTTGGCCTTACGATGGAGTGCGCCCGTTGCCACGACCACAAATACGATCCGCTGACCCAGAAAGACTACTTTGAGATGTTTGCCTTCTTCAATAACGTGCCGGAGCAAGGCGTTATTCCCTACGGTGATGAGTCAAAAGCCCCGAAACCCAAGATCAAGATGTCTGTTGACGATGCTAGTCGAATGCTGCCGTTCATAACAGAGCTGAAAGATCTGGATTCGCTTGAATTCATGATCATGGAAGATATGAAAGAAGGGCGACAGGCATATATCCTCGGCCGGGGACAGTATGACAATCATCAGGACTCAGTAAGCGCCGGTACGCCGTCATTCTTACCAGGAATGACAGACAACCTGCCGCGCAACCGTCTTGGATTTGCCGAGTGGCTGATTAGTCCGGAAAATCCACTCACCGCAAGGGTTGCAGTTAACCGCATCTGGCAATCGCTGTTTGGCACCGGCATCGTAAGTACGCCTGATGATTTTGGCAACCAAGGCGCTTTGCCCACTCATCCCGAATTACTCGATTGGCTGGCAGTTGAATTCCGGGAATCTGGTTGGAACGTCCAGGGAATGCAAAAGTTGATCATGATGTCCGCGGTTTACCGACAGAAATCCGTGGCCAGCGAAGAACATCTTGAACGCGACCCTGAGAACCAATTATTGGCACGCGGACCGCGTTACCGGCTTCCGGCAGAGCTAATCCGCGACAATGCTCTGGCCGTCAGTGGTTTGCTCGTCAAAAAACTCGGTGGACCAAGCGTCAAACCATATCAACCGGAAGGGCTTTGGGCAGAAACGACTTCCTTGCAAGGTTTGCGGCGTTATGTAATTGACAGTGGCGACAAACTGTATCGTAAGAGCCTTTATACTTTCTGGAAGCGCACGCTCCCGCCGCCAGCTATGATGACTTTTGACGCTGCTGCTCGAGATCTATGTTCTGTCAAACGTCAAAAGACCAGTACACCGCTCCAGGCTCTTGTTCTTTTAAACGATCCTCAAATCATCGAGGCATCCCGGGTTTTTGCAGAAAAGCTGCTAAAGAATGAGGCCTTGGAGGATACCGACAAATTGAAACATGCATTTCGCAAGATCACATCGAGATTGCCCGATGAACAAGAAACTCAATTGTTGCATCAAATTCTTGCAGACAACATAGAGAAATTTTCCGGGGCTGAAGAAGATACAAAGGCATTCCTGGCCGTAGGAGAAGCAACATACGATGAGGATCAGGATTTGCCGAAGCTGGCTGCGCTTACAGTTGCCGTCAGCGCCATATTCAATACGTATGAAGCCGTCATGAAAAGTTAATACTTCTTTATTAAGACGACAGAACTGATCATTATAAAAGTGTTAGAAACGGAGAATCGCGATGGAAAAAGAATTGCTGGAATTTAATTGCAGTTTGAATCGTCGCAACTTCCTCTCAAAGATGAGTGTTGGGATCGGTAGTGTTGCATTGGCATCATTACTGAACCCGAAAATGCTACTCGGCAATGAGAAAGAAGCGGATGCTACCAGCGGTGTGACCGGCATACTTGACTCCCCGCATTTTGCCCCTAAAGCCAAACGAGTGATATACCTTTTTCAAAGTGGTGGGCCATCGCATCTGGATCTCTTCGATTACAAACCCTTATTACGCGAACGGAATGGCGAAGAATTACCGGACTCAGTCCGCAATGGTCAGCGGCTCACGGGGATGACAAGCGGCCAGGACAGCTTTCCGCTCGCCGGATCCCAGTTTGACTTTCAGCAGCATGGCAAAAGCGGCATGTGGATCAGTGACTTGCTGCCATATACCGCCAAAATTGCCGATGAACTGTGCGTTATCCGTTCGATGTATACAGAGGCAATCAATCATGATCCGGCCATCACCTTTTTTCAGACCGGTTCCCAGCAAGCAGGTCGTCCAAGTATCGGTTCCTGGCTTAGCTACGGCCTGGGCAGTATGAATGAAAATCTGCCAGGCTTCTGCGTTTTACTTTCCAGAGGCACCGGAAGACCCGATGCGGCGCAGCCTCTCTATTCTCGTCTCTGGGGTAATGGTTTCTTGCATTCATTGCATCAAGGCGTGCAGTTCCGCAGCGGGAAAGATCCGGTTCTCTACCTCAAGAATCCGCCTGGCGTCAGCCGCACTGATCGGCGACAAATGCTGAATTCCCTGACGCGGCTCAACGAAATCTCACATCAGAAATTTGGAGACCCGGAAATTGTCTCACGCATTGCTCAATATGAAATGGCCTATCGCATGCAAACATCCGTTCCGGAGACCATGGACCTTAGCAGCGAACCGGAAAGTATATTTCGTATGTATGGACCGGACTCTCTGATTCCGGGAACCTTTGCTGCAAACTGCTTGCTGGCACGCAGACTTGTTGAACGCGACGTTCGTTTTGTGCAGCTTTATCATATGGGCTGGGATCAACATGAGAACTTGCCCACACAAATTGCCGGACAGGTCCGGGACGTCGATCAGGCATCTGCTGCATTGGTTCTGGATCTCAAACAGCGCGGTCTGCTTGAAGATACGCTGGTCATCTGGGGCGGCGAATTCGGCCGCACGAATTATTCCCAGGGCAGATTAACCAAGACAAATTATGGGCGTGATCACCACCCACGCTGTTTTTCAATCTGGATGGCCGGAGGCGGTGTAAAAGCTGGATACACTTATGGCCGGACGGACGAGTTCGGATACAATATTGCTGAGAACCCGGTACATGTGCACGACTTCCAGGCAACCTTGCTTCACCTGCTCGGCCTCGATCATGAGAAACTGATTTTCAAACACCAGGGAAGGCGTTTCCGGCTTACAGATGTGCATGGACATGTCGTAAAAGATATTCTGGCGTAAGAGATAAGAAAAAGAGAGTCAGATACAATTGCCATCGTTTTGAACCGGACTATCATTGGGGCAAACTGGATCTGGCGACAACCCGAGTTGTCATAAACGATTAAATCGGAGAACCGTGATGGAAAAAGAATTGCTGGAATTCAATTGCAGTCTGAATCGCCGTCATTTTCTGTCAAAAATGAGCGTCGGTATTGGCAGCCTTGCCCTGGCATCACTGCTCAATCCCAAGTCGCTACTTGGCAAAGAGAAAGAATCAAATGTCGCCAGCGGCATAACCGGCATTCTTGACTCCCCGCATTTTGCACCCAAGGCAAAGCGGGTGATTTACCTTTTTCAAAGCGGCGGACCATCGCATTTAGAGCTCTTCGACTACAAACCCTTGTTACGCGAACGGAATGGCGAAGAATTGCCGGATTCAGTTCGTAACGGCCAGCGCCTTACAGGTATGACCAGCGGGCAGGACAGCTTCCCATTGGCGGGATCACAATACGACTTCCAACAGCACGGCAAAAGCGGAATGTGGATCAGCGAACTCCTGCCGTATACAGCAAAGATCGCAGATGAGCTCTGCGTCATTCGTTCGATGTATACCGAGGCAATTAATCACGACCCGGCAATAACCTTCTTTCAGACCGGCTCGCAGCAGCCGGGCCGTCCGAGTATTGGCTCCTGGCTCAGCTATGGATTGGGAAGCATGAATGAAAACTTGCCGGGCTTCTGTGTGCTCCTTTCGCGCGGCACCGGACGCCCACAAGGTCAGCCATTGTATTCGCGGCTTTGGGGTAACGGCTTCCTGCATTCTCTTCATCAAGGCGTGCAGTTTCGTAGCGGCAAGGATCCGGTTCTCTATCTGAAGAATCCACCCGGAGTTAGTCGCACCGACCGCCGGCAAATGCTGAATTCCCTGACACAGCTCAACGAAATCTCACATCAGAAATTTGGAGACCCGGAAATCGTCTCTCGTATTGCACAGTATGAGATGGCTTATCGCATGCAAACCTCGGTTCCGGAAACAATGGACCTTAGCAGCGAACCGGAGAGTGTATTTCGCATGTATGGACCGGACTCTGTTGTTCCGGGAACCTTTGCTGCAAATTGCCTGCTGGCGAGGCGGCTTATTGAACGCGACGTACGCTTCATTCAACTTTATCATATGGGCTGGGATCAACACGAAAGCCTACCCAGCCAGATTGCCGGTCAGGCGCGCGATGTTGATCAAGCATCTGCAGCCTTGGTTCTTGACCTAAAGCAGCGTGGCTTGCTGGACGATACTCTCGTCATCTGGGGTGGTGAATTTGGACGAACCAATTACTCGCAAGGCAAACTGACTAAAACCAACTATGGGCGGGATCATCATCCACGCTGCTTCTCTATCTGGATGGCCGGCGGCGGCGTCAAAGCCGGCTTCACCTATGGGAAAACCGACGAGTTTGGTTATAATATTGTAGAGAACCCGGTTCATGTGCACGATTTCCATGCAACCTTGCTGCACCTGCTCGGCATCGACCACGAAAAACTGGTTTTCAAACACCAGGGACGGCGCTTCCGCCTAACAGACGTACATGGGCATATCGTAAAAGATATCCTGGCATAACGCATGAAAAGACGAGAGTTTATCAAAAAGACAGCAACCGCATCTGCGGCTGCGGCATTTGCGCCGGCATTGCTTGGCTGCAGCAAAGCTGTTGCAGCACCGAAAGGCATTACGCTTGGCTACAACACTCATCAATATGAGCTGGACTATCACTGGGGCCGCCTCGATCCGGCAATGACCCCCGTGAATGACTGTCACGAGATGGTCCAGGATGCGCGCAAACGCATCGTTCTCTTGACCAATGAGACCAAGAACAATGTCATCATCTACGATAAATCCGGAAAGTATCTCGAATCCTGGGGCAGCGAATACCCTGGGGCCCATGGCCTGACCCTCTGGAATGAAGGTGGTAAGGACGTGCTTTTTATCTGCGACTACGAGCGGCACGAAGTCATTAAGACGACGATTGACGGCCGAGTCCTGATGACACTTCCTTATCCGGCGGACAGTGGCAAATATAAGGAAGCAGGACAATACAAGCCGACAGAATCCGCTATTGCGCCAAACGGTGATATTTATGTGGTCGACGGATATGGTGAGCAATACGTGATGCGCTACAACCACAAGGGTGAATTGTTGCAAGTTTTTGGCGGAAGGGGAGAGGACGACCATCTTTTCTTCAATGCCCACGGCATTTGCATTGACAACCGCGACGCGAACAACCCAATTGTTCTGGTAACCGCGCGACAGAAGAACCAATTCAAGCGCTTCACCCTGGATGGCGAATACCTATCGACGATCGAAGTTCCAGGCGCTTTTGTTTGTCGCCCGGTCATTCACGGGGATCATATTTACGCGGCAGTCTTGATGAGTCAAGCTGCAAGCGGGTCAAAATCCGGCTTCGTGGTTATCCTCAATGGAGAGAATAAAGTTGTATCGACGTTGGGAGGCAGCCTCCCCGAATATGTCGACGGCAAACTGAAGCCATTGCACCAAACTGTTCGTGTTTTCCAGCATCCGCATGATGTTCTCGTAGACAACGATGAGAATGTATATGTTGCCCAATGGAATTCCGGCAAAATCTACCCGATAAAATTGAACAGAGTATAATGCAGGAAAAATTCCAGGTCTCCAATCCTCTTGTGCAAACTCCGGGGCAAGTATTCGAGAAAGAAACCAGCGTTTCTCTCGAGCTTGGCCTGCCGGGCGTAGCATTTTACTACACGCTTGATGGCTCGACCCCGGATGAATCCTCAGCGCGCTATACAGCACCCATTACGATACAGGAAACCTGCACGCTGAAGGCGCTTGCAGTGGCCAATGGCTGGCTACCAAGCGATGTGGAGGTTCGAGACTTCGTAAAAGCAAAATATCGGGCAGTAGACGTCAAGCTTGAAACGCCAATAGATGAGCGATATCCCGGCCAGGGCGCCAAGAGCCTGATCGACAGGGCATCAAATAGCACCAATTTCCACTCCGGTCATTGGCTCGGCTTCGAAGCAACCGATCTGACAGCCATTGTCGACCTCGGCAGCGAAGTGGAGATCAAACATATTATCGTCAGCTGCCTGAGCGCAACCGGCGCCTGGATCTTTAGACCGGGTCAGATTTCTGCAGAGATTTCCAGCGACGGCAGCAACTTTGGAGTTGCCGGCGAAATCAAGTTGCCTGCACAAACAGAGGCAGATCCAACCAAGATCGAATTTCCACGCCTGGACATCGCGACAACCATTGGGCGCTACGTAAAAGTTACCGTACATAATATTGATGTGGTGCCGGATTGGCATCACGGCGCCGGCGGAAAAAGCTGGCTTTTTGTAGACGAAATACTTGTGTCCTAGATTTCACCGTATCTAATCGAGGCATTCCATGATCAATGAACTGATCGCCTTTTTTGGCAGATTTCATCCCCTGGTTCTCCATCTCCCCATCGGCTTTATTGTCGCTGCCGCGCTTCTCCAGTTTTTCTCCACGCGAAAAGACATGGCGGTATACCGTTTGGCTGCCAATTTTGTTCTGAGTATAGGGGCTTTGACAGCAGTCGTATCTGCAGTCTTCGGCTACTTTTTATCTTTGGAAAGCGGCTACACAGAGGATGCCATTTTCTGGCACCGCTTCTGGGGCATAGGGCTGGCGCTGCTCACCACAATACTTGCCTGGACCAACCAGAAATCTACGGACGTCACTGAAGGCACCATCACAAAGTTCAACACCTGGCTTTGGGTTGGCACCCTGGTTTTTCTAACAATAGCCGGGCATACCGGCGGCACTATTACTCACGGTGAAACCTATTTGACCGAAAATCTCCCGACGCCGGTCAAGCAGCTGTTTGGCCTCGAGGATGAAGCTGAACTTTTGGCCTTCAACGATGTCGACATTGATTCAATCCCTGTCTACAATCACCTTATACAACCGGTAATCAAAAATCGCTGCATTTCCTGCCATAATCCCTCCAAACGTAAAGGCGAGCTATTGCTCAATTCGCCGGACGGCATCAATGCCGGTGGCGAAAATGGATCTGTCATTACTGCCGGCAATGCATCGCGCAGCAGCTTTCATGGCCGCCTCATTTTACCAATGGATAATAAAAAGCATATGCCGCCCAAAGGCAAGCGCCAGCTAACCACGGAAGACATCGAACTGATTGCATGGTGGATCAACGAAGGCGCTTCATACACGGCAAAAGCCGGTGATTTGAACATGCCGGAGAATATCCGCGCCATTCTGACCGAGCGAACAGCGCCAAAGAACCCGCTGCTTGCCATGGAGATTGATGAAGCAGACGCGGACGACATTGCGGATGCAAAATCTGCCGGGATTCCGGTTTATCGCGTGGCGGAGGACATTCCGTTTCTACAAGCAAATCTCAGCGGCAAAAAGAACATCAGCACGGAATTACTGGCGTACCTGGAGCCGCTCTCCGAGCAACTTGTGGAACTTAACCTCGGCCGCACCGATGTCACAGATGAGGGCATTGCCGTTGTCAGCAACTTACCGCATCTGCAGAGGCTCTACCTGAATAACACCGCTATCACCAATCGTGGCGCACAACACCTGGCGGATCTGAAATACTTGACTTATTTGAATATGTACGATACACAAATCAATGATTCCGCTATGATCAATCTGGCTGACCTCGAATATCTGGAAGACGTCTACCTCTGGCAAACCGGCGTTACCGAGGCTGGTTTTGCCATGCTCGGCGAACAAATCGAGGATACAGCAGCAGTCCTGGGTCTGCCACTTGCCGAGCTATTCGGCACAACCAAGCTCAAGCCGCCGTTGGTCACCTATGACAACAAATTGTTTAAAGATAGCGCAACGGTGACCTTCGAGTCTAATCTTCATGATGCCAACATCTATTACACGACCGACAGCACCGACCCGACGCCCGAATCGAAGCGCTACGATGGCCCATTTTCAATTAAGAACACCGGAGAAGTTCGCGCAATTGCAGAAAAGGCAGATTGGGAAACCAGCGACGTTGCCATCGTCGAATTTGTGAAGATTGGCTATGTCGTGAAAGACATCAAACTTGCCAGTAATGCCAGCAGTCGTTATGCCGGCAAGGGACCGAGAACCCTGATTGATCAGGAAAAAGGTGATATTCAGTTCGCCAGCGAATATTGGCTGGGCTACGAGCAGAAAAACCTGACTGCCACGCTTGATATTGGCGAGACGACAAATTTGTCAACCGTTACGGTGAGTTGTCTTGAGAATATTGGCTCCTGGATCTTTTATCCGCAGCGACTGGATGTATGGACTTCACTTGATGGGGTCAATTTTCAAAAGGCATCGACGCGGCGGTATCCAGCTCCCGAAACCGACAGACCGGCATCTCTCAAGTATTTCATCCTTGATTTCGAGGAAAGGCAAGCTCGCTATGTCAAGGTCAAGGTCACCAACATTGGCAGTCCTCCTGATTGGCACCAGGGCGCCGGCGGAAAGGCCTGGGTATTTGTCGATGAAATCCTCCTCGATTAATACTTCACTTCTGATACTGCACCTCGTTCGCGGCAGAACCGCGAACGATTGCATAAACCGCCTCAGAAACATTTCCTCTGCACAAATTCCCCACGAGTGCAGTTGCCCTTGACTATAACCACGCCTTTTCATAACCTCTATTAGTTTGTATTCAGCGAAAACATTCTCGCCTAGCGAAATTCGCGAAGTCCGGAGCTTATCTCATCAGATTCCCGGTCTCTGAATTTCGATACTAATTGACCTGCTGGTAACATTCCGAAATATGATATGAGGAATTCCATGCAATTTTATCTTCGATTGATACTCATCTGGTGCATGATGATGGCAACAAGCAATATTCAAGCAGACACATCCATTCCGGCAATTATTCCTCAACCGCAGAAAATGAAATTGGGGAGCGGTAATTTTAGCCTGACCGCGTCAACCCGGCTCATCGTGGCCGAAAAGTCAGAACTTACAGAAACCGCATCCTATCTTGCCAAGCGGGTTTTTCGAGCCAGCGGCTTTGACCTGCTCGCCGATAAACCTTCTGATGCGAAAGGTGGTATCATTCGCCTGAGCATCGATTCCAGAATAAAAGGAGAAGAAGCTTACACGCTCAGCGTCACAGCCGAGAAAGTGGACATCCGCGCAGCTACCTCCGCTGGCATTTTCTACGGCATTCAAAGCCTTCTTCAGTTGATGCCGCCGAAGATTTTTGGCAACAGTGCCCGACAGGATATCTTGTGGAATATTCCTTTCGTCGACATCAGCGACGCACCTCGATTCGGATATCGCGGAATGCATCTGGATGTTGGCAGACATTTTTTCCCGGTCGAAAACATCAAGTCCTATATCGACTACCTGGCATTGCATAAAATGAATCGTTTTCACTGGCACCTCACAGAAGATCAGGGCTGGCGAATCGAAATCATGAAGTATCCGAAATTGGCCGAAGTCTCTGCCTGGCGCAAAGAAACTTTAATCGGCCACGCCGGACGCGCCAAAGCCAGTTTCAAATTCGACGGCAAGCGCTACGGTGGCTATTATACACAAGATGAGGTCCGTGAGGTTGTCGCCTACGCCGCCGAGCGCCATATCACTATTATTCCCGAAATTGAGCTCCCGGGGCATTCGCTTGCGGCGCTTGCAGCATATCCGGAGCTGGCCTGCACCGAAGGACCGTTCGAAGTTGGCACCTATTGGGGCGTATTCAAGGACGTATACTGCCCAAATGAAGCAACCTTCACTTTTTTGCAGGACGTGTTAAGCGAAGTGATGGCGCTGTTTCCGTCAAAATACATTCATATAGGTGGCGATGAATGCCCGAAGGACCGCTGGAAAGAATCCCAGTTTTGTCAAGAGCTGATCAAAAGAGAGGGCCTCAAAGATGAGCACGAACTGCAAAGCTGGTTTGTCCGTCGAATCGAAAAATTTCTAAACAAAAACGGCCGCAAATTAATTGGTTGGGATGAAATTACCGAAGGCGGACTTAGTCCGACGGCAACCGTGATGTTCTGGCGCGGGCACATGACCGATCTGCCGCTTTCCGTTGCCGAAGGCGGCAACAATCTTATTATGACCCCGACTTCGCATTGTTATTTCGACTACTATCAATCCAAAAGAGATAGCGAACCGCTGGCCATCGGCGGTTATTTGCCGGCAAAAAAAGTATACGAGTTCGAGCCAATACCCACCGACTTCCCACAGGAGTTAATTCCGCAGATCTCCGGTCTGCAGGGGAATGTCTGGACAGAATACATTCCAACATGGAAGCATCTGCAATACATGGTCTTTCCGAGGCTCTGCGCAATGGCCGAGGTCGGCTGGTCAGCAAAAGATGCACGCGACTGGTCAGACTTCAGCAGCCGGATGAATGTGCATTTTCAAAGACTGGATCTCCTGGGCATCAATTATGCAAGGCATATGTTGACGGCAGAGGATGATATCATTCGGGTTGAGCATATTGCCAAGGGCGCCGGCATCTCGGTTACGCCATCACCCACCGCGAAGTACGGCAGCGACGTGAATGCACTGGTTGACGGCATCCAGGGAAGTGCCGGGTTCCTCGACGAGACCTGGCGTGGCTTTGAAGGCTTTGACTTTAGCGCCCGGATTGACCTTGGCAGTCAACGAGAAATCAAAGAGCTTTCTGCGGGCTTTTTATCCGACCACGGCTCCTGGATATTTCTCCCAACAGACGTTCGTTTCTCCGTTTCAACCGACGGTAAACGATTTTCAGATGTAGGCAGTTCAAGCTACAATGTTATGCCGGATACAGACAGTCGCGCACGGCGCGAGTATCGCGTTAGCCTGGAACCAACCACAGCCCGTTACATCCACCTGGATATCAAAACCCTGCAAACGTGCCCGGAATGGCATAGCGGAGCCGGCGGGAAGGCCTGGGTATTCATCGATGAGATCACGGTAAAATAGAACAGAGGAGCCTGCTTTGAAAAAGCAAAAAGATGCAGCGAACGACATTGATCGGCGGGAATTCTTAAAGATGGGCGCAGCAGCAGGCGTTGGTCTGGCGATGAGCACCACTTTGGCAGCGAAAGAGGACAAGGACTCTGCTTCAGGCACCAGAAAAGGTCCCGCGCCACAACACTTGCTGGCGGCAACGCCAATTGAGACCGTGCGGGTTGGATTCGTTGGTGTCGGCGGCATGGGATCAGCGCATGTAAGAAACTACCTAAAAATTGACGGTGTCGAGATCAAAGCCGTGTGCGACATTGTCGAAGACAAGGTCAAGCGCATCCAGGATTGGTGTGTAGAAGATGGCCGGCCAAAGCCGAAAGGGTATAGCCGTGGTGAATACGATTTTGTAAGAATGTGCGAAGAAGAAGACCTCGACCTGGTCATGACCGCAACCCCCTGGAAGTGGCACGTGCCGGTTTGTCTGGCCGCTATGAAGAATGGCAAACACGCTGCGACGGAAGTGCCTGCAGCAGTGACCATCGAAGAATCGTGGCAATTGGTTGAAGCAGCAGAGAAATATCAAAAGCACTGTGTAATGATGGAAAACTGCAACTACGGCCGCAGTGAAATGCTGGTTTTTAATTTAACCCGCAAAGGACTACTCGGTGAAATCATACATGCGGAATGCGGCTATTTGCACGACCTGCGGGCCATTAAATTCAGCCCGGAAGGCGAAGGTCTTTGGCGGCGCGACCATAGCTGGACTCGGAACGGCAATTTGTATCCGACGCACGGACTGGGCCCCGTTGCTCAATGCATGGATATTAACCGAGGGAATCAATTCGACTACCTCGTTTCAATGAGCAGCAATTCCCGGGGCCTGCAGCTTTACGCACAAAACAATTTTCCGGAAGGCGCTTCGCAACGGAAAGAGGCCTTTCAATTAGGCGATGTCAACGTATCGCTGCTTAAGACCGTGCACGGGCAAACCATTTTTCTCAGTCACGACACAAACTTACCACGGCCATACAGTCGAATCAACATGGTTCAGGGAACCAAAGGTATTTTTCAAGGCTATCCGGATCGCATCCACATTGAAGGCCGCAGCCCCGATCATCGTTGGGAAGATCCCAAAGCCTATTTCGAAGAATTTGATCACCCGCTTTGGAAGCAACTTGATCGCGCCAAAGCCGAAGGAGCACCGCATGGCGGAATGGACTTTCTGGAAGATCAACGTCTTATCTATTGCCTCCGCAATGGCCTGCCAACCGATATGAATGTTTACGATGCCGCCGCTCTAAGCTGCGTATCCGAACTCACCGAGCAATCAGTTGCCAATGGCAGCCAACCGGTTAAGTTCCCGGATTTCACACGCGGGCGCTGGAAAGAATGGCCGCAACTGGAAATAGCCGACAAAGCCTGATTTCCCGATGCCGGCAATTTGGATCTCGTACAAGATTGTGTTAAGTTTTCAGGCTCTCACGAAGGGACCGGACACTCACGGATATTTGCCCTAAAAAGGACGCCCCTATGCAAACCGGCGATATAAGACTCATCAAAAACATTAATGAGCGCGTCGTGCTCAACATGATTCGTGAGCACAAATTAATTTCTGCTGCCCGCCTGGCGACAATTACCGGCATGCGTCCTTCTACTATTTCCAGCCTGCTGAAGGACCTACAGGATAAAGACCTGGTCATCAATCGCGGCAAAGGCGAATCAACCGACAAGGGCGGCAAGAAGCCATTTCTGTGGTCTCTAAATAGTTCTGTTGGATATGTAGTGGGTTTGGACCTTGAGATCGATGAGGCGCTCGGCGTCTTGCTTGACCTCGAGGGAAATGTTATTGAGAGACTGGTGCAACGCAATAACACCATCGCCACACCAGAGGACCTGGTCGAACTAAGCCGCAGGATGGTATTTGGTCTCCTCGAACAAGCCAATGTGAGCGAAGATCTCATCCTTGGACTCGGCATCGGTTTGACCGGTGTCGCGGACGTCAAGAAAGGTATCATCCTGAAGACCGGGATGTTACCGGATACTCAAATCCCCTTCGGTGACATGCTGCAGCAGCTCTTCAAATTCCCGATCTTTATCGAGAACAATGCCAATGCTGCGGCGATGGGGGAGAGATGGCTCGGCAAAGCCGTTGGTGTTGAAAATTTCCTCGCGGCGCTGATCGAGCTCGATATTTATCATGGCGGATTTGGGATTGGTGTTGTCATCAACGGTGAGTTGTTTCACGGCGTCAGTTATGCGGCCGGCGAACTCAATGTGACTTTGCCAACGCTGGACGCTGAATTTAAAACGCTTGACACGCGGCTACAAAATGCGCGTCGGGAACAAGGCGATAATACCGTCACCATCCAAACACTAATTGATGCAGCCCGCAATGGGGACCAGGCCGCGGCTGCCTACTTCAATCGCCTGGGCTATAATATCGGGCGAATCATCGCCCCGGCAATCGGCCTTTTCAACCCTGAAATGCTGATCATCGAAGGTGACATTGCTGAACTCGACAAGCTGGTGACAGATCCCATTAAATCCGCAATTGATCTTGAGGTTCTGGAGATTACCTCGGTTGCATTAAACATTGAAACCGGCATGCACGGCCGCTTTGCGGTAAGCATTGGCGCGGCCTCCATCATTCTAAACGATATATTCAAAGTGCCATTGGTGACCTCGAACCGCATTGACACTTATTTTTGATAAATCTTCGCTGTTACCTCGTTGTTTCTCTTGACTTTCTAGGTGGATTCCGCTAACCTTAATTAGATTGTTCACGTTCAAAAGAAACTAGCGGAGTTGTAGTTGAATCTCTCCTTCTTAGATTGGTCGATCGTTGCTTTCTCCCTCTTATTCATGATTATCGCTGTTGCAGCCAGTCGTTCCTATATGCAGAGTGTCGCAGATTTTCTCTCTGCGGGAAGAACCGCCGGCCGCTACCTGATTTGTGTCGCCCAGGGCGTTGCCGGTCTCGGGGCCATTACTGTCATTGCAAACTTCGAGATGAACTTTGTGGCAGGCTTTTCAATGACCTGGTGGGGGCTGAGCATGAACATCGTGGTGCTGATTATCGCGGCATCCGGATTTGTCGTTTATCGCTTCCGTCAGACACGCGCTTTGACAATGGCCCAATTTTTTGAAATGCGCTACAGCAAGAACTTTCGCATATTCACCGGCATCCTCGCTTACATCTCCGGACTGATTAATTTTGGCATCTTCCCGGCCGTTGGAGCGCGATTCTTTATCTATTTCTGCGGAATCCCGGAAACTTTACCGATTCTCGGATTTGAGATATCAAGCTTCGCCTTGACAATGATCGTCCTTTTGAGCATCTCCCTCTATTTCGTATTCGCCGGTGGACAGATCGCCGTTATCATTGCAGACTTTATCCAGGGAGCATTTGTCAACATTGTTTTTGTCGTGTTAATGATTTGGTTCATGATGGAATTCAGTTACGATCAGATTTTCACTGCTATGCAGACTGCCCCGGCTGACGCCTCGATGCTTAACCCTTTCAAGACCAGCGCCGCTAAAGATTTCAACATTTGGTATCATCTGATTGGCGTATTCGGCGTGATTTACGTGGTCCTTTCCTGGCAAGGCACACAAGCCTACAACAGTTCCGCAAGCAGTGCCCACGAAGCAAAGATGGGGAATGTTCTCGTCGGATGGCGAAACATACCCCAGGTTCTTTTCTTTCTGCTCATCCCGATTTGCGCTTACACGGTCCTGAATCATAGCGCATTTTCTTCCTTCGCCTTGAGCACAAACACGGTGCTGGGCGGCATCGAAAACCCGGCGATACAGAGCCAGGTGCGAATCCCGCTGGTTCTTACAGAAATCCTGCCGGTCGGCTTTCTTGGCGCCTTCGCGGCCGTAATGCTGGCAGCATTTATCAGCACCCACGATAGCTATCTGCATTCCTGGGGCAGCATATTTATTCAGGATGTGGTACTTCCATTACGCGGAAAGCCACTTACTCAGGAAGAACACATCAAGTGGCTGCGCGGATCTATCTTCGGTGTTGCTATTTTCATTTTTTTCTTCAGCCTGCTCTTTCAACAGAGCGAATACATCCTTTTGTTTTTTGCCGTTACCGGCGCGATCTTCGCCGGCGGCTCCGGCTCAGTCATTATCGGCGGCTTGTATTGGAAGCGCGGGACAACAGCCGCAGCCTGGGCCGCAATGCTCACCGGTTCAATCATTGCCGTTGGCGGCATTGTAATTCGCCAATTTGATCCGAACTTCTTCATCAACGGGCAGGTATTCTGGTTCATTGCCATGGTGAGCTCAATTGTTGTCTACATTCTGGTGTCTCTTTTGTCTCCAGGGCCAGGCTACGACCTGGACAAGCTTTTGAAGCGCGGAAAGTATCGCGTTGAAGAAGAATATGAAGTCGTTGAGGCCGCACCGTCGCGACTGTCCCGCTGGTTTGGTATGGGCGAAGAATTTACAACTAGCGATAAATTGATTTACGTATTAAGCTATGGTTACACTTTCATTATTACCGGCATTTTCATCGTAGGCTGCATTCTGGCGCTTTTTTACGATTTTGCAGATGCCTCCTGGATGAAGTTCTGGTATGGCTATGTTGTCGTGCTGCTGGTCATTTCAGCTATCGTCACTGTTTGGTTTACAATCGGAGGCATCCGTGATATACGAAGTATGCTGCACCGATTGTCCACAATGGAACGGGACGAATCAGATGATGGTCAGTTGGCCGGCTAACCAATAAATATGTTGACGAACCATTGCGAGTCGTGTGACTCGGCCATGAATGCGGTAGGCACCGATGGCAAATTCAGCTAAGCCCAAAAAGCCAATTTTCAAGCGCTATTTTCGCTCAACCTTTCCTTACTGGCGCTACATGATCATCGCCTTGTCGATGATGCTGGTTGTCGTGGCGATAAGTATCTTGTTACCTCGTCTCTTCAAAATCATCATTGATGACTATATCCCAAACAAGAATTTCCCCGGTCTCCTGGAGAGCTGCCTCATCCTGCTTTTCCTCTATTTTATTCGGATGGGGGCCTTTATTTTTCGCAACAACCAGATGCTTCATTTCGGATATTATTATATTTACGATTTGCGCACTCGCCTCATGAAGCACTTTCAGCTGCTCTCATTTCGTTATTATAATCGTGTAAAGACCGGCGATATCATGAATCGCATGCTGGATGACGTGATGAATGTCGAGATGATGACCACGAACTCCCTGGTTTATCTTATCGAGGATGTTCTGATGATCATCGTCGTTACGATCATGCTAGTCCTGATGAATGCCAAGCTGGCACTGATGGCAGTCATGATCATCCCTTTATACGGATTGATTCACAGTAAATTCCGTAGGCGGATAGGGGACAAGAATGACAATATTCGCGTCAATTATGCCCAACTATCCAGTGTCTTTCATGAAACCGTGGCCGGCGTCAAAGTTATTCGTGCCTTCAACCTAGAGGAGCACAAGCGGTCGCATTTCGACGACTACCTGAAGGAAGATCGCTATCTTCGTATCAACACCTATACATTCAATGCAATCTTCCATGGGTTGACGGAATACCTGACAATTATCGGCATCATGATTGTGCTTGTAGGTGGCGGCTGGTATGCAATCACCGACGGCTCAATGACAAGTGGGGAAATCGTTGCATTCTACACATACCTGGGATACTTATACAATCCCATTATCCGTTTGAGCGGCACAACAGCGGTTATCGAAGCAGGAATAAGTTCTATCCGTCGCATCTATGAAGTATTGGACACGATGCCCAGTCCACCTGAACGAGCGGCGCCGGTGATTCCAGCCGAGTCGATCAAGGGAAGTCTGCAGTTCGACAAGGTCACATTTTTCTATGATTCCGATCTGGATCCGGCCATTCGCGATATGTCATTCGAGATTCCGGCGGGCAGGAGCATTGCGTTAGTGGGGCATTCCGGCGCGGGCAAAAGCACGATCCTCAACCTGGTCAGCCGCTTTTACGATCCAAGCGAAGGCGTGATTCGCATGGACGGGCACGACCTGAAAGATCTACCACTGCAGTATCTTCGATCCCATATTTCCCTGGTTCTCCAGGAAGGCTTCCTGTTTTGGGGCAGCATTCGGGAGAATATTCGTCTCGGTAGAATTGAGGCAAGCGATGCAGAAGTTGAGGAAGCAGCCCGATTGGCTCATGCACATGACTTTATCGTAGATCTACCAAATGCCTACGAAACGGCAGTAGGGGAGCGAGGCTTCAAGCTCAGCGGCGGGCAGCGTCAACGTATTGCCATTGCTCGAGCAATTTTGAAAGATGCGCCGATACTGATCCTTGATGAAG
The DNA here is from genome assembly GCA_028284445.1 of Calditrichia bacterium. GTDB lineage: Bacteria > Calditrichota > Calditrichia > RBG-13-44-9 > J075 > JANQRS01. The sequence continues at coordinate 422,704 of JANQRS010000011.1, forward strand.
CAACTTCGGCACTGGACAATGAATCCGAATATCATATACAACAGGCAATGAAGGAGATCATCGCAAATCGGACAACCCTGGTAATAGCCCACCGCTTGTCAACAATCCGTTTTGTAGATGAAATATTCGTTATGGAAGGCGGCAAACTGATTGAACGTGGATCTCACGATGCTTTACTCCAACGCGACAGCCGGTATGCCCAATTGCACAATATTTATAAACTGGTGCCTTGATTTAGGCCGGTCCGGAGTGTAACACATGAGATTCGAATTTTTGGCTGATCATCCCCAGCTGATACCGGATGTTGCTGACTGGTATTTCAATACCTGGGGCAAGGGTGTGCCCGGCAACACCTACGAGAAACTGCTGAAGCGGGTGACAAAAGAAGCGAATAAACAGAGTCTGCCCATCACGCGGATCGCAGTTGACGGCGATCGCCCGGTAGCGGCGGCTCAACTGAAAGCGAACGAGCTCACCATTTTTGCCTTTGAAACACATTGGCTCAGCGGTGTTTATGTCGACAAGGATGCGAGAGGGAGAGGACTTGCAACAGCGCTGGTCCAGGAGATTGTGCGCATCGCTCGCGCCAGAGGAATAAAGAAGCTCTACCTGCAAACAGAAGCGCTCGATGGGGGTTTGTATCGCCGACTCGGTTGGGAACCGGTCAAAACCGTTTTCAATATGGGAATCAACGTGCTAGTAATGGTGCGTCAGCTATAGCCTTTACTTGGACAGCGCCACATCCATCCACACCGCAAGAACCAATACTACCCCGCGTGCAACATATTTGAACTCCGGGGCAACTGCCATCAACGTCATACCGTTTAGCAAGCTTGCCATAATCAACGCACCAAAGAGAACCCCGACGACCTTTCCGCGTCCACCATTGAGGCTGGTGCCCCCAATGACACAGGCCGCAATTGCATCGAGCTCCATTAAGTCACCGACAGTTGTCGTAGACGCCCCGGCATAGGCTGTTTGCATGTAGCCGGTCAGGGCAACAATTCCCCCCATTAGCGCAAAGGCGGTAATGATTACCCGTTGGACTGGAATACCGGACAGCAATGCCGCTTCCTCATTGCCACCGATGGCATAAAGGTGCCTGCCAAAAGGTGTATGCTGGGTAATCACATGCACGACAAAAGCGACCACTCCGAGGATGACAACCGAGAGCGGCACCCCGCGGAACTGATTGAGCACGATAACAAAAAGCAAAATAATTTGAGCGGCCACAAAGAGCTTCAGAAAGGTCATTTCGCCATCATCGACCTGGAAATTGTGCTTCAGTCGCTGCCGCCGGGACTTCAGGTGAGACAACACCAATGCCCCAACGATGAGCGCAGCAAGCGCGTAACCACCCCATGCCGGCAGATAGTAGGTGGTTAGGGCTGAGTAGAGATTGATCTCTGTGCCGTGAGTAACAGGAACTGTTGAATTTTGAATCACCAGCCAAAAGAGCCCCTTAAAACTGAGGAGTCCACCAAGGGTAATAATAAATGCCGGGACCTTTTGCCGGACGATCAGGGTCCCCATCAATGACCAGATGATCAGTGCGACAACCACGCCAGCGGCCATCGCCGCAATCGCCGGCCAGTGATAGTGGAAAACCAAAACGCTGCCGATACCACCGATCAATCCGACTCCGCTTCCAACAGACAAGTCTATCTGACGCGGCAACAAAACCAGGAGCATACCCAATGCCAGGGTGGCGGTGACTGCCAATTCAATGGAAAGCAAAGACAGATTCCGCGCGCTCAGAAAGGTGTCGGACATCAGCGCAAAGGATAGCCAAATCAGGATAAGGGCAATTAGCAGCGAAAAATTGCGAATAGAAATCTTGTTTTGCATTCGGTAGTCCCGTTTGTGTTGAACTAATGCTATCGATGGTGCTTCATTGCGGCCGCTAGTATTGCTTCCTGGCTGGCATCTTCGCGTGTAAACACACCACCGATCTGGCCTTCGCTGAGGATAATCATGCGGTCACTCATGCCCATCAACTCCGGCAATTCACTGGAAACAAGCAAGACCGCTTTGCCTTCACTTGTGAGCTTATTGATCATTTCATAGACTTCCAGCTTTGCGCCAACATCAATACCGCGTGTCGGCTCGTCGAGGAATACGACAGATGGCTCCGTCATTAAGCCTTTACCGATAACCGCTTTTTGTTGATTTCCGCCCGACAAACTGCCAACAACCGTTTCCAGTCCCGGGGCGCGAATGCCCAGCAAGTCAAAAAAGGTCTGATTCTCACGAATTTCACTATTTCTGTCAATGAGCAGTTGTTTCTTAAAAGTCTTCAGCGAGGCAATCGACAAATTAAAACCAATGTGTTGCTCAAGGAAGAGACCGTAGCGCTTCCGGTCTTCACTAATGAGGATCATACCGCGCTCAATAGCGGTGCCGGGGGAGTGAGCGCTCAGCGGCTTTCCATCGAGTAGCACTTCGCCGCTTTCCCGTTCTCCATACGCGCCAAAAAGATGCATCAACAATTCCGTTCGACCCGCGCCCATCAAACCGCCAATACCGAGCACTTCGCCGCCGCGTAATTCAAAACTCACATCGGTCAGCACCGGATGCGGCCGGTTTCGGTCTGACACATTGAGATTGTTGACGGACAGCTTCACCTCACCTGGTGTAGAAACGCGACGTGGAAAAAGGTCTGTAATTTCCCGGCCAACCATGTGGCGAATCACTTCATTTTTGTCCGTTTCCGAAGCGCGCAGGGTGGCAATGCTTTCACCATCGCGAAGCACGGTGATCCGATCACTAATCGCAAACACCTCGTCGAGCTTATGGGAAATATAAACGCAGGTAATGCCGCTTTTCCTCAGGCCGCGGACAATATCCAGCAGGATCTCTACTTCAACCTCGGTTAAGGCGGCAGTCGGCTCGTCCAGCAATAGAATTCGGGAGTTTTTTGAAAGCGCTTTGACGATTTCAACCAATTGCTGCTCACCAACGCCCAGGTCGACGATTAGGGCGGTTGGATCGAGTTTCAGGTTGTATTGATCAAGTAATTTGCGGGTATCTGAATAGACCTGATTCCAGTCAATACGCCCGAAACGAGTCGGTTCAGCGCCAAGAAAGATATTTTCAGCGACCGTCATTTCCTGCACCAGCGCCAATTCCTGGTATATGACTGAAATCCCGGCACTTTCAGCATCAGCGGTGGTTGCAAAGGCATGCACCTTACCGTCGATAAAAATCTCGCCCTCATAACTGCCTTGGGCATGAATACCCGAGAGAATTTTGATGAGCGTTGATTTTCCGGCGCCATTTTCGCCGCAGATGGAATGAATTTCTCCTGCCTGCAAATCAAAGCTGACGTTGTTGAGGGCAATCACCCCGGGAAATCGTTTGGTTACATTCTTGAGCTGTAGTTGAGCAGTATCCGTCATTTCGGTCTATGTATTAAGATCAGACGCTGACATATCACATTGACATGCCATCAGTTATCGATGCGGGGAATCCCGGCTGGTTGATTAGTTCCGGGCAGGACGCTCAGCTTCGGGCACATTTTTATATACTTCTTCGAAAGGATGGAAATTCGCTTGTATAACTGTTTCCACCATATTCTCTTTTGAGACAGCCACAACATCCAGCAGTATGGAAGGGACATCTACCTTCTCATTATTAATACCTTTGCTGGCGATCAAAGGCTTTCGCTTTCCTAACGCCACAGCAGCCTCTGCTGCCCGGGTTGCCAGTTCCTTGAGCGGCTTGTAGATGGTCATGGCTTGTGTGCCGCTAACAATGCGCTGACAAGCGACCAAATCCGCATCCTGGCCGGTTACCAGAATCTTTCCGGCTACACCTTCTTCCAGCAGCGCCTGAATGGCACCACCGGCAGTGCCGTCGTTTGACGCGAGTATGGCATCGAAGCGGGTACCATGGCGGGTAATTGCAGCATTGGTGATTTTCTTCGCCTGCTCAGGCTTCCAGTTCTCTGCCCAGTCTTCATGGATGACTTCGATATCGCCTCGCTCGATATATGGCCGAAGCACATTGTCCTGACCTTCTTTGAACAGATAGGCATTGTTATCGGTATTGGCGCCGTAAATTCGAACGATTTTGCCTTTGCCGGGAACAGGCAGGTTGTCGACAAGATAACGGGCCTGGGCTTCACCAACCTTTACGTTGTCGAAGGAGATATAAAGGTCCAAATCGCAACCGGTGATCATGCGGTCATAGGCAATCACAGGCGTGCCGGACTCATGAGCGAGATTCACAGCTTTGGCCATCGCTGCACCATTGTGCGGAACAATAACCAGTACATCGACATTGTTGCTTAGCAGCGACTGTACGTCCTGCATTTGCCGGGTATCGTCGCTATTGGCAGACTGCACAAATACCTCAGCACCGAGGCTTTCAGCCGTCGCGCGAAACACATCGCGATCGCGCTGCCAGCGGGCTTCTTTCTGCGTATCCATCGAAAAACCGATGCGAAGGTTATCGCGTGTATTGTCTGCGCTGCTGTTGCTATTTGCATCTCGCGACAGCGTCAATCCAATCAGCAAGCTCAACAGTAGTGAAGCAATTACCAATCCGATTCTTAATTTCATTCGTTACCTCTGGGTTAATTGAGAGCCATTCCAAAACCGAGCGTCCCTGCCAAGCGACCGTCATTCCCTTCAACATCTAAATTGTTTGCGTAGAACCTCGCGCCGAAGAAGAATGCAAATCTACGAGACGGTATGTAGTTATGCACTTCAAGCGAAAATGATAGCGGGAAATTGAGTTCAGTCATCGATTGTGAAGATGTCTGATTGTTGCCATCCAAAATGCGCGACGCAACCGAGTAAACGCCGGCATTGACGGTGTAGACGACGTCGTATGTGCCGCGGCGAAGAAAGCCGCCGATACCGAGTTCACCGCCGGATGATTCAAAAACATTGCTGGCATTGGTCCCATCAGGAGCATCAACAGAGACCGTTTTTCTTCCACTAGCTATCGTTACATGCATAATACTGTTGTTAATTTGCGGCGGTGTATAGCGAAAGCGCATACCGAATCTTTCCGGACGTTTCGTGACCCCTCGAAAATACATCATAAATCGCCTATGACCGGGTTTCTCCACATATTTCCTGTGAACCGGAAACGAGGCATCCTTAAATTCCAGGCGAACGGCCATCGGACCATTATCTGACCTGGTCACGCCGCTAACAAGGGACTCTACCTGATTTGCCAGCTCCTGATCATCTGTGTCAAGACTCAGCATTACGTTAAAACGAACCACCCTGCCGTCAGACAGCCAGACACCCCAGCTCTCAGCAGCTGAAATATTGACGGACAAACTATCTCCGTTCTCCAGAGCAATGAGCGCCGGCGATTCGGCAATCATCCCGGAAGCAGTCATCAAAATGATCACCAACAGCCACCGCTTTAAAGACACAATCAACACTACGAACCTCCTTTTTCTCCCTTCAAACCACACAAAAAGTATCCAAATCGAACAAGATGTTTCTACGCAACAGATACTAACGAATTCATTATTTAAAATCAAGGACTTAGCCGGGCAAAATTCGCCATTTTTTTTCTATAAAAGCGCGGCAATATCTTGACATTAAGGACAGTTTTCACGAAGTTGAAGCGCCTTCAATTCAATCAACTGGAGGAATTGCCGGCTCCGGCATGCAATAGAATAAGTTTACAACGACTACTACATATGTCCTTTTGTCATATATATCAAAAACCAATCTCGCTTCTGATTACGGCTGCCCTGGCGATACTCATGGTCGCCGGCTGCGAATCAGCCCCTTCGGAAGCGCCCCGCTCAGACCTGATCGAACCCGAAGCCCAAATACTCGCCAAAGTTGCTGACAGGGTCATTACAGTAGATGAATTTATCCGTCGCGCCGAGTATACGATTCGACCGCCGTACTGTGATTCCAATACTCCCTTTCACAAGAAAATCATCCTCAATTCGCTTATTGCTGAAAAACTCTTTGCCATCGAAGCGGGTGGCGACAACCTGTTCATCAGTAGTGAGCAAGCAAAGAACTACCTGCAAGGACGGCAGGAACAAGCCATGCGCAAGTGGCAATATTACCAGCAGGCGCATCAGAAAGTCGAGCTGGACACACAAAAGCTTGCAAGGGTAGTTCACTATATGGGGCGTAAATATGAGGTCCAATACGTCAACATCGATACTGAGGAAAAAGCGCTCGAATTTCAAGCCCGTCTGGATACTGACGAAAGAGGCTTTGAGGAAATTTTAAAAACCGACTATGGACTCAGCGAAATCCCGAAACGTGACATTGAATGGAATAGCCTTGAAACAGGTCCCATCCTTGACACCTTCTTTACAGAGCCATTGAAAAAGGGCCAGGTGTTAGGTCCGTTGCAAACAGACAATGGGCACTACTTATTCGTGCAGGTCAAAGGCTGGAAAAACACCCCCGCAATTACCAATCAGCAAATAGCTGAGCGCGTAGACAATGTTGCAAAACATTATACCGGTAAGGCAGCAACGAACCTCTATGACGACTATGTCCGGGAGGTAATGCGCGGCAAGCAGCTGCGTTTTGATCGGCAGACATTTTTTGCCCTCGCAAACATACTCGGTCCGATCTACCTGAAGAGCTGGCAACAGAAAGAAGAGCTGCTGGAAGGTGGAATATGGCATGGACATGAACGGGGCGATGATATCAATTGGGACACCATGCGCCCGCGCCTGGAGACGCTCTATCCGCAAACACTGTTTACGATTTCCGGCGAAGCCTGGACCGTTGAAGACTTGCTTGCCGAGATGCGCGTGCATCCCCTGGTTTTCCGCGAAACCCAAATTAAGAACGAAGACTTCGGCGAACAGCTCCAATATGCGATCATGGACCTGATTCGCGATCGTTTTCTGACGGAAAAGGCTTATGAAGCAGGCTATGACAAGCTTGGCATTGTAACAAGAAATCTCGATATGTGGCGAGATAGCATGAACAGCCTCAACCACAAAGCCACACTGCTGGCGCGCGCCGAAGCCGACAGCCTATATGAGGAGAGCTTCCTTAAGGCAATTACAGAAGTTCTCGATCCGCTGGTCGATTCTTTACAGACCAAATATTCTGATCAAATCATCATAGATACGGACGCTTTCAACAGCATAACCTTAACGCGCACGGCAATGGTTGCAACTGACACAAATGTCCCTTATAAGACAGTTGTGCCACTCTTCCCGCTACTGACCACTGACCACTGGCTTGACTACGGGCGTAAAATGGAGAAAACCGAATGACACCAAAAGAACGCAAATTATTTGAACACCAGATCGCAAAATTTTCCGAGCGCCTGAAAGAACACATCTATGACAATGAAGTGACGCTGGACGCCACGATTCGTGAAACAGAAAAGCACAACCCGCCATTCAAAGATCGCAAAACCGGAAAACACAAAACCATAAAGGTAGGGGAAACCTGGGGCAGCAACTGGGATCAAGCCTGGTTTCACATTTCCGGAAAAGTACCGAGCCACTTTAAAGGCCGCATTGTGGTAGCGCGCATTGATGTGGGCGGCGAAGCATGCATTTTTGACAACAAGGGTGTGCCGATTCAGGGCCTTAGTATCCACTCGTTTTGGGTCATCCCTTTTCTCAGGAATCGGTACGAGATTACGCGCAAATCCAACGGGAAAGAGAAAGTAGACTTTTGGGTGGATGCAACCGCTATGCAGTTGTTCGGCTTACGCCTTGAACCCGACCCTCTGCCCGAAAATCCTAAGAAATATGGCCATTACGACGCAAAGGTTGGTGACCTGGCTTTGTGCACCTTTCGTGAAGACGTTTGGCATCTGCAGCAGGACGTAGCAGTTTTGGACAACCTGATGCGCGCCCTGCCGGAGAACAGTGTGCAACGCGCCAAAATTCTGCACGCCCTTCGTCAGGCAGCGGACAATTTCGACGAATCGGAAAAGACCGTGCGCCGGATTCGCAAAATACTCGGCAACGAACTAAATCGCCACAGCAGTGCCAGCGCACTAACGGCAACGGCCGTTGGTCATGCACACATCGATACTGCCTGGCTCTGGCCGCTGCATGAAACCATTAAGAAGTGTGCACGCACCTTCAGCACCCAGCTGCAGTTAATCGACAAATATCCCGGCTACGTATTCGGCTGTTCTCAGGCCCAGCATTATCAATACACGAAAGAGCACTACCCCGCGCTGTACAAAAAGATCAAAAAACAGGTTAAGGCCGGCAGGTGGGAAATTCAGGGCGGAATGTGGCTGGAAGCTGATTGCAACCTGATCAGTGGCGAATCGATGGTTCGCCAATTTATTCACGGGATGAATTTCTTTCTGGACGAGTTTGGTGTTCGCGTCAAGAATCTTTGGCTACCGGACGTCTTTGGTTACAGCGCGGCCATGCCGCAAATCCTGCAGAGATTTGGAATTGACCTGATGGTCACACAGAAGATTTCCTGGAGCCAGTTTAACAAGTTTCCACACCATTCATTTATTTGGCGCGGCATAGACGGCAGCGAAATCGTGGTTCATTTTCCGCCTGAGGACACCTACAATTCCGAAATGAAGCCGGAAGGCATGGTAAGAGCCCAGGAAAATTTTATTGAAAAAGGCGTTCTGGATGAATTCCTGGTCGTTTTCGGCGTTGGTGACGGCGGCGGCGGCCCAACCGAAGAGATCATGGAAAGTGCCTTGCGGCAGCGCAATCTGGAAGGCGTTCCCAAAGTCACATTTGACGCCGCCCAGAACATGCTGGAACGCCTCCTCGAGAACAAAGACCTTCTGAAGACCTGGGTTGGGGAACTGTACCTGGAATTCCACCGTGGCACCTTGACCACTCAGGCCCACAATAAAAAGATGAACCGCTACATGGAGCTCAAGCTGCGCGAGTTGGAGTTCCTTTACTCAGCCTTCTTGCCGGGCCAATATCCGAAAAAGGAATTTGACGGTATGTGGAAAACGGTCTTACTGAATCAGTTCCACGACATCATTCCGGGCAGCAGCATCAATCATGTTTACAAGGACAGTCATCGGGATTATGCAGAGCTCGCGAAAAAAGCTGACGACCTCGATAAAGCTTTTCGTAAATCTCTCGGCAGTAGCAGAACCAAGCAGGTTGCGTTGGTAAACACCCTATCTTATCCATGGCAGCGGCCGGTTGCCCTGCCGGAAAATTGGAGCAAGAATGTTGTGGTCGATGGCGAGGGAATTGAATTACCGGTGCAGGTTGTTGGCAACACGCCATATGTTCTCGCTGAGCTTGGCGGCTTGCAGGCAACCACAATCAAGCTTGGGAAAACGCCGCAGCAGGCGCAAAGGAGTGACCCGGCAGCCCCCGCCAGCCTGGGCAAAGTCGTCTTCGAAAACGATCTTGTCCGCTATGAATTCAACAAGACCGGCGGCATCAAGCGCGCGTACGATAAAACCGCAAAGCGCAATATTCTTACAAAAGGCAAGAGCGGGAATGTCTTCAGCCTCTACGAAGATCGCCCCAATGACTGGGATGCATGGGATGTCGATATATTCTATGAGAACCAGTTCCGTGAGCATGCTGAATTAACCGGTTGGCGCCTGATCGCTGAGGGACCACTGATTTGGCAGTTACAACTCGATTTTAAAGTCAGCAACTCCACTATTTCACAAACTGTTACCCTGGCTGCAAATAGCAAACGTCTGGAGTTTACAACCAAGGTAAACTGGCATGAGCGCCACCGGATGCTGCGGGTTGGCTTTTGGGCAGATGTTGTCTCTGATCAGGCTTCATATGAAATCCAGTATGGTGTTGTGCAGCGACCGACCCATCGCAACACCAGTTGGGACATGGCCAAGTTTGAGGTATGCGGGCACCGCTTTGCAGATCTTTCCGATGATCTGTACGGTCTGGCAATCCTGAATGACTGTAAATACGGCCATAAAATTTATGACAACTTCATGGAGCTGAACTTATTGCGCTCGCCAACCATGCCCGATCCGGAAGCAGACCAAGGCGATCATGAATTCACGTATGCGATCCTGCCACATGAGGGCCCACTGCACAAATCCGAGGTGTTCAGCGAAGCAGCGCAGCTCAACCAGCCGGCCGTGCAATTAACAGGCGTCGATGCAAGCACCCTCAGCATGCCTTGTTCACTAGAGGGAGGCAGTGTGGTTCTGGAAGTGCTGAAGCAAGCCGAAAAGGATCGCAGCTATATTGTCCGGCTCTATGAAGCGCGTGGACTGAATACAAATTGTCAGCTCAGCCTTAACAAACCGTTCAAAGGACTGATGGAAACCAACCTCCTTGAGGAAAATGAGGGGACACTCAAAACCAAAGACGGCCTCGCAAAACTGGCATTTAAACCATTTGAGATTAGAACTTTTCGCCTGACCCGTTAATTGACCGAAGTTATGCCGCATTCAAAATATCAGTTTGAAAAGCATTTTACGCCGGCGGAAGCAAGCCGAACGCTTCCGTTGGTGAAGCGAATTGTCAAGGACATCCTGGACACTGCTCACCAGATACACAGCCTGCAGCAAATGACCGGCGATCCAGGCGCACATCCGCAGGTTCAGGCCCTGGAGGATCAGTTACGCGGATTCTTTGAAGAGCTGGAATCACTCGGTTGCTTTTACAAGGACTGGAACTACAATATCGGCCTGGTTGATTTCCCGGCCATCATCAATGATCGCGAAGTTTTTCTATGCTGGCGATCCGATGAGCCGGAATTGCGATTTTATCATCGGATCGAAGATGGTTACCGGGGGCGGCAGCCCATCCCGAAGGCGCTTTTTGAGCAGCAACGCAAGGAGATGGAGTGAAGCTATATTTTCGGGAAATGGGGGAAGGACCGGCAGTAGTCATCCTTCACGGACTTTTGGGGAGTGGTGACAACTGGCAGCGAATCGCCAAAGAACTGGCGAAATCTTATCGCGTTTTGCTGGTCGATCAACGCAATCACGGCCGCTCGCCACATGGGCAACAGTTCGACTATCCAACAATGGCTCGTGATCTGAACAACCTGTTGTCGGATTTACAAATTCGCAGCATTTCACTTATCGGACATTCGATGGGAGGAAAGACTGCTATGACGTTCGCTGCCAGATATCCTCACCGACTGAACAAGCTGCAAGTTGTCGACATCACTCCAAGGGCGAGCGAGTCGCCTGAATTTGAAATCATCTTTCAGGCAATGATGAATCTTGACCTTTCCAGCCTGTATTCACGAACTCAAGCAGATGAACGAATAAAGGACAAGATCCGTGATCCGATCGTCCGCGGATTTATTTTAAAGAACCTGGGTCGGAATAGTGAGAGTCGCATCGTCTGGAAGCCAAATGTGCCTGTCATTTATCAGCAACTAGGCGCAATCTCAGGTGCTCTCAAACTCAACGAGCACGTATTTGAAGGGCCGACGCTTTTTGTTGGCGGCGGCAAATCAGATTATATCAGGGAAGAAGACCACGCCTTAATCCGCCATCATTTTCCAGCTGCCAATATCGAAATGATTCCCGGCGCCGGGCATTGGGTGCACTTTGAGGCGCCCGAGGCATTTCTTGAAACTACCAAAAACTTTCTCAGGCGGAGTTGGTAGTTAAATTCCACACCCAATTTGTATGCCACGCCTCATTTTTTTAAATATTTGCAATCCACCACTGATTGCCCCATATATCTTCCACACCGCCATAATATGGATTTCCTTCCTGGCCAGGTTCACAAAGTGGCTTACCGCCTTTATTGACCGCTTTTTCATAAACAGATTTTGAATTTGCTATGATAACATAAAGACAGGCAGGTAATTTTTGTTCATTTTTTGGTGGTTCACCAATCATAACAGTCGAATCACCAATTCTTATTTCGCAATGCATATACGAACCATCTTCTCTGTATTCCGGGCCATAAATGACTTCAGCATTAAAAACAGCTTTTAGAAATTCTATGCATTTTGCGGCTTCATCTATCAATAAGTAAGGCGTAACATTATGTCTATCAGTCATTGTATCGGTTGACATTTAAATTTCTCCTTTTCAGAATTTTCGATTTGTAACAGAATAGTTCTGTAATCCGGTCCATAGTCTATAAACTCCCAGCCAAAAGCTGTTGCAAAAAAATCTTTTGAAGCCTGCATATCCTTTGAAGGAAATTCCACATAATTTATTTTCTCGTGCTTGTCCAAGCCATCTCCTTTTTTTGATGTTTCTCGTTATGGTTTGGCTAAATGCCCGCGTTGTTTAGCAAGTGCCTCTTCATCAGATACAAATTGCCAAATTGCCTCGCTCAGCGGCGCCGGTTGGTCGATCATCATTAAGAGGTGGGAGTCGCGGATCGTTTCTACACGCGCAAACCGGCGAATATTACCATCCGGGCCGCGGCTGTCCCACGAATCCAGAAATAACGGTTTGAAATAGTTATACCGCGGGTCGTTTAGAATCTCTTGTGGGAAGTCTGGCAGCAAAACCAACACAGGTGCTTTGATATTGACAAATTCCAATGAAATATCTGACGCCGAGAACTCACAGTAGTAACGAATCAGGGTGGGGAGCGTTGAACTTTCTGCCATTTCAAAGAGTCTCTTTTCTTGCTTTGGCTGGTTTGAATATGCCAATCCGCTAAAATCGTTAGATTCCCAGGTTTCACGAGTGACTGTTCTGAACCACTGAGGCGCATAGTACGTATCCGTAGCGGCGATTCGCTGCGATAGCGGCATGTACTCGTCGGTTGGCACTTTTTCGTATCCAGGCGGTAGGACCATAGGCGCACCACCAATAATAACAACCGAATGAATTTCCTCTGCATGGTCGATTGCCAGTCGTAGTGCGTACTGCGTGGCTTCTAGAAAATTGCCGACAACAACGGGCTTATTGAGGCCAAGTGCTAAATCGACGATGGCTTGCTCGGCCGCTTTCATCCAGGTTTGTTCTCCGTAGCTGGTTCCTTCCGGTGGCATCGGCGGTGCGGGCGTCCCGCCGTAACCAGCGATTGTAACGGCGAACATGGTATACCGATCCTTATTGGCTTCCACGAAATCCCTATAAATTTCCCAGCCAAACCCTCGACCTGCAATAAGAATCATTTCGCGCTTGCCATTGCCCAGTTTTTCAACATGGCCCAATTCGCCGAGCCTGGCAGTTTTGTAATTGTCAGGATGAATCAAGTTGTTGAGGGTTGAATCCTGCACCATCAGTGACTCATTCTGCCCCAACACCGGTACAACGTCAGCGGCTAGCAACACTATTGCAAAAAACAGTAAAACTGCTCTTCTCAGTATCAAGCGCATTTTTTCTCCCATTTTAGTTGGCGTTTGGATTACAGACGCAATCTTACGCTACTCATGGAAAAAAGTCGTCAATCCTTATAAGTCTTGACAACTACTTCGGGAAAAGTGGGAAATCAAGCGGGTTTGTCATTGTTGCGGCGAAATTCGCTGGGCGTCATCCCGGTGTGTTTTCGAAACGCAGAGTTGAATGAGGTTTTGTTGTTAAAGCCAACATCGTAAGCAATCCTCAGGAAGGTAAAGTGTTTCGTCCTTTCGTCAAGAATTAGCTTCTTTGCTTCTTCAACCCGGTATCCATTCACAAAGTCAAAAAAATTCAGGTCGAATTGTTCATTTATGACCTGTGACAGATGGTGGGTCGGTATACCGACAATTTTTGCAAGTTTAGGAAGCCGTAGATCATTTTCAAGCCAGGGTTTCTTTTGTCGCATAATCTCGACGATCCTCCCCACAATTGCTGAAGTTTCTTTTGGCGAAAGTGTCGATTTCTGGTATTTAGGGCCTGCATCACCATTTATTTCAGTATGGATTTCAGGTTGGCTGATCGCTGTATATCCAATTGCGTATATGCCGAAAGTCATTCCATAGACTGCGGCATAGTCGAACCATTTGATATACGGAAACCCGAAATTGAGTGAGGCCGCATGGGTGAGCCACAAACAAAAAAGGCAACAAAATCCAAAGGTCAACCGCCAAAGCCAATTTGTTTTCAGGAGAACATGCTGCGACTTTGACGCAGGAACAAGGTTGATTGGCTTTAATCGCCGAAGCGTGAAAAATGTGTAGATTGCAAGATGCGGAAGTTGCAACAAGAATACAAAGGTGGCGACAATTGCTGTGCTCGAAACCGCGTCATTCTGGCTGTAGATAAAATTTGCAAGATACTCCCTTTTAAGATCCGCGCTTAGCGTGAAGAAAGGAATCTGTGCAACAAAAACGAATAGAAACGGAACAAAATGCGCGAGGGTTTTGCCTGTCAATTGATTGTTTTTCGATGCGGAATTTGCTATGTAGAGATAAAGCAACGGGCCAAACAGATAGGGAAGCGCAAAAGTAGTGGTCCAAAAGTGCGGCCACAGCAAGAGATATTTGGTCCAGAAGGCGGCAATCTCCAATAGACGCAATGAAAAGACCAGGAGCAAAACCCCGAGAATCCGTTTAGCAAGCAGGTTTCCCCTTCTTTGCGCAAGAAAAACAACCGAGAGGAACCCTCCTTGAGCTGCGCCAAGAAGGATGATCAATTCCCAAATTGTGACGTGTGATTCCATCGCGTAATGTATCTGGTTGAAACGACATGACCGTCCACGAATACTGCAACCTTTTCAGGGAGCCGAGGAGTACGTCCACAAAGCGTTTCGATTACCATTCCAGCTTCACAAGTGAAGGCTTTTGTTCCAATAAGCTCACTCGAAATGCGTGCTTAAGTTAAGTACGACACCCTACGCCAACTGCGAAAGTGCTTCCTGCAAGGATTTCTTGCGAATAGACCAGTGTGATTCGCTCCAAACCGGCTCACGGTCGTTATAAAGAATGACTTGCGGCGATTCATGACGAATGCCGGTGTCGTCCTCAATGGCATTTGACAACGGCCGATCCTCAATCACGAGAACCCGGTAGAAATTGGCAGTGGGACCATCTTCGGCAAATTTCTTAAAGTCTCTCAGTGCATTTGCGGAAATCGGGCAGGAGGTTGAGTGTTTTAAGACAAAAACCGGTTTCCCTTCACTCTCCAGCAGAATTTTTTCGTATTCTTCAGTGGTGTGGATATCTTTAATCATGACTACCTCTTCGTTCAAACTGTCTCTTGATATGTTGTTTCAATACTGCTAGTTGTTCCTATACCTTAATATGTGATTCGGACAAATATCCGGAAGTTACAATTATCACCACAGATAGAATATTTTTACGATCAATCCTCGACCAGCAAATTGCGATATGCATAGACATTGCCATGAGTCTGCAAGGGAATTGGCTTTTTGTCTTGATGCAGCGGATCCATGATCAAGAAATCATCTTCCGTCGCTCCCACAATCAACACCCAATGGAATATGCCCCGTCGGAAATAGCGCACTTTTACCGCAGGCGTTTTTCCATTTGCCAAATCCGCCTCCAGGTCGTTTGCCGCAAAGCGCCGCAGATAAATGTAGCGCAGATCCGGGAATGCTTCCAGTATCTTGCCCCAAATGACCTCTCCGGCATGGGTATACCCGTCTACCTCCTTCAACATTACATTAAATTGGGATGGATCTATATGTTTCCCTTGCTGATGAAGCATAGCAGCAAGGCAAGACACTAGACATCCCGATGATGCCATCCGGTAAGCAGTGTTACCAAGATTATCATCTGCCCACAATGAATCATTTTGGAGATAGTAAGGCGCGGAAACAACTGCGTAGGGTTGCGAGGGCCGCAGTTCCTTGCCACCTTGCCGAATTTGATATAAATCCAATGCATACCATGCCGGCCAAATTGCCAGGAGTCCAATAACAACGAATCCACGGAACAGCCAACTGCCTAGAATGTTTTTGTTTGATTGCACAAATTGCCCCATTTGTCTACTTTGGCAAAATCATCATAGATATTGCAGCATGGGTATCCAATGAACGCCACCACAGAACTTCGCCTGACCCGAATTCTTGTTACCGCAGGAATCACTGGCCTCCTTCTTGTGGCTTACAGCAATTTCAACACCTACGTTCAGGAAAAAGAGATGGCAGATGACAACACAAGATACAATCGTTTAAAGGACGAAAAAAGCCCCTATTTGCTGCAGCATGCAGCCAACCCGGTTGACTGGTATCCCTGGAGTGAAGAGGCCTTTGAGAAAGCCAAAGCCGAGGACAAACCCATTTTTCTATCAATCGGCTATTCAACGTGCCATTGGTGCCACGTAATGGAGCACGAGTCATTCGAAGACAGCAGCGTTGCGGAATTAATGAACGCAGCTTTCGTCAATATCAAGGTAGATCGCGAGGAGCGCCCAGACATTGATGATATTTACATGACCGTTTGTCAAATGCTGACCAGAAGCGGTGGTTGGCCATTGACCATTATCATGACCCCGGACAAGGAACCTTTTTTTGCAGCTACCTATATCCCCAAACAAAGTCGCCACAAACGCCCAGGTATGCTGGACCTGATTCCGCGAATCAGTCAAGTATGGAACAACGAGCGCAGTCGAATTCTTAATTCAGCTGAAGAAATCACCGAACACCTTACACGCGCCTCAAAGGGAGCACCGGGAGAGCAACTGGACAGCACACTGCTGGACACTGCCTATCAGCAATTGGCTCAAACCTATGAGCCTGAATATGGTGGCTTTGGCCAGAGCCCCAAATTTCCAACCGCTCACAACTTTATGTATCTGATGCGGCGTTTCTACCGCACCAAAGACGCGACGGCCTTATCAATGGTCGAAACCACCCTGAAAAGCATGCGCAAGGGCGGCATTTTCGACCACGTTGGATATGGATTTCATCGGTATTCAACGGATCGCGAATGGCTGGTACCGCATTTCGAGAAAATGCTATACGATCAGGCGATCATCGCAATGGCCTATACCGAAGCCTGGCAAACCACCGGCGACAGCAGCTACAAGCGGACAGCCGGGGAGATTTATGAATACGTCCTCAGAGACATGACTTCCCCTGACGGCGCATTTTATTCCGCCGAAGATGCCGACAGCGAAGGGGAGGAGGGCAAATTCTACGTTTGGTCAATGGAAGAACTCTTCGAGATACTGGGCGAGGAAGACGGACGCATCTATGCCCGCGTTTACAATTTCAGCGAGGACGGAAATTTTCTGGAAGAGGCTACCCGCGAAAGGCTTGGCACAAACATTCCACACCTGCAAGAGTCGCTGGATGAACTGGCAGTCGATCTTGATACGTCGCCTGATGAATTACGAAAGAACCTTGAGGCATCGCGACAAAAGCTCTTTGAGGTTCGCGAAAAGCGAATCCACCCCTTAAAGGATGACAAAGTTCTTAGTGACTGGAATGGACTCATGATCGCCGCCCTCGCCAAGTCCGCGATGGCTTTCCAGGAACCACCCCTGGCAGATGCTGCCAGCCGCGCCGCCGATTTTGTGCTGACGAATATGCGGCGGGAAGACGGTCGCCTGATGCACCGCTTTCGTGATGGAGAATTGGCGATCGATGCTTTTCTAGACAATTACGCCTTTATGATTTGGGGCTTAATCGAGCTATATCAGGCTACCTTCGATAGCCGGTATCTGGTCGAAGCCGTGAAGCTCAACGAGATGGCAATCGAAGATTTCTGGGATGCTGAAAGCAGTGGTTTCTTCTTTACCGCCAATGACGCGGAAAAATTGCTGGTTCGCCGCAAAGATATATATGATGGGGCGACACCGTCCGGGAATTCTGTGATGATGTACAACCTGGTTCGCCTGGCTCGCATGACAGGCAAGACCCTTTACGAAGATTACGCCATGCATCTCGGCAAGGCTTTTTCCGCCCTGGTAAAGCAGTATCCTGCGGCATACACGCAACTCATGATTGCGATGGAATTTATGCAGGGCCCCACACATGAAGTGGTAATCGCCGGGAACCCGGAACACCAAAGCACAATGGCA
Source organism: Calditrichia bacterium (assembly GCA_028284445.1). Lineage (GTDB taxonomy): Bacteria > Calditrichota > Calditrichia > RBG-13-44-9 > J075 > JANQRS01. The sequence continues at coordinate 440,500 of JANQRS010000011.1, forward strand.
ATGTCTGCAGCGCTTGCCAAACCGTTCTTACCTAACAAGGTTGTCGTGCTGGCAAATGGAGATTCCGCCATTGAGACCCTTGCACCATTTACCGCCAATATGTTCAGTGATGGGAATCAGTCAGCAGCCTATGTTTGCCAAAACTTTGCTTGTGAACTGCCGACGACCAACATTAATAAAATGCTTAAATCCCTTGGCATTGAGCAATAGCGGATCCAGACTTACACATGAGTGCGACATTACCAAAGAGAGTATGTCAAAATTAGAGTAAAAGGCAGATTGAAAACAAAGCCAACAGCGTCAAATTGTGTGTTAAGACCCAACATGTGCGTCATTTGACACAACAGACCGGTAAGATCAAGGCATTTGGCAAGTTAGAAGCGCATGGATTTTGTTGACGCCTCTTGCATTATTTCTCGTTTTAGTATATAATTAACACTGTTTTAGCAAAACTATAAAAATGATTCAATGCTTGATTTGTGAGTTTGCGATATATTTGGTACGCTCTTTGAGTAATACTTGACTGACGAACAGATACTGGCAGTACTAGCATACAATCTTAATTCAACCATTCTACCACTGACGCTAGGTTTAGGGGTATAATTTCACAACATCCAAGGAGAGCTTCGTATGGCGAACTATACGATTAGCGACATTGAGGGCATCGGACCCTCCTACGCAAAGAAGCTGCAAAAATGCGGCATCAAAACAACCAACGCCTTGCTGAAAGATGGCTGCACCAAAAAGGGCCGTAAGAAAATCGCAGAGGAAAGCGGAATTGATGAGTCCTTGATTCTGAAGTGGGTCAACATGGCTGATCTGTATCGCGTTAAGGGCATCGGCAGCGAATATTCGGAACTGCTGGAAAAAGCAGGCGTGGACACAGTCAAGGAACTGCGCAATCGCAATGCTGAAAACCTGACAGCGAAGATGGCGGAAGTAAATGGCCAGGGCCGCGGCCTTGTTCGTCAACTCCCTGGTCTTAAGCGTGTTACGTCCTGGATTGCAGAAGCAAAGAAACTTGAGCCGATGGTAACGCATTAAGTCCTTCTCGTGACCATGTTGTTAAATTGGCCCCATTTGCATGGTTTACTAAATGGGGCATTTTTATGCAGTAAAGAAGAAAGAGGTTTATTAGAATGGGTTTTTTTGATTTTTTGAAGGACGTGGGCGCTGATCTCTTCGGCAACGGTGATCAAGCTGAAGAATTAAAGGGAATGATTGACACTGAATTGGGTGACAAGATCCAGAATTTAGCGGTTACTGTTGACGATGGCACCGTAACCTTGTCGGGTGAATGTGATAGCCTTGCAACCCGCGAAAAGGCAACTTTGCTAGCGGGCAATGTTAAAGGCGTGCGACAGGTCGTCACCGATAAACTGACCGCTCCGGATCCCGAACCAAAAGACGAAACGGTTTTCTACACCGTTCAGCGTGGTGATTCTTTGTCGAAGATCGCCAAAGTCTATTATAATGATCCAATGAAATACCCGGTGATTTTCGAAGCAAACCGCGAAGTCATTAAAGATCCGAACTTGATTTATCCGGGTCAGACAATTCGCATCCCCAAGAATATCGACTGAGAATTGTAAGCGGCCCTCAAGAAACAGGGCCGTTTCTCTTTTTGGCACATAACAACGCTTCTCTCCATATGGAGGAGAAACCGATTTTACCAGAGAACAACAAAGGAGCAAACACATGTCAAATTTTATCGACGAATTGATGGGATCGATTGGTGGCGAGGTTTCAAAGGGAATGGCATCGCAACTTGGCTTGAATGCCAACGACGTATCCAAAATGATCCCGGCGGTTGCACCGTTGATTCTTGGCGGCCTCAAACGCCAGAGTCAAAACCACGGTGGCCAAGAGCGCGTGGATCACATTCTTAACAAGTATGGCAGTGCAGATGTACTGAATGACCTCGGCGGACTGTTTCGCCAGAAATCACAAAATGACGGCGTAGATGCAAGCCTCGGCGGCTTGCTAGGGCAGTCGGGGTTTGACGCAACAAATCTTCTCACCAAGCAATTCAACCTGGATTCCAACACTGCTTCACGTATTATCCCGATGCTGGCGCCGGTTATCCTTGGTTTCCTGACGAACAAGCGGGACGCAGGTGGTGCGGGATCCAGCGGTATCTCGGCATTACTTGACCAGGATGGCGATGGTAACATCCTTGACGATGTCGCCGGATTTCTCCTTCAAGGCGCCCTGGGCGGCGGGCAGTCCGGTCGCTCTTCCGCAGGCGGCTTGCTAGGCAGCCTGCTTGGCGGTCTTTTCGGCAAAAAATAACGTCTTCCATGTGACCGGTATGGAGAATACCGGTCACAATCTATACAACGGATCCTACAGCGGCCAGTCTCAAGCGCTGTTAATCCGCCTGACGGACCTTCGAAGCAGCGCAAGTAAAATCACTTTAGATTTGAGCGAGGCGAGACCAATGACTAGCAATTTTAAGACATTTATGTTGATGAGCCTGATGACCGTTTTGTTTGTGTTTGTCGGCGGGCAAATGGGTGGACAATCCGGTGCAATAATGGCATTTGTTGTTGCCGCAGGTATGAACTTCTATAGCTACTGGTTCAGCGCACGGAACGTATTAAAGCGCTACCGGGCAACAGAAATTACACCCGGGCACAATAGCGGGCTTTATGAAATGGTGCATGAGCTGGCCATGAATGCCAATCTACCCATGCCAAAAGTATACATCATCCCGGAAGCAACGCCCAATGCCTTCGCAACCGGGCGAAACCCGGAGAATGCTGCTGTTGCCGCAACAGAAGGTATTCTGCGCATCCTGGACCGGGACGAATTGGCCGGTGTGATGGCCCATGAACTGGCACATATCAAGAATCGCGACATCTTAATCAGCACAGTCGCCGCCACTTTTGCCGGTGCCTTAACCATGATAGCCCAGTTTGGCCGCTTTTCGAATGTCGGCCGGCGCCAGAATCCGCTTGCCTCAATACTGATCCTGATTGGTGCCCCATTGGCAGCAATGATTATTCGTATGGCGATTTCACGTGCGCGTGAATTCGGCGCAGACCGCGGCGGCGCCGAAATCAGTGGGCAGCCAATGGCACTTGCGAGCGCCCTGAACAAACTGCAGCATGGCGTTCAGCGCTACCCAATTCAGCGAGGGAACCCGGCACACGCGAATATGTTCATCATTAATCCATTTTTGGGCAACATGCGGAAGCTCATGTCTACACACCCCCCAACGGAGCAACGCATTCAGAAACTGCAAGAACTTTCGCGAGAATTTTAGGAGAACACCCTAACGGCTTGTTGTGAAGATTATATGCAGAAAAATTCGCTGTTTTCATGCGAAAGCAGCGATTTTTTTTGCTTGCTTAAGATGTATTTTATGCTGTATGATTAGCCTTTTCCAACTAACGGAACTGGCACCATAAACTGGAGAGACCCGATGGCCTCATTTGAAAAGCTGGGCATGTTTTATCTAGGGAAAGTATTTGATACGACAAAGAAGGCGTTGACAAATGACTATTTAATGTACGACTCAAAAGATCTGGTGACACATGCTGTCTGCGTCGGCATGACCGGCAGCGGCAAGACCGGCTTATGCATTGGATTACTGGAAGAGGCGGCCATCGACAACATTCCGGCAATCGTCATAGATCCCAAGGGAGATCTTGGTAATTTGCTGCTCACCTTTCCGGCATTGAAAGGGAGTGACTTTGAACCCTGGGTCAATGCCGATGAGGCCAAGAAGAAAGATCTCTCAACTAGCGAGTTTGCAAAAAAGCAGGCGAGCTTATGGAAAAACGGCCTCGCAGACTGGAGACAGGATGGTGAGCGCATCCGTAATTTCCGAGAAGCTGTTGATCTGGCTATTTACACGCCTGGTAGCAGTGCCGGTTTGCCAGTTTCTATCGTTTCTTCATTTGCTGCCCCCTCGGCAGAAGCCCTTGAAGATATGGATCTTGTCCGTGAACGCGTGCAAACAACTGCATCATCCATCCTCGAACTCCTCGGCATTAAGGCAGATCCCCTACAAAGCCGCGAACACATTTTATTGTCCAACATCATTGAAAATTGCTGGACGCAAGGGAAAGACCTCGATCTTGGTCAATTGATTCAAATGATCCAATCACCGCCAATGCAGCGCATTGGCGTCTTCGACATCGAATCCTTCTATCCTGAAAAAGACCGATTTAAGCTAGCCATGACGCTCAACAACCTTCTCGCAGCCCCGGGGTTTAAGAGCTGGATGGAAGGAGAGGCGCTTGATATTAGCCAGATGCTCTACACCGGCAAAGGCAAGCCGCGCATGAGCATCTTTTCAATTGCGCATTTGTCCGACTCCGAGCGCATGTTCTTTGTCACCCTTCTGTTGAATCAAATTATCGGTTGGATGCGGGCCCAATCCGGGACCACCAGCCTTCGCGCGCTTGTATATATGGATGAAGTCTTTGGTTTTCTGCCCCCAATCGGAGAGCCGCCATCAAAACGCCCGATTATGACATTGCTTAAGCAAGCGCGCGCCTTTGGTCTGGGTATGGTGCTCGCCACTCAGAACCCGGTTGATCTTGATTACAAAGGCCTGTCTAATACAGGCACCTGGTTTGTCGGTCGCCTGCAAACAGAGAAGGACCAGGAACGTTTGATCGACGGGCTTAGCAGCGCTTCCGGTAGCGGGCTTAGCAAGCGCAAACTGAAGGATTTGATTGCCGGCTTGCAAAAGCGGGTATTCCTGATGCACAACGTGCATGAAAAAGAACCGGTCCTTTTTGGCACCCGCTGGGTATTATCCTATCTTCGCGGTCCTCTCACCCGGCAACAGATCAAAGCGCTCATGAAAGACCGCGCTGAGACAATCAAGGCTGGGCTCACAACAAAGACAGCCACAGCAAAGGCACCTGCTGGCGCCTCTGTTTCAAGCGCCGCAGCCAGCCGGCCGCAACTCCCACTGGAAATCCGGGAGTATTTTGCGCCCGTCCCCGGCGCTACAGGAAACGGCAAGATCCATTATCGCCCATATCTGATTGCCGGCGGCGACATCCACTTTTTTAATACTCGCGCGAATATCGCCCACAACAGCCAGATCGCCCATGCCATTGAGCTGGCGGCAGATCAGGACACATTGAACTGGAACAATGCTGAACAAGTAAACCTGACATCCGCGCTTCTTGGCGGTCAGGCTGATGCAGACGCGACCTATGGTAACATTCCCGGCATTGCGCTCAAACTGAAAACATATAACGCCCTCGACAAATCTTACGAAACTTATGTCTACCGCAACCACAACTTGACCTTACTGGAAAGCAAGAAGTTTAAGGTCATTTCCCAGCCCGGTGAGAGCGAGCGTGATTTTCGTATACGTCTAAAAGAGGCAGCCCACGAGCGCCGGGACCTTGAAATGGATCGCATAAGGCGTAAATATTCCACGAAGATGAAATCCTTGGATCGTCAGATTAACACGGCGCAACGGGCGGTGCAACGTGAAGAAGATCAATACAGTCAGAAAAAACTTGATGCAGCTATTTCGATCGGCTCAACCCTGCTTGGAGCCGTCTTTGGCGGACGTCGAAGCCGCACCAGCATTTCCCGAAGTGCGCGTTCAGCCGGGCGAATGTCCAAGGAAAAGCGTGACATCGAAAGAGCCCAGGCAAAATTGGCGGATTTACAGGAACGCCTATTCGAGCTCGACAATCAGTTGAGCGATGAACTCGCGCTTATCACGGAAAAATATGACCCATTGACGGAAGTGTTGACAGAAAAGGTTGTCCGGCCAAAGAAGAGCGATATTTTGCAGCGCTGGTTCGGATTTCTGTGGATACCGTTCGAAACCCGCGACAGCGGCACGCCAATCAATTTATATCCGCAACTATTTGAAGACTAGAACTCATAACTCATCTCTAATCTATAATGAAAGGAAATATGACAATGAAGCGATTAGTACAATTACTGGCTATGGCGATTATCGGTAGCTTGATTTTGACAAGCTGCGGCGAAGATACACTTACCCCCAGCGAACCGACAACAGACAACCCGCCGAGCGTCGTTAGTTTTAGTGTAGACGGTCAGGCTTCCAATGGATCCGGCAACCACGCACCGGGTGACAATGTCGAATTCGAAATCACTTTCGGTGATGACATTGAGCTGCAAAGCTATGAGATCCGTGAGAGCGCCGGCACTGACCTTCTCGATTCCGGCACGGCTTCCGGCACTAACTGGCTGGTATCCTATACACACCCGGTTCGCCGCACAGCTGCCAATGGCTTCTCTAACCTGATTACCTTCATAGGTACCGACACCCAGGGCCAGCAGGTTTCCGAGAGCTATACAATTAATGTTGTTGATACTGTTTACGAATACTCCATCTCCCTCGGTGGTGACCAAAATGCCGGCACCGGTAGCTTCTATGCAGCCATCAGCGAAACCGGAACCGTTTACTTCGTAGCCGACGCTCGTGACAATCAGGAAAGTGTTGATCTGATTTATTTCTATGGCGCCACACAAATGGCAACCCTTGCCGCTCCCAGCGACACCCTGGTCGATGACTTCAGCGCTTATGACCTTGATTCCTGGACCACCCGCAACGCAACAGAGCTGCACGCTTCTACAGTGGATTTTGACGCCATTGACAACTCTGTAGCGATTCAGGATGCTTTCGATGCGAGCCTGTCGCAGACACGCGTCAACATGCTCGACGTTGACAGCGTTGTTGCCTTCCGTACGGTCGCAGGTGTGTATGGCCTGATTCGCGTCACAGAAGTAAACGCTGGTCAAGCTGGCGATATTACATTTGATGTAAAGGTTCAACCCTAAGGTTTTCTGCATGTCTTGCTGTCCCGCTTTGCCGGGACAGCAATCTTTCCCAATCCATTCGTGAGGGTCTTCTTCAATGACAGTAATGGATCTCATTAATCAGCTAGGTCAGTTTAATTATCTACTGCTTGCCTGCCTGATACTGCTGCCTATCCTTACCTTTCTATATTGGCGTTTCATATCCGATTTTGAAGGCAACGAAGATCCACATCGCTATGTATATGCAACCATTGTCTACCTGGCCTGCATCCCAGGCATATTTGCCAGTGTGCTGACCGCATATACCCTCTTCTTTATCAACGGCAATCTCCTCGAAGTCAATCTCATCATCTACTTCTTACCGATTCTATCCATGTTTGCCACTCTTGCAATGGTTTCAAAGGCGGCAAACCTGGAAAGACTTCCCGGCTTCGGCCGCCTGCGCGGCCTGATGACCTTGCTGGCTCTGACATTCCTCATCGCTTTCTTTATGATCCGCTTTCGCATTTGGCTGGCATTCGGTGGCTCGTTCCTGGTCCTCGCCCTGATGATGGTCGCGCTCTTCCTGGGCCTGCGTTGGTCTGCAGCGAGGATTTTCCGCAGATAAATCCGTGCTCATGTGACAAACCGACAATGCTCCTGTCTAAATTTTTGAACACAAGAGAAGAATAGGGGAGTGGACACGGCTTCCATGAGCAGATTTCATGTCGGCAGCCGCAAATACGAGAGAGATGTGTTTAAGACATAACACCTATCGGAGGAGACTAGTATGGGTTACCTAATTACACAAATTTTCCTGTGCATGCTCTTGGCTTTTACACTTGGCCTATTTCTGGGCTGGTTAATCTGGGGACGCGGATCACGCAACCAGGATGAGGTCGCGAAACTCGAAAAAATCTGGAAAGCCAACATGGCCAGCAAAGAGGAGGAACTGAGCAAAGCCAACATGGCCCTGACCGATTGCCGCAACAAAGTGAGCGGACTTGAGGCTGCGGCAAAGGCTGCACCTGTCACTGTAAGCGCACCCGCAAAGGCAGTTATCGAGGACGAGAAGGATGATCTCAAAAAGATATGGGGCGTTGGACCGTACCTTGAGAAAAAGTTGAATGCAAATGGCGTATACAAATTCAAAGATGTTGCTCGCCTTACCCGGGTAGAGATCGAGGAGCTATCCGAAAAGATCGGCGCATTTCCGGACCGCATTGAGCGTGATGACTGGGTCGAGCAGGCACGCAAACTGCATAAAGAAAAATACGGCGAGGATGTTTAAGAGACGTCATCGCGTTATGGATAGCGGCGGGCAAGCTTTTGTCCGCCGCTTTTTTTTGAACCGCAACGGCATTTCACCGCCCGTTCATAGATCTGTGACTTAATACCCACCACCTTATACACTAAAACCGTAGTATTTCACACCCTTTGTTGAGTATTTTTCCAAAAAAATCATCCTGGTCTCTAATAGTAAATGAGGCCCCAATAGCGATACGTAAAGGAAAAGTTGGGTCGGGTTACTAATAATCATTCTTCAGGGAGGTAATAAATGCGCATTCAATTTCGCAGCACATACGGCTTGCTTCTATTGTTGTGCACGGTCGTAGTTGCACAAACCACGACTTTCACAGACGTGTCAACGGATGCCGGCATAGACTTACAGAATGCCTATGGCGCAGCCATGATCGACTTCGACAAGGATCGAGATCTTGATATCTACGTGGCGAACAATGCCGGGGCAAACGTTCTCTATGAAAACATGGGCGACGGCACTTTCGCTGCTGCAAGTTCATCAATCGGTCTATCATCGACAAGCACCTCACGAAGTACGGCCTGGGCTGATTTTGATAAGGATGGTGATTTGGATGTTTTCATTGCCAATCGTGGCAGGCAACAACTCCTGCGCAACGATGATGGAGTTTTTACCGATATCAATATTGATCCAAACGCATCCTACAATGCATACTGTGCAGCCTGGGCTGATTTTGACAAAGATGGTGACCTGGACTTATTTGTCGGCAACTTCGACGGCCAGGATCGCCTCTACCGGAACAACAGAGATTATACATTTACAGATGTGACCACCAGCGTTGGCATTTCCAGCAGAGGCAATACCAGGGCAGTAGCCTGGGCGGACTTCGACAATGATCGCGATCTCGATTTATTTATTGGACGTGGAGCAACCTTTGCCGGTAACACAGATGCCCTTTACCAAAATGAAGATGGATTTTTCACCGACGTCACTGACAGCTTTGGCCTCGGCGGTATCCGCCTGACCCTAAGCGCAGCCTGGGCAGACTTCGATAATGATCGCGACCTAGATCTATTTCTGAGCACTTTTGAAAATGAGCCAAATCGTCTCTTTAGAAACGATCGCGGAACATTTACAGATGTTGCTGCCGAACTCGGTCTGGCAGACATGACCGGTTGCCAGGGAGCAAGTTGGGTCGATTTCGACAATGATCGCGACTTAGATCTATTCATATCCAGGACACTGGATGGCGGGCCGCTGGTCTTCCAGAATAATCGCATTCAGTTCAGCGAGGTAACTGATTCGCTCGGTCTGAGCAGCAACATCTCTATTGTCGGGCATAGCTGGGGAGATTACGATCGCGATGGCGATCTGGATCTTTATTTGCCAACCCGCAACGGTCAAAATCGACTGTATCGAAACAATACAAACAATCTATGCTTCTGGCTTCACATCGACGCCGTCGGCGGAGAAATGACCAATAGTGATGCCTGGGGTGCATGGGTTGGGGTATATAACAATGGTGAAGGCCAATGGCGGGAGCTCGATGGGGGGCAGGGTAGAAGCACCCAAAATTCGCCGACAGAAGAGTTTGGTTTGGGCGATTATCCGACTGCGGACTCGGTCATCATTGAGTGGCCAATCAGCGGATTACGAACCATTCTAACGGACGTTGCCGCAAACCAGCTGCTCACTGTCCAGGAAGACCTGACGCTCCTGCAAGAAACAGAAACCTTGCCAACGGAATTCCACCTGCAGCAGAACTATCCAAATCCCTTCAATCCCAGCACAACCTTCGATTATCAGCTACCAAACGATGCTAGAGTATTACTTGAAGTCTACAACATTCTTGGTCAACGCATCATTACGCTTATTGAAGAACAGCAGACGGCCGGCAACCACAGTATCACCTGGAATGGCCGGAACGATTTCGGCCAGCCAATCAGCAGTGGCATTTACCTGGTCCGCTTCGAAGCCGCATCTTATCAACAGACCCTGCGTGCAATTTACCTGAAGTAATATTCCGGTCCGCCACCTCTGCACAGGTGGCGGACTGATCTCTCCCTCTCTTCCAGCCACCTTGATATTGCGATAATCTTAACAACGGAATATTTTTCAAAAACATATTGCAACAATATATGTCGCAACATATATTGTTGCGACTTTTAACAAGGATATGACATATGCCGGCACTGGAAGACGAAATAAAACAGAAGGTATTTAAGAGCGTGTACCACAAATTGATGATCAACGTTATTTTTACCGGCAACTGGCTTCAGTCCCAGCACGCCAGGGTATTGAAGCAATATTCCTTGTCCACCCAGCAGTTTAACATTCTGCGGATACTAAGAGGGCAACACCCGAAACCGGCAACTGTCAATTTGTTACAGGAACGTATGCTCGACAAAATGTCAAACGCCTCTCGGCTTGTAGAGAAATTGCGACAGAAAGAGCTCCTCGAGCGCCATACTTGTCCCAATGATCGCCGGGCAGTTGACATTATCATAACTGAAAAGGGATTGACGCTTCTGAAGAAAATCGACGAGGAACAAGGGCAAGCAGGAGACAGCTTTGACAATCTCTCCGAAGAAGAGGCAGCGCAATTAAACGACCTGCTTGACAAACTAAGACATTCGGAAAACAACGGGAACTCTCCCATAAACTAGACCATAAAACAAATCTCATTCATTAAATTTCAGGAGTACAAAATGAAAAACGTAATTATCAAGAGTATTATCATCAGCGCTATTATGTTAGCTTCGTCAGCGTTTGCACAGAGCTACAAGATTGACGCAACCAAAAGCAACATCAATTGGAAAGGTGAAAAAGTCACTGGCGAACACATGGGAAGCATCAACCTGAAGTCCGGCAGCCTGAAGGTAGACGGATACAAGATGAGCGGCGAATTCATGATCGACATGACCACCATTACCAACAGCGACATCGGCAGTGACGAAATGCGCGGCAAACTGGTTGGCCACCTTAAGTCGGACGACTTTTTCAGCGTTGCAAATCACCCGACAGCTACATTCAAAATCACCAAGACCTCGCCAATGAAGCAGAGCGAAGGAAGCAAGGCCAATTTCCGCATCACCGGTGACTTGACAATCAAGGGCATCACGCACGAGATTTCTTTCCCGGCACATGTCGAAATGAGCGATGCTGGCATTTCCGCAAAGGCGAAAGTAACCATTGATCGCAGCAAGTGGGATGTTCGCTACGGTTCCGGCACTTTCTTTGATAACCTCGGCGATAAACTTATCTATGATGATTTTCATCTGGAACTGGCGTTAGTCGGCGCTAAGGGCTAAATTTCAACTGTCTGTCTCGCCCTGGCGGCGAGACAGACGTCTTATTTGTTGTCCGTCTTACACACACCGTAGAGCAAGCACTATCGACACCCTGACTCAATTGACATTGGGCGCCGCCGTTGGCGAAGCAACACTAGGCAAGAAAGTAGGCAACAAAGCGCCGCTTTGGGGAGCGGTCATGGGCACCATCCCGGACCTCGATGTTTTATCATCCCCCTTTGTGCTTGAGTGGCAACAACTGGGCATTCATCGCGGCTTCTCCCATTCCATATTTTTCCCATTTTTGATAGCCCCGCTAATCGGTTGGCTTCTTTATCGTTTCCATGGGCCACAGGCCGGCGCCAGCAGGAAAGGTTGGTCATGGCTGGCATTCTGGGGCATTTTTACGCATCCCTTTCTTGACGCTTTTACGGTATACGGCACTCAACTCCTAAACCCGATCAGCGACTATCCGTTTTCCTTCAATTCCATCTTTATCATAGATCCGATGTATACTGTGCCGCTCTTCATCGGCGTTTTTCTTGCCATGCGCCTGAGCCGCGACAATCCACGACGGGCCCGATGGAACTGGATAGGCATTGGTATTAGCAGCGCCTATATCCTTTTCACATTGGGTGTCAAAACCTACGTAAACGGGAAGTTTGAAGCAGCCTTTGCCGAAAAAGGATATCAGGTTGAGCATTATATGACGGCACCCACCGCCTTGAACAGCTTCCTGTGGATGACCGTTGCAGCGGAAGGGGATGGATATTGGGTAGGCATCTACTCAATTTTCGATGGTGATAAGCCAATTGAATTGCAACGCACAGAGCGACAGTCACATTTACTCGATGACTTGGAGAGCAATGGCGCGCTACAGCGCCTTGCATGGTTTTCGAACGGGTACTACCAGGTGCGGATGGAACACGGTGCTATCTATTGGGGAGATCTGCGTTTCGGACGAAGCGACAACTTTCTGAAGGAAACCGGCCAACCCATTTTTCGATTTCGCCTGGTGCGAGACCCGGACAATCCATCACTGATCACCAACTTCAAACAAGACCGCCCGGACATTGACGCCCGGACGGCAGATCTCTTTGGCTTCTTTTCGCGGGTATTCGGCAACTAAGCAATCTGACTAAATCACTGTATTGTCTGGGATAACCACACCTTTCGGAATGACCACGATTCCATCCTGAATCACGTAATTTTTGCCCTGCTCATCCTTCACATTACGCTCATTGGTAATTCGGACATTTTTGCCGATGCGCACGTCTTTATCCAGTATCGCTTTGGTGATAATGGTATTGTCGCCAATCCCGAGATTCGGACGTCCCTGGCTATTGTTTGCAGCCATATTTTCCGGCGTTTCAAATGAGTCAGCCCCCATCATTACCACTTGATCAAGCACACAATTGCTGCCAACCACAGAACGGTTACCAATAATTGAGTCCTGAACCTTGGATGGGTTGACGATGCAGCCATCGCCAAGGATTGCATTGCGAATTTCCGCGTTCAGCACCTTAGCGCCGGGCAGGAAACGCGGGTGTGTGAGAATCGGTGCTTCCTCATCATAGAAGTTAAACTTCGGCAATGGACTGGTGAGATCAAGCTGCGCCTCAAAAAAAGCCTTGATGGTTCCGATGTCTTCCCAGTATCCATCAAAGAAATATGCAAACACACGCTTATTGCTGATCGAAAAGGGAATCACTTCCTTGCCAAAATCCGAATACGAAGTCCCATCGAGCAACTCGTTCAACACCTTTTTATTAAAGACATATATGCCCATCGAGGCCAAATAGTCCCGGCCTTTCGGATCAATTCCTTGACGGGAAAACAACTCTTCCGGCACAGACAGTTCATCCAAAACCGCGTCATCCTTCGGTTTTTCGTGAAAGGTCGTTATCCGGGAGTCCTTGTTGATTTTCATGATGCCGAACTGCTGGGCGAGTTCGCGATCAACAGGCACAACCGAGATCGTAATATCTGCCCCCTTGCGAATATGGTAATCAACAAACTTGCTGTAATCCATGCGATACAGGTGATCCCCTGAAAGAATCAGCACATAATCGCCGTAGTCCTGGATAAAATTCAGATTTTTTCGTACAGCATCAGCAGTCCCCTGATACCAGTCTCTATGCTCCATTGTCTGCTGTGCTGACAGGATTGTTATAAAGTCCTTTGAAAAGACGCTAAATCGATATGTAAGCGAAACATGCCGATGGAGCGATTCCGAGCTAAACTGGGTGCCGATATAGATTTTGCGATATCCGGAATGGATACAATTAGAAATCGGAATGTCAATCAGACGAAACTTGCCGCCGATTGGAACTGCCGGTTTTGAGCGATGTTTTGTTAACGGATAGAGTCGCGTTCCCTGGCCGCCAGCCAGGATCATTGTGGTCACTTCGTGATTCGACATAAGAGATTCCTCGGAGAAGTTGCGATACAAATTGCATCCCTGCGGCAAAATATCCATGGCAGACAGTTGTCAGGCGGTCAGCGCACTTATTTCTCGATAGCAAGTGTTGTATCTGAATGATATTACCAAAAATTAACCAATTATCAAACTCAGGTTCCGGGCACCATTTGCCGGTACCAACTGGATGATAAACGATTGATTTTGACATTTTTTACTAAGCTTCGTTTTGTTATATCGGCGGAATTTTAAGGAGAATAAGCATGAAACTGCTTAGACAGGCAAATTCAACAAATTCGAAACGTAAGATGGGCTTTTATGCGCAAAATCATGGCAAATCGATATTTTTTAACAATCTTCTCTTGTCTCGGGATCATTTTTCATTTAAACTTTAATATCAACAACTTAGCTACCGCTTGCTCCCTTGTTTCAAGCTGGTAATTAAGTCAGGCTCCAGGAAATCCGACTCGACAGCGATCACCGCATTTAGTAATCACCCCCGTTTCCTGGACATCGTTGAGCTGTCGTTGGTTCCAAACAACCATGAGGAAGTTTAGAATGAGGCGAACTCCCAGTATTATTCTCCTGGTAAATATATTTTTCTTCGGTGTATTGTGCATCATGGCACTGAAAATGTTTTCAGACCCCTCCGATGCATTGAAGTCATTAAATCCGACTGAAGATCATATGAACATCCCGGACAGCTTGCTGCAACTGGCGATAGCCGCCATAGACGCGGATGACCAGGATGCCTTCTGGGCAGCACATGACGAGCTTCGCCATAAGTATCCACACAGCACTCAGGCTGCAGAAGTTTCAAAACTGGCCGCGAACTTTGACCCGAATTTTCCGGAAAACGCTGTAGTTAGTCGGGATGAACAAAATCAAAATCGTCGTACCCCCAATGCTACATTGGAGGCGCCACGGGAACCGCGTCGTCGCGCTGTTCGCCGCACGGCACCGGCCCGCAATCAGCAATCAAATGATGAATCGGTAACACTGAATCTTCAATTGGTTGAAGTAGAGCAGGAAGTCCCGCTTTCAGAATTCGAATTTAACCGCATCATGTCGCGCATGCGGGTTGTCCGCAGCGACCGGGAAGGCATTACCTGGTATTACCACAAGAATCTCTCGCACTACGTTTTTAAGAATAGCTTTGAAGTGTATATCGGACATCGTGACAACGGTGAGATTTGGCTACGAATGCGGATCTACTACACGGATGAGAACATTTCCCTTGGCTTGCGCTCCTTCGAGGTTTATGCAGACGACCGAGCGTATGACATTCTAAGCCGCTTTGGCAAGATTGAGGTAGGGCAGGGGCCGGCAGGCCACTGGGAGTGGTTTGACATGAAGGTCAGGCAGCCGGAACTCAATATTATCAGGGCAGTGATGAATGCCAATCGCGCTGCTTTAAGCTATCGCGGCGCAACCCAGGTCGTAAAACGCTCGCTTACGGTTCCTGAACAATTGCGAATGGTACAAGTGATGGAAGCATACGATGCCTTGCGCAGGGGCTCTACTAGGCCATCATCTACAGCCGCAAACTAATCGCTCTGCACATTAAGAATTTGGCGTGTAGCTGAGGCTGCATGCCTTTTCCCGCCCTTTAAGCTCTTTGCAAGTCCAAATCGACAACAATCGGGTAGTGGTCTGAAATCCTGGCGCCATTCCAGATAGGCATATTGATAACGCGCGGTAAATCCACCGCTTTCAATCCGCGGCCGGCCATCCAGTCGAGACGTAAAGGCACTTTGCCATTCCACGGTTCAAGAATGTGGTGAATATAGCGGTAAAGAAATCCCGGTAACCATTCCCTGGTTTTTATATCTAGGCTTTCCGACTTCAGATCATAGAAGATCGTGCCGTCCTGCATGTTATTGAAGCGTGAAATGTCAAAACCGTACTTTCGAAAGACCGAGAAGACTTCTTTCTCAAAAAAACGATCCGGCATCATATAATTCGCGACAACCTCCTTGACACCGAGGAAGAAAAGTTTGTAGAAAAAGCTCTTCATTAACGCAAGCTTATCGCGCATGTTGTATGTGTGAGTATTGAGATCCCCGCCAATGAGGCTTCCGGCAACACCATCTTGTTTAAGGCCTTTGCATAAAGCCTCTAACTGCAAGGCTCGCTGCTGCGGTGAAGCTTTGACATCCAGGTGAACAGTAGCGAAATCGAACAATCTTCCGCCGAACAGAAAGCGGCATATCAATCCGCGCCTTTGGCCGAGGCTTTTTTCCAACCCTTCAAATGGGTTACGAATTTCCGGAAGTTGAATAGCTCGATAGCCATGAATTCGATGCCGGGTCAAGATAGCGACGCCGTGCATGGAAAGTGTGTTCTGCAAATCATGTTTCTGTTCACCTTCATCGCCCTTGCCCAATACCAGGAAGGAATTCGCGAAACAGTAATTCATATTCACGGCATCAGCAATTTCGCGTGGAATGTTCTTATTCCCACTTCGGCCCATCCCCACATCTGTTTCAGTTAAGAGTAGCACGTCTGCGTCTCTGAGCACCGGATCTTCAAGCAACAGGTGAATGATGCCGGACAGATTCGCGCCCCGTTCAACGTTCCAGGCCACCACCCGCAGCCTGTCAGGGTCTTCATTGCCCTCAAGATGATTGCGGTATTCCACACCGTTGATGACTTTTTGAATTTCGTATTCGCAGGATTGGTAAACACTGGATCGTTTGAGAGATTTGATACTATCAAACGCTTTTATATCTTCGAAAAACGGCTGCAGGCTATGCTCCAGGATAGATTCCTGCCGCCCGGAAATTTCTTTTTCCAAAATCATACTTCATCCAATTCTTGAGCTGTTCACTTCCAACACGTAAAATTCAATGAACTTGTTTCAATTTCAGTATGGCGACTCACAAACAGCCGCATTGCTGCACTCGCCGCTTTCCATTTTCAAGTCTACTATGTATATTTGGCGCGGGTCGATCTGGTGGCAATACGCTTCCGCCCAGCACACAAAAAACAACATTTACCAGGCAAAGGCAACCGTGATTTTATCCAAATATGATCCGCAATTACATCCGGCTGGCAGCCTTGCACCAGCAACCATACGCGAACGCTTTATCGCTCAACTGATTGACAGCCTGATATTGTGGCTACCATGCTTTCTCACCTTGTTTTTCATGAGCGGCGGCCAGCTGCGCAGCTTTTGGGTGTCTCCAATCGTTCCGCAATACCTTATTGAGGTCAGTGGCATCTATCAGCCATCTTCGACTGCCTTTTTGTGGGGCGGCAGCATTTTTACATTCCACTTACCAAGTGGCAAAGAAGTGTTCACTCACTACCCGGCACCGGTCCTGTGGATCATTTATATTGCCTATTACAGCGTCATGCATTCGCTTTTTGGTCAAACCATTGGGCAACGGGCCAAACATCTGGTTGTTCTTGACGAAAGCCACCAACGATTGGCGTTGAGCACAAGCATCTTGCGCTGGATGTATTACCTGATATCCATTTTACCTTTCGGCATCGGATTAATTGGCGCCGAGGAGGGTAAGTCACTACACGACCGGCTGGCAAAGAGCCGAGTCTACCGTTATCACTGGGATGCAGGGCTATAGTTGGCTAGCTTGTTTCAACCAAAAAATATCTTCTGCCGTGATGAAACGCATGTAATTCTCCAATTATCGTCTTAAATTCTGGCAGATTAGGATCTCATATTATGAATAGCGCCACGCGCATTCTCAAATAAAACGCCAGATTCAACGCTCCGGGGAGGGGCCAGCATGCTACTAAAGTCACCCAATAAGGAATTGGGGATTACACGAAAAGCGCGCATTATGCTGCAGTTACTTGACAAAGAGAATCCGACAGACATTTTCTCCGGATTGTCCGCAGCGCAATTACAAGATTTGCGCGACTTCCTTGAAGCACAGACAATGCACCTTTCGGGTTTGCGTGAAGACGGTCATTTGACCTTGACTGATATAAAGTCACGAATGGAACCGGTTCCCAATTATTACTACAAGCAAGACTGCCGAGAACCGCTGGAAGCCTGTCTCAATGAAACGTGCCTTGCTTCCAATCCTATTTGCTTTAGCAACAAGATGAAAATGCAAATCCAGGTTGTCCTCTCGATTCTGGAAAGCTATTTGGATATCACTGCCTCCACCGCAAATTAAGCATATATGCCGGCAATAAACCTGACACTTGCCGGGCCCGCACCTTCAGTAAGTGGGCAAATTATATCTACCGTTTTAGTTTGACATGATTTGTCGACTATGAACATGCAGTGAATTCAATTCTCGTCAGGAGATAGGACCAAATGTTGTTTAAGAAAGAACGTGAGAAGAAACACTCACACCGGGAATTCCTCTTTGACAAAGAGAATAAAGCTATCTTTGATTCGAAAGGTCTGCTACCGGTTGTTATCCAGGAGAGCCGGAGCAGGGACGTCTTACATATCGGCTACATGGACAAGTGGGCGCTTGACAGCACCCTAAAAGAAGAAGCGATTTATCTTTATAAACGCTCCAAGAATCGCATCCAGAAATTCGTCAACAAGCATGAAAAATCCTACCGGGTCGATCGTCTGATCCTGCATTCCAGTCGGCGGGCAATATTGATCTTCGCCAGCCTGCCCGAGGGCGGAAACTCAGACACTGAGTTCACACAAAAGATCCTTCCACAGCAAGCCAAGCCTGAGAAAGACGATGCTTTCTTCGCGGCTGTGAAAGATGCTGACCCTGACACCTTGCTCGGTTCACCGGACGGTAGTTCAGAGGATGCCTTTTCCGGGATCAGCCCCGATACGCCAAAAGATCCATTCCTCGACGACGATTAAAACTGTAGCAGATATGCACACACAAACCTATGGGATGTGTTTCGACATTTTTTCTGGGCAATGTCTCTTAAATGCGCAAGATAGCGGGATGAAAATAAAATCACTTTTTTGCATTTTTGTTGCAGAAATCACGCCGATAGTGATGAAGCATGGCTAGATTCTTTGGCCACCAATTGCAAAGCCAAACGAGCCACTTATGGCCTGTTTTTTGCACCTGACTACTTATTACCTTAAATCGATCACAGCCCGGACCCAATTCCCGTTCATATAGACTATGAGACAACTCTACATCATTCTTCTACCACTAATCGCTCTCTCCTGCGTTTCCAGCCAACTACGCAATCTTGATTTCGAAGAACAGTTACGCCTTGACGAACTCATTCAAAACACGCGCCAGGACCCGCGTGACTTCGATGCCCATTTGGAGTTGGGCGTATTATACACAAAGGCAACCATGTATACTGAGGCCAGCGAAGCACTGGAATCTGCGCGTAATCTGCGCCCGGAAGACCCGCTGGTGCTTTTTTACCTGGGGCTCAACTATGAAATGGCCGGTAACGTAGAAGCAGCGTTGGACGTCTACTACAACTACCGAACATATCCAGTCGACTCACCCCATCGGCGTTGGATACATGGCCGCTATTTGCTTGTTGAAAGACGTAAGGCCCGGCAAGAGCTACAAAAAATGTTAGTAGAATACGGTGAGAACGAACCCTTGACGACCATAAACAACACAGTCGTCGTGCTCCCGTTGGTTTACCACGGCAGCGACAACAAGTATGCTTCATATCGTCAGGGCTTAACAGAGTTGATTATTCGCGACTTACAACTCTTTGACCAACTTTTTATTGCTGATCGTTTTCGGGTTACCACGCTTTTGAAGGAAATGGAAGCAAAGGGCATGGACATAGAAGACCGCGGTGCCATTGCTTTGATTGGCAATATTTTCAATGCGAGGACCGTTATGCGCGGCGCCTACAACGTATTAAAGTCTTCCGATATGGTTTTTGATATTTCATATTGGGATCTTCTGGAGCAAACCATTCCTAACTCCGAAACCCATTCCGATAAGACAGCCAATCTTTTTCGCCTTCAGGACAAGCTGGTATATTCGCTCCTGAAGCAGCTTAAAATCTCTGTCACTCCCGCCATCGCAAAGAAGATTGAGGCTATTCCAACCAGGAATATGAATGCCTTGCTGGCTTACTCAGCCGGCATCCAACGCCTCGATCAGGGGCGCTACAAAGAAGCAATCCTTTTTCTCGAAAAAGCGATCGAACTGGATCCAAACTTCACCGCGTCCAAGCAAAAGTTAATCGAAGGCGAAGCGCTGCAAACAACTTTGGGCGAGCCCTACCGCTTCATGGAATATCGCCAGGACAATCCGGGTGCTAGTGCCGTCAATCTTAACTGACGGCTATTTGTATATTTCGTATATCTGATTTTTCCAGACAAAGGTAACATTCTGCCCCAGGGCCAGAAAATCAGCCAAATTCGGCTCGGCCCGATACAGCGCAAAGTATTCATCACTCATAAAGCGGATGCGCTGAGCCTTTAACTTACCAGCTGAATCTACCCGACTGTCTATCCAGGCATTGCCAGATTGATAGACAGCCCGTCCTTGAATCATTTTAATTTGCTGTGTCAAATTTTTGGTTTCTCCGTCTTTACTGCGATAGGACATTCTCTTTCGTCCTGCTCTTGCCTCCTTCAAATTTTGCGCACCTGCCATTTGCTGGACTTCTTCACTGCTGCGCACGCTTCCGCCGCCACTGCTTTCTTTCATGGCCTTATAGTCTTCACCGGCCTGGTCGAGTAGGGGGGCGGTCTCGGCATCTTCGTGGATACGCGCCCATGGCGATCTAACCGGACGATTCCGGCGAGTCACGCGTTCGTCTTCGACAATCAGGTAGCTGGTATATGGCGTAATAATACCAAACTCCCGGGCCAGCGCGACTATTTCTTCCTTCAGTTCTCGGCTTTCACCATGCAAGCGAATCTGGTCTAACATATAACCGATTGCCCGAGACGCCCATAGTGGCGCAATAAACTCGTTTGTCCGTTCCCGTCTCGGGAAATCAAACTCTCGCTCCAATTCATGACGCTTTCCATCCATATATCCGCTGACGCGAATCACGCCATCACCATCGCCACGATAACGGCCGAAAACAGTGATCGAACTCCCCTTGAACAAGTCCGGTAGTCTTCGCGGATACAGATCGCTGCTACGAATATCTCCTACAATATTCAACTTAATATCTGTCAAAATCGGTGACGAAAGTTTCGTATAGAAGCTACTAATTGGCATTTCGAGATCTTCGTCCGGAGAGATGTATGAGCGAAATCCATGGGTCACTTCGGTGATTTTATCCAGCAGATGCGTATTGATATCGTTTCCGATGCCGAATGTGAAGATCCGGCTTACACCATCGTTGTCCTTTTCGATCTTGCGCAGGAGCGCCGGAGTAGCTATTTCACCAATCGTCGGCTTGCCGTCAGTAATAAAGACGACATAGTGCGGACGGCCTTCTCGAACGGCGCTGCCCAAAGCAAGATCCAGCGCTTCACCAATATTGGTTCCACCAATTGCCCTCAGGCCTTCAATAAATTCGCGTGCCTCCCGGCGCGTATCGCGACCAAACGGCGCTAGCTCGCCAAACAAAGCGGATGCCTGAGTCGAAAAACGAACAATATCAAAGCGATCACTAGCGTTCAAATTTTCCACACAAAAAGCCAGCGCTGCCTTGGCTTGCTCCAGCTTTTGTCCAGCCATACTGCCGGAAACATCCAGGACAAATGTGATGTCCTTTGGAGAAGCTTGATCAGCTTGTGAATCGAAAGTGGGGGAGAGTTGCAAAAAGAAGTAGCCATCATCGCGCCCGCGCCGATGCGGTAAAAGCACAAGCCCAAAATCATCGTCATTTTCCTGAAAGAAGAGGCTGAAATCGCTGTCCGCGACGACGGTTTCTTCTTCATATGATACGCGCACACGGCCAGCAGAACGCTGCACAATATCGACTTCGTGCGATGGACAATAGACGTTCTTCAATTCACCATTGCTGCTAATTGAGATATCTATTGAGATGTCTCCCGCATTGCCCGAGGAACGTACTTCGCTCTTCAGCGGGTAGCGATACTGAAATGCACCGTTATCAAGTGTAAGAACTTCACTATACGATAGTTTTATGCGCTTCTCAGCGCGTGGCTCAATAGGAAATATGCGCATCTTCAACATGCTCTGTCCGCTATACTCCAGCAGCGCCGGGTCCTCGACACGACGAACAATATCTTCGTAGATTTTCCGCGCTTTGTCAGCATCAAGTAACTCAGCCTCTGCCTCCCGGCCGTTGATATACATGGTGAACTTATCGATGACTGCACCGTCCGGAATCGGGAAGATATAATATCCCTGGAGTTTATTCCGCGTGGGATTATAAAAGATCTGATCAACATCGGTAGTGGCAATACCACTTTCAATATCAACCTGCACATTATTCTGCTTAAGCTCCAATGCAAACGGACGAAAATCCGGTGCTGGTCGCCTGTGACGCGGCGAATCAGGATTGGGTGGTTCAATTATGATGATACCGTGCCCAAACAAGCTGCTTGTCAAAACTGCAATCAAAAAGAAAACAATATGCTTCATTATCATCCCCGTCATTACCTGCTAAAGACGTAGCCTCTGGTGGTTGCCTGCTGTCTTACAGCTTCCAAAATTGCTTTGCCAAGGGTGTCATCTTTCCCGGCTTCACGGCGCTTTTCTGCAACATATTTCTCACGTTCGATGGACAACACCTGGATTTGTTTCTTTATTTCATTCCGCTTCGATTTCTTTTCGTCCACATAATCGCGGCGTTCGGAAGGAGACATCGTGCGCATTTCCTTCGGCAAATCGTCCTCTGCCACTTCTTCCAAATCGACGGACTCTTCTTCAACAGCATCAACAAGATCCCAATCCTCATTCTTGTATTTGGCAGAAGATTTGGTCAAAGCCCTTTGCGCCTGGTTTGCAGAACCGAACAAACTGGCATTGCGATCCTGGGCGACCTGACGCTCTTTGCGCTTTCTGCCGCGATCGCCATACGCCAGGTAGGTATCATTGAGCGCTTCATTCAGGCGATTGATTTCTCTGTCCTGGGGAGCGTCAATATGAACCACACGTTCATTCTGATTGATATTCATATATTTGCCATCAGCCAAATCGGCTCCCTCTTTCCAGAAAGTGCGAACGCCTTCATCTTTATTGCCGCAAAATATCGTATTCACGATGATACCAGCACTGATCGTCTCCCGGCAAACACGCCGAAAATCTACTTTTCCCTGATCAAAAGGCTCATTACCGGCGACAAAGATCATTTTTAAATTATCATTCGAGTTGCTCCACTCAAGGTCGGATAGGGCAGATTGAATTACCTGTCCGCAATACTCATCACCACCATTCGTTTGTAACGCAAAGAGCTCTTCGGAAATCCTATCGAGGTCAGTGCTTAATGGCACAACCTTGCGAATGTAGCCATAGCGCTTCGCTAAACCGGAGTTGCCGTATTCGTATAAAGCGATCTCTAAATCCGGCGCTTCACCCTTATATCGTGCTAACGCAAACTCGTTGACAACATTCCAAAGCTGTCCTTTTGCCTGGTCAATGAGCCCATCCATACTATTGCTGGTATCCAGCAATAGCGCGATCTGAATTTTGGATTGTGGTGCTTCATAGCTTGACGCACCAAAAAAGAAGAGGCTGAATAGCAACAGCCAACTTATCTTCAAATTAAGAACCGTCTGTTTCATCGTGTTTCTCCATATGCCAATGTCTGGGTAAATCTCTTACATATTACAGAGGGAATTATTATTGTCACTCTTCGCCAATTTATTATTTCAACGAAAAAACCCCTGACTGAAACAGCCAGGGGTTTTGAAAAATCCCGATATAACCTTGCTTTAGCGTCGGCGCTTCTCCGCCAGCTCAATCCGGTTTTCGATATACTCGTTATCCGGCATAATCTTCATAATATTCCGATAGTAACGGATGGCGGTATTATAACGGCGCGCATTCATTGCCGTTTCGGCTTTGTCTTCATAGAAATTGACAACCAATGCTTGCAATTCAAGCGCATCAGGCTGTGTTGGGTCAAGCTCAAGAATCTTTCGCGTATAGAAAATGACATTGTTGTCCGTCGGAATCAGGAAATACTGCTTCTCATAGGCGGCGCGAGCCTGAACCAGGAGCTGTTCAATATCGCGTTCTTTCGACTGCAGAGCCATATCACTCGCAACGATTCGCTCATTGATGATACGCATTTTGTCCTGCGCCAGCCCGCTCAATTCGCTATCGCCGTGCTGATCGACGATTTGCTGATAGAGCACCAGGGCGGACGAATATTCGTTTCGCTCAAAATTTTGCTCGGCAAGTGCATATAGATTGTTGGCTGATTCATAATCTTTATCGGTTGTAAAGAAGGCGTAGAGCCCGGCAGCCAGCGTTAGCATGGCAACAGCAATAATCATCAGCGGTCTATTTATGCGGGTCAGGAAAGACGTACTAACCGGCTCCGCGTAGGCACCATTTACGCGATGGCTTTCCACTTCCGCCCAGTCCAGGCGAATCGTTCGGCCTTCGGTTGAATACCCTTCCGCGCTTGACGAAGTTTGCGCATCACTTTCGTATCCGTCAACAGGCGTCAAATTGGGTTCCCGGCCCTGCCGAAATGATGACTGAGAGAAATTTGTCCGTGTATCTGTCTGCTGCCGGATGTCTTTCAACAATCCATAACAGCTTTTGCAGCGCCAGCTGGTAGCCGTATTTGCAGCGCCACATTTCGGGCAAATCATAACATCTCCTTGAGATCAGAGTGAATGGTTTTTCATCCAACTGAATATTAGCACTTGTATATACTCTTCCCGATAGTGATAAGTACTCGAATTACTGCTAAAATGGTGTGTTCGAAAGCATCGAAGCGCAAAACAAGATTTTGACATGCAGTATTTCAATTTGCTTTTTGCCTGGAAGGCTTGATGTATTAACTTTTCCCCCAATATTACGGAAGGAAATGCGATGCAAAAGATTGCTTATGAAGGCTTAACATTTGACGACGTGCTCTTGCTGCCGGCAAATTCTCATATACTCCCGAAGGATGCTGATTTAAAAACGCGGCTCACACCGGGAATCACGCTGAATATTCCGATTCTCTCTGCAGCGATGGACACCGTAACCGAGTCCAAAATGGCCATCGCCATTGCCCGCGAAGGTGGTTTGGGAATCATCCATAAGAACATGTCGATAGAAGATCAGGCAGCTGAAATTGATCGTGTCAAACGCTCCGAGAGCGGTATGATTGTTGATCCGATCACCCTTACTGCAGATGCCAGTCTTCGTGAGGCGCACGAAATGATGCGCCGCTTCAGCATCTCCGGCATCCCTATTGTGGACGGCACAAAATTGATTGGCATTATCACCAATCGCGACTTGCGATTTGAAGGCAATTTAGATCAGCCGTTGCACGGCTATATGACCAGCGAAAACCTGGTAACAGCACCGGTTGGCACCACGCTTGATGAGGCGAAGCTGCTTCTGCAGCGCCATCGGATCGAGAAGCTGCTGATTATCAATGAAACCGGGGATTTAAGAGGACTTATTACCGTTAAGGATATCCAGAAGAAGCAACAATATCCGAATGCCTGCAAAGACGATCTCGGACGTCTACGCGTGGGGGCTGCCATTGGGGTAGGGGAGGATGGCCTTGAGCGGGCGCAGCATCTGATAGACAAAGGTGTCGATGCGATTGTAATTGACACGGCCCACGGCCATTCGCAGAAGGTCCTTGATTCCGTGCGCGCTTTCAAAAAACGCTTCCCTAAAGCCGGCTTGATCGCCGGAAACATCGCTACGTATGAAGCGGCACGCGACCTGGTTAAGGCCGGCGCAGACTGCCTGAAAATCGGGATTGGCCCGGGATCGATCTGCACCACTCGCGTCGTCACCGGCGTCGGGGTTCCTCAAGTGTCGGCAATTATGGAAGCAGTTAGAGCTTGCCGCGAGGCAGACATTCCCTTAATTGCAGATGGCGGCATCAAATACACCGGGGATATCGCCAAAGCCATCGCTGCCGGTGCTGATGTCGTTATGATTGGCAGCTTGTTTGCCGGTGCCAGCGAAAGTCCCGGAGAAACTATCTTGTTGGATGGGCGCCGCTACAAGCAGGTGCGCGGTATGGGCTCTCTTGCGGCAATGCGCAAAGGCAGCAAAGACCGCTACTTTCAGTCTGACGTTGACGACGCCGAAAAGCTGGTTCCGGAAGGCATTGAAGGACAAGTGCCCTTTAGCGGACCGGTTGGTGAAACGATTTTTCAGATGACCGGTGGCCTCCGCTCTGCAATGGGCTATACCGGTTGCCCGGACATCAAGTCCATGCGCGAAAATGCCCGCTTCATTCGTATTACGGCAGCCGGTTTCCGTGAAAGCCATCCGCACGACGTCAAAATAACCAAGGAATCGCCAAACTATAAACTGAGCTAGAGAGATGCTGAACAAAATTGACCATGTTGGAATCGCTGTAAAATCCGTCGATCAAGTAATCGCCTTCTATCGCGACACTTTCGGCCTGGAGCCGGAGTTTGATGAGATAGTTGAAGAGCAACGTGTCCGCGCCGTCGGGTTCCGACTCGGCGAATCAAAGATCGAATTCCTGGAAGCAACTGATGAAACCTCACCGATTGCGCGCTACATCAGCAAAAAAGGGGAGGGGATGCATCACATTGCCTACGGCGTTGACAACATTGACGCGGTGTTAAGCGCCATGAAAAACAACGGCGCGCGATTAATCGACGAAGAAGCACGTATCGGCGCCGAAGGCAAACTCATCGCTTTCGTCCATCCCAAGTCGATGAACGGCATGCTGGTTGAGTTGTCTCAGGACGCGCCGGAATAAATTTTTCGAATGGCCATTTTTGCAAATGGCCACAGACGACTATTAAAGTTGCTGCGTATCATTACGACGTTGCAAACAGTAGATTTCAGCAAAACTATATCCTTCGTTCATCAACATGCACTGGTTAACCCGATTCTTTATTTTTTCAGTGATAGCCATCTTCTGCACTGCAGGCGGTTTTGCCGGCTACACACTGTATACACTCCCTGATGTATCACGCCTTGCCGAAAAAAACCCGACACAAACCAAATTCATGCAATACCGTGTCGAAATGGCCGGTCAACGCGGCGAGAAACTGGCATTGCGTAATCAATGGGTGGGCTATGATGACGTGCCGATGGTTTTGAAACGCGCCTTAATCGTTTCCGAAGACGCTTCTTTTTGGGTTCATGAAGGATTTGACTGGCATGAAGTCGAAGCGGCCTGGCAGCAAAATTGGGAGGAAGGCAAGATTGTACGTGGGGCCAGTACAATTAGCCAGCAAACGGCCAAGAACATCTACCTGACACCCCACAGATCGGTATATCGCAAGCTGAAAGAGATTCTGATTACTCGTGACATGGAAAAAGAATTACCCAAAAAGCGCATCCTGGAACTTTATATGAATTGCATCGAATTTGGGGATGGTGTTTTCGGGATTCGCAGCGCAGCCAACCACTACTATGAAAAAGAGCCGGATCAGCTCCGACTGTCAGAGATAATCCGGCTTGTTGCAATTATTCCAAGCCCCTTACGTCTTGATCCGAACAAACCAGACCGGGAGTTGAAGTGGCGGACCAGAATAATACTGAACCGCCTTAAAACGTACGATTTCATCAGCTACGAAGCCTTTCTGCAAACCCGAAAGGCCCTTCAAGCATTCTTTAACAAACCACCGGCGCCGGAAGCGAATTAAAAACCAAAACTCCAACCGAAAAAATTCTAATTGGTATTATTCTTGTTGAGCATTGGAATTTAATTTTTCACATTAGGCTCCCAGCCAGGTCACCAATCCCAATTCAACATCCCTGGACAGCTGCTTGTGCGTCGGCACTACACGAACAGCATAGCGATAGGTGCCACTGTCATTCGGCACAATCTCTGCCTCGTAAAGATATTGACCATCATTCGCCTGACCGCTCTGCTTCATCTCTATTGTTTGCGAATCAAGTTCTTCAATCGCCATCCCGGATACCGGAACCAGAAAAACCTGCACCTTAAGCTCTTCAGGCTTTAGCTCACCAGGCGTGAGCGCTACCTTCAGCTTAAGTGGCTGATGATATCGCAGCTGCATATCGCCGCCCATCACGCTATCATCATAATGCAAACGCACTCCGAGGTGCGACCAGTTGCTTTCCATTCGTTCGCGCCAGGCGGCAAAAGAACGCGCAATCTTGTATTTGCTTTCAGCAAATTTAACGCCTTGATGAATCGCCGGCACGTACATATCATTCACGTAATCCTTAACCATGCGGTGGGTATTAAACTGAGTCATCACCGTAAAGATAGAGCGCTTCATCATCTTCAACCAATCTCCGGGCAAGCCATCTTCGCCATGAGAATAGTAAGTCGGGATCAAGTCGTTTTCCATGATGTCGTAAATTGCATCGCTGTCCCAGCTATCCAGTTCGTCGAGATCACTGTAGTCTTCGCGATCGCCAAAGGCAAAGCCATTTTCGCCGTCATAGCCTTCACACCACCAGCCGTCGAGAACGGAAAAATTAACCCCGCCATTCATCCCGACTTTCTGCCCGCTGGTCCCGGAAGCTTCCTGGGGACGACGCGGATTGTTAAGCCAAACATCTACACCGGAAATCAGATCACGGGCAAGACTCATGTCATAGTTCTCAATAAAGAACAGTCTTCCACGAAAGCCATCTTCCATGGAAATGTTGTGAATTTGACGAATCAAGTCCTGTCCGCCACGATCCTTCGGGTGCGCTTTTCCGGAGAAGATCAACTGGACCGGCCGCTCGGGATTACTCAAGATGCGGCGCAGGCGTTCCTTATCACGAAAGATCAGGGTTGCACGCTTATAGGTAGCAAAACGCCGGGCAAAACCAATTGTCAAAATTTCCGGCTTCAACATCGCCTTGAGACGCTGAACCTTGAGCGTTCCTACCTTGTTGCGCATTTGCTGATTCTCGAGCCGGGCGCGCAAGTGATCGAGCATGTTTTCCTTGACGACCATTTTCGTATCCCAAAGCTCCTGATTCGGAATCTGATCTACACCTTTCCAAAAGCCCGGATCATCCACCTTGTCCGGCCACTCTTTACCGATATGTTTGTCAAAAAGCTGCTGCATCTGATAGATGGTCCAGGTATGCGAATGCACGCCGTTGGTCACGTGGCCAATAGGGATTTCGTTCGTCGGCACGCCTGCCCAAACATCTTTCCACATCTTACGGGAAACATCGCCGTGCAATGCACTCACACCGTTGCGAAATTTCGACAGTTTGAGAGAAAGAATAGTGAGGTTGAAAATTTCATATCCCTCCGGCTGCACTTGCGAACCGAGTTCCATGAACTGATAACGGCGTATGCCGATCGACTCCCAATAACGTTGAAAGTATTTATCCATGAAGTGGAGCGGGAAGGCGTCATTACCTGCCGGCACAGGCGTGTGCGTGGTAAAGATAGTGCTGGCGGAAACCGCTTCCAGCGCCTCGTAAAAATCCATACTTTCGCGGCGAATTAGATCGCGAATGCGTTCCAGCGCCAGGAAGACTGAATGGCCTTCATTCATATGCCAGGCTGCAGGTTCAATACCGAGGGCATTCAACACCTTTACACCGCCCATTCCGAGAATAATCTCCTGCGAAATCCGCATTTCCTGATCCCCGCCGTAAAGCTTTGAGGTAATCAGACGGTCTTCCGGCGCATTTTCCGGCAAATTAGTATCTAACAAATAAATAGAGACCCTACCGACCTGCACTTCCCAGGCCTGGATTGCCACGCTCCGCTGAGCAACTTCGACGCTGACCTGAAGGCGCTCACCTGTCTTGGCAAAGACCGGTTGCATGGGTAATTCGCTGCCGCTCTGAGGAATGTAGAGCGCAATCTGGTTGCCATTGGCATCGATTTGCTGCGTAAAATATGTCTGATGATAGAACAGGCTGACACCAAGCAGGGGAATACCGAGATCACTTGCAGACTTGATGTGATCGCCGGCGAGCACACCGAGGCCACCCGAATAAATTGGCAATGACTCGTGGAACCCAAACTCCGCTGAAAAATAGGCGATCAGCTGATCCTTGTCCGCTGGATAGTTCTCAACAAACCAGGTTTTTTTTGCCTTCATGTAGGCGTCAAATTCAGCAACAATTCTTGTGTAGTTCTTCAAATAGTCTTCATCGTTCGCAACCCGTTGCAGCTTCTTCTGCTGCACTTCGCGCAGAAACTTAACGGGGTTGTGATTGAGTCGCGTCCAAAGGGCAGGATCTATGAGCCTGAATAGCTGCCGCGCTTCCGGACGCCAGGAGAAATAGAGGTTATATGCAAGATCATTAAGTCGCCGTAACTCATTGGGTAGTTCCGAAACGACTGTTATATTTCCTATGTACTGCATTTGCTGTCTCCAAGGTTTCAAAATCGCTGTTCATTTGTGATTCAATGTTTGCAAAGACCCTAATTTATAAAAAAATCTTAGAAAAAATAGAAGTTTGAAATTATTTGGCATTCGCTGACATACCTGACTATATTCGACGTTAATTTCGAGATATTGTAGGGAAATATTTGAAAGGCCCTTATGAGTAAAATTTACAGTATGACCGGTTTCGCCACCGGAAAAATGGCATTCAACGGCGGGGAACTCTCCTGTGAAATCCGCTCCTTAAACTCACGCTACCTGGAAATCTACGTTAAGCTACCCACGATCTTTCGCGAACTGGAAGACAGCGTCAAGGAAATTATCCGTAAACGCATCAATAGGGGAAAGGTCAACTGCAGCATTACCATAAGCAGCTCTGAAATCAACCTCGACAATCTCAGCATTAACGAAACTGCGGTAAAAGCACATTATCATCTGCTAGAGCAAATCCGGCAAGCAACCGGCATAGAAAAACCGGTGGAACTATCGGACATGCTGGTATTCAAAGAAGTATTGGCCTTTGAGGAAAACAACAGCCTGGATGATGATCTAAAGAAAGCATTCTTTGATTTCATCGACGGCCTCTTGCAGAATCTCAACAAAAACCGTGAGCTTGAAGGCGACAATCTCCGCACCGACCTTAGCGAGCGCCTGCAAACCCTGGCCAGACTCAACGCTGAGATCACCGAAACCGGCGGCGGCAGCGCCAAGGCGGCATTCGACAAAATGCGCACCCGGCTTCTCGCGCTGATCGAAGAGCAAAAAATTGATGCCAATCGCCTGGAATTAGAGCTTGCATTGATTTCAGATCGTGTAGACGTCAGCGAAGAAGTTGTGCGGCTGGAAAGCCACATCGGCATGTTTGATGAAAACCTGAAAGCCGGCTCACCCATTGGAAAAAAGCTCAACTTCATCCTGCAGGAGATGCATCGCGAAGCCAATACCATCTCGTCTAAGAGCGGAAATATCGGTCTCAGCCACCTGGCTGTTGCTGCAAAAGAAGAGATTGAGCGTATCCGCGAACAGGTACAGAATATAGAATAGTGTAAGCATTGCACTTATTTTCTTCGAGACACCAGGAGAGATAATAGCGCGTTGACCAAAGACAATAAACTAGCTGATAAATCTGCACAGCCAGCCAGGCTGGTTGTTCTGGCTGCCCCGTCGGGCGGTGGCAAAACAACGATTTGCAATCTTTTGTTGAAGCGCAATGAAGATTTTCGGGTATCTATTTCCGCTACAACCCGCGAGCCCAGAGATCACGAGACCGAAGGCGTGCATTATTACTTTATGAGCGAAAAACAGTTCCGCGAGGGAATAGAAGGTGGCATGTTTGTTGAATATGCCGAAGTGCATGGACAGCTTTACGGCACACCACATTCCTCCATCACGGAACCGATTGCTGCTGGTTTTACCATTCTATTCGACATCGACGTTAAAGGCGCTCTGCAGCTGAAAGCCCAGTATCCGGACGCCCTCCTTATCTTCATTCATCCACCATCTCTGGAAGTGCTCGAGAAACGACTGCGCAGCCGCGAGACCGAAAGCGAAGAAAAAATAAATCTTCGCCTGCAGCGCCTGCCAATGGAATTTGAACTCGCCGAAAAGTTTGATGCACAAATTGTGAACGACGATCTCGACCGTGCCATTTCTGAAATCGAAACCTTAATTATGAATCCGCAGCAAGGCAAAGCGCATGTTTCCAACTAATGTGTTCGAAAATCGCCGCATTTTGGTCGGAATTTGCGGCTGTATCGCAGCTTATAAGTCCTGCTATCTGATCAGGCAGTTGGTCACAGCCGGTGCGCAGGTGCGAGTCATGCTCAGTAAGTCAGGAGCAGAATTTATTACGCCGCTGACATTGGAAACGCTTAGCAACCATCCGGTTTACACAGACATGTTTCCCAAGAACCAGTTCACAGCCACCCACCACATAGAATTGGCAGATTGGGCGGAAGCAGCGATAATTGCTCCTGCAACAGCAAATGCCCTCGGCAAAGCGGCGAATGGCATTGCAGATGATTTCTTTTCAACCGTCATAAGTGCTTTGCACTGCCCAACGGTGTACGCGCCCGCGATGAATACCCATATGTGGGAGAATCCGGCCGTCAAAAGGAATGTTGATTTTCTCAAGGAAAACGGGGCGCTCATTTGCAATCCGGAAGCGGGTTTTCTGGCTGAGGGATACGAAGGCGTTGGGCGCCTCGCCCGGCTTGACTATCAGCTTCAATATCTGTATCGCGCTTGTCATCCGGCCAGGGATAGCCTCGTTGGAAAAACCGCACTTATCAGCGCAGGACCAACCCAGGAATTTCTTGACCCCGTCCGAATGTTGACCAATCTATCCAGTGGAAAAATGGGATACGCTTTGGCCTGGGAGGCCTTCGCGCGTGGTGCGGAGGTTGTTCTGGTCAGCGGCCCGACGAATCTGGAACGCCCTGTGGATATCACCAATGTTGCCGCAACTTCTGCGGCCGATTTTGCTTCGGCTGTCGAAAGACATTTCCCAAAATGCGACATCTATATTTCCGCGGCTGCCATCGCCGATTACACGCCGGCGAATGTGGCGGATAGTAAGATCAAGAAGGGCAAAGACGGCCTGACAATGCAGTTAAGGCGCACGACAGATGTGCTAAAGATGATCGGCGCAAAGAAAACCGCGGAACAAAAGCTCATTGGCTTTGCCGTGGAGACAGACAATCCGCTTGAAAATGCCCGCAAAAAATTGAAGCGCAAACACCTGGACATGATTGTGCTGAATAATCCGCATATTGAGGGCGCGGCATTTCGCAGCGATACAAATTTTGTAACGCTGTTGTCCGCGAAGCAGGAAATCGAATTGGAAAAAATGTACAAGTTGGATGTTGCCCGGGAAATTTTTAATTTTCTCCTCGATAGCGACGAGAGTTGAGGAAAATGGACGAGAATACTCGTAAAAAGACCGAAGCATTCCTGCAATGGTATCAGGATCTTTATGACGGCGCCTGGTATGCCGGGAACATGCCGGAACCAGTAGAGGCCAACGAACAATCGTCAGCGCCAAGAAAGGCAACTGTGAAACCGAACCCCGAGCTGCTCAACTTTCATCAACAAATCAAAGACTGTCCCAAGTGCTCCCTTTGCAAAACACGCACCAAGTTCGTCTTTGGCGACGGCAACGGCCATGCAGATATCATGTTTGTCGGTGAAGCACCCGGCCGTGATGAAGACCTGCAAGGCATACCATTTGTCGGCCGGGCCGGGAAACTTCTCAATCGCATGCTTGGTCAAATCAACCTTGAACGCGGTGACGTCTACATCGCCAATATCCTGAAATGCCGCCCGCCCAACAATAGAGATCCCTTGCCGGCTGAAGTCAACGAATGTATTCCATACCTGCACAAGCAAATTGAACTGATTCAGCCGAAAATCATGATCGCGTTAGGACGCGTTGCGGCACAAAACCTCTTGCAGAACAAAAACACCTTGGGCAGCATGCGCAAAAAAGTCTGGCACTACAGAGATATTCCCATGATCGTAACGTATCATCCGGCCTATATTCTGCGCAATATGTCGGCATTGGATGAAGGCGTCAATGATTTACGTTTTGCCCTGGAAACAGCAAACAAATCAAGATCATAAAGCAATCCTCCAACAAACCCACAAAAGGTAACTGAGGCAAGAGCATGGCAAAGCGTCCAAGGAAGAAGAAAGAAGATACCGCGCTACTCGAAAGCATTGGGAAAGTGCCGCCACAGGCAATAGACGTGGAACGCTATATTCTTGGTGCTCTTTTACTTGACAAAGAGGCGGTTGCTGTTGCTCTGGAAGAGATTCAGGAGACCGACTTTTACCGGGACTCGCATCGCTTCATTTTTGAAGCCATGGTTTCACTATACAAAAAAAACGAGCCGATTGACGTCATTACACTGAATGAAGAGTTACAACGGCAAAATACGCTGGAAACCATCGGTGGAGCTGCCTATCTGGCTGAACTTGCATCACTGGTACCATCCGCTGCCAACATTGAATTTCATATATCTATCGTCAAGGAAAAGGCTGTTTTACGTCGGCTTATAAAGTCCTGCACAGGGATTTTGACTGAAGCCTACGATTCACAAGTCGAGACGGAAGGGGTTTTGAGCCGCGCGCAACAGGAAATATTTGACATCCTGAAGGCGCAAAAAGAGCGTTCTTATCAAAATATAAATACCATTCTCAACGACACCTTTGCTGAAATCGAACGGCTGCATCAATTGGGTCACACCGGTGTTATCGGTGTGCCCTCTGGTTTTAGCGTAATGGATAAAATGACGGCAGGATTTCATCCTGGTGACCTTGTCATTCTTGCCGGGCGTCCCTCTATGGGCAAAACCGCCTTCTGTTTGAACCTCGCTAGAAATGCGGCAATTGACGGCCAGGTGGCCATAGGTATCTTCAGTCTGGAAATGAGCGACATGCAGCTGGTGCAAAGACTCTTGTGTTCCGAGGCCATGATCGATGCCCAACGCTTGCGCACCGGACAGCTGAGAGAAAACGAGTGGCCAAAGCTATCCAGAATGGCCGGGCGCTTGGCAGATTCAAATATCTTTATTGATGACACTGCCGGCCTTGATATTATTCGTCTCAGCGCGCGTGCTCGCAGGATGGCCCTTGAGCAGAATATCGGCATGCTCATCATCGATTATATGCAACTAATGGAAGCACCCAAGGGATTCGACAACCGTCAGCAGGAAATATCCTTCATATCCCGTTCTCTCAAAGGCTTGGCGAAGCAGCTGAACGTGCCGGTGATCGCTCTTTCGCAGCTTTCCCGCGCGGTAGAACAGCGACCCGATAAGCGCCCAATGTTGTCAGATTTGCGTGAATCCGGTGCTATCGAACAGGATGCCGACATCGTGATGTTCGTTTATCGCGAAGAATTTTACATCAAAGATCACAGCGATCCGCGCTTCAAGGAAGTTGAAAATACCGCAGAAATCATCATAGGAAAGCACAGGAATGGACCGGTTGGAACAGTTCCTCTGGCATTTCTCAAGCAGTATGGAAAATTCGCCGACCTTGCTCGCGACAATGATGAAGATTTCGACAATACCCCGGCGCCATTCTAGGCAACATCCTTCATTTTCTTGTTGCAATTGAAGAGAATAATCCCAACATTGTCACCTCGCCGTAAGACCGACTTTTTACCGTTTAACGACTTTGACGTAATGATTTCTGAGCTAACACTCGACAAAAATTTGACCGGTTTGGCGCGTCTTTTCGACGACGAAAGCCCTGAGATGCAAAAGATCCTTCAAGATGCCTTGGTCGAAAATGCGCTTGAAATGGTCTTGAATCGCAGCCACTACCGCGAGCCGCTTACGCGCATGGAGGCCGATGCGCTGGACCAGGCTTTGACCCGCGGCCACAACAAGATTGTTGCCAATTGCTATCGCCAGCTCCTTGCTGAAAGCGATGGAGACATTGATCTCGAAAAGAGCATGTTAGTGCTTTCTTATTGGAATCGACAGCACGTGCATTTACAGGAAATTTCGGACGGACTTGATCGAATCGCAGACAATCTGCGTGATTCATTGCCAGAAGGCGGTCACCCCTCTCGGCACCTGAGGCATATCAGTAAGAAGCTATTCATCAATGGTCACTTTTGCGGAAACAGTAAAGACTACTATAACCCTGACAACTCCTACCTCGACAAAGTCCTGGAAACCGGGCTCGGCATCCCAATATCGCTTTCAATCCTATATATGCTGGTGTGTAAACGCCTCGATCTGCCTGTATTTGGCGTGGCCATGCCTGCCCATTTTATTCTGAAATATGATGACGGTGAAGCAGAGATGTTTTTTGACCCATTTCACGATGGCAAGTTGTACAGCCGGGAAAGCTGTGTGGAATATCTCTATGGATTTAAGATTGAGGAGCCAGACCACATCCTGAATGGATGCACAAATCTCGATATCATGCGCCGGGTCTTCCGCAATCTAAGCGTCGCTTATGGCTCCAATCGCCTGATGCCAGACAAAGCTTATAATGTTGAGGAATTTCTGGCAGTTCTGGAAGACGCTTAACCCTTTCTAATACATCATCCTGCGAATTGTTTCGAACTCCGGATGATCAATTCCGGCATTCTCCAACAGATACAAATCATCTAATATGGCGGTTTGGCCGATATTCCCACCAGCGTGTTCCAATGTTAAATCTCTACAGCTCAGGTATAGCTCCTTGGCTTCATCCAGTTGCTCATTAAGCAGAAAGCTGTGTGCCAGGTAAGTGTAGATCCATAGTTGATACTGATCCAAGGCCAGGGCCTCTTCAGCAGCCTTTACAGCACGCTCGTAATCGTTGTTCAGTAAATAGATCCAGGCTAAATTACCATATTCTCTGGCCCTCAAGTCTGGTGAATACGCCGCCGCCAGCCCCTTGAGCTGATGTTTCAGCGCATGATCCGGACGTTTAAGGACCATCGAAATTTGAGCGGCAAAGAATTCCAGATCAGGGACCTCTTCCGTCAGTTCGAGAGCTGCATAAAGATCTGCCAGCGCGGCCTCAAAATGCTTTATGCTCGCATAAAGCTGGCCACGATTAGCCAAAACTTCAAGCTTGAGCGTATCTGCCAAAAGCACTTGCTCATAGTCATTCAATGCCGCATAATGCGCCCCGCTTCGAGCCCGAACAACAGCGCGATTGTAGCGAGCTTCAACAAAGCTGCTGTCAATTTCAAGTGCAGCTGTGTATGCACTAATTTTGAGTTTTGGATCGCTGCTACTGACAGCTTGATAGAAGTAGGGGAGGGGCGATTTTTTCTCCGCAGCAAAGCTGTCCTCGAGTGCGATTATAGCTGAATCACCCGCCAAACGATATTCTATATCAGCGACAGCAATAGAATTGGCTTCGCTAAGCTCATCATACATCTGAAGGGGATTGTTGGCAATACCAAGCAGACGAGGATCAAGGCGCCTTTCCATGGCGAAATTGCGCAACTCAATAGGGGTCATGTTCTTGACGATGAATTGTTCACCTGAGGCCAGGCGCGAAAAGCGCAATTCGAGGCTTTTACGGATTTGAGCGTCTTGAGAGAGATCAGCGGCAACTCTGGCAGCGAGCGCCTTCACAGCAAGAGAATTCTTGCCAGAGGAAGCAAACAGACGCGGATAACGAGATTTGAGCTTTTTGATCACCGGTCCGGCCACACTAGAGAAATGCGGCCAGGCACCACCGGTAACTCGACGGCCAGCAACGAATAGCTCCGCAGCCTGACATTCGTCGACGATTTGCATAGCAATTTTCGTCAACTTCTGCCCCAGATCGTCAGAATGTGTTGAGTCTTGTGCCAGCAAAGCCAAAGAAGTGATTTGCAGGGTGATAACACCTGATATCATCAGACGTTGCAGTGCAGTTAGCACACTTCCAGGCCACTCTCTTTTTTGCATGAATTTGCCTCATGATATCATTGAAGTTATCAGTAAGGAATTGTCGCAATTCCCGCACCAATGCTTGTGCAAAATTTGTTCCGCTTGTAGCAAATCTGCGACAATTTAAAAGAGAAAGGGTCTATGTCGTTGCGCCATGCAACAAATTTGTATTCGCATTTGTCACCGACTGGAAATTTTTTATACATTTTCCCCATAATTCCTGCTTATATAGATGAGGACAAGTATTCACTTATAATGCAGTACGGCTGAGATCTATGGAATTTTTCACCTTGGGATTCTTTCATAATAAGTGGCTGTGGACGCATGTTTTGCTAGGAGGGTTATTGGCAAAGTTAGTTCACACCAAATTCAAAAAAGGGCAAACCATGGCGATTGTGATCTTCGTAGCAGTTGCATGGGAACTCTACGAGTATTTTGCCAGCGATATTCCGGCCATCTACGGCACAAGCATACGCTTCTATTATGATGCGGCAGGGGACATCATCGGCGCGATACTTATGGCATTGATCGTCTTATTTTAGCCAGCAGCGTCGAGAAAAAATGCAGAGACATCTACAAACCACTGAGACATCGGTGAGGAGGAGAATATGAAAATAATCCATCGCACGTTGATATACGTTTTCTTTTCGGCAATATTTTTGACCATTGCCTGCGCACAGCAACATAAGCGGCCACAATGGGCTGACAACAACTACATCCCGCTAAATGCCAATCGCTCCTATTCGGCGGTGCGTTCCGGGCATTCAACGATGGAGAACCGTCAGGTAATCCGCAATGAAGCCATCGCAGACATTTCGGCGCAGATTGAAACTGAAATTCGGTCTGACATCGTTCGCCAATTACGCGAGGAAGGCAATGCTGTTAGTGACAATATTAGCATCGACATCCGCACGCAGACCAGCGGCAACTTCTTCGGTGAAGATTTGAGGGTTGATGAATACGTAGACAAGAAGAAAGACGTTTATTGGATAAGGGTCGTGCTGGATAAGTCCGCATACAAACGGCGACTCAAACAACAACAGGATCTCAGCGCCCAAAATGCCTACGCTGGCTACCTAAACGGGCTGAAAGCAGAAGCAAATAAGCGCTATGTCGAGGCTGTTGTCAGTTACAATCAGGCGCTGAATGATTTGCATCCCTTCAAAGATTTTCCGCTCGCTGTCACACACGAAGGTAAGAGCTTGATGCTGAGAACAGCTATACCGGAAAGGATGCGACAACTCATCAACAATATTGGCCCGGAAGCGAGCTTGCCCTCACAGGCATTTAAATTTACAGATGCAAAATCCGCTTCTTTCATCGCTCACTACTACGAAGGACTCAGCCAATTCCCAGTCGCTTCCTTACCGATTAGCTTTAACGTTACCCGCGGGTCTGCGCAAATCGACAAGTCAGGCACGACAGGTAGCAGCGGCGTTGTAAAATGCAAAATTGGCGAAGGGGATTGGGGCAAGAATGGTCTACAGATTGAAGCCAAAACCAGTTGGCTGGACTTGTTGAAGAATGAGACAGTTCTGCAAGATTTTTCAATTGACCTAAGCACACCCAAGAAGGCGACAACTGACCTGGTCCTGAAAGGACCGATCATCCTCGGTAAGTTTTCATATCAAGGGGACAAATCTTCCGTGAAAGGGAGCGGGGGAGAACTGAACGTGATTCGTAGCATGGTAGTCAATTACATGAGCGACAAAATCGGTGCGGAGTTTTCGGGAAAAAGCACTGGAAGTGACGCGCAACTATCGGTGGATGTATCGGGAAGTGCCTTAGGAACGGTCGTCAGTGGATTCAGAACCGTTTCATTGACGGCAAGCGTCGAATTGGTAGATCTTGAAGCGAATCGGGCTATCTATTCTCCAGCCTCGACAACAGTTAAGGGCGTTGGCACCAGTGATGCCGCAGCCCTCAACAATGGTATCAAAAAACTTGAACAGCTATTCAGGGCCAAGATTCTCCCGGAGCTGACAAGCAACTTTATCCGCTAGCGAGCCTTTACGATATTACCGGCTGCAAATCCTTCACCGGAGACTATCTCTGCTTTGCAGGCTTTGCCGCCGGAAATATCAGAAATGACTTTAATCTTTCCAATCTTCTCCTCTTCAGAACCCAAGCTCTCACCTGTATCAGGGTCAATCAGTTCTTCACCCTTGGAATACACGTAGAGCTCCATTCCTGGCTTGACACCACCTTTGGAACCCGGGCGCAGAAAAACAGTGCTGCCGGATACCTTGATCAACTTACCTTGCCATGCCAGTTTCGGGCTGCTAGCAGCGATATGACCGACACATTCATCGATCGCTTTCCGAGCAGCTTTCCCGGGCAGGGTGCGATCCCACTTGCGCAAGTTGCTAAAATCGAGATTACGATCGATCACATCAAAACTAATGCCCTTGGATGACTGTTCTTTAACGGCTGATTTGGCGGTCAAAATTTCGCCGCTCTCGGTATCAACCAGGCGAATATCAACACCAACGCGGGCAACATCCGTCTTTCGGCCAACCTTAAAGCGCCCGATACCAACATCACCTTTGTTTGAAGAAATACCAAATTCAGTGACACTTCCGATAATAACTGCTGCAGCGCCCAATTGCTTTCCTATTTTGGCAGCTGTGGAGGGCGTGACAATGCCACTTTCACCACGCATGATCTCCTTCATGATCTTGTCCATTTCAGCTCGCTCGAGCACAGTAAACTTCTTGGTCTCTACGAGGCTGGTCACAACCATATCGGCGACTCCACGCCCGATATTATGACCATACCCAGCTTTATCTTCAAAATCTATAACGGCGACACGAACCTTGAGACCATCCGGTCCATTTGCCAACACTGGCAGCGCCAGCAATACGGCAAAAACTACGATGTGGAACTTCCGCGCAATAGCAAACATCATATTATTAACTCCCCTAGAAAGTCTTTTTTAGAATTCACAACAATCTTTAAACCTGCACCATAATTTAGTGTGCTGCTGAGCAAATTTCAACCAATCGATAAGTAAAACTGCTTCCCGACCTATCGAATCACTCGCGCTTCTCAGGATCATTTAGTCAAGAGTGATTTTCTATCTTGATTTCCCAACACACCTGTTTGTATATTTAAGTGACGTTCATTGGTAGCACATCAACTTTGCTCCAAACTGAAACCTCCCCAAATCTAATCTTCTTATACAATCTTTCGCCACATGCAGGATTTACAACCACGTGCATGGGTAAAACCTTTATGGAGTGCTTAATGGCATGGTGGTTTAGAATGCCGTTGGCAGCGCTTACCGTTCTGGTCATTTGCTGCTGCATTTTTTCTTGTACAACCGACACATCACTGGAGATGCCCGTCGCCAATCGTGGGGTATTGGATGTCAGTCAGTGGCAATTCGATTCAAATGGGCCAATATATCTTGACGGTGAATATGAGTTCTATTGGCAAAGCTTATTGAATCCGACAGATTTCAGCACGAACAGAAAGTTGCCTTCACCTGTCTTTATAAGCGTGCCGTCCGTTTGGAATGACATCAATATTGATAGCCTTGCATTGCAAGGGACAGGTTATGCAACATACCGCCTCCTTATTACCAACATTTTCACTGAAAAGCAACTATCGCTACACATCAAAGATATGGCCACGGCCTTCCGTCTCTTCGTCAACGGCAATGAGATTGTTCAGCAAGGGCAGGTCAGCTCCGTGCCCGAATTTGCGAAGCCCAAATTCAAACCGGGCATCTTTGATTTGAAAACGACTGATGCAGATCTTGAAATCATTATACAGGTTTCAAACTTCCATCATCGCAAAGGCGGCATTTGGGAACAAATCTCTTTGGGACCGCAACAACAGATCGTTCAAAATTGGGGAAACCGGCTGGCATTTGACTTGTTTATTATAGGCACGCTGGCCATAATGGGGTTATACCATTTAATCCTCTACTTGCTCAATGCACGAAGTTTCCCTCTCTTGGGATTTAGCCTCTTCTGCCTGGTAATCTCCGTGCGCATGCTTTGTGTAGAAGAGCGCTGGCTAATTTACTTCCTGGAAGACGTCAACTGGGAACTCTTTATCAAACTTGAGTATTTGAGTGGCTATTTGACTGTCCCGACCTTCGCCATATTTCTTTACTGGATGTTCAAGCCTGAATTCAACACCTATGCGCTCTATACAGTTCTTCTGATTTCGGGAATCACTGCCAGCCTTGTAATATTAACCCCGGCAGCAGTTTTCACGAACACCTTCCCGTTTTATGCAGTGTTTATAGTTATGTGCTGCTGCTACGCAACCTATATTCTTATCCGGGGGCGCGCTCGTCAACCGGTCGATGCCATTCTATTTCTTAGCGGCTTCCTGGTTATTTTTGCAACAACCATAATAGACCTTCTAGATATCGCCGGCTGGCTGCAAACTGGCCATTACATCGGTCTTGGATTGCTCATTTTTATTCTGATGCAGGCAGGCACCATTGCTTTTCGTCACTCTCGAACATTTCGTATTATTCGAGATCAGCACCAAATCATGGGCGAAATGAACGTCAAATACAAGCAAGAGATCAATGACCGAATTAAGGCAGAAGACGAAAAGCAGCAATTAGCTGCAAAACTGGCCCGTTCCGAACGTATGGAAGCCCTGGGGCTACTGGCCGGTGGCGTTGCGCATGACCTCAACAATGTTCTTTCAGGCATAGTTTCTTACCCTGACTTGATCTTAATGGATCTGCAACCAGAAACCACACTATATCGCAGGATGGAAGTCATACGTGATTCCGGCGAGAAGGCCGCTGCCATTGTCGAAGACTTGCTCACCTTGACCCGTCGAGGCGTGATGCGCCCGGAAATCATTAACCTAAACCAACTAATAATAGAACATATGCGCTCTGCGGAGATCATAAACATCAAGAAACATCACCCAAACCTCCAAATCATCGTCGAGACAGATCCGCTATTGCTAAACATTTCCGGATCACCAATTCACATCAAAAAATCGCTGTTGAATCTGTTGACGAACGCCGCTGAGGCTCAGCCAAATGGGGGAGACGTGATCGTATCTACCCAAAACGTCTACTTGGAAAAACGCGACCAGGACTACAACGAAATGCCGGAAGGCGATTATGCCCGCCTTCGCGTGGTTGATCATGGTATAGGGATTGCTCAGGAAGATCTGGAGCATATTTTTGAACCATTCTACACCAAAAAAGTTATGGGGACCAGCGGAACGGGACTGGGAATGACAGTGGTTTGGGGAACTGTTCACGACCATGCCGGCCATATCGACGTCAACAGCAGAGAGGGACGCGGGACCATATTCGACCTTTATTTCCCGGCAACTCGAGACCAAATTGACAGCCGATCATCATATCCGCTGCCACTACAGGAATATATGGGAAGAGGAGAAAAAATACTGGTCATTGACGATATTAACGAACAGCGAGAAATTGCCTCAAATATATTACGCCGTCTAAACTACGAACCAGTTTCCGTTCCGTCCGGAGAGGCAGCGGTCGAGTTTCTCAGGGACCATACGGTTGACTGCTTGATACTAGATATGGTAATGGAGCCGGGTATTGGCGGGCTGGAAACCTATCAGCAAATCATAGACTTAAGGCCGGGCACTCCGGCAGTGATC
Organism: Calditrichia bacterium; assembly: GCA_028284445.1. GTDB lineage: Bacteria > Calditrichota > Calditrichia > RBG-13-44-9 > J075 > JANQRS01. The sequence goes on from JANQRS010000011.1 coordinate 483,533, forward strand.
GCCAGCGGTTTTTCAGAAACCGAAGAGGTGAGGATTGCTCAAGAGTTAGGTGCCGGCGAATATCTTCGCAAGCCGTATACCATAGAAAAACTAGGTATAGCCATCCAAAACCAACTTGTTAAATAATTCACAATCGATAAAGATAGACATATGAGCACTACCGCTCGCCACAATATCAATGCCAGGAGGCGATTCCCGGTAGTTTTGGTTCTAGAAGTCCGGCATCGTGCACCAGAACGTCTTCTCGCGAAAACTGAATGCCATCTGACATGATCTGAAAATCCCGAATCATCAGGGCATTTGTATGAATCGAGACATTCCAGGAAGCATAGGCAGTAATTGTCATCCATATGGGGTCAAGGCCATCAAAGAGGGAAATGGGCCCTGAGACCTTAAATCGAATCAAACGATCACGGACATCGAGAATACTTACGGACGGTTTGCGAGAAAGCAACAAGCCTGGCTTTAAAAGCGAGAATAGGACGCGCGTATCGGACGAAGAAGGCGTTGATGTCTCCAGGTAATCGGCCACAGCATCTACGATTATTGCTCTAATCTTATTTTCTATCAACCCAATCATAACAGACCTCGACAAATTTAAGCATATTACATAACCCAATTACCAGAATAGAGAGTTGGAGTTGGCATTTATCTTGGAATTTATGAAGATTGGATCATTATGTCCGCAATGGAGATAGGGAAGAGATATTCGAACAAACAAGTTTACATAATATATATTATATTAAAAACTCCTTGCTTTGTTAGCCAGGCAAGTATATTTTACAATTCGTGAAAGACCAATAGAATCAAGGGGTTCGCAGGACGATTGATACGACCTCGGGCGCAATACACTACGGCACTTGTCGACGCCGTGAAGAAAACTTAGGACACAAATGCAACTGCTAGCTGACTACCAAAGAGATTTTTCAGGGGGGTTAAAGGAGTAGATTGAGGGAGGTGGGCTCAAGTCAGGGGCGGGGCGGCACAAAACAGCGGCAGTCATTCGGCAGCGCGAAAGGTGTGCCTCCCCTATCCTGGCATGCCCCTTTCGCGACACTTTATCCCCTCCCCTACCGCCCGCCTGACAATGCTCATCATAGACTTTAAAAATTGAACTAGTCGATTCAAAAGTGTGAAGTAATATGTGCCAGTTTTGCTCTTTCCAAATTATTCACCGAAGTCTTCGTTCATGTTTTCAGAGCTTCTTCTTTGGTTTTAAAAGACTCTTCTGTAGTTAATTCCCATTCTTCGCATCTGTACGGGTTACAAATCGTCGGACTCCAGATCGGGTTTTTGACCAAAAATGCCCTATTTGTGGAATGTCGAGGTATGCACATTTCGGGTAACTTCTCTTACATAAATGGGACCACTCATTTATACATAACCATATTGGAGATGCATATGAATGTACCCTGTACACTTTTCACGTCTTTAATCTTGCTTTTTTCACTCACCCTTTTTTCTCAAACAGTTTCAACAATTGTTGGGCCGAATGTTAATGTTGATGATGGTATGATCGTTGACAATGACGGGAATATCTACGTTTCTCGCTATAGTGGTTCAACCGTTAGCAAGGTGACACCAGACGGAACTTTAAGCACTTTTGCCGACGGGTTTAATACGCCAAACGGTTTAGAAATTGACGCTGAGGGCAACATCTACGTCGCAGATGCTTTGGGAGGCCGGATTTACAGAATTTCACAAGATGGGATTGTTGATACGCTGGTATTCAATATTACCAACCCATCCGGCCTTGCCTTTAATGCGACTCTTGATACACTTTATGTTTCACAATGCACTATTTCCAGAATTAGTAAGGTGGCGCTCGACGGCACGGTGACCACCTTAATTGGCGGAAATGGACTGAATTGTCCTGTTGGTCTTGAATTTGACTCAGAGCAGAATCTGATTATTGGTAATTTTACAGGCGGGAATATTTTGAAGTATGAGAACAGCGCCTTAACCGTGATCGGAAATGTCCCGCCTTTCCTGGGATTTATAACGATTATTGAGGATCATATTTTTGGAACCAGCTTTAATGCCAACAAGATCTACCGAATGGCGCCTGGCGGTAGTGTTGAAGAATTTGCAGGTACAGGCATTGCCGGTCTCGTAGATGGCCCAGCAGACTCGGCACGATTTAATGCGCCAAATGGTATTGCTTCGTCACGCACAGGTGACACACTATACGTCAGCGATTGGAATTCCCGCTCGCTCCGTATGATCACCGGCAATGTTCTTACTGGAATTGAGGGCTGGAAGCCTGTTCGACCGAAACTATTCACTCTCAAACAGAATTATCCCAACCCGTTTAACCCGACTACAACTATTCGCTATTCATTAAGTGCTGCCGGTATTGTAAAACTGAATATTTACGACATCCAGGGGCGCCAGGTGAAGCAATTAGCAAGTGGCAATTCACAATCAGCCGGAAGCCATGAGCTGGTTTGGAATGGCACCGACGATTTCGGTGTAGCGGTAGCGTCCGGGGTGTATTTATACCGGTTGAGCATTACCGACCAAAGATCAAGGAGAACCGGATTTCAGCAGACCAGGAAGATGGTTTTGATGCGCTGATTCCGCAATTGACCAGCCAATGTCATCCTTTGCCAATCTTAACCAATCGGGGAAATACACATGAAGGAAGCGCAACCATTCCGTGTAATTACCAGGGTAATACTGTGCAGCCTGCTAGTGTCATTTACTGCTATCGCACAGCAAACCATAAATTCTTCGATCACTCACGACAACATACAGCGGACCTATATTCTCTATGTACCGGCCAGCTATGTTGCGGGTTCACCGATTCCGCTGATGCTGAGTTATCATGGTCTTGGACAGACCAACAACGACTATATGAACCAGGGTGATTTTCGGAGCATCGCCGACACCGCCGGATTTATTCTGGCCTATCCGCAGGGCACGATATTTAACGACAACACTCATTGGAATGTCGGTGGCTTTACTGCCGGCAGCACCACTGATGATATTGGATTTAGCGAAGCGCTGATCGATTCGATTTCCGCTGAGTACAGCATCGATTCACTGAGAGTTTATAGCACCGGATTCTCCAATGGCGGCTACTTGAGTTTCCTTCTAGCATGTCAAATCGGCGAAAAAATTGCAGCGATCGCCTCAGTTGGCGGGTCGATGACACCGGAGACCTATAATAATTGCAGCCCTGAGCACCCCACCCCGGTGCTACAGATACATGGAACCACCGACAACGTCGTTCCCTATAACGGTGCCAACTGGTCAAGATCGATTGTTGATGCACTTCAATACTGGGTTGGTCACAATAATAATACTGCGACGCCCGTTACGACGCCGATTGCCGATATCGATCCTTCAGACGGTAGCACGGTCGAGCATATTGTCTACGATGGCGGCGACAATGGCGTTAACACCGAGCACTTTGAAGTCACCGGCGGTGGACATCAATGGCCCGGTTCAGCTGTTAACAATCAGGCCGGGAATCTCAACCGTGATATCGATGCCTCAGCGGAGATATGGACATTTCTGTCCAGATATGACATCAATGGGTTGATCACAGTCTCCGGAATTAATGATCCCACTGATGCTTTCCCTGCATCATTCCAGCTTTCTCAAAACTATCCGAATCCCTTCAATCCCGCAACCACCATCGAATTCAGGATTTCCAGTAGCAGCCATGTGCGGCTGACAATCTTCAATATCGCCGGAGAAAAGGTCGCCAGCCTGGTCGATCAGAGCCTTTCTGCAGGTTCGCACACAGCAGTTTGGGATGCCGGGCAGACAACTGCTGGTGTTTACCTATACCGTCTGGAGGTTGACGGAAGTTCACTGAGCAAAAAGCTCGTATTATTGAAATAAAGGGCATCACGAAGATTCACCCCTAGAAATCACGCCAAGGGATTTTCAATACATCTTTGTCGACAGCATTGACGTTACCTAAAAGAATTGCTAGCGCACCAACAATATTTTTTCAACAAGTTGGGTGGAGCCAGTGGAGAGTTGGACGATATATTGCCCGGAACTGACTGACAATCCCCTACTATTGCGCCCATCCCACGAGATAATTGTTTCGCCTTCTGCGTATGAGCCAATTCCAAAATCTTTCACGATCTGACCATTTATGCTATATATTTTCAAGGAAACCTCTGCTGCCTTCGGCAACGTCAAGAGGATGTTAGTCGATGGATTTGCTGGCGATGGATAAATTTTCATTTCGACAACAAATGGCTTGTGTTCGACAGGCTTAGGCGAAAAACCAGACTTGTTAGCCGGAGGCACCGGATTGTAGTCGATCATTTCTACTACTATATCATCCCAGTAACCCGACGATATATTGGCAGCAGCGCCAGTAGATAAAGATATCTTGATTTTTGTGGCGTCTACTGGTGCCCAACCAGTCAATGAGATCGGATTAATGCCTGCAACATAATCCCAATTTGTGTTTTGATGGGTATTGAGTTTAACTTCTTCTATAAATGTATTATTTGATCTGTAGAACTGCATATGAAGCCGTTGTGGTGAGCCACTGCTATGCCTATAGAAAGCGCGAATCCGATATTGTCCGCCTGGAACACAATCAAACATTTGTTCCGCTGCACAATGGAGAGTATCTGTGTCGTCTTGAAGTTTTAGACAGAAGTTTCCAGTCTTAGCTGCGGTCCCACCATCGGTGACTAATCCTATCCAGGTTGTGGTCCCTTTATTGTTGTCATGATATCTATTCCAATTTCCTTCCGGCGGGAAACTCGTATCCCAAGTATTCGATTCAAAGCCTAAATTCCGCAGAGCGTCAAGAGCACGTATTGATGTTCCTTCGCGAATCCAAACGTTGGAGGTATTTCCAGGGATTGTAACATCTTGGGAGTTATCGCCCCAAAATACATCGATCGTTCTGCTATTTGAGTTGTGATTTACCGCATAGAGGAAACGTTCATCGTCATTCAGATTGAATGTGCGCCAGCGAACACCACGCAGCAAAAAAGTCCCAGAATAACCTCCAGCAACGCTCGTGCCTTGTTCAATGATCTCTTTGTGGAGCTTTATTTCGCGGGCAACATCCAGAAAGTAGTCCCATCTTCGATCAATATCGGATCCTGTTTCTGCTCCCGGCTCTGCCCAAAAGAAAACCCCGGCAGCCTGAGCCGCAATAGCAGAATATGCCTGCTCCCTCATATTGGATTGCATTGCGCTCAAGCTGAAGCCAGTATATCTTTTCCCAAACTCTGCAGATATCCATGGCCATACCGGTCGGTTAGTTTCGTCAAGCAGCCATTCTACAATATTGCCTTGTCGAAAGGGGTCAGCAACCGTTTCAACGTATGAATTTAGTCCGACGATGTCAGCGGCCGCTTCATACTCTCGTGCGGTCTCCTGAACATTTCGCTCGTAATCTGGAATCTGAACGCCTCCGAGGGAAATTGTGTGACTCTGATGATAAATATTACCGTATTCTGGCAGCGTATCAATAGGCGTTACACCACTATACAAGATGTGATTTCCAGTAATTGGGCCAAGGCTGATATATGAAAGAGAATTGCGAGTATGGATTTCGGGGTTGTATAAGCCTAAAGCATCGCCGGTATAGGCCCACGACTCATATGCGCGTTCAGGTTCATCTGGCATAAAATAAATAAAATCACCCCGGTCAAAAAACTTGTCTTCTAAATCTTCAATAACCACACCGGGGGCAAAAGGCTCCATATTATTTGCCGGATTTGCCATAACAACATCCAGAGAATCCTGGTCACCCGGTCCAAGAGTACTGTCTTGATGATTGTTCTCATTTGTCAAATCATTACTTCTCAGCCGCCAATGCAGAAGATCATGTCCTCCAGAAAATATCAGCTCATCGTCAGGACCGCTTCTCAAATACGGTCTAAAACTCGTTGTATCGTGAAGATCAGGGTGGTCACGCAATACGGCAACGTTGAAGATCTCTCTCGCAGTCGTAAATTCTTGCTCAGTTAGTGCATACGTGTCGGTGCTATTGATCCAACCATTCAAATTTAGACCGATCGCGAAAAAACGCTCCCATGGACCACTTCCTGGCATGTCCCTCCGTTCTACGTAATTATCTGCTGTTCTAAATTCCCGGTTTTGTGCCGATACACTGAGTGCAACAAAGCACATACAAAACATGAGCGGATAGACTATAACTCGTTCAATCTTTAAGATTTGCATACTTTCATCCCTCCTTTTTATATAACAAACTCCGCCTTCCACACATCAATCCACAGGTTGCTCCTGTCTAGATTTTGCTACTCGGGCGAATTATAGTTCTCCCTAAGACGCTAGAAAAAACGAATAGTGTTGGAATAAAAATCGAGAATGTGTCTCCAAGTGATCTCCGGACACTTGGAAAGAAGTTGACAAAAGTTAGTCCGAATTGATCAAGACTCGCTGTGACATTGATCACCCATAGCAAACGAAAACAACTGGTTCCACGATATTCTTATAGCTAGTTGACTTATACTTATTCAGGATTCGTCGGTCAATCACAAATCTCTTAGAACTCATCCAAAAATTTCAAAACGCACTCCAAGTAAGTCGATGTTAAAACACCTGACTACCACATTGACAAAGTTCTACAAATTCACTACACTATATATAAATTCTTCAGAATTTTTAGAAAACAAAAGCAACAATTCTATGTAGTTGACATATATTCATAACCCATCCTCATGAGGTGACTTAATGACTAAGCCATTACTTACAAATGTTTCGAAAGCACACTGGTGCTCGGGGACAGGAACAATGGAACCGGCAAAATGTCGCGTTTTTAGAGATGGCAAACCTAAATATGAGGAAGTATCATGGTTCGACAAACTACTTGAAGGTGGAATTGTCTTGCCGAAACAAGAAGCTGACAAGAAAAGGGCCTTAACAATTCTGATCACTGGTCCTCCAGGTAGTGGAAAGAGCACTTTAGCGTTAGAACTATGCTATCGTTTGGGCAGTATACGAGTTGCTGGTCCTCGTGGGAACAAGCGGAAATCTTCCAAAAGCCAAAAAGGGCTTTCCGCAATCTATTTGACCTCTGAATCCAACGAGTCCTGGGCCATACAAAAGGCACAATCTTATGGCTGGCCAGAATTTCCCATTCCAATTGTCGAAAATGGAAAGAAACGGCAAAAGGAAACAGTATTTCCGCTTACAGAAATTTGGGACACTGCTCGATTTGAAGAATATTTGGGTGATGACAAAGGCCTACCAGGGCTTCTAAAGGCTGTTTCTCGTATGTTTGTGCCCAAGAAGGCAGAGCGACTTTTCACGTTCGTTACAGATGAATGGCGCAATGCTCGAGTACGGAATGAATTCCTGGCTGAAAAGCCTGACCTTTTGGTTATAGACAGCCTTAACACAATTGAGGCCTCAAAACAAATCGAATTGTTTAACCAATTTAATGAGCTTATCAGATACGGCCCTCGTATTATAGTGACAATCCTTGAGTCTGATTCGACAAATGACAAAGGTGAGTATTGGGAATTTCTGTCTGACATAGTAATTCGAATGGACCGAAAATATATTTCGGACTATCTTGTTCGTAATATCGAGATAATTAAATGTAGATACCAACCCCATCTTTGGGGAATCCATCAATTAAAAATATATCCCAGTATTGATATTGCCAATTTAGAAACAGAGCAGAAGCGACGGGCACACCCTTACCGGGAAGAAGGTGGAATATTCATCTACCCATCAATCCATTCATATTTGTCTCTGTACAAGCGCTACAAGCAAAAGTCAGTTTCAGGCACCTTTGAATCCCCGATAAACAGCCTAAATCAAATGCTCCATGGGGGATTCCCCTTTGGAAAATGCACAGGGTTGATCGGTATGCGTGGAGGTCATAAAAGTCATTTAGGCTATTATTGTTTGCTCAAGAAGATTCTCGATACAGAAGCAAAGCAGAATAGATGTCTAATAATTTCATTGCGAGACGATGAGAATGTGACAAAAAAGACTCTTAACAAGATTTTGGAACAAGAGTTTCAGACTCCCACAGACAAAACAGAGCTTCAACTTGCTCGGTTGATCAAAGAAGACAAAATCGAGATTTTATATTATCCGCCTGGATATGTCTCACCCGAGGAGTTTTTTCACAAAATGTATGTCAGCATCATGAGACTCAAACACAACAAAGGAGATGGTGAATGTAATGTAACTGTATTATTTACTAGTTTGGATCAACTTTCGTCCCGGTTTCCTCTTTGTGCAAAAGAACAAATTTTCATTCCTGGAATTATAGAAGTCCTTTCCGCCGAAAACATTACCAGTTTTTTCATAGGTGTGGACGAAGCTGGGCAGCCACCTGAACACTATGGTTTGTTATCAATGGCAGACGCTATTCTTCATTTTTCAAGAGAAAACATTTCGAGAAACGATTATATAGGACATATTGATGCGTATATGAAAAATAACAGTAAGCCAATCTCAGTGCACAACAACATCGAGCATAGCCTTCCGGAGAGAATTCAAACGGTTACTGTAAGAATAGTTCGATATTCAGGCGGACAAGCTGCAGGGCCTGGTGGCATAATGGAACTCATTAATGACGACTCCCCTAAACGCAAAATCTTTCCAAAATCGGGACTCAATTTCATTCCATTTTCGCCAGCTTTTCAAGAAAGCAAATCCGAAAATACTGCGCCATGAGCTACGAGCTCACTTTTACAATTCATCAAAACACCTCAAAACGACACACCTTAGGAAGAGACCGGCCTTGGTGCACTCCTTAGAGATTTATTCGTGACGGACAGACTGAAAATGTTCGATCCGCCTGAATTTCGTTAACGCTATGGCGTTTTTGTACAAACCACCCTCCTAAAGTTCAGTAGACAAACCCGACCAGGTTGGGATCTGCTGTGCCAGGTCTCGTGCGGATACCCCTCTGTTTATGTTCGTATTTCCCCATTCAACTACGAACCTAGTCTGTTTTAATACCATTTCAACCTGGTTTTTGCCTAAAGTTCGAGTCTAATGTTCGCACTTGTATAGAACTACGAACATAGATTTCTGCTGTTTTTGGAAGTTCGCTCGACGCTACCTCCGGAAATACACGGAGGTAGCGCGAAGATAGGTATAGATAGTGCCTAAAGTTGTAGTTGGGTGCACAGACATAGACTTTCAGTTAGGGATTCGAGGCTAAATCGCAGACAGATGATGGCGGTTTATCTCTTTCTTGAAATAATATTGCGCCGATATTTGGCTTGAAGCAACCGTTGACTCCGGCCGAAACCTGCGTTACATTGTAACGCATACACAAACAGCATAACCAGAGGTTAGATTATGGCCACAAAGGACAAGACAATACATGTACGAGTAGAAAGCTCGCTAAAGTCTGAGGTAGAGGCCATCCTGAGAGAATTGGGATTTACGACCTCTGAGGCGCTCTACCTTTTCCTACGCATGGTAAAGCTCACCAAGGGCATTCCTTTCGAGGTAAAGATTCCTAATGAGGAGACCCTTGAAAGATTCCGGAGGTCTGAACGTGGCAAGGACATGGTTGAGTACAGTAGCATAGAGGCCGCCAAAGAGGCCTTAAAGAGCTGATGGCTATGTTGCAGCTTGTATTCATGAAACGAGCAGAGAAACACTATCGCCGTATGGAGAAGCGCGGTAAAGGAATGGATAGGTTCTGGGCTCTAGTCGGAATTCTGATGACAGGCAAACAACTCCCGGAAAGCTACCGGGACCATGAGCTAAGGGGTAACTATGCCGCTCGCAGAGAGTGCCATACCGAGCCGGATTGGCTCTTGATCTACCGAATCGAGGAACGAAAGCTCATCATAGAACGCACTGATTCCCACTCAGACCTCTTCCGGTAGTTGGGAACAGTTGGATGATCGACCAAAGAAGTTTGCTTTTGGATATAAATCTCTCTTTCGATTTTAGTACATGTATTGCCACCCTCTGAATAGATACGCAAAAAAGATCAGCTGAAGAATAACTTGCCGTCGTATGGCCGGGTATATTGGCCAATACCTGCCAGGTGGTAATAGATTAACAAAGTCCTGAGACCATAATGGAACCAGCCACTTTTACATTTTCAGCACTTGCGCTGCTTGCAAAAGAGAGCGGCCTTGCCGGATTCCTCCAAGACCAGTCACAGAAGGTTATTGAGCGGCTTATTCACAAGAAAATCCAGGACAAGGCAGTTGCAAGCAAGTATCTGCGGAAATTTTTTACGCCTGAAATCGAAACGGCATTCCAAAACGCATTTGCTGAAATCGCCCCCAGCAACAAGCAAATCCGCCGGAGATTTCTTCTGACATTTTTGACGGACCCAACTACAAGTGCCGCGATCACCAATATACAAAGTGGCAAGCCGCCGACAACCCGTGAGTTGTACGGTGTGCTTGAGAAACTGCGATTTCCCGAAAAAGACATCCCTGCGCTGGCAGAGCAGCTTGTAGTGCGCCTGTATAGCGAACTCAGCAAAGTCCCCAACCTCGCGAACCAGGTAACGCTGACCCTACCGGCGAAGCTAGCGCGTATCGAACAGAAAATTGACGATCTAAAGGACATCGTTGCGCCGGCTGAGAAGGTATCCGATTTCCTGGTGCCGGAGTTGCCAGCCAACTTTGTCGGCCGCGAGAGCCTACTTGCGGCGCTGAGCGAACGCCTGGTGTCACGTTCAGGTGTTGCCCCGCTCACCAACACACAGACAGTTGGCATTTACGGTATGGCGGGCATCGGCAAAACTTATCTAGCGCTGAGATTTGCCCACGAGCAAAACCAGCTAAACCACTTTGACGGAATATACTACCAGTTTTGCGGGGACAACTCGGTGGCTGTTGTCGCTGAAGAGTTGGCAGAGAAACTCGGCCTGGAGGTATCCGGACTGCCCCCGGACAAGCTTCTACGAGTCCTGAACAACGAGCTGTCGCAGCGACGAACGCTGCTCTTGCTTGATGACGTGCGTGATCCGGCAATAAGCGAACTGCTGCCGGGCGGGCGGGCTTCCACAATCATCACGACACGCAGGAAAGATCTGCCCTTTCTGGCCCAATACGCACCGCTGAACGTAGCGGACTTTACCAAGCTAGAATGTCTGCAACTCTTCCGTAAAATGATGGGTGAGAAATTGGATGGACATGAGGAGCAGGCCGCCAGGATTTCTGCAGCATTGGGCCAGCTGCCGATCGCCGTGAGCGTTGCAGCAGGCCTTCTTCGTGATGACGTACGCTGGACATTTGACCGCTTATTGGACTTGCTGGAACATAAACAACAGGCAAGAGTCGACGTCCTTGAGCACCGGCAGCGAAATGTTGCGCGCCTGTTCAACACGGCATTTGACCGCCTATCTGCCGAGGAAGAAACACTGCTATGCGCCATGGGCGCCTGTGCGGAAGAAGGCTTTCGCTTTGTCCTGGCTGCGGAAGTAGCTGGAATGACAGACTCAAAAGGGCTCCCTGAAGAGTCGGCCTATACCGCTTTACAAATCTTGATAGACCGCTCGCTCGTGCGCGAGCTTGACCGAGGAGAACAGCGTTATTTCTTGCACACACTGATCCGCCAGAGCGTGCGCAAGCGAAGCCAATTTGCGGAACTCCCAGACAAACATTTGAAAATTGTATCTACGCTTTTTGAAAATTGGGAGAAAAACTGGCGAATCTGTCTCAATGATCTGGGCGAAGCCCGCGAAGCTTTTCAATATGCTACAGCAAACAAGTTCTCCACCGAAGCAATTTCGCTGTCTTATCGTGCTTACTTGCTATGCAGTCGCACCGGGCGCCTGCAAGAGGCCCTCGCATTCACCAAAGCTTTTGAGGAGCTCGCCGTTCGCTTCGAGAACAAAGACAGCCTGCAAGCCAGCTACGGCAATCAGGCCCTCATCCTAAAGGACTGGGGCAGGCTCGAGGAAGCCATGCAGCTGCACAAAAAGCAGGAAGAGATTTGCATCGAGCTTGGCAACAAAAACAACCTGCAAATAAGCTACGGCAATCAGGCCATCATCCTACAGGCCTGGGGCAGGCTCGAGGAAGCCATGCAGCTGCACAAAAAGGAGGAAGAGATTTGCATCGAGCTTGGCAACAAAGACAGCCTGCAAAGAAGCTACGGCAATCAGGCCATCATCCTACAGGCCTGGGGCAGGCTCGAGGAAGCCATGCAGCTGCACAAAAAGAAGGAAGAGGTTTGCATCGAGCTTGGCAGAAAAAGTAGTTTGGGATATTGTTATTGGGGGATGGCTAGCGTCCATGTAGAAAAAGGAGAAAAAAACAACGCCATCAAATGCGGCAAACAAGCTTTGGCCCTTTTTGCAGAACTAAACATGCCTCAACAAACGGAAGCACTGGAAGAATTCTTGAATGGCTTGGACTAGAGAATGTGACGTTTACACCATCCCCCCCCAAATTCATTTCCCTATTTATTCACCCTGACATACTTCTTCACCAGCACTTCTTCAAATTTGTGCACGTCCTGCGGGCGCTGCAGCTCACTCAGAGGATTCCCTTCTCGCGCCAGCTTCCTCACCAGATCTCGGTTCCGCCGAAAGTAAGGCTCAAGACCTTTCTCGTCTTGTGGCCCGCCATTGCGATGATCTACTTCGTCGTGTAACCATCATTAATCCACTTCTCTATCGCCGTGTGTCGTACCTGCCGAGTCAAAACCCGGCCAGGGCCGTCAGCGTCTACATCTGTCTGCTTCCGCTGCCTCAGCAGAAACATCAAAAGCTACCTGACTAAATGAATTCTTGGTTTTGAGCAATAGATGGTGAGAATTAAAGGGCCGTATTTGGCGGCCGGAGGGGCTTATATGAAGGTCAGCAGAGAAGGCGTATCGACTCCCCTACCCTGATTGAACAATTCGGGTCGCACTCATTCCTCGCCTAGTCTAATCTCTGATATTGCGAGCGAGCATCGTCATTGAAATGCCATGTCAGATTTTGATATACATTGTTCTGCAAAGTATCAAAGACAATCCAGCCAAAGTCTGCTCGCAGAGCGAACTTGCTCTCTGACACAGGAAGGAGGTATTTCCCGATCGGCCATTGATCTGTATACACCCAAAGATGATCATCATTATTGACAATAGTCAGTATCTGCTCTTCTCGCTGATACTTTCCAACGCACTTTGCCAATTCTTTTCCGGATATAGCGATGCCCATAGGCACATCTTCTTCTTCATACTCTTTTTCCAAAGCAATCGCTGCCAAATCCCGACCCCACTTATTCCATTTTATCGATTCGGCATTCGTCAGAACAACAACATATAAATCGTCATCAAAATAAGCGGCAATGTAAGACGTGTAACCCGTTGAAAGCCCGGTCTGTTCGAGACCTTTATGTCCGTACTTATCAAGGCGCCCCCATCCGTATGGATACTCTAATGCAGTAATGTCGAATAGCTGATTATGGTGAACAGCTTTGAGCCAGCGATACAAATCAGATGTCGTTGAGTAGAGTGACCCACTTCCTGTAGAGAGTCCATCGTAACGCCAGGGCGCCTTCGCCAGGCCGGTGGGTGGAGGACCAGGTAGGTAGGGTAAAGCCAGATCATGAACAATCGCATCACTTTGTTCATCGGTGCCCTGTAACGCCAGCGGTTCAAATATGTTTTTTTGCAAGAAGTCAGCATACGACATTCCAGCTACTTGCTCAACAACGTACGCCAGTAAATTAAATCCGCCGTTGCTATACCGGCCATTGGTCCCGGGCTCAAAAAGCAATGGTTTAGCCCCAATCTGCCGTGCTAATTCTTTGAGAGAAACAGGTCTTGCATTCCTAACATAATCAGGATTAGAGAGGCCGGATTCGTGTCGCAATAGATGACGTATGGTAATTTTGTCACCATATGTGAAGTCTGGAATATGGGCACCCAGCGTATCGCTTATCTCTAAAAGTCCTTTTTCTTGCAGAACTGCAATCGCTGCAGCGGTAAAAGTCTTGGTCACCGAGGCGACAGGGAACTTGGTTGCCGTTGTATTTGGGACATTTAATTCATAGCTGGCCATACCATACGCTTTATCCAATAAGACAGTGTCGCCTTTAGCGATCAAGATAGCCCCGCTAAAGTCCCCTCTTTCGAGATAGGGCTTCAGGTACGTATCAGCTTTGGACTCAAGCTCGCTTGCATTCTCCCGTTCGTCGGTGTTGGCAAATCCAGAATTCTGGAAGCTGAGCAAGAAGCAAATCATAATCAAACGAATCAAAGTTATACCCTTTCCGGATATTTGTCATCTTCACACATCATCAATTCAATTTCTCCAGTTTGTTGCGAGCCAGGGAAACTTCCTCCTGGCTACCCACTTTTTGCGCTACCTGAAGCGCATCTTCATAGTGTGATCTCGCCAAAGTCAATTTGCCTACTTTCTGAAGCAGTTCACCAAGTTTAATTCGAGAGTTAAATTGATAACGATGAAATCCAACCCTATCCGCGGCCTTCATCGATTTCTCGTACATGTCGATCGCTGGCTCGATCTTCCCTAAGTCCTCCATCACATCTCCAACCGAGAAATAGGAAGCGGGAAGGAATGGTCGGAAACCCATCTGCAATCTTGTTTCCAGCGAAGCTTGATACAGATTCAAGGCTTTATCTAACTCGTTGGCGGCTTCGCGATAAATTGCCGCCAAATGCCGCTGGTTGTAAGCAAGGGCTATTGGATCTCGCGCCTGGTGAGAAAAGGCGATCTCGGCTTCAAACTCCGGGATCAGATCAAGCATTCCTTCCATATCCTTATTGGCTCTTTGCCTGGTGAAGCGGAGCATGATTTCAAGAGCACGGGCGAGTGCTTGACCCGCCAGATCCCTGGCTTCAATATACAAGAGATTAGCTTCTCGAAATTGCACGATGGATGTGTCTCTATAAGCTGGCGAAATATGAGTATTAAAGAGGTGGGCGTAGCCCAGAGCCAACGTAAAGTTGGCTCTAACACGTGCGTGATGCACATCGGAAAGCACTTTCCTATGGGGACGCAAGATCGCCAAGGCATTCTCGTATTTTGTTCGATCCCGAGACATGATGCCTTGGAAAACCCCAATCTTAGAAGACTGCGAAGCGATTAACAGACGGATAGCAGGCTGCATTTTTTTTGTCGTTATCATCGCGACTGAATCCAATATCGCCTGGGCTTTTTCGAAACGTCCGTCGATAAATAGCTGCTCTGATCGATCCAGATCTGGCTGGACCTGCTGACTGATCACCGGCAACGCCGTAATTAACAAGGAGCCCCACAAGATCCAGACAACTCGTTGCAACATAAAAAGCCTCATAATCAGAGTGTATTGAATGTATATACGCAACAAACGCAACCAACTCATCCAAGAGCTTCAGAATATTTGCAGAGTCGGGAGAAAGTTAATAAAAATGTAAACAAAGAAAAGGAATATTTAGGCGAGTTTCTCTATCGGGAATTATCGCGCACAACCAGGCGCTTTTAATAGCGGTGTCAAGCTAATGGTGGATGGCCGGAACCTTATCCTAAACATATGCCAATTACCACATTGTTGCCTTCGTTAGCTTCAGAAATATCGTTCATGACATCGACCGTAATCAAAAATTCACAATCAGAGTCGTAGCAATTGGGCGGAATTCGAACCAATAACTCGACGAACTCGTCGGGAGCCAAGGCAGGCGTCGGCAGCGCAACAACTCCGAAACTAAAAAAGTCAACTTCTGTTACAGAGGGCTGTGAAGCTGCCAGGCCCCGATTTCGAATAGTTACCACCAGGCTGTCATCACGACGGACACAGATTAGGCCGGATGCATCCGGCACCGGAAGCAAATCGGCAACTAACCGGAGCTCCACAACGGCGTCTGCCGTGCCGACATCTGATTCAATTGGTAAATTGAAAACACCTGGAATAAAGTTACTGTTGGCATCTTCATCCGGGTCAATTATCAGCAGGTCTTGCTGCCCGGCTCTAATTTCTCCGGACGTTTTCGAAAACATCACCGTGAATTCGGGCGGAAATGGTGACACCGTTCCTATCGACCAGTCGATGCTTTGGCTTCCCTTGTTCTCCAGGATAAGCGTATCCGGCATTTCTTGATTCAACAGCAATGATGGCGGCGTAATACAAAGTATGCCGCTAAGGGGCTGCAATTCTATTGTAACGTCAAACCCATTCTCGCTTAGATTAACAGTGCGGTTTCCAGCATACAGAGTTGTTCCATTATTGCTGTATATCTCGGAAGTAAATTCGGTTTGTCCGGCAACCACCTCAACATCAATAACCAGCAAGTTATCTTGTGGGTCCAGTCTCATTGAAATGGTTTGTTGTTCACCGTCGGATTGCTCAATCTGCAGCATAAATGAATCGATAACAGAGGCGCTTTGCTGCGGAGACCCAGCCAAACTGCGCAAATCAAATTTCAATGCGCTCCTCAATAGTATATCAGATTCACCAAGCGGCTGCTGTTGACACGCCGCCATGCTGATGACAATCACAAAAATTGTAAAAATGGACCAGTAACCTTTATTCACAATTTCCTCCCAATGCTACACCACTCACGGTATCCCGACAGTGACTGTGCCGCTAATAAAGTTGTCGTCATTACCAGAAACTGCAATCAAAATACCGCCGCCGATTACAGCGGCAGTTGCCGGGACATAAAATCTCGGCTTCTTCCAAAAAGACCTGGGACGATGCCAGAGGGTTTTGATATTGTACTCGGTAAAGCGATTTAGCTGTTCAACACGAGCGGCTCCCGGGCGAAGTACTTGCGGCGCCTGACCAGTCACGAGCTTTGCTATTTGTCCCGGATAAATAGTCGTGCCAGGATGTCGAGGAAACTTAATTACCCCTTCGCGCAGAAACATATAGCCCTGGCGGCCATTATCCCCAACCACAAATACCACTCTGGTGCCGATGAATAAGACGGGTATTTCAGCGGCAATCACCTGCAATTTGCCATGTAGCCAATTAACCACCATGGTCCCCTTGACGAGTAAGAGCTCCACGCCCTCTATCTGGTCGATGTTTTCATTTATCTCGTAAATGGCTTCCGTTTGTGAGCTATCCGGTCCGATGGGGCTGACTACAACATCCCCTTTTTGATTTCGGCTATTTAGCTGTACCCAGGCGTATGTTTGTTGCAAAACGCGGACTCTGGTCCCGGCACCAACCAGTGATCCCTCCTGCGCGTCCCACCACCTGCCGGCACTGCCGCGCTGCACTTGCACCCGTTCTGTAGAGCCATGGATATTAGAGTGCGGTTGTTTAGAGGTATCTTTAATCTCTTTAATTTTCCCGGCGTTGTCTTGCGCGTTCAAGCCTGTGCTCAGAACAAGAACAAGTGGTATTCCCGAAAGGATTTTTACAATGTATGCTAAGCGATTCATCTCCTCTCCAATCCCTCTATATAAAACAGTCTTATGCCCCGATACTTTCATTCAATACCTGCGTGGATCAAATTCAGCCGGAGTCTCGCCGTATCAGACTAAACACGTCCTCCATTTGCCGGTATTCCAGGCTGATCAAATCAGATCTTTTGATCAGCCAGATTCGTTTTTCCCGCGGAGAATAGAGATAGACATCTCCCTGTTGGCGACTCAGCAAAACCAACCGACTTTCGGTTGGGACGTCCAAAGTTTCCTTTTTCGCTTCTTCAAAGACGACCTTTACGACCGGAAAGTGGTTGGGCAAAAGCAAAATGCCGAAGTTGATCGGTATCAATATCAGCTGAGTGCAGAACAAAACCAGGGTCACCACGATTCCGAACTGCTCCGAGGCACCAGGGTTCTCATCTTTACTCCGTCGTGCTAGTTTCAGAAATCCCCAGATTAGAAATCCGGTAGCAACAGCAACCAGTAGGAGCAAGGAAATATATTCGACAAGCCCGGTTTCATTTCCGGCAAGAATTGCCCCGCGCAAGTCGTGCTGACTCTGCATACCGACAATATCAGTTTCCTGAAGTGCCGTCGTACGCGACGTATCGAACAGTAGATTGTCAATTTGAACAGCAATAAACAACTGATAAATGGCCATGAACTGACCCATGACAAGGAGGGTGATCAAGGGAAGGCGCCACATAAAAAGTAGCTGCTGTAGGCCTTTCAAAATTTTTTGATTGAACGTTTTTACTCGATCAAATCGACCGAGCACCCACCACAAGACGCTCAAGACAACCAAAATTACTGCCACAAGGAGCACCCAAGAACTTGTTAATGCGCTGAGCAAGTTCAAGACAGCGCCATAAACAAGAATGAAGGGTAAGTATCCAAACAATTTCGCACCGGTGTAGAGATATTGATTTAAATCCACCGGAATATCGACGAATCCCAGCATGACCAAACGGCTTCGCTCGGCCAGAAAGCCAACAGCCGTAAACACAGCGCTGATACCGGTTAATGATGATGCCAGGATCCCAAAGAACTTTATGACCGGACCAAACATTTTCTCTGTGGCACTCATTCCCAACTCCCCTATCCTCACAATCAAGAAGTGACATTCTTCTATCTACACAGAGGGCCACCTTTTCAAGATCTCTTATATCTGGGTACAATTTTCCCCGCAGCTTCCCCCTATCTTTCTATATCTCCTGTTGCTCTTAAAATTGCCCTTCTCTATTTTTCGAGGTATCATTATTTAGGATTCTACAGCCATGAACCTTTTATATTGGATATCAACCGGCCTGATTTCCGGATTTCTTTTCCTCAGTTCCTACACCTATTTATTTAGCGACACCACGATAAAGGGCGTGAGAGAATTGGGATTTCCGGATTTCTTTCGGTGGGAATTGGCAGCACTAAAACTACTCGCAGGGATAATTTTGTTGGTTCCCAATATGCATGCGATCGCAAAACAATGGGCTTATGCCGGCACTTTCTTCTTTTTGCTTACGGCGTTGGTCGCCCATGTTGCGCATAAGGACTCAATTTGGATCACGGTACTTCTGCTTGTATTGATGTCGATCTTGTTTGTTTCTCATCAAGCTTTACCAGGCATAACAAATAAATAGACACGCAATGAGTAGTTTTGATACAAAAATTTAAGCAGCGGCATTTACCATTTGAGCCACATAAGGGCACCAACTTGCGCAAGCTATTGTTAAAAATCCTGAGACTTACTCAATTCACCTCTGATTTTGCTGCCTGTTACGGATTATGGAGTAGTACAAGCCATCTGGCAAACAAGGGATGGTTTAAGAGTTTTCGCCGAGTTTCCGCAGTAGACCTATCAGGCAATCCGCTTCCGTGGTTCACATACCCCAGTATCGATTTCCTCGAATCAAGAATCCACAACAGCATGAAAGTGTTTGAATTTGGGAGCGGGCAATCGACACTCTGGTGGAGTATGCGAGTTTCCACCGTTGTTAGTGTCGAACATGATGTTAATTGGTTTAACCAATTAAAACCGGCTTTGCCGCAGAACGTCCAATATGAATATGCAGCGCTTGAGGACGAACAATACAGTACCTACGCAAAAAGAGCTGATATATCTTTCGATATCGTGGTGATCGACGGGCGTGAGCGAGTGCAGTGCGCACTCAATTCAGTGGAATGTCTCAGTCCTGACGGTGTCATCATTTGGGACAACAGTAATCGCGAGGATTACCAGGAGGGGTTTGACTACTTGAACAGCCGCGGATTTAAGCGGATAGATTTTTGGGGAATGTGCCCGATCACAGTACTTCACACCTGCACTTCGGTTTTCTACCGCCAAGATAACTGCCTTAACATTTAACATAAATCACGGGTCGTTCCGCTTTGACGCACCAGCACGTTTCTGCTTGAAATAAGTCTTATCCGCGACATAAATCGTTTTATCGACCACGCAGAAAACTCGGGACTTATCCTTGTTGGTTAGCGAAGTTGACTTGACGATGTCGATTTCATCTTCATCTTTAACACGCCGGCGGATTTCATCCAATTCCTCCAGCGTGTAAGAAAACTCAGCATAAAGATCTTCCTTTGCCGGACGCTTGAACAATATTTGCGCAGACTTATCCCAAACCACGTAGTTGCTATCCAACAAATTCATTAGCTGCACCATCGGGATCGGATCAACGGCAGAGAACATACTACCGCCGAATATCGAATTCACGTAATTACGATTCTTGTAACTGATTGGCAGTTTGATCCTGACATTCAATAAATCATCGGAAACATCTAGAATCCTGGCGGTGGTTCGACGATACATTGGCGCTAAATTGAACCCAAGCTTAAACAGCGTGCGTCTCGATACAAAACGTGTTCCCACTTCGGCTATTTTTTGATAAACTGACATATATTTACTCCTATCGTTCACTTCAACAACAGGATTCTATATCACGAAGCACTATTTCACAAGCAGATACAAACAAACTTGAATCGATTATTACGACTTGAACTCACGATCAATCAATTCTTCACCCACTTCTCTGATCACGTCGAGCAAATAGCGTGTTGTTTGCCTGGTTTTTCGATGGTTTATGAAGCAGGCTCTGAGCACAAAGATGCCCTTCAAAGTAGTCCCGGTAATAAACACCCGGCCATCATGTTCGAGCGCCGCAATCAATAGTCGATTCAACCTGGTAATCTCGTCATTATCCACCAGGTCGCCTTTAAATCGAAAACAGCTTATTGCCAAATCGGAAGTAGCGACAAGTTCAAAGTCTTTTGCAGCATTAATCTCTTCATTCAGGTAGTCTGTCAAATCAATGTCTTTCTGAATCATTGCCTTTATCCTTGCAACACCAAATGCCTTGATGCTCATCCACACTTTCAGGGATTTCGCATTTCGCGAAAGCAAGAAATGGTGTTCGTTAAATTCCAGGCGCCCACTCCCCTTCTCCAGAGACTTATCGAGATATGCTGCCTTCTTGAAATACGATCGATTCAGGATGCTCCACTCTTTGACCAGTAAACAACCGACCTCAAAGGGTTGATAGAACCACTTATGAAAATCAAGGGCGACTGAGTCCGCCCGCTCAATGCCGGCGTACAAATGCCGCTTGGTATCCAGTGAGGCTGCCAGTCCGCCATATGCACCATCCACATGCAGCCAGAGGCGATACTTTTCGGCGAGGTCCGCCAGCGCATTGAGATCGTCAATTGCACCGGTATTGACGGTCCCCGCATTGCCAATCAGACAAAACGGCTGCAATCCATGGTCGCGGTCCGCCTTTATCTGCCTTTCAAGCATTGCAATGTCAATCGTGAAATCAGCCCTTGACTCGATGCGGCGCAGTTGGTTTGTGCCGATGCCGAGGAACTGCACGCTTTTATCTACGCTGCTGTGCGTTTCATCTGAGCAATACACCACCATTGGTTTCATGCCGAATATGCCGTTGGCTCTAATATCTTCTTTCTCGAAGTATATGTTGCGGGCAACCGTTAGCCCGTCCAGATTCGCAGATGATCCACTTGATCCGATGAAACCTCCAACCTTTTCACCAAATCCAATCAACTCCGCAGCCCACTGAATCACCCGTTTATCGATTTCTGTTATCGCCGGCGCTAAATGCCATTTGGCAACATTCTGGTTGATTGTAGCCGCGAGTTGCTCAGCAATCACGCCAATTTGATTGCCACCCGCCATCACGTAAGCATACATATGCGGTCCAATATTACCGGTTGCAGTATTTAAGATTTTCGCCTCAACGAACTTTAGCAATTCTGCAACCGGCATCCCCTGCTCCGGCACTCTCTCGTCGAACCAGCTTTCGATCTGCGTCTGTTCAAAATCGTGGAAGCCCTTACGGTCCATCACTTCCGCAAATTGTTTCAAAACCAATTTACTGCTCTGATTGAGGATCTCTTGAAATTCTGCCTGTCCGAAATCCAGCGTATTGTCTTGCATGCCTCACCTCGTTTCGTTTACAGTTACTTTTCACAATCAAATTTACGATCACACATGCCGTACCTGCAAATACTTTGCTTTCATTTGTTAATTTTTCAAAGATTTTGCAAAACAAGAACGTATTTAATACATTTTTACAAATCACGAGGCTCACACATCCAAAATGCAAAGGTTTTGCGCATGACGAAGCTGGACGATTTTGACAGAAAGATCATTGCCGTTTTGCAAGTAGAAGGCAGGCTCACAAATATCGAAGTTGCCGACAAAGTCGGTTTATCTCATTCGAGTTGCTCCCGGCGCATCAGCAGGCTTGAAAGAGAAGGCATGATCACCGGATATCGCGCGCTGACAAATCGGCACAAACTCGGCTTGTCGGTACGGGCTTATTGCGGCATTTTACGGGATGCCAGCGTCGGCTGGGAAGAATTGGGAATGATACTCAGGGAAATAGACGGTGTGGTGAGTGTTTTTGCTGTGTCAGGTGAGGTGGACCTGATCATTGAAATTGTCGCTAAGGATATGGAGCACTACTCACAAATCATCCTGCGTGAAGTGCTTGGTACCAGAGGGGTAGCGGCGACTCGTAGTTCGTTTGTCCTAAACGAGATGAAGTCCATATACTGATGCAAAAAAACAAAATTCCAACAGGTAAAGATCCAAATTGGAATTTTTCCTGTTGGAATTTGGCATTTATTCCATTATCCGCACGTGCAATTATCGGTGCAGCTACAATCGCTACCACAACTGCTACAAGAGTGAGAATCTCCACCGCCGGAATCACCACAGCTGTTTATTGCAACCGGCATCATGCAACAAAGCATGATCAATAACACCCTAAGTGCGCGTTTTCTAATTGATTTTAGCATTTCTGTTTTCTCCCTCGCTTTTCAGCGTCATAATATCTTCGATCAGTCGTCCCATTTCGTCAGGCATCGTCCCGCTGTATACGCCACGTATCCGTCTTTGCTGGTCAACCAGGATAAAATTATCCGTATGCAGGAAGTCATCCGGGCCTTTCTTGAAGCCAATATCCTTGTCGGCAAAATAAGAACGGCGAGCCAGGGTATAGATTTCTTCACGATCGCCAGTAACAACATGCCATTTACCATCGATTACACCATTGTCGGTAGCATATTGCCGGAGCACTGAAACAGAATCCCGTTCCGGCGTGACGCTGTGGGAAATAAATTTTATATCCGGGTCATCCCGGAATTTTTCCTGGACTTGCGCCATATGCCGGGTCATTACCGGGCAAATGCTTGGGCAACTCGTAAAAATAAAATCAGCGATATAGATTTTGCCCCTGAAATCTTTTTCAGTGATCGTTTCGCCATTTTGATCCATGAACACGAATGGGGCCACTGTGTGAATATCTTTATAAGCAGCTTCCCCCTCCCCTATCCAACGCGGGGTAAAATCCGGCGTGTTATAGAAGGGCATGCCCTCAGGACTTTCTGCCTCAGCTGAACAGCCTGCTGCCAAAACCGCAATAGTTGACAGGATAATAGAAGAAAGTAAAAATCGTTGAAAATAGCTACTGAGTTTTTGTTTTCCTGACCACAAATTCACCTGCTTCATACCCCAGGCTGAAGCAAAGCCGCTGATTAACCAATCCATACTTACGTCCTTGTTTTACAACATAATTGATGTACAATTTTCCATTTTCGCGCCAACCTTGCTGGGCGCCAACCTGGGTACCATCTTCATAATAGTAATCGAGACATTGCTGACCATTGGGATACCATTCAACGTAGTCTCCATGGCGAACGCCATCCCGGAACCCGTACTCAAACCGTTCCTGGCCATTCGGCCACCAGCCATAGTGGACCGCGACCTTACGCCCCTGGTCGAAATATTTTATTGAGCGAGTCGCCCCATCTGCATAGAAAAGCACTTCTCTCCCGTGGCGAATGCCCTGCAAATATTGCGTTTCCGACATTTGCCACCCGTCCGGATGATGCGTCACAGCTGTCCCTGCGAACAATTCCCCGTCATATCGAGCAACGCCAAATTTCTTGACGAAGAGGCTATCCGAATCCCGAACCACAACTTTCGGTACATCAGCAGACAGTCGTTCCGGTAGAGAATCAGCGCATGAAAGACAAGCAACAACTACAATTAAAAGCATGAAAAAATAGCGCAATACCGCCTCATAAATAGCATGTTCGACAAAAAACTGCCAGGCCTCACGGCCCACAAAAGCCTGCGAAACAAAAGTATTTAATATTCGTGATGTTTTTGTGATAAATTCGTGATAAATTAAAGCCAGTTATTTCTGCATCATTTCATGAATTGCGAGGAATCCACAGCACGGATACACATAGCCCTTGACATAATGGCATTGAAGCCCTTATGTTCTTTGCACAATTCCTCAACGATATGACGGGTAGTACATGGCTCAATATTCGCAAAAGAGGCTGGCATCACTTTACAAGCTTGCAGTTAAGTCTGTTCTGGCACTTCTGGCGGCCGCCTATCTCGTCACTGCAACCCATGTCATCGTACCTTCACTCGAATATTGGCTCAATCAGGAATATATTGCTGAAGTCTTATGCGAAAACGCTGATCATCCGGAGCTTGGCTGTAACGGTAAATGTCACATGGCAAAGATGATGGGAGAAGCCGGACACAGCCATGCTGACGAATCACAGCAAATAGTAATCAAGCGCCCGCTTGATATACGGATTATTAAAACACAAAGCTATCATGCCGTGAGTGTGATCGACTCTGGCAAAACCACTTATCATACAGCTGTATATTTTCCCGCAACGAAACTCTTCGTCTCCGATATATTCCACCCCCCGGAAGCACAGTCCACCAGTTAATTTCTAATACGGCTCTTCACATCGCAGCTGCAAACCCAAACCCTATATGGTTCGGTTGGGTCTGCTTTGGCGATTTAGCAAAAAAAGAGTCCGTAGGGCCATTCGATCGATTTAATCATCTCAGATAGGGCAGCAATGCATATCACATGATGACACAAATCGTATGGCCTTGACTGTTTACCCAACATAAAACGAGACAGAAAAATGAATCGATTCTTTTTCCGCTTCGCTGGGTTGGTGTGGCTGGTCATGTATATTGGTGCGTGCCAGAGCGATCTGAATACAACTCAGACCGTCATCCATACATTGTCCAAAAATGGCTCTTATCCAACCAGTGCGCTTAACCAAAGTGGTGACGTCGCCTATGTTGTTTGGATGGAAGAAGTTGACGGAGAACCCGGCATCTATTTTACATCGAGTATGCCTGACGGCAGTTTCAAGCAACCGGTCATAGTCAATCATTTGCCCGGCGATGCAGCGACAGGTTCTCAGGCGCCGCCACTCGTCGCCGCGGGCCCAAACGATGAAATTTATGTCGTTTGGCAAGTTCAAAAAGACGTCGAAGGGCGTCGTTTTCCGGCAAGCAATCTACGCTTGTCAAGCTCCAAAGACGGTGGCAAAACCTTCTCTCCGGCTATTTTCGTCAATGATGATGCCAAAGAATTCCCAACCGGCCACACCTTCCATTCACTTGCTGTTGGTCCGGACGGCACAATTTACGTGGCGTGGATTGATTCCCGTCTTCGAGACGCTGCACGTCGAGAAGCCGCAGCAAAAGGCAAGAAAACGTCTGCCCAAAAAACACCGGATCCGGAAATAAGGGTGGCTCGGTCTAGCGACGGCGGGCGCAGTTTTGAAAAAAGCGTGGTCGTTGACCGCGAGGCCTGTCCTTGTTGCAAGACGGCCATCGCAATTGGCGGCAATGGCAACATTTACATTTCTTACCGCAAGGTGTTTTCCGGCAACATCAGGGACATCGTTGTCGCACAATCGACGGACGATGGAAATACCTTTCTGGATCCTGTCAGGGTTGCTGCTGACAATTGGGAATTTGAGGGTTGCCCGCACAATGGTCCGTATCTGGTTGTCGATGAATCAGAGCAGCTTCACGTCACCTGGTTTACGGGCAAAGCGGGATTTGCCGGCAACTATTATGCGACCGGCAGCTCCGACCTGGTCTTCAACGGCTCCCGCCGCCTCGCTCCGGCAGCGCAGATCAACCCTTTGCGTTCCTCTGTGTCTGTAAAGCAGCATGCTGGCCCCTTGTTTGTCTGCGAGGCTCCGCAGGACTCGGGAAGCGCCCTATTCTTAACATCTTTGGAGGCCGGGAATTTTCGCATCATTGAGGAGCTCGGACAAGGCGCCTATCCCTCACATGCGACCAGGGGAAATCACCTGATTGTCACCTGGCTGGACAACCAAGAAGTCAAGGCCTATCGTCGCTCGGCCGGCAATCAAGTTGCGGAGCTCGGTCAATTAAATTTTTATCAAAATGACAACTTAAATTGAGAGCTTTAGGAGATAATACCGTGAATTCATTATACTTCAACAAAGAGATTCTTTTTCAACATTCCAGGGCTGCTATTGCTACCTTTATAGCCATCATGCTCCTTTCATTGAATGCCTTTCCACAAAGCACAATCAGCGGCACCGTGTTTGACGCGGACACCAATGAGCCAATCGCAGGAGCGAATGTTCTGGTACCAAACGCGACGCTCGGTGTCGCAACAGACAGAGACGGTCATTTTACGATCACCTCGTCACATAGCATTACTGAACTGACTTTCAGCTTCATTGGATACAAAACGACAACAATTGCCGTGAGCGGGGAAGATCAATACAGCGTATATTTGGAGTCGTCGTTTGTAGACGGGCAGCCGGTCATTGTTTCGGCAAGTCGTAATGCCCAGCGCCGTTCTGAAGCGCCGGTGGCCATCTCCGCAATTTCCTCTAAAGAGCTGGCTGAAATTAAGCCAACGATGCTCTATCAAGCGCTAAACCTATTTGCCGGGGTTAATATGGTCGACCTGGGCAATGAACAGCACACAATGAGTATTCGCCAGCCCATCAACTACAAAGCATTCTTTTTGTATTTGGAAGATGGTATCCCGATCCGGCCAACCGGGCTATTCAATCACAATGCACTGATCGAAATCAATATGGCCGGTATGGAGAGAATTGAAGTTTTGAAAGGGCCTTCCTCCTCCCTCTATGGTAGCAATGGTGTTGGCGGCGCGATCAACTTTATCACACCGAAGCCAGCTGCAGAATTGACATCGTCTGTGTCTGCCCAGGGCAACGACCTGGGATATCGTCGTGGTGATTTTTCGATCAGCGGGCAGTCAGGCGATTTAGGGATCTATGCCGGCGGGTATTTTGCTCAGCGTCGTGACGGCTGGCGGGAACATAGCGATATGGACAAAATCTCATTGACCATGCGGGCCGACTATCGCTTTGATGAGCTCACTACATTGGTAACGACAGCAACAACCAATCATCTTGATACCGATATGACCGGCAGCCTGGATAGCAGCAGCTATTTTGGCCAGGAATATAGCAGCCTGCACACCTTCACCTTTCGAAAGGTCAATGCAACACGTGTGCGGTCTACTTTAAACCGGGCCTGGAACAGCCTGCAGAAAACCGATGCAACGGTCTTCTTTCGACGGAATAACATCGCTCAGAATCCCAGCTATCGGGTTCGAGAAAACCGTGCAATTCCAACGGAAGCGACCGGTGAAGAAAATGATAATGCCTTTAACAGCATTGGTCTGAACCTGCAGCATCTGGCGTTTATACCGCAGCTCAACGGTAAAGTAACGGCCGGCCTCTATCTCGATCGTTCTCCAAACACGTACGAATCGTTCTTTATCAACGTGAGTCGGGATCCCAATAGCGGCATCTTTACCTCATATACGGCGACAGATTCATTGTTAAGCAATTACGACATAGACCTGTTGAATACAGCTTTCTACGGGCAATTCGATTTTTCCCCAATCAACAGATTGAATATTGTTCTCGGCTTTCGCTTTGATCGTATGGATTACGATTTTGACAATCATCTGCCGCCGTCTGCATTTACCGGCGCTCCCGATGAAACGAACCAGTTTAGCCAGCTCAGCCCGAAAGCCGGATTCACTTATGAATGGCAGCGCGGTCGCGGATTTTATGCAAATTACAGCCGGGGGTTTATGCCACCGGAAGTAACTGAATTATATCGCGGCGTGTCGGTACCGATATTGGAATCTGCCACTTTCGACAACTACGAAGTTGGCAGCTGGATGTCTTTGTTCGACAACAAAGTGCAGCTCGATGTTAGCCTCTACCAGCTAGAGGGTGAGAATGAAATCATTTCCGTGCAACTGGATGATGGCTCCAGAATTAATGCCAATGCCGGCCAAACCCGTCATCGCGGTATCGAGTATGCAATTGGCGTTCAAGCCAATCGCTCCCTGAGTTTCCGGTTTAGCGGCACCAATGCCCAACATCAATTCATCCAGTATGCGGACAATCGAGGCAATATATTTGATGGTAACGACATGAACGGTGCACCGGGCTTTATTTTCAATAGCGCACTCACATACCGTCCTTCTTTTCTTCGCGGTCTTCGCCTTGGTTTAGAATGGCAACACGTAGATAGCTATTGGATGAACGAAGCGAATACAAAAGAGTTTAAGGGCTATGATTTGCTCAACTTTCGGGTCGGCTATGCATTTCAAGGCGTGGAATTTTGGGCCAATATGTTCAATTTAAGCGACGATCTCTATGCTGTAAATGCGCAAAAGACAGCCTGGGGAGAAAGCTATTCCCCGGGACTCCCACTTTCCGTAACATTCGGCCTTGGCTACCAGATCGGCCGCTAGCTAGCGCTAGCTAAAAAAAGCCGGAGCATGTGCTCCGGCTTTTAATTCTCAGGAATTACCCTGCCGATTTACTGCACAACAATATCCGAACTCAACACCGAAGATTCCAGACTGCACCAGGGCGGACATGGAAGCGATTTTTGGGCAATAGGTCCGTCTACAATGTCGTGGCCAAACTTATCTGAACCAACCAGAACAAGTGTAGGATTTCCATCCTTATCCAGTGCATAGTAATAGCGCACACCTACAGCTTCTTCGTCTGCCAGGATGGTCTCTAACATGTCACGCCCAAAGAATCCGCCAACTCTTTCACCCGGCTCCATTGTTGCCCGAAATCTGGCCGTATACTGGATACCTTCCTCAAGCGTGATCAAGTGATCAGCATCGGCGCTGAGCATTTCATCAGCAGCTGTGCGATCGTCGAGGCTGGAATAACCAAAAGCCAACATAGCGACCACAAAAGCAATCATACCGAACACAATCTTCTTACTAAACATACTTAACTCCTTTCGATTAGGTTTGGTTGTGGCTGGTGGCCAAAGATTGTTTCTTTTTATCAATATGCGAACAGGCTTCCAAGCGAAGCCTAAATAGACTAAATATGTCAAGGGAGATAGGCGTAAAGGCAAGAATAACCGCAAATATTGTGGGTAACGGATCACTCCTACCAAAAATGGGGAACACTGCCATCCCTTGTCCGGCCTACAAAAACCTCTCAATAACTTCGAAACAGGCTCATAATTGCGGTGATGAGCATTATAACACATAGGAAGGCGCTTTTCAACAAGAAAATTCAATATATTGCATATTTATTCTGCAAGAAATCACATGACAGGATTTTGGCGGGGGGAAAGCGAGTAACGTCCTGCAACCTGTTAACAGGCCACAGGACGTTGAAAGAATATATAGGTAATTTTAGAATGCGAATGACACACCAATATTGAAGGTCATCAAATCGGTTTCCGACTTTACCGGATTGATCACCACTTCACCATCGATACGCTCAAGATCACCACGCTTCAGGTATTCAGCCTGCCCGCCGAGCAAATAGCGCATACGCAGGTCAAGCAAAATCGTTATGGGACGCGCATTCGGCTCAACATCACGGTTCGGTTCATATTCATGTAAACGGAACATCAAACCACCACCAAAGCCATAGCTGAAGGCAAAGTCATCGAAGTTGGTGCTGGAAGCAATTTCATCCTCTTCAGCAAAGTCATCTTCATCCCGCACGGAGGTTTCGGTAAAGAGATAATTAAAGCCCAGTAAGCCATCGGCATACGGGCGGATAAATCCCTGGTCGTTCTGTGCCCGAAGCAGCAAGTGCGCCTGCAAAATGTTATTGCTGGTTTCGACATCCACTCTCACATCCGGAATTGTAGTGCTAAAAGGCACGTTGCGTGTTTCACTACCATAGGTCAGGTAATCAACTTCTGCACCGAATGCAAATGGCGATGCGCCGAGATTAAACATCAGGTTTCCACTAATACCAAACCCATTATCGTTAAGGGTCTGCTCAAAATCGCCCTGTGGTACCCCGGCAGAAAACGCAATGCCCCCCTGCCCTACTTTATTCTGGGCATGTACATTCGCCAACATGGCAATCACTAATGCAATTGTCAGATATTTCAAAAGTCCTGTTCTCTTCGTATAAACTCTGGTTTCCATCTCAAACTGCTCCTTTTATCAAGTCCTCACTAACCGTTTTATTGCTTGTTACGCCTTGAATTCAGCAAAGCCCGGGCCAACATATTTACAGGCATTTTTACGGGAGGAGTGGCAACTTTGTTAACAGAAATTTCAATTTCTCGACAAGAATGACGCTTAAAAATGTCGTCGAACGATTTTTGGCTGATATTGGCCAGGCGGCTTAAATCGCCGTTGATTGGCGAATTTCAGCCAGGATTGCTCAGGCGATCTACAGAAGTCTAAACGCATATTTAACAAACACTTAATCCAACAAACATCGATTGGCATCTCGCTTGCTTATGGTAAGGGCATGACAGCGACGAACAGACATAAGGAAATCACTCAAAACAACTACATGGAGGTAGACATGATCCCACGGAAATTCTGGAACAGATTTGTAGCACTTTGCCTGATCACGCTAGCCACAGTTTACACAGGATGTGAGCGCGACATCTCAGCCATCGCTGCACCGGCCGAGGAAGCCACACCTGCAAATGTCATCCAGACCAATGAAGGCCCAATGCAGCTTTTGACGGTTGATCCGAACCTGGTTGCAACCGAAGCTTTGCACAAAGGCGACAATGATACCGTGTTCCGCGCCTCCCGCTGGATTGAAGCGGAAAAAGGCGGCTGGATCACTGTTGGCGACTGGAGCCATGGCTTCTCTACTATTCACTTCGGCCAAAACGAACTACCGAAGAGCGATACCATTCATTTTGAGTGGACACCGCAGGCGACCTTTGAAGGCTTGTTAACCGGCATGGAGTTTGGCCCGCACGGCACAGAATTCAACGGCCCGGTTTTCGTTTCTCTTTCGTATAAGATGGCAGATCTCGATGGCGTAGACCTGGATGGGCTACGGGTGGTATACCTCAACGACGAAACCGGAGAGTGGGAAGTTCAGGCGACGCACGTAAACAAGTGGTTTAAAACCGTGACAGTGTATCTGAACCACTTTTCCCGCTACGCTCTGGCGCACGGTTATCGCTAGCAGATACTGGAATTGAGGAAAATAAAACTGGAAAACGAAGCGAAAACTGGAGCAAAGAAATGAAAAAGATGTTCAACAAGATGAAGAAAGCAGCGGTAATCGGCTCCCTGGCAGCAGGCCTCATCTTCAGCAGCGGATGCGAGAAGGCAGACACCATCGCTCCGGACCTGA
>JANQRS010000043.1 GCA_028284445.1 Calditrichia bacterium
ATTGAAGCATTGAAGCATTGAAGCATTGAAGCATTGAAGCATTGAAGCATTGAAGCATTGAAGCATTGAAGCATTGAAGCATTGAAGCATTGAAAAGAAATTGGTAGCGGCAGAGAAAGCAAATGTCGAATATTTTCTTTTCACCTTAAGAATCCCGCTTGCGGGATGATTTAGGACAGCCCCGGGTTTGTTCTTTTACCCGGGGGCAAGGAGCATTGAAGCATTGAAGCATTAAAAAACCGTCGGCGGTGGGCCGTTGGCGGTAAAACGGCGTAGCCGTTACATAAAACAGCCTCATGTTCGCTTCTGCGAACGTGGGGTGAAAGGCATTGAAGCATTATTGAGCGTTTCCACATCCCCCTGCTTCCCCCTTCGAAGGGGGACACAGGGGGATGTGCTCCAACAGCCAACAACTCACACCTATCAAATCTTCGGGAGCAAGCGATGAAACACCTCCTTTACGTCTTTTTGACCATAGTACTCCTCGTTGCGACAGGCAATGCGCAATATGAGAAGAAGCTGAAAAAAATCGAGGATCTGGTCCGTAAAACACAGCAGGAATGGCAGGTGCCGGGCATTGCGATCTCGATTGTTAAGGATGATGAGATTATTTTTGCCCGTGGTTTTGGTGTGCGGGAACTGGGAAAATCCGGCAAGGTAGATGACCGTACGCTCTTTGCCGTTGCCTCCAATAGCAAGGCGTTCACTGCGGCGCTGCTGGCAATTCTGGCCGATGAGCAGAAGCTGCGTTTCGAAGATCCGGTTGTCGCTCATATGCCGAACTTTAAGATGTTCGATCCATATGTTACTCGCGAAATGCAGGTACGTGATCTCTTGATTCATCACAGCGGACTACCGACTTTTGGTGGTGATCATCTTTGGATAGGCAATGATCTCTCCGCCGCAGAAATTATTTCGCGACTGCGCTATTTTGAACCAACCAAATCTTTTCGCACGACCTTCCAATATCAAAACCTGATGTATCTTGTTGCGGGAGAATTGTATCCTGAAATTACAGGTGATAGCTGGTCCCAGGGTATGCGTCAGCGTATTCTTGAACCACTCAAGATGAAAGATAGTAACACCTCTGTCAAGATGCTTGAAGGTCAGTCAAATGTGGCAGCACCGCATGAGATGGTCGATGGCAAACTGACTGCTATTCCCTACGACAACCTCGACAACGTGGCCCCGGCAGCAGCGCTCAATTCCAACGTCAGGGATATGGCCCAGTGGATGCGCCTCAACCTGAATCAGGGCACGATTGACGGCGAGAGAGTGATGTCACCGGAAATGGTAAAGGCAATGCAAGCAATTCACATCCCTTTAACTGTTTCGGAAAGCAATGAACGCCTTAGCAATATGCGCTTTCGCGGCTATGGCCTTGGTTGGGGCGTCTCCGACTACAAAGGATATAAGCGAGTGGGTCACGGCGGCGGAATGTCCGGAATGATCTCCCTGCAAACACTGATTCCGGAGGCCAATCTTGGCATTATTGTAATGACGAACATTGCCCCGACAAGCTATACCAGCATGATTACTTATCATATCCTGGATATTATGCTCGATCAGGAACCTTTTGATTGGAATGCCGAATACTTGCAGCGAAAGAAACGAGGAGAAAAGGCTGCTGCTGCACGCGAAGAAAAACTTCAGGAATCGCGCCAAAAGAACACTTCTCCATCTCTGCCGCTGGACAACTATAGCGGCATCTATCACGATCCGCTATCCGGCGATGCCACAATCAATCTCGAAAGCGGGCAGCTCCGCTTCCACTATAACGTTCGTCACAGCGGGAAACTGGAGCATTGGCACCACAACACCTTTCGCGTGCACTGGGAAAATCAAATTTTCGACATGGCCGACAAGACCTTTCTCAATTTCCACCTGAACAAGGAAGGCAAAGTAGCCTCGCTGGAGGTGACGTTTTATGACCCGATACGGTTTGAGAAAAGATAGTGGCAGTGGCAGTGGCAGTGGCAGTGGCAGTGGCAGTGGCAGTGGCAGTGGCAGTGGCAGTGGCAGTTAAAAATGTCAAATGACAGATGTTGGATGACAAATAATGAATATTTTCTTTTCACCTCGAGAATCCCGCTTGCGGGATGATGTATGACAGCCCCGGGTTTGTTTTTGCCCGGGGATAAAATGACAAACGCCAATTCAAGGTTGAAAATTAAATTCCGTTGAGCGTTGAGCGTTGAGCGTTGAGCGTTGAGCGAATTAACAAATTGCGATTCAACCAATCAACACTTTAACCGATACCACATCCCCCTAAATCCCGCTTCGAAGTGGGATTTAGGGGGATGTGGCCGATCACCTCTTCCCAAAAAGAAACTCCATCGGCTTCGACAATCTTGACGCCCAGGCGGATTCAGAGTGATTGGCATCGGGATCATAGAAAAAGGTAAAAGTTGCACCCTCCTTGATACCGCGACGCCGCAGAAAACGGATAACCTTGCGACAACCGCGATAAAGCAACGCCTCACCACCGACGCCACCGCAATCCATATATATTTTCGGCTTAATGGCCGGTGTGTCACTGCGGCGCAGGGCACGGATGGCGCGATTTCTCCGATAAATGAAGGAAGGAGACATGCAAGCCGCCAGGCCGACAACATCACTATGAAACCAGGCAAGTAGAAAGGACACCAAACCGCCCATCGAAGATCCCATTGTAGCCGTTGACTGAGGCGAAGGATCCGTCCGATAGGTTTCATCAATAAACTGCTTCAGCGGCCCGCAGATAAAATGGCGATACTTCTCCCCCATTTCCGACCAGGAATATTCCTCCAGACGGTCATCGCAATTGTAAATGCCAACAATAATGAAAGGTAACACTTTATCAGCATCAAGCAGGTTTGAAGCCGTTTCGTCTGCTTCCCAATCCACACCGGTATAGGCTGTTTGCGGATCAAAAATATTCTGTCCATCATGCATATAGAGCACCGGGAATCTTGCCTCTTCATCCTCCTCATATTGAGGCGGCAGCCAAACCACAATATCGCGGTTTTGCAAGCCATTCACTTCAAATTCACGATGAAATTTAACCGTGCCGTGAATCCGTTCTTCCGGTTCCTGAGGTGCCTCATCTTCTTCCGCCTCTTCACTGACAGTGTCTTTCCAGGCAACCACTTCAACCAGCATTTCGCGGTCTTTACTCATTACCACGGAATGATTGTTGTGCGTCCGCCCATCAACGCCTGCGGCTTCACTATCCCAACTACCGCGAGTGAGCTTGAATTCTACGAAAGTGTTTCGCTTTAGCGGGAATTCGCCGACCCATTCACCATTTTCAGCCGTCAGCGAAATACGGTCAGGTTGCCAGCCTCCCAGCTGTGGATGATTGCCAACGATGTATACTCGATCTCCTTCAGGGACATCGTGAGCAACGACGCGCACCTTCAGAAGCGATTTTCTCAATAAACGAAATAGTCTTAACATGGCCGGAAAATAGCCGGGACTATTTCCAATCTCAATACAAATTTTATTTGTATCATTGCGCAGAAATCCGATTTTTACGATAATCATTCCAGGGAGTAAAAACTTTTTGACGGACCTTTCGTAGTGTAAAATGTCGAATAAAGCATCCCGCATGTGGGGGACCAATCATTAGGGGAAGGCATGCCGAAGAATAAGTCTGCGGAAGATACACTGCAGAGATTCTACGATCTCTTTACCAGCGATTTAAGCTTTAGTGAAGTGGAGCGCCTCGTTAAGCGCGATGCGCCGGGTGTCTTCGACTTTTATCTCCGCGACGTTGAACGCCCGGAAGAGCAAAACCCTTTTTTCCGCACCCTCAATTTCCTTGGCAATATTTTTACTGCCTTCCTGCTAAAGCTCACCCCGTCGCGTCGCATCATCTATGTTTTTACCCTCGCCTTATTCACGTATTCCTTTTTCCTGTCAGACTGGATGTGGGCGCTGATTTGCTTTGCGGTGCTGAATCTCTTGCTGGCATTCGAGCTTGCGGATAAGCTCACCGCCAAGGATGAACTGGAAATTGCCAGGGAAATCCAGATGAACCTGATGCCGCGCCAGGCGCCCAAGTGCACGGATTATGATATCGCCTGCTTCTCCGAGGCGGCGCGCGAAGTCGGCGGCGACTATTACGATTTCATCAAACCCCAGCATTCAAAAGACACAACATTCGTGATCATTGGCGATGTTTCCGGGAAAGGCATGGGCGCCGCCTTGCACATGGTTAAGGTTCAAGCCTTACTGCAAAATCTGGCAGAAAAACATTCGACGCCGCGGGAATTATTGCTGGCCTTAAACCAAAATCTGCAGAGCGTTCTGCGATCCGGTTCCTTCTTCACAGCTGGCATTGCCAGCATGAACGGCAATCGCTCCCTAAAACTATGTCGCGCCGGCCATATGCCCTTCCTGCATTTCCGGCAAGAGAGCGGAGAGTGTGAGGAAATTCAGCCGTCCGGGCTGGGGCTCGGCCTGCCGGACAATGGCAAATTTGACAGCATGCTGGAACAGGTTGAAATTAAAACGCAGAGCGGCGATATCATGGTCTTTTACACAGATGGTATTACCGAAGCGATGAACATGCGCAAAGAAGAGTTCGGCGAGCAACGCTTCAAAAAAATCATTATGGCCAATAAGGATTTATCAGCAGATCAAATCAAGGACGCCATTCTCCGCTCCCTGGCAAAATTCCGCGGTTCCGCACCACCGCATGATGACCTCACCCTGATAGTGATGAAAGCTACCTGATTCATGAACTGGCATCAAAGAGAAATCATTCTGAAGCCGCGCTCCCGCGGCTTTCATGTAATCACCCACGAAATCACACAGCAACTACCGGAGCTCTCCGACATTCAGGTCGGCATGGCCCAGATATTTATCAAGCATACATCAGCCTCTCTCACGCTGAATGAGAACGTCAGTCCTGACGTGCGGGATGATATGGAATCGCACTTCAATCGCATGATACCGGAGAACGCCCCGTACTTCACGCATATCTATGAAGGTCCTGATGATATGCCGGCCCACATTAAGGCATCGCTGCTAGGCAGTAACTTGACTTTGCCGATTACTCGAGGACAATTCAATCTCGGCACCTGGCAGGGTATTTACCTGTGTGAACACCGCGATCGCGGCGGCTCACGGAAGCTGGTTGTGACGCTGTGGGGAGAGTGACTCGCTGGCGCTCGTGTCAGGCGCTGTGTGTCGTCAGAGGCTTCGCCTCGTCACATCCCCCTATGTCCCTTTCGAAGGGGGATTTAGGGGGATGTGCGTATTTTTTGAAACTTTCTGAACCAACTTCCGTAGACCCCTAATTGAACCGCGACTTTCCCTGTGGTTCACCTCCGATGAATCAGCACCCTCTCCCTTGTGAATGGGGATGAAACCGTTTTTTGGATCATCCAATCCAATCATACAACATGGGAGTAAATCATGAAATCTCTCTCCACCCTAATTCTATCCATTTTGCTGCTTGCCTTAACCATGGGCGCCGGGTTTGCATATGAGAATGACGAACAAATTCTCTACCACACTTTTAACGGCAATTATGCTGAAGCAACAGCCCTGGTTAACGGCGCTATCGCAAAAAATCCGGATAGCCCCAAGTACCATTATCTGAAGGCGAATTTGAATTTCTATTCCCGCTATTTTGGCGGCACCGGACTGTCTACTGAAGATCTAATGACCGCGGTTGCTTCCAGCGCCGAAACTGCCATTGCGAAGGCTGAGGTGCTTGAAGAAAGCCCGGAGAACAATTTTTACATCGGTTCGTCATATGGGCTGCTGAGCAGAGCCCATTTTATGAAAGACCGCTCGGTTTTCGATGCCTATTCCGCGGCAAAGGACGCCAAGAGTTACCTGGAAGACGTGATTGAAGAAGATCCAAATTTCCATGATGCCTATGTTGGACTGGCAGTCATTGAATATTTTGCCGCGACTCGCCTGCAAGGCTGGTGGCAGGAAACGGTTGCCTGGGTAACCGGTATGTCCGGCGACAAAGAAAGAGCAATGGAGTATTATAAAATTACCGCCCGCGACGGCAAGCTTTGCAAAGCAGAAGCAAACTTTCTTTTGTCCGTCACCTATCAGTTCCTGGAGCCGGACCCGGCACTGGCACGCCAGTATATGGCCAATTTCCTGGAAAAATACCCGGATAACAGCATGATCGGTAATAACTATCGCCGTATGCAGCTTGAAGACTTGATTGTCGAAAATGGTGTCACCTACCTGGAAGACAATATTGACTCACTGAGAAGCCAGTATTCGATATCCAATGACAATGTGTTGAACAACATTGGCTATGCATTTATCAATCGCGAAGATTTTGACAGCGCCGTACGCATTCTTAAACTCAACGCAGAGCTGTACCCCATGGTCGCCAACTGCTATGACAGTCTTGGTGAATGTTATATGTTAATGGGCAATAACGCCGAGGCAATCCGCTATTACAACATCGCCGCCCAAAAAGTTGATGGCGATACCACCCGCAGCGAGCAGGGAAAACAATTCCTGCGCGATAACATCGAGCAGCAACTGCAGCGCTTGAACGCCAGCTGAATGCTGGAAATTGAGAAGTGGAATTTTGAAGTATGAGCTTTTTCCTCCGGCCATATGGCCGGAGGGAAATCTTAACGTTAAATGTCGAATGACAAATGACGAATAACGAATAACGAATATTGATTCGAGATTGGTTGTTAGTCCAGAGACGTTTCTACACTGTTATTCCGTTATCAAATACATGACCGAGTCTATCTAGCCTGCCGTTTTTCGATAAAGAACTTCTCCGGCCGACTGCCGACCGATTTTTGGGGTCATTCTTTCATTGGACATTTGTCATTCGACATTTAACATTTTTTCCTGCCACAACTACTGCTACTGCTACTGATATAACCTAATTCTGAATCTCGAATCCCGAATCTCCATTTGTCATTCGACATTTAACATTTTTTCCTGCCACAACCTAATCCCCAATCTCTGTTTTTCATTTGGCAATTGTCATTTGGTATTGTCCAAAATCGTCCTTTACAAAATCGTCTTTTCCAAATCGTCTTTTCCAAAATCGTCGGATTACGCCTCTGCCCGTTTATTGATATTGTTGGGTTTCATGCTTCGGCTAATCCGACCTACCAATCTACCAATCTGTTTGTCAACTTTTCATTCTTCATTTTTCAATTTTTCATTCTTTTTCCCTTGACATCTTGC
>JANQRS010000059.1 GCA_028284445.1 Calditrichia bacterium
TCCAGTATCCAGTATCCAGTATCCAGTATCCAGTATCCAGTATCCAGTATCCAGTATCCAGTATCCAGTATCCAGTATCCAGTATCCAGTATCCGGTATCCAGTATCCAGAGGCAGCCCATGACCCAAGCCGAACTCGAAAAATACCTGCTCGCCAAAGCCGGCACCACGCGCGAATTGCCATTCGGACCGGATGTACTGGTTTTTAAGGTATTGGGCAAAATGTTTGCGACGATCGCCTGGCAGGAGGCACCGTTGCGCATGAATTTGAAATGCGATCCCGAATTGGCGCAAATTCTCCGCGCTGAATATGAGGCGGTACAGCCGGGCTATCACATGAATAAAGAACACTGGAACACTGTTACCTTGGACGGTTCCATTCGCGACCAGGAAATTCTGCAGATGATAGACAATTCTTACGTTCTGGTTGCAGCGAAACTGAAGAAGGCTGACCGGGAAAAGTTGGGGTTATAATATGACTGAACTCGACATCGAAAAACTCCGTCGCGCAACACCAGGCTGTGTAAACGTCACGCACTTCAATAATGCCGGCGCCGGACTGATGTCCCAGAACGTCGTTGATACGGTGACAGGATATCTCAAATTGGAATCGATGATTGGTGGCTACGAGGCACATGCGCGCGAAAAGCAGCGCATTGATGCTGTTTACGACAGCATCGCCCGCTTGATCGGCGCCAGCCGCGAGGAAATCGCCCTTTGCGAGAACGCCACCCGTGCCTGGGACATGGCCTTCTATGCGGTGGACTTGCAGCCCGGAGACGTCATCTTAACAGCGAATGCTGAATACGTTAGCAACTATATCGCCATTATGCAGGCGGCGCGAAAAAGCGGTGCCGAAATTCGGGTCGCGCCGGATGATGAACATGGTCAGGTGTCTGTCTCCGGCCTCGCTGAAATGATTGACGAGCGTGTGAAGTTGATTGCCCTGACCCACGTTCCCACCAGCGGCGGGCTGATCAATCCGGCTGCGGAAGTTGGCAAAATTGCCCGCAATGCCAACGTTCTCTATCTGCTCGATGCCTGCCAGTCAGTTGGTCAATTACCGATAGACATTAATGATCTCGGTTGCGATATGCTTTCGACGACCGGGCGCAAATACCTCCGGGGACCACGCGGCACCGGTTTTCTGTATGTGCGTAAATCCGTCATCGAGCGCCTCGAGCCGCCGTTCCTGGACTTACAAGCAGCAACTTGGACCAAAATGAATGACTATGAGATTCAGCCCGACGCGCGTCGCTTTGAAAGCTGGGAGAAGAGCTATGCAAGCGTGCTTGGACTGGGAACAGCCGTTGATTATGCCCTGGATATTGGATTGGACAATATTCGCGAACGGGTCAATCAGCTTGCCAAGCAGCTGCGAGACGGCCTCGCAGGAATATCCGGCGTGCAAGTGCACGACCAGGGGCTCCATAAATCAGGCATCGTGACACTCACCGTCGACGGTCTGGATCCTTATCAGCTACATGAAATATTGCAGGAGCGCGGTATCAACACCTCAGTATCGCCAATCGACTATGCCCGCCTGGATTTGGAGCCGCGAAACCTCGATGCGCTGCTACGTGCCTCCGTTCATTATTATAATACCGAGCGCGAGGTGGACCGCTTTTGCGGGGTGATTGAGATGATCGCTGAGGATCACGCTAACAAATAGATTGCCTTCACATCCCCCTTCGAAGAGGGATAAAGCGGGATGTGAATTCTGGAATCCCTGCTTTTTTCCGTCCCGTACAGCCCTTATATTTGCCCCTATGAAGATTTTAAACATTGCTGCATACAAGTTTGTCGAAGTACCGGAAGCAGATCTCCCCTGGATTAAAGAGCGATTGCGCTCATCAGCGATTCGTCAGGGCCTGAAGGGATCGGTTTTGCTTAGCACCGAAGGTATCAACATGTTTCTTGCCGGGATGCCGGAACGCATTAACCTTTTCTGGACTGAAGTCAAGCGCATTGGCTACTATAGCGATATTATTCGCAAAGAGAGCCTGAGTGATCATCAGCCCTTCACGCGAATGCTGGTGAAAATCAAAGATGAGATCATTGCGATGGGGAAGGGTGAGATAGATCCTTCTACCGCAGATGAAGCGAGAATTAGCCCATCGGAACTCAAACGCTGGCTGGACGAAGGCAAGGATTTCACACTTCTTGATACCCGCAATGATTATGAGATTAATCTCGGTACATTTGAAAAAGCCGAACATCTCGATATTCCGTCATTCAAGCAATTTCCGGAAGCCGTCAAGAAAATGCCGGAGGCCGTTAAAGAGAAACCGGTAGTTATCTTCTGCACCGGCGGTATCCGCTGTGAAAAGGCGGCGCCCTGGATGCTGGAAAACGGATTCCAGGAGGTTTATCAACTCGATGGTGGTATCCTGAAATATTTTGAAGAACAGGAAGACGCACACTACGACGGCGGTTGCTTTGTGTTTGATCAACGCGTATCGCTGGATGGGAAATTGCAGGTGACCGGTTTGCAGCAGTGTGTTCGCTGCCTGGCGCCCGTAACGCCCGAGGAACAGGCATCGCCTGACTTTGTGCTGAACAAGCATTGTCCTCATTGTGTTGGGCAGGACGCGCCCTTGGCGGGACGGGTGAAATCATGAAGCATCGGCGGAATGAGAATAGTCAGCCGGTGTATTCAACCGAAGGCGGTAAGGTCGATCGGCCAAAGCAGAAGAAGCAAAAGTCGTCCGGCAGCAACATACCGACTTTTAAGGATGACATCATTCGTGTGCGTCGTGAAGTTAAAGGACGCCGCGGCAAGCCTGTAACGCTGATCATGAATCTGGCGATGAGCGCTGCGGAAATTGTTGATTTGGCAACCGAACTCAAGCGGCGCTGCGGCACCGGGGGATCTGTAAAAGACGGTGTGATCCTTGTCCAGGGAGACCGCGTGGATGATATTATCTCTGTATTGCAGGAGAAGGGGTTCAAAGTAAAGAAGGCCGGCGGGTAGGCTCACTGCGTTCGCGTCAGGCTCGCGGCAAATGCGATACTTGATTCTCCATCCTGGCTTGTTATTTATCGTTTATTTCAAGGATCCAGTATCAAGGATCAAGGATCTATTGTCTCTTGAGTGCAACACAATTAGCATCATCATCCACTAAAATTCCTGGTTATAAGGGTTGGCAGGAATCTCAGGTGAAATACGAATGAAGCCATGCTCAGTTGCCTGGTGACAATCGTTGCATCCGGCTACCAACCCTTTATAGTCGCTTTTGATTCGTTTCCAATCTCCGGAATCTACTGATCTATCAAATTGCTTGAGTTTGGGTGTCATGAAATTCTGCGATCGTTTTGCGATGACAATGCCATCGTGCTCTGGAATCCGCTCCTCAATTTCTTCAAGCGTTTCTTCTATTTCATGTAAATAAAATTCAACAAGCTCCTTGTTTCCGGACTGGATAGCCAAACCACATTTGAGCGTGTGACGCTGAAGGCTTCCCATATATGAAGCCAATTCAGGTGTTTCCTCATGCTCAGCTGCTGAAGTAGCTGCTGTCTTATCTACTAAGCGGTCTAGGTCTTGACGAAGTTCCAGATTCTCCTGCCAGAGAAAAAATGAAAATCCCGTTAATGCTAGTATCAAGATATATGGTAATAGACGTTCCATAATGTCACTCTCGTTGTTGATTGAATGGATGAAAGAGTAATCATTATACAACTCTTGTGCAATTATTTGCCATAAAGAGGCGATTTTGCTAAAATTGGGTGACGCCAAATGAGTATTGATTCCTGATGAATAACCATTATTGGTTTTTCATTATGAAATACAGGTTTCATTTTGGGAGTGCAAATAAAACGTCTGTCTTGTCATCGCTTGCAAAATTAACTCAATTTTATGCAAATGGACCTCGGCTGGTTGAATATTCTCTCGAATGTGTAAAAAGATTTCTCGCTTTTTGTCAGATCCACAGCTGGCACTGTTTTTGTGGTAACACCGGGATAAAGCGGATTCAATTTTGTTTCTGGAATCCCGGTAATTTTAGTCACTGACAATTAGGTGGTAAAAACATGTTATCTCTCATTGGCGTTTTAAATACGCTGCTGCCGATTCTCTACATGGTGCTGCTTTATTTGTATGGGCAGAATTTTTATAACTCGGCACATAGTGCAGGTCGGTATTTGCGTAACGCCACGCTGATTACCATCATCGTCCATTTTGGCGAAGTTGCTTTGCGAGGCCTGTATTTTGGCCGCTTTCCTATGGCAACCATCTCTGAGTTTATGAGCGTGTTGGCCCTCTCCATTGCCGTCGTCTATCTTTATGTTGAACATCGATTACGTTTAAAAACCACCGGTGTTTTTGTTCTCGCCTGGGTATTTATTCTACAGTTTTTCTCATCTGCCTTTATCGTTTTTGACGGCGAGGTTCCGGCCATTCTGAAGTCACCGATGTTTTTCTTTCACACCTCGAGCGCCATCATCAGCTACTCGGCATTTTTCATTTCGGCAATTTATGGCATCATGTTTGTCATGCTTTTCAATCAAATCAAGAGTGCCCGATTTGGTATCATATACAATCGCATGCCGTCGCTGGAAGAGTTAAACGAGATGATCTTTCGCTCGGCATTACCAGGATTCATTTTCCTGACGATTTCTCTGGTGCTGGGAATATTGTGGCGGAAGGAAGTTGATCCCACTGCGCCTCACTTCGACGGAAAAGTGATTTCAATTTACGCCGTCTGGTTTATTTATGGCGCTGTGATTGTAGGGAAAAATATTGGCCGCTGGTCCGGCAAGTGGCTGGCTTATACGTCGATTGCCGGCTTTGTTGTAATCTTAATAAGTTTTGTTATTGTCAACCTGTTTGTAACCTCTTTTCATCGCTTCGGATAGTAAATACATGGATGCTGAAACACTTGACCTCTTCGTTGTAGGGGTCAATCACAAAACTGCTGATACAAGTCTTCGAGAGAAACTGGCCCTGTCTCCGGCGCATGTCCCTGACAAGTTGGAAACCTTGATTGGGGAAAGTGCTGTCCACGAAGTTGCTTTGCTTTCTACCTGCAACCGCACGGAAGTCTATACAGTTTTTGAAGATACTGCACAATCAAGCGACAAATTGTTCTCGCTAATTCGCCGTAATTTTTCTGCAATCGAGTCAGGTGATCGCTCGCGCTTTTACTTTCACAAGGGCCGGCAAGCGGTTCACCATTTGCTGGGAGTGACCAGCGGGCTTGATTCAATGATTCTCGGTGAACCACAAATTGGTGGTCAGGTCAAGGATGCCCTGCGCCTTGCCCAGCAAGCGCAAACGATCGGTGTCTTTCTCAATCGCCTCTTTCACCTTGCC
This sequence comes from Calditrichia bacterium, assembly GCA_028284445.1. Classification (GTDB taxonomy): domain Bacteria; phylum Calditrichota; class Calditrichia; order RBG-13-44-9; family J075; genus JANQRS01. The sequence goes on from JANQRS010000059.1 coordinate 5,314, forward strand.
CTGCATACCGCCAAGACCGTTCGCAGTGAAACGGCCATAACACGTGGGGCAGTAAGCGTCGCTTATGCCGCAGTGGAACTGGCAGAGAAGGTGTTTAAAGATTTATCCGGACATTCCGCCCTGTTGATCGGTGCAGGCAAAACAGGCCGTTTGGCAGCCAAACATCTCAAAGGCCGAAATATCAAGGAACTCTACATTGCCAATCGCACCCTGAAACGAGCTGAAGCACTGGCTGCAGAAATGGATGCTGTGGCGATGCCTTTTGAAAAAATTGCTGATCGTTTACACGAAGTCGATATTGTTATTGGTTCAACCGGGGCTGATGACTACGTGCTGCAAGCTGAAGACGTTCGCCGCTCGATGAGTCGCCGCAACAAGCGATACTTGTTCTTTATTGACATTGCCATGCCCCGCGATTTTGATCCGGCCATCAATTCACTGAACAATGTATTCCTGAACAATATGGAAGCACTGCGACAAGTTGCCGAGCAGAATGCCCTGAAGCGCGAACAAGAATTGCCGGTGGCCTATGACATTGTGGATGAAGCAGTAGATGAATATCAACGATGGCGAGGGGTGCAGGATGTGAAGCCGACCATCGTGGCGCTTCGCAAGAAGCTGGGAGCCATTCGCCGTGGCGAATTAGACAAGTTTAAGCATCGCGTCGACGATGAAGAGATGCAGCGGATGGAAGAACTGACCCATCGGCTCTTAAACAAAATCCTGCATTTCCCAATGCGGGAATTGAATAGTACCAAGGAATCGAATCAGCAAGGTCCATTGACGGCCGAGGTGCTTCGAAACATTTTTGAATTGAAGGATCGATATCATGAAGAGTAACATTAAGGTTGGCACTCGGGGCAGCGAACTGGCGCTGTGGCAAACAAAGTGGGTGGCCAATCGCATGCTCAGGGAATTTCCGGAACTGGAAATCGAGCAACAAATTATCACCACCCGTGGTGATAAAATTCTCGATGTGCCGCTACCGAAAATTGGCGATAAAGCGATATTCACCAAAGAAATTGACCATGCATTGCTGGCCGGCGATATCGATATTGCTGTGCATAGCTTGAAAGATGTGCCCACCGTCCTGCCGCTGGGCTTGACCATCGGCGCAGTTACGGAGCGCTGGGATGTTCGGGATGCTCTGATGAGCAAAGATGGACACACCCTGGCAACTTTACCGCAGGGCGCGACCATTGCGACCGGCAGCCTTCGCCGGCAGGCGCAGGTTCGCCACTTCCGGCCGGACCTCCAGGTAGTCAATATCCGCGGTAACCTCAATACTCGCTTTGCGAAATACGACGCTTCAGACTGGGACGCTATGATCCTGGCTGTTGCCGGTGTGGAGCGGCTTGGCTGGCAGGATCGCATCGCGGAACGCGTATCTACAGATATCATGTTGCCTGCGGTTGGGCAGGGCAGTTTTGCGGTGATGTGCCGCGAAGACGATTGGGATACCCTCGATCTCCTTCGAAGTGTAAATGATCCAATTTCCGCAACCGTTACGACTGCCGAACGAGCCATGTTGCGTTCGCTGGAAGGTGGTTGTCAGATCCCCATCGGCGCGCTTGGTCAGTTTACCGAGGATAAGCTGCGCCTGGAAGGCTGTGTGTATAGCCTCGATGGGAAGACCAAAGTATATGAGGTACTGGAAGGCGACATCGATGCCGCAGAAGATCTTGGTGAAGTGCTGGCCGAGCATCTGCGTCAAAATGGCGCTGCTGAAATTCTTGCCACCATCAATAATAGTGTAAAGGTCTGAGCGATGAGTGGTCTTGCCCAAAAAGAGATTCTCGTTTGTCGATCAGCGCGTGCCAACGAGCAATTGCAGACGGTTCTGCAGGATGCCGGAGCCGCAGTTGACTTCCTGCAGACCTTCATTGTGGAGGGGATTGCAGACGATGAAATATCAGTCGTTCAGAATGCTTTGGCGGATCTCGATAAATTTGATTGGCTTTTATTTAGCAGTCGCAATGGGATTCGCTATTTCAAGCAGCTGATGGAGGGTCGAGATGTGTTTGACTACAGTGGCTGGAAATTTGGCGCCGTTGGAAAACGCACGGTTCGCGAATTGTGTGATTCGCTCTCTATCGCCGCGGCTGCGATTGGCAGTAATTTTAATGATCTGCTGCGTCACGTTAATTTTGAAGATGGCGAGCAAACATCGGCACTGCACCTTACCAGTTCAGCATCGTTGGATAAGCTTAATGTGGTCGTGCCGGAAGGACTGACGCTGGAGCGATTGGCCATCTATCATACGCGCCCTAATCGTCAGATTAATGCCGAAGAACGTCAGCATTGGCTCGAACGACATCCTGATGCTGTGATCTTTAGCAGCCCAACGTCTTTTGACGGGTTATGCGAAATCCTGCCTGATTGGGAAGCCTTGACGAACACGGCTGTTGTGGCTTTTGGCCAGACGACAGCCAGCTATATCAATGATAAGGGAGTGCCGGTCCAGGTGGTGCCGCAAAAGCCGGAACCGGAGGCACTCCGCACAGCCCTGGAAGTATATTGGAGTAACACATCCCCCTAAATCCTCCTTCGAAGGGGCATGTCTCAGGTCGAAGGGGATAGAGGGGTATGTTGAGAAATTGATCAACTTTTATAAGGGAAAGTAAAATGAATGATTCAAAAAATCACCTGTTGATAGATGCCTGTTTTGGGCGTGAAGTTGAACGGACTCCGGTGTGGATTATGCGTCAGGCTGGACGCTACTTGCCGGAATATCGCGCGATTCGCGCTGATCATGATTTTATGACGATGTGTAAAACTCCGGAGCTGGTCACCGAAGTGACATTACAGCCGGTTGATATCATCGGCGTTGATGCCGCAATTATCTTTTCCGACATTCTGGTGATTCCGGAAGCAATGGGCATGGAGCTACAATTTGTCAAAGGAAAAGGCCCCTGGTTTCCGTCCCCGCTTCGCGAAGCTGCTGATGTCAATAATCTCCGTCTGGTTAATGCTGAAGAAGATTTGAAATACGTGATGGATGCCGTGAAAATGCTGCGTGGCGAACTGAACGATCGCGTTCCGTTGATTGGCTTTAGCGGTGCACCCTGGACACTCGCAGCATATATGGTAGAAGGCGGCGGCTCGAAGAATTTCAAAACCATCAAATCCTGGCGCTGGTCCCGCCCGGATCTGCTACATACGCTATTACGCAAGATTACCGACGCCGCTGTTGACTATATCAACGCCAAGATTGATGCCGGTGCGCAGGTGATTCAGATTTTTGATTCCTGGGCCGGACTTCTCGACGAGGAAGGCTACCAGGAATTTGCGCTCGATTATGCCAGTGAAATTATTGCCCGGACTCGTCGCCCGGAAGTGCCAATGATCTATTTCGCAAAAGGCGCCGGCATCTGGTTGGATAGAACGGTTGAATGCGGCGCAGACGTGATCGGTCTCGATTGGACCGTCAATATCGAAACAGCCCGCCAGGCCACCGCAGGTAAAGCTAGCCTGCAAGGCAACCTCGATCCAACCGCTTTGTATGCCGATCCGAAAGAGATCCGGCAGTGGACCCGCGATATGCTGCGCGCCTTTGGTGGCAGGGGACATGTCGCCAATCTTGGACACGGTATTTTGCCGGACATCCCGGTTGACCATGCCCGTGCATTTGTGGATGCAGTTAAAGAGGAGAGTCTTAAACTGAACCCAACGCCGTCTATATAAAAGGAAAGAGTAAGCCATGTCAATGATTGACGCTGAACTTTTGAAAAAATACAATAGATCCGGACCGCGCTACACCAGCTATCCAACTGCGCCGCATTTTCATACCGGATTTGATGATGCCGCTTATCGGGAAGCCATTTTGCGAAGTTGTCTGGAGCGTCCCGACGGAAACATTTCGCTGTACTTTCATTTTCCATTCTGCAAGTCGCTCTGCTATTTCTGTGCATGCAATGTAATCATTACCCATAACGAAAGCCGCATCGATCGCTATTTGAGCTTCTTAAAGCGTGAAATTCAAATGGTAAGCGAGCTGGTTGGCCGCCACCGCAAAGTTGTGCAAATGCACTGGGGAGGTGGCACACCAACCTACCTGAATCCGGCCCAAATTGAAGACATCAACGGGTTTATTCGCCGCCATTTCAATTTTGACTCTGAAGCGGAAATCAGCATTGAAATTGATCCGCGCCGCCTGACCCAGGAGCACCTGCCGACCCTGCGTCGCATTGGGTTTAACCGCGTTAGCTTCGGCCTGCAGGATGTGGATGAAAAGGTGCAGGAAACCATCAATCGCGTGCAGACAGATGATCAGAATACCTATGTGATTCGCGAAAGCCGGCATCTCGGTTTCGATTCGATCAACGTTGATCTTATCTATGGCCTGCCCTATCAAACGCTGGCATCTTATGAAGCAACCCTCGACAAGATCATTGCCTTCGACCCGGATCGCCTGGCGATTTTCAACTATGCTCACGTGCCCTGGTTGAAGAAGCATCAGAAACTGCTGCCGGAAGATGCCATGCCCGATTCCAGTGAGCGGCTTGCCATTCTGGAGTTGATCAATGAGCGGCTGACCGAGGCTGGTTATGTGGCTATCGGCATGGATCACTTCGCAAAGCCGGAGGATGAATTGACCCTGGCGCTGAAGAATCATACCCTATATCGTAATTTCCAGGGATATAGCACGCGCTCGGACGCGGAAGTTTTTGCAATGGGCGTTACCTCCATCAGTCAGCTGGATCGCGCCTATGCCCAAAACGTAAAGACCATGAAGGAATACGAAGAGCGCATCAATGCCGGGCGCTTGCCAACTATGGCCGGGATAGACCTGACTCTGGATGATCGTATTCGCCGCTTCGTTATTACCGAGTTGATGTGCAACAATCGCCTGCTGAAGACAGAGGTCGCTGAGCGCTTCGGTGTCGACTTCGATAGCTATTTTGACGGCTTTGAGGCGGCGCTTGAACCATTCCTGCTCGACGGTCTCCTCGAATTGCAGTCAGAACAAATCATGGTGAACGAATCGGGGCGTATGGTCATTCGCAACATTGCCATGTGCTTTGATGCGTATCTGGATAATAAATCAGATCAGAAAAAACCGATGTATTCAAGGACAGTTTAAATATGAGCCAATCAGTAGATGTGGCCGTTATTGGGGCCGGGCTCTCTGGTTTATCAGCCGCCTACTACCTGAAACAACACGGATTGCAAACAATTGTGTTGGAGAAGCAAGACCACGCCGGCGGCGTTATCCGCACCACCCGAAATGATGACTTCATTCTGGAAGCCGGACCAAACAGTGCTCTCGCCACCAGCGGGGCCATTCTCGGCCTCATTGAACATCTGGGACTTTCTTTCCAGATGGAATATGCCAATCGCAGTGCCCGAAAACGCTATATCGTCCGCGATGGGAAACTGGTGCCTGTGCCGTTGTCCGTTCGCTCTCTACTAGGGACGTCACTCATTTCTGTCAAAGGCCGTTTGCGGCTCATGGCTGAACCGTTGGTCCGCGCCAATCGCAGCACTGAAGATGAAGCGCTGGCGGATTTTGTTCGCAGGCGCCTGGGACAAGAGGCGTTGGACTACTTGGTGAATCCCTTTGTCGCGGGAGTTTACGCCGGTTCGCCGGAATCACTGTCACTGAAGGGCGCATTTCGGCAGCTATTTGATCTGGAGCGGGACCACGGCAGCCTGCTTCGCGGCATGCTTACCAAGGCTATCAAGAAACGCCGCAAAAAGAGTGCTGAAAAACCGCCGCGCCGCATTTTCTCCTTTTATAACGGCATGCAAACGCTGACAGATGCGCTTGCCGGACGTTTGAACGAGCAGTTGCAGACAGGTGTAGATGTGAAAGAGATTTCCCGCGATGGCAATCGCTTTCACATTTATTATGAAGATGCTGAAGGACAGTTGGAAGAAGTCAGTTGTGATCAGCTTTTATTGACACTCCCCGCGCATGCCTATACAACCTTGCCCGGCAAGCCTGTGATGCCTTTGAAAGAAATTATGAATACCATTCGCTATGCAGCAGTGGCAACGGTTTTCTTTGGTTACAAGGATTTACCGACAACCCGGCCCTTGGATGGCTTCGGATTCCTGGTGCCGGAGGTTGAAAATCGCCGAATCCTCGGCACAATCTGGAACTCGGTGCTGTTTCCGGGAAGAGCGCCTGAAGCTGGTTGCGCCTTCACTACCTTTGTCGGTGGTAGCCGCAATCCGGATCTGGTCGATCTGGACAATGAAGAAATGCGCCAGATGGTGGTCGATGAACTACGCGAATTGCTCGGTGTTTGGAAACGCCCGGACTTTTGTCGCATTCAGCGCTGGCAGCAGGCAATTCCCCAGTATCGTCCCGGACATCCATCTCTGATTGATCAAATTGAAAAATTTGAAGCTGACGAACCGAGTATTCACATCGGCGGAAATTTCCGCGGTGGTGTATCGGTTGCGGACTGCGTGCAGCAAGCGGAGCTTTTTGCACAGCGAATCGCCCGGCGTCAGCAGGAAATGATTGATGCTGAGAACCCGGCGGATGATGGCGAAGCGCCGATGTCGAATAAAGGAAGGAAATTCTAGAATGGAAACACCTTACTACCGGATGCGCCGCTTGCGGATGCAACCAGCGATCCGCGACCTTGTCCGGGAAACGACCCTGACGCCCAATGACTTCATTCTGCCGCTGTTTGTCGTCGAAGGTATTGATATTTGCAAACCAATCAAAAGCATGCCCGGTCACTCGCAGATGTCAATTGACATCATGGTTCGTATGGTCAGCGATGCCTGGCAGCGCGGCATTAAGTCCGTTATCCTCTTTGGGATTCCCGGACACAAAGATGCTGTTGGCAGCGATGCCACTGACCCGGACGGTTTGATTTGCCGGGCCATTGGCGCCATTCGCGAAGCCGTTCCGGATATTTGCATTACCACTGATGTCTGCTTTTGTGAATACACTGATCACGGACATTGCGGTCCACTCAACGGTGAAACGGTGGATAACGATGCCACGCTGGCGCTACTGCAGCAGCAGGTCATTGTTCAGGCACAGGCCGGTGCTCATATGGTTGCACCCTCCGGTATGATGGACGGCATGGTGGCTGCCATTCGCGAAGGCCTGGACTGCGCTGGTTTTGAGAATATTCCAATTATGAGCTACGCGGCAAAGTTTGCATCGGGCTTCTACGGGCCATTCCGTGATGCTGCGGAATCGGCACCGCAATTTGGCGATCGCAGCAGTTACCAAATGGACCCTGCCAATGGCCGCGAAGCCTTTCGTGAAGCCCAACTGGATGTTGCTGAAGGGGCAGATATCATCATGGTGAAACCGGCCATGCCTTACCTCGACGTGCTGAGCAGAATTAAGACCGAGCTGCAAATGCCGACTGCTGCATACCAGGTTTCCGGTGAATTCGCCATGATCAAAGCCGCTGCTGAAAAAGGCTGGCTGGATCACGATCGCGTGATGATGGAATCACTCCTGTCAATCAAGCGGGCCGGTGCGGATATGATATTGACCTATTTTGCGCTGGAAGCGTCGGAATTACTCGCATAACAGGAGAACAGATGTTGGATCATAGCAGAAGTAAAGACCTTTACGCCAAAGCGGTCAATGTTATGCCCGGTGGCGTGAATTCGCCCGTGCGGGCCTTCCGTTCTGTCGGGGGAAATCCGATTTTCTTCCAATCTGCCAAAGGCGCCTGGCTGACCGATGTCGACGGTAATCGCTACATCGATTATGTTGGTTCATGGGGACCAATGATTCTCGGACATTCTCATCCGACGGTGATTCAGTCACTTTGGAAAGAGAGCCGCATGGCAACCAGTTTTGGTGCGCCGGCTGAAGTTGAGATCGAGTTGGCGGAAAAAGTGATTGAAATGGTGCCATCGATTGAAATGGTGCGAATGGTGAACTCCGGAACCGAGGCGACGATGAGCGCCATCCGCCTGGCGCGTGGATATACCGGTCGGCAGAAGGTCATCAAGTTTGCCGGTTGTTATCATGGGCATGGGGATAGTTTTTTAATTCAGGCGGGTTCCGGGGCTACGACGCTCGGGGTGCCCAATAGTCCCGGAGTACCGCCAAGCATTGCAGCCGACACGCTTCTTGCAGACTTTAACGATAGCGAGAGTGTTGCCCGGCTTGTCCGTGAACATCCGCAAGACATAGCTGCGCTCATTGTTGAGCCGGTTGCCGGCAATATGGGTCTGGTTTTGCCTGAAGACGGCTTTCTGCAGGCGTTGCGCCGCATGACGGAAGAAAGTGGCATTGTGTTGATTTTTGATGAGGTGATGACCGGCTTCCGTGTAGCCCCGGGCGGCGCGCAGTCGGTATATGACGTAGCGCCGGACTTGACAACGCTTGGTAAGATCATCGGTGGTGGATTGCCGGTTGGCGCCTATGGCGGCAAGCGCGAAATTATGGAGCATGTTGCCCCTGCCGGACCGGTATATCAAGCCGGGACGCTCTCCGGAAATCCGCTGGCGATGCGAGCAGGGCTGGAAACGCTGCGCTTGATCAGCGAACCGGGATTTTATGAAAATCTTGAAGCAAAGTCAGCTAAACTTGATGCGGGCATTAAAGCAAATCTGGAAAAATTGGATATGCCGCTCTATACCTCCCGAATTGGATCGATGCTTTGTCTATTCTTTACAAGGGAGCCGGTGTTGGACTATGAAGGCGCCAAACGCTGCGATACGGAGCAATACGCTGCCTATTTCCAGGAAATGCTACAACGCGGTGTATATTTGGCGCCGGCCCAGTTTGAGGCCGCCTTCTTGTCCGCAGCACATGGTGATGAAGAAATCGAGCAGACCATCGCTGCAAATTATGAAGCGCTGAAAGCGGTTCGAGATAGGTAGGATACTGGATACTGGATACTGGATACTGGATACTGGATACTGGATACTGGATACTGGATACTGGATACTGGATACTGGATACTGGATACTGGA
>JANQRS010000075.1 GCA_028284445.1 Calditrichia bacterium
ATCCAGTATCCAGTATCCAGTATCCAGTATCCAGTATCCAGTATCCAGTATCCAGTATCCAGTATCCAGTATCCAGTATCCAGTATCCAGTATCAAGCAGACAATGCTGCAGACGATCCACAAGGCGAGCTGCCCAGCTTGTCGGCCTGCTCTTCAGCATGATAGGAACTACGTACCAGCGGACCGGACTCAACATGTTTAAGCCCCATCGACTCGCCAAGCTCCTTATATTCAGCAAATTCGTCAGGATGTACGAACCGTTCTACCGGCAGATGACGCTTCGTCGGCTGCAGGTACTGACCAATCGTGAAAATGTCTAGTCCGACATTGACCAGATCTTTCATCAGTGCAACCACTTCATCTTTCGTCTCACCAATGCCGACCATGATGCCGGTTTTCGTGGTCATACCTTCTTCTTTGGACTTTTCAAGTACCCAAAGAGAGCGATCATATTTCGCCTGCGGTCGAACACGGCGATATAGTCGCGGAACGGTTTCGGTATTGTGGGCCAGGATTTCCGGATGCGCATCAATAACGCGCTTCAGCGGTTCCCAGACACCTTTGAAGTCAGGAATGAGCACCTCAACAGAGGTATTGGGGTTTAGATTGCGAATCGCCAGGATTGTATCTGCCCAGACCTCAGATCCCTGGTCGGGCAATTCATCGCGATTCACGGAAGTAATAACAACGTGTTTGAGAGACATTTTCTGAACAGCGAGCGCCACGCGATTCGGTTCATCGCGGTCGTACATGGGCGGACGACCGGTCTTGATGGCACAAAACCCACATGAACGGGTGCAAACGTCTCCGAGGATCATCAAGGTTGCGGTGCCGCGTCCCCAGCATTCACTCTGATTGGGACAGCGCGCTTCCTGACAAACCGTATGCAAATTGTTTTCTGTGACAATCTGTTGAAGGCTCTTGAAGTTTTCGTTGACCGAAAGCTTTACTTTCAGCCAGTCCGGGCGTCTTCTTTTTCGCTGCATCTATAAATACCTTATCAAAAACAGTATAATTTAAAGCATTGCACTAAATAATCCAGAATCAAAATTAAAATGGATCTTGCTTCACCAACATCCCCCTGTCTCCCCCTTCAAAGGAGGATGCAGGGGGATGTTGGCAATTAAAACTACAACGAGCATCAAATTCCTAAGACAGCCTGCCTAAACGTTTTACATCCAGCTCTCATCAAAGTTCTCGATGTAGTAGCGAACGCGCTGCAAGAACTTGTCACCCAATTCACCGTCGACAAGGCGATGGTCATACGACAGCGTCATGTAGCCGATCGAGCGAATACCGATGGTATCCCCTTCTTCCGTCTCCAGGACTACCGGGCGTTTCTTGATGGCAGCTACGCCGAGAATGGCCACATTTGGCTGGTTGATAATCGGGAATCCAATCACATTGCCAAAAACACCGTAATTTGTGACGGTAAATGTTGCACCCACCACTTCATCCGGCACCAGCTTCTTGTCGCGGGCGCGAATAGCAAGATCATAAGCACGGCGGGCAATTCCCACAAAGTTCATCTCATCAGCATTCTTCAACGTCGGCACAATCAGACCGGCCTCAGTAGCTACCGCCATTCCCAAATTGAGGAAACGTTTATGAATAACGGTATGCCCTTCGATCGAGCTATTGATTTCAGGATAATCTTTAAAAGCTTTGGTAACAGCAAATAGGATGCAAGGATTGATTGTCAGCTTCATGCCTTCAGCAGCCTTAAATTCCGGACGCTTGCGCTTCACCAGATTTACCACTTTAGTAAAATCAACCTCGGCAACACCGTATACGTGCGGAGATGTCGCTTTGCTCATTACCATGTGATCAGCAATTTTGCGACGAATATTGGTCATCTGCACAATCTCAACACGCTGTCCGGCATATTTCGCAGCCAGTTGATCATCTGACATCGGTGCGGGTTTGGGCGCTGCCGCAGCGGGTGTCGGAACCGGTGCTGCCGGCGTGGTCGTAGGCGCCGGAGTGAATGCCGGAGCAGATGGCGTTACCTGGGTCACAGTGCCGCGAGATTCGAGATATCCAAGAATGTCGCGTTTGGTAACCCGGCCTTCGACGCCGGTGCCGGGAATCACTTCCAGTTCAGCCATTGAAACGCCTTCAGTCCGCGCAATGCTGCGAACAAGCGGCGAGTAAAAACGGCCGCCCTTTTGACGTGGAACGGTTTCGGTCGCTGGAGTGCTAACCGGGGCCGCCGGGGCAGGTGCCGGAGTCGCTGCGGGCGCAGGTGCTGCGGCAGGTGCACTGGCTGCAGCGGGAACCGCATCTCCAGTTTGAATTTTTGCAATAATGCTGCCGACGGCAACCACATCATTTTCAGCAGCCAGCAGTTCAGTGATTACGCCGTCATAAGGACTGGGAATTTCCGAATCGACTTTGTCGGTTGAAATTTCCAACAGGGTTTCGTCCTGCTTTACCGCGTCGCCGGCTTTCTTCCACCACTTTACAATGGTCCCTTCGGTAATCGATTCACCAAGCTTGGGCATTTCCAAATCCACGACACTGCCACCACCATTTGCTGCAGGAGCTGGTGCTGGAGCCGCAGGTTCGGGGGCAGGTGCAACAGGCGCTGCCGGTGCTTCAGCCGCCGGGGCTTCTGTCTCGGCAGAGCCGTTACCAGCAGTGTCAATCACTGCGATAACACCATCAACCTGAACAATATCATTCTCATTGTATTTTAACTCGACCAGAACACCCTCATGCGGACTGGGAATTTCCGAATCAACTTTATCCGTCGAGATCTCAAGCAAGGTTTCATCCTGCTTGACATACTCACCGGGTTGTTTCCACCATTTAACAATAGTGCCTTCGGTAATGCTTTCGCCCAGTTTGGGCATTAGAACGTCGATCTTCATACAATCATCTCCAAATCAAGCTATTTCATTTTGACTGTCCGGCTGCGGCACAATCAATTTTGCAATATCTTCACTATCGGTAATTAGCTGTTCAAATTCAAACACCTTCATGAAGGACCGCTGCACGACCGGTTGCACCTCCTCCAGCGATACTTCTTTGCCGAGAAGGTTTCGCAGCGAGGTAACCCCTTTATGAAAAATGCCGCAAGGGATAATACCGCCAAAGTCATTCAAATCAGTGCTGACGTTAAATGCAAATCCGTGCATGGTAACCCAGCGGGAAATTCGCACGCCAATGGCCAGGATCTTTTCCGTACCAACCCAGACACCGGTAAACTCATCCTCCCGTCGACCAACAATACCCCAATGCGACAAGGCATCAATAAATACCGCTTCCAACTGACGCATATACCAGGATACGCTTTGCTGGTGCTGATGTAAATCAAAGATCGGATATCCAACCAGCTGCCCAGGTCCGTGATAGGTGACGTCACCACCGCGATCGACATGAATTACTTCAATGCCGCGTTCCTTAAGGAATGACTCCGAGGCAATGACATGCAGATCCGAGCCGTTTTTTCCTATGGTGTAGACAGGCCGATGCTCGACAAACAGCAACGTATCCGCTATCTCCTGATCGATACGCTGACGCTGCAGGCGTCGCTGCAAATCCCAGACAGGCTGGTAGCTTTGCTGTCCGAGATCAATAACTCTCAGCTGTTTTTCCGGCATTTTGACTGCCCTAACTTAAGCGGTTCAGCGGACTTTTACAAGAGTTCGAAACATCGAAACACAATCTGTTGCCGCTATCTCACTTTGCCAGAGAAACAACACTTTACTTCCGGCAAACACCAATGTTTCAATGCTTCAATCTTCAATGTCCTTTAAGTGTGTATCGATTCGCCCAGGGCATCATGCGTTGCCTCCATCACGATCTCACTCAAGGTCGGATGTGGATGAATCGCGTGCAACACTTCCATGTATGTTGCTTCCATGGACTTCGCCAGGGTAACTTCCGTAATCAGTTCTGTGGCTTCCGGTCCAATAATGTGGCAACCTAGCAGTTCGCCATACTTTGCATCATAAATGATCTTGATGAAGCCTTCCGTTTCCCCAAGGCCCTGTGCTTTTCCGTTTACGCGAATCGGAAAACGCCCAACCTTTAATTCGTAACCGGCCTCTTTCGCTTTGGTTTCAGTCAAACCGACAGAAGCGACCTGCGGAACGCAGTATGTACAGCCCGGGATGGTTCCGTAATCGAGCGGCACTATTTTATGGCCGGCAATATGCTCTGCTGCAAGGATACCTTCTTTGGAAGCCACATGTGCTAGCCAGGGTGGCCCGGCCACATCACCAATCGCATATACACCGGCGACATTGGTTTGGTAATTTTCATTTACCTTAATCCAACCGCGATCCATCTCGACACCAAGCGCTTCAAGTCCGAGGTTCTCAACATTGCCCTGAACACCGATAGCCATCAGTACTTTTTCGGCCTGCAATTCTTCGCTTTTGCCGTCCTTTGAAACAGTCAGCGTCACATTGGAGCGGCCTTTCTTCAGCGCTTCAACCTTGGTACCGGTGCGAATATCAATCTTGCTCTTCTTGAATGTTTTCGCCAATTGTTTGGAAACTTCCTCGTCTTCTACAGGCAGGATATAGTCCATCATTTCCACGATCGTTACCTCGGTGCCGATCGAATTGTAGAAATAGGCAAATTCAACACCGATCGCACCAGCGCCGACAACAATCAACGACTTCGGCTGCTTGTCCAGCACCATTGCCTCGCGATAGCTAATCACTTTTTTCCCATCGCTCTCCATTCCCGGGATCTGACGGGCGCGGGCTCCGGTAGCGATGATGATACTGTCAGCAGTAACCTTGGTCTTCTTGCCATCTTCAGCACTGACTTCAACGGTCTTATTATCCAGCAGCTTGCCATGTCCGACAATCGTCTCAATTTTGTTTTTCTTCATCAGGAAGGTAACACCTTTGGACATCCTGTCGGCCACTCCCCGACTACGCTTGATCACACCCGGAAAATCAACAGCCACGTCCTTAGCTTTCAGTCCGTAATTGTCGGCATGCTTCATCATTTCATATACTTCGGCGCTACGCAACAGGGCCTTGGTCGGAATACAACCCCAATTCAGGCAAATCCCCCCTAATTCGGAGCGTTCCACAATACCTACTTTTTTACCCAACTGGGATGCACGGATGGCAGCAACATATCCCCCGGGGCCAGACCCAATCACCAAAACGTCAAAATGCATATTATCTCTCCGTCAATTTCAATTTGTCTCACATTCACAAAATACCTGTACATCATCGTTCGCAATTGTTCAAGATGAACTTTTGCCGAACGGCCGTCTTCCGGGACAGATCCTAATATAATTTGAAAAGGTAGTGATTCCCGGCAAAAAATATTTTTGAATAGCACTCGCGCGGCGCCTTTGTTTGGATGCATAAGAAGGTGAGAAGAGACAAGGCCGTGGGGCGTGGCCCACGGCCAACGAAAAATAGCTGAACCCCGGCTTTCACCAAGAATTCAGCTATTCTTTCAATACGTCAATAGACAAATATCAAATGGCAATGCTACAATGTTTTCAAGTACGCCACGATCTCGGCCAATTCTGTTTCAGTGAGAGGCTGCGCTACCATGATCGAGTTTTCGAAGCCCTTCACCTTTTCAGCATCCGGCTCTTTGATGGAGCGGATCAGGTATTCTTCATCGACAGTAATCATTTTGGAGCTACCATCAGCAAGGACAACCTCTTCTTCTTTACCGAAGATGCCTTTCAAGGTCGGACCAACCAGCGGACTGCCGTCAACAGAGTGACAGGCATTGCAGCCCTTCAATGTAAAGAGCATTGGTCCGCGTAAACCAACCTTACTCGCTTCACCTGGTGCAGCCGGCTGAGCGAGGGCAGCAAATTCTTCACCCTTACTCTTATACCATGCATCAAATTCAGCCTGTGGTAATACATCGAGATCTGCATACATATTCCAGTGACTATCACCACAGTACTCAGCACAAGCGATTGCGTCTTTGAAGTAGCCTGGTTCGTCAGCAGCAAACCACATGCGGTTGTCAACATTCGGCACTACATCTTTCTTGATGCGGAAGGCCGGAATATACAGGCTGTGAATAACATCATTAGAGACCAGTTTCATGTGAATCGGGCGATTCAACGGCACGCGCAGAGCGGTATCCTGAATCCCGTTCTCATATTCAAACACCCAGGACCACATACGGCCGGTTGCCTGAATCTCGAAAGCATCTTCCGGAATGGTGCGCATTTCCGAATAGCCTTCCATACCGAAATAAAACATGCTAAGAACCAGAATCGTCGGTATCACTGTCCAGGCGACTTCCAGGCCCAAATGACCATGGATATCCTTAGCCTGTTCATGACGCGTGTGATGATAGCGATACATAAACCAGATCATAGCAATTGTAATCCCGATCAGCGTAATGACGGAGATCGCGAGAACAATCAAAAAGGTATTATCAACCTGTGTTGCAAAATTTCCTGCACCCATAACTTACCTCTATATCAAGGCTTTCTGTGTATACGTTGCATTTAATTACGGATTATACCTGGGTAGCGTGTCAAAGAATGTCAATCCCAGGAAGATCGCGAAAGTGATGATGCACATGACGATCATCGCCGTAAAAATAAAGGGTTCGTATTTCAAATGCATAAAATACATTAAAACGAGAACGGTCTTAACGGTAGCAATGGCTAGTGCCAACGGCACTGTCCACATACCAATATCAATACCGGCGACGGCAACGGTCAGGCCGGTGAGTCCAATCAGGGCGACCCATACTATTACATAAGGGCCGTATCCGACGGAATGATGTTCAGTATCATGATGTTCCATTTTTCTTCTCCTTAAATCAGATATATCAATGGGAACAAGAAAATCCAGATAACGTCGACAAGGTGCCAGTATAATCCGACGTTTTCCAATTTGCTAACATTGCGCGGATTGAGATTTGCCAGCTTAAATTCATCACTGGCATCATCGGCAACAGTCACACCGCGTTTGTATGGTCGCTTGTTCATGAAGTAGAGTACGCCAATCAGAAGCCCCATACCGACCAAAACGTGAACGCCGTGCAATCCGGTCATGAAATAATACAGATTATAAAACATAATCTCGCCGCCACTGCGCAACATGCCTTCCGGCAGGTTTAACATGCCGTCTCCACCGGGATATAGCCCCAGGTGAAACTTGTGAGACCACTCGAAGTATTTATTGACCATGAAGATACCTGCTGCAATAACGGTCAACCCCACCATCCATTTGGCGAGCAGGGTTTTGCCACGCTGCAGGGCTTCAATTCCAAGCACAACAGTCAGACTACTTGTCAACAATACCGCGGTGTTAATCACGCCTAAAACACGATCCAGCGCAAAGCTGCCGGCTGCGAACTCCGCCGGAAATTTGGAGCGGTAGACGGCATACACAATAAACAGGCCGCCAAACAGGAGCAATTCCGTAAACAGGAAGAGCCACATGGCGATCTTGGCGCCCTCAAAATCACTATGAATTTCGTGAGCGTCGTGGGAACTGGCATGACTACTCATGGGCCACCTCCGGTTCAGGATTGTAAGTGTAAGGATCTTCCGTTACTTCCGGAATCTCGTCAAAGTTTAACAACGGAGGCAATCCGGCAATACTCCATTCAAGCGTGCTTCCACCCCAGGGATTATCCGCTGCAGGTTCACCATTGCGAAGGGAACTGATCAGGGTAGCAACCATCATCAGGATACCGGTAATTAATACCCATGAGCCGTAGGTTGCAATTCTATGTGCCTGGTGAAATTGTTCCAGGTGACCATAATAGCGCCGCGGCATACCTTCATACCCCATAATAAACATGGTAAAATAGAGCAGGTTAAAACCGATAAACATTACGGCCCAGCCGCTGATTGCCCACTTCTTGTTGTACATCTTGCCAGTCATCTTCGGCCACCAATAGTGGATACCGGCAAAGAGCGCCATCATCGTGCCACCAAAAACCACATAATGAAAGTGGGCGACAACGAAATAGGTATCGTGCAGGTGAATATCAACATTCAAAATACCGAGCATAATTCCGGTAAATCCGCCAATCGAGAAGAGGAATATAAATCCGACGGCGTATAGTAAGGGTGCCTCAATTCGTATTGATCCCTTGTAGAGCGTCGCGACCCAGTTAAAGACCTTAATAGCAGTAGGAATACCAACAAGAAAGGTCAGCAAGGAAAAGACAAAGTTCGCATACCAACTTTGACCGGTGGTAAACATGTGATGCCCCCAAACCAACGAGCCGGCAAGCGCAATAGCCAGGGTCGAATAAGTAATGGCTTTATATCCGAAAATAGTTCTGCGCGAAAAAGTCGGCAGGATTTCGGAAATCACACCCATGCCGGGCAGAATCATGATATAAACGGCAGGATGCGAATAGATCCAGAATAGATGCTGGTATAAGATGGGATCACCGCCAAGACTGGGATCGAAAATACCGATATTGAGCAGGCGTTCAGCAAAAACCAGTAACATGGTAATACCAAGAATCGGCGTGGCAAGCACCTGGATCCAACCGGTTGCATATAAAGACCAGCAGAATAGCGGCATTCTGAACCAGGACATGCCCGGAGCGCGCATGCGATGCATGGTGGTCACAAAGTTCAGACCGGTCAAAATCGATGAAAATCCAAGTATGAATACACCAAATACCGCCAGCGGGATGTTGGTTGCCGTTCTCACACTATAGGGTGCATAAAATGTCCAGCCGGCATCCGGCAGTCCGCCACCTGAGAAAAGCGAGGCGAAAATTATCAGCGCACCCACGACATACAGCCACCAGGATAGTAAATTCAGCCTGGGAAAGGATACGTCCTTTGCGCCCAGCATGAGCGGCAGCATAAAGTTGCCCAGCGTGGCCGGTATCCCCGGTACAACGACCAGGAAAATCATGGTCACACCGTGCAAGGTGAATATCGCGTTATAGGTTGCAGCAGTCATTAGAGAAACCGACTTATCCAAATAGAGCTGCTCAAGACGCATAAAGAATCCGAGCGTTACTCCCAGCAGGAAGAAGGCAGTGAGGACTACCAGATACATAATTCCGATACGTTTGTGGTCTGTTGACAGAATCCAGGCGAGAATCCCGGTATGTTTACCCTTATATTCAAGGTAATTCGGTTCTCGATGGCTTGCCCCTGTCATTGCATGACTAGCCATATTAGCTACCTTTCACCGCATTTATCTTGTTTGTCTTTCGAAGCAAAGCTACAACAAAAACACCTGCAAAAAGCAGGGTTAGTATCGCAGACACTTTTAGAAAGTTAAATACATATACTCGACCCTCAGGATCGTAGCTAAAACAGAATTTGATAACTTTTGCAATTGTTGGCCCAATTCGTCCTTCGCCGGCTTCCATTAAAGCGAGCTTCAGATCGAAATGGTTATAGGATGTGCCGTAGAGGTAACGGGATATTTTTCCATCAGGCATCACAACAAGAATGGCGGCGCCGTGCGCAAAATCATCGCCTGTTCGGCGAAAGCCAAATCCTGCTGATTGGGTGAGGCGGGCGATATTAGTACTATCGCCTGTCAGCCAGCGCCATTCAGCTTCCGGAAAGGTGCGCGTTAAGCCATTCATGTAATTTTTCTTTTTTTGAGAGGCGAGCAGATGATCTTCGGTGTCGCTGATGCTAACTGTGATAACCCGGAAGTCTTCGCCAGGATCCAATTGGACCTTATCGACGACATCCTGAACACCACTCAATAAAGGAGAGCAAATACCGGGGCAGCGATAGTATACGAAGTTGAGGATTGTGGGCATTTTGAAGAGGCGCTCCAGCTCGACCTGATTTCCAAACTCATCGGTAAAGACGGTTGACAAATCAATATATTCGCCCGGACGATCAAAAACGCCTATCTCGGACTCATCATCTGCAAATATTGGAAGCGTTGCCAAAACAAGGGCAAACATGAGTAAGATCGCTCGCTTTGCAATGCCTGTCCTCGGACATCGCATAGCACTTCCCTTTCCTGCCTCGCCGCAGGAATGCGAAGGATATATCATCTATCTATTTAAACCTCAAGATTTTTCGAACTAAACATAAAAAAGCAATACTACGATTACAACCAAATCCTGTAAAAAAATCAGAAGGGAAAACGCTCAAAAAGCATTGTGACAACTTTCACATGGCCACCAAATATATGAGTCCCGGTCTTTGAATACAAGTCTTTTTTCCCATTTATTCCTGGAAATTCTATTAGCAGGAGTCAATTATTGCTAACTGACGCCTTCAATCGTTTACAAGGAATTGGCGAGAGGTACATTCAGGTCTCTCAGCTGAAAGAGTCGACAGGCTGGGGAAAATCTTTATGGTCAGCTGCGGGCATTGGGAATGACAAATGTAGAATGACGAATGACGAATGACGAATGACGAATGACGAATGAAAAAACGGATACGAGCATCGGAATGTCAATTTAGAAATGAAAACTCGAGTTCAAGGCTCAACCAACACGCGCGGCAGAGCCGCGCGCGAGACAATAGTATCCAGTGTCAAGTATCCAGCATCGAGTATCTAGCATCCAGATCCCAGAAGCATCCCCTAGCGATAAAACAGCGGATACTTAGCCGGATCACCTTCATGCATCATTTCGTAAACCGTTTCGAAAATCGATTCAACGCTGGGCTTCGACCAATAATCGCCATCCGACCCGTATGCCGGGCGATGCGCGGCAGCAGCCAGGGTTCGCGGTTCGCTATCCAGTAGCCAGTAGCCGCCTTGCTTTTCAAGCACTTCCTGCATCATATAAGCGGTGGCACCACCGGGAACGTCTTCGTCTACAAAGATGACGCGAGAGGTCTTTTCGATAGACTGACGAATCAGGCTATTCAGGTCAAAGGGCAACAAAGATTGAACATCGATGACCTCCGTCTCGATTCCGGTATCTGCAAGAAACTCTGCTGCCTCCATCGCCACCCGGCAGCAGGCGCCGTAAGTAACAAGGGTGACATCGCTGCCCTCACGAAGTATTTCCGGAACGCCAAGGGGAACGGTAAATTCATCTACATTATCGGGCAACTGCTCCTTGAGGCGATATCCATTGAGCACTTCGACCACCAAACCCGGCTCCTGGGCTTGCAGCAAGGTATTGTAAAAGCCGGCTGCCTGAGTCATGTTCCGCGGCACAAGCACATGAATACCGCGAACCAGATTCAGGATACCAGCCATAGGCGACCCTGAATGCCAGATCCCTTCCAGGCGGTGACCACGCGTACGGATGATAACCGGCGCCCGCTGTCCGCCCTTGGTACGCCAGTGCAGCGTTGCCAGGTCATCCGACATCAATTGCAGCGCGTAGAGTATGTAGTCGAGATATTGAATCTCTGCGATCGGCCGGAAACCGCGCATGGCCAAACCAATGGCCTGCCCCATGATTGTACATTCGCGAATACCAGTATCTGTTACGCGATTGACGCCATATTTGGCCTGCAAGCCTTTAAAGCCTTGATTCACATCGCCCAGTTGACCAACGTCTTCGCCAAATGCAACCAGTTGCGGCAGACGCGACAGTGCGGCATCAAAGCAGGCGTTCAACAATTCAAATCCGTTCACAGACGGCGAAAACTCCGAGTAGCTGGCTGGCACAACCGGCACGTCAATCGCACCATTCCCGCTCTCATCGAAGAGGTGAGACCCATAACGATCGCGATTTTCCTCAATAAAGGACTTCCGCCATTCAATTAGCGCCTGGCGCTGCTCATCTCCTTCCGTCCTCAAGGCCAACAGGCTATCGCGGAGAGCAATCATCAGATCATGTCGGGAGATGGTAGACTTACGACGGACTTTATCACGAATTCCTATCAGGCGGTTTGCAGCAGGGCTGGTACGCGCAGCCTTGTCGATTAGCTGCATCAATGTTTCTCGTTCTTTCCGAATCGGGTCTTGAAAGAGTTTCCATGCTTCAGTGCGAATTTGCTCCACAGCCGCCAGCTCTTCTTCTTCGATTTGACGCAAATCCGCTTCGCCAATCAGGTTTTTCTCCAGCATCCATTGGCGCATCTTCAGCAAGCAGTCATGATCTCGCTCCCACTGAAGGCGTTCTTTTGACTTATAACGCTCGTGACTACCCGAGGTCGAATGTCCCTGCGGCTGGGTAATTTCTACGACATGAATGATCGCCGGAACGTGCTCACGCCGGACAATCTCGGCAGCTTCCTGATAGGTTTCAATTAGCTTGGCATAGTCCCAACCACGGACACGATACAAATCGAATCCCTCTTTGCTGCCTGCTTCGCGCTGAAATCCCTGCAGAACCTGGGAGAGATCCTGCTTGGTAATTTGATATTCGTTTGAAACGGAGATGCCGTAGTCGTCATCCCAGATTGAAAGCAACATTGGCGATTTCAGAACACCGACGGCATTGAGAGATTCCCAGAACATGCCCTCCGCACAGCTGGCATTACCGATCGTACCAAAAGCAATTTCATCGCCATTATTGGTAAAATTCGCAAACTCGGAGCTATCTTCCATTTCGCGATAGAGCCGGGAGGCGTAGGCCAAACCCACCAGGCGCGGCATTTGTCCGCCGGTCGGTGAAATATCGGCGGAGGTGTTGTAAATACCCATCAAACGATTCCAATTACCGGCATCGTCGATGCTACGGGTGGCGAAGTGGCTGTTCATACATCGTCCGGCGGTTGCAGGATCTGCCTCAAGCTCCGGATTGGCGTAGAGCTGAGCAAAAAACTCATAGAGATTGTATTCGCCCAAGGCCAGCATAAAAGTTTGGTCACGGTAATAACCGGAGCGGAAATCGCCTTTACGGAAAGCCCTGGCCATTGCGAGTTGCGCAACTTCCTTCCCGCCGCCAAAAATACCGAATTTGGCTTTGCCACCCATCACTTCTTTGCGACCAAGCAGGCTGGCCTGACGGCTGCGATAGGCAATCCGGTAATCGTTTAGAATGTCTTTGCTGCTAAGTTCGATATTGGAAAGCTTTACTTTGGTATCTTTCAAATCAATCATCACTTCACGCTCCTGAGTATAGCAATAAGTCAGTGTTTCCAGCTGGAAACCACAGCGGCGCAGTTATGGGAATAACACGTTCAAGGTTCCAAGAAGGACAACTGGCAGGTGGTTAGGTGGAACATTACAAAATGATGATGGCGGGTGTTTTCTGCAAGAAATTTATTAAAAAGCACAGCACGACCTCCTTGTCTTTGGCGCTCAAATATAGCATCGGCAGTTTGCTGAAAACTTGAAGTGAAGGGGGAATCAGGATTGAAAATTGAAGAATGAAGATTGAAAAGGCGATGGGCGGTAAGCGGTTGGCGGGAAATCAGGATTGAAAATTGAAGAATGAAGATTGAAAAGGCGATGGGCGGGAAATGCCAAATGTCGAATGTCGAATGTCGAATGTTTTCTTCTCGCCTTAAGAATCCCGCTTGCGGGATGATTTAGGTCAGCCCCGGGTTTGTTATTCTACCCGGGGGAATCAGGATTGAAAATTGAAGAATGAAGATTGAAAAGACGGTTGGCGATTGCCCCTAGACACCGCGTAGCCGTGAAATGTCAAAAGCGGGTTTGTTCTTCTACCCGGGGGAAATGGCGATCGATGTCTACGATTTCCGTTCTGCGGCAGTGTAGCCAGGTGAGGATGTGTTTTGTAAAAGCCAGCGATAGGCGGAGGCGCCGAGGAAGGCGCCAACGGCATCAGCAACCGCATCGTAGATATCAAAGCGGCGACCACGGACAGTCAGCTGATGGAATTCGTCGCTGATCCCGTAAAGAGTACCGATAATGACGGCTATCCAGAAAAAGTTCCGGCGCCAATTGGGGAACCGTCCTTGATTCACCAGGGCGCGGGAGGTAAGCAAACCCAGGATGCCATATGCCACAGCATGCTCAAGCTTGTCCATAAATTTAAATTCGAAGTTCGGAAGATTATCTCCGGGAATGCTCGATACTGTAAAAATTAAAGCTGCCCATAAAAAGGCCGGGAGTTGATACCATAAGAAGGATCGCGACACCTTAACTACCTCGTTTCCGTTTCAGTTTTTCCTTCGCCGTAAGCGTTTCCGCATGTGTCAGCGCATTTTTTCCAAATTTTTCTTTCATCTCGTCCATTACACGTTCCAGGTCAGCCTTGCGTTGATCTGCATTTTCAAGGAAGCTGGTCTGCTCCCCTACCCCGGTCGACAGTTGGCTGACGCCAACACCTATGAGGCGCACCGGTTTCTTGTCACCGCGGAACTCTTCCAGCAGGGCCTTGCTAACGCGATAAATATCATCGGTCAACTGGACATGATGGCCAAGCGTTTTTGCACGAGTAAAGGTAGAAAAATCAGAAAAGCGAAGTTTGATCTGTATGGTTTTTCCACGAAGCCCTTTTTTACGAAGCCGTCCGGCAACCTTCTCAGCCAAAGCCAGCAACGTGCTCAGGATAACGTCTTCATCATACTGATCTTCATGAAACGTCCGTTCATTGCTGACGGACTTCACCGGATCGCGATCATGCACTTCCCGCTCATCAATACCCCGCGCCATTCTGTAGAGATGCGGGCCGGATTTGCCAAGACGCTCTTCGAGAAATGCTTCCGGAAATTTCCGCAAATCAGCAACGGTCTTGATACCCATCCCCTGAAGGGTCTGCACACTTTTTTTGCCGACACCCCAGATTTTATCAATCGTTAATGGGTCAAGGAATTCCTGAAGGGATTCTTCAGTTACGATGGTTAAGCCATCCGGTTTTTCGAAGTCCGAGGCAATTTTGGCCACGCTCTTTGAAGTGGCAATACCAACCGAGGCCGTCAGTCCGGTTTCGTCGAGGATTTTTTTCTTGATGGCCTGCCCTATCTTCTCGACCGATCCGTAAAAATGAACGCTACCGGTCAGATCCAGGAATGCTTCATCTACGCTGACCGCCTGAACTTTCGGGGTGAATTGCTCGAGAATAGCCATCACTCTTCGGGAATATTCCGAATAGCGATTCATGTCGGGGCGCACGTAAATGCCATGCGGACAAAGCCGCCAGGCACGCGTAATGGGCATAGCAGAATGGACGCCGTAAACTCGGGCCTCATATGAAGCGGTTGAAACGACGCCACGCCCTTTGCCTTTGCGCGGATCAGCGCCGATGATCACCGGCTTACCCCGCAGTTCAGGCTTATGCAACTGCTCAATGGCAGCGAAGAACGCATCCATGTCAACGTGGGCTATCACCCGCCGCCACTTCTTTTCCATTACAAACTGGTTCCTAAAATAACTAGACCTGCCGTCAGCAAAGCGACAACCAGGTTTCGCCGATGATTATTCGGCGGTTTGACGCTCGCAAGCGAGGTGGCCTCTCCGCGTCGAAAATTATCCTCTGAAAAGGTCAGCGTGCCTGTTAGATGAACCGCTTCGAAAGTATCGCCGCCGTCCACCGGCAATTGAAACCGCAAATCCAGATCTCCTTCAGTGCGATTATCGACGCCGACGCTCTTCAGGTTTACGGTGCCGTTTTCCACGGAAGAAAAGCGGCGCACCGATGAAAAGCGTCCGTTTTGCGCCAGAAAGATGTTACTGTCTGCATTCGCGAAGGAAACAGTCTCCTCAAAATCCGCTCCTACCCGCAAGTAGAAATCATAAAAGGAGCCTTCACCGTTCTCCGCAGGTAGTAAACTATCCGGAGAAAGTATCAGATGCAATATTCGATTTTCGCCCTGCCGTAATTGCGGATAATAGAAGAAAGTTGTTTCATCACCAATTTGACTTTGCGAGGTGGTGTCATATCCGATTTCCACATCAGAGAACAAGTAGGCATTGGCGACGACAAAGTCCTGTGAGGTTTTGCCATCTATTGCCAACGACACACTGCCGAATGTCGTTGCTGGCTGGGCAAAAAGGAATAAGCTAAATACGGGTAAGAAAAACACGATCCATTTCATGCAGGTAACCTCCGGCTAAACAAGAACCGCCAACTCAACGGGTTCTTCTAATTGTCGGGCGGAGTATTTTGTAGATTTTTGATTCGCTCCTGAACCTCCGGATCGTGCTCAAAGGTGTTCTCGAGATATCGCTGATAATAACGCCGGGCAAGAAAAGGATTTTCGTTCTTTTCAGCAAGAAAGCCGAGATACCGGTAGGCACGCCAGTACGCTGGATCATGCTGGATAACTTTATCGGCATATGATTGGGCTGATGCAAAATCCCCGGCCTCATAGAAGTGAACCGCCAATTCAAACAAAATATTCACATTTGTACTATCATACTCCATTCCCACCCTGAGTTGTTCCAGAGCAATGTCATCTTTCTCAAATATTCGAAAATATCGGGAGCGATATACGTACAAATCGGTATCGGCGGGGTCAAGCTTTCTGGAAGTGTTGAAACTGGAAATCGATTGATCGTACTGCTCAAGCTCAAATTGCGCCAAACCAAGATATTTCCAGGCGACGGCATCGTCCTTTTCGGTCGCCACAAATCCGGTCAGTGCATCTGCAGCATCCTGGTAGGCCTTCTGCTGATAGGAGACCAGTCCGAGCCACTTAAAAAAGGCCGGCGGCGGATTTTCGACCTGCCGCTGAAAGCTCTTCAAATGACTCTGCGCCAGACCGGGACGATCGAGATAATAGTAGGCCCGTCCGAGATCGAGATTAATACGGCTGCTATCCGGATATTCCTGCACTGCCCTTCGCAGGTAGCGGGAACCGGTATCATAGTTTTCTGCTTCAAGATATAGGGTCCCCAGTCTCAGCCACACTTCAGGATAATTGCTATCGTAGCGCAAACAGGTTTCGTAAGCGATAATCGCAGAATCCGGCTTTTCCAACTGCTCATACACCCATCCCTTGACCTGATGAAAAGTGGCATATTCCGGTTTATAGCGGATGGCGGAATCCAGTTTGGCAAGGGAGGGACGAAATCGCCCGTATTCGATGTCCTGGCTGGCGTCGTAATAAAAGGAGAAAGCAGTTTTGGGATTGGGCTTTTGCAACTGATCTCCGCCTTTTCCGCCACAGGCGACCAAAAGACAGATAATGAGGAAGGCAAAACTAACTGATTTGGCAACGGTGCCCATTTTTCCCTTTTCCAGGAATGCGATTTGATTGACAGAGATTAGACTTTTCCCATAAGATAATAACGACTCTTGCCAGGGTAGTCAATGACTGATCAGGATTTATTTTTGTCGCCATTACCTGAAGCCAACAATTCGGACACCACCTTAAAGAATGATTTCACACTGTTTTCAGTCACAAATTCGCCGGTATAGCCCGGTCTATCAGCGGCCAGCGCCAGGTCACGCCACAAATCCAACTTCTCCTGATTTACGGAATGGAAGAACTTGCGCTTGCTCAAACTCCTGGCGAGATATTCCTGTTCCGTTTGTCCCGGCGTTGGCACCAGCAAGGCCTTTTTCCGAAGTTCGGCAAGCTCCATCAGCGTAGAATACCCGGGCCGGGACACAACAAGCTTTGCCCCATTCATGCAGAATTCCATTTGTTCACGGGACAGGTGCGGATAAATCGTCAGATCACCTTCTACAATTGGCGGTGCTGTCGATTCACTTTTGCCCAGGGCAACCGCTTTCTTTCCGGGCACCTTCCGGATATCAGCGAGGACAATTTCTTCCAGCCGTGTTCTCTGAGGCTCCGGTCCCGAGATTGATACCAATACATCCAACTGGAGAGGTATTTCCAAGCGGCGGATACTCGCCAAGGGACCACAATATCGATATCGCTGTGCATTCTTCGACGGCAGCTGACTGAGCTCTCCGCTAAGAATGCCGCCATTTTCGGCTGGTAAATCCGGTATAACCACTCTGGAGAAATGACGATGGAATGACTGGTTTACAGCAGCGGGCAAGGATCTTAGGACGGAGAAACCGGCCGGCATCGAAAAATAGATTTGGTGCGTAATAAAAATTGAAGGGCACTGTGGATGAAAGATCCCATAGCAGTGATCGCTAACGATTAAATCCGGCCTCTGATGATATACGATTTGCTTGCAGTGCTCAGTTTCCGAGCGGATCTGACGTCGTATTCCTGGCAATTGCATTGCAAGTGTGGGAAAGAGCCCGAGTCGGGAGTTGCTGTAGCGCACCCGATAATCAGGCGTTTCAATGTGTTCGAGATCCGGCTCTTCCGCAATTAGAAAATCGCGGGCCCGGCCATTGCTACCAAGTAAGACCTCCCAGTTTCGCCGCTTGAACGCCCGAATCAGCGGCAAGCTACGGGTGGCATGTCCTAACCCCATGTTCAATACGGCAAAAAAGACCCGTTTTGGCATTACTTGCCTGCTTTATCGCCATCAATCCATTCAGCGATTTGACTTCCGACCTTTTCAAGGATCTCCGGATAATGTTGGCCGGTGCGGACCAATACCTTATAGCTGTGGTCACCACCTTCTATCCATTGGAGGGTCACATAATCGCGCAAACTGCTGAGAGCTTGCTGCAGCAGATCCATTCGGGCCATGGAATCGCGTGTGCCCTGGATAAAAAGCATCGGCTTGCGGATATCCTGCAAATAGAGATCACGGATATGATCAAATTTACCAGCCGGATGCAATGGATAGCCGAGGAAAATCAGCCCTTCGAGGTCAGCTACTTCCGAGGCAATTGCGGTTGCAATTCTCGCCCCCATACTTTTGCCGCCGATGTATAAATCTGTAAACTGTAAATTTTCGTTCGCCCAGCGAATTACGGTCCGCCAGCTATCTTCCAGGATCTCTGCACGATCCGGAAAGCCTTTCCCGGCAACTATATATGGGAAGTTGAATCGCAATACGTTAATTCGATGATCGCGCAAATGCCCCGCAATCGTTTCCATAAATGGAGAATCCATCCCCTTGCTCGACCCGTGCGCAAAGATATAAAGCGGACGTTCAGGAAAACTCAGTTCCGGTGGCAACAGCGCAATATTGCGTGAGGTATCGAGTGGTATTAGAGTATTATTCATTAATTGTAACTCCGTGTGTTAAAAAAAAGGCCATCCCGGATAGCCGGGATGGCCCACAGATGACCTAGGTCATCAAGTACACATCCTGACTATTCAGCTGCGTCTTCTTTAGAACCTGCATCATCGGCCTCAGCGTCGTCTTTCTTGCCGGACTTTTTCTTCGGCTTTTCTTCTTCAGCTGGTTCTTCTGAAGCATCGGCTTTTTCTTCTGCTTCTTCAGCCGGTGCCTCTTCCGCAGCGGCGCTTTCTTCGGCCGGTGCATCTTCTGCAGCGTCAACATCAGCAGCAGGCGCTTCTTCATCCTTGCTCTTCTTCTTGGTCGTTTTGCGGCCTTTGCCTTCTTCCGGAGATTCTTCCAATTCCGGAACATCTTCGACCATGTCCTTGAGCGTGGTAGCAGTCAGCGCATGCTCGCTCATGTAAGAATCAACGACATCTTTCTCTTTGCCCTTCAGGTATTCACCGACGGAGAGAACGATGCGCTTATTGTCTTTGTCAAACTCAATCACCGAGAGCGGTAGATCGTCGCCAACCTTGAAGTGATCCGCGGCGCGCTTGATGTTGTTTTTGCCGAGTTGGTTCAGCGGCACAAATGCATCAACGCCCAGCGGCAAGCTGGCAATCACGCCCTTGTCGATCAAACGCACGATCTTGCCGGTGGTTTCAGTGCCTACCTGATATGCTTCTTCAAACGCATCCCAGGGATTGGCTTCCACCTGCTTGTGCCCGAGGGCAATACGGCGTTCGCCTTTGTTGATATCAAGAACAACCACTTCAATCGATTCACCCTTGCGAATGACTTCACTAGGATGGCGGATTTTCCGGGTCCAGGAGAGGTCGGAAATGTGAACAAGTCCGTCCACGCCTTCTTCCAATTCGACAAATGCGCCAAATGGCGTAAGGTTACGAACCACACCGGTGTGTTTGCTATCGATAGGAAATTTAACTTCAATATCTTCCCACGGATCCGGAGTCAGCTGCTTGAGACCGAGAGAGATCTTGCGATCTTTCGGTTCGATGCTCAGCAGAACCGCTTCTACCTGCTCACCTTCACGCAGGATTTGCGCCGGATTCTTCACATGGTGCGACCAGCTCATTTCAGAAACGTGAATCAAACCTTCGATACCATGTTCCAATTCAACAAATGCACCATAGTCGGTCAGGCTGACAACTTTGCCCTTGACTTTGGAACCAACCGGGAAACGTTCTTCGATGTTTTCCCACGGATGTGGCTGAAGCTGCTTCAGGCCAAGGGAGATACGGGTTTTTGCTTCGTCGAAATCGAGAATCATGACGTCGATTTCTTCGTCAAGCTTCACCAATTCACTGGGGTGATTTACGCGTCCCCAGGAAAGGTCGGTAATGTGCAACAGACCATCTACACCGCCAAGATCGATAAATACACCGAAGTCGGTGATGTTCTTGACCACACCGCGGCGAACCTGACCTTTTTCGAGGGTCGAAAGGATCTCTTTGCGCTTGCTTTCCAGCTGCTTCTCAATAATCACGCGGCGGGAAACAACGATGTTTTTGCGCTGCTCATTCACCTTAACAATTTTAAGGTCAAGGCCCTTGCTAACAAATGCGTCGAAGTCGCGAATCGGTTTAACGTCAACCTGAGAACCGGGCAGGAATGCATCCACGCCACTCAGATCAACCACAAATCCACCTTTGATACGGCGAACCACGCGGCCCTGAATAATTTCGTTGTTTTCAAATGATTTCATCAAGCGATCCCATGCGCGCAGGAAGTATACCTTCTTACGGGAAACCTGGACGTTACCGTCACGGTCTTCCGGGGATTCCAGAAACAACTCGACTTCATCACCAACGCTGAATTGATCGAGATCGATAAATTCTTCAATCGGGATGATACCTTCACTCTTGAAACCGATATCGACAATTACCTGTGACTGGCTGATTTCAAGAATGTTTCCGGAAACGATGTCCTCTTGCTTGAACTTCTCGAAGCTCGCTTCATAGAGGCTCATCAGTTCACTTTGATCTTCTTCAGTCTCGGCCATGAACTTGTCAAGATCTTCCAATTTGACAACCTGACCGGCTTTGAAAGGAGCGTCCGTGCCATTTTCCTGCTCAGCTACCGCAGGAGTTGGGGTTTCAACCTGAACATCCGCTGTTTCAGACTGGGTTTGTTTAACATCTTCGCTCATTAAGACTTTCCTTTAACTAGGGGTTTTGGCTGTCCCGACATTGGGATCGAACCAGCCCTAAAGATAAGCCTGATGTGATGGGAGTCAAAACACTTTTTTAGTTAGTGGAATGATGGAATGATGGAATGCTGGAATGATGGAATGATGGAATGATGGAATGATGGAATGATGGAATGATGGAATGATGGAATGATGGAATGATGGAATGATGGAATGATGGAAT
>JANQRS010000008.1 GCA_028284445.1 Calditrichia bacterium
CAACGATTCAACGATTCAACGATTCAACGATTCAACGATTCAACGATTCAACGATTCAACGATTCAACGATTCAACGATTCAACGATTCAACGAAGCAATAACGACCCGACGCAATAGCGTTGGGCTTTGGAGATAGAATGCAAAAGACAAGCATTTTTGGAATAGGGCAAACCGCGGTGCGGGAACACTGGGGAATGGGAATGCGGGATCTGGCCGCAACAGCCATCCTCGACGCGATGGCGGATGCCGGTGTTGAAGGCGCTGATGCCCTCTATGTAGGCAATATGTTGAGCGGTACCCTCGCCAGTCAGGAGCACCTTGGTGCCCTGGTTGCCGATTACGCCGGCCTGCGCGGTATTGAAGCTGTCAAGGTAGAAGCAGCCTGCGGATCTGCCGCCGCTGCGTTTCGTCATGCCATGCTCTCGGTGGCATCCGGGCAAGTGGATACCGCCATCGCAGTAGGGGTGGAAAAACTGACTGAAATGAGCGGGATGGCCACCACGCACGGACTGGCAACGGCTGCGGATGCCGATTACGAAGCCTCGATGGGCCTTTCTTTTGTGGCCATCAATGCGCTGCTGATGCGTCGCTACATGCACGAGTATGGCTTTAAGAAAGATGATTTCGCACCCCTGGTGATGACCGCGCATGCGAATGGCTGCCACAATCCTAACGCGATGTTTCAGAAAGCGATTACCCTCTCCCAATATAGCAAGGCCAAAATGATTGCAGATCCGGTGAACCTGCTCGACTCCAGCCCGGTTGCGGACGGCGCTGCTGCTGTGGTCGTTCGTCGCGCAGATGCGACGCCGCAATCTGATGCAACGCCGGTACGCATTTTAGCCTGCGAAATTGCAACCGACTCTTTGGCGCTTGACAATCGTCGCGATCCCCTCTGGCTGGAAGGCGGTGCGAAGAGCGTTGCCAAGGCCTTGAAAACAGCCGGTCGCAGCCATGGAGACATTCAATTCTTTGAAGCCCATGATGCGTTTAGTATTATGACTGCGCTGTCGTTGGAAGCTAGCGGATTTGCTGAACGCGGTCAGGCGCTGAAATTGGCAGCGGAGAAGCAATTCGAGATCGGCAGTCGCTTACCGATTGCAACATTTGGCGGCCTTAAGGGCCGTGGCCATCCGGTTGGCGCCACCGGCTTGTATCAAATTGTTGAAGCCGCCCAGCAACTGCGGCATGTTGCCCCGGATCAGATCCAGGTCGCAGACGCGACATGTGGAATGACCCAAAATATCGGCGGTAGCGGGGCTACCGTGATTACTACGATTCTTGAAAAGTAGGACAGGAGTATAGACTATGGATATCCCACGTAATTGGCGGCTTCAACATCAGCGATATCGGCTGCAGGGCACTACCTGCAAGAGCTGCGGGGCCAATTCATTCCCGCCGCGCCTGGTTTGCGGCGATTGCCGAAGCCAGGAGCTCGAACCGATTTTCTTTAGTGGCCGCGGTAGCGTTTACAGTTTCACGACAGTGTATCAGTCATCAAAAGCTTTTGAGAAATATATTCCCTATTTGGTTGCACTGATTGATTTGGAGGAAGGGCCGCGAGTGACGGCCCAATTAACCGACGTTGATATCGACAAGGTCGAGATTGGCATGCCGGTGGAAATGGTGATTCGGAAAATCAGTGAAGAGGGAGAGCGCGGCCTCATTAATTACGGTTATAAGTTCAGGCCGCCATTGGATTCGTAAGATCAGGAATGATCATCATACATGCGCAGTATTATGACAACGGAAAAATCGACTAAGGAGACGCTGCATGGAAAAATGGTTGTTCTATTTGGGAATTGTATTGGTGTTGGCAGGCCTGACTCTGGGGCTGCTTGCCGTCGCCGAGATCTTCTTTAAACCCGGCATTCTTGACCGGCCGGTTTTCGTACCCGCTCTCGCTTCCGCGCTTATGGGCACGATGCTCTTGAGAAATTCCAAGCGGAAGAAGTCTAAGGAGGGTGAATAATGACTATCTGCACAATCGGTTGAATGCCGGCGGGATTCGGCATATATTGTCGGCCTACCGGAAAGGATGCTACCGATGCCTAAAGTCTCACCCGAACTGGACAAGCTATTCGACGAGCTGCTTGAGCCAGCGGAAAAACAACTTGTCTACGAACAAATTGGCCAGAAGCTGCCCCATACATTCCGCTTTAATCACCTGAAAGGTCCGCTTGACAAACTAATCAGTTTTTTCCGCGAACAGGGATTCGGTTTCCACAACCTGCCCGGCCGTGATGATATTTTTCAGATTACCTACCAGCCCTATCCGATTGGCCGTAGCCTCTCGCATTTCCTTGGACATATTTATGTGCAGGACATTGCCTCGATGATCCCTTCACTGGTGCTTAATCCGCAACCGGGTGATTGGGTTCTGGATATGTCTGCTGCGCCCGGCTCAAAAACGACGCATATGGGTAGCATGATGCGGAACGAAGGCGTATTGCTGGCGAATGATATTGTCGGAAAACGGCTGCGGGCGCTGGGTAAAAATGTGGAGCGCTGGACGCTTTGCAATGTGGCGATATATAAATGGTATGGTGAACAGTTCGGGAATGCCTACTTCGAAAAATTTGACAAGGTCCTATTGGATCCAGGCTGCTCTGGCCTGGGAACGCTGCACAAAAATCCGGAAGTGCTGGGGTGGTGGACACCGGCGCACTGCAAGCGCCTGGCGGATTCGCAGAAGAGCATGATGATCAGCGCAATCAAAGCGCTGCGGCCCGGAGGGGAATTGACCTATTCCACATGCACCGTTGCACCGCTGGAAAACGAAGGCATTATTGATTTTGCACTGCGCGAATTCCCGGTGGAGGTTGAAGAGATATCTTTGCCGGAGATTCGTACCTGGTCCGGTGTGAGTGAGCATGATGGCCAGAAATATCATCCTGATGTGAAGAAGACAGTGCGGCTTTATCCGGTTGATCGGATTACAGAAGGTTTCTACGTTGCCAAATTGCGTAAGACCGGTCCGATGCGAGAGCCGGATTCCCGCCGTCGCAAGCCGGCGCGCAAAGTGAATTATCTCTCCCATAAAACCTCCCCGGTTAAAAAATACCTCGATCAATTCTCCAGGCATTTTGAAATACCCCGCAAGGTGTTTGCCGATTATACCTGGTCGATGCGAAATCATATTTATGCGATGTCTCGCGATATTCGCGAATTTACCTTCTATGGTGAGGCCATCCAA
The DNA here is from genome assembly GCA_028284445.1 of Calditrichia bacterium. GTDB lineage: Bacteria > Calditrichota > Calditrichia > RBG-13-44-9 > J075 > JANQRS01. The sequence goes on from JANQRS010000008.1 coordinate 3,198, forward strand.
AATGGCCTGCGTGTTGCGGAGACCTCGGATCGTGGCGCGCGCTTTAATACCATTGGCACACATCTTTTTGGACAGCATGCGCAGAATTTCGTTGTCGATATTGAAGATCTTGAAACACTCGAGAAATATGCCAATCGCGAAAAGCTTGATATTCCCGTAAACGGCAGGGGGCAGGTCATTGTAAAATACAAAGACCTGGTCATTGGCTACGGGTATTCGGATTCCGGTTACCTCAAAAGTCAGTTCCCCAAAGGGGATTGGGAGTTTAAGGTTGTGGTAGATAAATAGGGCTATGCAGCAATTTGACTTGCAATTAAGGGACCCACAGACCTATTTTAGCAGTAGAATGATGACAAGCAACGACTTGCCGATCAAACCGAGGGTGGCTGATGAAAGCAAAGATGGCATACTGGATAGTTCTGGCCCGCTTGACCTGGGGAGAATTTGACAGCCCCTTGCACTGGCGCCAAAATCGGCAGAAATTTTTCCCGCCGCCGATCGTCTCAATTTACAAGGAAGCCTGGTTTAAGTTCTTTTCGCGAAACTGAGGAGCTGTTTTACGGTGGGAACAATACAAAACGAGTCCCTCCTCTATTTCCCCCCAAGGGAAGATAGAGGAGGGACTTATTGGTTGCTGTGCCGGTTACTGAGGACCTGTTGAATCTGCTGGCGCAGGCTCGGTTACGATTTCCAATTCTTCGTCAAGCACAAAATCCTTCAAATAGACATCGACAAAGCTTTGCCGCTCAGCGCTTTTTAGTTCTTGCGCCATAATTTTGAACTTATTCGGCAAATACATTTCACCCACTTTGGTGAACTCCAAAGAAACAGATGATCCACTGACGACCGTATCATTTTCATAGGTCTGTGATGCCCAACCGACATTAATCCATTTGCCGCTATTCTCCTGATAATAAGGATAGTCGATGCTGCGCATTTTGTTGGTGTCGGAGATCGTTACTCTGCCTAATTGTCCGCCGCGAGTGAAGGTGCGATTGACGGAGATGATGCCCTGTGCGGCATCGACTTTAAAATCGACACCGACAGTGTCCGGCGAGAAGTTGACAATTGCATCGTCCGGTATATCATCAAAAGGCGATTTGACAGCAAAGCGCTTCCAATACACAAAAATCTGCGTACAAAGATTTTTGAGCTGTTGAATCTGGGAATAGGTTTGCCGGCGGGTTGAGTCCGGCATATCCGGGAGCGGTTGCAGAACAAAATAGGATTCGTGGTCGCGGGTCCAGATGAAGCGCAATGGATAGTAGTAGGATGAATCGAAGTTGTTGAATTTGGCAAAATTGACGTAGAAGTCTGCTGACATAAGGCAGGTAAAGTTTTCAATGCCGGACCGATCCAGTGAATATTGATAGCTCTCTGCTTCAGTCTTAAAGGTATCCCAACTTGGGGTTTCGGTCTGGCTCAAGGCCGCAGTGGCAAAAAATGCCAGACTCACAAATAGATACAAAAACAAACGCATAATGAATTCCTTGAAAAAATACAAAAATACAAAGCCTAGGGTTCCGAATCCGGAACAAACAGTTGAATAAAATAACTTTCCGGCTTTTCTACAAGTTTATGTTCATTTTTGGCTATTTGTTCGGGAATGGCCGCAAAAATATAAAAGCGCCCCTCACGGGATGAGGAGCGCTTTGTTCGGTCTGGAGGTAGGGGTATTTTAACTATTTTTTGGACCAGCGGTCGCGGAGCCAATACTCAAAACCATCTTCATTGGAAACGCGGGTGCGGGTTAAGGTTCCATCTGTAATTTCAATATCATATTTAATAGAGAAAGCGCTACCAAAGCTGATGGTTAGTTCATCGTCATCTAATGACCAGCTGCCTTGTTCTCTGCCAAGTTCTTCGCCCTCGGCGTTTGTTTGGATGGAGGTGTAGCCACCGTCTTCAGTGTATGTGTTTTCGCGTCTATCGCTTTCTGAAGGGCCGCTGGTAGAGGTTGGTTCGCCGTTCGGGTCACTTCCAGTGCCGCTGCTACTACTTTGCCAGGACCAGGTTCCTAACAGTTGCTGCACCTTTTCTTCTGCATCCTCGGAATTTAGAAAATCAATGGAGCAGCCACTAAGCAGGGATAAGATGCCTGCAAATATCAAAAAGCTCGTAAGGTGTTTTATAAGATTCATTTTATTCATCATTGTCTCCTTAATCGGTTTTAGAATTTCAAAAGAAACATCTTGTCGCCGGAACGGCTTATCTTCAGCGCCGGTGCCGGTAGATGTATCGTGTTGAGAAGGGTCTTGATTGATTTAAGAATGGTGCTCTCGCCAGGCAAATATGCCATATTGTAGTCGAGGGCAATGTAGAATTCCCGCTCCTTGAGGCGCTTATTCGCCTGTGGCAGATTGCGGGCGCCATATCCCAGGGCGATGTTCAGCCAGTCGGGCCAAAGTGGTTTCAATTTGTCAGGCAGTATCCAATCGACATCTGCGCTAAGCCAATAACGAACCCCATCATAGTCACCGCTGTAATAGGTATAGGGTTGATAGTTGACGAAACCAGGACGCGTGCTCACGCTCGTTTCTTTATAGAATTGCGATGGCAGATAGCTCACTTTAAAATTAAAATGCCGGAATACTGCTACTTCATGCTGAAGAATCGGATACAATGCTCCCAGCAAATTTGCGGTATAATCCGGAAGGCTAAATCCCCAGTCTGCAAATCCGGCATCAGTAAGTTCTATGCTGGTAAAGAAGGCGGTTGATACCAGGAAACCGCTCCACAGGCTTTTCCGTTCACTGAGGCCGGCAAACCGAAAGGATGCGGCGCTCAGGCGGGTTAGCTGGATATTGGCATAGAAGTGACCAAGTTTATCGATTTCCAGCCAGTAATTATCATACCAGTCATACTTGAAGCGAAACCCTTGCTTTTTACCGGACCACCACGGTTCAATATGGGCCACATAAGTGCCGCCAAGGGCTGCCGCAGTAATGCCGGTAACCGCAAGCAGGCGACGGCGATCCGCTTTCGAACCCTGCAACTGCAGGCTACTGGAACCTGCAGTTGCTTGCGTCAGCGAGCGACCAAATACGTCGCTACTATCCGCTGCAGGAAGAGGCGCTGCGCCTGTGGAGAGGCTGCAGATGATCAATAGCATAGCCGCAAACTGGCTAAAATTGTAACTATGTTGTTTCATCAGAAATTCTGCCAGCTTTGCAGTTCAGTGCGATTTTCGCCAATGACCAGCCAGCCTTTGATGAAATTGTTATCGCTGGTCATTTCCAGTTGACCGATAGCGCCGCCATTTTCCAGGAGTTGTCCGCTAATTTCCCAGTATGGTGCAGGCGCCTGCCAGTTATTTGGCTTGCCATCCTTGAATTCTGTTTGAACCTTGCCGTTTTGCAAGCGGTATTCTCTGCCATCCTGTGTCCAGCTGTTGTTAAACGTGCGAATGGCGTTTGATACTTCCTGTCTGGCACTGCTGCTGTAAACGCTATTGTAAAACCAGGTTTCTGCCAGGGTAATAGTGGCATTGTCTACAGTAATTGTACCGGTCATAACGTCGTCGATGCGCAGCTCTGAGCCGGTATTATCAACCTCGAAATAATAACTGCCATTCACTTCGGAATTGATATTGTAGAGCTTGCCTTCTTCTTCCAAAACGCCAGTTAGGGTGGCTGTGCGAACACCGTTGGTCGAGGTCGAGCGGAGCTCGAGATCGGTTGCCTGATTGGGGACGGTTGCACGAAATGCCAGGTCGTGATCGCGTCGAAGAAAGTTTTGTGCATCGCCGGTGAAATCACCATTAAACGTGGTAAAGAACAGATCTACTGCGTCTCCGTTCTGAAACACGACGCTCAGCCGGTCCGTGGGATTTGTTTGATATTGCCAGGTATTGTTTGCCTGTTGTATCAATGAACCGGTGGTGACCAGCGTGCCGTTGCCGACCAGAAGACTGGCTCCAAAACCACCTTCGACGCCGGTTTGAATGGCGGCGCTACCTTGCTGGTATGCCAACGACGGTGCAGTGTAAGTATGGCCGGCAATTTCCTGATTAACCGACGACTGTGTATTGGGTGAGATACCATCCGATGAGCCGCATGCGCTGATCAGCAGGCAGAACAATAGCGCCAGCGTGCCAGCAAAGCGAATGGCTACTTTGTGCTTCATATGGCTTCCTCTCATGCTATGTTTGGTGCCTCGTTAGCAATTAGCGGAAGCCGGTGCCGAATCACAGTGATTCGGCACCTACATCAATATGGGGGTCAGATTTCGCCCTTGAGGGATTTGGAAATAACTTCAGCCTTGGAGTGAACGTGGAGTTTCTGATAGATGTTCTTGATATGAAAGCGCACGGTTTCCACGGAAATATTCATTCTATTGGCAATCAGTTTATACGACAGGCCATCAACCAGACCAACAACAATCTGCTTTTCCTTCGGCGTTAAGGCCGTTTTGGGCCGCGGCTTATAGTTGGGATTAAAATGTTTGATTACCTTTCTGGCAATTTGCGGCGACATGGGCGCCCCGCCCTCCAGGAGCTGCTCAATGCTTTGACGAAGTTCAGTCAGCGGGGTATTTTTCAATAAGTAGCCCGATGCACCGGCGCAGAGTGAAGAAAAGATCTTCTGGGAATCATGATAAATTGTCAACATAAGAATTTCCAGAGACGGGTGGTTTTCCTTAATCAACTTCATACCGTCGATGCCGGACATTCCCGGCAGGCCAATGTCCATTAGCAGCACATCTAGAGCTGGTAATACATCCGTCTGGTCTAGCAGCTCCTCGACAGAACCGTATGCATGTTTACAGCTGAAATTTTTCTCCTTATCAAGAAATGCCTGGATCACGTCGCGAATATCAACGTCATCTTCAACGATCCCGATTCGTATTAGTACAGTTGGTTTCATAATTACCTCTTTCACACCGTTAGAGAGCGGAACTCGCGACGCTATATTTTTTCAATGGTTAAGTCCAGTTCCAGTCCGCCATTTTGTTTAACAGCCAGTTCCCCCCCGAGACGCTCTGCCCGCATCTGCATGTTCCGAAGCCCATGTCCGCTTTTGCGGAGCGTGCCTGAATTTCCGCAGCCATTATCGCGGATATTCAGGCGAAATTGCTGACCCTGTTGCTCCAGACTGATTTGAACCTGACTTGCCTCGGAATGACGAACAACGTTATTAACGGCTTCCTTAAAAATTAAATACAGATTTTGGCGAATGTTCGCCGGAAGCTTTTGCGATTCGCTGATTCCCCTGGTCTTGATCGTGTAAGAAATTTCCTGAGGTGGAAGAAGCCCGATGGCAAAGTCATGCATGCGGTCAAGCAGATCGCCATAGGTATCATTGCGGGCATCGATCGACCAAACGATATCGCTCATCGTGACAATTAATTCCCGGCTCATATTGCCGATCTTGGTCAGCAATTTTTCACTCTCTCCGGCATCGGTGCCGTTTTGCATCAGATCGGTATAGAGGGCTATTTTTGTGAGCGATGATCCGATGTCGTCATGAAGGTCACTGGCGATGCGTACTCGCATGCGTTCCAGCTCCAGCAATTTTCTGATACGGGCCCGGTAAGCCAGCCAAAGAGCCCCGATGATTATGCCCGCTAAGATTAAGCGAAACCACCAGGTTTCCCAGAAGGGGGGATGGATGATAATATTTATCCCGACGCCCTCAGTATTCCAGATCCCATCATTATTGGCAGCGCGCACCTGAAAGCGGTATTCGCCGGCGTCGAGGTTGGTATAGCTGGCAAAGCGCCTATTGCCACTGCGGATCCAGCGTTCATCGAATCCGACCATCTTGTAGGCGTATTGATTTTTTTCCGGAATCGTATAATCCAGTGCGGAAAATTCGAAGGCAAAATACGGCTCATTATGTTTCAGTTCGATGGCGCGGGTTTCCGATAGCGCCCGTCCTGAAAGCACTGTCTTGTCAAATTTCCGGAAGGCTGTTAACGCCACCGGCGGCGGCAAAGGATTGTCTTTTACCTTCTCCGGGAAGAATCGATTAAATCCGTTAATACCGCCAAAGAAAAGTTCGCCTGTTCTTGGGTTATGAAAGGCTGTCCCTACGTTGAATTCGTTGCTTTGGATGCCGTCATCAATTGTAAAAATTCGCAGAGTGTTGAGCATGCCTGGCGCTGGGTTCATTCGGAGAAATCCAAAGAATGTTGATACCCAGATATTGCCGAATTCATCACCTTCGATGTCGCAGATATAGCTACTGGGGAGGCCATCCAGTTCAGTCAGGTGGCGAAGCATCCGGCCGGAAGCGTTCATCTCTATCAACCCGTTTTCGGTGGCAATCCAGTAATTCCCATCCTGGTGCTGATAAATACTATTTATCTTTACATCCAGAGCTTCCTGCAAGGCTTTGTCGGAGGTTTCAAATGCCAGCACCGAATCTCGAGCTTCGTCATAATAGAAGAGTCCTTGCCAGGTAGTCAGCCATATCTTGCCATTGTTGTCAAGTTCGATGCTTTGAATATCTGCTGAGTGGGATCGGACGGCAGTGGCTTCCTTGATATAGCGCCGAAAACGATCTGTTTTGGGATCATAGCGGCAGAAGCCAAGACGTGTGCCTATCCACAACTGCCCGGACCTGTCCAGGTGCAGCGCAGTTGCCTGATTATTACTAATGGAATTACTATTGCCCGCTTCCTGAAGAAACTGCTTTTGAATGCCTTTCACTTTATCTAAGAGGATTACGCCGCCACCGAGGGTTGCAATCCACAGGGATTGTGGATTTGCCTGGACAATATCTGATACAAAACCGGAACCGCTCTTGGGATTATTGTGCGGGATCGTATAGTTTCGTTGATACTGCCCGTTTCTATCGAAGCGATCCAGTCCGGCATTGTGCCCGACCCAGGTATCTTCCTTCTCATCAACATAAATTGAGAGGACCATATTATTTTTCAGGGAATTCTCATCAAACGGGTCATGATTGATATGCTTGAATTTGATGGGCTTGAGATCTGTCTTGCTGATTCCACCGTTGGTGGCTATCCAGACGATGTCCGAACGATCACGATAAATGTCACGAATAAAGTTGTGGCCGAGGTTGTTGGGTGTTTTTGGAGTTTTCCGTACGGTTGTGAAGGATTCCGAGGCCAAATCAAAGATACTCAAACCGCCGCCAAAGGTGCCTACCCAATACACTCCCGGGGAGTGTTCGAGAAAAGCATAGACGCGACTATCACTGATGCTGGCTGGGTCTTGCGGGTCGGGTTTGTAGGAAATTGCTTCCTCCCTTGCCGGATCAAAACGAATCATGCCGCCCCGATAGCTACCAAGCCAAATTTCGTTGTTGGGGCCTGCGAATATCTTGGTCAGATAGTTACTACTAATCGATGTCGGGTCTGATGGGTTATGCCTATAATTCTTGACCTGATTTTTTTCAAGATCGATTTTGTAGAGGCCTCCGCCCAATGAGCTTACCCATAAGTTGGCGCTATCATCTGCCAGCATCCCAATAACCATTTCTCCCTTAAAATCAAGGGGATTACCGTTAGGAAGCCTGGGTGGAACTAACTCAAATTCGTTGCGATCGTTTACTGGAAGGCATTGCACGATACCGCCATTGGCGCCAATCCATATGACATTTTCTTGATCCAGGTATGACGAGCGGATATTGTTATAGCCGTGTGAGCGTCCGCTGCTATCGCTGAACGTATATCTTTCAAAATACTCGCTGCCGGCATTCCCATCTGAGCCGGGTTTCGCAACAAGGCGATTCAGCCCCCGATCTGTTCCGAACCACAGGTTGCCGGCTTTGTCTTGTAAAATCGTGCGAACAATATTGCTGGAGAGCGTGGTGCTGTCACCCGGATAATGCTGAAATACGGACATATTATACCCGTCATAGCGATTGACGCCATGCCCCGTAGCAAACCACATGAAGCCATATTGGTCTTGCAGGATAGAATATATGATGCTATGAGAAAGACCATCCTCGACTGACATGGTCTTGAAGCGCGGCTGAGCAGTTATTGCGCCACAAAAGATGAGGCAGAGCAATGCAAATATTGGATAACGACAGCGGCAGAAAAGAAAATGGCTGAAATCAGGTATCATGCTTTTTTGTCCGGTCCCTTTATGGACACTTCAAGCTGACCATCGTATCCGTCCCAGTGCAATATAGACATGCAGGATTGACAAAAAAACAGTTCTCTCGAATTTGATCTCGAAAAGGTTAATTCGGAGTGATAACCACAGCCAGTGCGACAATCGATTCCGCAACGACATTTTTTCCAATCGGGGTATTGAAAGTTTTTAATTTCAGGGCGAGTGAAGGAGTTGCCTGCCAGTTGATATCAAAATTGAACTTGGTGAAATCCTGATCGCCGAAGATGCGTACCGGTAGTTCGCCACCACCGCCGGGAAGCGGTGTAATGACTTCCTCTCCATAAATATCTCGTAACTCGCCGGTATTTTGTACGCCATTCAGGGCCAGTTTAAATGACAGTGGGCCGGGCGTATAACCAACTTCAAAATGATAGATGATTTCATCGTTAAACACGCCATTGCGCTTGCGAAAGCCGATATGACCGGTCGTGTAAATTGGTACGTTCGCAAATGAACTGCCGAGCCACAGCATGTTTTGCCAGTCAATTTCTCCAGTGCCGAGGGCTGGTCCTTCGTTCTGATTTGAGGTGTCGTAGCCAAGAGGGAGCTTAAATGCCGATTCGACAGAGACCGCGACGGCGTTCTGCCAGAGGCGGATTCGTGCACCGAGGCGCGCGTCGCCCAGGCCGGTTGTGGTGGTGGTGCGATCCGTATTGTCCAGGTAGCCGACACCGACAATTCTGCGCTTGTCAATCGCATGTTTTAACGGCACGTAGCCAACCAGGGTGAAGCGATCGTTTAGGCTATACTCACCGTATGCATCGAAGCGCAATTCCCGGTATGATGTATTCTGATAAAAGCTGAAATCCGCCAGGATATCCTGCTTATCTCCACGAAAATCAAATTCAGATCCGCTTTGTGAGTAGCTGCTGCTTACTTCAAGGTAGTAGCTGCCCTTTTTTTGCGTCCAGGCGCCGGCAAAAAGTAGCGTAGGCATGAGAAATAAGAGTAGCAGGGCTTTCAGGGTATTTTGGGGGAAGTTTGATGTCATAAAATAGTTCACGTTCACTGGTTGTATGATTCAATTGAGATATACTGGATTGGTTGCTATTGGCAACTGGCTTCGTTCTTTGGCGCTCTTCAAAAGAAGGGTGTACTTGGTCAGCCTGTCCTCATCAAAATTCGCAACAAGCTGTTTTGAAAATCTCAGTATTTTACCTAGATTAATTAATATTTTACGACGGGTGAAATTGGCGCGTTGTAACTGCTCTTACAGTTTATCTCAATTTTTGGCAATATCATTGCTGTGAGGATATGCATATGGAAAAGAAAGTACTTATTATTGAAGATGATCCGGATATTGCCGAACTGCTGCTGATTAATCTCAATGACCTCGGTTTCCAGGCAGATCACGTTAACGATGGATTGACCGGTGTGGATCGGGCATTAAGCGGTGATTATGCGCTGGTGATTCTGGATGTGATGCTGCCAAAACTGGATGGCCTGGAAGTTTGTAAGCGAATTCGTCAGGAAACCAAAGCCCTGCCAATTCTTATGCTGACATCGAAGGCGGAAGAATTCGACAAGGTTCTCGGCCTCGAGCTTGGGGCAGATGATTATCTGACCAAGCCCTTTAGTCTGCGTGAACTGGTGGCGCGCGTAAAGGCCATTTTGCGGCGCGTAGACGCACAGCAGGAAGTCAGCAGCGATGAGCAGGGCGAACTGATTTTTGGAGAATTGAAGGTCAACCTGGAAAAACGCAAGGTAACGCTTGCCGGCCAGGTTGTAGATGTCACCGCCAAGGAATTTGACCTCCTGGCATTGTTTGCGAACAATCCGGGCCGCGCCTACAGCCGTCAGGAATTGCTGGATATCGTTTGGGGATATCAATTTGACGGTTATGATCATACAGTCAATTCTCATATTAACAGGCTTCGCGCAAAAATTGAAAATGATCCGTCAGATCCGCTCTATATCAAAACTGTCTGGGGCGTGGGATACCGTTTTACGGAGCTTGAAGAGCTTGATTGATGACGCTCTTACGGGTTTTGAATCCCAGATAGACTCCTGTATTTTAGCTTGCACCTACCATGATATCAGTTTATTTTAAGCGCTCTGTCCTATATTCGGGCACTTAAACCAGCCCGGGAATTGGGCACTTGTTTACAGGGGAAAATCATCGGTATCTGCAACCCATGAAAACCTATCTCTTACTGCTCGCCTTCCTGATATTGCATTTGGGTCTTGACGATGCCGCCTGGTGCCAGGGACCTAACCGCCTCTCGCCGCAATCACGGATCTCTCTATTGACCATTGCTCCCGGTACCGAGCTTTATAATACCTTTGGTCATAGCGCTATACGTATTGTAGATCCACTATATCAGATGGATGATATTTACAATTACGGTACTTTCAATTTTGACGAACCGGGATTCTATGTCAAGTTCACCCAGGGAAAGCTAAACTATTATCTTTCTGCCTACGATTTTCGTTTCGCGGAAGGCGTTTACCGTGACGAAAAACGCTACATTATTGAGCAACAGTTCAATCTAACGGCGGAGATGAAAGACCAGGTATTTCTCTTCCTGCGACGGAACTACCAGCCTGCCAATCGTTTTTATCGCTACGACTTTTTCTTCGATAATTGCGCAACGCGCATCCGCGATGTTTTCGAAGAGACGCTCGGTGATCAATTGACGCTCAGCTATAACGAAACGCGGCAGCTAACCTTTCGCGATTATATTGATATTTATCTGAAGAATCTGCCCTTCAGCGACTACGGCATTGATCTGGCACTTGGCGCCGACACCGATCGCATTGCAACGGCGCGAGAAGCTGTTTTTTTGCCGGACTTCCTGTATGAAGCATTTGACGATGCCACCATCGTCATCGACGGTGAGACCGTTCCTTTTGTCGCCAAGCGCGATACGCTCTTATGGTTCGATCCCAGCCTGACGCAGCAAGAGGCAACGCCCTGGCCGACCATCATTATTTGGTTCCTGTTGACGCTTGCTGTCGCCGCAACGGCCTACCAATGGTTTGCCAAAGCCCCGGCAAAACGAGTTTTCGATTGGATTGATATCGGCTTGTTTGGGTTTGCCGGTATGGTTGGATTGCTGATCGCGTTTCTATGGTTTGGCACAGATCATAAGGTGACGCCGGAGAATTGGAATCTCCTGTGGGCCTGGCCTTCACATATTATGGTGATGGGCCTGTTAATTATCAGTGCACGCAAGGAGTGGTTCAGCTGGTATTTTCACCTGAACTCTGCTGCGCTGATTCTCACATTGATCTGCTGGTTTGTGATTCCACAACGATTGCATCTGGCAACAATTCCCCTGGTGATCGCATTGCTTGTTCGTTCAATCTGGCTGGCAAGGCGCTATGGTGATTTGGGGGAGAAGAAGAAAGTGGCGATTGGAGATTAGAGATAGGAGATTTGAATAAGGCGAGAGTTCTGCTCTGAGTGAGGTCTTTGCATTCAACTATCTAATCACGAATCTCCAATCTCATCTTTCTATCTTCAATATATTCTGCAGCGTTTGCACCGCTAAAGCCGTCGCCAAAATCGGATCATCCTCTTTGTTCAATGCACCGTCCGGATTACGAAAGCTCCCATCCTTAGCTTGTCTATCCCGCAATAAAAGGTATATATCCGAGCGCCAGTTACCGGGCCATTCAAGTGCCCGATAGACCTCACTGCGCGCTGCCAGATGGTAATAGAATAAAACCTTATGCCATTGCTCCGGCGTGTCGTCCGGAATACCAGCCGGAGTCGCAGCCAGCGGATTCAGCTCCAGCCATTTTGCTGCAGTCTGGACCGGTTGACTATTCTTCCTGGCCCCTGCCGCAAGCAAAGCCAAAATGCCGTCGCAGGTGGCTGTTGCATAACTGCGGAACCCATTGGCTGTGGAATCGCTGCCGGCTTTGTTGGCGCCTTCAATAGTTGTGGAGAAATAGAAACCCCCGTCAAATGCCGGTGGGGCGCCTTCTCGGAGCACCAGCTGTTGCCGATCTTCATGCGGTTGTTTTTGCAGCATCCTCAAGAATAAGCGGCTTTTGGATCTTATTTCGAAGTTGATTGCTGCCTGTGGCAGGGCTTGTAAAACCCGCCGGGTATGCGAGAGGTCCACATGGCCAACCTGACCATCTCTCAAGGTGGTTTCTCCAAAGCCCCAACTTCCGTATGCCGGATGCTCCGGTAAAATGCCGCGCTGCTCATTAAACTGCTGATTTCGCAAATACTCACTCATCAAACGGACCAAAGCTGCATCAGAGGCTTGATTCGACTCTTGCAATATGCGCAGTGCGTATGATGTCGCATAGTTCGGATATTCCAGCACGTCCGGATCGCTACGGCCAATAGCACCCTGAACATCAATTCGCTGACGGATAAATCTAAGTGCATCACGAAAGCCGTCTGCTGGTCGCGGATAGATGCTGTCCGGCACACTCATGAGGCTGAACAGTACAAAGGGTGTCCATGCCTCACCGCCCTTTAAAAGACCGTGATGTTCGCTATGCCAGCCGCCGTCACTGCCCTGTTGATCCCAGAGATATTCACAGGCCTTTGCTAATTGCGCTTCAGCAGGCGGGAGCTGTTTGGCGCAGCCAAGCAGCCCAAGCACGAACAAACAAAATAAGGAACTGATAATGGTATTCATTTAAGAGCAAATTGTTATCCGTTGATCGTTGATCGTTGATCGTTGATCGTTGATCCGGTTAGAAATATTTGACCACTCCGTGGTCTTATCAGGTGAAAAGAAAATATTTGTCATTTCACCCCTCTTCCAGGTAGAAAAGCAAACCCGGGGCTGTCCTAAATCATCCCGCAAGCGGGATTCTCAAGGTAAAAAGAATACATTTGTCATTAGACATTTGTCATTCGTCATTTTTCACTGCCACTGCTTTTACTTCTCGCTCATCAATATATCGCGATCCCGGTCTGCCGTCATGGTGAGGATCACACCTGCGGTGCAAAAAACCGGACTGGTGATACAGTGGTGGCCGCTCCAGCTACCGGAGGGATTCTGAACTTTTTCGAAGCGTCCACTCATTTTTTCGCGCCAGTTGTTCCAGTCGTCACCGCCGGAAATTACCAGCGCTTCACTGGACATCATATAGCTGAGGTATTCCTCGCCACCATTGTTGCCGAAGCCGGCCAGCACTGAATCGTCATAGATTTTTTTCTTCACGGTTTCGCTTTGCGCGTATCCGCTGGCGAGTTTTTCGGCCTTATCTTTGGATATTCCGCTACGGCGAAGATTCTCTTCAGTCACAGGTGCGTTATCGGCTAGCTTACCTTGCTTGCGCGCTTCGTTGATAATTGCTTCAGCTTCCCGGGCCTGCTTTGCATTTGCGCGTTGATTGCTGCTGATCGAATAGAGGGAAATCCCGGCTGCAGCATCCGTGGCTACTTCCCCGTTTTCACCGATATTGCGCTTCTGGTAATCGCGTGAGCGTTCCAGAACGTCTTCATCAACCTTTGCACCAGCTGCAGCCGCCATTTCCAGGGCGCTATTGGCGACACCGGATTGCAATACCGGAGCCCAGCCGCGATCCGTCCAGCTGCCGTCGCTCGACTGTGCACTCTGCAACTTGCTGATGCACACATCAATTGCGGTGCTCAGCCGTCCGTGTAGTTTGTCCTTGTTTTCTGCCAGCGGCAATACTCGCGTGAAGAATTGCAGACACATGGAGACATCAATATTCTGCCCGAGCTTCGCTTGTGGCTGCGTGCCGCTGATATTGGAAATTTTGTTGCTGTTCTTCGGTGCAGTCTCGACCAGGTTCAGGAGATAGTCGAGTGCCTTCTCAACATTTTTGTGATATGGACCATCGTCGAGTGTGCTGCCGGCGCGGATGAGGGCCATTGCGGAGTAGGCAGTCGTGGCCGGATCGATTTGAACGGCCTGTGGATCACGTACTTGTTGTTGGGAATGGCTGCCGGCGCCCCAACCGCCATTGTCAAATTGCGCCTCCGCCAGCCAGTCCATGCCCTTCACCAGCCAGGGGGGAATGGGTTGATAATCCTTATCTCCGCTGATCTGCTTGACCTTAACTGGATTGCTGTTGTCTTCATTTTCCCCGCTGATGCTCATCAAAACGCCGCATGTCAATGCAACGACTAAAAGTGTCCCGATAATTCTCATACCATTCATAGTATCTCCTTCGTTTTTATGAATCCCTCATTGATGAAACTTGACTAAGGCAACATTCGGTCCTATTATTTGATTTAGATTGTTGCCGTCAGCATTTTTTGCCGGAATTGAACTTATCTCATTCACAATTTGTTTATTAATGACATCAACAGTTGAAAGGTGAATGTTGAAACTCGGATTTTTTCGTGAGCGAAGCATTGTCGAACGGATTCGGCAGAACGACCGGACTGTGCTCGGTGAGCTCTTCGTTCAAAATGAAAAGATGATTGGTAGCTACATTGTGTCGCACGGGGGAAATGATGCCGATGCTGAAGATATTCTTCAGGAGGCAATCATTGTCCTGTGGCAGAAAGCCAATGCCGAAGATTTTCAACTGACCTCAAAAGTCAGCACCTTTTTGATGGCGGTCGCCAAAAATAAATGGATGGCCGAGATGCGTAAACGCAAACGCTGGAGCAACCAGGAGCCGGATGTCAATTTACCGGACGAAAGTGACTCTTCACTGGATGCGCTGGTCTCCAATGAACGTATTGCCTCCGTGAAGGAGGCGCTGGATAGCATGAATGAGGTTTGTAAAAATATTTTGATTATGTTTTATTTCGAAGAAAAGAGTCTTGACGTTATTGCCAAAGAGCTGGGGTTTTCCAATGCCGGCGTCGTCAAGTCCAAGAAATATCAATGTAAGAAAGCGCTCCAGGAGCGTCTGCAAAAAATGATGAATGAAGTTGAAAGGGAACTGTAATGGCTGAAAAGATGCATTTCCCCGAAGATGTTCATGAAAAGTATCTCCTTGGCGAGTTGACCGACAAGGAACGGCAGGCGTATGAGGATCACTTGAAAGACAGTCCTGAACGCCGTCGCGAGCTGGAAGCCGAGAAGCTATTGATCAGCAGCATCCGGGCTGCAGGGCGGGCCGATATGAAGGATGAAATTCGTCGTCAGGCGACGCAATTCAAGTCCCGTTCGGCAAGTGATATGCGTGACTGGACAATGATCATGAAAGTGGCCGCCGTATTGTGCATTGCAGTGATTGCGCCGTACATGTACTATCTTTCCCAGGATCAATTTGAAATGCAGAATGCCTCTGTTGCCGAAGCGCCGACTCCGGCCATGGAAAAAGAAGCTGAGTTCAAAGCCGAAGGCGATCTAATGGCCGGTGGTTTGGCTGATGCCGCACCACCTTCCAGGCAGCAACCGGCGGCAAGTAAACCAGCAATTGAACGCGAACTCAATGAAGCGGTGGCAGGCCGTGCAAGCAGCGCCGAAAAGCGTATTAGAAGCAATGCCAGAACTCGCCCCGGTGAAGATCGCGCCGAAAACCTGGCAGCAGCCCCACCGGTGGATGCCGCTGAGCCGCGTCCATTGCGTGGGAAAACCGATGCGATCGATAAAGACCTCGCCAAGCCTGCCAAAGATGGCCTGCTTGCTGTTGAAGAGAGCGCCGAAGAAATAGCGGTGCTTGGTGAAGCGGCAAGTGATGATGTCAGCGATCTGCCCTATCAAGCAACCGGATTGCGCAAGGCCGGTCCAAGCGCCGATCCAATACTTGGCAAAGCGAAAAAGAAGAAGCAGGAATTGGCTTTGGAATCGCAAATTGCCTCCAGCGCTGCTGAAGATAGTGAAGTCAGCGCCGGATCTGGCTGGGCAGCAAGCAATCTCGATTTGAATGATGAAAAAACGCGGGTGACCGAAGGCGTCTCCTATTTTTACTCGAATGAGCAACCGCCTGCATCCAGCCGTCGTCGCGACTACTCGCTACAACAGAATCAGATAAAATCGTACGATGAGCGATCCAGGGAAATTGCCGGCACTTTACGACATGTTTTTCAGGCAGGAGCGGCAGTTATTGGTATCACTTTTGAAGTGGCCGCGGGAGCGAGTAAATCTTACTCCAGGAGTCGTAAGTTGTTCAACTTCCCCTTGCAGATCCTGGCTTTTACTACCCTGCGTGATAGCACTCGTCGCGAAATGCGCCTGGTTGTGCCCGAGGAGTTCATGAAGTTGAATCCTCAAAATATGGTGGTTACACTTCGCGGTGCAAATGATCTCGAACTACGCATCAACGAGGAAGTTGTTTATGATGTTAATGTTGAGTCAGACTCATCCAGGGCGATCCTGCGAAAGAGAGAGTAGCGGTTTTGCAAGCCAGCCTACAATTTCTTAGCGACTATTTGATAGATTAATCCCGATTGGCTAATTTGACTTCTCAAATGTTGACGAACGGGTATACATGATCTTGGCTCACCAGCGTTTTCTTCTTTACACATCCCTTTTGGTTTTCAGCATCATCAGCTTTCCGGTGGCACAGGATGTTCATATGCCAACCGATGCAGCTATCTTAAAAAAGATGCAGGAACTGGCCGATGACGACCGCAAGGTGCAAAGTCAGGCCGCTGAATGGCTGGGCGAATTGGAGGACATATCGGTTTTGCCGCCGCTGCTGGACGTTATGCAGATTTTACCGTTCCCGCGAAAATTTGATGAAGTGCTGCGCAGAGCAAGTGGCCAAAAGATCTATCACAGCTGGCCACGCTGGGTGGAATGGTTTGGTAAGCAGGATTTTGAGCCTCATCCCGCTTACAAGGAATTTAAACGCTATCTCTTCGGGAATATTGATCCGGAATTCGTGCGCTTTTTTGACCTTCAGCATCCCGGCGAAATTCGCTGGGACGAAGTCGTTTGGGGTGGTGTCAAAAAGGACGGTATTCCCAGTCTGGACAATCCCAATATGATCTCGGTTGACGAAGCTTTCTATTTGAAAGATAAAGATGAAATTTTTGGTTTAGTGGTAGATGGCGTAGCCCATGCATACCCTCTGAAGATTCTCAACTGGCATGAAATGGTAAACACGGTTATTGGCCAAACCCCGGTAACGCTGGTTTATTGCACGCTTTGCGGCTCGGCAATTCCCTATGTCGGCAAGTTGGGTGAAAAGCACGTGTTGACTTTTGGTACCTCCGGACTCTTGTATCGCAGCAACAAATTGATGTATGATCGCAAAACGCGCTCGCTCTGGTCTGCGCTTTATGGTCGACCGGTGATTGGACCATTGGTGGGGCGTGGTATCAAGCTGGAGCATCTGCCGGTGGTGCGCATGCGCTGGGGCGATTGGAAAATGCAGCATCCAGCCACTCAGGTACTGGATGTTCATACCGGCCACGATCGCAATTATAATCGTAACTCGCATTATGAAGCCTACTTCCGAAGTGATCGCACCATGTTTCCGATTGCCTGGCGTAATAAGCAGATTAAGGCCAAAGAGTGGATCTATGGCCTGCAGGTGGATAGCTTGATTCGCGCCTACCCCCTAAAGCGCCTCAAAAATCGGCCGGTAGTGAATGATGTCATCGGCAAACAGCCGATTGTGCTCTTATCGAACAGCAAAGAGTATACGGTTCGCGTCTATCAAAGCGACGATATCGAGTTCTCTGCCATCAATGAGAGCGGTGCATTAGTCGATATTGCCGGTAAACATTGGCAAATTACTGAAGAAGCCCTCGTAGAAATGGAAGGTGATCGCCGTCTGATACGCTTGCCCGGTCATTTGGCCTTCTGGTTTGGCTGGTATGCATTCTACCCGGAGACTGAAGTCTGGGATGTTGTTGAATGACAATGAAGAATGATAATTGAAAATTATTGGGCATTTTTTGCCAACTGCTTACCGCCTGTCGTATTCTTCAGTTTTCAATCTTTATTTTTCACTCCCCCAGGTAGAAAAGAAACCCGGGGCTGTGCTCTTTAACGGCTACGCCGTATTCTTCAATTTTCAATCTTCCATCTTCATTTCTCCCTCCAATTGAAAATTTATCGATAAAAAGATTTCATAATGCTCTCTGTTGTTCCTGAGGGTAAGTACAGGAATAGTACAACAGGAGATAGGTATGAACCTCATCGAGTTTGGCAAGATTGTGAATGAGAAGAGAGACAGTCGAATAATTGCCACACTAACCTGCCGAAACCAACGGATACTGCTGATTGATCAAGAGGGACGCACTTACAACAAAGTGCTCTTTGCGAATGCGATTGTGATGGACGATGGTAGCGCGAACGGCTTTTTATGGCTAAGTGGTCAGGGCAAAATTGACACGGTTAATTTCGATTCCGGTCAACCATCCACTGCGCGTGATCAGTTCGATTACGACATGGCTGGATCTTTGATGACTCACCATGACGAAGGGCGCATCACCATTGGCTGGGGAAATGCGCGTGTCCTTCGGATTTCCTCTCAGAACATGCGACATGATATTATTAGCTGGGAATTGGATATTGCCGGCAAAACCATGAATTTTGAATCTACAGGCGATTTGTGGACTCCGGGAAGGGAGTGAGCTAAAGTTATTAAATTCAGTCACTTTAGTCACTTTAGTCACTTTAGCCAATTTGAAAATTTAGAGGAGGGTTTCCCGCGATGGATCGATTGGGAGACCTGTTATAAGGCACTCGGGATGGGTGCCTTTTTTATTTTGGGTGTTTTGGGCATTTCCCACCATTATGCTATCTTTACATATAGGCTCTTATATCGTTTTCATTGGCTAAACAACGGGAGGATTGAGCAATGCGGCAATTGCTGCGCAAAATGTGTTCGTCCATTACTCCCTTCTACATTCGACAGACTCACTAAATTCATACAGGCAAGGCAATTTTGCAATGACAGATTCTGCTGACACGCAATGGAAGGTATTGGTGTTGCCGGCAAATCCTGCAGATATATCGCATGATGCGCTGCAAGCTGAAGTTGATAAGATCCGCAGCGGTATGGCCACTGGCGATAAAGCGCTGGAATTCCTGGTACCGGACATGCCGGAAATGTCCGTGGCCAATCTGGAAGAACTGCTTTTAAGGGAAAAGCCGCAGATTTTGCATTTCTCAGGAATTGGTCAAGCTGCTGAAGATACATCGCGCCGCATCACCATGGATTATCATGATGAAGCATCAGGTATATATTTGGCGAACGAAGGTAAGCAACTGGCTGAGAATGCCGAGCTGGGCGCATTCTTTTCCCGTCTCGGAAATGCTGGTTTAAGCCTGGAATGTCTTTTCCTAAGTGCTTGTCACGTTGCTGAACAGGCATATGCCATCCTCGGCCCAATACCGCTGATTATAGGAACTCCTTCAACAATTTCGACCAGCGGAGCGATAAAGTTTGCCAAACTGGTCTATAGTTCATTGAATAGCGGTAAAGCGTATCGTGATGCCTTTCAGTATGCCCGGGTCTTCATCCAGTCGCCGCACTTGACCAAACGTGTGCCGACCTTCTTTTTGACGCGTAGCGCAGGGGCGGAGCAGGTAACCGTAGCGAGAACCAGCGCCAGGGCCAGGCTTTACATAAGCTATATGCGTGATGAACCGTCTGATGCACAACTTGCTAGCAGTCTCTTTAGCTATTTTCAACAAGCGGGATATACCGTGCTCAATGCGCAGCCCAGCAATTCCCTGGAGCCGGATTGGGCAAAACGCATTGATGGCGATATTCAGCAGGCTGACTTTATCATCGCATTGCTTTCCGAGAAATCTGTCAAGAGCGAAATGGTGCAGGAAGAGGTGAAAATTGCCCATCGCACCGGCGAATCTGCCAGCGGCAGACCGGCAATTTTGCCGGTGAAGCTGGACAACACCGTGCGCTACGTGTATCCGCTGGATAAATACCTTGCCCACCTTAGTTGGGCAGCCTGGACGCCTGGTGGAGATGTTGCCTCGCTTGGCGATATTCTTGTTCAGGCAATAAATGATGGGGCATTGCCATTTTCCCGCAGTCAGGAAGAGCACCTGCAGTCGTCATTTGTTAATATTGACCCGGCACCGCCGGTGAGAACATTTCCGCCTGAGGTGCCCGGCGGCGCGATGCTGGTTGATTCTCCATACTATGTAGAACGCGAGTCTGACACTGCAACAATGCGCATTGTGGAGCAGGAAACAGCAACCATCAATCTCCGTCAAGGGGTCACTATCCACATCAAGGCGCCTCGTCAGATGGGGAAAAGTTCTTTACTGCGACGGGTGGTTGCGCGCGCCAGTCATTGGGGAAAGAAAACCGTTTTTATGGATTTCCAGCAGTTCGGACCGCGGGTTCTTGAAGATGCGGAGACCTTCTATTATCAGTTTTGTGCCTGGCTGACCGATGAACTGGATCTGGATGACCGGCTGGACGAGTTTTGGAATCCCCGACGTGGCTTAAATCAGCGCTGCACCCGCTATCTGCAAAAATATGTATTGAAAGAAATCGGCGGACCTCTATTGTTAGCCATAGATGAGGCAGATGCGCTTCTCGGATGTGATTTTACTTCCGATTTTTTTGGCATGTTGAGAAGCTGGCACAATAACCGTGATCGATTGCCATGGAAGCATCTCGACCTCCTGCTGGTTATTTCAACAGCACCCTATCTGTTGATTGAGAATAAAAACCAATCGCCCTTTAACGTTGGCGAGACTATAGAGCTGAGAGATTTTAACCTGCAGGAATTGGAGAATTTGAATCAGCGTTATGGGCAGATCTTTCAAGCGCAAGAGCTAAACGAACTACATGAACTATTAAGCGGGCAGCCGTACCTAACGCGGAAAGCGTTCTACCTGGTGAGTGAGGGCCGGGTTAGTACCGCCGAACTCTTTAGTCAGCGTCGTCCTGAGGAAGGACCTTTTGCTGATCACCTTAGATATCATTATTACCGGATACACAATCATTCGGCGCTGATGGGGGCAATGGAGCAAATTATTTTGCACAACAAATGTGATGATACTGACTTGTTTTTCCGCTTGCGGGCGGCAGGTCTTGTAAAACGGGATGCCAATAACAAGGTGGTGCCGCGCTGCCGGCTCTACGAATACTATTTCAGCGATCGTCTCAAATGACACAAAAGAACATCTACACACTCGGTGGCACTGTCCAGGCTGGAACCGGTATCTACCTGGCTCGTGAAGCAGATGACACCCTTTTGGAACTTTGCAGAAATGGCGAGTTCGCTTATATCCTCATTGCCCGTCAAATGGGGAAATCCAGCTTGATGATGCGCACGGCAGAACGCCTCGGCTCTGAAGGTGTCGCTACAGTCAAAATTGATTTGTCCAGCCTCGGTACTCGCATTACCCAGGAGCAATGGTACATGGATGTCGTTGGGTGCATCGAAGATGAATTGGACCTCAATAGTGATGCCGAGCAATGGTGGGATGAGCAGGAGCGGGGTGGCCTAAGCAAGCGATTTATGCGCTTCCTGGAAGAGGTTGTGCTCAAGGAATTAGACTCCCGGCTGGTGATTTTCATCGACGAAGTGGATACCGCCATGGGATTGGATTTCGCTGATGATTTCTTCGTCGCCTTGCGGGCGATGCACAATTCCCGTGCAGATATACCAGTATTGAGTCGTTTGTCATTTGTATTGATCGGGGTTGCTACGCCCGGGGATCTTATCAAGGACCGTCAGAGAACCCCGTTTAATATCGGGAAGCGACTGGACCTGAACGACTTTACCGAGTCCGAAGCGATGCCTTTTGCCGACGGATTGGGACTGGATATTGAAACATCCCGGGAGGTTCTGGGCTGGATTCTCGAATGGACCAACGGGCATCCTTATCTTACCCAAAAGCTCTGTCGTGAAGTCTCTTTGGCTGATCCGCCGGTGAGAGGAAAGAGCGATGTTGATCGCATCGTTCACGCTACCTTCTTTGATGCCGGCAGCGGCACGGACAGCAATTTGCAGTTTGTCAGCGATATGCTTTTGAATCCCGATCCTGAACGTTATGACAAGCTGGAGATCCTTTCTGCGTACCGTGATATTCTCCGTCAGCGCAAACCGCCGGTAGACGGTGAGCAGCAGCCCGAAGTTACCTATCTGAAGCTAGCAGGGGTAGTCAAGCGCAGCGGCAAAGAACTGGTTGTCCGCAATCAACTTTACCGGGAGATGTTCGATCATGCCTGGATTCGCGAGCATTGGCCGGTTCACTGGATTAAGACGGTTCCCAAGCCAGTATGGGCGTTGGTTGCGTCGCTTGTGCTGGTTGCTGTGTTGAGCTTCCTGTACGCAAATGCGCAGATTGATATTGCCCGTACGGAAAAAATCAGCTCAGAGCGAGATCGCCTGGCGCGCCTGGAAGCGGATAGCTTACGCCAGATTGCGGAAGATGAAAGGCGGCGGGCTATCGAAGCAGCAGAATTAGCGAAGGCAAATGAATCGCGGGCCAATCAGGCGGCTGCTTTAGCGACCATGGCGCGTGATGAAGCAGAGCGCTTACGCATTACCGCTGAATACCAGGCCCGGCAGACGAAAATCAGTAAGGAAAATGCAGAACAGCAGGCTGCCAAGGCAGACTCGGCGCGCAAAATTGCCGAGGATCGCCGTCAGGTTGTTGAACGCTTTAGCCGAATCGCATTGGCTCGTTTACTCACCAATGAAGCGCAGCTGCGTAACCAGGCTGGAAATGATACGCTGGCAGTATTGTTAGCTGCCGAGGCCTGGCGCCTGAATGCTGAAAATGACGGATTGCTGGAGAATGAGGTCTACAATGCGCTCAGACAGACGCTAAATGTCCCGGCTTTTGCTTTCGCCGGCGGACCGACGGTTTTGGAAAATGGCTCCCAATGGATTCGCAAAGTCAAATTTCACCCGTCGCAGGAAATTTTGGTGACGGCCGGAGACGATGCTGTGATTCGTATCTGGGATGCGGAAACCGGCGCCATCATGAAAGAGCTGGCTTTACACAGTCAGAGCGTCAAAGATCTGATTTTTGTCGGCAACGGCGATCATTTGCTGTCTGCCGGAAATGATGGCCAAATAATCTATTGGCAGGACTACCTGGAAATTGCGGCTGTTGGCCGGGTAATGGTCCAAAAATCAGAGCGTATTAACGCGATGGTTGCAGATGATCAATTGAATCGCCTTGTATGGTTGGATGATCTTGGCCGTGCAACCGTTGCGACCATTCGCTCCGGCGGTGTAGACAGCGAATATGTCGTTTATGGTGCCGGAGAACTTAACGCACTTGCCCTGCATCCTACAGAGAATCAATTGATCACAGCAGATATTGCCGGTAAAATAGATTTCTGGGCCTTTGAAAACGGAGGAATGCAGCATCTGCGTTCATTGAATCATTTTGATCAGGTGAACAGTCTTGCGATATCATCCGATGGCCATTTTCTGCTTTCCGGCGGATATGATAAGCGTATATTGCGCTGGAATTTACGTGATTTGCAGCAAGCGCCAACCGAATTGCTCGGGCATCGCTCCGCTATCAGCGATCTGGCGCTCTCCGCCAACGACCGCTATCTCGCTTCAGCCAGCACTGATCGCACAGTCCGGTTGTGGGATCTCGAAAACCTGCGTCAGCATCCCGTCGTTCTTGAAGAACATACCGCAAAAATATGGTCACTGGACCTCAGTCCCGATGGCCGTCGTCTTATATCCGGAGCAGCTGATCGTCGCAGCTTGCTCTGGACCCTGCCTTCCGCCGAGTTGCGCGATAGAGTATGCCGCAGCGTGCAACGAAATCTGACTTCGGAAGAGTGGGAGCAATATATCGGAGAAACCGTCCTATATAATCCTACATGTGCCGGTTCCGCGGCTTCGATGGAGGGTAAGTTCTCGACATCCGGCAGATAAAAGATCACACAGGAGAGATGGTGATGAACCAAATTTACTATCAATGGGGTATTAAACCGGGGATGAAGAGGATAGTAGTTTCTCTATTGATGCTGGCTGTCATGCCTTGTTTTGCCCAAACCAGCCAACAGTGTCAACAGCAGTTGACGGCTGCGCAGCGCGCGCATGCTGCTGAAGATTATCGCAGTGTTATCAGTTTACTCGATCCTTGCAAATCGAGTGTGGATGACTTTTCTACTGCATCAAAAATACGCTTTTACGACTTGCTGGCTCGCGCCTACCTCATATTGGACTACCCCAATGAAGATGCCGAATTGCTCATCGACAAGATTTTAGATATCGACGATCAATTTCAGCCGGATGCCTCGGAAAACAACAAATATGTTGAGATGGTGAAGTCAGCCAAAGACCTTCGACGGCAGTCATCGCAAACGCGCCGCCGATATTTTCTAATCGCCGCCGGTGTCGCGGCTACCGGTCTGGGCTATGCGATTTACAGGGCAACGCAGGAAGATGAGACACCGATTGGCGATCCTCCTGCCATTCCATAAGAGGCTGATAAGCATGAAACAATACCACAGAACCGTATTGCCCTTCCTGGTCATTCTCCTGGTTGGTAGCGTCTTTTCCCAGCAGGGACCGAGTCGCCTACCTGTCAATCAGGTCACCTTCACACTTTATGCGGACGATCCGGTTGCAACGGATTTCATTCGTTCACAATCATGCGCCTGGATCGACGCAGATGGAGATGGCGATCCGGATTTGTTCGTTGCCAATAGAGATGAGGCGAATATTCTCTATAATAATCTTGGCAATGGAATTTTCGAAAAGGCCAGTAGCGGACCACTTGTAAATGACGTCCTGGATTCTCAGCACTCAACCTGGGGCGATTATGATAATGACGGGCTTATAGATGCTCTGGTAACTGACAGGGACGGCAATAACGTTCTCTACCGCAATTTAGGCAACTTGGATTTTGAGCGGGTGGAGGATGGACCTTTTACCTTTGATTTCGTCAATTCACTGAGCGGCAGTTGGGTTGATATTGATTCAGACGGCTACCTGGACATTTTTCTTGGCACTGGAAATGACAACAACAATCGCCTTTTTAGGAATATTGGCGGCGGCACATTCCAGGAAGAAATTGACGACATACTTGTGACCAGCGCCGGAGACGGACAGGGTTCGGTATGGGGAGACTATGATAATGATGGTGATCAGGACTTATTCATTGTCAGTCGTGGTGGTCGCAATAACAATCTGTTTCGAAATGACGGCAGCGGCAACTTTACCCCAATCACAGATTTAGCCATTAGCAGTGATGGAGGTGATTCTCAAAGCGCCAGTTGGGGCGATCTCAACAATGATGGTCATCTTGATCTTTTCGTGACGAATGACGGGGACGCTAATTTTCTCTACTTCAATAATGGCGATGCGACATTTAGCCGGGAAGTCAATAGCCCGGCTGTCGCCGATATCGGAGATTTTACCGGTAGCACTTTGGCAGACTTTAACAATGATGGCTGGCTGGATATCTTTATTACCAGTAACAGCGATGAAGTAGAAGATGGACAGAACCGGCTATATTTTAATAATGGTGATGGCACATTTACTGCTACTTTAGATACCACCACCTATATCTATAACAAGAGTTCTCGCGGTACTGCCACGGCTGACTATGACCGTGATGGTGACCTGGATATCTATATCGCCCGGAATGGCTTTGAAAATTTTTTGTTTGAAAATAATGGCAATGAAAATCACTGGATCATGCTGAGTTGTGTTGGTCGAGCCAGTAATCGATCAGCGATTGGCAGCCGGGTATGGGCAAAAGCTGCGATCGATGGTGGTGAATCAATTTGGCAAATGCGTGAAATCGCCTCGCAAACCGGACATTTTGGACAAAATAGCCTGGAAGTTGAATTTGGTTTGGGTGTAGCTACAACGGTCGATTCGATTCGCATTGAATGGCCCAGCGGCGCAGAGCAGGTTCTTACAAATCTGGCGGCGGACCAGTTTCTCACCGTTTATGAACTCGCTCCGCCGCGAGTTATTACTCAACCGCCAACTGTAAATAGCGCCTCAAGTGCAACACTTCGGGGTCTGGTCAATGCCGCTTCTTTTGACGCAATGGTTCAGTTTGAATGGGGGACGGACTCCAGCTACGGCAATATTGTCGATGCTGATGTTCGCATGGTTACCGATAGTAGCGATATTTTCGTGAGCGCCACAATAAGTGGTCTAACACCCGGCCAGCCGTACTTTTATCGCCCGGTGGCAAGCAGCATTCAGGGACAGTCATTTGGACAAAATCGTATATTCACAACGGACTTTAGCAATGTTCTTGAGTCCGGTATTGGAATGGATGAAGCACCGTCACGGGGCCTCGCCTGGGCAGATTATGATGGTGATGGCGATTCCGATCTCTTCGTCACCAATAGTGCCGGATTTGACAATGCCCTGTACCGCAATGATGGCAGTGGTACATTTACCAGCATAATAGCGGCGTTTACTGAAGGAGGCAGTTCTCAAAGCGCTGCCTGGGGAGATTTTGATGGAGACGGAGATCTTGATCTGTTTGTCGCTAATGCGCTGGCAGAAAACAACGCGCTGTATCGCAATGATGGCGGCGATAATTTCACAAAAATCATCAGCGGTGATATCGTAAATGATCAGGGCCGTTCTTTTGGCGCCAGTTGGGTTGATTATGACAGCGACGGGTTCGTTGATCTTTACGTCGCGAACATTGGCGCGAATTTCCTCTACAAAAATAACGGTAACGGGACCTTCTCATCTGTCTCAGTTGGCGACATCGTAGAAGACAAAGAAAATTCAGTCGGTGCCAGCTGGGTAGACTACAATGGTGATGGTTATCCGGACGTTTTTGTTGCCAATACCACAGCGCCCGGTGGTCAGAACAACACGCTTTATCAAAACAATGGTGACGGCAGCTTCACCAAAATATTAACCGGACCTATTGTCAGCGATGGCGGCGTATCCAATGGGGGTAGCTGGGGTGATTATGACAGTGACGGTGATCCGGACCTCTATGTGGCCAACGGTGCAGAAGGGTTTTCAGCAGAAAATTTTCTTTACCGTAATGTTGGCAATGGGCAATTTGAGCGAGTATTCGATTCCGGTACAACGGATGATAGCAGACAAAGCTATGGCAGCAGCTGGATCGACTTTGATAACGACGGAGATCTCGACCTCTACGTAGCCAATTCTCGCCGGGACAATCAGCTTTTCGAAAACGACGGTAGTGGACAATTTACACCGGTGACATTCGTCGGACCGGTGAGTGATGGCGGTGCATCAATTGCCTGCGGCTGGAGCGATTATGATCTTGATGGTGATCTGGATCTGTTTGTTGCCAATGCTGTCCAGCAGAACTTCATTTATGAAAGTAATATCCCTGTCGGCCGGCATATGTTTGTTCAAACGCAAGGGATCTTTAGCAACACGTTTGGTATTGGATCGCGAATTCGGATGAAAGTGAGTTTGCAGGGGAGTCAGGCGCCGGTTTGGCTGGTGAGAGATATTCTTGCCCAAAGCGGACACAATGCCCAGCAAGGTGTGTCTGCACATTTTGGCCTTGGTGAAGCCAGCGTGATTGACAGTCTTGAAATTCTATGGCCGAACGGCGCTGTCCAAACGATGATTGACGTGCCGGTTCAGGATACACTGACAATAATTGAGTCCAATGGACAATCAATCCTTTCCGGGCCTGTGGTGGAAGATGAAGCAAATTCGCAGGACGTGACTTGGGGTGACTATGATAATGATGGTGATCTTGATCTCTACGTGGCGAATACCGGACCCAATAATCTCTACCGAAATCTTGGCGACGGCAATTTTGAGCGCGTTACAGATGGTGACCTTGTCACTGACGATCAGCTTTCGACTAGTGCTACCTGGGTTGATTATGATAATGACGGCGACGTGGACCTCTTTGTAACCAACGGTTCTATGGATGTCCGGGCCGCAAATAACCTCTATCAGAATAACGGTGATGGCAGCTTTTTATCGGCAGATGCCGGGGAATTAACCGGCAGTAGATTCAGATCGTTTGAGTCAGCCTGGGGGGATTTGGATAATGATGGCGATCTGGATGTAATTGTTGCCAATTTTGCAAATCCTACAGTGGTCTATCTGAACCAGAGTGATGGCACCTTTCGTTCGGATCGGCAATCCACCATAAGTGCTGTAGCCAATCGCGCGTTTGGTGTCAGCCTTGCCGACTATGACAACGACGGTGACCTCGATGTCTTTATTGCAAATTTTGGTACCAATAATTCACTATTCGAAAACCAGGGAAACGCCCGGTTTGTACAAATCGAAACTGGAGATATTGTCCAGAATAAGGGCCAATCTGCAACAGGTATCTGGGCGGATTATGATCTGGATGGCGATCTTGATATCTTCGTTCCGAATGGCAGAGAAAACTTCTTATATGAAAACATAGGCAGCGGTACATTTACCAGGATTCTGGGTAGTCCGCTGGTGACAAATGAAGCCTTCTCTCCCGGCGCAGCCTGGGGAGATTATGACAATGATGGTGATCCGGATCTTTATATTAGTAATATTGACAGACCGGATGAGTTATATCGAAACATTGGCGGCGGAGAATTTGTTCTGGTGAACGCGCTTAGTGGTCCGGCCAGCAGGAGCGATTCCAGTTCCTCAATTAACTGTACTTGGGCAGATTATGATAATGATGGCGATTTGGATATCTATGTCGCGAAAGGTGATTTTGAGCCTGATTCAACGGCAAGGAATCGTCTTTACCGCTTTACCAATCGGGCCAATAGCAAGCCGGCCAACCCGGCCAATCTTTCTTATCAAATTATAGACAATAACACCGTTCAGCTTGTATGGGATGCCGGCGAAGATGGTGAAACGCCGCAGCGTGCGCTCAAATACGGTCTCTACCTGGGGACCTCGCCAGGTGGCAATGATGTGATTGCCTCAAATGCAGACAATCAGTCCGGCTTTCGACGGGTTATTGATGAAGGCAGTAAAAGCCTGACCACTGGCCGGCTATTGACGGACGTCCCGCTGGGTGAATTCTTCTGGTCCGTTCAGGCAATTGATGGGGCATTTAGCGGATCTGAATTTGCCGCCGAGCAAAAATTTCGGCGCAGTATTGAGCAAAATTTGGCAGGCGTGGGATTATCCGGCGGGATTGCCAATTGGATTGATTACGATGTGGATGGCGATCTGGATATTTTTCTGACCGGGGAAGATGCCGCCGGAGAATTGAAAGCAGTTCTTTATCGTAACGATTCCAAAGGATATACGATCGATAGCCTTGCTGTGGAAATGCTTGTAGCGACAGGAGATGGTGCAGCTGCCTGGAGCGATTATGATAATGATGGTGATCCCGACATCTTTTTGAGCGGATTGCTTGCTGATGGCGCACCTTCGGCGCGCCTCTACCGAAATGAAAATGGCATTTTGGTACCTGTTGTGGATTTGGATGAGGTCTTTATTGATGTCGCAAGTGGCGCAGCTGCCTGGGCTGATTATGACAACGACGGCGATGTAGACCTGTTAGTTGCGGGCGAAACGGCCAGCGGGCTCCCACTTACAGCTCTGTACCGCAATCAGGATGCTACCTTTGAGTTGGATTTCGGGGTCTCTGATATACTGGCGAATGTCCGGCATGCCGCTTTGGCCTGGAGTGATTACGATCTTGACAGCGATCTGGATGTATTTATCAGCGGAGACTCTGAAGATGGTGTGGTCAGCCGGTTGTATGAAAACACCGACGGTGATTTCCGGCAGGTTGTTGCACCAATTCCTGGTGTCCAAAAAGCGGCTCTTGATTGGGGCGACTATGATAACGACGGTGATCCCGATTTACTGTTAAGTGGCGAATTTGGTGGATTCAAGATCTTGCGCATTTATCGCAACAATCGTCTTCAGGGATTTTCTGAGATCAATCCGGGACTGCCCGGAATTTCTAACGGCAGCCTGTATTGGGCGGATTATGATAATGATGGCGATCTGGATATTCTGCTGAACGGCAGTGGGGATGATGGCGCAATTAGCCAGTCTTATCGCAACGACAATGGACAATTTATTGCAGACGAAGGTATTACTTTGTGGATAGATCAGGTTGAGGATGGATATCTGACAGTCGGAGATGCAGATGGCGATTTTGATCTTGATATTCTTCTCAGCGGTTCCCTCGACGCAATACCGGTTAGTAGAACATTTTTGTATGCTGGCGCCCAAACCAACCGGCCTTCACCACCAACCGGTTTACAAACATTGGCTGTTGGCGACAGCGTTATTTTTGAATGGGAACCGGGCGAGGACGACTTAACGCCCGTTTCAGGGTTGACTTACAACCTCCGCGTTGGGACATCACCGGGAGCTGCTGACATCTTCTCAGCGATGTCAGATTCAAGTGGACGCCAGCTTCTACCGCAGAAAGGCAATGCCGGTCATAATACCAGCTGGAAAATCCAGGGCTTAGCCATGGACACCTACTATTGGAGTGTTCAGACAATTGATCATTCATTAAACGGATCTGAATTTAGCGCAGAAGCGATGATTGCTTATAATCCGCCGATCATCGTGAATCCACCGGCCGATACCCTGGTTGGTAACACCAGCCCTTTTTCGATTGATCTGAACACGGTTTTCCGCGATCCCGGCCAAAGCGTTCTGGTATTCTCGGCATCGTCCTCCGACAGTTCAATTGTCAGCGTAGGGATAGGAGCCAATTCGACGATAACAATTACGCCACTTCGTCTGGGTAGCGTCACAATAGAATTGACGGCGCGCAATGATCGTCAGGGTTTTCAACGAACGGATTTCCAAATCGAGGTTGACCAGACCCCGATCGTTGGCATACCGCGTTACGAAGATATTGCACAAATTGATCAACCACATTTTGTAGCTACAACCATTACGGACAATCAAGCAATTGAAACGCTTAATACCGTCATTTATTTTCGGCGTGGCGGTGACCCGAATTTCTTTAACGCGCCCATGACTTTTGGCGGTGCGTCCGGCGAATTTGAGTTCATGATCCCTGATTTCGTGATCGATGATCGCGGTGCGGATTTCTACATTGAGGCAACCGACGAGCGGAACTTGATGAGTCGCGAGTGGTCTGCTGAACGCTACCAGGCAATTCGTGTTCAATTCCCCGGTATTCGCCGGAATGAGCCACAGCCCTTCGGAACTGAACAAACAGCTTACCGGCTTTTTTCTATACCTTACGAGTTGGATAATAACGGCGTTCTGGCCACGCTGGAAGATGAATTGGGTGAATATGATATAACTCGCTGGCGATTTTTTGAAATATTGGAAAACAAACAGGTACGCGAGTTCCCGAACGTAACCGAAATCCGGCCCGGGCATGCTTATTGGCTTGCAGTTAGCACAGAGGGCATAACTTTGGGTGGTGGACCAGGCAAAACGATTCGGACCGATGAACCCTATAAA
Organism: Calditrichia bacterium; assembly: GCA_028284445.1. Classification (GTDB taxonomy): domain Bacteria; phylum Calditrichota; class Calditrichia; order RBG-13-44-9; family J075; genus JANQRS01. The sequence goes on from JANQRS010000008.1 coordinate 34,436, forward strand.
ATAGCGCTTCATGCCGGTTGGAATGCTATCGCTACGCCTTTCAATTACTCGATTCCAAGGTCAAATCTCAGTCTGGTAAGCGGTGACAGTATTGCAATGGACCATTACCGCAGTCGCTGGCTTGGTAATGAGGCTGTGGATCAGTTATTGCCCTTCGAAGGATACATCCTGATGAATGCATCTTCGACTGAAGCAGATACCTTGCTTATCGATCCCGTGATAAAGGAATCTGCAGGAAAGCAGCCCGGAAAGAAGCAAGTGGTTGATAAAAGCGGAAAAGATGAATGGCGTATCGAAATCCACGCTCGCAATCAACAGGCGCGGGATGTGGTAAATATTGCCGGTGTATCGGAAGGTGCTCTCAATGGGTATGGCTTGGAGGATGCGCCTGAGCCGCTCTTTATTGGCCAGTATGTTGCCGTATATTTTCCCCATCCTGAATGGGGTAAGTCTATCGATGCCTTTACAGCCGATATTCGAAAGCCGTTTGAGAACCACGCAATTTGGGAATTTGAGTTAAAGACCAATTTTACCGATGAAGTTTCGCTTGCGTTCGAAGGGCTTGAGGATGTGCCGGAAGCTTATCATGTATGGCTTTTGGATGACGTGACCATGACTTCAAAAGATTTACGCATTGACAACCGGTATTCAATTGCCGGGCGTGACGCTCGCCATCCGCGTCGATTAAAATTGCTTGTCGGTGATCCGGATGAAATCGAGTCCATTCTCGATGAATATCAGGTCTTGCCGGAGCAATTTGAGCTGCATCAGAATTTTCCTAATCCATTTAATCCTTCGACAACTGTTCGGTTTGGCTTGCCTTCATCCGGACAGGTGAATCTGGTTGTTTATAATGTACTTGGGCAAACAATACGTGAATTGAGCCGCCAGGAATTTTTTGAGGCCGGCTACCATACCCGTGTCTGGGATGGCCGAAACGATGGCGGACAGAAAGTTGCCAGCGGTGTCTATTTCCTGCGCATGCAGACGGCCGGCTTTGTGAAAACAAAGAAGATGCTATTGATTGAGTAGTGCCTTTAGACAGGATGAACAGGATTGACAGGATTTTCAAAAACCTTTCGGCACAGATTTACACCGATCTGCACAGCTGGACACAAAAGATTCATAATGTATAGAAAGTCAAGAATTAGTTAGAAGAGAGTTATTAATTCCAAACCTTTTAGCTTTAAATCTATCTTTCCTATCTGTGGAAATCTGTGTGGATCCGTGTGGAGAGGTTTTAATCTCTTTGGATCATCCTGCTTATCCTGTCTAAAAAACACACCGGAATCCAACGTCCGGTAGAATGCTATTGGGATTTGCCTGAGTTTTTAAGAACGCCAGGCCTGATATGGCGCCGCGATTGCGATAAGAGCCACCACGAATAAAGTGTTGGCTATTTTCTTCGGCAACCCACTCCATCACGTTACCGGTCATATCAAATACCCCTGTCTGGCTGCAGCCTGTGGGAAACTTATCGACTCTTGATGTCCGGCCAAGCATGAATTCTCCAGTATTCGCGAGTTCCGCTTTAAATGTATTTCCCCATGCATAATAGTTGCCTCCTTCGCTCCGGGCAGCACCTTCCCATTCATCATTGGTTGGCAAGCGTCCACCCACCCATTGGCAAAATGCGTCCGCATCGCGATAGCGGATATGGGTCACAGGGTGATAGCGGTATTTCGACAAAAACGGGAATTCCGACCAGCTCAACAAATCCCGCTGCCAATGCTCCGGCCAGGGATAATTGTTTTGGCTAACAAATTGATAGTATTCCTCATTGGTGACGAGGAATTTACGCATCTGGAAGGCGTTTATTCGAATTGTATGAGACTGTTTGTGTCGCAGGCGTTTTATATCCGACGCCGCTAAATTATGTGCTCTACCTAGCTCGGACAAGTCTTTTGAACTTATCCCTAATGCATAATTGCCGGCGGGAATATCTGCCAAATCCGCAAGCAGCGGCGCCATGCTGAGCGGTCCAGACGATACATCCTTTACATAGCGGAATCCGATATCCTCTTTCTTTAATGCTGCCCGGGTTGGCATGCGAAACCAGGCTGCGGAAAATAGCTCACCAAGATATTGCCAGGACCCGCCTCTGGTATGTTTCATCTCTGCTTCGCCACCGTCAACCCATTCCCAGACATTCCCGGCCATATTCATAACCCCATCCGCTGATGCGCCTTCCGGTAGCGCATCAACCGCCAGCAGTTCATCTCCACTGGCCTCATGACGCTCAAGCGTTTGGCAGAAGAAATCACCATTGCTTTTTTGCCAGCGATGTCCCCAGGGATAAGCCAGCCCCTGTTTGCCGCGTGCTGCTCTTTCCCATTCGTTGTTCAAGGGGAGACGCGCATGTTTCCACTGACAAAACGCCTCTGCATCATTAAAGCTAATATTTACAACCGGCAATTGCCCGCCGCTAAGCAGGTGGCTTTGATCGCTGTTTTGCTGCCAATGCAGCGGTGGTACCCATTTTACGGCATCCACAAAATCGCGATATTCATCATTGGAAACTGCATGGCGGGAAATCTCAAATGCCGGGATTTCCACACGGGTTTCCGCTGGAAACTGAAATTGGGCCCGATGTTCTCCGCTTAGGGTAAATTTCTTGGTAAGCCTGGCAAGAGTTTTTGGACGCGCGCCGATAATCGCCGGTCCACCGGAAATAGCGACCAGCTCATTTATTTGCCCGCTATCAATGCTGTCAGAAGCAACGGTAAGTGGCATTGAAACGGGAACTGCCGGCGTTGGTGGATCCGGTGTTGCGGAGGCCTCGGTAAGCGGTTGCCAGCGTCTGAAACCATCTGAAGTGTTGCATATCGCGCAGGTAGATTGTAGGTGACGGGTATTCACAATAAAGCCGCAATTTCGGCAAGAGAGATAGACATCCGAATTCGTGGATGTCTTCAGCAATTCCTCCTTCAAATCTGCTAGTACAGATAAAATTACGCTGAAGTTTGGCAGGCGTTGCTCAAAATCGACCTGAATACAATCAATCATAAAATCGATGAAGCGAGACGGGAGTCCCAATGCTTCCAGATCCGGAATGACCACTTCCTGTTGATGTGCTGCCAGGATGTCCTTCACGGCGGTTGCGGATTGCCCCATATACAACAGCTTATGGGTTTCTTCGCGCGGGTTGATGCACTTCCCGGTCAACATCTCATAGAGAATACCACCAAAATAGTAGATGTCGCCAGTGATTGAATAAGATTTGCCCCTGTCGGGCGGGAAGAGTTCCGGCGGCATGTATGCCGACTTCCCAATCGCTCCTTCCGACACTGCACCGATGGTTGCGAACTGAATTTCATCGTCCGCAGTTAGCAGATCCTTGGCCAGGCCCCAATCGTTGACCTTGGCCTCACATTTGTTTGAAATGAGGATGTTGCTGGCATCAAGATCGCGATGAACAAAGCAGCTGGCGCCATTTTTTGCCGGTACCGTCACGTATACCATTGCTGAAGCAATAACCGTAGCCCATTTCAACACCTGCGGATAAGCAATAGCGCTGCTGTGGGTGCGCTGGACGATGTCCCGCAGGTCAGCGCCATTCACGAATTCGAAAAAGGTGTAGGTCACCTTGTCATTGACGTCGAAACGATAGGGGTCAATCAGTGTCACGATGTTTGGATGGCGACTGACGATCTGGGAGATTTTGATTTCGCGGGTAAAAAGATCGGTCATAAACTGGTCATGCATATGACTGCGCCGCAGGCGCTTTGCGATGAACTGTTTTCCGGGATCACGTTTGTCTTCTACCAGGTAAACCAGGGCTGTTTTTGGCGGAAAAACTTTAACGATACGAAACCGGTTCAATATGATGTCGCCGATGCCTTTCGTGTCATAACCAGCCATAAATGATTACCCGGAAAATTGAGAAATCTGATGCCTCAATAACTCTTGAATAATAGAATGGAAGCATTGTCCTGACATTGCGAATAGTGGCAGGAATGCTTATATTCAGTTTGCAGACTCCATTTGACTCCACGCTAAGGTAGCGAAAACCTCATAGATGTTTTTTGATTCGCATCATGCGAAGATTGCTCAAAATATATGAAAAGCACGCAACAAAAGAAACTGATCCGCGCCTTCCTGGCGGGCGTTGCAATTGAGGCCAACTCACCGGAATTATTTGACCCGGAAACGAAAGCCGATTCGCCCGAAAAAAAGGCCGACTATTTTAGCTGGATTATTGCGCAACGTGCATTTAATGAATTGTACGATTTCTTCCGCGAAGAACTCGGCAATATTGCCTGGGATCATCAGGCCATGAAGAAATATGGCGCAGATCCTGATAAAGTACAGGAAATCTATCTCAAAGCGCTTGATAAAGAGCGGCTGAAGCGGCAATTGGTGCAATACCGGGAAGATTTCGATTTTCATATCTTTCTGAAGACGCAATTTCGCTTCGGGAATATGGAACGCGCCAAGCGTTCATCTTATGTTACCCTCACGCCAAATACGGATGAAGATCCGGAAGCCTTTGATCGCCAGGTGCTCGATTCACTGCTGCAAAAAGCCTCGCCATTATCACAGCTGATTGAAAAGGAGCGCACTGATAAGCTGCTTTGGGTCATCTTTCACGACAAGCGCAATATTCCGCATTTCTTGCTGACATTTGAATATATGGCTCTCTTAAAAGACGCCGGCGCCCATCAAGGTGATGAGATTGTGGCCTTCCTCGGCGAAAAAACCGGCGGCGAATTGCATGGTAACTTCCGGGAGCTCTATGCTGAAGAATATCAGGGTGGGGAAGTCAGCGAGCTGGATGACATTGATCAGCCAATGCGCGATAATCTTGATCGCAAGATGACTGAGCTTTACAAGCAGCCTCGCTACCAGGATTATGCCGCGCAGGACATCAAGGATGTTGAATTCAATGTATACTACACGATTGGCGATAAATCGAAGACTCAGCAGCTCAGTGTCTGGTTGAATAAAGTGAAGCGCAGGGCCCGGGAAAAATTGGGCGCAAAATAGGAGCAATTTTTCAGAAGTTGATGCCTATATGTCCATGAGAAGACCAAAAAAAGAGGTGCAGCAATGGCCGATCACCCAACATATGAGCTGATGTTGAGCTACGTGACGAATCGAATGGATGCCACCGCGCGTCCTGACTTTGAAGCCCATCTGGCAGATTGCGAATCGTGCCTGCAAGACGTTTTCCAGTTTTGTCAGCTGCAGAATAACTTTGAGCAAGTGTGGATGCATGTTGCTCCGTCGTTTGCGGCCGAAGAAAGTCTGGCGGAATTGCTGACACCGGCAGTACCCCTTGTTGGTGAACACTCGGCATTTGTCGAGCGTCTGGAAGCGTGGCGTAAGAAATTGGCTGCACTGTCTGAAATTGGTATTGCCTCCGTCGTCGATGTCAAAAACAACCTGGTATCGTCCTTCCAAACTCGTCTGGATGAATTGCAGCAGCTAGGCTTGCCCGGAGAGCAGGAGTTGACCAGCGAATTCCTTGGGGTGGCGGGAAATACCGGCTTCAAAATGAAGTCCCTGTCCCAATCTTTTGAGATCGAGGATGTTGGACAAGTTTCTCTCCAGACTTTTGTCCAAACGGCGGCTCGAAAAATTTCGGTGAAGGCGCCCTTGATTCCCGGTCCCTGGCCGCAAGCTGTTCTGCATACACTTGATGCGCCTTTTGAGCGAGAGGCTGGTTTTCGTAACCCGCCCGGGGCAGATTTTCTCCTCGCTGAGTTCGATGATATCGATGTTCCTGAATTATTCTGCCTGGCACTGAGATTTCCCGCCGGGGAAAACGAATGAGTCGGGTAAGTGATAACCCCACCATTTATTTTCTGGATGCGGAGAATGCAGCATTCAGTTGCCAATTAGATCAAGAATCCTATTTGATCAGCTTTGATCCGGCTGCTGCCGGAGCGCTACCAATATCTCCCGACAGATTAAGAGCCATTCAGGCCGGGTTTGTTCGTCTTTTCTGTCGGGACGGTTTGTGGTTTATTGAAGCCCTCGAAACTGAGAACCTTTACATTAATGGACATCGAATTTCTGCTTACCTGCTGCCTTGTCAGGTAACTTCCGGCGACGTGCTACAAATTGGCAACTCTCGCTGTGTCTTGTTGATGGATGGCGCCATAACCAGCGGCAATCAGCAATTGATGATGATCGTTAGCGGTCACCGTGTCGTGAATCTCACCACTGCGCTTTCAGAAACCGCTTTAATCCGGCAGTTGATCATCGTTAGTCGTCACGACACTGCATTGGAAAATCTTCGCTTAATGGTCACCGCTGAAGATATTGCACTGGAAGAAACCATCGATGTGCGACGAATCGAGGCCAATAGTCTTTTTTGCGTTGATCCCTTTCTGGTGCCTCGCATCAGCGACGCGCTGTTTTTACAGCAGGAGTCCATTAGCAGCACAATACATATCGAACTGATAGATAGAGCAACACAGACGTCTGTGTTGACCGTCGAATTGCCGCTTGAGGTGACAGCTGCCACGAACTGGCCGTATGCGCGTGCGTATCAGTCGCTTCTGGCATCTTATGTGACCCCGCACCATCCCTTTATTGACGAGATGGTGGTGAAAGCCAAATTCCATCTATCAAAGACCGATGAGGCCCCGGAATCACTGTTTCAGCTGCTATCCGGCGATAATCCCGCTCGCTTCGAGGAAACCTTCCTCTGTCTCTATCACTATTTGCTCAACGAATACAAACTGACATTTTCACCGCCGGCGCAACCGAACTCGTCGCTTCAAAAAATTCGTATGGCTGAGAATTTGATCATTGAACAAGCAGCGAAGGGCAAGCCGGGGATGGGAACCGGTAGCTGTCTCGATCTTGCCTTGCTGCTTGCCGGCTGTCTGGAAAACCTGCAGCTGAATCCGCTGATAGCCATTATTGAAGATGATGATCATTACTGGCACGCGCTGGTTGGTATGTGGACGTCTAATGAGAAGCATTTTCAGCCACTGTACCGCACTAAAATGTCATTGATGGAAGGTGTTGAATCGGATCGGCTGATTCTGTTGGATCCCAATTGCCTGACGGAATATTATGGAAAACCGGAGGCCTTTTCTGTTGCTCGTGAACGTGCCGAGGCCTTTCTCAGAGAACGTCCCTTGATTTTTGCATTAGATGTCCAAGCTGCTCGTGATCAAGGTGTAGTTCCTATGCAGTTTGCATTTGGCGGGATGGCCCTGCAGGCACTACGCCTGAGTCGCCAAATTGCTTCTTCGCGAAAGAGCGCTCAATTAAAGTCCTGGCATTTGTTGTTGGCTCTCATTCGGGATTCGCATAAGGTTCGCAAAACGTTTATCGCCTGTGGTGGCAATATCAATACGTTGAATCGATTGCCGGAATTTCGTGAAGAAGCAGAACGCATATCTTATAAAACTGTACCGGACCCGGCTGGTGAATATCGCGAAGTGCTGGCTCGTGCATGGCAGGCAGTTTTTGCTGATGGCAGACGTTTGGTCGATGATATAGATTTGGTTCGGGCCGTATTGTTAGATCGCGAAACATCCGCCAGCGATTTTCTCGCCAAAATGAACGTTCCCTTTGATGTATTTGAAAATGCCTTCCACGAACAGCGTGATGATTCCGCACCACCGGTAGATGCGTCTCTCTCAATTGTGCGCAGTATTCGCAAACAAAGCACCATTCCACCGGAGTAGAGATTGGGGATTCGTTAAATCGTTAAAGCGTTAAAACGTTTTGGGTTGATTCGTTGATCGTTGATATTCGACATTTCATCCCCCCGGGTAGAAAAACAAACCCGGGGCTATTAACATTTCATCGCTACGCGATATTTTAAGGTGACAAGAAAATATTCGACATTTGTCATTTGTCATTCGACATCTTTTTCATTGCCACTGCCAACCTATCACTAATCTCCAGTCTCATTTTTTTCCAAATTCACGAGCAATTTTTGAAAATCCACTGCCTATACCTAATTGAACGCACCTTCTTGCCTGGTTGAGGGAATTGGTTGAGTCACGCAGACTGGATGAATTGGCAAGTAGGGTGTTCTGAGTAATGCCCTGCGGGGTAGCTCCAAGGGACGGAGCTTATTTTCATAACGGGAGGCAAGACTTTGGTGGCGCATGGAGTACGCCACCAGTCTGCGGCACGCCACGAAGCAATTCGTGGCGTGTTTTTTTATTCTTTTGCCTTATCGCTTGTGGTTTCCACTTTGTATTCCCGGAGTTTTCGCCAAAGCGTTGTGCGACCGATTGCCAGCCGTTTTGCGGCGACCTCATAATTCCAGTCGCAGTTTTCCAGGGTTTGCAGGATATGGCGTTTTTCCATTTCCTTCAAGGTGATTTCATCGTGAGAAGCAGCGGATGTTGCTACTTCATCGCCGGACGGACAGGGCATCAAGGGCAAGTCGCGCAGCGCGACGGTTGGGCCAATTGCTAATGCCACTGCACGCTCCATTGCGTTTTCCAGCTCGCGAACATTACCTGGCCAGTCGTAATCCCTGATCGCCGCAGCTGCTTCATGGTCCAGTCGCTTCACGTTTTTTCGGAATTTCTTCGAATAATGTTTTAGAAAGTGATTGACCAACAGGGGAATATCTTCCGGGCGTTCGCGCAGTGCCGGGATGGTTAATTCGATGACATTCAACCGATAATAAAGGTCGCTGCGGAAATGGTCCTGGCGAGTCATTTCCAGTAAATCCTTATTGGTTGCTGCCAGCACCCGTACATCCACTTGTATCGTTTCATTGCTGCCAACGCGTTTGATCTCACCCTGCTGCAGGAAGCGTAGCAGTTTGACCTGGAGATGCATGGGCATTTCACCGATTTCGTCAAGAAATATGGTGCCCTGATGAGCAGCTTCGAAGAGGCCCTGCTTGTTGGCAACGGCCCCGGTAAATGATCCGCGAACATGCCCGAAGAGCTCGCTCTCGAGAAGGTTCTCGGGAATCGCGCCGCAGTTTAATACCCGAAAGGGCTTATGTGCGCGATTGCTCAGGCTGTGGATGGCGCGGGCGACCAGTTCTTTCCCGGTGCCACTCTCGCCGTCAATGAGGACGGTGATATTGCTCTGGGCAATTCGGGACGTGAGTTCGAAAATTTTGAGCATCTGGTGATTTCTGCCAATGATGCCGGCAAATTGGAAATGATCACCGCGTTCCTGCCATTGATAGAAGGCATCAATTTCACCGGAGATCCAGCGTTTAACTTCTCCGGCGGCTTTTGCCCGTTCGGCCTTGTTCAATGCAACGATCTGTCCTATATCGCTGCGATTATAGGCGTATAAACCACGGGCTCGCTTAAGCTTGCTGTTTTGCGGAAGGTCAACACCGAGTGCCAATACCAGCCGGGTGCGACGATCGCCACTTCTGAGAAATGTTTTCAACACCGCATCATTGATTCCGGGAGGGTAGATCAACAGGATGTTGACATCATCAGGAACCGTTTCCTGGATCGGAAGGGCCTGCAATGAGCGAAACGGCGGATCTTGAAGCGGACTATGGTCATTCGGGGAAGAGAGATAATAATTGCGTTTGCAACCGGCGTTTCGAAATGCCTCTATCATGTCTGGTAATAGAGGATCGAGGCCGCAGACGCATAAGCTGCTGTTTTCAACTGAGCCCAGAATTTTATTGGCGAGGTCAATAACGATTGGTGCTTCTTCCACCGGAATTTGATAAAAGGGGGTCTCTTGACGCACGCGCTCGTGTAGCCACATGCCTCGTTGGAACAGCCGGTGCAGAAAGGGCCCGGCATTACCATCGCCGGCAGCCTGATGGAAACCATCGTAAAATGCCTTGAGGATATCTTCGTGATCGCCATTTCCGGCAATACCTGCGGCCATTTCAAAAAAACGCTGAATAGCCCGGCGGTCAGTGCCCTTCTGCATGCTCGCCGTTTTGAAGGTTTCGGGAATACAAGATTGCTCTACCAATAAATCCAGAACGGATTTCGCGTCGATGGCCGAAGCGGATATAAGAAAAGCCTCTACAGTTTGAGCCCGATGGACAATCAGCCATTCTTTGGCGTCGATGGCCGGTATGAGGTTGGGCTGTGGACTGCCTGCGACCTGCGGTTTGGCAGGGTCGTCAAGCCGAAATTGATACCAGAATATCTTCATGCATCCTTCGCGATTACGATCTTCCTTCTAAGGCCTTGAATTTAGTTGTTTTCCGGGCGGTCCGAAAGGGAAAAAATTGCAGTCTAAAAAACAACCAATTTTTTACAGTTTTGTGATAGCGTTGTTATGTTTCAATCACAAGATTGTGGAGCACTTAAGGGGCATCGGTAGATTTGCAAAAGCATTCATATTTTTATGGATCTTTGCTCGTTGTTGCTCATTTTAGTAGCAATAGCGATATTGTAAGTAGCATATGTCACCTGATTGCAAAAAGTTTTACTGATGAAGTGTGACAAGGGATGATTTTTCTTCGTATTTGCGATTTATAGGCAGTACGGTTATAATCTGAACTTTCAGCAGTACCGCGTGTCATTAAAGAGGATGATGTACCTTGACAGATTTTTTAATCACGTTCTTTTATTGCTTTGCCCTCGGTATTCTTGGCCTATTTGGTATCCATAAGTATTACCTGCTCTATCGCTACCGGCAATGCAAGAAGAACCCAGTACCGAAGCCGGCAGACCCTAAAGAGTGGCCATTGGTTACCGTGCAACTGCCGATCTTCAACGAGCGATATGTATTGAAACGCTTGTTAAAAGCTACCGTTTGTATCGACTATCCGCTAGACAAACTTCATATTCAACTTTTAGACGATTCCAATGACCGCACAGTGGAATTGGCCCGCCGGATGGTGAACGTCCTGCGGCAAAAAGGCTATAACATCGAGCACGTTCGCCGCCCGGATCGGGTGGGGTTTAAAGCCGGTGCCCTGGCCTATGGTTTGACAAAATCCCGGGCAGATTACTTCGCCGTTTTCGACGCCGATTTTGTGCCGGCTCGCAACTTCCTGAAAGAAACCATGCCTTACTTGCTCGAGTCGGGTATTGGGATGGTGCAAACCCGCTGGGGACACATCAATCGCAATTATTCCCTGCTGACGCGTTTACAAGGAATTTTCCTTGATGCTCACTTCCTGATCGAACACCTGTCGCGTAGTCGTTCCGGGAAGTTCTTTAATTTCAACGGAACAGCGGGCGTGTGGCGCCGGAAGGCGATTGAAGATGCCGGAGGCTGGCAGCACGATACATTGACCGAAGATCTCGATCTCAGTTATCGCTCGCAATTGGCCGGCTGGAAGTTTCGTTTTCTGCCGAATATCGTTTCTCCGGCTGAACTCCCGGCTGAGATGAACGGCTATAAAAGTCAGCAGCACCGCTGGGCAAAGGGCTCGGTTCAAACTGCCCTGAAGCTCGTGCCGACGATTTGGAAATCCAACCTGCCAACACACGTCAAGTTCGAGGCAATTGTTCACCTGTCGAATAATTTTGCTTATTTGCTGATGGCCGTTCCGGCTTTGCTCCTGGTGCCGATGGTGAAGGTGCACCTGGCGATGGGAGAAGTGCCCTGGAAACTGGTGCTGGTTTATATCAGCGTCTTTTTCGCCGCCACGTTCTCCGTGTTGATTTATTATGCGGTAACCATCAAGGATTCGCTTGGCAAGCTCTGGCCGGAAATCACCCTGTTACCGATGCTGATGGCAATGGGAATTGGGCTGTCATTGAACAACGGCCGCGCTGCCCTGGAAGCACTTTTTGGGCACAAAACGGACTTTATTCGCACCCCGAAATTCCTCCTGGAAGGTCAAAAAGGCACCTGGAAGAAAAAGCTTTATCGCCCCGGGCGAAGTTACCAGGGAATTGTGGAGTTGCTGATAGCCAGTTACTTCACCTATGGCTGGGTCTATTTCATTACTCAGAACATTTATTATTCCGGGCCATTCTTTATGCTGTTCATGGTTGGCTTCTACTATATCGCCCTGACCTCCCTCTACGGTCAAAAGTAATGATGTGGCGGAAGCTGAAAAATCTCCCCAATGACCTCTTTGTTCAGTGGCCATTGGAGATAGACGGGTATCAGCCGCCGAATGTCAAACAACCTTTTTTGCCAATTCGCTGGTTCCTGGGCGGATTGGCAATTCTTGTTTTTACCGCTTTTCTTCTCGGCTATTCTTCAGAGTTTGTTGCCGGTGCACCGTTGCCATCGCTACCAATCGTCGAGGTGGTTGTTGTCTTGGGATTGGCCGGCCTTGCCTGGTTCTTTCTCAGCGAGTTAACGCTGCATGCGCGTCCGCATCGCCTGCAGTTGATCTGGGTATTGGCATTGGGACTGGCTTTGCGCGTGATGATGTTCCCATCCGAACCGATTCTGGAAGTCGATTTTAATCGATATCAATGGGATGGTGCAGTGACCGCCAGCGGTTTAAACCCATATCAATATTCGCCGCACGAATTAATGGCTGACAGTGCCGACATACCCGTCTTGCCCAAACGCTACCACGAATTATCAGAGCAAAGTGATGGCATTCTCGCAAAGATTAATCACGGACATTTGCGAACGATCTATCCGCCGGTAACCCAGGCTGCCTTTGCCATCGCACATTTCATTGAGCCCTTTAGCCTGACCGCCTGGCGTCTTGTTCTACTGCTCGTAGATATTGCTAATCTGGTGTTGATACTGCTGCTTCTGCGTCACTTTGGGCTGTCGCCAATGTGGGTTGCGGTATATTGGCTGAATCCACTTTTGGTGAAGGAGGTGTTTAACTCCGGTCATATGGATGTGCTGCTATTTCCTTTCCTTCTGGCAGCGATATTTTATTCCGTTCATGAACGTCCCTACCGTTGCGCCACTGCACTGGCGCTGGCAGCGGCTGTCAAGGTTTGGCCAATTATTCTGGCGCCGCTTTTCTTGCGATTTACCTGGAAAGAGCCTCGCCGTTTGATTGGCGCGGGCCTGTGGCTGGCCGGCCTGGTCGGTGCTTGCTTCTTGCCGATATTGCTGACCGGTCTGGGAGATCAATCCGGTTTTTCAGCCTATTCCCAGAAATGGCAGCTTAACGATTCTGCGTTTCGCCTGATTCTATGGACGTCCGAATGGGTCTTGCCATTTTTTGATATCCACCCGGGGCATGGCCAGGTCTGGGCGCGACGGATTTCAACGGCGATAATATTGATCGTCAGCGCTTACTTCACCTTACGGCCGCAAAGAGCGGAGCGTTCGATAATCGAAAGCGCGCTTTTTATTGTCGCCACGATCTTTTTGTTCAGCCCAACCCAATTCCCCTGGTATTCACTTTGGATGCTGCCATTCCTGGTGTTTGTCCCGCGGCGTTCGCTGTTGCTATTCTCGGTGCTCTTGCCAATTTACTATTTGCGGTATTATTTTGAAGGACGCGGCGACGTGGCTTTTTTCGACAACGTGCTGGTCTGGCTGCAATTTCTGCCGGTGTGGTGGGTTATTTTCCTCGAATGGCGATATGTGCGTCGCTTTAACCATCTAGTCACAGAAGGCGTTTCTGCTTATCATGAAAAATAATCATAGTGCTGCTGTTATTATTCCTACCTTGAACGAAGAGCAATCTATCGGAAAGGTCATTAGCGATATTCCGGACTGGGTAGATGATATCATCGTTGTCGATAATGGTTCAACTGATCGCACCGTCGAGGTTGCCACTGCTCACGGTGCTCGCGTCGTTCCACAACCGGAACGCGGCTATGGCGCCGCATGCCTGGCCGGAATTGATGCTTTGCAGCAACCGGATATTGTGGTGTTCCTCGATGGTGATTACAGCGATTATCCGGAAGAAATGGACATGCTGGTGGATCCGATCATTGCTGGTGAAGCTGATATGGTCATCGGGTCACGCGTGGCCGGGAAATCGGAGAAGGGGGCATTAACGCCACAGGCGATTTTTGGCAACTGGCTGTCCTGCAAATTGATGCATCTGTTTTGGGGCGTCAGCTATACCGACCTTGGACCGTTTCGGGCTATTCGCCGTTCCGCCCTGGAATTCCTGGACATGCAAGACCGCAATTTTGGCTGGACCATTGAAATGCAGATTAAAGCGGCTCAGCGTGGGCTTCGCGAGAAAGAACTGCCGGTGCGTTACCGCAAGCGTATTGGCAAATCCAAAATTTCCGGTACTGTAAAAGGTGTCATCATGGCTGGAACCATTATCCTGCGGACTATTTTTGTATCCGCATTCGACTGGTACTTTCGCCGAGGAAAGACGGAGCGGAAGCAGTATGTTGTTTGAAATCTGGAAATCTGTAAATGCTGACCGTTCACATCCCCCTACGTCCCCCTTCGAAGCGGGATTCAGGGGGATGTGAATGAACAACGAACAACTGCTTTACCATTTCACCACTGAACGAATCAACTATTTCACTAATTGACTACTCAACCAGTCAACCAAGTCCCAGGTAAACGTGCCCCGACAAACCATATACATTATCCTCGGACCATTAGCGTTTCTGCTGCTGCAATTCTTGCCGCTTCCGCAGGGCATGAATCATGCCTCGTTGATGGTATTTGCATGCACGGTCTGGATTGTCATTTGGTGGCTGACAGAAGCAGTGCCGATTGGGATAACCTCGCTTTTGCCCCTCGTACTTTTTCCCCTTAGCGGTGCTGCGAATATGGCGGCTGTAACCGGTGCATATTCGCGCCCGATCATTTTCCTGTTTCTGGGCGGCTTCATTTTAGCCCTGGCAATGGAGCGCTGGAATTTGCATCGTCGTATTGCCCTGGAAATTGTCGCCCGGATCGGCACAAAGATGCCGCAAATTATTCTCGGATTTGTTGTTGCCACCGGCTTCCTGTCGATGTGGATTTCCAATACCGCCACGACGGTAATGATGTTGCCAATTGGTTTATCGATCATCAGTCATTTTCGCGAGCTTGCTGAAGAAGGGGCGTTGGATAAGGCGCTGGCCGAGAAATTTGGGCGCTCTTTGCTGCTGAGCATCCCGTATTCGGCATCTATTGGCGGTATCGCCACCCTTGTTGGTACCCCCACCAACTTGATTTTTGCAGAGAGTGTCAAGGAATTTTACAATGTCGAGATCCCGTTTGACCAATGGTTCATGGTTGGCCTGCCGGTGGCAACGGTGCTGCTTGCCGCATGCTGGTGGCACTTAAGCCGTTCATTTCGCAAAACGGATACTACTATCCAGGGAGATGCCAGGCAGCAAATTCGGCGGCTGCTTAATCAGCTTGGAAATATGAAGCCGGAAGAAAAACGGGTCTTGCTGATTTTTAGCCTGGTTGCCGTTGCCTGGATTGCCCGTCGCTACCTGATCAATCCTTTTTGGCCAGCGGTCAACGATACAAATATCGCCCTTATTGGTGCATGCAGCTTGTTCGTCATCCCGGCTTCCGGTGCTGGCCAAACACGGCTGATGGATTGGAAAACAGCGCGCAAGCTACCGTGGGAAGTGTTGTTTCTCTTCGGCGGTGCTTTCGCAGTCGCAGCCGGTTTCGAAGAAAGCGGCTTGACCAATTGGATTGGTAGCCAGTTGAGCGGCCTGCAAGGCATCCCTGCCTGGTTGTTGTTACTTACCCTGATTGCCATGGTTAATTTCCTGACTGAGCTCACAATGAATATCGCTACCTGCACGCTGTTGATGCCGGTTATGGTTGCACTGTCGCCGATTATCAATATGCATCCCTATGTTTTGATGGCGGCAACTTGTGCATCGGCCTCCTGTGCATTTATGCTGCCGGTAGCAACCGCTCCGAACGCGGTGGTTTTTGGATCCGGCATGTTAAAGGTCAGCGACATGGTGCGTGCCGGCTTTCTGCTGAATGTTGTCTCGATCGTGACGGTGTTTCTCGTCAGCTACTTCCTTTTGCCTTATGCATGGGGCCTTGGGCTACACAGCACGCTTCCATAGGCTCACTACGTTCGCGTAAGGGCCTTCGGCCCGTTAGGCTCGCAAGCTCGCCGTCATCAGTTTTTTGCGGGAGCGCAGCGACCTGACGATGCGAAGCCTCTGACGCTGGCGTAGCCAGCTGACAGCGCAAAGCGCCTCTCGTGAGCAACCTTACATTTTTTGATATGAACTTTCGATAGAATACATTGTTCAAGAAATCAAAATCGAGAGTGGAAGTCGGATAAATGCAAAGCAGGCAGTCACATAGAGCGCTGGTTCTCTTTACCAGCCATCCGGGAAAAGAGGTGCAGCGCAAGAACGTCGCCGGTAATTTGTCTGATGCCATGCGTCTTTACCGCACTTTCCTGCAACATATTCTCACCAATGTTTACCATGCCCAGCAGACCTGTGATTTTGATGTGATCATCGCTTCCGATGCCCATGACTATACCAACCTCATCGATGTGCATCAGGGACTTGCGCAAAATGGCGGCTTCCGCTTCCTTGTACATAAGGGACGCTACTTTGGTGAAAAGTTTCATTCCGTTCTGGACCGGGTTTTTGAAGGTGGCTATCAGGAAGCGATTGTCATTGGGAATGATTGTCTCGATTTGAGTGCATCGGGGCTGAAAACTGCCTTTCAAGAACTTGAAAAACGCGAACTGGTCATCGGGCCATCGGTAGATGGGGGCTTTTACCTACTTGGCTTGAAAGCCAATGCCAGTGGGATTCTTGATGGTGTTCCATGGTGCTGTAACACCGTCTTCGAGACGATATGCAGCAACGCTACTGCTCGTCAGTATCGGATTGGCCTCCTCACGCTGCTGGGCGATATCGATTCTTACAATGATTTTCGACTTTGGTTGCAGAAAAATATCCGTTCCGGTCGCCAATTGCCTTGGCTGCTGGTCGGCTTCTTAAAAGAACAAATTATACCACATACATTTTATCCCCCAATAAGTCTCGGCGTAGAAAGTGCCAGGGAAGTCTGGCAACTGCCTCCGCCTGCTCGTTGTTTTGCATCCTGAAAACATCATTGCTGATGAAAAAGCCTGTATCCGGTATTGCCCTTGCGCGTCAAAGGAGGGCAAAGTTTGCTGAATGGGCTTTTTTTCGCAGCTTTGTTATAGGGATGCCATCCCGGCTAACGGGATATGCAGTCCCCGACTAAACAAAAACAACGAGATAACTATGCAAACAACACCATTGGATATCGCAGCACCGGTAACTGAATATCCGGAGCTGCACCTGGATGCGCTCGATAACCTCTGGTTTCAGGTGAGTGGAACCCTTTGCAATATCGCCTGCGACCACTGCTTTATCAGCTGCAGTCCACGAAATCATTCTTTTGAGTTCATGACCCTGGATCAGGTTGAAGCATACCTGCAGGAATCGGTCGATCTTGGCGTCAAAGAATATTATTTCACCGGTGGCGAACCCTTCATGAATCGCCAGATCCTCGAGATCCTGGAACGCACCCTGGAATTCGGTCCGGCAACCGTGCTTACGAACGGCATGTTGGTCAAGGAAAAAACCGCAAAGCGCCTCGAGGAAATTGAGGCAGCCTCTCCGTATTCACTGGAGATCCGCGTCAGTATGGATGGCTATACTGAGGAAATGAATGACGCTATTCGCGGTAAGGGCGTTTTCAAAAAGGCCATGGCTGGAACGAAGCTGCTCTACGAACATGGTTTCCTGCCAATTATTACGGTGACAAAGACCTGGGAAGATCATAAAGATGAGGAAGTAATGAACGGATTTACCCGGGTATTAAAAGAACATGGTTATGGGCGTCCGCGCCTGAAAATCCTGCCCTCACTAAAGCTCGGTAAAGAAATTGCCAGAACCCGTGGCTATCACAAATACGAAATGGTCACCCATGAAATGCTGGCAGAGTTTGATTATAGCCAGTTTATCTGTTCAAATAGCCGCGTCGCCACCAATCGCGGTGTGGTTGTTTGCCCGATTTTGCTGGAGGCGGAAAGCGCCTACATGGGTGAAACCCTGAAGGAAGCCACCAAAAGCTATGAGCTGCAGGAGCAAGCCTGCTATACATGCTATCTCTACGGATCGATTTGTTCGAATTTTTCTTCCGGAGGGACTGATGCCTGATCGTGTTGCCTTAATTGGCGGGGTTTACAGCAACTACCTGGCGCTGCAGGCTGCGATTGATGATGCCCAGCGCCGCGGCGTCGACGCTATTTATTGTCTCGGCGACCTTGGCGCCTTCGGTCCGCATCCGGATCGGGTGTTTCCTATTCTGCAGGAAAATAATGTGCAGGTGGTGCAGGGGAATTACGATAATTCAATTGGTAATGATCTTCAGGATTGTCAATGCGGTTACACCGATCCCCGCGACAACTATTTTGCAAAACTCAGCTACGATTATACCTATGCAAATACGCACGCGGACAATAAGCGCTGGATGAGGGATCTACCGTCCGAAATTCGTTTTGAGCTCGGTGGATATCGCGTGTTGCTTTGTCACGGATCTCCCCGCAAGATGAATGAATTCCTCTGGCAATCAACCACGCCGCTGCATTTCCTGGACAAACTTGCTCGCGATCATGAGGCCGATATCATTTGCGCCACACATACCGGCATTCACTGGCAAAAATCGCTACCGAACGATAAATACTTTGCAAATGTTGGGGTTATCGGGCGTCCGGAGAATGATGGCCAAACGCATGTTGGGTATATGATCCTGGAAGTGAATGGGAAGCCGTCGTTTGAATATGTGCCGCTGGAATATGATTATCAGCGTCTGGCAAAAGAGATGCGCGAAGAGAAGCTGCCGGAAGAATTTGTTGAGACGATTCTAACTGGCTGGTGGACGACGTGCCTGGAGATTTTGCCTGCGAAAGAGCGGAAGTGCGGACAGTACTAAAAAATAATCCTGGTGCCTAGTTGAACACTAAGCACCAGGATCGATCAGAAGGTCAGAAGAGCAGCGTTGCCTCGCTACTGTCCCGAGATATTACAAATCTGTTGCCAAAAAATTACATCTTGAGCTAATTTCAGGTAAAACAATTGTTTGCTTTTATACACTGGGTTTTATGAAGGTCGTTTCTCTGGTGGAACTTTTTGGAATTCTCTATTCATTTCAGGGGTTTAAAGTATTGAAAAGCTGTAGTTTATGATTTGTGCGGGCTGTTCAGCCCCCATACATTTTGTTCCACCCCTTTGCGTTCCTCAACTCTCTATTCAACTGGCATTCCTATTCCGCATTCGATATATTGTGGGCTGAAAACTCAATCCTGGCAGGTATTCTATGGTTCATGTGATCGATTTGAAGTTCAAGGGCTATGAAAAGGCGATTGCCGCATTTTTGATTCCGACCGATGCAGGTCTGGTGCTAATTGAAACCGGTCCCTATTCAACATTTCCAAATTTAACGGCTGGTATCGAGGCTGCCGGATATTCAGCTGACGATGTTAAGCATGTGCTATTGACGCATATTCATCTTGATCATGCCGGTGCTGCCTGGGCGTTCGCTGAGCGGAATGCTACAATCCACGTGCATCCCTTCGGGGCCCGACACATGGCTGATCCATCGCGTCTGATGGACTCGGCGCGACGTATTTACAAAGACGAGATGGATAGCTTATGGGGGGACATGCGTGCCATCCCTGAAAACCGTTTGCGAACCGCTGAAGACGGCTACAGTCTAAGCGTGGGCGGAAAGAACTTTACGGCGCTATACACGCCCGGTCATGCAGTGCATCATAATGCCTGGAAGGTGGATGACGTCATTTTCACTGGTGACGTCGCAGGTGTGAAAATCGCGAATGGAATGATCGTACCACCGTGTCCACCGCCGGATATCAACATCGAAGACTGGGAAGCTTCTATTGATCTGCTGCGTAACCAAAATGCCAGCCGTTTCTTTCTGACCCATTTTGGTGAAGTAACCGATGTTGATGTCCACCTTGATACCTTGAAATCAATTCTCTGGGATTGGGCCAATTGGATGAAACCGCATTGGGAATCCGGTGCTGACCCGAAAGAACTCACTCCGAAATTCCAGGATTATACCAAACAGCAACTCATCGACTTCGGTGTTGCAGCGGAAGATCTCGCTCGCTACGAAGCCGCCAATCCTTCCTGGATGAGCGTCGCTGGTTTACTGCGTTACTGGCGGAAAAAAGCTGAGAGGCTTGATGCTTGATACTGGATACTTGATGCTGGGGGCTGAGTATTAGACATACAATGTGAAGCGGCCAATTAGCGATAATAATTGGTCGAATGGTTGAAGTGTTAAGGCGTTAAAACGTTGAGGCGGAACGCTCCTGTCCGGACCGGAGTTTCCCCCCTCTATCTCCCCCCGGGGAGATAGAGGGGGGAAATGTGCGAGTCCCTAATCTCCAACCTCAAGTACCGCGTACCTAGCATCAAGTTTCGGGACACTTCAAAAAACCTGCCTTTCATGGTAATATGATACATGCAAAAAGACAAAATGGCTGCGGCCCTTTGATATCCACGTTACAAACCATATGTTTATACAATCACGAATGCAATCGCATAATGCGTTATGGAAATAATATAAAGGAGCAACAATGAACGGAAAAAAACCGCCGTTTGATTTAAATGATTTTCGGCCGCCGAACTCGCCGGAGCGGGTCGTTCGAATGGTCGTTATTGGCCTGCTGGCTGTGGGATTTTTATTTTCCAGCTGGTTCACGATAGAGCCGGAAGAAGTTGGTATTGTTCTACGATTCGGCGAATATAGCCGCACCGCAAATCCCGGTTTGAATTTCAAGATTCCCTTTGGTATCGAATCCGTTCAGAAAGTGCCGGTCGAGCGCCAGGAAAAGCAGGAGTTTGGTTTCAGAACCGTTGAAGCAGGTACGCGCACCGTTTACTCGAATCGCAATTTTGATGATGAATCCCTGATGCTGACCGGTGACCTGAATGCCGCAGATGTGACCTGGATTGTGCAGTATCGAATTTCAGATGCCTATAAGTTTTTATTCAAGGTACGTAATGTTGAACAAACCTTCCGCGATATGAACGAAGCCATTGTTCGTGAAGTAGTTGGTGATCGTTCGATTGACGAAGTGCTCAACGTGCGTGGTGAAATTGAAACCACTGTTCAGCAGCGCCTGCAGGATCTATGTAATCAATATGAGATGGGCATCAAGATTGAGCAGATTCAACTGCAGGACGTGACTCCGCCGGAGCCGGTGAAGGCCGCATTTAATGAGGTGAATGAGGCTGAGCAGGAGAAAGAAAGCCTGATTAACCAGGCGAAAGCGGAATACAACAAAGTGATTCCCCGCGCCAGTGGTGAGGCTGCCCGCACAATTGAAGAGGCTCGAGGCTACGCCCAGGAACGTGTCAACAATGCTGAAGGGGACGCCGCTCGTTTTAACGCGCTTTTCCGCGAATATTCCAAAGCGAAAGAAGTGACTCGCCAACGCATCTACCTGGAAACCATGGACACGGTGTTGAAGCGGGTTGGTAAAAAATTGATTACGGATGAGAATGGCGCCAATGTCCTGCCGCTGTTGAATATCGATAAGGATGGAGGCAAATAATGAAGAATACAACCTTGATATTTTTCGCCCTGATAGTATTGGCCGGGTTTATTGTCATATCCAACTCAGCCTACGTCATTAATGAAACCCAGCAGGTGATCCTGACGCAGTTTGGTAAGCCCGATCCCAATCCGATCACCGAGCCGGGACTTCACTTTAAAGTGCCTTTTTTACAGAAGGCAAATTATTTCGACAAGCGCTTCCTGGAATGGGATGGCGATCGCAATCAAGTGCCAACCAAGGACAAACGTTTTATCTGGATAGACACCTATGCCCGCTGGCGCGTACAAGATCCGCTGCTATTCTTTCAGCGCGTAACCAATGAGTCTCAAGCTCAGACGCGCCTGGATGACATTCTCGACAGTGAAACTCGCAATGCCATTACCCGCCATAATCTGATCGAATTGATTCGGTCCACGAATCGTCAGGTGTCCGATGAGGTTGATCTTGGCGAAGGCGCTGACTTGATTGCTGATCTTGCTACGGTCGAAATTGGCCGCGCGAAGATTTGCGAAGAGATCATCAATGCTGCCAAGCCGAAATGTAGCGAACTGGGCATTGAACTGCTCGACTTACGCTTCAAGCGCATCAAGTTTGTAGATGACGTACAGCAGAAGATCTATGAGCGGATGATCACTGAGCGTAAGCGAATTGCAGAAAAGTTTCGCTCTGAGGGACAAGGTGAGGCATCGAAAATCTTTGGTGATAAGGAACGTGATCTGAAGAAGATCCAGTCGGAAGCATATAAGACTGCGGAAGAAATTCGTGGTGACGCGGATGCAAAAGCAACGGCTATCTATGCTGCTGCCTACAATCGCAACGCTGAATCGCGCGAATTCTATCGCTTCCTGAAAACAATGGAAACCTACGAATCAACCCTGAGCAAAGACGATGTGCTGATTCTTTCCACAAAGAGTGATTTTTTCAAGTTCTTTGATAATCGCCTTGGGCGTTAGTATCACTTTTTTCTCGCTACGCGGCTCTGTCGCGTAGCGTAAACGCCACATCCCCCTGTATCCCCTTCGAAGGGGGAAGCAGGGGGATGTGGCGTTAAGACCTCTCTCTATTATTCTGCGCAGGCGATGGCTTCAACTTCGATTAACCAGTCCGGGGATACCAGGCCTGACACATATAGCGTTGTTATCGCCGGACGAACATCGTTCAGCAACTCCTGGCGAATCTCAACCAGTGACTGCATGTCTTGTCGCCTGATTAAGTAGAATGTCATTTTTACAATATCGCTTAATGCCATATCCGCTTCGCGAAGAACCGCCTCAACATTGCGCAGTGCTTGTCTGCACTGCCCCCGGAAGTCTCCGGGTAAATGACCATCGGGCGCTTCGCCTATTTGCCCCGATATGTATAAGGTTCTTGTCCCGGGAGGGGTAGCAACTCCGTGAGCAAATATGCCTCGGTAAGGTTCTCTTACAGGAATATGGTCATGACGGATCGATATAGTCATTTGTACCTCCAGGTTATTGATCCAGAAAATCTTCTTCAAACGTCGCTATAAAATCGCTGATATATTTCTTGTGTCGATTCTCTTCCTTGACAACCAAATAATGTGTCCGCTTTAATCCCTTTTCACCAATTCTCTTGAAGACAAGATCTTCCGGGAGTTTCAAAGTGCTGAGTGCCCACTTGGGGGAGCACATGATACCCATATTTGCCCCAACCATTTCCAGGGCAATTTCGGTAAACGGTATGGCGGAAACTTTTGACGGCATAATCTTATTGGGCCGCAGAAAATGTTCATACACCGCTACCCCTTCCAGTGGAAAAGAATTGATGATCAAATGGAGATTTTCAAAATGACTCGCTTGCAGAAAGTCGGAATTCCGGTAATAGTTTTCTTGATGCATCACTGCTAAGATTTCGTCCTCAAAAACCCTGATGGCAGCAAGCGCGTCGTGGGTCGGCTTCGATGACACAATGGCGATATCAATGATGTTGGACAGAACATTGGAAATTGTTTGATATGTAGTACCGAGGCTCAGGTCAATATCGATTTCCGGGTACAAGACCGCCATCTTTTGCACAAATGCCGGTAGTCCCCGAAAAAAAGAATGGCATTCGGCATTGAGTCTAATTGTTCCGCGGGCCCCTTCCTTGATTTGCTTGATATTACTAAAGCCTTCCTCAATTGCATCCAGGAGATGATTGGCCAATTTGTATAATTCCGTTCCTTCATGGGTGAGCTGCCACTTGTTGCGCGTGCGATGAAATACCTTAAACCCCAGGCGTTCTTCCATCTCCCGCAATTGATGGCTCAAGGCGGACTGCGTTAGAAAGAGTCTCTCTGAAGAGTTGGCAATATTGCCCTCTTCTACAATCGTTTTGATCAGTCTGAAATATTTTAGTTCCATGCTTCCAAGTTACGCTTTTTTCAGAAAAAGTTATGTGAATTATTTTCAGATAACACCTCAAGACAATTCAATTTCAAATGCTGAAATGGAAGATATATTCAAGGTGGTTTGCTCAAACATGCGTATCAATCACCTGAATAGGAGGAAGAATATATGTTTCCGAGAAGCGTTTACGGATTGCTCATGCTGGTGCTAATTCTCAGCCTGGGAGTAGCTGAAGAAACCAGCAACGCGGGCAAACGCATCTATACAACAGAAAGGATTGATAAAGCGCACGCTCCCTTGATTGATGGAAAATTGGATGACGATATCTGGGAAGAAGACAATTGGGCGGGCGAATTTATTCAACGTGAGCCGCATGACAATGTTCTGCCAACTGAGCAGACCGCATTCAAGATCGTCTATGATGTGGAATTCTTATACATCGGCATTGTCTGCTACGATGCTGATCCGGCTAGCATTAATAGCCGGATGTCCCGGCGGGATGGCAATGAGGGCGATTGGATAGAGCTTAGCCTGGATAGCTACCACGATTTGCGCTCTGCGTTTTCATTGACGATTTCTGCAGCGGGCGTGCAGGGAGATAAAACCATATCTTTGAATGGCGGTAATGAAGATGATACCTGGAATCCGGTTTGGTATGCCGAAAGCAATATCAATGAAGATGGCTGGACATCAGAAATGAAAATCCCTCTAAGCCAACTTCGATTTAGTGCCGGGGAATCGGCGGTTTGGGGGCTGCAGGTGCTCAGGAAGCTATCGCGAAAAGAAGAAACATCTGTTTGGCAGAGAATCCCTCTCGATGCCCCCGGGTGGGTGAGTGAGTTTGGTGAATTACATGGACTGGAAAACTTGAATCCCGGAGAACGTCTTGAAATACAACCCTTTGTTGTCAACTCCCTGAATACATTTGAAAAAGTCCCGCAGGATCCCTTTCGCAACGCCAACCAGCGGGTAGCGAATATCGGCCTTGATGGAAAATACAGTATCACGACTGACATGACGCTCGATTTTACGTTGAACCCCGATTTTGGCCAAATTGAAGCGGATCCGGCGGCTATTGCTTTGGATGGATTTCAATTGTTCTTCGATGAACGGCGGCCCTTCTTCGTGGAGAACAAGAACATATTTAACTATAAATTTTCCTCACCGGGCATTTGGGGAACATTTAGCAGCGACAATCTTTTCTATTCCCGAAGAATCGGCAGAGCACCGCAGGGAACAGCGGGAATTACTGCTGGTGAGTACGCGGACACGCCTGAGCGCACGAGCATTCTCGGCGCTGTGAAGCTGAGCGGGAAAACCAGGTCCGGTCTTTCGATTGGTGTTATGGAAAGTGTCACGGCGCCCGAGTATGCAAAAATCAACACTGCCGGTACAGTCCGGGATGTTTTGGTAGAACCGTTAACCAATTACTTCGTCTCGCGCTTGCAAAAGGACTTGAACGACAAGAAGACTGTTGTTGGCGGCATCATCACCGCGACCCATCGAAACCTGGAGGAAAATGTCAATTTCCTTCATACCTCCGCTGTAACCGGTGGTCTGGATTTTAAGCATGTATGGCATAATCGTGCCTGGCATATTGGTGGCACTGCTGTGATGAGCCGTATTGCGGGGAGCCGGGAAGCTTTAATTCGCACGCAGCGATCGATCCGTCACCTGTATCAGCGTGAAGACGCCAGCCATTTGCAGCTCGATTCGACACTGACATCGCTCAAAGGGCATGGGGGAGATTTAAGGATCGGCAAAGCGGGGCAGGGGCATCTGAAGTTCGAAACCGGTGTTACATGGCGTTCTCCGGGGCTGGAAATAAATGATGTCGGGTTTATGCGGGAAGCGGATGATATCCAGAATTATATGAAAGCCACATACAGCTTGTTACAGCCATTTGGGATCCTCAGAACCGCAGCTTTTGAATACAAGCACTGGCTGGCCTGGGATTTTGGCGGAAACCCTAATTACGTGGATTGGGATGTGGAGCTCAAAGGGACGTTTAAGAATAATTGGAGCGTCGTGTTTGGATACTATTTACAGCCGCATATCTATTCAAAATCGCTGCTCCGCGGTGGTCCGAGAATCCGCCTGGCAGATCAGGAGGGGATCTGGTGGCGGCTAAATTCAGATAAACGGAAAAAGCTCTACTTCGGGCTGAATGGCTGGACAAGGCAAGGCGGTAAAGATAGTCATCAATTCCTGGAATCAGCGATCTCAGTCACCTATCAGCCATTAGATCAGTTTAGCTTGTCGATAGCTCCAAGGTTTATCACCGATGATAATCGCTTGCAATATGCGGCAACAAATACGTACCAGAATTTACAGCGTTATATCACCGGCAAATTGAAACGTCAGACCGTCAGCACATCGCTTCGCTTAAACTATACCCCAAGGTCAAATTTGTCTATTCAATATTATGGCGAGGTCTTTTTGTCCGCCGGAGAATATGGCGATTTTAGCCACGTTGTCGATCCTTTGGCTGAAACCCAGGCTAAGCAATTGCATTTCTATTCACCTGATCAAATCTCTACGAATAGCGTTGATAGATCTTATCTGGTCGATGAGGACCGGGATGGCCTAACGGACTATACTTTTGCGAATCCCGATTTTTCCTATGCTCAGTACCGGTCAAACCTGGTAGCCCGCTTTGAGTATCGTCCCGGATCAGAGATCTTTTTGGTTTGGGCTCAGGGAATAAACAATAATACCACGTCAAGGTCTGGACTGTCGAATCGCTTTCGCGACCAAATACTCGATAAGCAACCCAACAATACCTTCCTGATTAAAGCAACATATCGCTTTCTCAAGTAGTTCAACGTGACATCCCCCTGTGTCCCCCTTCGAAGGGGGATCCAGGGGGATGTTGCGTTTACCCAAACTTCTTCACAAAATCATCAATCAAGCGACCGGCAATACTGCGCGGGCTGGGACGAACCGGCATGGTCTCAGCTGTAAACCAACCGGCATCTTCCAGTTCATCCTGCTCATAGTCAATTTCGCCGCTCTCATACTCGGCGGTAAATCCCACCATCAGTGAATGTGGAAAAGGCCAGGATTGGCTGCCGAAGTAGCGGACATTCTTTACGCGAAGCCGGACCTCCTCATAAATTTCCCGATGCACAGTTTCTTCCAAAGATTCACCGGGATCGACAAAGCCGGCGAGCACACTGTACATACCCGGACGAAAGTGAGCGGAACGTCCCAGTAGCAGCTCGTTGCCACGAGTCACCTGAACGATGACGGCCGGAGAGATGCGCGGGAAATTGCTATAGCTGCATTGGGTGCATTCCTTGGCGCGTTCACTGCCGTTAACGATCATCTTTCCACCGCAGCGCCCACAATACTGGTGATTGCGATCCCATTCAGCAATCTGCAGGCCGCGTCCGGCAATCTGGAACTCAACATCACTGAAGACACCCAGCAATTGCCGCATGTTGACAAAAATGTAACCCGGTGGCGCTTCCTCCTCCGCAGTCACGTGACTGCCATAACAGTGGGTTTCACCCAATGTTCCGAGGTAATGGCGTTCGCGAATATTGATGGTGGCAATTTCCCGCTCGGAGAATTGTGGGAGGAGGTTGTTTTGCTGATCAGCAAAGGTCAGGATGTCTCGGCCCCGGAAAATGGCCCAGGTAGACGACCCGTTGGATGAGGTTGGGGCAACAATGCCCGGTTTAAATGGCTGTGTCATCTGATACCTTGATAAACGATTCAGTCAACCTAATATCTTTATTTCATCTTGTCTTTGGTAGCGGTATTTTATGAAATCAATTAAAATTGTGGGTACGGATCATCCTGAATTTTTCATAAAACAACACGGGGACAATCATGCAAAGATCATATGTGCACGGTTACGACGAGCGGGAAAACATCAGACTTCAGGATCAGGCAATGGCGCTGGTTGATTTGCTGCATCACGATACCTTCTTTCCCGCCGGCAGCCGAATCCTTGAAGCCGGTTGCGGCGTGGGTGCACAAACCGTTACCCTGGCTCGCAATTGTCCGGAGGCTGAAATTACCTCAATCGATATTTCCGAAGCCTCCGTAAAAGAGGCGCGGAAGCGCGTTAGTGCTGCCGGATTTACCAACGTCACCTTCCAGCAAGGCGACATCTTCAAGCTAACTTTTCCGCCTGCCTATTTTGACCACATCTTCGTCTGTTTTGTGCTCGAACATTTGCCGGGACCGGTAAGGGCCTTGAAGCACCTTAGCGAGTATCTGAAGCCAGGTGGCACCATTACCGTTATTGAAGGTGACCACGGATCAACCTATTTCCATCCCGATAGTGCAGATGCCAATCGCGCCATTCAGTGCCAGGTAGACTTGCAAAAGAAAGCCGGCGGAAATGCCAATATTGGCCGGGAACTTTATCCTTTGCTGGACGCTGCCGGATTCGATGCCGGTAAAGTGTCGCCACGAATGGTGTATGTAGATGCCAGCAGGCCATCGCTGGTTGAAGGATTCACCAAAAATACCTTCACGGCGATGATTGAAGGCGTTCGTGAAGCCTCTATTAATGCAGGTTTAATTGACGCCGATAGTTTTGATCGGGGCATCCGCAGTCTGCATCGTACCACCGAAGCGGATGGCGTTTTTTGCTACACTTTCTTTAAAGCGACCGCAATTAAACGCGCTTAATGCCCGATATTAAACCGCCTAATGCACTGATATTACTTGCTTAACTACCTGTCAAAACGCTCAAAACGCACTTTTTTTAAAAAATATGAGCGTTTTGAGCGTTTTTGTGTTATATTGCTCATGCAATCAATAGAAATCCATGTGCAAGAATGAAACTGGAGTAACGCAAGTGAAGGAACCATTTGTTCTTGAAACAGAGATATGGTTACCACATACACCGGAAGAAGTCTTCGACTTTTTCAACGACGCTGCGAATCTTCAAGCCATAACTCCACCCTGGCTGGACTTTAAAATTGTCACGCCTTTGCCGATTGAAATGAAACCCGGCGCGCTGATTGATTATCGCCTGAAGCTTTACGGCATTCCCTTCCGTTGGCGTACGGAAATTACTGCCTGGCAACCGAATGACTTTTTTGTAGATAGTCAGCTGAAAGGTCCCTATAAGCAGTGGATACATACGCACCGCTTCGAAGGGCGCGATGGTGGTACCTGGATGCAGGATCGCGTTGAATACAAGGTGCCTGGTGGTCCGCTGTCACCATTGGTGAATCAGTTAATCGTCCGGCAGAAGGTCGAGAAGATTTTTGACTACCGGAAGGTGAAGATTTATCAGATTTTTCAGACCAATCAACATCACGCAGAAGAAAGAGTTCGTTAATGCCGGCTGCTGATCGACAATTTGCCATTTTCTGGTTCCGGCGCGATTTGCGGTTGCATGACAATCACGGATTGCATGAAGCGCTGAATAACGGCCTCCCGGTCATTCCGCTGTTTATTTTTGACGGCGAAATTTTGGGTAAACTGGATAATAAGGCAGATGCCCGGGTAGAATTTATCCATAAGGCCCTGGCAGAAATTCATGCTACCTGTCAGCAGTATGGTAGCAGCTTGCTGGTGGAGCATGGACATCCCTTAGACGTATGGCAGCGTCTAATCGACAGATACCAGCCTGGCGCAGTTTATGCCAATCATGATTATGAGCCTTATGCTCGAGAACGCGATGCGCAAATTGGGCGGATTCTGAAGGAAAATGGCATTGAATTTCGCACCTTCAAAGACCAGGTCATTTTCGAGAAGTCCGAGGTGATGAAGGGAGACGGCACACCATACACCGTGTATACACCTTATCGCAAGAGCTGGGAACGGCAGCTGCGGAATGAGCACCTGATTCACCGGCCGTCGGAAAACCTGCTTGACAAGCTGTGGAAAACCGATGCGCTGACCATGCCATCCCTCGATGATATTGGCTTTGATGAAGCCGGTATAGATTTTCCGGATAGGGCTCTGCGCGAGGCAATTGTTATAGAGTATGACAAACAGCGAGACTTTCCGGCCGTTGACGGCACCAGTCGCTTAAGCGTGCATTTGCGCTTTGGGACTGTCAGTACCCGCGAATTGGTTAAACGAGCACTGGAGCTCAACGAGGTTTGGCTGAGCGAGTTGATTTGGCGGGAGTTCTTCATGATGATTTTATGGCACTTCCCGCACGTGGTTGGGAAGGCTTTCAAGGAGAAATACGAGGCCGTGCCTTGGCGAAATGATGAAGCTGATTTTCAGCGCTGGTGCAAAGGACAAACCGGCTACCCGATGGTGGATGCCGGCATGCGTGAGCTGAATACGACCGGTTTCATGCACAATCGCGTACGTATGGTAACCGCCAGTTTTCTTACCAAGCATCTGCTGATTGACTGGCGCTGGGGCGAGGCCTATTTCGCCGAGAAATTGCTCGATTTTGATTTGTCTGCCAATAATGGAAATTGGCAGTGGGCCGCGGGTTGCGGCTGTGACGCCGCACCGTACTTTCGGGTCTTTAACCCCACGACCCAGATTCAGAAATTTGATGACCAACATAGATATATCAAACGCTGGATACCGGAACTGAATTCACTGGATTATCCAACGCCGATGGTGGAGCACAAGTTTGCACGCCAGCGCGCCCTTGATGCATATAAATCTGCTTTGTAAGGCACAGCAACGACATCCCCCTGTTTCCCCCTTCGAAGGGGGACGCAGGGGGATGTCGAAACCCAACAGGTCTCTATCTATGCAAAAGCCTCACAACATATTGCTGTTTACAAGTCTCTTTCTGGCTTTGGCCTGCGCACCGGATGCCTCGCGTGATAATCCCTTTGATCCGGCTCTCAGCAGCGGCGCTGAGGTTAGCGGTAGGGTGTTGGGGTTCTATGAGCCGCGTTCACCGCTGAGCAACGTAACAGTGCTGCTGGAACCGATCGGACGTATTCAGCAGACGGATGCTGAGGGAGCCTTCAGGTTTAGCGAATTGCCGCCCGGTGACTATACGATTGTGGCTGGAAAAAACAATTTTCGAAGCGATAGCCTGGCAATATCTGTTGTTGACGAAGAAGGGCTAAGCGACCGCTTGCTGTTTCTCAACGGAATTCCGCAAATTATCAACTCTGTCTATGCCAGTCGCCACGTGGATGAATTCTTTCCCGGCGAGTTTTACGAGGCGACTTTCTCCATTGTGCTTGACGATGCGGATGGGGTTCGTGACGTTGTAGAAGACTCCCTTCAATTTGCAATTCCTGCGCTAGGTTACTTTAAAACTTTTGAAACGACCAGTCGGGACGATTCTTTTGTTGTGCGCATTCTCGATATCGAATTCGATTTCGGATCGCCGGCCGACAACCTTTTTCAACTTACTGAAAATGAAGCATTTGTGACCATTCAGGATATCCCCGGTAGCAAGACGACCGCCGGACCGTTTTCACTGCAGCGAATCATTCGCGATACTCCACTGCCGATAGCGCCCGATAATTTTGAGACAACCGTTGCAGATCCGGTTTTTCGCTGGCAAAAGACCATACTGCCCTTCGATTTCACATACTCCCTGCGCCTGGAGCGCAACGTGGCAGGTATCGGGGTAGAGATTCTGACTGTGAACAATATTGATAATGATATGCAGAGTTTTGCCTTCCCTGATAGTTTGCCAAATGGCGTCTATCAGTGGTTCCTCAGTGTGGAAGACAACTTAATGAATGTCAGCCGCTCGCAGCGAGCAGACTTCGTGGTAGCCAATTAGGAGCAAAGCATGGCAGCAGCAAACGCTGTAAACATACCCGATCAGTACCTGGAGGCGCTGGTAGAAATAAGCCGGGAGATTAACTCGATTCAGGAGTCCGGGATTCTATTAGAACGCACGCTGGAAATTGCCCTGAAGCAATTGGCTGCGGAGCGAGGTTTTATTTTGCTGACGGACAGTGAGAGTGGGGAGATGCAGCCTCGCGCCAGCCGGAATATCGATTCCGCATCAATCAGTGATATCTCGGAGATTTCCAATTCTTCCGTGCAAAAAGTGATGACTGAAAAGCGTCCGATGCTGACTTTTGATACGCTTAGTGATGAAGAGTTTGATCGTACACAGAGCGTTGTTCTTCATAAAATCAGCTCCATCGCCTGCGTTCCCCTTCTACTCAAAGGTGAATTAATCGGGGTGATCTACATCGACAGTCGCGGTCAGAAAGCGGCCTTCAATCGGCAGAGCATCGATTTTTTGAGCGCCTTTGCCAACCAGGCTGCTGTAGCTATTCAAAACGCGCGCCTGATGGAATCGTTGCGCCGGGAAAACAAACTGCTCCGCGAAGAGTTCCAGCGGATGCACGCATTTAAGGAAATTGTCGGTAGCAGTAAGTCGATGACTGCGGTTTTCCAGCTGATGAGCAAGGTCGTCAATAATAGCACGACCGTGCTGGTCGTTGGTGAAACCGGAACCGGGAAAGAAATGGTTGCCCGGGCCATTCATTATAATGGTATCCGTAAAGACAAACCCTTCGTGGCTGTTAACTGTGCGGCAATTCCGGATAATTTGTTGGAAAGCGAACTGTATGGTTACAAAAAAGGCGCTTTTACCGGGGCCACCAGCGACAAGAGCGGTCTGATAGAAACGGCAAATCACGGTACCATTTTCCTGGATGAGATTAGCGAAATCCCGCTTAACCTCCAGGCCAAACTGCTGCGCTTTCTGCAGGAAAAAGAAATTATGCCGGTAGGAGGCACGGAGCAAATTGCCGTAGATGTGCGCGTGATTGCCGCTTCGAACCGCGACCTGGCTGAAGAAGTTCGCGAAGGGCGCCTGCGGGAAGATCTCTACTATCGTTTAAATATTATTCCGATTCAACTACCGCCGTTACGGGAACGTAAAAAAGACATCCCGCTGCTGGCGCAACATTTTCTGGAAAAACACCGCAAAGCGGTTGGCAAGGAAATCAAGGCTTTTCAGCATGATGCACTTGAGAAATTGCTGGAATACGGCTGGGCCGGCAACGTGCGTGAGCTGGAAAATGTCATTGAGCGTGCCGTGGTGATGGCCAGTCATGATCACATTGTTCCCGATGACATCATGCTTCGTGAGCTACAGGATGAGAGCCGTATTGACGCCGGCATGAAGCTGGATGATATCTCCCGGGTATTGTTGGAGAAGACATTGCGGGCATTTGAAGGAAATAAAACCAAGACGGCCGAGGCGATGGGAGTGTCCTTGCGCTGGGTTCACTATAAGAGTAAAGAATGGGACCTGTAGAGATGACCATGGAATTTCCGTTTAATGAGGTTGGCGATTACAAGCTGCAGCGCTTGATATATGAAGGTCCTTTTAGCCTGGTCTTCTACGGTCGGCAGACCAGCCTTGAGCGCCCGGTGCTGATTAAGGTATTGAAGCCCTCCAGCGAATCGATCGAGCGGGAAATCAAGCGCTTTCGTCAGGAAGCGCGAGTGTGTGCCTATCTCAAACATCCCAATATCGTTGATGTCTACTATCTTGGTGAACAAGGCGGTTATCATTTCATGGTCCAGGAATTTGTCCAGGGGCCGAATCTGCAAGACGTGCTTAAACAGAAGCGCCGCCTCGACGCTGAAGAAACCATTCAAATTGCCACCCGCATGCTGGAAGCGTTGACTTTGACCGGGCAGCGCAATGTTGTGCATCGCGATATCAAGCCGGCAAATATTATGATTGACCACGGTGGTCATGTGAAATTGGCGGATTTCGGACTGGCGCAAATTGGCAACGAGGCGCTGGAGTCCGATCAAAATAAGATTGTTGGCTCACCGGCCTATATGTCACCGGAACAGATCATGGGCGAACCGCTGGATGTTCGCAGCGATATTTTTGCTCTCGGCGCAGTTTTATATGAACTGCTAAGCGCAGAACAGGCTTTTGGCGGTGAATCATTTGCAGAGTGCCTGAACCAGGTGATCAACTATAAGCCATTACCACTTTCAATCCAGCGCCCGGATGTAGATACGCTGCTGGCAGATTTCATCCATCGTTGTCTGGAAAAAGATGCGGCTGACCGTTGGGCTGATCCTGCTGAGGCGTTAACTGCACTCCGGCAGTTGGCCGATCAACTTGCTATTGATACGCGGCATAATCCTTTGGTCGATCTCATTCTCAGTCTCTATCCTGACAAGAGTGAAAAAGATCCGATTTACATTCCGTCTCCGGAGCAGTTCACTGTTCAGTTCCAGGCACCGAAGCGGAACCCATCCTGGTTGAAGGCGGGTATTCCAGCATTAGCGGCCGTTCTTCTCAGTTTTGGGGCATGGCAAGGTCTAACCGGCAGCAACGAATCGCCGGAAGTGGAAGAGCCTCGTTTTGAAACCAGCAAGCTGATGCTGCCGCAAGATGAGGAAATGAAGGCACCGTCGCGGTCTGTTACTGATAGCAAAGATTTGGCCGGGGGCGAAGAAGCCTCTTTGGTCATGCCTGCATCTGTTGTGCAAACACGGTCTGTCGAGGAGAGCGCTGGAGAAAAGGCTGACGCCGAGTATCTGCCGATCATCGAGAATCAGGATGAATCGATCGACAGCGCAATGGTTGCAATGAATGACAGTTCCAGTACTGATTTTGCAAATAATGCTCCCGGCAAGATTGCCGTGTCAATCAAACCCTGGGCAGATATCTACCTTGATGATAAGAAGTTAGAAGAACATGCCGTGCAAAGCGAACTCGATGTGGAACCGGGGGAGCATATTCTGACCTTTGTGCATCCGCGTTTTTCTCCTCGCACGATGCCGGTTCGGGTTGAAGCCGGGAAAACGACCGAAGTAAATTGGTCCTTTCTCAATAGTACCGGATTCTTGCAGTTGGCGGTGCGTCCCTGGGCTGACGTGTATTTGAATGATGAACATATTGAACAAACACCGTTGCTAAAGCCATTGCAATTGGCTGCCGGTGAACATCAGCTGGAATTGCGTCACCCGCAGTTTCCTGCCTACAATCGGAAGATAACGATCGAAGCCGGTGATACCTTGCACGTGCAGGTATCACTCCATAATCGCATTGATCGACTTTCCTCTTTCGAATAAATCAATTAAATTTATTGCCGCGCCGCTCTTTGATGGCGAAATTGCTCCTTGATGCTTATATTGGCACGTTAGACTTGGATCCGGTGTCGGGTTCGTGTGCCAGCGGGCAATTGACGGTGTGGGTGCTATGAAGAACTGGATAAAATGGATTGGTTTGGGACTGTTCTGCCTGATTTTTCATCAGGGTGGGATTGCTGCACAAACCGACTCCACCCAGTTGCTGGTTGAACGCATCGTAATCGCCTATGAAAATTTCGACTACGATCAGACGGATAAACTCCTTAGCGTCGCCCTTCAAAATATCGGCACCTTTTCCCGCGGCGAGCAGGTTAAGGTCTTTCAGTACATGGCCTTTCGCCAATTCCAGAAAAACGATCGTGCGGAAGCCGAAGCCTACTTTCAGCGTATTCTGCAGCTTGAGCCGGGGTTCGCTCTTGATCCCGTAACCACATCTCCTAAAATCCTTCTGTTATTCCAGAAAGTGAAGATAAGCTACCTGGAAGGCCTACAGCTGCGCCTTGGAGATTTGGAAACCTCGCTTTTTCGTGAAGAACGCGCATGGCGCTCATTGGTGTTCCCCGGCTGGGAGCAATGGCATCGCGGATACAAGAAAAAGGGAACGATGTGGGCCTTGCTTGGGACAGCGACACTGGTCGGCTTGGGTCAGTCGATTGCTGAAACCCGTTCTCGTCGTGATGCTTATCGAGCGGAGCGTGATCCAGCCTTGATCCCGCAGAAGTTCGACGCCTATAATCGCATGTTTAAAACCCAATTTTATTGGGGATACGGCCTCGCTGCAGTTTGGCTTGGCTCCCACATGGATGCCCTTCTTTTTTCACCCGTCAAGCGCGGAACGCAGGTTGCCGTGCAGCCATATCTTGCCGCTCCCGGCATCACTCTCAGCCTGCGGCTTTAATCAAATTGCAATATTTGCGACCCGCCCTGCAAAATTTGCAGCTTTTTTGCCCACCCCGTTTCTTCCCTGTTGACTCTTTGCGTTGTTTTCATTGTAAATATTGAACTTAAGCCCTTTTTTGCCGGTTTTGCAGAAATTGGCACCTCAATTGTAATAAGGGATGCAGTGAGCGTTTTGAGCGATGGTGCCTGTGCTGTCGCTCAAAACGTTGAGATAAGTGAGACGAAACTATCATAAATGAGGTGTCTATGTTACGGGTAATAATGCTAACGAGTTTGATAGCCCTGCTGGGTCTATCGACAATGGTCGCCGCTCAAGATCGAGCGAAGGAAATTCGTTCCAGTGAATTTCAAGTCGCAACAGATGAGCAAGCGAATCCAATCTATCGGCCGCAAGGCACAGTTAAGTGGGAAGAAACATTTGCTGATGGCACAATCCCTGCCGGCTGGCAAACAATTGACAACGATGGCAGTGGTGCTGGCCTGGTTATGAGCACTGGTGTCAATTTTACAAGTGGTGACTCTGTTCGCGCCCAGATCGGCCAAGGATTCTGGTATGGGAATTTCAATGGCGCTAATAGCAGTGGCCTTATTGACGAGTGGATTATTTCTCCTCGGCTTCCGTTGATTGCAAGTGGCGATAGCCTGCATTTTTATGCCGGCGCAATCGGTGGAAATTTTGATGATAGCTTGAAGGTATTGATTTCAACGACTGACAGCCTTCCTGGCAGCTTTACCGACGAAATCGCCTACTTCCGCGTAGACGGTCCGGTTGGTTCCTGGAATAAGTACAGCTTTGATATGTCTGCCTATGATGGCCAGGAAGTATATGTTGCAGTCAATTATTATATAGAAAATGGCGGCCCGCTGGGCACGCACTCTGATAATGTGTGGATTGACCATTTCATTCTTGAAGGTACCTCGACAACCGCAAGACTTCAGGTTGTTCACAATGCTGCTGATCCTGCAGCTGCTTCCGTTGATGTATATTTGAATGGGGCTCTGTTGCTGGACGATTTCGCTTTCCGTGCTGCCACGTCTTTCATCGATGCACCGGCCGGTACGCCGCTGGATATCGGTATTGCAGCAGGAACCAGCACATCGGTGGATGATACCCTGGCTAATTTTAATGTGACATTGGCCGGTGGCGAAACTTATGTTGCTGTTGCAAATGGTGTTCTCGATCCGAACGGCTTTGCTGCCAATCCTGATGGCCGTTCAACCGCATTTGGCCTTTTCATTAATGCGATGGGCCGCGAAGCTGCAACAACCACAGGCAATATCGAGTTCGCAGTTTTACACGGCTCAACCGATGCCCCGGCTGTCGATGCGACTGCTCGTGGCGTAGCGACATTGGTTAACAATGCCTCCTATGGCGACTTCACGGACTACATCTCTGTTCCCGCAGCCGATTACTTGCTGGACCTGACCGATTCGACCGGAACGGCCGCTGTGGGTACCTGGAACGCTGCTCTTGCCGGATTGGCAGACAGTGCTGCGGTTGTATTCGCCTCCGGTTTTCTCGATCCGACTGCTAATCAAGACGGTGAAGCGTTTGGCATTTATGCCGCTCTGCCGAATGGCGCAGTTGTAGAACTGCCGGCTGTAACCACTGCTCGCTTGCAGGTGATTCACAATGCCGCTGACCCGGCTGCTGCTTCAGTAGACGTTTATTTGAACGACGGTTTGTTGCTGGACGATTTTGCTTTCCGTGCTGCAACGTCTTACATCGATGCGCCTGCCGGAAGCGTAATTAACGTAGGCGTTGCTGGTGGAACCAGTAGCAGTGCCGCTGATACCCTGGCGAACTTCGCCCTGACCTTAACACCTGGCGAAACCTACATTGCGGTTGCCAATGGTGTGCTTGACCCGAGTGGCTTCGCCGCGAATCCTGATGGACGTAGCACCGCTTTTGGTCTCTTTATCAATGCAATGGGACGTGAAGCGTCCACAACAACTGGTAACATCGAGTTTGCAGTATTGCATGGTTCCACGGACGCACCGACTGTTGACGCAATTGCACGTGGCGTAGCTACTTTGGTTGATGATGCAGCTTATGGTGACTTCACAGACTATATCTCTGTTCCAGCCGCTGACTATCTGCTGGACCTGACCGACGCAACTGGTACGGTCGCCGTAGGCACCTGGAATGCCGCTCTTGCCGGACTGGCAGATAGCGCTGCCGTTGTATTCGCCTCCGGATTCCTCGATCCGACTGCCAATCAGGATGGCGAAGGATTTGGTATCTACGCAGCTCTACCGAATGGCGCAGTTGTAGAACTGCCCGCAATCACCACTGCTCGTCTGCAGGTGATTCACAATGCCGCTGACCCGGCAGCTGCTTCAGTAGACGTTTACTTGAACGACGGTTTGTTGCTGGATGATTTTGCTTTCCGTGCTGCAACCTCCTATATCGATGCCCCGGCTGGCTCGGTTATTAACGTTGGTGTTGCCGGCGGAAGCAGCAGTAGCGCTGCCGATACCCTGGCAAACTTCGCACTGACACTGACACCTGGTGAAACATATGTCGCAGTTGCCAATGGTGTGCTCGATCCGTCCGGATTTGCAGCCAACCCTGATGGCCGCAGCACCGCTTTTGGTCTCTTCATTAACGCAATGGGACGTGAAGCTGCTGACTCAACCGGTAATATTGACTTTGCCGTACTGCATGGCGCCACTGATGCACCGACTGTTGATGCAACTGCTCGTGGCGTAGCGACGCTGGTAGACGATGCCGCTTACGGCGATTTCACTGATTACATTTCTGTGCCTGCTGCTGATTATCTGTTAGATCTGACTGATGCGACTGGTACAGTTGCTGTTGGCACCTGGAATGCAACTCTGGCCGGCCTGGCGGATAGCGCTGCTATCGTTTTTGCCTCCGGTTTTCTCGATCCGACCGCCAATCAAGACGGTGAAGCCTTTGGTCTCTATGCTGCTCTGCCGAATGGCGCAGTTGTAGAATTGCCGGCTGTTACCACAGCTCGTTTGCAGGTTATTCACAATGCTGCTGACCCGGCTGCTGCATCTGTAGATATTTATCTGAATGACGGATTGCTGCTGGATGACTTCGCTTTCCGCGCTGCCACGCCTTTTATCGATGCACCGGCTGGTTCGGTCATTAACGTAGGCGTTGCCGGTGGCACCAGCAGTAGCGCTGCCGATACCCTGGCGAACTTCGCACTGACACTGACACCTGGTGAAACATATGTCGCAGTCGCCAATGGCGTTCTCGATCCGTCTGCCTTCGCAGTCAACCCGGATGGCCGCAGTACTGCTTTTACCATCTTGATTGACGACAATGCCCAGGAAGAAGCTGCAACAGCTGGTAATGTAGAATTCTCTGTTCTTCACGGTTCTACTGATGCACCGACCGTTGACGTTGTTGCTCGTGATGTAGCAACGCTGGTTGAAGATGCAGCATATACCGATTATACCGATTATATCTCTGTTGGCGCAATCGACTACACGATTGATATTACTGATGCAAGTGGCACAACAACGGTTGCAGCGTTCAGCGCACCGCTGTCCGGATTTGCTGACAGTGCCCTGGTTGTATTTGCATCCGGTTTCTTTGATCCGACTGCCAATCAGAACGGTGAAGCTTTTGGTCTCTATGCAGCGCTGCCGAATGGCGACGTCATTGCACTGGCATCTGTGCCGACCTCCATCGAGACAATTCCGAATGGCGGCATCATTACCGATTATGTTCTGGATCAGAATTACCCGAACCCGTTCAATCCGTCCACAACCATTACCTATGCAATTCCGGCTGCTGGTCAGGTGAACGTTACTATCTACAATATCCTCGGACAGGAAGTTGCGACCCTGGTTAACGAACGTCAGGAAGCCGGACGCTATCGTGTGACCTTCGACGCAGCTGATTTGACCACAGGTATTTACTTCTATACAATAAGTGCTGGCGATTTTGTCTCCACCAAACGGATGATACTAGCCAGATAATATAGATAGGAAGCGCTTGAGTTTCCGTGTTTGGCGGGCAGTGACGACTGCCCGCCGAATTTTATTAATTAGGTGTTCCGAAATTTTTAGATTGCAAAATTAACCTGTATGACGTATAATTTTTCTGAGCTAAGTCTATATCGGCATTGTAATAACGCCTGTTGCGCGAATTGCCGCCGGCTCAAAATTTAGAGTTTCGAAGAGGATCAGCGAATTGTTTTTCACGGCGAAGAAATTAAATACCCAACCAAAAGCCTCCACGGCATATAGCCGAATGTCCCGCTGCCTGCTTGCGGCGATGATAGCCGGACTACTATTATTCGCCGGACCGCTGATCGCTGATGACCTGAACTACCCCGAAAATTCCCAACAAAATGAAGATCTCTGGCTGCAGACCAGCCTGAATAATGTCGCCGTGAATGACCTGGCTTTTGATCGTGACGGCGTGTTATTCGCTGCCACTGTTGCAAATGGTGTCTGGCGTTCCTTCGATCGTGGTGATACCTGGCAAAAGGCCGATAGCGGTCTGGCCAATCAAAGCATTTTGTCCTTGCTGACAACCGAAAGCGGACGCCTTTATGCAGGAACAAGCGGCAGCGGTTTATTTGTAAGCGAAGATGCCGGTGATTACTGGGAAGTGGCCGGGACCGGTCTGGATCACCCGGCAATTCAAACGCTGCATATAGATGAAGCGAGCGGTTTGCTGCTTGCCGGAACCGTTTCCGGGGGCATCTATATATCTAGCGATGACGGACAGACCTGGCAAGCTAGCCAGGGAGTTATAACTGCCAATGCATCCATTTATGATTTTACCAATGTCGGCAACCTGCTTTACGTGGCTGTAGATGGCGAAGGTGTCTTTGTTTCTGATGATGAGGGACAAAGCTGGAATACCATTGGTCTTGATAGTATCGATATTCGCACGCTGGATCATACTGCCGAAGACGGGCTTTTAGCGGGTGCCTGGTATGATGGGGTATTCCTTTTCGACGGCAATAATAGTACCTGGGGACAGGTTGGATTGCCTAATATTCACGTGATGGATATTGCCCGAGCCAGTAATGGACAGCTGTATGCTGCCACGCACGGCCGTGGTGTTCATTCTTCTGAAAACAACGGCCTGGGCTGGACAGAGTATAACGATGCAACGCTTAGTATCGGTGTATGGTCGCTGGCGATTGATGGAGATGACTTTGTGTATGCCGGCACCAGCGGCAGCGGCGTATATCGCACTTTGACTTCCGTTGTTACCGATATTTCCGTGCCGGAACAGTCAATTACAACCTTTTCACTCTTACAGAACTATCCCAATCCCTTTAATCCTCAAACCACGATCCGTTTTTCGCTGGAGGTGCAGGGCTCGGTGGAGCTGGACGTTATTGATCCGCTGGGACGCGTTGTGGCCACCCTGGTCAACGAACCGATGATGGCAGGTGAACATCGTGTTGAGTTTCGCAGCGATAACAGAATGAGCAGTGGTCTCTATTTCTATAGATTAACCGTTGATGGACGCAGCGCGGTACGGAGAATGCTCCTGGTTCGATGATTTCCCCCGCCTTTTCCTGCTATAAACACGCTATAATTTTCTTGCCATATTCCCTCAATTTTGTGCTTCCAAACTATTTTCAGTACTGTTGGAATTAGGTGCTTATTTGATTATTTTAGCGCAGCAAATCCCCCCTAATGTCCCCCCGGGGGGACATTAGGGGGGATGAAAAGTGCAGCAATTTGAGTGATTTGATCTCTTACACCACCAAAAGCAAGAAGTGAGAAATCGCATGACGCAGTTCAAGAATAAAATCGCCGACGCCAACAGCTTTGCAAGGCGGCATAACGGCATTAATGATACAAATCTCAAAGAGATGCTGGCTGCAATCAAGGTCGGCTCGGTAGATGAACTATTGGAAGAGACAATTCCGGACAGTATCCGCTTAAAAGAGGATATGCACTTGCCGCAAGAATTGTCCGAATACGAATATCTCAATCACCTGAGAAAAATTGCTAATAAGAACCAGCTTTTCAAATCGTATATCGGTTTGGGATACCACGATTGTATCGTTCCCTCGGTGATTTTGCGTAATGTCTTTGAAAATCCCGGTTGGTACACCGCCTATACGCCTTATCAAGCGGAGATTGCCCAGGGGCGGCTGGAAGGCTTGCTGAATTTCCAAACGATGGTTTCCGACTTAACCGGTATGGACATCGCAAATGCCTCTCTTCTCGACGAAAGCACCGCTTCAGCAGAAGCAATGACCATGTTCCATCGTTTGCGCAAGCGTGACAAAGTCACGGCCAACGCAAACGTTTTCTATGTGTCCGATACCTGCCTGCCGCAGAATATTGATTTGCTCAAGACCCGCTCCGAACCGCTCGGCATCGAAGTGGAAGTAGGACCTATTTCGGAGTTTAAAGTTGATGAACGTTATTTTGGCGTGCTGCTGCAGTTCCCGGATGCGCTTGGTGGCGTGATGGACTATACCGCATTGATAGAAGCGGCTCACGAGGCAGATATTCTTGTTGCAGTTGCCGCTGATTTGCTGAGTCTCGCTATTCTCAAGTCACCCGGTGAAATGGGCGCTGATGTTGTTGTCGGTTCCGCCCAGCGATTTGGTGTACCGATGGGCTACGGTGGACCACATGCCGGCTATTTTGCGACGCGTGAAAGTTATAAGCGGCAAGTGCCGGGACGAATTATCGGTGTGTCCCTCGATCGCCATGGAAAGCCGGCATATCGCATGGCCTTACAAACCCGCGAGCAGCATATTCGCCGTGAAAAAGCAACGTCCAATATTTGTACGGCCCAAACCCTTTTGGCAATCATGGCCAGCATGTATGCCGTCTATCATGGCCCGAACGGTATTCGCAGAATTGCTGAGCGTATTCATGCCCTCACGCAACTGCTGGCAAAAGCGATTGCAGATCTCGACCTGAAGCCGGTCAACACGGCCTGCTTTGATACGCTTACCTTGCAGGCGGATGGCCTCAGCGATCGGGTCCGGCCTATTGCACTTGCCGCCCAAATTAACCTGCGCCATATCGATGCAAATTCATTGAGTATTGCTATAAACGAAACGACTACCGTGGCAGATGTGGAAGCGTTGGTAGGTGTTCTGGCAAAGGCGCTTGGCAAAAATGCACCTGCAGTAGATCCCGAGGCCGACGGATATCAGCCGGTGGCCGTGCCGCGTGAGAGCGATTATCTGACGCATCCGGTATTTCATCAGCATCGCAGCGAAACAGATATGATGCGTTATATAAAACATCTTGAAAACAAAGACTTGTCGCTGGTGCATTCCATGATCCCGCTTGGGTCTTGCACAATGAAACTGAATGCTGCCAGTGAATTAATGCCGGTGAGCTGGCCGGAATTTGCCGGGCTGCATCCCTTTGTCCCTATAGAGCAAGCGGCCGGATATCATCAAATGTTTGAAGAACTGGAGCGCGATCTAGCAGTGATCACCGGTTTTCATTCGGTTTCCCTGCAACCGAACTCCGGTGCCCAGGGCGAATATGCCGGCATGATGGTGATCCGCGCCTATCACCGTGATCGTGGTGAAGGGCATCGTAATGTGTGCCTGATTCCGCAATCGGCGCACGGCACCAACCCGGCAAGCGCCATTATGGCCGGTCTGAAAGTGGTGGTTGTTAAGTGCGATGACGCCGGGAATATTGATGTTGCTGATTTGCGTGCAAAGGTAGAGACGCATGGTGAAAACCT
The DNA here is from genome assembly GCA_028284445.1 of Calditrichia bacterium. Classification (GTDB taxonomy): domain Bacteria; phylum Calditrichota; class Calditrichia; order RBG-13-44-9; family J075; genus JANQRS01. The sequence goes on from JANQRS010000008.1 coordinate 77,679, forward strand.
CGCGGCCCTGATGGTGACCTATCCATCCACGCATGGCGTATTTGAGAGCAGTATTCGCGAGGTCTGCGACATCATTCACCAGGCTGGTGGTCAGGTATATATGGATGGGGCTAATATGAATGCCCAGGTTGGCCTAACGAACCCCGGCTTGATCGGCGCCGACGTTTGCCACTTAAATCTGCACAAAACTTTTAGCATTCCGCACGGCGGCGGTGGCCCGGGAATGGGGCCGATAGGCGTTGTGAAGCACCTTGCGCCCTATTTGCCAGGACACTCGCTGGTGAAAACCGGCGGGGAAAAGGCGATTTCGGCTATATCCACAGCGCCCTGGGGCAGTGCCAGCATTCTGCTCATTTCATACGGTTATATCAAGATGCTTGGATTGCGTGGCGTTCGTTCCGCAACCCGTGTGGCTATTCTCAACGCCAACTACATCAAGTCACGCCTGGAGGATTATTTCCCGGTGCTCTATACTGGTGAGAAAGGCCGAGTGGGACACGAAATGATTTTTGACATGCGTCCTTTTAAGCAGGAATTGGGTATTGAAGTTGAAGACATTGCCAAGCGTTTAATGGATTACGGTTTCCATGCCCCGACGATTTCCTTCCCGGTGATTGGCACCCTGATGGTCGAACCGACGGAAAGTGAATCCAAGGCCGAGCTTGATCGCTTCTGTGATACCATGATCAGCATTTATCACGAGATAGAGGAAATTCGCAGCGGTGCGGCCGATGCTCAGAATAACGTGCTGAAAAACGCGCCTCATACCGTTGATATTGCGCTTTCGGACGAGTGGGATTATCCATATAGTCGTGAAAAGGCGGTCTATCCGCTACCCTTTGTCAAAGCGAATAAGTTCTGGCCGGCAGTCGGACGTATCGACAATGCCTATGGTGACCGCCATCTGGTGTGCAGCTGTCCGCCACTGGAGGCGTACGAAGGATAGTATGTAAAGTTCTTTATCGATTGGAATTGTAGCGGAGTGAAATACTTCGTTGGCTAAATAGAATTTACTGCAGGTTTACTTTTTTACTGGTGTTGGAATTCGAAAACCGACCAAGTATTTTGTTGTTGCTAACTAGCCGAGGATAAACTAAAGAATTGAAGGACTAGCTTACTGATACTCTGACTACTAATAAAAAGGAGTTTCCCGCATGGATCGTTTACGAAAAATAGTGGACCTTTCAACCATAGCGGTGCGGCCGATGTTCAGAATAACGTGCTGAAAAACGCGCCTCATACCGTTGATATTGCGCTTTCGGACGAGTGGGATTATCCATATAGTCGCGAAAAGGCGGTCTATCTATTGCCCTTCGTAACAGCGAATAAGTTTTGGCCGGCAGTTGGGCGCATCGACAAAGCCTATGGCGACCGCCATCTGGTGTGCAGCTGTCCGCAGAGGCGTACGAGGGATAGTATGTAAAGTTCTTTATTGATTGGAATTGTAGCAGAGTGAAATACTTCGTAGGCCGAATAGAATTTACTGCAGGTTTACTTTTTCACTTGTGTTGGAATTAGAAACCCGACCAAGTATTTTGTTATTGCTAACTACACGAGAATAAACTAAAGAATTGGAGGACTAGCTTACTGACACCCTTACTACTAATAAAAAGGAGTTTTCTCCATGGATCGTTTACGAAAAATAGTGGATGTTTCAACCATACCCGGGCAGGTGATGATCAGAATAGATCTCAAGATGCTCCGTAGCGTATTATGGCACTTTGTCGAGAGCTTCATAATCGCTTTATCGGTACACCTGCTTATTCACCTTGTCATAATCATTGGTTTCGAAGCTTGTCCATTTGATCATCACCTATACCCGAAGCCCCAGGCCAGCTACGTTGTAGCTGGCCCAATTTCAGATTCTGTTATATGGCAATGAAACGCCACATAAATATAATACTTTTATGGGTGAATGAAAGACTTTCTTCAACGAGCATCGACACTCTATGGTCGAGAAATTTTTCCAAAGGATTTTACAAAAGAATGGTACTATAATTGATAATGCGTCGCAAGCTGAAATAGCGTTGCATATGCTTGCCGCTACCCATACCCACAATCCTCTTTTTCAGCAGCAATAGGCGACGAATATCGACGATATGCAGGTTATCTCATCTCCGATGAGGGAAAAAATGTTTTTCCGATGATGCTGGAGATGGTTAGTTGGAGCGCCTCGACGGGGATTTTACAAAAGAAAACTGGACAACTAAAAGCAACTTCGCGAGGAGGCTGTGACCACCCCTATTGCCAAAGACATCAAAATATTTGTCCCCGCAAAGAACTTTGATGAATCCCTCCGTTTTTATCAGGCGCTTGGCTGGAAAGCAAATTTTGTGGTAGAGGATGATTTATTGTTGAGCTGGAGTTGGCTGATAAGCGCTTTTAATGGGATCCCAGCGGCGTTTTGCTGCATTTTTCCAGAATCTTGAATAAGGAGATTTGCTTGAAAAGGAGGTTTTGATGGCTGAAGGTGAGCTGACTGCCAGGGCGTTTCTTGAAAAATTGAAGATCCTTGTATCTGAAAAAGAAACGCACAAGGTACAAAAATTCTTCAAGGGAAATGATGGAAAGACAAAGGCCCTTGGTGTTAAATTTGGCGATGTTTTTCGACTTGCAAAAGAATTTACCCTGATGCCACTGCCTGAAATTGAAGTACTCCTGGAGAGTCACTTCTACGAAGTTCGCATGGGAGCGGTCAGTATCATGGACTTTCAGGCCAGGAGCAAGAAGACGTCAATTGTTCGCAAGAAAGAGCTGTATGAGTTATATTTAAGTCGTCACGATCGACTCAATAATTGGGATTTTGTGGACCGTGGTTCATATAACATTATCGGCGAATATCTATTTGACAAGCCACGAGATATTTTATATGAATTAGCAAAGTCCGATGATCCTTGGGAGCGAAGAACGGCGATTGTGAGTACCTACGCATTCATTAAGAAAAATGATCTGGACGATACCTTCAAGATTGCTGAGATTTTGATACATGATCAGCACGAGTTGATCAATAAAGCAGTTGGTAGCTGGTTGCGCGAGGCAGGGAAGAAAGATGCCGAAAGGTTGCGCCGATTCCTCGATCAATATGCCGCTTCCATGCCAAGAGTGACCCTTCGCTATGCCATTGAGAAGTTTGATCAGGCCACCCGAACACACTATATGGCGCTCGGAAAGAGATAGTTTTGTCGTAAGAATTAAAGAGGTCCACCAAGGTGGGCTTTCTTTTTTGTCTTGATGAGCGTTTTGAGCGTTTTTCTCTTGCTTTGGTCGCTGTGAGGTGATATATTTTAATAACGCTCAAAACGCTCATGTTGCTGCCGACAGTTTCTAAGGAACGTTGAGTATAAACGGCCGATAATTTGTTTGATTGGAAAAGAAGTATGCGCATCAAAATAGAAACGACTGTGAATGCTGACTTGCATTCTGTTTTTAATGGCTTCAACAAGTCTCTCTTTCTGAAACTGACGCCGCCCGGGATGCCGGTGGAGTTGGAGAGATTTGATGGGGTATATGAAGGCGCCGAGGTTCACTTGAACATGCGGATGCCCCTCCGTAAGCAAAAATGGGTGAGCGTTATAACCGAACATCGGGTTCAACTCAATGAGATCTACTTCATCGACGAAGGGACTGTTTTACCCGCCCCTTTTCACAGTTGGCATCATCAGCATCGCATGATAAAGGACGGCAGCAAAACCCGAATCATCGATGATATCAGCTATCAATGCCGCCCGTCTTTCATGAATGCCCTTTTCTTTCCCTTATTATACCTGCAATTTCTCTATCGAAAACCGGTGTATCGCCATGTCTTTAGCGAGATGCCGGCAGCCAATGATGTTGGGCCGGAGCAGGTCTGAAGGGTATATTTTGTGAAAGATGTATCAAAAAGTGGAATACGGAGTCTAAATATATAGAGTCTGGGATTTATGGGAGAAAGGGGAACTTGCCGGTAGTAACCGGCCTTCGTTGTGGTAGTAGCAGCACTTAACCGCCAGTGATCCTTCAAATACCAAGGAGATTTTATGTTGCAGGAAATGAAGAATAAAGTTTGGATATATTCGAAAACACTTTTGCCTACGCGCCATGGCAATTTTGATGTCTATGTTTTCAGAAATCAGATAGATTATAAAGAACACTTGGCCATTGTAGCAGGAGATCTTAGCGATGGCAAAGATATGCCGGTTCGGATCCACTCTGAATGTTTGACGAGTGAAGTGCTCGGTTCTCTAAAATGCGATTGTCGTGAGCAGTTGGAAGGCGCACTGGCAATGATCGCCGCTCGTGGACGGGGCATTGTGCTTTATATGCGCCAGGAAGGACGGGGCATTGGTCTTGGCAACAAAATTCGCGCATATGCCCTCCAGGAATCCGGATTTGATACTGTCGAAGCGAATCACATGCTCGGCTTCCCGGACGACTTGCGGAATTACGATATCTCAGCGGCAATGCTGGAGATGCTTGATGTTAGTTCCGTTCAGCTCATCACCAATAATCCGCGCAAAATCTCCGGACTAGAGTCCAATGGAGTAGTCGTTAGCGGTCGCATTCCCCTGGAGATTGAGCCCAACGATGTCAATAAAGATTATCTGGAAACCAAAGCACGGAAATCCGGGCACCTGCTAAAATTCGATAAGGACGATCAACCGCAGCTCGATTTGAGCGCGTGATGGATAAAAGTACCTGACTAAAAAAACCGGGAATAGCCTTCCCGGTTTTTTTTTGCCATTTTGCAACTTTGGAAAATGCTCTGCCATCCAAATAATAGTGCAGTGAGTTTGCATGCCATGGTACCCCCCTATATGTCCCCCCGGGGGACATATAGGGGGGACAAAACAAACTGAATTGATATGAGGGACTGATCATGCCGGGACTTTCTCGTGCTCGCAATATCTACTTTAGCCTCTTCTTTTTCTTTTTCGCCGTACTAACTCACGTCCAGGCCCAGAACCGGGTACCAGAAAAAACCACCTCTGCCTTAAATAGCCTCAGCAACGCTTTCGAAAATCTGGCGGAATTTGCAGGGCCGGCGGTTGTGCAGATTTTTTCGACGGCTTATGCTCCCGGTGACGGCAGCACAACAGCGAGTATCATTACCCGGCAAAGCAGCACCGGGTCCGGTGTTATTGTCGATCCCAACGGATATATTGTCACAAACGCCCATGTGGTTTCCGGCGCGCACCAGGTACGGGTGCTATTGCCGACAACCATCGAGCGCGAAAGCAACATTACCTCCATTCTGAAGCCAGGCGGCCTTCGCGTCGAAGCGCGCATTATCGGGGTTGATACAGAAACCGATCTGGCCATATTAAAAATTGAAGGCAGTGATTATCCCTATTTGGCTTTTGGAGATTCGGATTTACTACGACAGGGCGAACTGGTGTTTGCGTTTGGCAGTCCTCTGGGACTCAGCAATTCATTGACGATGGGCGTTATCAGCTCCGTGGCGCGTCAGCTGGAGCCGGAATCTCCCATGGTCTATATCCAAACCGATGCCCCGATCAATCCCGGCAACAGTGGCGGACCACTCTTAAACTCCAATGGGGAAGTGGTTGGCATTAATACCCTGATTTTTTCTCGCTCCGGAGGCAGTGACGGGATTGGTTTTGCGGCGCCGGGAAATATTGTAAGAGCCATTTATCAGCAGCTTCGCAAGAACGGTCGAGTGCGCCGCGGGGAAATCGGTGTCTTCCCACAAACAATTTCTCCGGCAATTGCCGCCGGGCTTGGGCTGAATAAACAGTGGGGAGTTGTTCTCAGCGATGTAGTGCCAAGCGGGCCGGCGGCTGAGGCCGGATTGCGCCCGGGAGACGTTATTCTTTCCCTGGATGGAAAACAAATGGAAAATGCACGGCAGTTTAACGTGAATGTCTATCAGCGTGAACTCGGCGCAACTGTTGCCCTGGTAGTGCAACGCGCCGGCCAAGTCCTGAACTTTCAGGTAGAGGTGGTGGAGCGCCCGGATGACCCATCGCGCTTCTTCGACATGGTTGATCCATCAAAAAACCTGATTCCGGAACTGGGCATTCTGGCCATTGATATCAATCGCCGGGTGGAAGAAATGATTCCGCGTCGTCGCAAGCGCTTTGGCGTACTCGTGGCCGCTACTGCCCAGGATGCCCCGACAGTTAGCCTGCGCTTTCAGCCGGGCGATGTTATTTATTCAGTGAATCAAATAGAAGTGACCGGCCTGACCAGTCTGCGACAGGCGTTAACCAGCGTTGCTGATGCCGGTGCCATTGTCGTTCATACCGAACGTCGCGGGCGCCTGCTATATGTTATTCTCGAGCGCTAGAGATAGCGCTCGGATTTTATTTCCATCCCTTCGTTTTTTTGATCTCCACCTCATTTGCCCTCATAACGCCCGGCTATATTTGCCGAAAGTGATTTTTTTGCCACTCAAGGGAATGAACCGCAACATTCTGATACGATTCTCGGATCTCACAAAGGTTGTATTTCACAACTGTTTTTTTGGTCGAGTCATGTTGTTTTTGGGCGATAATAGCATCTGGTTATTATTGTCGCTGCTAATGCTGAAGTAGAGCGTCGCATTGGCCCGAGCTGATAGTGGATGGTTCCCGTGACCAAAATTCAGATACCAGGTGTTGGAAAATTCAATATCAGGTGTTGAAATATCAGTCGTTATCAGAGCCTTAGAAAAACCGTAAATTTTTTTTAAATATTGTTTTTATTGAGCTTATAGTGATTCGTCAGTAGCTGGCATATATGTTGCTCAATAACAAATGACTTTCGGCGGAGAGATACATGAAGGTTTTGACAGAGCAATTCGGTGAAGTTGAATTGACAGCGGATTCGATTATTCACTTTGACAAAGGATTGATAGGGTTTGAGAAACACAATAAGTTTTTTCTACTCAATCATGAAGATTACGCCCCGTTTCGCTGGCTTCTCTCGGTGGAAGATCAACAAGTCGCTTTTCCGGTTTTGGACCCATTCCTGGTATCGCCGGATTTTGCAAAGGAGTTACCTCCCAAGCTGGTCAAGCGGATATTTTCATCTCAGGAAACTTTTGATCTTTTTTGTATCATCAATCTTGGCGGAGCAGATGGTCAAGCAACCATCAATCTGAAGAGCCCGATCCTTCTGGATCGCAATGCAAATACCGGAGAACAGCTAGTATTGGTTTCCGAAGCATTGCCGGTGGCAATGGCAATTTCGTAAGTGTCATCTTTGGTGTGTGGTTTATGGCTACTCTGGCTGGCTTAGGAAGAAAATGGAGGAAATATGCAAGGAAGTTACTCACACACCCACGATAACAACGCTATTGACGAAACCGTTCAACGACTCGGCAATCTGAGCGAATCGGATCGCGCCGTGCTGGGACTCTATTACTACGAAGAGTTAACAACAAGTGAAATTGCTGAAGTCCTGGAGATTGAGGCAAGCGAAGTTGAGGAGACCTTGAACGATATTATGAGTCGTATGGAAAATACCGGCGATTCCCAAAATAGCGAAGAAGAAAACAAAACATCATCATATACATCTCACTAGATGGTCACACCTTGCGGGAGCAAGCATTCGCGATAGGTCGAAGTGCAAGGAACAATACAGTTGGCCTGAAATACTTGCGTGTGATTTTTTGAAAGTGTTACCTCGACAAGCTTTTAGATAGTAAGTATTTGAAAAACAGTAGATTGTGGTCAATTACCGATTGCGTACCAACGCAGTCGGTTTCGGTGAATTACAATATTTCTGTTCTCCTACCTAAAGTTCCACATTATTTGTGCGACACTATTATTAACGGTTGCAGAAACCTGTTCTAATCTATACGATGGCGGTAAAGCCAACAATGAGTTCCCGAGGCAAGCTGTTAATTGCTTGGGAAAAAAGCCCAAGGGATGGATTCCCGGCTTTTGCATGGTTGTGATGTGGGCCATACCGACATTTGTAAAAAACCCCGTATCTTGATTTGTCGGGAAACCTTTTATATAAAATCGGGTTAAAACGATGAAGACCAATTCTTTGGATAATGTTGGTTTTGTGGTAAGTGTTGAGAATGGAGCTGTTGTAAACGATACCAGAGACGAACAGATGACAAAAAAATCAACAGATAACGAACAAAGCGGCAGTAGCCTGACGCCTGAAAGACTGGCCTTGATAAAGAAGCGTATTGCTGCGAAGTTCTACGATCAGGATGAAATATTGAAAGAGATTGCCGGGCGCATTTTGCAGAGTGAAAAAGACGCATCCTCCGGTAATACCTATGGAGACAAATATAAATCCTAATCGTTTTGTGTAGTTGAATAAAATTCGTTGGCGCTATTGGCTTCAATAGCGCCACATGTGCCATTAACCCCATTTTTATTGACCTCCCGTCATTTTGGCCCCGCCATATTTTTCGAAAAAAACCTCAATTTAATTGCATCTTTTCGCTTGACATTACTCGAGATATTGCTGATATTCTGGCGCCTACTATGTAGATCGGCTAGAATGAACTTTAAATAATCCAGGAGGTTTTTTCATGAACCGTAAGGAATTGATTTCCACTATCTCTGACAAATCCGGTCTTTCCAAAAAAGACGCTGAAAGCTTTTTGAACGCCTTTATTGACTCAGTCACCGGCGAATTAAAAGGTGACGGCAGTGTAAATTTGGTTGGTTTTGGTAGTTTCAAAGTTTCCCACCGTGCTGCACGGGAAGCTCGCAATCCTGCTACTGGCGCCAAAATTCAGATTCCGGCAAAGCGCGTTCCGGTTTTCAAGGCTGGTAAAGAGTTGAAGACAGCATTGGACTAGGCGTTATCGTTTTAGCTGTTTTTTGGAGAGGCTGTCCCTGTCAGGGCAGCCTTTCTTGTTTTAAAGCGGTCTTATCCGCTCCACCTTCCAGCAATGCTTCCGTCAGGAAACTAATCTTCAAAAGATAACTCTCTGCGGCACAAGTACGTTTCAGACAGCTGGCGCAGGAAATTTGCAGCTTGCAATTTACATCAGCTTTATGATGGGTTTCAACATCCTGCTCGTTTTGGACCAGTTCCTCAAAAAAGGATTCGGGTGATCCGGCGGCCTGCTGTTGCTTCAACCATATCTGGCTTACCGCCTGGCGGATCTGACGTATACGTCCCAGGTATTGTCCGATGGTTGCTCGCCAGAAAAGCTGGATCTTTTGGGCATCGCTGTCACGGGCAACAGCCGAGGCCATGCTGCGATAACCGAAGGACTCAATAAGGCTGCCGGGAAGATCCAGAAGCTGGTGAATAACTTCCTGAAGATAAGCTAAATCGCCGCTGCCAAATTCGATCAATGCGTCATTATCAAAGCTTTTCATGAGGGCGGAAGTATTGATTGTGTCGAAAAGTGCGGCAATTTGCTGTTCCATTTCGCGCAACCGCTCCCGGTTCTCCTCCATCAGCAAGTTGGCGATGTCGGCAAAAATGCGCCTGGTGGGCAGATCAGGATGATAACGAAATACCCGCAATACCTGCCGAGTCATACGCCGCGGAAATGTATCATCGTGCATCAGTGATGTTAACTCGTCAATACTCAGGCGGGTGCTGGCCATCTTCCGGCAGGCTTCGCTATAATGAACGTGTGCGGCGATCAATGTGAAGAAACGCTTCGGTTGCTGTAAATCGAGCATTGCGTATTCCAGCAAGGCCAGTCTTGCCTGCTTCAATTGCCCGTGACTTTCATCTTCAAGGCAGAGCAATTCCTCCAACGATTGCGCGATCCGCCAGCACAATAACGGGTCAAATTCCTTCGTTTGCCAGTGGGTATGCGCCGGGTGGAGCAGCTCGAGCAGCGTCGGTGGATGCGCACGACGCAATGCCTTGCCGGCACCGCGGGCAATATCCTCGTCGCGATCCGGTAAGTAGCTTAATAAGCCGAAGATCGCCTCTTCATTTTCCAGGCGATGGGCATATGTGAGGATTTCGGAAAGTTTTCTAAGTCGCATCTGTTTTTCTGCGATAACAACGTTTAGCAGATCTCGATTGGCAGCATCTCCCGGATAGGTTTGTCGCTCTTCCCAGGCGGTATGAAGTTGTTTGAGCATGTCAAGCGACATGTCCGCGTTGCGAAATAAGCGCGCGAGCACTGTTGGGTTTGTCTCGAAGAGGATCAGCGCCAGGAGTTCTTCCAGGCTGCCTTGGGCAGCAAAGCGGCAGCGTTGCTCAATGCCTGCTTGCAGATGGGACTGAAATTCGTAGATGAAATGGCGAAGAATGGACTGGTAGCTATCGTCTGGCTCCCAGCTTGCAGGCTCCAGGCATAACTGACGCAGCGCTTCAGTTGCTGTGGCCTGGTGCGTATTTACAGCCGACGGCTGTGGAGAGGCGAGTAGTTTTTGCAGCGTATCATAATCTATCGCCCGGAAAAAGTGCCGGATTGTAACATCAAAAAGCCCTGTTACCGGAACGTTCTGTCTGAGATCTGACGAATACACAAGCTCTTCCTTGAGACAAAGTTGTTGTTCAACCTATGTTTCTCCCTGGCAACATCCCTGTGCCATCCCCATTTCCTGAAAAAATTGTCGGCAGAAAACTCATTTTTATAAAAAAAAGCCGATAGTTTTGTGCAATGATCAAAACGCCTTGTCTGACATCGCTTAAGTTTGTTCAGGTTGAAGAAGAAATGTAGCAAAGACAGGACGTCAGCATTGGTCGAAAATGATGCCGGAAGCGCATCTCAACTGAACTGGCGAGCAGGCATTGCAGCTGCCGTGATAAGAATTACCAGCAGATCGGTTTAGGTTCGCGAATGGTCATCTAAACAGATATTTTTATCTGCCGGATCGTGACATGGAAAACCTAGCCCAACTTTTTGATGATTTGTTGTCTGATTTGACGGATCAGCATGGCGCGCCGCAGCCGGAGCGCTTTCAATCTGAAGAAGCATTTGCACAGAAGATCTCCGAATATCGAGTATTGCTGGCAGGCTTGGCTGCAGAATCGCGCTACCTGCGAAAACGCTTTGAAGACGACCCCAATATGGCCTCTGCCGATCTCGCCGTACGCGTAAAAACCCTCGCCACATACTGCAAGGTAACCGCCCGATTGTTAAATGAAGGTATCCTGCGCTCGCGTGGCAATATTGCACCCCCGCCGGACTTCGACCGCCTTACGGCGTCTATTCCGGGACTCAGCTACCTGATTGATCAACGCTGGGAAGAAGTGCAAGTTTGTCAGAATACCGGGGCCTATCTGGCTGCCATTGTGCTGATGGGTAGCTTGTTGGAATCGTTGCTGCTGGCACGAGCCACGCGCGATGCGGCATTGCTCGACCGCTCCAAATATGCGCTTCGAAATGCCAAAGGGCAACTGGAAGCCCTTGAGAACTGGCATCTGAATGATTTGCTTCGTGTGTCCTACGATCTAAGCTGGATCAAAAGTAGTCCTTCCGAATTTCACGAATTATTGCGAAAATTTCGCAGTTTAATCCACCCCTGGTCCGAGGCAAATTCTCGTCAGGAGTGGGGCGGAGCGGCCTGCGCTGCTTGCTGGCGTCAGCTGAATCGGGCAGTGGAGGATTTGCTGGATACTTGATGCTGGAAGGCCTAAATCCCAAATCCCAGCAGAAAAAATTCCAAAAAGAACAAAACCTGACAAGATTGGGCCGGTATCGAATTTCAGATGTGCACAGAATATATCCGAAAAGGGCAATCAGGTCCGTTAATATGACGCTGATGTGATCAATGGACCTGAGCGTATAGTGTCCTTCTCCTGGGAGCCATTTTGGAATTTGGTTTCTCGGATTTAAAATTTCCTTGGAATTTTTTCTGTTGGAATTTGGAAATTTGCAGACTTCCTGTTTTGCTATAATTTGCATGAAGACTCTCAACCAACAACGCTCAACGATCAACTATCATTTTGCCTGAAATTATCTTCCATTCGCTGGGAGGCGTCACCGGAATTGGGGCCTCGGCCCATCTGCTGAAGCTTGCCGATTATCAGATATTGCTGGATGCCGGCTGCGATCCTGCTGAAGAAGGTCCCGCCGCCATGCCCGACTATTCAGCGTTCTCCTCCCGCGCTGTTCAGGCCATCGTCGTCACTCATGCGCATCTGGATCATATTGGCAGCTTGCCGGCTGCGATCAAAAATTTCCCTTACGCTCGGGTTTATATGACGCCCTCCACCGCTGAGCTCACGGAGTTGATGCTGCATCACTACTTGCACGTTCAGCGCAAGCGCTTTCATCAAAACGTCGAGGCGCCCTTTACCCGCGAAGATATTGAGTTGGTGCGCTATTTGTTCCAGAGCTTCGAATATGAGCATCACTTTCCGCTGCATGGTTACGAAGAAAGTGGCATCGAATTCAGCTTATACGATGCCGGACATATTCTCGGCTCGGCCGGCGTTCTGATTGAGTGGCAGGGGCGGCGCATTTTCTATGCCGGTAACACCCGAAAATCGCCTCAATTTATCCTGCCGGGTGCACGATATCCGCGGGGACGGCTGGATGTGCTGATTACGGAAGCCACCTATGGCGCGAACGCCGCTGCTGCTGAAACCAGCCTGGCGCAGGAGACCCGGCGTTTTGCCGAGGTTACCGGCCGCCATTTGGATCAAGCGGGTATTTTGCTGCTCCCGGTATTTGCACTGGGACGAACTCAGGAAATGATCGCCATGCTGCATCAGCTAAGGGTTGCCGGCCGTATTCCGGCTGTGCCGATATATCTGACCGGCTTTGGCTATAAAATTCTGAAGATTTATGACCGCTACCTTGGCGACATCTATCCGAAATTTGCCGGCGGAAGCCTGGAGCGGATGATGTTTGCCAGTTGGCATCCGGGCAGACAGTTGAAGGGACCGGCAATCCTGATTGCCACCTCCGGGATGATGTTGCCGGGATCGCCGTCTTTTCGTTTTGTCGAGAAACTCAGTAGTGATCCGCGCAACGCCATCTGCTTCGTGGGGTATACCGATCCCGCAACGCCGGGCAGTGTGCTGCAGCAAGGGGATGAAGAACGTATCAGATCTGTATTCGGATTACCAAAAGTGGATTGCGCTGTGGAGCGCTTTACTTTTTCGGCCCATTCCAATCGGCTAGAGCTTTTGGAGATGATCGAAGCGCTGAATCCACGAACGGTTATTTTTGTCCATGGCGACAGAGAAGCCCTGCAGTGGATGGAAAATGAAACCCGTCGTCGCAACCCCGCCGTTCAAACCCTCATTCCGCAGGAAGGCATCGCACATTCTCTGAAGATTTGAATCCTGCATAAAACCCCACTCTTTTCGTAAATAATCATAGCGATTGCTGTGATACTTCCATAATTTGACAATGTTGGCAATTGGCGTGGACAAACATGCCGTAAATGTCCTGAATGTACCGTAAATATGGGCTTTCGTCGTACCCGGCTATGTTGCAACTGTACAAAAAATATGTTGCAAAGACCCCTTTGACCCTTTAATTTTAGCCGTTTGTCTATTTTTGAAGTTGAATAACGCGAAAATCGCGCCGGGATAGCATGTTACAAGATCTGTCGAATAAGCTTGAGACGATTCTTAAGAAAGTCCGCGGCCAGGGAAAACTGACAGAAGCGAACATTGCTGACTCGCTCAAGGAGATTCGGCGAGCACTGCTGGAAGCAGATGTCAACTACAAGGTCGTTAAAGATTTTATTAGTGAAGTGCGGGAAAAAGCCGTTGGTGAAGCAGTTCTCCAAAGTGTCACACCTGGACAGCAACTAGTAAAAATTGTGCATGATGAACTTGTCCAACTGATGGGCGAGTCCTTCACAGATATCAAAACGGCCGGGATTCCCCCGACGGTGGTGATGCTCTGTGGCTTGCAGGGGGCTGGAAAGACAACGTTTGCCGGCAAGTTTGCCAATCATCTTCGCAAGAAAGGGCGGCGCCCGATCATGGTTGCGGCAGATGTGTACCGGCCGGCAGCGAAGAAGCAACTTGAAGTATTAGGGCAAGGCTTGAATATCCCAGTATATTCAACTGAGTCAAACGATGCGGTGAAGATTGCCAAAGAATCGATCCGCGAAGCACGCGACCGTTCATGCGACGTCGTTATCCTCGATACCGCCGGTCGCCTGCATATAGACGAAGAGCTGATGGTTGAATTGGAGACCATCAAGAAAGAGGTGAAACCTCACGAAATTCTCTTCGTTGCAGATGGTATGACCGGTCAGGACGCGGTCAATGCTGCCAGTCAGTTTGCCGAGCGCCTGGATTTCGATGGCGTGATTCTGACCAAGATGGACGGCGATAGTCGCGGCGGTGCTGCACTGTCGATCCGTGCTGTCACCGGTAAGCCGGTAAAGTTCATGAGCGTCGGCGAAAAGCTGGACGCCCTGGAAGTCTTCCATCCCGATCGTCTCGCATCCCGAATTCTGGGGATGGGAGATGTTGTGTCTCTGGTAGAACGTGCCCAGGAGACGATCGATGTCGAAGAAGCGGAAAAGCTGGAAAAGAAGCTCCGCAAAAATCAGTTTACACTGGAAGACTTCTATAATCAGTTGCAGCAGATAAAGAAGATGGGGCCTCTGGACCAGTTGTTGGGAATGATTCCCGGCATTGGAAAACAGCTAAAAGGCGCCCAGATAGATGACAAAGCAATGGTTCGGGTAGAAGCGATCATTTGCTCGATGACCCCGGAAGAAAGACAAAAGCCGGGGATTATCAATGGGCGCCGCCGTCGTCGTATTGCGGCTGGGAGCGGAACCCGGGTTCAGGATGTCAATCAACTCCTGAAACAGTTTGCTGATATGAAAAAGATGATGAAACGCATGAAAAATATGAGATTCCCCGGTGGTGGTAAAGCGCGGGGACCATTGCCATTTTGATGCAATCATACTGATGATATAAAACGAACATTCTAACTGGAGGAATTAAAAGTTGGTTAAGTTAAGGTTACGCCGGATGGGACGGAAGAAGCGCCCTTACTATCGCATTGTTGCAGCTGATGCACGTGCGCCGCGTGATGGTCGTTCCATCGAAGAGATCGGTGTCTACAATCCATTGACCGATCCGATTACATTGCAAGTAAAAGAAGATCGTGCCCTGTACTGGCTGAGTCAGGGAGCTGTTCCGACAACAACGGTCAAAAGCATGCTGAGAAAGCTGGGAATCAATCTCCGCTTTGATCTGATGCGTCGCGGTTTATCGGAAGACAAGATCGAAGAAGAAATGAAGAAGTGGGAATTACTGCAAACTCAACGCGATCAGCGTCGTGAGGCTGAACAGGCACAGAAAGCCAAGAAGAAAGCTGAAGAAGAAGCCAAAGCTGCTGCAGAAGCCAAGGCCGCCGAAGAGGCAGAAGCCAAGGCTGCTGAGGAAGCTAAAGCTGCTGAAGAAGCGGAAGCCAAGGCTGCTGAAGAAGCGGAAGCTGCCGCAGAGGAAGCACCTGCTGAGGAAGCTGCTGCCGAAGAAGCACCTGCAGAAGAGGCTCCGGCCGAAGAAGCGCCTGCTGAAGAAGCTCCGGCTGAGGATGATAAAGCTAAGTCAGAGTAGTAAGTTGGGGGTATACAGGAAGTGTTGGGGTTCCATGTGGATACAAATTGGTATGTTACATATCCAGATAGATGTTTGCAGGAAGGCTACGGGGTGACAAGGCTAACATCCATATCCAACTACTAGTAAGGAGGTTTGCTCGATGAAAGATTTTGTGGAGTTTATTGCGAAGCATCTTGTTGACAAACCGGAAGAAGTTCATGTCGCAGAGGTTGAAGGTGAACGTGTAACGGTATACGAACTGCGGGTCGGCGACGGCGACCTCGGTAAAGTCATCGGCAAACGAGGACAAACCGCAAAAGCAATACGTACGCTGTTGAGTGCTGCTGCTGCCAAAATGGGGAAGCGGGCCGTTCTGGAAATACTGGAGTGATCCAGGTCGACCGGATGTTTAACAACAAAGCGACAGTCATTGGCTGATCGTTCTGTTGGTGGTTAAATGCCCTATGTATATTTCGATTGGTAAGATCGTTAAG